>CAVPZT010000007.1:0-18203 GCA_963710285.1 uncultured Alphaproteobacteria bacterium | reverse complement strand
GACCGGCGCGGAGGCGGTTCATCCCGGCTACGGGTTCCTCAGCGAAAACATGAAGTTTGCCGAAGCTCTTGAGAAAGAGGGCGTGGTCTTCATCGGCCCACCTTCGCCCAGCGATCGAGGCGATGGGCGACAAGATCACCTCGAAGAAGTTGGCGCAGAAGGCCGGTGTCTCGACCGTGCCGGGCTATATGGGCCTGATCGCGGATGCCGACGAGGCGGTGAAGATCTCCAATGATGTCGGCTATCCGGTGATGATCAAGGCCTCTGCCGGCGGTGGTGGCAAGGGTATGCGCATCGCCTGGAACGACGAGGAGGCGCGCGACGGCTTCCAGTCCTCGAAGAACGAGGCGGCAAGTTCGTTCGGCGACGACCGCATCTTCATCGAGAAGTTCGTCACCCAGCCGCGCCATATCGAGATTCAGGTTCTCGCCGACAAGCACGGCAACTGCGTCTATCTGCACGAGCGTGAATGCTCGATCCAGCGGCGGAACCAGAAGGTCATCGAAGAGGCGCCGTCACCCTTCCTGGACGAGGCAGACGCGAAAGGCGATGGGCGAACAGGCCTGTGCGCTGGCGAGGGCCGTGGGTTACACTTCCGCTGGCACGGTGGAGTTCATCGTCGATGGCAGCCGCAACTTCTACTTCCTTGAAATGAATACACGTTTGCAGGTCGAACATCCGGTGACGGAGCTGATCACCGGGGTCGATCTGGTCGAACAGATGATCCGTATCGCGGATGGCGAAAAGCTGCCGTTCAAGCAGTCCGATCTGAAGATCAAGGGCTGGGCGATTGAATCCCGGCTTTACGCCGAGGACCCCTATCGCAACTTCCTGCCGTCGATTGGACGCCTCACCCGCTACCGCCCGCCGGTCGAGGCCGCGACGGCGATCGGCGTCGTCAGGAACGACACCGGCGTCTATGAGGGTGGCGAGATCTCCATGTATTACGACCCGATGATCGCCAAGCTCTGCACCTGGGCCCCGACAAGGGGAGAGGCGATCGAAGGGATGCGCGTGGCACTGGATACCTTCGAGGTCGAGGGGATCGGACACAACCTGCCGTTCTGTTCGGCGGTGATGGACCATCCGCGCTTTACCAGCGGCGAGATCACGACCGCCTTCATCGCCGAGGAATTCCCCGACGGGTTCAACGGCGTGACCCTGACCGAAGACCGCCTGCGCACGGTCGCCGCATCCGCGGCGGCGATGAACCGTGTGGCGGAGATCCGGCGCACACGCATCACCGGACGGCTCGGCAACCACGAGCGCAAAGTGGGTGACGACTGGATGGTCAGCCTTCAGGGCAAGGATTATTCGTTGAAGATCGCCGCCGACAAGTCGGGGGCCACGGTGAGTTTCGATGACGGTCATCGGGTCCGCGTCACCTCGGACTGGACGCCGGGGCAGCCGTTGGCGCGGCTTGATGTGGACGGAGAGGTGGTGGTGCTGAAGGTCGGCAAGATCCCGTCCGGCTTCCGTATCCGGACGCGCGGCGCCGACATGAAAGTCCATGTCCGCACCCCGCGTCAGGCAGAACTGGCGAAGCTCATGCCGGAAAAGCTACCGCCCGACACATCGAAATATCTCCTTTGCCCGATGCCCGGCGTCATCGTGAAGATCAACGTCGAGGAAGGGCAGGAGGTTCAGGAAGGCCAGGCCCTTGCCACGGTCGAGGCGATGAAGATGGAAAACATCCTGCGCGCCGAGAGGAAGGGTGTGGTCAAGAAGGTCTCCGCCTCGGCGGGAGCGAGCCTCAAGGTCGACGAGATCATCCTGGAGTTCGAATGACGCGTCAGTTCCCCAGATTCTTGGCACGCAACTCCTCGCGCCGCATCGGCATCTTGTCGATGGCGCGGCCGAGTTCGCGCGCGTCCCACGGGAAAGGCTTGCGAAGCGCCACCGTGCCATCCTTGGCGATGAGCACCAGCCCGAAACCTCTTGGGCGGAGCTTCTGGCGGACGTCGCTCTCGGCTTGCGGGTCGGTGTCGGTGATGACGATCACATCGCGTTCGGCAAGCTCAGGCCAGCGGCTTTCCAGAAGCCGCATCTGTTCGGCGAAGGCCGGATCGGCGGGCGTGTCGGCAAAGACGACGACCGGTCGCTTTTGCCAGAGCAGATCCGACAGCTTGACGCTGGCGGCATCCAGCGGCGCAAAGCCGGGGTCTTCCGCGGCCACGGCGGGCGTGACAAAAATCAGGGCGACGGCCAGTAGGATCGGTTTCATCGGATCTCCTTCCCCTCAGATATAGGCGGAACGGAGGCCGGACCAAAGGACAGAAGCTGCCCGAGGGTGGTTTGCAGAGGAAAGGACGGGCAATGACGGACAAGCTGGCAGCGTGGCAGGCCCTCGCCACAAGGGAAATGAAGGGCAAGACGCCCGAGGACCTGACCTGGCAGACGCTGGAAGGGATCGCGGTCAAGCCGCTTTACACCGAGGCGGATACGGCGGGCCTTGCGCATATGGGGTCGCTTCCGGGCCTCGCGCCCTTCACCCGCGGCCCGCGCGCGACGATGTATGCCGGCCGGCCCTGGACGATCCGGCAATATGCGGGGTTCTCGACGGCCGAGGAGAGCAACGCCTTCTATCGCAAGAACCTCGAGGCGGGTCAGCAGGGCGTCTCCGTCGCCTTCGACCTCGCCACCCACCGCGGCTATGACAGCGACCATCCGCGCGTCGTCGGCGATGTCGGCAAGGCGGGCGTCGCCATCGACAGCGTCGAGGACATGAAGATCCTCTTCGACGGCATCCCGCTCGAGAAGATCTCGGTCTCGATGACGATGAACGGCGCGGTGATCCCGATCCTCGCCAGTTTCATCGTCGCGGGCGAGGAGCAGGGCGTGGACCGCGCCGCAGCTGTCGGGCACGATCCAGAACGACATCCTGAAGGAGTTCATGGTGCGCAACACCTATGTCTACCCGCCCGAACCCTCGATGCGGATCGTCGCGGACATCATCGAGTACACCTCGACCGAGATGCCGAAGTTCAACTCGATCTCGATCTCCGGCTACCACATGCAGGAGGCGGGCGCGAACCTGGTGCAGGAGCTTGGCCTTCACCCTTGCCGACGGGCGCGAATATGTCCGCACCGCCATCGCGCGGGGCATGGATGTCGACGCCTTCGCCGGGCGGCTCAGCTTCTTCTTCGCCATCGGCATGAACTTCTTCATGGAGGCCGCGAAGCTGCGGGCGGCGCGGATGCTCTGGCACCGGATCATGTCCGAATTCGGCGCGAAGAAACCGGGGAGCCTGATGCTGCGGACCCATTGCCAGACATCGGGCGTGAGCTTGCAGGAGCAGGACCCCTACAACAACGTCGTCCGCACCGCCTATGAGGCGATGGCGGCGGTCTTGGGCGGGACGCAGTCGCTCCACACCAACGCGCTCGACGAAGCGATCGCGCTGCCGACCGAATTCTCCGCGCGGATTGCACGGAATACCCAGTTGATCTTGCAGGAGGAAACCGGGATCACCCATGTCGTCGATCCGCTCGCCGGCTCCTACTACGTCGAAAGCCTGACCGCCGAACTGGCCGACAAAGCCTGGGCGCTGATCGAGGAAGTCGACGCGACTGGGCGGCATGACCAAGGCGGTGGCCTCGGGCATGCCGAAGCTCCGCATCGAGGAAGTCGCGGCGCGGCGGCAGGCGATGATCGACCGGGGCGACGAGGTCATCGTCGGCGTCAACAAGTACCGCCCGACTTCCGAGGATCACATCGACATCCGCGACGTCGACAACGTGAAGGTGCGCGAGGCCAGGTCGCGCGGCTGGAAAAGATCCGCGCGCACGCGCGACGCGGCCGACTGCGACGGCGGCGCTTGCCGCGCTCGAACGCGCGGCGCGCGATGGGCGGCAACCTTCTGGAAGCGGCGGTCGAGGCCGCGCGGGCACGGGCGACCGTAGGAGAGATCAGCATGGCGATGGAAAAGGTGTTCGGCCGTCACCGGGCCGAGGTGAAGACCCTCGCTGGGGTCTACGGCGCGGCCTATGAGGGCGACGAGGGCTTTGCCGCGATCCAGAAGGACGTGGAGACGTTTGCCGAGGAAGAAGGCCGCCGGCCGCGGATGCTGGTCGTCAAGATGGGGCAGGACGGCCACGACCGGGGCGCCAAGGTCATCGCCACCGCCTTTGCCGATATCGGCTTCGACGTCGATGTGGGGCCGTTGTTCCAGACCCCCGAAGAGGCGGCGCAGGATGCGGTCGACAACGACGTCCATGTCGTCGGCATCTCCAGTCGCAGGCGGCGGGGCACAAGACGCTCGCGCCGAAGCTGATCGAGGCGCTGAAGGCGCCGGGCGCCGACGATATCCTGGTGATCTGCGGCGGCGTGATCCCGCAGCAGGATTACGAGTTCCTCAAGAAGGCCGGGGTCAAGGCGATCTTCGGGCCGGGGACCAATATCCCCGCCGCCGCCAAGGACATCCTGGGCCTGATCCGCGCGGCGCGCGCGGTCTGACCGGAAAGCGAAGGGAGAGCCGATGAACATTCTCATGCTGGGCGCGGGCGGGGTCGGCGGCTATCTGGCGGCGAAACTGATCCCGGCGGGGCATTCGGTGTCGCTTCTGGCGCGCGGGAAGCATCTTGAGGCGATCCGCGCGAAGGGGCTGACCTTGGTCGAGAATGGCGTTCCGGTGGCCGTCCGGCCCGCGGCGGCGAGCGACGATCTGGCGGCGCTGCCGCCCGCCGATCTCGCCGTCTTCGCGGTGAAGGCGCAGGATCTGGAAAGCGTCATCGCGGCCTACAAGCCCCATGCGAAGGCGGATACCCTCGTCCTGCCGTTCCAGAACGGCGTCGATGCGCCCGATCTTCTGGCCGAGGCGTTCGGCGGCGACAACACGCTGACCGGCGTCGCCCGCATCTTCTCGAACATCACGGCGCCGGGCGTCGTCACGCAATATGGCGGCGGCAACAGCTTTACCATCGGCGACCGTTCGCGGAAGCCAGAGCACCCCTCGCGTCAGTGCGGTGATCGAGGCGTTTCGCGCGGCGGGAATCAAGGTGCCGGATTGCGCCGACGTGACGGTCGATCTCTGGCAGAAGTTCCTGCTGTTCAATGCGGTCAGCGGTACGACAGCCGGTGCGCGCTGCCGGTTCCGCGAGATCAGAGCGAACCCCGAGCTTCTGGACTTCTTCCGGGGCCTCGTGGTCGAGGTCGACGCCGTCGCCCGTGCGCGCGGGATCGCGCTGCCCGCCGACGCGATCGAGCGCACCATGCAGTTCGCGGCGAAGATGCCGGATGAGGCGCGATCCTCGACTGCCCATGACCTCGACCACGGCAAGCCGATCGAGGTCGACCGTATCTGCGGCGCCGTGGCGCGGATGGGGCGTGAGCTTGGCGTGCCCACGCCGAACAGCGCCGCTGTCGCGGCGCTGCTGTCTCCGTGGCGGAACGGGCGCTCTGCCTGAGCGCTCAGCGATGAACGGCCGGCGTGGGAAGATCGGCGGCGACTTCTTCCTCATCACTTGCGCGGGGCGCGGCGACGTAAAGGAGTACATAGCCGAGGACGGCCGAGATCGCCGAACCGCTCAGAACGCCGAGACGGACAGCGTTCATATGTTCCGGATCGGCGAAGCTCAGCCCGCCGATGAAAAGCGACATGGTGAAGCCGATCCCGGCAAGGCAGGCGAGGCCGTAGATATGCGTCCAGGTGACCGCCGTGCGGCAGCTTGCGCAATCCCGGCCTTCACCAGAAGCCAGGTCATGCCGAAGACGCCGATCTGCTTGCCGATCACGAGGCCCGCGGCGATGCCGAGGGGCAGCGGTGCGAAGAGGTCCGACAATGGTCATGCCTGCCAGCACCACGCCCGCATTGGCGAAGGCGAAGACCGGTACGATCAGGAACAGCACATAGGACGAAAGCGCCATCTTCCAGCGAATGCAGCGGCGACTTGCCGTATTTGTCCTTGAGCGGCACGAAGAAGGCGGTGATGACGCCCGCGAGCGTCGCGTGGACGCCGGATTTCAGCACCAGCACCCAGAGGATCGTGCCCAGTAGAACGATCGGCGCAATCCGGTGCGCGCCGCGTGCGGTTCAGCCAGAAGAGCCCGGCAAGCGGGGCGAGCGCGAGGAAGAGGTAATCGACCTGCAGCTCGCTCGTGTAGAACAGCGCGATGATCAGGATCGCGCCAAGGTCGTCGAGGATCGCGAGCGTCAGCAGGAAGACCTTGAGCGAGGAAGGCGCGCGTTTGCCGAGAAGCGCGAGCACGCCGACGGCGAAGGCGATGTCGGTTGCCGCCGGGATCGCCCAGCCGCCCCGAGGATCGGGTCGGACCAGTTGAACGCGACGTAGATGAGCGCGGGCACCACCATGCCGCCCACCGCCGCCATCCCCGGCAATATCACGTCGCGCGGGTTCTTGAGCTTGCCTTCGAGCATCTCGCGCTTCAGCTCGAGCCCGATGAGGAAGAAGAAGATCGCCATCAGACCGTCGTTGATCCACAGGATCAGCGGCTTCGACAGTCCCTCGCCATCCAGCAGGACGGAGAATTTCTTGACGAGAAGATCGTGATAGCTGGCCGAAAGGCCGGAGTTCGCGACCATCAGGGCGAGGACGGCGGCTGCCATGAGAACGACCCCTCCGGCGGCGTCATGGCGAAAGAAACGGTCGAGGGCGCGGCCAAGGCTCATCTGAAATTCCCGATTGTTTTCATTTTCATTCGGTCTGAAATGGGGCCGGGGCGGGTGAAGTCAACCAAGAATTGCCAGTTTTGGGCGGGTTTGTCCCGGAAAAGTGGCGGAAGGGGATATCATGGCGGTTCTCGATCATATCGTGGTCTCCGCGCGGTCGCTGGATGAGGGCCGGGTCTGGGCCGAGGATCAGCTGGGTGTTGCGACCGAAGCGGGCGGGCGGCATCCCCTGATGGCGACGCATAACCGGCTTCTGCGGCTGGGTGAGGGGGAGTATCTGGAGATCATCGCGGCAGAGCCGGATCAGCCCGCGCCACCGCATCCGCGCTGGTTCGGGCTGGACCTGTTCACCGGCGCGCCGCGGCTGACGAACTGGGTCGCGCGGGTGGATGACCTCGACGCCGCGATCGCCGCCGCACCGGCGGGAATGGGGCGCGCGACCGACCTCGTGCGGGGCGATCTCCGGTGGCGGATGGCGGTGCCTGACGATGGCTGCCTGCCCTTTGAGGACGTCTTTCCCGGCCTAATCCAGTGGCGCGGCGACCTTCACCCGGCGGACCGGCTGCCCGACCGGGGTTGCCGGCTTCTGGAACTGACACTCCGCCACCCGGATCCCGCCGCCCTGGCCGGCGCGATGCCGGTGAGCGATCCGCGCGTGCGGGTCGAAGTCGGCGTGCCGGGGGTTTCGGCGCTGCTTCTTACCCCGTCCGGTGAAAGGCAACTCTGATGATCCGCCCGGTGACGCCTGTAGACCATGCGGCCATCCTCGCCATCTGGAACCCGCTGATCCGCGATACGACGGTCACCTTTTCGAGCGAGGAGAAGACGCCCGAGGGGCTCTCCCGGATGATCGCGGAACGCCGTGCGGCGGGGAGCGAGTTCTTCGTGGCCGAAGACGGTGGCGTCGCCGGCTTCGCCACCTATGCGCAGTTCCGGGCCGGCAATGGCTATGCCCACGCGATGGAGCACACGATCATCCTTGCCGCCGATGCGGGCGGTCGCGGGATCGGCCGTGCGCTGATGACACATCTCGAAGACCACGCGCGGTCGGGCGGTGCGCATACGCTTTTCGCGGGCGTGTCGGGCGAAAACACGCCCGGCATCGCCTTTCATGAACGGATCGGCTTTCGTACCGTCGCGCGTATCCCCGAAGCCGGGCGCAAGTTCGGGCGCTGGCTGGACCTCGTTCTGATGATGAAGTTTTTGTGACGCACTGACATTTCGCCGCGCCGCGGCTAGAGTAATTCCATGTCGATCTGGACCCGCATCGCCGACGCTGTTGCCGCCCTTGCCAAGGGCGAGGGGCTTTCGGCCGTCTTCGACCGTCTGAAGACACCGCCGGAAAAGTCCATCGGCTTCACCATTGCGGTCATTGCTCTCGGCGCCAAGATGGCCAAGGCCGACGGGCAGGTGACGCGGGATGAGGTGATGGCTTTTCGCGAGGTCTTCACCATCCCGCCGCAGGACGAGCCGGGCGCGGCGCGGGTCTTCAACCTCGCGCGGCAGGATGTGGCCGGATATGACCTTTATGCCGGAAAGATCGCCACGATGTTCGGGCCTGGCGATCCGGTGCTGGTGCGACCTGATGGAGGGGCTCTTTCACATCGCCGTATCGGACGGCGACTACCACCCGCACGAGGATGCGTTCCTGCGCGATGTCGCGCGCGTCTTCGGACTGGGCGACAAGTGCTTCCGCTCGCTCGTCGCGCGTTTCGTTCCCGATGCGCCGCCCGATCCCTATGATGTGCTGGGCGTCGAGCCGGAGGCGTCCGCTCGACGCGATCAGGGCGGCCTGGCGGCGGGCGGTGCGCGACAACCATCCCGACCGGCTCGTCTCGCGCGGGCTGCCGCAAGAGGCGATCAAGCTGGCCGAAAGCCGCATGGCCGCGATCAACCGCGCCTGGGAAGAGATCAGCGGCAAGAAGGCCGCCTGAGCCATGCGGATCGCGACCTACAATGTCGAATGGTTCACCAACCTCTTCGACCGTCGTGGCAATCTGCTGGAAGATGGTGAGTGGTCGGCCCGCTATAACGTCACCCGCGCCGATCAACTCGCGGCACTTGGCATCGTCTTCACGGCGATGGACGCCGACGCGGTGATGGTGATCGAGGCGCCGGACGAGAGCGTTCGGCACCACACTGTCGATCAGTTGGAGACCTTCGCCGCGCGCTATGAGTTGCGCACCCGCAAGGCCATGATCGGCTTCGACAACGAGACCCAGCAGGAAATCGCGATTCTCTACGACCCCGACGCGCTGAGTCTGGAGCATGATCCGAAGGGCGACAGCGTGCAGCCGGGTCCGGGCGAGCCATCGCCGCGTTTCGACGGTGTCTACAAGATCGACCTCAATATCGACGGCACCATGGACAATGTGCAGTTTTCCAAGCCGCCGCTGGAGATCGCCGCGCGCGCCGTCGCTTCGGGCAAGCTCTTCCGGATGATCGGCGTTCATCTGAAGTCCAAGGCCCCGCATGGCGCCACGAACAAGCAACAGGAACGCCGTATCGCGATCGAGAACCGCCGCAAGCATCTGGCGCAGTCGATCTGGCTACGCCAGCGTGTGCTGGAACATCTCAACGCGGGCGACAGCCTGATCGTCATGGGTGATTTCAACGACGGTCCCGGCCTTGATGAGTTCGAAAAACTCTTCGGCCGGTCGGGCGTGGAGATCGTGATGGGCTGGGACGAGCCGCATGCGACGCGGCTTTTCGATCAGAACGCGCGTCTTGCCTTCAGCAAGAAGGTTCCCGCGATGCCGTTCACCGCGCGCTTCTACCTCGACGAACACGGGCGCTATTTCAACGCGCTGCTCGACTATGTCATGGTCTCGCCCGATCTGCGCGCGCTGGGGCCGAAATGGCGCATCTGGCATCCGTTCGACGACCCTGCCTGCTACAAGACGCCGGAACTGCGCGAGGCGCTTCTGACGGCCTCGGACCACTTCCCGGTGAGCATCGACATTCCGTTGTGACGCGCGGCGGTGGAATGGGCTATACTCGGCGCATGTTCAGAAACTGGTATCTAGGCCCGGCCTTTGCGCTTCTGGCTGCACCCGCGCTGGCGCAAGATACGTCGGAGTCGGTCGATGAGGGGTTCAGCCTCTTGCGCGAAGGCGCGCGCATCCTGATGGAGTCGATGCTGAAGGAGATGGAGCCGGCGCTCCGCGACATGCAGGAAGACTTCGGGACCGCGCTGAAGGAGATGGAGCCGCAGTTGCGCGCCCTCGGCGACATGATCGGCGACCTTCGCAACTACCACGCGCCCGAGAAGCTGCCCAATGGCGATATCATCATTCGCCGCAAGACCCCGGCAGAGATCCTGACGGAGCGCGGCGACGATATCGAGCTTTAGCCGCGGCTCGCCGCCTTGGCCTTCGCCATGACGACCTTGGCCTCTGCACCGAGGGATTGCGCCAGCGATGAAAACCGCGCCTGCGCGACCTCGCCGAACAGCGGCTCCGCCTCGGGGTTGAGGGTCAGTTGCAGGATCTTCTTTTTCGGCCGCCAGGACAGGCTGCCCGCATCCTCGGGCGATCTGATCGAGAACATCGCGCCAAAGCGCATCGCCTTGCCCAGCACCTCGGCATCCCGGATCTGGTGGTCCGTCAGGAGCGAGAACAGCCGCTCCATCGACGACCCGGTGCGGGAATTCTTGTAGCGGTGCAGAAGTGCGAGGCCGAGAAAGACCCGCTCGGCATGGCTGAGCCCGCCGAGATTCGCGCGCGTGGCATTGTCAAAGCAGACCTCGGCCCGGTAGTCGGGATGCGCGCGCCAGGTGGTGTCGTGCAGCAGACAGGCCGCCTTGACCAGCCGAAGACGTTCCTCGGAGACATTTTTGTAAAGCGGCAGGAGGAAATTATAGAGCTTCTTGCCGAACCCCGGAATCCGCGCCATCGTCCGTTCGGCATGGCGGCAGGCCTCGATCAGCGGATCGCGCGCGCGCAGGCGTTCCGGCATCTGTTCGTAGAGCAGCCCCTCGCGGATACCGTAGGAGGAGACGTCGATCTCCTTGGGGTGGAATGTCAGGACCAGTTGACGCAGCACCTGACTGGCGAGCGGCACGAGTTCCATACGCGCCGCGGAGGTGCCGGTCTTGGCGCGCAGGTCGTCCATGTTGCTTCGGGCGATCCACTGCACCGTTTGAAGGACCGATTGTGGACCCATGCGGTATTCGTGCAGCACCGTCATCGGATAGCCGCGCCGCTCCATGTCGAGCCTTGCGATGGCGCGCCACGACCCGCCGACAAGGTAGATGCGTTGGTGATGGGTGCCGAGTTGGGCGGCCAACCCCTCCATCGTCTTTTCGATGAAGTCATGCAGGCCCTTCTTGCCGCCCGCGATCTGTTGCAGCCGGAAGGGGCCGAGGGGAGATGTCACGCGCCGCCCGACCTTGCCGCCCGAGACCTCGGCCAGCTCCATCGAGCTTCCGCCGATGTCGCAGACGAGGCCCTCGGCCTCGGGCCAGCCGAGCAACACGCCCTGCGCCGAGAGCCGCGCCTCTTCCTGACCGTCGATCACCCAGAGCTTGAGGCCGGTTTCCTTTTCGACAAGTGCCTGAAACTCCGACCCGTCTTCGGCCTCGCGCACGGCGGCGGTGGCGACGCAGGAGAGCGTTGGCAATTCCATGCCCTTGGCCAGGGCCGCAAACCGTTTCAGCGCAGACAGCGCCCGCTCCCGGCCCTTGGGGTTCAGTCGGTTGGTTTCCACCAGCCCCTGACCGAGGCCCGCCATGACCTTTTCGTTGTAGAAATAGGCCGGGCTGCGCGCCGCGCCGTCGAAGACCACAAGGCGGACGGAGTTCGATCCGACATCGACAACGCCCACACGTTCCAGTGCCCGTGCCTGTGGATCGTCGAAAAGCGGACGGCCAAATGGGCCTCCTTCCTCGATCGCGAGTCCGGCATCCTTGTTCATCGGGCCTCCGGGGCTTGACGGATTCGTGCGCGCTTCCGGTCTACAGGTCAATCGCGTGTATGGGCAAGCTTCGGGACGTCCTTTGCCCCGGCGGAACCCCGCCCCGAGAGCGAGGGATTCTCCATGAAGAAGCGGTGGCAGTTGAACAGATCGCTGCGCCCTTCGGGCAGGTCGCGGACATAGCGGCCATCGGGTTGCAGCACCCAGCTTTGCGCCTCATCCGCGAGGTTCGCGGCCATGATCTGGCTGACGATCTGCGCCTTGACCGTGTCGTTCATGATCTCCACCAGCGTCTCGACCCGCCGGGTCAGGTTCCGGCCCATCCAGTCGGCCGAGGAAATGAAGACCCGCGATTTTTTCGACGGCAACCCGTGGCCATTGCCGAAGCAGACGATGCGGGAATGTTCGAGGAAGCGCCCGACGATGGATTTGACGCGGATATTCTCGCTCAGGCCCCTGATGCCGGGCCTGAGGCCGCAGATGCCGCGCACGACAAGCTGGATCTTCACGCCCGCCTGGCTGGCTGCATAAAGCGCGTCGATCACGTCGGGTTCGACGAGCGAATTGACCTTGGCCCAGATTTCGGCGGGTTTTCCGGCGCGGGCATGGCCGGCCTCCGCCGCGATCAGTTCAAGAAGCCGCGGCTTCAGCGTGATCGGCGAGAACGAGATGTTCTCCAGCCCCTCGGGCTGCACATAGCCGGAGAGGTAGTTGAATATCTTGGTCGCATCCCGCCCAAGCGCGGGATCGCAGGTGAAGAACGAAAGGTCGGTATAGATGCGCGCGGTGATCGGATGGTAATTGCCGGTGCCGTAATGGGTATAGGTGACAAGCTGGTCACCCTCGCGCCGGACGACGGTCGAGATCTTGGCATGGGTCTTGTAGTTGATGAAGCCGTAGACGACATGGGCGCCCGCGCGCTCAAGTCGGCGCGACTGGCGGATGTTCGCGGCCTCATCGAAGCGGGCCTTCAGTTCCACCAAGGCGGTGACCGATTTCCCGCTTTCGGCTGCGTCGCAAAGGGCGGCCACGATCGGGCTGTCGTTCGAGGTGCGGTAAAGCGTCTGCTTGATGGCCAGCACATTGGGGTCCGCCGCCGCCTGATTGAGAAAGCGGATGACCATGTCGAAGGTCTCGTACGGGTGGTGCAGCAGCATGTCCTTTTGCCGGATCGCCGCGAACATGTCGCCGTCGTGGTCCTGCACCCGTTCCGGCACGCGCGGACTGAAGGACGGCCATTGCAGGTCGCGGCGCGAATCCAGCACCAGTTCCTTGAGGTCCGCGATGCCGACCATGCCCCTGACTTCGACCACCTCGTCGGGCGTCACGCCAAGTTCATCCATGATGAGCGCGCGCAGCGCCTCGGGGGCACCCGCGGTGATCTTCATGCGGATGACCTGACCCCGGCGGCGGCGTTTCAGGGCGGTCTCGAACTCTCGCACGAGATCCTCGGCTTCATCCTCGACCTCGATGTCGCTGTCGCGAAGCACCCGGAATGCGCAATGCCCGGTGTCGCGATAGCCGGGAAAGAGCGAGCCGAGATGGAGGAGCAGCAACTCCTCAAGCGGCAGGAAGCGTTTGCCTCCGGGCAGGGCGACGAAGCGGGAAATCTGCTGCGGGATCGGCAATAGTGCCTGAAGCCGCCGCTTGTCGCCGCTGCGTTCCAGTTCGAGCGCGAGGCAGAAGCCGGCGTTCGGGATGAACGGGAAGGGATGCGCCGGGTCGATCGCCAGAGGCGAGAGGACCGGGAAGACGCGGTTGAGGAAGTAGTCCGACAGGAAATCCTGATCCCGCCTGGTCAGCTTCGGCCGGGTCAGAAGGGTGATCCCGGCACCCTCCAGTTCCTTCCTGAGCTTGTTCCAGACCGTCTGCTGCGTCAGCATCAGCCGACGTGCATCGTCATTGATCCGGCTGAGCTGTTCGGCGGGGCTGAGACCGTCATGCGACGGTAGGCTGTTGCCCGCACGTTTCAACTCGCGCAGGCCCGCGACGCGGACGGTGTAGAATTCGTCGAGATTGGTCGCCGAGATCGACAGGAACCGCACCCTCTCCAACAGCGGGACGCGGGGGTTGCGCGCTTCGTCCAGCACCCGCCAGTTGAAGGCGAGCCAGCTCAGTTCCCGGTTGAAGAACCGGTGTGGTCCGTGCCGCTCCGCCTCGGGCAGCGTGGCGGGTTCGGGGTAGGGCGCGTTGAGAAAATCTGCCTGTGTCATCGCGTCTTGGCTGCTCTCTGTGTCGGATCGGCGTGCTGCTGCGCCATCATGGCGCGACTTTCCCCCGGCTGTCGAGAAGCTCGGTCGCCAATGCGCGGGTGATCGGGCGACGACTGGCCAGCGCCTCGGCGTCGAGGGCGGCGACGATGGACCTGGCGGTGACGAAGGAGCGGTCGATCCGGCCGACGAGCCAGGCGATGAGGCCGGGGCTGACCTGAAGCTGGCGGTCGGCGAAAAGCTTGACCAGAACTGCGCCGAGAAGCGCGTCGTCGGGGGGCAGCAGTGTCGCGGTCGCGGTCGCTTCCATACGGCTCAGAAGGTCGGGTAGATGCAGGCCCCAGTCGCGCGGCGGACGGCTTGCGGTCAGAAGAAGTCGGCCCTTTCGGCTGGCCATGTGGTTGTGCAGATGGAACAGCGCAGCCTCAAGATCGGTGTTCCCCGCGACCTCTTCGGCATCCTCGATGACCAGCGCCGCACCCTCGGGCAGATCGGCTTTGGCCAAATCGGTCGCAACAAGGATCGCAGCCCCGCTTTGCGCCGCCCAGACGAGCGCGAGATGGGTCTTGCCCGATGCAGAGGGGCCGATCAGCAGCATCTTGCCGTCCGGCCAGGCCGCAGGCGCGTCGAGCGCCGCGACGGCCAGCGCATTGGCGGGCGAGACGAAGAAATCTTCGCGCCCCAGTGCGGCGCGCACCGGCAGGTCGAAGGTCAGCTGCTCGGCCATTCTAGGCGTCGCTTCCGCCGGACCTGCCGGTTTCGCCCTTGAAGAGGCCGCTGGCGAGGTATTGCGATATGGCAAAGCGCGCCAGAACGCCGATCGCGGCGGCGATGGGTACGGCGACCAGCATGCCGACGAAGCCGAAGAGCGTACCGAAAGCCGAGAGCGCGAAGAGAAGCCAGACCGGATGCAGGCCGATCGACTTTCCGACGAGCTTCGGTGTGATGATGTTGCCTTCGAGAAACTGGCCAACCGCGAAGATGCCTGCGACGATGCCGATCTGAATCCAGTCGCCCCAGAACTGGAAGAGGGCGAGACCGATCGCAAGCGCGCCACCGATCAGTGCGCCGACGTAGGGAATGAAGGTCACAAGCCCGGCGATTGCCCCCACGACCAGCCCGAAGTCGAGCCCTGCGAACATCAGGGCGACCGAATAGAACGTGCCGAGGATCAGGCAGACCGAGACCTGGCCCCGCACGAAACCTGCCAGAACCATATCAATTTCGCGGGCGAGCTTGCGGATTGTCTCGCGATGATCCAGCGGAAGAAGCGCATCCACGCGGGCGACCATGTTGTCCCAGTCGAGCAGCAGGTAGAAGGCCACGACGGGCACGACGACAATGAAGACAACGGCGTTGATGACCGAGAGTGCCGAACTCAGCAGGCTCGTCGCCAGCGCGCCGCCTTTCGCCTGTATGGTCTTGCCGACACCTGCCAGTGTCTCGCGCACGACGCTCTGATCGTCCAGCAGCGAGGGGAAATGTGTGGTCAGGAACCCTTGCAACTGGTTGAAGATCGTCGGCGCGGCGTTGACGAGCCCGCCGAGCTGCCGCACCAGCAGCGGTACGATGATGAGTGACAGCACCACGAAGGTCAAAAGCGCGATCACCGAGATTATGGAGGTGGCCGCAACGCGGCTCAGCCCCATACGCTCAAGCCGGTCGGCGATCGGGTCCATGAAATAGGCGATGGCTCCGCCGACGAGAAACGGCAGGATGACGCTGCCGAGCCCCCACAGCACAAGAAAGAAGATCGCAGCCGCGATGCCCCAGTATTTGAGTTGCTGTCGGACGGGCATGATCATGCGCGGGCGCTCTCCTTTGCCTATCAGATGGCAGAGTAGGGGGCTTCATGCAAGCAGCGGGGATCGGCGGATGCCCGCTGTCAGCAGGCGCTTATTCCGGGCCGCATAAGCCTTTGGTCAATAGTACGCGCCGGTGCGGCCTGCCAGATCGGTAGGGCCGGGGCGTCATGCCTCGGCGCATAAACGATCCATGTGATACCAAAAGAAAGTTGAACCTATGAAACATCCGATCATTCTTGCACTCGCGCTGTCCGTTGCTCCGATGGCCGCTTTCGCCATGCCCGAGCTTGGCGATGTCGTCGGAACCAACCCGACGGACGCGACCGCGGCCCTCGACAAGGCAGGCTGCAAAGTCACCACCTTTGGGGCCGAAGGTGGCAAGATCGAAGCCAAATGCGTCGAGACCGCCAGCAACAAGAACTGGGAAGTCTATATTGACCCGAAAACCGGCGTTGTCGTCGATATGAAGAACTACGACTGATATGTCCCGGCCCCATGAAGGTACGCCGCCGGATCTCTGGGACCCTGTCGTCCGCGTCAGCCATTGGGTGATCGCAGGCGTCGTGGTCGGCAATGCGCTGCTGACCAAGGGTGGCGGCACCGTGCATGTCTGGCTCGGCTGGATCGGCATGGTGTTCCTGATCCTGCGTTTGGTCTGGGGCCTCGTCGGCTCGGTGGAGGCGCGGTTCGCCGCGTTTCCACCCCGTCCGGGCGCGGCGATCGCGCATATACGTCACCTCCTCAAAGGTAAGCCGCCGGAATACAGGTCCCACAACCCGGCGGGCGCGATGATGATCTATGCGCTCTGGGCGTCGCTGGCCATTGTGATCGGCACCGGGGTCGTCCTGACGAAGGGTGCGACGCCCTGGGAAATCGCGCGCCAGCAGGCGGCGGTGGCGACCGGAGACTGGTCGGCCCTGGTCACGGAGGGTGACTTCAGGCGAAGGGACGGCCGAAGTCGGAGAAGGCGGACACCTGATCGCGAACATTCACCAACTCGGCGGAAATCTGCTGTTGATACTGGCGGTTCTCCACCTTGGCGGTGTCGCGGCAGAGTCTGTCGCATTGCGGCGCAATATCGTGCGGCCTATGATCTCGGGCAGAAGACGCTGATGCGGGGGGCCGCCCCTCGGGCGGCCCCCGGAGTTATTTATGCAACTTAAAGAGACTGCGAACGAGCGGCGGCGTCGCAAAGCCGCGCTATTGCTTTTCACCTTCGTTCAAGCCAGCGCCGCGGTGTTTTTCGTCAGCGATGCGGTGGCCGATCTGTCGGGTTCCACCGTCGATCTTCACACGTTCATCGAAACGCTGATCGCGGCGGGGCTGATGTTGGGCAGCCTCTTCGGCATTGCCGAGTTGCGCCGCAGCCATGATCTTCTCCACAGTCACGAAGATGCGCTGGCGACGGCATCGGGCGCGCTGTCGGACGTTATCGCGGCCCAGTTCGAAGCCTGGCGCCTGACCCCGGCGGAGCGTGAGATCGGGATGCTTGCCCTCAAGGGGCTCGACACCGCCGAGATAGCTACGTTGCGCGGGGCGGCGCAGGGAACGGTGCGGGCGCAGATGACCTCGATCTACGCCAAGTCCGGCACCTCTGGCCGCGCCCAGTTCGCAGCCTGGTTCGTCGAGGACCTCATGGGGCAGGGCGTGACCCGTACCGCCGCCGGCACCGACCGGCAGCCCTATGCCCTGAGCGTGAAGCCCCGCGCGATGTGGTTGCGGACGAAGTAGATCATCGCCACCCCCGGCAGGAGCGACAGCACCGTCATCGCCATGACCAGCCCGATGTCGGTGCGAAAGCCGAACAGCGCGTTTATCGCCATGGTGATCGGCTTGCCCGCCGTCACCGTCAGAATGCGGGCGAAGACCACTTCCACCCAGGAGAAGATGAAACAGAAGAAGGCGGCGACGCCGATCCCCGGCGCGATGGCCGGGATCAGGTGCCGGAGGAAGAACCCAAGCCGCGAATGACCGTCGATGAAGGCGGCCTCGTCAAACTCGCGCGGCACGGCGGCGATGAAGCTTTCCAGAATCCAGATCGCCACCGGCAGGTTGAAGAGGCAATGGACGAGCGCGATGCCGACGGGCGAATTCACCAGCCCGAAATGCGCGAAGAGGATGAAGATCGGAAGCGACAGCACCACCGGCGGCGTGACCCTGAAGGCGAGTATCAGGAACAGGAAGTGCCGGTCGCCGACAAATCCGAACCGCGCCAGCGCATAGGCCGCGGGCAATCCGACGACAAGGCAAAGGGCCACGTTCAGGAGTACGTAGACCGCCGAATTCAGGATCGAGCCGCGCAATGCCGGCGAGGCGGCGATGTTGGCGTAGTTGACCAGCCCGACCGTGCCTTCGGCCACCCCGTCATGGGGCAGCGTGGCGACAAAGCTCAGAAGGATCGTTTGCGCCAGCGGCATGAGGATGAAGATGGCAAGCGCCGCCAGGGCCAGAAGGCGAAGCGCGCGCCTCATGCTTCCGCCTCGCGTCGGCGGGTCAGGGCGACAAAGAGCCAGACCGCGGTCAGAACGAGAAGGAAATAGAGCATCGCCCGCGCTGCCGCCTGACCGTAGGAGAAGCCCTTGATCTCTTCCCCGAGTTCGATCGACAGGAACCGCGTGGCGTCGTTCGGTCCCCCGGCGTTGATG
>CAVPZT010000006.1:0-1442318 GCA_963710285.1 uncultured Alphaproteobacteria bacterium | reverse complement strand
TGCGCCCCGAGGCACCAGAGATCGCCAACCCGGCTGACCGGTGTCTCAGGCACCTCCGGCACGACATCCTCGCGCGGATCGGCCTCGGCGGCGCGGAAGAGCGCATCGATCTCACCCGCCTCGAAGCCAACGACAACTCCACGCCGAGATCCCTCAGATCGCCAAGTTCCAGCGCCAACAGCGCCCGGTCCCAGCCCGCCTGTTCGACCAGCCGGTTGTCGGCGAGGATGTAGGCGCGCTTCTGTGTCTCCGTCAGATGCGCGAGCTCGATCACCGGCACCGTGGACAGCCCGAGCATCCGGCCGCCATCACCCGACCGTGGCCAGCGATGATGCCGTCCGCGCCGTCGACCAGCACCGGGTTGGTGAAGCCGTATTCCCGGATCGAGCCCGCGATCAGCGCAACCTGCGCCTCGCTGTGCGTCCGGGCATTCCGTGCATAGGGGATGAGATCGCCGATGGGCCGATGCTCGATCCGCAAGCTGGCGCCGGAGGCAATCGCTGCCCGGTTCCCCGCCTCGATCTGCCGTTCCTGCCTGCCCATAGTGTCTTACCCCCGCCTTGGGAAATACGCGGGTTGTCCGCCCCTTGGGGCAGGATAGCAGGATGTAACGATTGTAATTATGACATTAAATGACATTAGGCGACAGACAGCGACAGCCTGACTTCAATGAGCTGGTGTTTTGTAGGATGGTATCAAACGAGTGTGCCTGTAGTTGGCGGATGACTTTCCGGTTTCTGTTGGCAGCTTCACCTGCCCCGCATAGTCTTTACTCGGGTGAAACTTGAGTTCTTTGAGTTGTTTCCAGGGGGGGGACAATCCAATGGCCATCATTCGTGGCGACAATTCCGCCAACACGATTTCCGCAACCGGACCCAACGATACCATTTTCGGGCTGAGCGGCTTCGATACACTCAGTTCGACTTTCGAGCGCGCCGATCTCCGGGGCGGTTGGGCAGGATCAGCTGAGCGTCGACTACACCTATCTGATTGACTGGTCGAACGTGGACCCAAACTCGTACACCTTTGTTCGCCCGTTTCCGCTCATGCGGTGGTCGCTTTCTGGAGATCAAGGCAACGACACCTTGTCCGTCACCGCCGCAATCCTCACTGATCCAGCTGTTGCTGCATCCTACATTTCGGGAGGCTTCCCGCTAGCAGATATTGTTCTCGATGGTGGTGCCGGTGACGACACAATGACTGTCGATGTCAGTTTCGGCCTCGACCTTTTCGCTACGGATCTTCAAGCGGTGCCCCAACGATCAATACTGCGGTGATCGATCTTGAAGGAAACAACACCGTCAACATCCACACTTACAATGAAATTTGGGATGCAACTCCCCAGATATACACCACCGTCGTGCTTGGAGACGGCAATGATACCGTTACGGTGCACAGCGAAACCGAGGCGGACAACTACAATGGCCACGCAACCTACGATATCGATCTGGGCGAGGGGAACAACACCCTAAGTATTGCTGACAAGACCGGGAACATAGATCTGAACATCGTTTCGGGAAGTGGAAACGACCTGGTCGATCTAAATCTCACACTGGATGGAGGAAATTCCTGGGGAACCAGTGTTCAAGGCAGCATCGACCTCGGCGCCGGCGATGATGCGCTGACGCTGAATCTCCTGATTGGGGCACTCATTTCTCGGACGTAAACCTCACCGTAGATCTTGGCAGCGGAAACAACTCAGCAACCGTCAATGGCGGTCCTATGACCAGTACGTAATTCACTCTGGCGCTGGAAACGATCTGGTCAGCCTCGACCTGACGACCTTGTACGAGGATCAAACCTTCGCTCCGTCATCGAGCTACTCGGTGATCGTGGACGCTGGCGATGGAAACAACGCGGTCAGTGTCACGCTCGCGGATATCTACCCCTATGTTTCGTTCTACGGCGCATCGATCTCGACCGGCGCGGGTAGCGATACGATATCGGTTGTCGGCGGCCTGATGAACGTCATCGATGCGGGTGCCGGGAATGATACGATTATGGCCGGGAGCGGAACCGACACCATAACGATGGGCGCAGGAGCAGACGACCTTCTGATCGATCGCAGCATATTCACGTCGCTTACCGGTCCGATCGAGCGGCTCACAGTAAACGACTTTAGCCTCGCGGACGGCGACGCCCTCACGTTGAGCAACTGGAACATTCCAGCGTTGGGCGCCACGGGTATCCTCGACGATGCAGCAGACCTGCAAGCGCTGAGGACCGCGGGCGGTGATGTTCTGAGCTTCGTTCAGGTCGGCACGGATGCGCTGTTGTCGCTCAGTCTGGGCGGTGGCGAGATTGCCGAAATCCTGTTCAAGAACCTCGACATTTCTGCTGCGCCGCCTCCGCCTCCACCGCCGCCTCCGACTGATCCGAAGATGACCCTGAACGGAACATATGGGAACGACGTTCTGATCGGAGGAAACAACGATGACATCATTTTCCTTCGTCGCGGCCACGTACTGCGACCGGGGGCGATGGCGCCGATGTTTTCCGTTTCAACGCCGTCAACACGCACAATGCGAACGGCGACCACCATGTCATCACCGACCTGGACTTCCTGGAGGGCGACGAGCTGCGCTTCAACAATTTCGGTCCAAGCTGGGCAAATGATAGCATCGACCCCGCGAACCACCTGGAATATCAGGCTGGCTCCTTCAACAACTGGATTGCCGACAGCGTCGAGGACCTTCGCGAGCTAAGGGACTCTGGCTCCATCAGCGCTGCGCTTTTGGCCAGTGGTTTGGGCACTCAGATCGCATTTCTCGATCAAGGCGGCGATCAGGTCACAGTCGATTTGTGGGGCGTATTTGTTTAGCGGAACCAATACTAGGACGGGTTAGGCTAGACGCGGGCCGCGGCCTCAAGGTCATCGCGGCAAGTGACGACATCTGCGGAAGATGTGGAAGTGTCGTCCGCGAGGCGCACGAAGAATTTGGGGCGTCTGGATTGTCGCAAATTCGGAGAGGATACATGTGCCTAACTCGTTCCAAGCGGTTGGTCTTTGGGCGGTCGGTGTGCCGACTGGAACTCGGTGCGCGAAGAATACCGAGCTCGAAAATCGCAGCGCGGTTTCCGGGCAAGCAGGTTCATGATGCCTTGGAACTGGCGGAGTCACTAGAAGTCGCGGAGGCGATCTTCTAGAGCGCGCCAGAAAGAAGGTTGCCTATCGAGTTTCCCGTCACCAGAAGCGCGCCCGCGACCAAGCAGCCGAGGGCGAAGCTCATCAGGTGATCCACCTGGGCGCTCGGATCCTCGTCAGCAGAAGAATTGCGTTCCGCCCCGACATCAGCCGCGAGCGGAACTTCTTCAAGCAATAGTCTCGCACCACTATTCATTTTTTGCAACTCGTTACTCAGTCAAATCAGACGCTTACGATACTGCCTGATATCGCGTGATAGTTGAAGCTGTCTTGTTAGACATGTTCCTTCAGTAGAACGGAGACAATCACGCTTGCGACCGCTCTTCGTTCGAAAACTCACGTCAGTTGAGCACGTTACGGTCAAGCCAATGTCGCCCTTTTGGCCAACCGAAAATTCGGGCTACATCGCCGAGTGAGGATTCTATCTGATTGTCGGCGTGTTGTGTTCCTGTAATGTTCTCACCCATAAGTCGCCGCACCACCCCACAACAGAAGACCGACCAGAGCGCCTATCCGGTGCATGTGAGGGTCCTGGTTCCCGAGCTTGGCTTCGGCCCGCTCTATGACCGCATTCACCGCTGGCTCGATACGCAGTTGGGCCGTGGCGAGTATGCCCAGGCGGACGAAGCATTCTCGGCGATGCCGTCGCCTTCCTCTTTCGCAGCACCGACCATGCCGACGCCTTCATGGCCGCCCATCCAGAGCTGGTTCTGGCTGACGGCACGACAAGCGTCACCTACACTTCGCCGCACAATCCTTTTGGCCGAAGGGAGCTGGATCCCGTGTGCAATCTCTACAACCAGACCAAGGCCCAGGAGGCCATGCGTCGCCTGTTTGATCCGCTGCCGATGATCGACCGTCTCGGCAACCTGAAACCGCAGCCGGAAATCTATCCCGATTATCGCGCCCCCGTGGTCCGGGAGGGCGAAGACGGCCGCGAACTGGTCATGGCGCGCTGGGGCCTGCCGACACCGCCGCAATACCTCATTGGCAAGAAGACCGACCGGGGCGTGACGAATGTGCGCAACGCGAAGTCGCCACACTGGCGGCGCTGGCTCGGCCCCGAGAACCGTTGCCTCGTCCCGTTCGATGCCTTCGCCGAGCCAAAGCAGGGCGGCGGCAATGCGTGGTTTCGCATCAAGGACGACCGCCCCGGCTTCTTCGCTGGCCTCTACGTTCCCGGCTGGACCTCGGTGCGGAAGGTCGAAAGACGGCGAGACGACCGACGACCTCTATGGCTTTCTGACGACCGAGCCAAATGCGGATGTTGCGCCGATCCATCCCAAAGCCATGCCGGTTGTCCTGACCGAGCCGATGAGTGGGAAGCCTGGCTCAAGGCGCCGTGGAGCGAAGCGCAGGCATTGCAAAGGCCGCTGGCAGACGGCGACCTGACCGTGAGCTAGCCCGCGCCATGCCCGTCTCCTTTCCGCCCGTGCATCCCTATCCCGGCACCTACAGGACGCTTGGGACTGCGGCGCTCGACAATCTGTTGATCGTGATGCGCTGCAACGGCTGCCACCGGACGGTCTACTTCCTCGCTTCCGATCTGGCGAAAATCGTCGGCACAGATCACTTCGCCCATCTTCCGCCCTTCGTCTGCACGCGCTGCGGCACCGACGAGTACATCAACATGAGCACCAAGGAACCGCGCGCCGAAGACCTCGGCCACATCGTCGTGCGACGACCGCGAACGGAAGCTGCGCTGGTACAATGCGACGCTGGGCGACAGATAACTCCAAACAAGAGCGTCAGCATCGCCAAACCGTGGTGGTCGGCTATGCGGACAGAGCAGACATTCTTGAGACGGCTTGGGAGCCGAGACCCTCGGCTCCCAAAATCTTTGGTACTAAGCAGCAGCCTTTGCGGTTTCCAACCAAATTACCGTTATCTCTGCGACAAGGTCAGCGGGAAAACCGCCGGCTTTTGCGTGCCGGTATATCGCCTCCGAACTGTTCGCTTCGTGCACACAATAAAGCTTGTCGCCTGCTGCGTAAGTGTGATGCCACACATAGGGCACGCCTAGGCCATCGACGACAGCGTTGGATTTGGCCGCAATGTCGCAAAGGTCTTCTGCGGTTAACTTGTCGGCACCCGGGATGTTTCTTTCAACGATGAATTTAGGCATCTTGAACTCCTTGGGTTTCAGGTGCGTCAACCATGCCTGCCGGACGTCGCATTGGGATAGTACAGATGATGAAGCGCGCCTGCTTCACATATTGAAGTGGTCAGACTTTGGGCTTTCAGTTAAACAGAAAGCAAGGGAGAACAGTGCATGCCCAACAGACCTTATGGATTGATTTGCCCGATCTCTCACGCCTGCGAAGTCCTTGAGCCGCGCTGGACCATACCGATCCTGACTGAAATGTGGGGCGGTGCGACGCGGTTCAACGATATAAGGCGAGGTGTCGGAAACATCTCGACTGCCCTCCTGTCCAGACGATTGAAAGAACTTGTCGAACAGGGGCTGGTCGAGAGGATAGAGGATTCAGCGACCGGCCAGATCGACTACATAAGAACCCAGCGTGCCATCGAACTTGAACCCGTGCTGGATGCCATGGGAAAGTGGGCGCAGTGCAACATCGAGGCAAAGGAAGCGCTGGCAAACCTGACCGTATCAAATCTCATGTGGCAGATGCGTGGTTATATCCACACCGACCTACTTCCCTCTCGTCAGCTGGTTTTCCAGTTTCGCTTCGCCGATCGGACTTCAAATACAGGGTATACCTGGCTCTCATAAGACCCGGGCTTGCCAGTTGAAATCTGCGTGACAAATACAGCTTACGACGTCGACCTGTTTATCGAGACAAACAGGATTTCATTATCGTCCGTCGTTCTCAATCGCAGCACGATCGACCGTGAACTGGCAGAAGGCCGCCTCTTTCTCAGCGGGGATGCTACCTCTCACGAACAATCGAGCAGGTGGTTCTACAAGACAAGAAAGTCGATCCCGCCGAGGTGCTTCAGCTCAAAGACGGTCCGCACACAGGCCCCAAGCCTACCAGAGAGGCGTCTGCATAGTGAGATAGGTTCAGCAGCAGGCTCGAAAACAATCGCTCGACGCCCTCGGAGCGACGTATTACTTTAGGGCTCCTAGCCGCCGTTTGCTGCGTGAGTGGCACCATACGACGAGCCCAAGGCGATCTCAGCGGCACAAGAAAAACGAAACTGGTGGCAAAACTACACCTCTACCAGATCGTAGTGCTTGATTGTCCGGGACTCGACCAATTCAGCCTCTGCCGGATCAATGTGAGCGCTCTGGTAGTCTTCCCCGACGAATGCCTTGAGCGACTCCAGGCTGTCCCAGATCATGACAAAGCTGAACTCTCTTGGGGAGTCGCCTCACGTGGAGCACCGGGTAGCACTTGAACAATACCCTTTGTCCCTTTCATTAACGGGATTGCCGTCTCATGGAAGAACTTGCCGAACTCTTCCTCTTTGCCTGGTCTCGTGACGACCTGAAATATCCGCATGATCATGAATCCGTCCTCCGAATGGTGCGGTTCTTGGATGCATTTCTGCCCCGTTCCTGCAGACCATACCACGATTCGAATCTTAATCTCCGGATCGGGCTCGAAGCGGACATTTCGATCAGGCATCGACTATCCATCCCTGAAGTGTTCCCAAAGATCTCTCGAGAAGAGCCTTTATGTCCTGCGCTGCCCCCTCGACCCACCAGACCCGCTGCCAGCCACGCCCCCGGCCGTGGCGGCGATAGGCAGCCGATTTAACGGACATTTCCCTATAGGTATTACTTATAGGCTTTTGTCCGCCAAATCCCGCCCGGCCGAACGCCTTTCTGGCCTGCTCTGCCGATCCGAACATTGCGAGATGCAATGTCGCCGCATCAGACGGGCTGTCGACAGCGACGCCCGCCAGCAACATGCGCTGCACGATATCCGGCGAGACGAACTCCCAGGCCACGACGCGGTCATGGATCAGCGGCAGCGCGACATCGGCAAGCACCTGAACCTCAAGCGGGTTGTCCCCGGTCCGGTTCACCCCGCGCCCGCGTCCGATCGCCTGGATGACTTCATCGTCGCAGATCGCCGCGCGCAGAAGCTCAGCCTTCGGATCCTCGTGTGCTACCACTCGAAGGTTGGCCGTTCCACCGCTCGTCAGCCGGACCGGGCGCCAGCCTTGTCGGTAGCCGCCCTCTGCCAGCTTCTGGAAGAAACTCGCGGTCAATGGTGTCAGCGCGTCACTGGATGGCAATGGTCGTCCGACCACGATCAGCAGGCGGACGTCGCGATACTGGTCGAGACCCGCGATGGCGTTGAAATGAGCCGTCCGCACCCCTTCGATCCCGGCGAAGGCCGCTTCGATGGCCTTGTAGGTCACGACAAGCACCTCTCCCGGCGCCACCCGCCGGGCCTGCCACCGAACATGATCGACCACTTCGCCGAGGCGGTTCTGTCGGCGTCGCCGCTCGTCCCCCGGGTAGGTCAGGCGATGGGCACAACGTAGACTTGCCGAACCGCCCCGTCACCAGTGTCAGCTTCAGATTTGGCTGTTCGGCTTCGATCCGAATGACCTCCAGTCCGGGCAGGATAAGTTGTGCCAGGTCGGGGCGTAACGTGGCATCGAGATGCAGGATCGGGAGACCTCTGAGGGGTTCTGCCAAGTGGTGGTGATTGTGCAGGACAATCCGATGCTGGTCGGTTTCACGATCGGGCAAACCGATACGAAGCAGTCCCGCCCCATGATGGTTTCCTCCGAGAAGGTTTGCCATCGCGCGCCAGACGGCTGCGAGACGGCGGGCCACTTCGTTTCGCCTGACGATGGCCCTGGCGCCGGCGCGGGCTCGGGTCCTCATACCCGGATAGAGACCGGGATCCCGGATGCAGCGTTCCTCGAGGTCCGCGGCGAGATCGCACTGCTCGTCAGAAAGCCCGGCCTCCGCGAGCGCTGATGCCGCGACGAAGCCCGGCCCGCTGCGGGCCAGTGCAATCTGGGCCTTGGCACGCAGGGCCCCGAGATCGGCCATGGCGTCGTCGGAAGTCGGATCTTCAGGCCCCGAACCTGCAGAGAGGCCTGCTTTCATGAACTTTTCCACCGACGGCCCTCGCGTGATGCCGTCCGCCCGCTGCCAGCAGCCCTCGTCGATCACCAGAAGGCCAAACCGCTCCTTCCCGGCTCCTATCCCGGTGAAGAGGACGTCATATGGAGCGAGAACCACATCAGCTACGGCGACGCTGCGCGTGTTGGCCTGTTTCAGGCAGCCGTCGTAAAATTTGCAGTGCCACTTCTTCGATGAATAGCACACCGATTTTCCGACCCCGAGGCCTTCATGGAGTGCCAGCCGCACCATCTCATGGTCCCGGCACATGGGCGCTTGCGTGGCCGGATCCCTGGCCTCATAGCCACGGTGGACCGCCACCTGGCCATCGATCCGTGCCGCCCAATCTATGGCTGCCTCTTCGGCCAGTGCGTGCGATGGCGTCAGCACCAGCACCCGATGCGGCAGGCACCGCTCCTTCATGCCGCGCTGCCATTCCGCAATGCTAGTTCGCGAGATCGCACTCTTGCCGAGCCCGACCGTCGCGCGGATCCCCGCGACCGGCGCTGCCGACACCTGATCGCCCGACCACCAGTCTGTTGCGGCTGCCAAGGCATCGCCGATCGCGTCGCCCAGACGGGCGCGCGCAACATCCGGCGGCAGAAGCCGCCAAGGCGTTCCGGCTGAAGGTCAGGCGGGTCGCGGCCGGGCAGCCGATCTCTTCGAAGAAGGTCAAGCTTGTCACCGACCTTCTGCGCTGCATCGGCAGGTGTCCAGGCGCGTCGTCCGTCCTTTCGCGGCCGCGCCATATCCGTTGTCGCCGCGAACCTGGCCCAGACCCGCTCCGCCAGTCGCCCGGGAGCCAGCGCCTCTTGCCGGTCGACCGCGTCATGGACCGTGTGGAACGCGATGCTCGACAGCCAGCCGTCACGGCCATCAATCACGATGTCGGCGGTGTTCCGGGTTGGCCCCCGAGGGAATGCAGCGCTCACCTGTCTGTGTCGGCCAGGGCGGCGTTCGTCCCTTTGATCTGCGGACAACCCCGTCGCTTCGGCCAGAAAGGCCTGCAGGCCCCGCTCATCGACAAACGGTAGTTGATCGAACGGCATCTCGCAGGGGCTTTCCCCGGTTATCCACTCATAGGTCCGGCCGGTATCCGGGTCAATTGCGTGAGCCACGAACTGCTGACCGACCCCGAGGATTTCCAAATGGCGAACGCTCAGCTTCGCGATGGGCGTATGAATTCGGTAGAGCAGCAAACGCTTCGGCCAGCACCCGACACGGACCAAGGTCGGCCCGAACATCTCGACGGCCCGGGCGGCAAGCTGGTGCGCCAACAGAGGATCGAGATAGTCGATATCAATCCCGACGAGATCGCCGGTCCGGAGCCCGATACCGCAATGTCCCAGACTGCGCTGCCAGGTTTCGACCTGTGCCGGATCGATCGGGATACCAGACCAGCCAGTCGGCACG
The DNA here is from genome assembly GCA_963710285.1 of uncultured Alphaproteobacteria bacterium. GTDB lineage: Bacteria > Pseudomonadota > Alphaproteobacteria > Rhodobacterales > Rhodobacteraceae > Albidovulum. The sequence goes on along the minus strand of CAVPZT010000006.1, from coordinate 1,432,704 downwards.
GGTTTCTTGCTGGAGGGATGAATCGGGATCGGCTCATAGCCATTGTCAAGGAGCCGCTCTGCCAATTCAGCGTAGTAGGCAGATGCCACGCCGACAGGGCCGCCACCGGCGACCTTCGGTTGGAGCTTATGGTCTTGCGCGGATCCCGAGCCGGGCTCCCGCGCCATGGCTCAGTCGCCCTCGCGCCGGTGCCGGGCCTCGAAGGCCGCGACATCTTCACGGAGATAGAGCACGCGCCCGCCGATCACGTGCCAGGCCGGGCCGTATTGGTCGGCCCGCCAGCGTTCGAGCGTGCGCGTCGTCATGCGCCAGCGCAGCGCGAGTTCCTGCGTGGTCAACCAGATCGGTAGAGTTGGGATGGGAGGTTGTAGAGCCATCACGATTGCCGAGCTTCCGGTTTGGCCGTTGACCGGGAAAAAATCTGGAAGAGCTGCGTGCCGTCCGTTGTCGATGCGCAGGCATCGATCCGGTATTCGGCATTGCCGTGCAGCACGTAGGGAACGTCCCAGGCCCGGAAGAGCCCCGGCAGGCGGTCAAAATCGCCGATATCCTCCTCGGTGGTCATGTCTGTCACCTCAAGCAGTTGCGCTCATCTTCCAAAAGCCAATCGAGCCGACCGAATGGGACAGGCCGCTTCAGAGGTCGTCGATAGCGTCGGCAAGGCGCCGCAGCGCGCGCTGGAACCGTTTCCGCGCAGCGACAGGCGAGAGGCCGAAGATTTGACCGGCTTCAGCTTGTGTGTGTCCACCGACCCGCACCGCGAGGACCAGAGCGGCGTCCTCGCCGATGAACTGGTGAAGGCGATCGAGAAGCTGTCTGGCAACCAGTTGGGCCTCAGACTGATCATCGGGTGACCCGGCCAGGGCTCCGACAAGACCGGCCTCGGGCGGCGCATCGGTTGTGTCGAAAGGCACCGTCTCCCGTCCCCGCTCTGCAGCGCGCATCCAGTGCCGCCGAAGATCGCGTTCCAGGTTCAAGAGAAGCGTAGCCGCCACCCGGTTTACGGCTGCGAGATCAATCCGGTCGGCCTGCGCGATCAGTCCGCCGATTATTTCGGCGTCAAGCTCATGTGCCGCCCCACGCCAATAGCGCCGCAGCCGCCACCGCACTGCGTCCAGTCCCGGCCAAAGCGCCAGGAGGAGAAGATGCTGAACCAACTCTGCGTCATCGCGCTTGTGATTGAGCACATCGACAAGCGCCCGGATGACCGTATCCCGCGCCTCGGATGGGGCGACCTCGCCGTGCTGATGCTGGAGCAGGTCCTGAACATCCCGGAATACCGCCAAATCCGGCACCCGGGCGACCATGTCCCGAAAGCGCAAATGAAACGAACGACGGCTGGAGGTTGCGAGAAGTCTCCCGTGGAGATTCTGCCAAGAGAAGTACATGCGACGCCTGCCTTGCGGCCGGGCGTCGCGCGCCTTCTCGTGGCCAGGTCAGGACGTCGCGCGTCTCTCAGGTTTCAGGGGGTTGGATGAATGCGCGCGTCAGCGCGCGGGCGTGATCGCTTGGTTCAGCGTGCCGCAGCCACGGCAGGTGGCCTGGACCGGAAAGCCCACCAGATATTCGTGTCCCCGCGCGAAGCGCAGGTGCATCCGGCCGGCCCGGCAGACGCCGAGCAGCTTGTCACAGCGCGTGCAGCGCCATTCCGGGCTCAGAGTGGTGGGCTTGGTCTTCGCGGTGTCGGTCCAGCTCGTCGGGGCTGGCATGGCGCGAGGGGAAGGGAGTCGGCATGGGGGTGCTCCTCTGATTCGATGGAGCACCCCAATTGGCCGACAGAATCGGAGTTAGTCAGACCTGCCAATCGGAGTTGGATAGGAGTTGGCGGTCAGACCGCGATCTCCCAAAGGCCTTTTTTCGGCGACCGCAGGAAACCACTTTTCAGCTTGTCCCACTCCACCTTGCTGAAGATATTCGAGAGCGACTGACGCTCAAATCCCTTGATCATGTCTTCAGTCTTCATTGGCCCCGCACCGGCGTTGTGCGCATCAACCAGCCTCCCGAGAACGATTAGCCGGTTTTCTCCACGGATTTCGATCGACCCTGCGCCGGGGACAAGAAGGGTTCCGGCATTCTCGCCAGATCGCCGCAACTCGACGGTCTGTCCGCCCTTCGCAAGTCCCCGATGACGCCGATATGCCGCCCTTAGACCCTCGGTGCTGATCAAGAGGTCGGATGTCTCAGCGGCAAGGTAATCCGCAAGGGACACGATGACGTTGGCGGCGATGCACTTCGACAGGCGATGACCTGCGTTCAGGACAAGGCCGATCCCGAGGTCGGCGCGGGATCGGAGTTCGGTATCGACCCCGGCCTGGACACGGTCGTCGTCGAGACGGCGCGCGAGATAGACCGGCACCTCGCCCCCAAGAACGTCTAGTGATCCAAGCAGGAACAGATCGTCACTGATTTTTTCGACCACGCGGGAACTGAACACGGGGGCGACATGGCCCTTCAGATATTCGGCGACCCAATCCATCCGCACACGATACTGACGGTATTGCTCAGGGTCGCCGGCAGGCACGACCTGGCCCGCCCCGAAGTTGAGTTCGGCGCCATTGGGTGTGATGCCCACTTGAGCGGACGGCATTCCTTCTAGATCGCCTTCGTCGATCAGGCTCTCTTCATCCCAGCCCACCGGCGCCAGAAAGCCGAGCTCCACGAGGTGAGTGGCGCTCAGTCGGCGTTCCTTCAGCCAGGAACCGCTGATCTTTTCGGAGTTCTGGTCCCAGATAGGGAGGATTGCTGCCATGATGGAGCCGGTCTCTGCTACCTCCGGCCGCCGACCCTCGACCAGGATCCCCCATTCACGAAGGAGCCGGTGGCCCAAAACGCGCTCGAATGGATCGTCGAGGCTCAAAAGACTGCTCGTGTTACCATCCGAGATCGTGAAGTTGAGCGTCCGATCCGCATCCCTCCCGGCCCGACGATAGCGCACAGCAATTTCCACGAAACGGGCTGCAGCTGCCCGCGAGAAGGCAGCCTTCAATTCCGACCTATCTGCGATCAGATCTCGGACACCGGGATCGATTGTGGTCGCCAGAGACAGTCTGTTGGAAAGGCTCCCGATGCTCACATCCAGCCGGATCACCCGCGCCATCAGGATCTTCGCCTCCGGATCGTCAACATTTGGCAAGTCCTGATCAGTCAAAAACCTTGAAATGTCATAGGCCTGAAAATCGACGGGCTGATGGGAAATCGGCTGGCAAAGGACCTCCTTGATGAAAGCATCAGCAACCTTGTGCCGGATGGCCCTGGTGTCGGCCCTGACATGCACACGGCCAGTGGACGGGGTGAACACCACCATCGCCTCCCCGGGTGGCCGAAAATAAAACTTCGAAATGCTTCCGTCGTCGTCGATCTCTTTCGCCGCTGTTGGCAGGTTGGGGTGCCGGATCAGATACATCTCCGAGGCCGGGTCATCTCCCTCCGACGGTATGTCGTAGCGGTCAACACGATACCCCGCTCCACGATCGAGCTCCTTCGTCAACTGCTCCACCAGGGCGTCAAAAGACTGTCGGTCATGATCCCCTTCGCCCTCTCCGACTGGTACCGCCATAAATGTTTGATAGTGTCTGTCGTAGCGGCGATAGAGCCGGAGATGCAGGGTATTTTCCGCCGCTTCGAAGAGCTTGTGGGCCTCGATATAGGCCCAAAGACTCCGCGCTAGCTCATCTCGCCCCTCGACGAACGCCTTGCGGCCCGCCTCGTCGGATTCTGAAGCTATAACGCCGTCCAATGCTACGTGACCCCGATCCTTCGCCATCGTGATGATCCGCACGGCTTCGGTTTCGAGCGGGAGCAGTCTTGCCTTGGGTTCCGCCTCGAGCATCTGGAAAGCACTCGAAAATCCATCAGTATCGTTCGGCTCGGGGCGATAGCGTTCGAGCCAGTCAAGCTTCTCAAAGGAGTCGTGGCCCAAGAACCTAGCCACCATGTCTGGTGGGCCTTCTGACAAAAGTCGTGACAGACCAGGACAGGTTTTGGTGGGCGCGCGAACCATGGAATCCTCCAAAATTTTCTACCCAGAGTAGAATGGCTGAGACATTCCGCTAGAAGAAATCCAGGCCCGGTGTCCCATTCCGCAGTTCTGGGCGGCTTTTCACTGTCAGAAGCCACCCGGATCAAAGAGATGAAGCGCCCCAATCCGCTCTCGCCCATCCTGATGCAGCCCCTCGAACGCCGCGCAGAACTCTGTCGCATCCTGGCTCTTGGGCTCTGCCGTCTGCACCTGCGTGATCGAGAGCAACCATCTGACCAAACTAGAGAAAGTTCGCTACACTTCCCGTCCGAACAGAGCGGTAGTCCCGATGCAAACCATCGGAGAACCGCATGACAACCCATGATCCCATCCCCGCCCGCCTGGCTGCGCTCAAGACCATGCCGACGCCCGACCTGAAGCAGCAGTGGCGCGATCTCTTCGACAGCGAGCCGCCGCCCTTCAACCGCCGCCACTTGGAGAGCCGCCTGGCCTACAGAATCCAGGAGTTGCATTTCGGCGGCCTGAAGCCGGAGACGATCCGGCGGCTGGAGCGGCTGGGAGAGGAACTGGACGGCGGCGACCGCAAGAAGAGCCGCGTCCGCGCGGACGCCATGCCGATCACCGGCACGCGGCTGCTGCGCGAATGGAAGGGTGTCGAGCATGTCGTCACCGTCACCGCCGACGGCTTTGAGTGGCAGGGACGGCCCTTCAGGTCGCTGTCGGCCGTCGCACGGGCTATCACCGGGACCCGCTGGAACGGTCTCGTCTTCTTTGGGTTTAAGCGGCAGGGAGGACGGGCATGACCAAGGTGGCTGACAAACCCAAGGTCGTCCGAAAGCTGCGCTGCGCTGTCTACACCCGGAAATCCTCCGAGGAAGGGCTGGAGCAGGAATTCAACTCGCTCGCACGCCCAACGCGAGGCCTGCGAGGCCTACATCGCCAGCCAGCGGTCCGAGGGCTGGGTGCTTGTCCGCGACCAGTATGATGACGGCGGCATTTCCGGCGGCACACTGGAACGGCCCGGACTGAAGCGCTTGCTGGCCGACATCGAGGACGGGTTGATCGATATCGTCGTGGTCTACAAGATCGACCGCCTCAGCCGCTCGCTCGCCGACTTCGCCAAGCTGGTCGAGGTGTTCGACCGCAACGGCGTGACCTTCGTCTCGGTGACGCAGTCCTTCAACACGACGACGTCGATGGGGCGGCTGACACTGAACATCCTGCTGTCGCTTCGCCCAGTTCGAGCGCGAGGTCACCGCCGAGCGCATCCGCGACAAGGTCGCCGCCACCCGGAAGAAGGGGATGTGGATGGGCGGAGTGCCGCCCTACGGCTACCGCGTCGAGAACCGGAAGCTGGTTGGTCGACGACGAGAGCGCCGAGCATGTCCGCTGGATCTTCGCCCGCTTCCTCGAGATCGGGTCCTGCACGGAACTGGCGCGGGAGGTCGGCGCACGCGGCATCCGGACGCCGCGCGGCAACCGGATCGACAAGAAATACCTCTACCGTATGCTGAGCAACCGCGCCTACATCGGCGAGGCCGTCCACAAGGGCGAAAGCTACCCCGGCGAGCACGACGCCATCATCGACCGCAAGACATGGGACCGCGTCCACGCCATCCTGCAGGAGAGCCCGCGCAAGCGCGCCGCACGCACTCGCGCCGACACGCCGGCGCTGCTGAAGGGGCTGCTGTTCGGGCCGGACGGCGCGGCCTTCTCGCCGACCCACACCCGCAAGGGCGGGCGGCTCTACCGCTACTATGTCAGCCAGACGGTGCTGAAGCATGGCGCCGGGTCATGCCCGGTCGGCCGCGTGCCCGCGGGCGAGATCGAGGCCGCCGTCATCGACCAGCTCCGCGCCGTCTTCCGCCAGCCCGAGATCGTGGCGGGGACGTGGAAAGCGGCGCGCGCCCACGCCGACGACATCACCGAGGCCGACGCCCGCGCGGCGCTGCAGAAGCTCGACCCGCTGTGGGACGAACTGTTCCCCGCCGAGCAGGCGCGCATCGTGGCGCTGCTGGTCGAGCGCGTCGACATCGGCACGGACGGGCTCAACGTCCGGCTTCGGGTGGACGGCCTCAGCGGCCTCGCGCGCGAGATGCTGGCTGGCAGCATCGGAGAAGCGGCATGACCCGCGGGGACGCCGATCCCCGAGACGGTGACGCTCCACGTCCCGTTCCGCGTCGTGAAGCGCGGCGGGCGGAAGGAGATGCAGCTGCCCGAGGGCGCCACGCAGCCGCGGCGGACGGACAACACGCTGGTCAAGGCGCTGGCGCGCGCCTTCCGCTGGAAGCGGATGCTGAAGTCGGGCGAGTTCGCCACCATCGCCGAACTGGCCGAGCGCGAGGGGATCGCCTCCTCCTACATGACCCGCGTCCTGCGCCTGACGCTGCTCGCGCCGGACATCGTCGAGGCGATCCTGGACGGCAGGCAGGGGCCGGAGGTGACGTTGGCGCGGGTGCTGGAGCCGTTTCCGGTGGAGTGGGATGCCAGCAGCCCGAACTCGTCATGGCTTCGCAACCTGAGGGCTGGCACTAGTCAAATTCGTGTCGTAGTTGTGCACGGGGTTGGGTTGAATGATAAACGTCCCGTCACTTCTGGGGCTAGTCCACGTCAGCAGCCTCCTCAAGAAGAAAGAACATGACGAAGCGCCAAGCCGAAATTCCGGCATCGGTCTGTCGGGAGGGTCTAGTTGCCACGCATATTCGACAACATTGAAACCGGCCTCCTTCCCGCCCTTCGTCAGACACTTGCAGGTCTCCTCACGTGGAGACTTCTGCGTCGGCTACTTCAATCTACGTGGCTGGAAGTCGATCGACGACTTGATTTCCGCGTGGCCAGGCGGTGACGGCGACCAATGTCGCTTGCTTGTCGGCATGCAACGCCTTCCGCAGGATGAATTGCGGATTGGATTAGGCACGGGCAAGGAAGACCAGCCGCTCGATAACCAGACCGCACTCCGCCTTAAGAGGAAGCTGGCCGAGGAATTCCGCGTTCAGTTGACCCTCGGCATGCCGAACAACGCTGACGAAGCCGGATTGCGTCGGTTGGCCGAGCAACTGAAATCAAGCAGGTCACAGTTCGGCTTTTCCTGAAACACCCGCTTCACGCAAAGCTCTATCTTCTTTTCCGCCCTGACCCGAACAATCCGATCACGGGCTTTCTTGGGCAGCAGCAACCTCACGCTTTCCGGCCTGTCCAAGCAAGGCGAACTGAACGTCGATGTGCTCGATCACGACGCCACGCAGAAGCTCGCCAAGTGGTTCGAGGATCGCTGGGGCGACCGCTGGTGCATCGACATCTCCGATGAACTGATCGAGGTCATCGAGGAAAGCTGGGCGCGTGAAGAGCCGCTCCCGCCCTATCATATCTACCTGAAGATGGCCTACCACCTGGCCCAAGAAGCGCGTGCCGGCCTCAACGAGTTTCGAATCCCACCGGAGTTTGGCAAGCGCCTGTTCGCGTTACCAGGAGGCTGCCGTCAAGATCGCGGCCCATCACCTGAACAAGCGTGGCGGCGTCCTGATCGGCGACGTGGTCGGCCTCGGCAAGACGCTGATGGCGACGGCGCTTGGCGAAGATCTTCCAGGACGATCACTTCACAGAAACGCTGATCATCTGCCCGAAGAACCTCGTCAAGATGTGGGAGGACTACGTCGCCGAGTACCGCCTGCTCGCCAAGGTCCTGTCGGTCACGCGGGCGACTCGCGAACTGCCCGAGCTTCGCCGCTACCGCGTGGTGCTGATCGACGAAAGCCACAACCTGCGCAACCGGGAAGGACGCCGGTATCGGGCGATCCAAGAATATCTCACGGAGAACGAAAGCAGGTGCATCCTGCTTTCCGCCACGCCGTACAACAAGACCTATCTCGACCTTTCGAGTCAGCTGCGCCTGTTCGTTCCCGAAGATCGCGACATCGGCGTCCGCCCGGAACGCCTGCTGCAGGACCTCGGTGAAACCGAATTCATTCGGCGGCACCAATGCCCGGTCCGATCGCTCGCCGCCTTCGAGAAGAGCGACTACGCGGACGACTGGCGCGAGCTGATGCGCCTCTACATGGTGCGCCGCACGCGCAGCTTCATTCAGGACAACTACGCCGCAGACCGACCCGGCCAATGGGCGCAAGTTCCTGACGTTCGAAGATGGCACACGATCCTATTTCCCGGAACGCGTCCCGAAGACGGTGCAGTTCAAGATCGACGACAAGGACCCCAACGACCAATACGCCCGGCTCTATGCCGCGCCGGTCGTCGATGCGATCAACCGCCTGCACCTGCCGCGCTACGGCCTTGGGCAACTACGTCGCGCCAACGCCGCACAAGCCGCCGACGCCGAACGAGGCGAAGCAGCTTCGATGACCTGTCCCGCGCCGGCAAGCGGCTGATGGGTTTCTGCCGCACGAATCTTTTCAAGCGGCTGGAGAGCAGTGGCGAGGCGTTTCAGCAATCCCTCGAGCGCCACATCCTGCGCAACTACATCTTCCTTCACGCCATCGAGAACGATCTTGCCGCTGCCGCTCGGCACACAGGATGCCGGCCTCCTCGACACCGCGCAACTACGACGAGGATGTCGACGACCAGAGCGCCGACGCCGAACTGTTTGCGGAGGGCGAAGACGAGAACACGCCAGGATGCGCGAAACGCTCGATCTGCGCGATGCAGGCTGACTTCCAGACGCGGGCCGCGGAGATCTACGACGTCTACGCCAGCCAGTTCAAGCGGCGGTTCAAGTGGCTGCGCCCAGACTTGTTCGTCGCGTCACTTGCAGAAGGACCTGGCGGCCGACGCGGACAGCCTGCTCGAAGATCCTCGACGATTGCGGCGACTGGGATCCGACGCAAGGACGCCAAGCTCGACGCCTTGGTGGATCTGCTGACCAAGACAGCATCCGAAGGAAAAGGTCCTCGTCTTCTCCCAGTTCGCCGACACGGTGCGCTACCTGGAGCGCCAGCTGAAGCGCGCGCGGCGTCAAGGCCATGGCGGGCGTCACCGGCGAGACCGACGATCCGACGGCTTTGCCTGGCGCTTCAGCCCGAGCAGCAACAAGAAGCGCGACAAGGTTCAGCCCGACGAGGAGCTGCGCGTCCTGATTGCCACCGACGTGCTGAGCGAAGGCCAGAACCTTCAGGACGGCGCGATCGTCGTCAACTTCGATCTGCCGTGGGCGATCATCCGCCTGATCCAGCGGGCGGGCCGTGTGGATCGCATCGGGCAGAAGGCCGAGAAGATCCTCTGCTACTCGTTCCTGCCGGCCGATGGCGTGGAGCGCCTCATCCGGCTGCGCGCTCGCGTGCGCCAGCGGCTGCAGGAAAACGCCGAGGTCGTCGGCACCGACGAGGCCTTCTTCGAGGACGAAGGCGAACGACAAGAGCTCGTTCGATCTCTACAACGAGAAGGCCGGCATTCTCGACGGCGAAGCGGACACCGAAGTCGATCTCGCCTCCTACGCCTACCAGATCTGGAAGAACGCCATTGACGCGATCCGGCACTTGCAGAAGATCGATCCCGAGCTTGCCGCATGTCGTCTTTTCCACCAAGGCGCTACACGCCGCAGGACGAGCGCCCGAATGGCGTGCTCGTCTACCTGCGGACAGCCGCAGGGCAACGACGCGCTGGCGTGGGTGGACAAGGACGGCAACAGCGTCACCGAGTCGCAGTTCGAGATCCTGAAGGCCGCCGAGTGCGCGCCCGAACACGCCAGCGCTGCCGCGGCAGGAAGAACATCACGCGCTGGTGCGCAAAGGGCGTCGAGCACATCGCTGCCGAAGAGAAGTCAGGTCGGTGGGCAGCTGGGCCGCCCATCCGGCGCCCGCTTCCGCACCTACGAGCGGCTGAAGCGCTACGCCGAGGAGGTCAAGGGCACGCTGTTCGATCTCCCGGAACTCGGCAAGGCGATCGAAGAGATCTACCGCTTCCCGCTGCGGCAGTCCGCCACGGACACGTTGAACCGCCAGCTGAGAGCGGGCATCAGCGACGAGAAGCTGGCCGAACTGGTCATGGCGCTGCGCGAGGAAGATCGGCTTTGCCTGATCCACGATGAAGAGCAGTCCGGCGAACCGCAGATCATCTGCTCGCTGGGGCTAGCGCGCCTGACAGTGTGATGAAAGGGGCATGGCGATGGACTTCGACGCCGGTACGCGCAAGACGCTGCTAGAGCAGTTCGATTTCGCCAAGCTCTTCATCGAGGAGCTGGGCTGGGATCGGCACAGCGCCGACCTTTCACGTTCCGATCGCGGGCGCGACGTTCTACGCTTCACGCCGTTGCCGAAAAGCGCGGCATGGTCGCCTTGGGTCTGCCAGGCGCCGGCCGGGCAACAGCATTCCCGATCGCGCCACCCGCAAGAAGATCGAGCAGCAGGTCGCCAAGTCGACGCTCGAGCACCTCATCATCTTCACCGACGCGCAAGCGCGCCGAGCAGATCTGGCAGTGGGTGCGGCGCGAGGCCGGCAAGCCGGCTGTCCGTGCCGGGAGCACTTCTGGTACGCAACCAGCCGGCGATCGCGGCTTCCTGCAGAAGCTCGAGGCCATCGCGTTCTCGCTTGCCGAAGAAGAGGACACTCTGACGCTGGTCGATGTGACGGCGCGCGCCCGCGCGGCGTTCGACGTCGAACGGTCACCAAGCGCTTCTACGACCAGTTCAGAAGCGAGCACGCGGCCTTCCTTGAAGTTCATCAGCGGCATCACCGAGTGGCCGACCGCGAGTGGTACGCCTCGCTGATGCTCAACCGCCTGATGTTCGTCTACTTCATCCAGCGGAAGGGCTTCCTGGACGGCGAACCGAGACTACCTCCGCAACCGCCTTGACGCAGTTGCAAAGCGAGACAGGGCAAGGACAAGTTCTATTCCTTCTACCGCTACTTCCTGCTGCGCCTCTTCCACGAAGGGCTCGGCGGCAAGGACGCGCAACGCCGGAGCTCGACAAGCTGCTCGGCCGCATTCCCTACCTCAACGGCGGCCTGTTCGAGGTGCACGAGATCGAGGAGCGCTACCCGAGACATCGAGATCCCGGACGAGGCCTTCGAGAGCATCTTCGACTACTTCGACCAATACCAGTGGCATCTCGACGAGCGCCCGCTGCGCGACGACAACGAGATCAACCCCGATGTGCTCGGCTACATCTTCGAGAAATACATCAACCAGAAGCAGATGGGGGCCTACTACACCAAGGAAGACATCACCGAGTACATCAGCAAGAACACGGTCATCCCCTTCCTGTTCGACGCCGCCAAGAGCGAAGTGCAAGGTCGCCTTCGAGAATCCCGGCGGGCCGACGGTCTGGGATCTGCTTGCGCGACGATCCGGACCGCTACATCTACCCCGCCGTCCGCCACGGCGTGCGAACATGCGCGCTTGCCGCCGGAAGATCGCAGCCGGCATCGACGACGTTGTCAGCGCGAACGGCAATGGAACAAGACCGGCGCCCGCCGACTTCGGCTCTGCCCACCGAGATCTGGCGCGAAGTCGTCGCGCGGCGGACAGCGCTATGCCGAAGTCCGGGCGAAGCTCGCGGCGGGCGAAGTCCGCGAGATCAACGACCTCATCACGCTCAATCTCGACATCCGCCAGTTCGCCCAGGATGTGATCGAGACTTGCGAAGGCCCGGACCTGCTGCGCGCCTTCTGGCAGGCGATCGAAAGCGTCACCGTTCTCGACCCCACCTGCGGCTCCGGTGCGTTCCTGTTCGCCGCGCTCAACATCCTCGAACCGCTCTACGAAGCCTGCCTCGACCGCATGGAGGCGTTTGTCGACGATCTTGAGCGTTCGGGCGAAGGCAACGCCCGAAGAAGTTCGAGGACTTCAAGGTGACGCTTGCGAAGGTCGGCGAGCACCCGAACCGCCGCTACTTCATCCTGAAGAGCATCATCCTGAACAACCTCTACGGCGTGGACATCATGGAAGAGGCGGTCGAAATCTGTAAGCTGCGCCTGTTCCTCAAGCTCGCCGCCCAGGTCGAGCCGGATCAGACGCACGACAACCTCGGCATCGAGCCGCTGCCGGACATCGATTTCAACATCCGCGCCGGCAACACGCTGGTTGGCTATGCGACGCTTGCGGAACTGAGGAAATCATTGACGAGTAAACTCGACTTCGACGATGCGGTTGGGAAAATCATACAGAGCGCAGCCGATCTTCAGCAGACCTTTGATGCTTTCCGGGCGCGACAGATTTAAGGTGATGGCACAGTTCCTCTTGATGATAAAATTGCCCTCAGGATGCGTCTGGCAACGCTCGAGGGTGATTTAAATCGAAACCTTGCAATAGAAGCGGGAGTTAAGATTTCTGACGTTCCATCCTACAAGGTATGGTTGAAGGCGCACACCCCCTTCCACTGGTTTCTCGAATTCTACAAGATCATGGAGAGCGGTGGCTTCGATGTAATTATAGGAAATCCGCCATATGCGGAAATACCCCGCGACATTGATCGTCCGCTGTTGAGGCGTACATTTCTAAGTGCGTTAGAGCGATGGAGCCGAGACGAAGACCTTTACACTCTGGTTGTCGAGAGAAGCCTAAAATTGCTTCGTTCGGACTCTCGGTCAGTTTGGCATGATACTGCCGCTTTCAGTCGCGTTTTCAACCAAGCGACCATTCATAGAGCTGAGAAAAATACTGAGTGCCGAGGGGACGCTGGCAGCTTGGTCGCATTTCGATCGCATACCTAGTGCTCTTTTTGGAAATGAAGTCAGAACGCGATGTTCAATCACGCTCTTCTCACGGGCATCGTCCTCACGGCCGCATCGAAATGCGACAACAGCGCTTCAGCGGTGGAATGCTGATTTGAGAATTCTGTTTTTGGTACTTCGATATGGAGATCTATGTTGAGACCCAAACGCGCGTACCGAAAATCGGGAGCGACGTGCAAGCGAAGACATTAGCACATCTAACCTCGCGAAAATTGCCGCTTGGGATTGAACTTAGGGACTCCATTTCGTTCTCCACGCTTTCATCTGCGGCACCAAATTTTCCACAGCCCGCCGTCTATGTCGGTGGTACAGCGTATAACTGGTTTCCGGCTTGGCGAGACATCCCGGAAACGACAGATATGAAAGGGAAACCATCTCTTCCCGCACGAACTGCCGGCTACCGGTTCAGGACGCACGAAGAGGCGAATATTGTATTCGCATTACTTTGCAGTTCTCTAGGCCATCGGTGGTGGTCTGTCGCATCAGACGGCTTCAATCTGAAGCGGCTTCTCGATTGCTTCCCAGTGTCCTCGACTGTATTTTCGCCTAAGTCTAAGGCGGAGTTGGCCGCGCTTGGTGCCGAGTTACGAAATGAAATAACGAAACACTACGTTTACAAAGACAACCGTGGTCGGATCGGGAATTATTTTCTTCCTGGGATGTTCTGCCCAAATCGTGGCGATCGATGACGCTATCGAACGTTCGGGTATTGGCATAGTTCCAGGATTTTTTGCTGACATTAGAGAGCACAACGCAATTTTCGCTCGATCGGGACTTTGCCGACAATGGAATTGTCGACGAGATAGACGACGAATGAGAATTGCGATTCTCCGCATGGGGATCGCTGATCTGGAACCGCCGAGAGCTGGCGATCATGGAAGACTTTAAGCCAGGCGGACCGCTTCTTCCCATTGAATTCTGCCGCGTGTCGGGCGGCGGGCGGCTGACGCTAGTGATCGACGAAGCGTTCGGCGCCTCTTGCCAGACCTACGTCGCCGAGAGCGCTTGCGGCGACCTTGATGCTGCTCTCAAGAACCTTTGGATAAGGGAGGGTTCGCAGGGTGAAGCGCTGCCAAGGAACGTGCGAACGCATGGCCGGGTGGGCTTTGTCGAAGTCGCTTCGGGCGATTGCAGCGCAAGGGCGTTGGAGCGTCATCCGAAGGCCGTCGCCACGATCAAGACTTGGGCTCAGGCGAATGGGTTCGACGCCGCGATCTGGACGGCGCTCGCGAGAAATTTCGATCAATCCGACAATGCGGGCGAGCCGTTTTCGGCGAACGCCGCGATCCGGTACCTCGAGGGGATGTATGCGCCGAAGCTCACGCGGCCCTTACCTACATCCGGTCTGCGCCTCCCGAAGTGCAGACGCATGTTCGGGCTGCGGTCAGTGCCCGATGGCCGGAAGGATGAACCGACAACGTGGAGCGGAACGGGTGCATGGCCCACACTACACTTCTCAAGGCAGCCAATGCTATCCAGACTGCCTGATGTTTCGGCTCGACCCTGGAACTGCCGTCCCGACCCGCGCGAATGTGAGAGTTCGATTTCTGTTCCTTTGTCGAACGCCACTGGCATCGAAGTGCTCAGCTCCGGTTGGAAAATTACTATAATTTCAGATACTTGCAAGCTATTCACCAAATCGGCGCAGTCATCAGGTCCGGAGAATATCGGCCCAGAGAGACCGCTTTCGAGCCTCCGGCTACTAGGGCCGGTGCTCAGCCCCTCCCGCATAACCCTCGAATACAACGGAAAAATCCGGCCGCAGCCGGATCGGGAGAACGTTTCTCAAGGGCAAGTGGCGGAGCCGAAGGGATTCGAACCCTCGAGACGGTTCCCCGTCTGCACCCTTAGCAGGGGTGTGCCTTCGACCACTCGGCCACAGCTCCGCCTGCCCGTTTAATGGCTGTGACACTTCGGGGCAAGAGCGGTTTTCGTGGTGGGTTCACGCCAACCAATCTTGGAAAGCGACGACGACCTCGTCGTAGACCGCGCGCTTGAACGGGACGATGGCCGCGAGCATCTCGTCCGCCGTCACCCAACGCCATTCGGAAAATTCCGGGATGTTCGGTCTGCGATGTCGATCTGGTCGTCGCGGCCGAGATAGCGGAAGAGGAACCAGCGCTGTCGCTGGCCGCGATACTTGCCGCCCCAGATCTTGCCGACCAAGCTCGTCGGGAAGATCGTAGGTGACCCAGTCCGGCGACTTGGCGACGAATTCCACAAGATCGCCGGTGATCCCGGTTTCTTCCCGAAGCTCGCGCAGTGCGGCCGCGTGCGGCTTTTCGTCGCCGTCGATGCCGCCTTGCGGCATCTGCCAGGCGGGAACCGGGCTGTCCTTGCGCTGGCCCGCAAAGATCCGGCCGTCGGCATTGATAAGCATCACGCCGACGCAGGGACGGAAGGGCAGGTCTTCAGGTTCGGTTTTCGCCATGCATAAAAGGGCCGGTCGCCCGGCCCCCCTTCCTATTGCAGCGCCGTCGCTTGTCCGGCCATGTCCGGCTGATCGCCGACAGGCCCTTGAGGATGTCGATCGCATAGGCGAGCTGATAATCCTCATCCCGCAGCTTTGCGGCCTCTTCGGCTTTCTGCTGTTCCTCTTCCAGAACGCGCTTTTCATCCTCGGTCATCGAATCGTTGGTGATCGCGCCGCGCAGATCCGCCTCGGACCGGGTCCGATTCGCGGCCGAGCTCGGCTCTTCCGGCGTCGCCGCGGCGGGCTTCGACCGCGGCTGTTCCACCACGATGTCGGGCGAGATGCCGAGCGCCTGGATCGAGCGGCCCGAGGGCGTGTAGTAGCGCGCCGTCGTCAGCCGCATCGCGCCTTCGCCCTGCAGCGGGATCACCGTCTGGACCGAGCCCTTGCCGAAGCTCTTGGTGCCCACCACGATGGCGCGGTGGTGATCCTGCAGCGCGCCGGTCACGATCTCCGAGGCCGAGGCCGAACCGCCGTTGATCAGCACGACCATCGGCTTGCCATCGGTCAGATCGCCCGGCTCGGCGTTGAATCGTTCGCTGTCCTGCGGGATTGCGGCCGCGGGTCGAGACGATCTCGCCCTTGTCGAGGAAGGCGTCGGAAACCGCGATGGCCTGGGTCAGAAGCCCGCCGGGATTGTTGCGCAGGTCGAGGACGAAGCCGTTGACCTTGTCCATGCCGCCGGCGTCCTCGACGGCCTTCTTCAGGCCGGCTGCAAGGTTGTCATAGGTCTGGTCGTTGAAGGTGGTGACGCGCAGGACGACCGTATCGCCTTCGACCCGCGCCTTGGCGGCGGTCAGCTTGATCGTGTCGCGGATGATCGACACGTCGAAGGGCTCATCCGTGCCCTCGCGGGCGATGGTGATGATGATCTCGGACCCGACCGGCCCGCGCATCTTGTCGACCGCCTGATCGAGCGTCAGGCCAAGCACGCTTTCGCCGTCGACATGGGTGATGAAATCGCCGGCCTGGATGCCGGCCTTGTCGGCCGGGGTGCCGTCGATGGGCGAGACGACCTTGATGAAGCCGTCCTCCTGCGTGACCTCGATACCGAGACCGCCGAATTCGCCGCGGGTCTGGACCCGCATGTCGGCGAAGTGCATCCGGGGCCAGGTAGCTCGAATGCGGGTCGAGCGAGGTCAGCATCCCGTTGATCGCGGCCTCGATCAGCTTGCCCTCGTCCACCGGCTCCACATACTGCGAGCGGATGCGTTCGAAGATGTCGCCGAAAAGATCGAGCTGTTCATAGACCGATGCCGCCCTTGTTCGCTTCCTGCGCCACCAGGGGCCCGGCCACCTGGGTCGTCAGCAGTACCCCGGCAAGCGTTCCGCCCAGTGCAGCCATCACGAATTTCCTCATCGCTCAGTCTTCCCTTGTCTCGGTGAACCAGGGACCGGGGTCCACGGGTTCCTTGCCCTGTCTCAGCTCTATATAAAGCGTTTCCGTTCGGCCTGCGCCACCGCCTTCTTGTCCGTCGGCGGGAAATCGATTGTGCCGTCGGTCTCCGCTCCCGCCCATAAGCCCGAGCGGCGCACCCGCCTCGACAACATCGCCGGTTTCGCCATAGACCGTGCCAGCCCCGCAAGTACCAGAAGATAGCCGGACGAGGGTTCAACGATCATCACATTTCCGTAGTCGAGCAGCGGACCCCTGTAGCGGATCGTCGCAGGCCAGGGCGCGGTCACCAGCGCGGCGGGCCGCGTCGCGATCAGAAGTGCCGGGGCGGCGGATGCCGGCGGCATCGGCTTCGCCGGCCTGGCGCAGAAGCGTGCCGCGCACCGGCAGGGGCAGCGTGCCCTTGGCGCCCTCGAAATCCTCCATCGGCGCGCCGATATCGGTTTCCATCCCGGCGAGACCCACGGCGAAGGCGTCGAGGCTGTCGGCGCTGTTGCCAGAAGTGCAGTCAGTTCCTCGGGGTCTTTCGAGGAAGCGCGTCGGGCAGGTCGGTGCGGTCCTGCACCGCCTGGCTGAGCGCGGTGCGCGCCTCCTGCGCGGCGATCGAGGCCGCGTCTGACAGCGTCGTCTTCCGTCTCGGCCTGCAGGGCGCGAAGGCGCTTCAGTTCCTCGAGCTGCGCCGCGCAGCACCTCCGCCTCGCCTGTAGCGCAGGGGTGACGGAGGACAGCATCATCCCCGCCGCGCAGTGCCGAACGGGCCGTCGGGATGCAGAAGAAGTAGCGGCGTCGGATCGCGTTCCATCGTCAGCCATGACGCCGAGAAGCTGGCCGATGCGCTCGCGTCGGGCGTCGAAGGCTGCCTGGATCTCGGCCTCGCGCACCGAGGCGCGGCGCAAGCGCGTCGCGCAGGGCGGCGAGCCCGGCCTCATAGGCGGAGATGGTGCGGGTCAGCGCCGTGACGCGGTTTGACGCGCCTCGCGCGTCCCGCAAGTGCGGCGATCGCCGTCCCGCAGGTCGTGCGCGGCGGCTTCGGCCGCCGGCGTCGGCCGGATCGGCGGTCTCCGACCGGGCCGGCACCGTCATCGAGCGCCAGAAACAGTGCGGCAGAGCCGAGCCGCGAGCGCATCAGCCGCGCTCGATCAGGCTGCGCCCGGTCATCTCGGGCGGTAGCTCAGACCCATGAGATCAAGGAGCGTCGGCGCAAGATCGGCGAGCCGCCCGTTGCGCAGCATGCGCGCCCTTCGGCCCGCCGACAAGGATCACCGGGCACCGGGTTCGTCGTATGCGCGGTATGCGGTCCGCCGGTCTCCGGGTCGATCATGGTTTCGCAATTGCCGTGATCGGCGGTAACGATCATCGCGCCGCCGGCCTTTTCCAGCGCTGACAAGGACGCGGCCAAGGTCACGGTCCACTTCCTCGACGGCGGCGATTCCGGCCTTGAGGATGCCGGTATGGCCGACCATGTCGGGATTGGCGTAGTTCACGACGATCAGGTCATAGCCCTTTTCGATCGCCTCGACGAAATGGTCGGTCACCTCGCCAGCGGACATCTCGGGCTTGAAGATCATAGGTCGCGACCTTGGGCGAGGGGGCCATGTAGCGGTCTTCGCCCGTCTCCGGAACTTCCTTGCCGCCGTTCAGGAAGAAGGTGACATGCGGATATTTTTCGGTCTCGGCGAGACGGAACTGCCTCAGCCCCTTCGCTGCGACCCAGGCGCCGAGCGTGTTGACGACCGGGCGCTTGGGATAGGCCGCCGCCATGAAGGCGTCGTGGGTCTTGGAATAGTCCACCATGCCCAGAAGCGCCGCCCAGTGCGGGCGGTGCGCCCCGGTCGAAGCCCTTGAAATCGTCCTCGCCAACCGCCAGCAGAATCTCCCGCGCCCGGTCGGCGCGGAAGTTGAGGCAGAAGAAGCCGTCGCCGTCCTTCGCACCCGAATAGCCCGCCGATCACGGTCGGCTGGATGAACTCGTCCGTTTCGCCCCGCGCATAGGAAGCTTCGACCGGCTTCGCTGGCGCTTGCGGCATTCAGCCCTTCGCCCTTCACCATCGCATCATAGGCGCGGCTCGACCCGTCTCCCAGCGATTGTCGCGGTCCATCGCGAAGTAGCGGCCGCTCACGGTGGCGACAGTCGCACCCTTGGGCAGCCGCTTAACCAGATCGGCGATGAAGGCGTCGGCGGACTTCGGCGGCACGTCGCGCCCATCCGTCACGGCATGAAGCGCGACCGGCACGCCCGCCGCCGTCACCGCCTCACAGGCCGCAATCACATGGTCGATATGGCCGTGAACCCCGCCGTTCGACACGACACCCATCAGATGCGCGGTGCCGCCGTCAGCCTTCAGCGACTGGATGAAATGCGGTCATAGGCGCGTTGGCGAAAAAGCTCCGGTCCTCGATGGCCAAGTCGATCTGACCCAGGTCCATCGCCACGATGCGGCCCGCTCCGATATTGGTGTGGCCAACCTCGGAATTGCCCATCTGTCCGGTAGGCAGGCCGACATCGCGACCGTGCGTCACAAGCTGCGCATGGGGGCAGGTGGCCATGAGCCGGTCGAAATTCTGGGTGTCGGCCAAAGCGATCGCATTGCCTTTCGTCTCGGCCCGCAGGCCCCAGCCGTCGAGGATGCAGAGAACAACTGGTTTCTGAGCGGTCATCGGTCCGGCCCTTTCGGTTGCGTCGGTTGGGTTCTACGCCCGGGCGCCGAAGACGGCAACTGCCGCGACCGAAGAGCGGCCCCACTCCGAAAGGCGGTGTTATCCAGTCGCGCATCTGGTGGTAGACTTCCCGGAGACGGAGGAATGCGATGGAAACGATCCGCTTCGCTGCGAGGGGTCGCGCCCTACGCTGGACGGCCACCGCCCTGATCTTGTTTACACTCGCCGCGCCAGATCGAGCGGCAGGGAATGAACCGACGCCTGTCGCGGTCTTCGACTTGAGCTTCGTCAACTTCGGACAAGAGGTCGAATTCGGCGCGAAGAATGAGGTCGAGTATGCACGGATCGCGATGCTCTCGGCCTATCTGCGCGCGCTTCTTGAGGGCAGCGGGCGCTACCGGCTGATTGACACGGCGCCTCTCGCCGATCAGATCAAGCTGCATGGCGATGTCTTTTCCTGCAATGCCTGTGAGGCGATGTTGGCGCGGCAGGTGGGGGCCGAACGGTCTATCACCGGATCCGTGCAGAAGCTCTCTGCCCTTGTCCAGACGGTGATCCTGCGCGAGCGGGATACCGGAACCGAGGAAATCGTGGCGCTCTACCAGACCGATATCCGCGGCAATACCGATGAGGCCTGGCGGCGGGGCCTGAGCTGGCTGATCCGCAACCGGCTTTTGGTTCAGGCGGAACCTTAGACCCGATGATAGGGCGCGCCCGCAAGGATCGAGGCGGCGCGGTAAAGCTGTTCGGCGATCATGACGCGGACAAGCATGTGCGGCCAGACCATCGGCCCGAAGGACAGCACCGCATCCGCGCCGCCGCGGAGGTCCGGCGCAAGTCCGTCGGCGCCACCGATGAGCAGCGCTGCGTCCTGCCGCCCTGCATCGCGGAACCTGGCAAGAAGATCGGCAAAGTCGGGAGAGGTCATTTCGCGCCCGCGTTCGTCCATGGCGATGACGGCAGCGCCGGAGGGGATCGCTTTGGCGAGGAGCGCGGCTTCCGCCGACATGCCGCCACCCTTGCGGTCCTCGACCTCATGCTCCGTCGCCGGGCCAAGGCTTAGCGCCCGTCCGCTGCGTTCGAACCGCATGAGGTAATCGTCGACAAGCGCGCGCTCGGGACCGGCCCGAAGCCGGCCCACCGCGCAGATATGCAGGCGCATCAGTTCTGACGGATGCCGAAGCCCGCGCCTGACGGCATCCACATCTTTTCGAGCTGATAGAACTCGCGCACTTCGGGGCGGAAGACATGGACGACGATATCGGTCGCGTCGATCAGGACCCAGTCGCCCTGATCCTTGCCTTCGACCTTGCAGGCCCTGCCCGTCTCCGCCTTCAGCCGTTCGACAAGCTTTTCGGCGATCGCCGCGACCTGGCGCGACGACCGGCCCGAACAGATGACCATGTAATCGGCGACAGAGGACCGCCCGCGGAGATCAATCGTCACCACGTCTTCGGCCTTGTCGTCATCGAGGGAGGAGAGAATACGGGCGAGCAGAACGTCGCTCGTCATCTCGGTGGGCGTCGCCGTCATCGGCACCCGCCCTGCGGCCGCGCGAGGGGCCGACTTTTCAGACTGTAACAGGACATCGTCCTCCTGGGTTGCGCGCCGCATGATCGCCCCGGCGCAGGGCACACTCCTAAAGTAACATCGCAATCGTAAAATCTCAATGTGACCCGATTGGGGCGGGCAGTATCGCGCCGGACCGTCATTCGCCAGCCCGATCTTCCGTCTTGCGGGTTGTGAGAACGGAACCGCCAAGCACCTTCACCTCGCGTTGCGGGAACGGGATCGAGATGCCGTGCTCCTTGAACGCATCCCAAAGCGCGAGGTAGACATTGCCCCGCACGTTGGTCAGGCCCTCGCTTGGATCGGTGATCCAGAAACGCAGGATGTAGTCCACCGAACTGTCGCCGAAGCCGGTGATGTGGCAGACAGCGGGGCGGTCCTTGAGGACCCGGCCTACTGAATATGCCGCTTCGATCGCCACCTTGCGCACCAGATGGGGATCGTCGCCATAGGCAGTGCCAAAGAACAGATCGATCCGCACAAATTCGTTGGAATGCGACCAATTCACCACCTGCCCGGTGATCAGGTCCTCATTCGGGATCAGGTATTCCTTGCCGTCCCGCGTAACGACCGAGACATAGCGCGCGCCAAGCGCCTCGATCCAGCCGAACGTTTCACCGAGCGAGATGACGTCGCCGGGCTTCACCGACTTGTCTAGCAGGATGATGATACCCGAGACCAGGTTCGACACCACCTTTTGCAGGCCGAAGCCAAGGCCGACGCCGATCGCGCCCGACAGAACCGCAAGGCCAGTCAGGTCGAAACCGACCGCTTTCAACCCGATGAAGAAGGCAGCGCTGTAGAGGAAAACCTGGAGCGCCTTGACCGCAAGTTCCTGCGCCGACGGGGAAATATCCTTGTTCGCGCGCAGACGGCGCCCACCCGATTTAACGACGAATCGCGCCAGCGTCACCAAAAGTGTCGTGACGACCATCGCCTTGAGGACGGACAGAGCCGAAAGCCTGAACTGGCCCAGCGTCACCGCAACGCCGTCAAGGAAGCCGCCGACCTCGTCGACAAGCCCGAGGTAGTAGAGCGTGACATAGATCCAGAGGCCCCAGGTCACGATACGCCTGATAAAGCGATTGCTGATCAGTCGCGCGGCCAGACCGACGCAGAGCCAAGCGGTTGCGATTGTGGCGAAGAGCGTGACGAGGTATCGGCGCGACGGAAAAATGAAGAGTTGCGAAATGACCAGCGCCGAGGCCGAGGACAGCACAATGAAATAGATCAACCAGAGGCGCTTTTGCAGGATAAGCCCGGCCTTGAGCCGCCACATAGGCCAGCCTTCGCGCGATCTGAGCCAGTCGTTCAGCTTCGGCCCGGTCCAGCGCTTCAGGCCATACGAGACAAGCGCGCAGACCAGCAGAAGCGCGATCTGATTGAGGCGTGATGGCAGGAAAAGCGTGTTGAACGCGCGGACGAAGTTTTCCCAAAGCGCGATAACAGCCGATGTCAGGGACTGAAGCTCGTTTTCCATGCATCCTCCTGCTCCGACAATGGCGTTCGCGATCGGATACTGCAACTATCAGGATGCAGGAGGGCTGCGGTGCCCCGCTTGCCTCGTTGGGGATTCGGGCGTAGATAGCGGGATATGATGCGTTATTTCGACATGGATGACCGCGCCCGGCTGCCGTGGCGCTTTCACGGCGAAAGCCTTTCGATCCGCGCGCGACTTTGACGGCTGCCTCACGCGGCCCTGCGGCCGTATGCGACGCCTCCATCCATTCCATAGAAATGTGAGAGACTGCCATGACCGGCAAAACACTCTACGACAAGATCTGGGACGCCCATGTCGTCGACACTCAGGACGACGGAACCTGCCTGCTCTATATCGACCGCCACCTCGTGCATGAGGTCACCTCGCCTCAGGCCTTCGAAGGTCTGCGCATGACGGGCCGCAAGGTCCGTGCGCCGGAAAAGACCATTGCGGTGCCGGACCACAACGTGCCTACAACGCTCGACCGCGAAAAGGGCATCGAGAACGAGGAAAGCCGCATCCAGGTCGAGGCACTCGACAAGAACGCCAAGGATTTCGGCGTTCACTACTACCCGGTTAGCGACATCCGCCAGGGCATCGTCCATATTGTCGGCCCGGAACAGGGCTGGACCCTGCCGGGGATGACCGTCGTTTGCGGCGACAGCCACACCGCGACGCACGGCGCCTTCGGCGCGCTTGCCCACGGCATCGGAACGTCCGAGGTTGAGCATGTGCTCGCGACCCAGACGCTGATCCAGCAGAAGTCGAAGAACATGAAGGTCGAGATCACCGGCAAGCTTCGGCCCGGGGTGACCGCCAAGGACATCACCCTTTCGGTCATCGGTGCGACCGGCACCGCCGGCGGCACCGGCTATGTCATCGAATACTGCGGCGAGGCGATCCGCGACCTTTCCATGGAAGGCCGCATGACCGTCTGCAACATGGCGATCGAGGGCGGCGCCCGCGCCGGCCTCATCGCGCCGGACGAAATGACCTTCGACTACGTGAAGGGCCGCCCCCACGCGCCGAAGGGCGCGCAGTGGGAAGCCGCGCTGAGCTGGTGGAAGACGCTGCAGATCCGACGACGACGCGCATTGGGACAAGGTCGTGACGCTGAAGGGCGAGGATATCGCCCCCGTCGTCACCTGGGGCACCTCGCCCGAGGACGTGCTGCCGATCACCGGCGCCGTGCCCGGCCGCCGCGGACTTCAAGGGCGGCAAGGTCGAGGCCGCGCAGCGCGTCGCTCGACTACATGGGGCTGAAGCCGGGCACGAAGCTGACCGACATCAAGATCGACACGGTCTTCATCGGCTCCTGCACCAACGGCCGGATCGAGGACCTGCGCGCCGCCGCCGCGATCCTCAAGGGCAAGAAAGTCGCGACGGCATGCGCGCGATGGTCGTGCCGGGTTCCGGCCTCGTGCGCGCGCAGGCGGAAGAGGAAGGCCTCGCGCAGATCTTCATCGACGCGGGCTTTGAATGGCGGCTCGCGGGCTGTTCCATGTGCCTTGCGATGAACCCCGATCAGCTATCGCCCGGCGAACGCTGCGCGGCCACCTCCAACCGCAACTTCGAGGGCCGACAGGGCCGGGGCGGACGCACGCACCTGATGTCGCCCGCGATGGCGGCGGCGGCGGCGGTCACCGGGCATCTGACGGACGTACGAGACCTCATGTAGCCAATTCAGGAGAGAGCGATGAAACTCCCGACCATGTTCATTGTCGTCGGTGCGCTGATGGCGCTGGGCGGTATCCTTGCCCTCGCCAATCCCTTCGCGGCATCGCTGGCCGTGACGACGCTGGTCGGGATATTCCTCCTCATCGGCGGTGTCGGTCAGCTTTGGGCAGCGTTTTCGACGCCGGACGATGCGCACCGGATGCTGCACGGGTTCCTCGGGCTGATGACGCTGATCCTCGGCGTCATGCTGACCGCCGATCCCGTCGCGGGGACGCTGTCGCTGACACTCATTTTAGGGCTTCTCTTCCTTCTGAACGGGGCAGCACGGCTTGGAATCGCGTTCCGCATGGGCAAGAACCGCTATTTCTGGCTGCTTGTCCTTTCGGGCGCGCTGTCGGCGCTGATCGGTATCCTCGTTCTTGGCAACATCGCTTCTGCCGCAACCTCGCTCCTCGGTATTCTCCTTGGCATTCAGCTTCTCGCCGAGGGGGCCGCACTCATCGCGCTCGGCGCTGGTTTCGCGCCAGGGCTGACATCATCTCCGGGGCCGATGCCCTCAGAAGGATCGCACTATGGACAAGTTCACCACCCTGACCGGGATCGCGGCGCCGATGCCTCTGGTCAACATCGACACCGACATGATCATCCCCAAGCAGTTCCTCAAGACGATCAAGCGTTCGGGCCTCGGCAAGAACCTCTTTGACGAGATGCGCTTCACGCAGGACGGCAAGGAAATCCCCGATTTCGTCCTGAACCAGCCGGCCTACCGCAACGCCGAGATCATCGTCGCGGGCGACAACTTCGGCTGCGGCTCTTCCCGCGAACATGCGCCCTGGGCGCTTCTCGACTTCGGCATCCGCTGCCGTCATCTCGACGAGCTTCGCCGACATCTTCTTCAACAACTGCTTCAAGAACGGCATCCTGCCGATCGTCATGCCGCGTGAGGTTGTCGATATCCTCATGGAGGATGCCAGGAAGGGCGCCAACGCCCGGATGACGGTCGATCTCGAGAATCAGACAGTGACGACATCAGACGGTCAGCGCTTCGAATTCGAGGTTGATGCCTTCCGCAAGCACTGTCTTTTGAACGGTCTCGACGATATCGGTCTGACGCTGGAGAAGGTTTCTGCCATCGACACCTTCGAAAAATCGGCAGCGCAAGCTCGTCCTTGGGTCTGAAGAGTCAATAAATACAACATCTTGGGCCGCCACCTCTGGGGCGGCCTTATTCTTGCGCGAATGTCGGCGGAATCTTGCTCATTAATTGATGCAATGCCGCACCACTTCTTCCACGAAAACGCCCCAATGACCGGCTTTACCTTAGCGAGAGTTGAAGGGGACAGGGAAGTGGGCAACATAATGGCAAAAATGAGGCAGTTCGCCGCAATGGGCGGGCTCAATGTGGAAGAGGGGCGCGGCAACGCATCCGCCCCCGACCGGATTGAGGGTGTAGGACGTGGTTTCGCAAATCACAGGCGCATTCGTGCGCGCGTTGTTGGTAATGGTGTTGATCGCGACGCCGTCTTTGATGCTGCCTTCAGTTCCGGCCGACACGACCCAGATCGTGGCGCTCGTCTCGCTCTTTGCCGCCGCTCTGACCTTCTTCGAATATGCCTCGACCTATCCCGGTCTGGTGGAATTCCGCGACGCGCCGCCTTTCAACCGCGTCCGCTTCCTGTCGCTGTTCATTACGGTTCTGCTGCTTTCGACCATCGTGCGCGGCCAGACCGAACCGACAACCCTCACCGATTTCATCGAGACGCTCGGCGGCAAGCTCGGCAGCGTCATCGACGTGCCCTACAGCCCGGTCCGCCTCGTCGTCCTGATGCTGCCGGATGACATGAGCCTGCGCCATCTCCTCTTGGTACGCACCGCCGCGGGCCTCAGCTACCTGATCTCGCTTACGACGCTCATCATCTTCGTCGCCACGATGCGGATCATCGGCTGGCCGACCCGTATGGGCACCTTCAATGTCTGGATCAACCTGCCGACCTTCGATCCGACCACGGGCGGCGATGTCGTCGAGCGGCTGGAACGGGACGCGCGCTTCAATATCGCGCTTGGCTTCCTCTCTGCCCTTCCTGATCCCGGCGGCGGTCAAGGTTGCCTCCATCGCCTTCCAGCCTGTAACGCTGGAAAGCCCGCAAACCCTGATCTGGACGATGACCGCATGGGCCTTTCTTCCTGCCAGTCTTCTGATGCGCGGCATCGCGATGGGCCGCATCGCCGGCATGATCGCGGAAAAGCGCCGTCAGAACAGCCTTGCCGCCGAAGCGGAAATGCTGCCGGCCTGAGCCTTGCGGCGGCGCTTCTGGCGCCGCCCGTTCTTGCCGCCCCGCTGCGCATCGCCACTTTCAACGCTGAGCTTTCGCGCGATGGCCCCGGCCTTCTTCTGCGCGACATCCAGACCGAAAAGGACCCGCAGGTCGAAGCGGCGGCGTCGGTCGTGGCCTTGACCCACCCCGATATCCTCATCCTCACCGGCTTCGATTATGACTACGGGCTTGCGGCGCTCGGCGCCTTCGCCTCGCGCATCGAAGCGGCGGACGGGCCGGCCTACAGCCACCTCTTCGCGCTGCGCCCGAATACCGGCATGCCGACCGGCCTTGATCTCGATGGCGATGGTCGCCTCGGCGGCCCCGGCGATGCACAGGGCTTCGGCCGCTTCTCCGGTGAGGGCGGCATGGCGATCCTCTCGCGCTGGCCGCTGGGGCAGGCGACGGATTATTCCGCCTTCCTCTGGCGCGATCTCCCTGGCGCGCTGATCGACGGCGCGGAACTCAGCGCCGATGCCATCGCCATCCAGCGGCTGTCCACAACCGGACATTGGGCGGTGCCGGTGGAGCTGCCGGACGGCACCCGCCTTACGGTTCTGACCTACCTCGCCTCACCGCCGGTCTTCGACGGGCCAGAGGATCGCAACGGCCGCCGCAACCATGATGAAACCGCCTTCTGGTCGCTGCTTCTCGACGGCGCGCTGCCATATCCCGCGCCCGCGCCGCCGGTCGTGATCGCGGGCGATGCCAATCTTGACCCGGTAGACGGCGACGGCCGCCCCGAGGCGCTGGTGACGCTGCTCGAAGATCGCCGCTTCAACCACACCAGCCCGGCCAGCAAGGGCGGCCCAGCGGCGGCCCGCGCGCAAGGTGGCGTCAATGCCGGGCAGGGCGGCGATCCCGCGCTCGATACTGCGGACTGGCCGGATGACGGTCCCGGCAATCTCAGGGTCGACTACGTGCTGCCCTCTGCCGCCCTCAGTGTCACGGCCTCGGGTGTCTTCTGGCCCGCAGAAGGCCAAACCGGCGCGGAAATCGCCGCCAAGGCCTCCCGTCACCGTCTGGTCTGGGTCGAGGTTGAGACGCGGTGACATGGCCCCCGGCCTTCGACCGGAAAACACCCCTTCGCCCGATCCGGGGCGAGATCAGCCGCCCTCAGGGTGCCCTGACCGAACGTCTGCTTTGCAAAACGATGTGAGCGGCCACCGAGGCGAGGCGGTCACCAGGAAAAGACCCATGCGGTGACTGGATCGCAATTGATCTGACGCCGCACTCATCGGGAGATTTCCAATCGCCACCCGTGTTCCACCAACGGCGTGGATTGTCCCTTCCGTCAAGCCCTTTGCCGTCGCTGCGCAACACTCGTGAGCGGTAATCGCAGGTTCGCGGCGTCGTTCATCGGATGGATCGCTTTGATCAGTTGCGTCCGAAACTGGCCATCGGCAGAGTTGGTCGGATCACCGACTGTCCGCTCGCGGTCCCGCAACTTCGGGCCCGATGCCCACAACCCGCTGACGTCACCGCTTGCTGAAACCAGGAAGCCCGGAGGCCGGGAGGAACATGTCGGGTGCGGCGCCCTCGTACTGCATCGCTGCGCGAAAGACGGTCAGATCGTCGAAGGTCGGTCCAACAATCTGGAGTCCTGTCGGAACGCCATTCGAGTCCCGGCCGGAGGGCACGGACATGACCGGGCAGTTGTGCAGCATGTTGAACCCATGCGTCAGCACCCATCCATACTCGGCATCGACGCGCTGCCCGTTGACCTCAAAGCTCTCCGAAAGCGGATCGTGATCGGCACGAACCGCGCCTACAGACAGCGTGGGACAGACAAGCACGTCGAACCGCTCGAATATGCGACCGATCACCTGATACATCTCGTGCTGCACGTCCCACGAATGTGCGACGTCATCGGGACCAAGCCGCGCCGCAAGTTCGGCCGTGGCGCGCGCGTAATCGGTGAGAAGGTCGGGATGCCTGCGCGCCGCCCAAAGCGGCGTCCTGCCGAAATGCATCGCCGTGTACCAGAGGTTCGCCGCCCGGTCCGTCTCCAGGCTCCAGCCGATATCGACTTCCTCGACGGTGCAACCGGCATCGCGAAAGCGGTCGAGTGCGGCCAAGGTGTTCTTTCGCACATCGCTGCTGATTGGCACGTAGCCAAGATCCATCGACCAGGCGACGCGAAGGGCGCCGGGCGCGAACGCGTCTGGAATGCGAATGACCTCGCGCAGGCTGTCGTGGTCGCGCGGATGCGGCCCCGAGAGGATGTTCTGAAAAAGCGCCGTATCGCCGATGGTCCGGGTCAGGACGCCGCAGTGGTTGTAACGGTCGAAATTCGCGGGTGGCCCATCGGGGTTGCGCCCGTGGGGTGGCTTGAACCCGACCAGGCCGCAGGCGCTCGCGGGAATGCGGATGGAACCGCCGATGTCGGTTCCGGTAGCCACCGGGGTCATGCCTGCCGCGAGGGCGGCGGCCGATCCGCCCGAGGATCCGCCGGGTCCGAACTCGGTATTGAAGGGGTTGCGCGTCACGCCCCAGAGCCGTGAGGCGCAGGTGGCCGAAAGACAGAACTCCGGCGTGGTGGTGCGGGCGTGGAGAATGGCACCCGCCGCCTCCAGCCGTTCGATCATCGGGTCCGACATGCAGTCGACATTGTCGACAAGGGTCAGGGAGCCGTGAGTCGTGCGGCGCCCGGCGATGCGCTGGGCGTCCTTAACGGCGATGGGCAGGCCCTCAAGGGCGCGCGGTGCGGCGCTCGGCACCATATACATGGCCTCGGCCTTCTTCGCGGCGTCGCGCGCCTCGTCGAAATAGGTGTCGGCATAGGCGTTGATTGCCGGATTCACCGCCGCAGTGCGGTCCAAGAGAGAGTCAAGATACTCCACCGGCGACAGTCGGCGCCGCCGGAAGAGGTCGAGCACCGTAGTCGCGGGAAGATAGCAAAGGTCAGTCATCGTGCCCCGTTCGCCCACATGTCCAATGACGATATCCTGCAAGCTAGCCCCGGGGACCTGACATTGAAAGCGCCGCATGCCCCCGTTCCCAAACACCCGCGCCGCGCCTATCGTAGCCTGTGGAGCCAGAGAGCGAGACGGATATGATGAAGGATTACGACGCCCATGATGCCACCGCGTTGGCCGAATGTGTCGCCCGTCGTGAGGTGAGCCCTGACGAGCTTCTGGACGCGGCGCTTGACAGGATGAGGGCGGTGAACGGTGAGCTCAACGCGGTCGTGATGCTGGCCGAGGAAACCGCGCGTCGAAAGATTGCGGAGGGGCTTCCCGATGGGCCACTCAAAGGCGTTCCATTCCTGCTCAAGGATCTTGGCGCGGAGGCGATCGACTACCCGTCGAACAACGGATCGCGGCTCTTTGCCAATATCCGATACGCGAAGGATTCCGCCATTTACGAAAGGCTGGCGGCGGCGGGCCTCGTGACATTCGGCCGCACCACGGCGCCGGAAGGTGGTATCGGGCCTGCGACGGAGGCTGCGGTCTATGGCTCCGCGCCCACGCGCAACCCCTGGGACACCCGCCTGACGCCGGGCGGCTCATCCGGCGGGTCCGGCGCGGCGGTGGCGGCAGGGATCGTGCCCGCCGCGCATGGGTCGGATGGCGGCGGCTCGGTCCGCATCCCGGCTTCGAATTGCGGCCTCTTTGGTCTGAAGGCTACCCGCGCGCGGCTTCCTGACGGTCCCTATGTGGGCGAGGGATGGGCGGGGATGGCGATAGATGGCTATCTCACGCGCAGCGTCCGCGACACCGCGATCCTGCTTGACGCAACGCACGGGGCCGACCTCGGCGCGCCCTACTGGGCGCCACCGTTGCGCGGCACGTTCGTGCAGGCGATCCGGCGCGCGCCAAAACCGCTGAGGATCGCCCTTTGCGAGACCTCGTTCACCGGCGCGGCAGTGCATCCCGAATGCCTCCGCGCTGTACGTGATGCAGCGGCGCTGCTGGCTGACATGGGCCATCATGTCGAGCCTGCGCTGCCTGCAAACGCCGATACGCTGGGCATGATGCGTGCCTGGACCGACATCGTTGCCTGCGGGACCGCCCTTTCGGTCAGAAGGGCCATCGAGGCGCGCGGCAAGCCGCTTGACAAGGATGAGGTCGAGGGCGTGACACGCGGCGCTATCGCACATGCGGCGACGCTTTCGGGCGATCGATACCTTGAATGCGTGAATATCGTCCACGGCTACGGCCGCGCCATGGCGGCCTTCATGACGCGCTACGACATCCTGCTGTCGCCGACGATGGCCGAGCCGCCAGCCGAAGTTGGCCGCTTTGCCCACAATACCGAGGATTACGTGAACTATCGTATCGGCCCGAATGGCGTCTTTGCCTATTCGCCCTTCACGGCCGCATTCAACGCGAGCGGCCAGCCCGCGGCCTCGGTTCCCCTGCACTGGTCGCCCGGGGGGCTGCCGATCGGCGTCCACCTCGCCGCGCGCTTTGGCGAGGACGAGCTTCTCCTGTCGCTCTGCGCCGAACTTGAGCGCGCGCGCCCGTGGCTTGGTCGCCGGCCACCGATGGACCTTGCGCGCGGGGCCCAAGGCTAGTCTGGGCTTGCCTTTTCGCGGTCGCTTCGTCCATCGTGTGCCCATGGGGACCGGGGAGCGGCTGTCGATGGACAATGCGATCGAAGCGAGGTCGGCACGAAAGGTCTACGGAGCTGGTGCAAGTGCGGTTGTCGCCCTTCACGACGTGTCCATCGCGATCCACAAGGGTGAGTTCTTCACGCTGCTCGGCCCCTCGGGCTGCGGCAAGACCACGCTCCTTCGACTGATTGCCGGGTTCGAGACGCCGACCTCCGGGCAGATCCTGTTGAACGGTCAGGACATCACCGAACAGTCGCCGAATGCGCGCCCGGTAAACACCGTGTTTCAGAGCTATGCCCTCTTCCCGCATCTGACCGTGCGACAGAATGTCGGCTTCGGCCTTCAGATGAAGGGGCGCCCGAAATCCGAAATCGACCAGACGGTCGATCGTGCCCTGACCCTGGTGCAGCTTGAGACGATGGCGGATCGCAAACCGCAACAGCTTTCGGGCGGCCAGCAGCAGCGCGTCGCACTCGCCCGCGCCCTTGCCCCCGCGCCCGAGGTTCTGCTGCTTGACGAACCGCTTTCCGCGCTTGACCTCAAGCTCCGCAAGGAAATGCAGTCCGAACTCAAGCGGCTTCAGCTCGAGCTTGGCATCACCTTCATTTTCGTCACCCACGATCAGGAGGAGGCGCTGACAATGTCTGACCGGATCGGCGTGATGAGCGCTGGCCGCTTGCTCCAGGTCGGACCGCCGCGCGAAATCTACAACCACCCGGTAAATCGCTTCGTCGCCGACTTCATCGGCGAGACGAATTTTATTCCGGCCGAGGTCAAGGACGGCATCGCGACGATCGCGGACAATATTGCCCTGACGGTGGAAAAGACCGCGCCGGAAGGGGTGCATACACTTGCGGTTCGCCCCGAGCATGTCAGGCTCGTGACCGGAGAGGCTGGTGCGCAGCTTATGGCGACGGTCGGTGAGACGATCTATTTCGGCACCGATAGTCACGTGCATCTGCAACTTTCCGACGGCACCGGAATTGTGGCGCGCCAGCAAAGCGATGCGTCCGGAGATGGGACGCTGCCACCGGGCAGCCGCGTCGGCGTGGCCTTTGCCCCCGGCGCAGTCCAGGTGCTGGAGGACTGAACGGATGAGCGCGAGCGAGGACAAGGCAGCACGGCGCGAAGGTCGCAACACCTGGTTTCTGTCGGCGCCCGCTTTGGTCCTTCTGCTGCTCGCCGCTGCGGGACCGCTCCTGATCATGTTCGTCTATTCGTTCCTGACACCGGGCAAATACGGCAACGTCGTGTGGGATTTTTCGACGGATGCCTGGGTCGGGACCGTTGTTTCGCGCGACATCTTCGACGGAACCTACAGCCTTGCCGACGCGCATCTGACGATCTTCTGGCGGTCGGTCAAACTATCGCTGTTCACGACCGTCTTTACATTCATTGTCGGCTTTCCGACGGCCTGGTTCATCGCGACCCGGTCGGCGCGGACGCGGACGGCGCTGCTCTTCCTGATCACGATCCCGTTCTGGACCAATCTTCTGATCCGCACCTTCGCGATCAACCAGATCATCCGTAACGAAGGTTTTCTGAACACGTTCCTGCTCTATCTCGGGGTGATCGACGAGCCTCTGCTGATCATCTACTCCGATTTCGCGGTCTTCCTGGGGATGACCTATGTCTACCTGCCGCTGATGGTGCTGCCGCTCTTCGCGGCGGTCGATCGCTTCGACATGCGCCTGCTCGAAGCAGCCTACGATCTTTACGCCTCGCGCTGGCAGGTGCTCAGACGGGTCATCCTGCCCATCGTAAAGCCCGGAATCGTGGCGGGCTCGATCCTCGTGTTCATTCCGGCGCTTGGCGCCTATGTGACGCCGCGCATTCTCGGCGGAGGCCGCAACATGATGATCGGCAACTTCATCGAACTGCAATTCGGTCAGGGCAGGAACTGGCCGCTCGGCGCCGCACTCTCGGTCCTTCTCCTGGTGATCGTGGCGGCCGCTCTGGTGATCTACGTGCGTGCCGCATCGCGGGATGGCGCCAATGGCTGACAAGACATTTTCGGCCTCGCGCATTCCCGGCTTCGCGACCATCGCCATACTTGTGTTCTGCGCCCTCTATCTGCCCATCGCGATGCTCGTCCTCTTCTCGTTCAACGGCGGCGAAAGCATCGCCATATGGGAGGGGTTTTCGCTCAAGTGGTATCCGATTGCCTGGAACAACGAACAGGTCCGGGACGTGACGCTGCGCTCGCTCACGATCGCGATCATCGCCGCCGTTATCGCCACAAGCGTCGCGACGATGGCAGCACTGGGCACGACGCGCCGCCGCCGCACCCGGGGGCAGACATTCATCTACCTGATGATCAACCAGCCGCTGATGGTGCCCGAGATCGTGACCGCGGTGGCGCTACTGATCTTCTTCGCCTCGATCAAGGTGGCGACCGGCTATCAGGGCCTAGGATACCTGATCGCGGCGCATTCGGCCTTCTGCATTCCCTTTGCCTACCTGCCGATCCGGGCCCGTCTCGAGGGGATGGACAAGACCCTGGAGATCGCCGCCGCCGACCTGTACGCGACACCCTGGCAGGCGTTCCGGTATGTGACGCTGCCGTTGCTGTTGCCCGGCATCCTCGCCGGCCTTATGCTCGCCTTTGTCACATCGCTGGATGACGTAGTCATAACGCTGTTCGTGAAATCGGCAGGGCAGGATACCTTGCCGACCTACATGCTGGCGCAGATCCGGCGGTCGGTATCGGCGGATGTCAATGCGATCTCGACGCTGCTGCTGCTGCTCACGGTGATCATGCTTGCGTTGTTCTTCGTGCTCACGCGGAAACGTAACTGAACCAACCAAAAAGAAACGACCAACCTGGAGGACGTAATGAAGACACTACTTTCGACGATGGCCATGCTCTTGGCAGGGACGACAATCGCCCAGGCGGCGGGCGAGCTGCAATTGTTCAACTGGGGTGACTACACCAGCCCCGAACTGATCAAGAAGTTCGAGGACGAGACCGGAATCAAGGTCACCATCACTGACTATGATGCCAACGACACCGCCCTCGCCAAAGTCGAGGCCGGTGGTGGCGGGTTTGATCTGGTGGTTCCATCCGCGAACTATGTCCAGATTTATGTCGAGAAAGGGTTGATCCAGAAGCTTGACCTTTCCAAGTTGCCGCACCATGCCAACATTGCTCCTGAATGGATGGATGTTCCATGGGATCCGGGCCGCAACTACACGTTGCCATGGCAGTGGGGCTCCGTGGGTATGGCGGTTAACTCCGACGCCTATTCAGGCGACATCAATACCTCGGCAATCTTCCTCGATCCGCCGCCGGAGCTGGTGGGCAAAGTCAACGTCCACCCCGAGATGAATGACATCCTATCTCTGGCGCTGATGTATGTTGGTGGCGAAGCCTGTACCGAGGATACTGAGGTGCTCAAAAAGGCGCGTGATGTTCTGGTCGCCGCGAAACCTAAGTGGCAATCTATGGACTACGGAATGACCGAAAAGCTGGCGACCAATGATGTCATGGCATCAAGCTATTGGAACGGAGCAGTGTTTCGGGCTCGGTTGAAGAACGACAAGATAAAGTTCGGCTATCCCAAGGAAGGCTTCCCGCTCTGGATGGATTCCGTGGCCCTTCTGTCAGATGCCAAGAACGTCGACGAAGCCTACAAGTTCCTCGATTTCATCATGATTCCGGAGAATGCCGCAATGATCTCGGCCTTTGCACGCTATGCCAACGGCATAGCAGGGTCGGAGCCATTCATGCCCGCCGACATGAAGGACGCGCCCGAGATCAATATCCCGGCCGAGTTCAAGGCAAATGGCCACTTCCTGCCGACCTGCTCGCCAAAGGCGCTCGAATACTACACGGCCATCTGGACCGAACTGCAAAAGTGATCTTCGGTGGGGCCCTCCGGGGCCCCGCTCCCCTTCCGGTTCTCAGGCCCCGTCGTCGAGGCCGCCAAGTGCCGCATAGAGATCGGGTCGACGATCGCGAAAGAGACCCCAACTGCGACGCAGTTGCGCAATCTCGTCGAGGTCGAATTTCGCCACCAGCACCGCCTCGTCCTCACGTCCCGCCTGGGCGACGATCTGCCCGGTAGCGCCGGCGATGAAAGAGGTGCCGTAGAAGGTGACCTCGGTCCCGTCCTGTACCTCTCGGCCGATCCGGTTCGACGCCGCAAGCGGCAGGATATTCGCCCCTGCATGCCCCCGCATCACGGTTTCCCAATGCGGTTGGCTGTCATATCCAGGTGCCGGAGGTTCACTGCCGATTGCGGTCGGATAGAGCAGAACCTCGGCCCCCATGAGGGCCATCGCACGGGCGGCCTCGGGGAACCACTGATCCCAGCAGATGCCGACACCGACCCGCCCGAAGGCGGTATCCCACACCCGGAACCCGCTATCGCCGGGCGAAAAATAGAACTTCTCCTCATAGCCGGGGCCTTGCGGGATGTGGCTCTTGCGATAAAGGCCAAGGTTCCGCCCGTCGGCATCGATCATCGCGATGGAGTTGAAACAGGCCTGCCCGGCGCGTTCGAAGAACGACACGGGCAGCACGACGCCAAGTTCGCGCGCCAGCGCCGCGAAGCGGGCCACCAAGTGATTGCCCTCGAACGGCTGCGCCCAATCGAAGAAGCGGGGGTTCTGCGTCTTGCAGAAATAGGGCCCGTGAAACAGCTCCTGAAGCAGGATGATCTGCCCGCCATCCGCCGCCGCACGTCGCACCAAGGCCTCCGCGCGATCGGCATTCCCGGCGGCATCGTCGGTGCAGGCGAACTGCGTGACGGCGATCGCGACCTCACGCATCCTCATAGCCTTCGAGCACGTTGACCGCGTTGATGCCCACCGCTTCGATGGCATATCCGCCTTCCATGCAGAATACGGTCGGCAGCCCGAGCTTGCCGATCCTGCGACCGGCATCCATGAAATCGGGGCTGTCGAGCTTGAAGAAGCTGATCGGGTCGTCCTTGTAGGCATCGACACCCAGCGACACGATCAGAGCTTCGGCGCCAAAACGCCGAATGCGCGATATCGCGTCATCCAGGGCTTCGGACCAAAGACGATAGCCGGTCCCCGGCAGCATCGGGTAGTTCGCATTCGCGCCCGCGCCGTCACCGCTTCCAGTCTCATCCGCGAAGCCGAGGAAATAGGGGAACGCATCTTCCGGCGCGCCGTGAAGCGAGGCAAAGAACACGTCGCCGCGCCCAAAGAAGATGTCCTGGGTGCCGTTGCCGTGGTGAAAGTCGATGTCGAGAATGGCGACTTTGCCCGCGCCATCCCGGCGAAACGCTTCGGCGACCAGTGCTGCATTGTTGATGAAGCAGTAGCCGCCATACATGTCGGCCGTCGCGTGGTGGCCGGGCGGGCGGCAAAGCGCGAAGGCGGAGGTCGCCCCGGCCGCGACATGCGCCTGCGCCGCCTGAGCGGAGGCCGCCGAAGACAGGGCGGCGGCCCAGGTGCCGCCAGTGATCGCGGTCTCGGAGGCAAGCGCGTAATAGCCGACCTTGCCGTCGATGTTTCGTGGTGGCCGCGACATCTGCATGCGTCGCGCCGGGAAACAGGCGGCGATGATTTCGCCCGCCATGCCCTCCGCCTTCCACTCGCTCCAGGCGTTCTCCAGAAACTCCAGGTAGTCGGGCGCGCACATCGCATGTATCGCCGCCATGTCTGGGGCGCCCGGATCGGCGATGTCGGTCAGACCTCGGTCCTTGAGCCGCGCGAGAACGTATTCCACCCGGCTCGGCCGCTCATAGGGCGTGACGAACTGGCCTCCGCTGAGCTCGGCCTGCGGAAAGTGCCGCCGATGCTCCTCGCTGAAAAAGGTCTTCATTTGGCGCTCCCTTGCCGATCTTCTGCCGCCGATTATCGCAGGTTCAAGTTACGGGTCTTCGCGGGAATGACAACGGGTGCTTGATCGTGTTCGCCCGTCTGCCTTCGGACGAGAAGGTATCGAACGCGACGGCCTTTGGATATGTGCTAGCATGGCATGGTCCGTCCGGTCTCCGGCAGGCCGGACGCCCCGGCGGGGCTGGTTTGAAACGGGATGGCGGAATGCCGACTTCAGCGGTCAATGCGATGGATGAGACGATGATCGAGACACCCGAAGTGCTCGTTCCGCTGGGGTCTGCCTACTACCCGGTTGGGGATGTTCAGACCACCAAGGGCTACGCCTTCCTGCTGCTGGAGGATTTCACCCTTCTTGCCTTCAGCGCCGCCATCGAACCGTTTCGGATCGCCAATCAGCTGTCCCAGAAACCGCTCTATCGCTGGTCTGTCGTCTCCGAAGCCGGTCTGCCTGTCCGCAGTTCTTCGGGCGTTCAGGTCGCGGTGGATGCGGCGCTGCAATCGGTCGGAAAAGACACGACCATATTCGCCTGTTCAGGCAACCTCAGGGGTGGCAATCCGTCGAAATCGACGATCGCGTTTCTGCATCGGCACAACCGGACCGGCGGTGCCCTGGGCGGTATCTGCACCGGTGCGGTGGCGCTTGCGCAGGCCGGACTCCTGGAGGGCCGTTCCTTCACGCTGCACTGGGAATGTCATCCCGGTTTCGTCGAGCTTTTCCCGCATCTGCCGCCCAGCAAGCGCCGGTTCGAGATCGACGGCCGCATCATGACATGCGGCGGAGGGGCGGCAGCCGCCGATATGGCGATCTCGATCATCCGGAAGGATCACGGACAGGCCTTCGCCGCCATCGTCGCCGACATGTGCCTGTTGCGCGACGATGCGGGGGCCAATCTCGGCCAAAGGACCTCCATCGGCACCGTGCTTCACACGCGCAACCCGGGACTGATCGAAATCGTGAAGTTGATGACGGACAACATCGAAACGCCGCTGTCGATGGAAGATCTGGCGGGCGCCGTCGGCTATACGATGCGGCATATCGAACGGCAGTTTCAGAAGTGCCTGGGGGTGACCCCGACGCGGTTCTATCAGAACCTGCGCCTCGACTATGCGCGCAGCCTGATCACGGAAACCGACATGACGCTGTTCGAGATCGCGGCGGCATGTGGGTTCAATACCAAGTCGCATTTCTCCAAGGTCTTCACGCGGCGGTTCGGTATGCCGCCGAGCAAGGTTCACCACCAACGGAACCGCAAGGGCAACGCGTCCGCAAGCCAATAACGAAACGATGGCGGCGGCAAACGGCTTCCTCTCATGCGCGTTGAGTCCCGACTTCGTGCTGTGACGTCGAATGAGGGATAATCCCGGAAGCAGGTTCCCCGCCGCAATCTCGCGCCGGAGATGAAGGTGTGGTTAGCGCCGCTGATAAAGTTATTTTACTTCAATATGTTGCCTCCTATTTCGCGGGTGAGAACCTGTCTAAAAGTTCGCGCCCGAACGCGCCCGCCCGCTTGACGCCTCCCCGTGCCTCGTTTAGGCGGGCTGCGACCCATCCCAGCGAGGTTTCCATGACCAACCCTTCCCTTCTTATTCTCGCCGGCGACGGCATCGGTCCCGAGGTGATGGGCGAGGTCAAGAAGATCATCAGCTGGTTCGGCAAGAAGCGTGGCGTGACCTTCGATGTGAGCGAGGATCTGGTCGGCGGCTGCGCTTACGACAAGCATGGCACTCCCCTCGCGGACGAAACGATGGCCAAGGCGCAAGAGGTGGACGCCGTCCTTCTGGGGGCGGTCGGCGGGCCGAAGTATGACAAGCTCGACTTCTCGGTAAAGCCCGAACGCGGCCTTCTGCGCCTGCGCAAGGAAATGGACCTCTACGCCAATCTCCGGCCCGCCCAGTGCTTCGATGCGCTCGCGGATTTCTCGTCGCTCAAGAAGGACGTGGTCGCTGGTCTCGACATCATGATCGTGCGCGAACTGACCTCCGGCGTCTATTTCGGCGAGCCGCGCGGCGTCTTCAAGGAAGGCAATGAGCGCGTTGGGATCAACACCCAGCGCTATACGGAATCCGAGATCGCCCGCGTGGCACGCTCAGCCTTCGAACTGGCGCGCCGCCGTGGCAACAAGGTCTGCTCGATGGAGAAGGCAAACGTGATGGAATCCGGCGTCCTCTGGCGCGAGGTGGTGCAGGAAGTCCATGACGCCGAATACCCGGATGTCGAGCTTTCGCACATGTATGCCGACGCGGGCGCCATGCAGCTGACGCGCTGGCCGAAGCAGTTCGACGTGATCGTCACCGACAACCTCTTCGGGGATCTCTTGTCGGACCTTGCCGCGATGCTCACCGGGTCGCTCGGGATGCTGCCCTCGGCTTCGCTCGGCGCGCCGATGGCCAATGGCCGCCCGAAGGCGCTTTACGAGCCGGTCCACGGCTCTGCCCCCGATATCGCGGGGCAGGGCAAGGCCAACCCGATTGCCTGCATCCTGTCGTTCGCGATGGCGCTGCGCTATTCCTTCGACATGGGCGATGACGCGACCCGCGTCGAACAGGCGGTCGAGAAAGTGCTGGCCGATGGTCTGCGCACCGCCGACCTGATGGGGCCGGAAGGCGGCAAACCGGTGTCGACCTCGGAGATGGGCGACGCGGTCATCGAGGCGCTGAACGAGAGCCTCTGAGCGGATCCAGCGCCAGCGATCACCGCTTTCGGGCGCCTATTCGCTTGGCCGGGCAGCGGCGCGGCGGAAAAATCCCGCCGGTCGGGTTGATCCTTTCGGCGCGGAGGTTCAAAGCTGCGGATGATAGCGATATCGGGGCGGAACCAATGACCACTTCGCACAATCTGCGCGGCGCAATTCTGGCGCTGATCGCCATGGGCATTTTCGCGACCCACGATGTGGTGGTGAAGACGCTGGGTGCCAGCTATTCTGCCGTTCAGATTGTCTTCTTCGCGGCGCTTCTCAGTTTTCCCATCGTCAGCGTGATCCTTCTCAACGACGGGAAGGAGGCCAACCTGCGCCCGCGTCATCCCTGGTGGGTCTCGCTCCGCATGGTGCTGACAGTGATCACCGGTGTCTCGGCGTTCTACGCCTTCTCGGTCCTGCCACTCGCGCAGGTCTATGTGATCCTCTTTTCCTCGCCGCTTCTGGTCACGATCCTCGCAATCCCGATACTGGGCGAACGTGTCGGTGCCCACCGCTGGGCGGCGGTCGCCGCCGGTCTGATTGGCGTGTTCATCGTGATGCGGCCCGGTCAGGCCGCGCTCTCATTCGGCCATCTCACGGCGCTGGTCGCGGCGGTCTGCGGCGCGACGGCCTCCGTCATCGTCCGCAAGATCGGCGCAGAGGAGAGGTCGGTGGTCCTCCTCCTTTTCCCGATGATCGGCAACTTCGTGGGAATGGGTCTGGTGCTGCCCTTCGTCTACAAGCCGATGCCGATCGAGCATCTGGGCCTCATGGGCGTGATCGCGATCTTCGGGCTGACGGGCTCCTTCCTCGTCATCCTCGCCTATCGCGCGGGCGAGGCAGCAATCGTCGCGCCGATGCAGTACAGTCAGATCCTCTGGGCGACGGGCTACGGATATTTCCTGTTCAACGAAGAGCTTGACCTTCCCACGATCATCGGCGCGGGCGTTATCATCGCCTCCGGCCTCTACATTGTGTTCCGCGAGAGCCGAAAGGGCATTTCCGCCAACAAACCGGTGACGCAAACCCGCGTTCGGCCGGAGACGGTCACGAGCCCACGTTCGAGCGTCTTGCAACGGGTGCTACCCTTCCGCAAACGGCCCGCCGAGTAAGCCCTCCGACGCAGCCCGATGCCCCTTGCCAAAGCGTTTCAGACGCGGTAACCCCGCGCCCACGGTCGGAGCGTAGCGCAGCCTGGTAGCGCACCTGCTTCGGGAGCAGGGGGTCGGAGGTTCGAATCCTCTCGCTCCGACCAACAAAAATAATCCCGAAGAATCAACAGCTTGAGATTTTGATGTTCCTGCGTCCGGAACAGTTTACCGGACCCATTTCGCGGATCAGCGCCTGACGCCGATTCATTCCGATCGCGGATGCGACCATTCGCGCGGTTCGATGGTTCCTCGATCGCAAACCTGAAACCGTGTTGATCGTGCGCGATTCGACTTAGGTACGGGTTCGTGGAGTCCAACGATCGCCGTCTCGGGTGTCCGAAAGTTATCGTCCACCGATCCGCACCGGGAGTTGGTCGCACTGAACTGCGGTCATCCAGGGCAACCAGTCGACTCCCATCTGCTCCCAGAACGTTCCCGTCATTCCGACGCTATAGCTGATGCAAGCAGCAAGTGCTGCGAATAGCAACAGAAGGTGACGAAACATGACAACAAAACCCTACGCCCACAGCCGGCTCGCGAAGTACATCGAAAAACGAGTGCTCGAACTTCGCCCTGGAAAATCCCAGGCCGAGATTGCCGAACAAGCCGGTTTCAACACGCCGAACGTCATTGCGATGTTGAAATCCGGTGCGACCAAGCTCGCCCTTGATCGCGTCCCCAAGCTCGCAGAGGCCTTGGAGTGCGATCCTGCGATGCTCTTCCGGCTCGCATTGCGTCAACCTGGTCACGAGACGACAGCGCGCGCCATTGAGGAGATCTTCGGGACGGTCGTCAGCCGCAATGAAGTAACTTGGCTCGAAGAGATTCGGGACGCATCCGGCGATACCAATCCGAGCCTCACGACACGCAATCGCACGGCGCTCAGGGGGATCTTTGGTAAATGAACTGTAAGCAAAGTGTATCACTCACGGAATGTCAGCAGTTGACGCAGACGCTCACCTCAAACGAAGGCACATGGATCGAATTCCTGCGGCTCCTGACGGACAACGCGGATCCGCCGGTGACATTGAGAGGCGTTCAGGCGCTGCGGCTCGCACTGAATGACACAGCGCGCTGGTCAGAGGTATCTTGAGTAATTTGGTGGTGGAGAAACCTTTTGGCCGACTCTAGGCCTCGCCGCCCGGCCTTGAGTGAGGATGGCGCTTCAGTCCGCGATGGATCTCAGGCAGATGGCGCAACTCCAGCGACCTATGCCAATGCCGCATAGGTCAGACCGTCCTCGTCATGTCCGCACTATTACATTCGTGGCGTTTCGTGACGCTATATGACGACGCGAAGTATTACATTTTCGGGGTTTAGTTTTACATAGCGCTCAAAACAAGGGGAATTCAGTAATACTGTGTCAACCGTAAGGGGCTGAAAACCGCTCTTGGAAGGGCGATTTCGGGCGCTCAGTATTACGCTATGTTTACGCTTAAGTTTACCTTAAGTTGACAAAAATCGCCACTTTTGAGGTTTTTCGAGAGAAGACGCCGAGACACTGCAGGAGGTGGCGGACGATGCCGCCATGCGCGAAACGCAACCATTGTTGGGTCAGAGCGATGTTGAGCATAGCTGCCGAATAGTTTGCGCCGTTAGTGAATAGATGGAAATGCGCGCGCGCCTTGTTGTTTGCGTCGATAAATTTCTTCCGAGCTTCCGCTGTCAGATCAATCTTGGTCGTCGAAAGCGGTTCTGAGTCCTGCCTGTTAATCTGCCAGGCGGCAAAGAACTGGAGCCGAATGCCCGACCTGACGCGCCAGATCTCAATTGACAACTGGTTCTGATGACACCTCGATGGATCGCGTGTTGACCCTGATGACGCAGGACTCCGCGGGACGAATACCAGGAATGGCCAGAGTTCCTCTTAGGCACGGACGGCGAGACCCCTGGGAGGTTCTGTCAGCTTTCAAGACGGTCCTGACCTATCTCTGGGCAGGTGCCAGTAGGCGCACGAAGTCCTAGGAGAGCCCAAAGAGAACGATGGGGATACAGTATGGCGCCGCAGAAGTCCATTTCTGACGGCTCCGCAACTGAATTGAACGCGATGAATGCACGCCCGTGCTGGACGTTTCTCGCGAAACAGTTCTTCGCAGAGCGACTGGACAACTTCTATCGGAGCCTCGCACCTTCACGGCCAAATACCAAGATCGCGTCATCTGGTATCGAGAGTTGCATTTGTTCCCCAGCCCGGATTGCTGTCATTCCCGGCACCTCGATGGTCAATATTGTGCCATGCCCGACCGAAACATAGGCGAAGCTGTTCGCCCCGAGCCGCTCCACGACCTGCACCCGGCCTGAGATTGTGGTCATGCCTTCTTGAGGACCTGCCAAGATCTTCTCCGGCCGGACGCCGACGGTCACGGATCCTTCTGCGACGGGAATGGAAAACCTGCCGATCGCGGAGTCGATCGATGCGCCATCGGAGCGTGCATCGACGAGGTTCATCTTGGGACTTCCGATGAAGCCGGCGACGAAGAGATTCGCGGGACGCTCGTAAAGCTCCTCCGGCGCCCCGATCTGTTCGATCCTGCCCGCATTCATGACCACGATGCGGTCCGCCAGTGTCATCGCCTCGACCTGGTCGTGAGTCACGTAGATCATCGTGGCGGCAAGTTCATCGTGGAGCTTCGCGAGCTCGAGACGCATCTGAAGGCGAAGCGCGGCGTCGAGGTTCGACAATGGTTCGTCGAAGAGAAAGATGCGTGGGTTTCGGACGATCGCGCGGCCGATCGCGACGCGCTGACGCTGACCGCCGGAGAGCGCTTTCGGCTTGCGGTCGAGTAGGGACTCAAGTTGCAGGATTTGCGCAGCTTCGGCGACCTTGGTGCGGATCGTCGCCTTGTCCTCGCCGGCGATGCGTAGTCCGACGGACATGTTCTGCGCGACCGTCATATGGGGGTAGAGCGCATAGGACTGGAACACCATCGCGAGCCCGCGGCGGGCGGCGGGAACGTCGTTCATACGCTGGCCGTCGATAGTCAGGTCGCCCTCGGTGATATCCTCGAGGCCTGCAATCATCCGCAGCAAGGTGGATTTTCCGCAGCCTGAGGGACCGACGAGCACGACGAATTCCTGATCATAGACATCAAGGTCGAGTTTCTCGATGACGGTCAGCGCCCCGAAACTTTTGGTCACGTTCTTTAGTCTGAGTTCGCTCATGTCAGGTCTCCGGCGCTCATTTCACTGCCCCCTGGGTCAGCCCGCCGATGAACTGCCTTTGCAGGACGAGAAACACGACGAAGATCGGCAACACGGAAATCACCATGCCTGCCATCATCACCGCCCAATCCCCGCGCAATGCGTTGGCAAAGCTCATCATGCCGATCGTGATCGTCTTGACGCTTTCGCTTTCGACAAAGGTCAGCGCGAAGATGAACTCGTTCCAGACCCGCATTGCCGAGATGAGCGCAGCAGAAGCGAGGATCGGTCTCGAGAGCGGAAGATATACATTCCAGAAGGTCCAGAAAGGTCCCGCCCCGTCCATTTCCGACGCTTCTGCCAGTTCGAGCGGGATCTTGACCATGTAGGCCCGGATCAGAAACGTCGTGAAGGGCAGTCCAAAGGCGACGTAGGGCACGATGAGCGCCCAGTAGGTGTTGTAGATGCCAAGCGCGCTCACGGTCCGGAAGAGCGGAAGAAGGCTCACCTCTGGCGGCAGGATCGACCCCCCGAGTATCGCCATGTAGAGAAAAGTCCGCCCTCGGATCTTGAGCGCAACGAGCGCGTAGGCGGCGGCGGCAGAGAGCACGACGATTATCGCCGTTGAAACAACTGTGACGATGACGCTCGAAACCAGATACTGCGAGACACCATAATCCCACGCCGCGACGAAGTTCTCCCAGCGCCACCGCTGCGGCAGCGCCCAGGTCGTTCCGAACATTTCTGACGAGGACTTGAATGAGGAGAGGGTGAGCCAGATCAGGGGGTAGATGGAAACAACGGCGAGAATCCAGAAGAGCGCAAGGGTTCCGTAGCGCGAGGCACGCTCCGCTCCGGTCTCAGTGCGACGGCTGGGCTTATCCATGACTCAATCCTGCCGCTGAAGCCTGATCTGGATGATGCCGACGGT
Organism: uncultured Alphaproteobacteria bacterium; assembly: GCA_963710285.1. Classification (GTDB taxonomy): domain Bacteria; phylum Pseudomonadota; class Alphaproteobacteria; order Rhodobacterales; family Rhodobacteraceae; genus Albidovulum. The sequence goes on along the minus strand of CAVPZT010000006.1, from coordinate 1,388,202 downwards.
CAGCGTGATGAAGAAAATCACTGTGGCGACGGCAGCAGCGTAGCCCGATACGTCGTTCCGGAATGCCGAACGATACATATGCGTACCGAGGACCTCAGAGGCGTTGCTCGGTCCTCCCGCCGTCATCACCCAGACGATATCAAAGACCTTGAACGAGCCGAATATCGTGATGATGGCCAAGATCAGCGTCGATTCCCGAACGCCGGGAAGAGTGATGTTGAAGAACTGCTGGATACGGTTCGCTCCCTCCATGCGAAGCGCCTCGTAGAGATCGACAGGGATGGCCTGGATCGCAACCATGAAGAGGACGACCATGTAGCCTGTCCACTGCCACTGCGAAACCATGATGACAGAGAGCATTGCCGTCGACTCCTCGCCCAGCCAGACATGCGAGAGGCTCTGAAGCCCGGTGGCGAACAGAAGCTGGTCGATCAGGCCGATCGTCGGCTGGTAGATGAGCTGCCACAAGAGACCAACTACCGTTACCGGCAGAATCGACGGCAGGAAGAAGGCGGTACGGAAGAAATTGCGTAACAGGGGGCCGAAGACGCCGGACACCAGCACAGCTGCGATGACGAGCGCGAAGAAGACCTGGAAGACGATCGAGATCACGGCGTAGAGGATGTTGTTCGCAAGCGAGCGCCAGAAGATCGGATTGTTGAACAGCTCGTGGTAGTTCTGAAGCCCCACGAAGCGGAACTCCGTGCGCACCGAACTCCAGGAGAAGAGGCTGTAGACCATGTTCTCCAACGCCGGCGCATAGACGAAAACGACGAGCAAAAGAATTGAGGGAAACAGGAACAAATAGGGAGCGATCCGCCTCATTCGCTGAGCTTTCATCCTGTTTCCCTCCTTTGGCCCACGGCTCAGTTGTTGCCGCGTTCCTTCTGCACCGCCAGCGCGGTGTCACGCACGCGCTGCATGATCGCCTCCGCAGTGTCGGTGCCGTTCAGAAGCGCCTGCGAGCCCGCGAGCAGCACTTCGGTCGAACGTGCGTCCATGTCGGTGTCGAGCCAGAGCGCCAGACCCGATGCCGCATCGATCGCCTTCAGTCCCTCTATAGCCTGCTCACTGGCATTGTCCGGCGTGACCGAGCCGTTCACCGAACTCGTCATGCCGGTGATCTTGGCATATTTCTGCGCCTGCTCCGGCGTAGTCAGGAATTTCAGGAACTTGATCGCCTCTTCGGGATGTTCAGTATTGGCCGAGATCATGAACCCGTCCGGCGCGCCGGTCAGAAGTTTGCCATCGCCCTTGCCGTCGGCGAAGCCCGGAAGCGGGAAGAAACCCCAGCCGGCCTGTCCGAGTGGCGTGTCGGGCGTGATCTGGCCGAACTCCACCAGCTCCATGTACATCATCGCATCGCGTCCAGCGAGGAAACTGCCGCGCGCGATTGCATGAGTCAGCGCGTTTGAGCCGCGGTTGAAATACCCTTCGTCGTTCAGCTTCTTGAACTCGTTCAACGCCTGAACATAGCCCGGATCGGTGTAAAGCGTTTCTGGATCACTGGTCAGGTCATAGTCAGCCAGGCGAACGTCGTTGGGCACGAGCTTGGCATTGAGATCGCCGATATAGTGTGATGCCGCCCAGGGATACTGGTTACCGAAGGCAATGGGTTCGATCCCGGCTTCCTTCAGCTTGGCGCAGGCCGCGAGGAACTCCTCCTAGGTCGCCGGAACCTCGATGCCGTTGTCGGCAAAGATCGCCTTGTTGTAGAGCATGAACTTGGCGTCGACGTTGATCGGCACGCCATAGAGTTTGTCCTTGTATTTGAAGGGGCCAAGCGCGGCCTCGGGAAAGCTTTCCTTCCAGTCGCCACCGTAAACCGCATCGGTTATGTCGAGCGCTCGGCCATTGCGGGCGAAGTTCTTGCCGAACTCGCCCGACCACGAAAAGAACACGTCCGGCACTTCGTTCGAGCCCATGAGCACGCGGATCTTGTCCTTGTAGGGCTCGTCCGCGACCGCCTCCATCTTGATCTTGATGTCCGGGTTCGCGGCTTCGAACTCCGCCACCGCCGGCTCGAAATAGGCCATGTTCTCCGGCTCCGGCCACTTGTGCAGGAAGCTCAGCGTGACTTCGGCCATTGCTGATGTGGCGAAACCGAGCGACGCGGTCGTGCCAGCCCGAGCCCGGGAAAGCGCTTGTGTGTCATGTCGGTTCTCCTCATCCGTTGGTTGGGTCGTCGGACTGGCCGGCGTTGCCCGCCGGACGTATCAGACCCGGTTGTCCCGGGCCGTATCGGTGTTTCGTGGCCGAAGGCGCCGCGTTGGGCGCATACCACGGCGGCGTAGCGGGCGCCGGCGCGCAGTTGTTCGCCCAGTCGGCGCCGGCCAGACGTGCTGTCAGCAGCCCGGCAATGAAGCCGTCCCCGGCGCCGAGCGTGTCGACGACCCTGCCGGCTCGATGGCCTGGGTTCGGATTCGTCGTTTTCCAATGCCATGCGCTCCCTTTGCCCCGCGGGTAATGACGACAAGCTCCGGGCCGTGCGAGGCAACGAGCGCGGCCAGCGCGGCGCACGCGGCGTCATCGGATCGGCGCCGACAGGAAAGCCATGTCGAGATGCGGAGCGGTGCGCGCAATGTATGCGTCGTTAAACTCCGCGGAGTAGTCAAAGCTCAGCACCGGCCCGTCGGCCGGATCTGCGGCAGCATCGTCCTCGAGCTTCGAATAAACGCTGGAATGGGCGAGGTCGAAGCCCGCCATCCAGTCGAAGTCCGCCGCCGTCAGGCGATAGTCTCCGCGCAGCGAGGGTCGGCTGCCGTCAAACACCCGGTCATTGCCGACGTGGCGGATGCGTGACCACGAATTCCCACTCCCCAGCACCGCGCAGATGCGTGCAGTCCACGCCCTCCGCGATCAGGGCTTCGCGGACGATATCGCCAAGGAAATCGTCGCCGACGCAGCCGAGATAGGCCGCGCTCAGCGCCAAGCCGCTGCATCAGCACGGCCACGTTCACGGCGTTTCCGCCCGGGAACTGGACGCCCTGATCAACGTAGATGTCGACCGTGTTGTCACCGATGCCAAGAACGCGCGTCATGGATCAGTATTCCGTCTTCCACATGTAGCGGCGGGTCGACAGCGGCTGGTTGTGCCAGACGGCCAGCCGGACGCAGATCCGATAGAGCGCGGCCTCGACGATGTAGGGCGCGACGATCGGCCGGATCTCCGGGTCGACGCCGGTCATCTCGATAATCCTTGAAGTCGTAGATGAAGAGCCGTTCGGTGTACTTCTTGCAAACCGCACCACCCGCTCCATCAGCGGCCGCGACGGGTCTTCGCCGAGCATCAGCACGAACGGCGTGGTCTCATCGAGGATCTCGAACGGGCCGTGGAAGAACTCCGCCGCCTCGATCGGATAGGAATGCATCCACTGCATCTCCATCAGGATGCAGACACCGATCACATAGGCCGTGTTGAACATCGGGCCGGAGGCGACGTGGTAAAGGTTCCGATCGTCCTTCAAGAGCCCGCGCATCCTCGGCTGCGCGCTTATCGGTCGCGAGTTGCGTCTCCACCATCGCCTCGGGCATGGCCGCCAGCGAAGACATCAGCTTGTCCTGGAGCTTCCAGCCGTCCTTGTCCGCCATGCAACCCGCCGATCAGCGCCTGCATGACCATGAACATGCCGGTATGCGACTGCTCGGTCTCGCCCATAAGGAACGGATGGTGCACGGCCTTCGCAAGCGGCAGGTCGGCGGTCTGCGTAACGCCCGCGGTGATGCAGGGGCGAGTCCTTGACGAACTCGCGGCAGCGACCGTCTCGGGCGTGGTCCCGGATTTCGAACCCGAGCAGAACCAAGCGTCCGGTCGTCAAACCGCGCGGATTCCTGCGCCATGAACTCGGCCGGGAAATAGCGCCGCACTTCGATCGATGGGCTGTAGTGCTGAATCCAGTATTCCAGCCCCAGCATGATCCGGTTCGGCGCCCCGCAACCGACGAGATAGACCTTGTCGATCTTCGTCGCGATCTCGCGTCCGAACTCCGCCGCATCCTTCATCGTCTTTCTCGACTGCTCGAACCCGGCCACTATCGCCTGCCTGTCTACGTCGGTCGCCATGGTGTACTCCTATCGGCGTCGTAATTAACATACCAATAGCTCACTGGTACATATATCAAGTGTCAACAAAATTTCTAAAATCACCATGTATTTCTTTCGGTTTTCTGCGCCTGCGTAAAGAACTCGCGCGAATATGGATAGCTTGATAATAGTATTGGTATATGGCACCAATATGAGGACAATCGCTTCAGGATGCGTCGTTTCTGGATGTAAGTTGCCGATGGTTCTTCCTGAAACGCTAGACCAGCGATGTGCGGTCGCAGAAATTCGGGAAGTAGTCGATGAACGAATCAGTGAGCAACGGCGAAGGACGCTTGGTGCATGAGCGGGCGCAGCAATACGTTCTTGATCTCATCAAGGGACCGGGATTTCGTGCCGGCGATCGAATTCCCTCGGAACGCGAACTCTCCGAGATGACAGGCATTAGCCGCATGACCGTTCGAAAAGCGATCGGATAGTTATGTCGACAGGATCGTGATCGGCTGCGGCGGCGAGAAGGACTCGTTCTTGCGTCATAGCCAGAACATGACGGTTGCGGCGAGGGCGATGGCGGAGAGGAAGACCTTCGGGCATCTGTCGTAGCGTGTGGCGACCCGGCGCCAGTCCTTCAGCCGGCCGAACATGATCTCGATCCGGTTGCGGCGTTTGTAGCGGCGCTTGTCGTATTTGACGGGCTTGCCGCGCGACTTCCGGCCCGGGATGCAGGGCTTTATCCCCTTGTCTTTCAACGCTTCTCTGAACCAGTCGGCGTCATAGCCCCGGTCGGCCAGCAGCCATTCTGCCTTTGGCAAGCTGCCCAGCAGGGCCGCTGCGCCGGTGTAATCGCTGACCTGGCCCGCGGTCATGAAGAAGCGGATCGGGCGGCCATCGGCATCGGTGACGGCATGCAGCTTGGTGTTCATGCCGCCCTTGGTTCGGCCGATCAGACGGCCCCTCTGGTCGCCGGGCCCCCTTTTTCGACCGCAGGCTGGTCGCCGTGCGGTGCGCCTTCAGATAGGTCGCGTCGATCATCACCGTCTTCGGAACGGCCGCCTCGGCGGCCAGGCCCATCCATCATCCGGGCGAAGACCCCCTTGTCGCTCCACCGCTTCCAGCGGTTGTAGAGGGTCTTCGGCGGGCCATATTCCTTCGGCGCATCACACCACCGCAAGCCATTGCGATTGATGAAGATTATCCCGCTCAGAACGCGCCGGTCATCGACGCGCGGCTTGCCATGGCTCTTCGGGAAAGAAGGGCTCGCAGACGCGCCATCTGCGCGTCCGTCAGCCAGAAAAGATTGCTCATGTCACCGCTCGCTTTTCGGAGCCGTGAATCACGCCGCAGACGCAATGATCAATGGGTCCTGACCCTCGGCCGGATTTGCGGCGTGATCGTTCTGAGTACGATGGAGCATCTTTGGTGCCGGGTGCTTTTCCGGCGATAGGCTGCTCCGGTTGATCTGAGCGTTCAGATCATGTCGCGACCTCCATCTGACCTGCATGTCGGTCGCAGCTTCGCGAGCTTTCGGAGGTTCTGGGCGATCGCCGCGAGCAGGAACTCGTCCCTGGCGCCGTTCGGTCCGCGGAGCCGGAGCCGCGTGAGGTTCAGGATCCGCTTGAGGTGGGCGAAGAGCATCTCGACCTTCTTCCGCTTGTCCCGGGAGACCTTGTAGGCCTTCGTCTTCCGGCAGGCGCTGGCGACGTCGCGGGCGTCCTCGTGCTCTTCCGGGTGACGTAGCGGGCATCGGCGTTCGGGCAGCAGAGCTCCTTCGACGGGCAGGCCTGGCAGGCGGCTTTCAGCGCGCGGTACTTGCGCGTGCCCGTGATGTTCTTCCCGCGGCTCGGGTCCGAGTAGTTGCGCCGGAACTGCCGCAGCGCATGGCCTTCCGGGCAGATGTACTGGTCGTTCTCCTCGTCCCATTCGAACTCCGCCCGCGACCATGTCCCGTCGGTCCGCTCGGTCTTGTCGATCACCGGGATGAACGGGATGATCTGGCGCTCCTCGACCAGCCAGCCGAGGTTCTCGGCGTTGCCGTAGGCGGTGTCGGCGGCGAGCCATTCCGGCCGGATGCCGAAGCGCTTCTCGGTGCGGTCGATCATGGTGCGGGCGGCCCCGACCTCGGCCTGCCGGATCGCCCGCGTGCCCTCCACGTCCATGATGACCGAGCTCTTGGTGTCGATCAGGTAGTTGGTGGCGTAGGCGAAGTAGGGACGGCTTTCCTCGGCCCGGGTCCACTGGGCGGCCGGATCCGACTTCGCCACGAACTTCGGCTGCACCGGAGAGCCGCACCGAAGGCCGCATCATCGAGCGTCTCCAGATACTCCCGCGCCGCCCGGTTGCCGGCCTCACGTGCGACCTCCGGGCTCCAGTCCCCGGCGGCGATCGAGCGGGTCTTGTTGGCGTCGGCCGGGATCAGGCTGGCATCGACGGCGAAGCCCTCGCCGGAGACCAGGTCCTCCTTCAGGCAGCGCTCGACGGTCGCCTCGAACACCTGCCGCAGCAGATCGCTCTCCCGGAACTTGCCATGCCGATACCGCGAGAAGGTCGAATGGTCCGGCACCTTGTCATCGAGGCCGAGGCGGCAAAACCACCGGTAGGCCAGGTTCAGATGCACGTCCTGACACAGCCGACGCTCGGACCGGATCCCCATCACGTAGCCGATGACCAGCATCCGCACGATCAGTTCCGGATCGATCGAGGGCCGGCCAGTGTGGCTGTAGAACGGCCGCAACTTCTCGCGCATCCCGTCCACGTCCAGGAACCGGTCGATCTCCCGCAGCATGTGGTCGGCGGAACATGGCTCTCCAGATCGAACTCGTAGAAGAGCTGCGCTTCGGCCTTCTGAACCCCCATCATCGCCCGATCCTCCCGATCACCATAAATCGAGTAAATCAAACGGCTTGCCGCACTGCAACAAAGACGTTCAACGACATGGGCGGGAACCAGACCTTCGCTCCAAGCGGTCCAGTGGCGAGAAGCTCGTCCGCCTGCTGGTCGCCGCCGAGTTGCAGAATCTCGTTGGGCAAAGCTCTGCCACCGCGATAGTTATCTCCACTAAAATGGAGAGGAAAATGCAGTGACAAGAAAGCCATGCGCACCCTTTGAGTGCCTTGACAGCGTCGCCAAAACATCAGTCGGGGGAAAGGCGTGACCGGAAGCAAATGGCCGCGGGGGCGCGGAGTGGCGGAAGTGGGACCTGCATGTCCACAGCCCGGCGTCACACGGTTTCGTCGCGACTTCAACCAGTTCCTCGTCCGCTTGGGTGATGCCGATTGCGATCTGATCGGCATCAACGACTATTTCTCGGTCGCGGGCTATCGCGAAGTCGTACCACCGCTGGGCGATCCTGCGGGTGACACGGAAGGCAACGCGGCCTACCGCGACGCCCTCGAGAAGTTGCGTTGCAAAGTCCTGCTGCCGATCGTCGAGTGCCGCATGACCAATGTGCTGATCAACAAGCAGGGCAAAGGCGGCCAGCGTCTCAACTTTCACCTGATTTTCGACCCGGCACTCGATCCAGACGATATCGAGACGTTTCTGAAAAATCAGCAGCCGGCGGATGATCGATCGGCGGGCGGTACGCCAGCAGCGAGTTCCTGCTGAGCGTGCAGGTCGATTTCGACGAGATCCGAAAGAAGCTGCGACCAGGACGGCAGCTTCCGCGGCGGTATCTCGTTTGGCTGCCCTATGACGGATATGGCGGCATTGACAATATCGACCCGAACCGATGCGATGCTCAAGCAGCACCTCATCTGCGACGCTGACATCCTTGGGTCCGCCAACAAGGCGCAGGCCGACTTCTTCCTGTGGAAAAGCCCAGGACAACGAGGACTCCTACCGCGCGTGGTTCGGGAATCGGAAGCCGTGCGTCAAGGGCAGCAACTTCCACAACGTCAACGACGAACTGGGCAAGCTCAAGGATACAAACCCCACCAACCGACAAGTATTGCTGGATCAAGGCCGACCCGGCCTTCCCGGGCGCGCCAGATCATTAATCAGCCGGAAGATCCGTCTTTCGGCCACATCCCGCCAACTCGATGAGGTGCGTGGCAACGCCCGCGGTGCATCGAGCGGCGCCATTCGAAAGAACGCTGACGCCGACACGCGGATCAACTCAACGAACTGCCGCTCAGCGTCGACATGGTCGCCATCATCGGCGACAAGGGCAGCGGATCGCGCGCTTGCCGATATCCTCGCGTTGGCCGGCAACACGCACTGCGACCCAGTGCATTTCTCGTTTCTCGTGAAGGACCGCTTCTGCGAGCGCAGTGGGAAGCTCGCAAAGCAGTTTATCTCCGCCCTGTCTGGGCCGAGCGGCACCGAAACGGCTCTGCCGCTGAACGCGAAGCCCGACGCCACTGGCGTCGAGCGGGTGCGCTACATTCCGCAGACTTATCTGGAGAAAGTCTGCACTGAGACAGAACCCGGCCGGCGGAGCAACCCAAGCTGAGCTGCGCAAACCCGACTTCTCCCATATCAGCGAAGCCGACCAACTCGGCAGGCAGACGCTCGACGAGCTGATCGAATACAAGACCGAGGAACTGAAAGGGCAGATCGACAATGCGCGGCGCGAGATCGAGCGGGTGAATAGCGAACTGGTTCGCCTTGAAGAAAAGGCCGCTCCCGCCTACGCCGCACGGATCGAGGGGCTGCTGCGCCAGAAGCAGCAGGAACTAAAGGCTCACAAGGAGATCGAACCGACGAAAGGTGGACAGCGAGGCGAAGTCAGCCCCGAACAGAAGGCAGCATACGACGACATCGCAGAGAAACTCACCGCCGAGCGGACAAAGCTCAACGGCATCGACGCGCAACGTCGAGAAGACGCAGCAGCAAAAGACGCTGACGGAAAAGATTGCGCTCGCCCGGAAAGTCGTCGGCAAGATCGACGATTTCGAGAGTGAGTATGCCCGCCTCCACCGCGAGACTGCCCCTGACCTCGAAAAGCTCGAGTGTCGCTCCCGACGTTGGTTTTGCTGACCGTCGATAAAGCCGCGCTGCAACGACCGCGCGCGATAAGCTTATTGCCGAAAAGACGCTCGTTCATTCTGCGCTGGATGATGCTGGCGCCGGCGGCCTTCCAGCGCAGAAAGCCGCATCTCTGCAACGTATTGCCGAACTTCAGGGGCAACTCGATGCGCCAAACGAGCGCTTTCAGGAGTACGACGAGGCCCTCCGATCGTGGCAGGAGAAAGGCCTGCTAATCGAAGGGGCGGCCGGGCCAAGCCCGATACCCTGAAAGGCTATGAAGCGAAGCTCTTATACCTGAAGACGGGCCTGCACGGCGATATCGAGAAACTGCGCACTCAGCGCCGGGACATCGCTCGCGGCATTCACCAGTGCCGTTCGCCGCGATCCGAGACGCCTATAAGGAGCTGTTCTCCGCGGTGCAGGATCTGATCAGCTCCAGCGTCATCATCGAAGGATACGAACTAGCCTTCGAGAGCAGTATTGTCGAGCGCAACCTCGAAGGTGACCTTTTCGACAAATACGTTTCATTGGCGGTCGCAGGCTCGTTCTACCGCAAAGAAAAGGGTACGGCACTCGAGGAAATCCGCGCAGATTTCGACGTGAACGACGAAGACGAGGCACTCGCCTATGTCGAGAAGATCATCGCCTATCTCGAGCGCGACATGCGTAGTGCGCAGCAGACGCCAACCGGCGTCGCCAGCCAGCTGCGAAAGAACGTCGATGTGAAGGCGCTCTACGATTACCTCTGGGGTCTCGGCTATCTGGAGCCGGAACATTCGCTGAAGCTGGACGGCAAGGACCTGAGCCACCTCTCGCCGGAGAACGCGGTACGCTCCTGCTGGTCTTCTACCTATTCGTCGAGATGAGCAACAAGCCAATCATCGTCGATCAGCCGGAAGAAAATCTCGACAGTCAGACCGTGTACCGGCTGCTGATCGCGTCATCAGGGACGTGAAAAAGCGCCGCCAGATCATCCTGGTGAGCACACAGCCCGAACATTGCGGTGGTCTGTGACGCTGAACTGATCATCCACGCCCATATCGACCGCGCGGCCGGCGATGCGGTCATCTACACCTCGATGGGCGCCATCGAGTCACCGGCCATCAACCGCTTCCTCGTCGATGTGTTGGAAGGCACACGGCCCGCCTTCGACAATCGCGACGCCAAGTATTTCGTTTCGTAAGGCGGGGGCCATGGCAAAGCGGAAGAGATTCCCGAGAGGCTCTACAAATACCGTGCGTTCAGCAACCGCACGCTCGACGCGTTGATCGCGGACCAGATGTTCTTTGCCGATCCCGGCACCTTAGACGACCCGCTCGCCACAAGGCCTACTCTCGACACGGATATCGATGCCGACGCGTTGGCAGCAGTTCTTGCGCGCCTCGTCGAGCAGCGCGTCACTGCCGAAATGAACGCGGCCGCAAAAACGATCCGGTACAGCGGGCCGAGAAGCGGTCAGCCACATAGCAGCCCACAGCCGGCGGCGCGCGGAACAGGTCGTTGCCGAAATCCGTTACCATGCGACCGACCCCGAGTACGATATCGAAGATCCAGCCCGCTTCCTCTTCGGGCAATATGTTCGAGGAAGAACTTCTGAGGCGCTACGGCAAAGGTATCGTCTCCCTCGCGGAACGGGCCAACTGCCCGCTGATGTGGAGCCACTATGGCGACCAGCACAAGGGCGTGTGCCTCGGTTATTCGATACGCGTGCGGGCGGCAGGCGACCTGCACAAAATCAGCTACGGCGGCAGCCGGTTGATTGCCGCGAGCGCGGTCGCCGCCATGCTCGACGGCGACGAAGAAGCACGCCACAAGGTGGACGAGGCCGTCCTCACAAAAAAGGCCGTTGACTGGCGCTATGAGCGCGAATGGCGGCTCATTGGCCCGCGCGGCCCGCAGGAACTCCCCGCTTGAGATGGAAGAAGTCGTGTTCGGGATGCGCTGCTCGCACACCTTCAAATATGCCATCGTCAAGGCGCTATCAGGCCGCAGCCGTACCGTCCGCTTCTACGAGATACGTGAGCGCCGTGGGCGGTTCCTGTTGGGCCTCTACGCGCTCGACGTCGACGAAATGGCAGTGTCGCTGCCGCGGCGCGCCCTCGATGTTTACGATCATTTCGACGACCTTTCTGGCGGAGCAATAGATGGCGTCGCGAAACAACTTCCGTAAATCCGCTACGTCTTTCTACCAACTCCGTGATTCCCACAGCGCTCTACCCCGACCATGGATGGCCCAAACCTCCTTGCGGACGGGCAAGATGTTCGCCTTAGAGACCCGCTTTAAGGCTGCAAAGCCGACCTTCTCCGCACCTCGGCCGAATGGCCGGTCTAGGGCCGGAACGCCCTTCTGGCCATCGGAGCCAGACGCCTGTGCCAGGGCAACGCAGAACTACCGCCTTGCTAGCTCGTCCTGACCATGCCCATGTCACCCCGCCCAGCGAGTCCGAGCAGCTTCTGACGAATGAGCTTCTCGCGCTCACGTACGAACTCCGGCAGCATCTGCGCGCTGGCGAGATCGAGCCGGTTGGGGATGAGGTGATTGCTCATGTAGTCGCGATGACGGCTGGTGATCCAGGCATCGAAGGGAAGATCGCTCTTCTCGGCGTTCTCGGCCGCGGGCAGAAGCTGCAGGTTGCCTAGCCGGTTCGCCGAGGCGGTGATCTCGCGGATCCGGCTCTCGGGGATGTTCATACCCTGAAGCACACGCCGCGCTGCACGGGCTTGCGGCACGATATGGTCGACCTGGTAACCGCCGGCATTCCAGTCGAGCCCCTCGTAGAGGAGCGAGAGCGCCAGGAAGGTCTTGGCCTTGCCATACTGCAGATCGAGAAGGTTGGTGACGGCACGCTCGTCCAACCGCGAGATACGTCCGTTCGTGGCCAACGCGTCATAGAGGCGTTCGGCGGGGAACGCCCGGTCCTCCCTCAGGCTTTCGCGGATCGTGGCTCGCGCCAGGGAGATCGTCCGGTCCGAACTGCCGGCGAAGGCCCCGACGAGAAGGCTCTGGATCAGCCAGCGCTTGATCTCGCGCGCATTGACGCGCTCGAACTCCGTCGAGCCCCGAAAAGTGAAATCCGGCATTCGGTAGAGGTAATAGGCAATCGGAAGCACAGCATTCAGCGAAGTCAGGTTGTCCGACGAGACCCCAAAGCTGTTGACGAGCCGGAAGGTGTTCTCGAGCGCATGCTTGATCTCGCCCCACCGCGCCTCGATCAACCCGATGACCTGGGAGGTGAAACTCGCCACGCCGTATTTCACGTCCTGGTCGCAGAATACGAGGCAGGCCTTCAGCACCAGGTCCCGCGTCGCCGCATTCGGCAGCGCCAGCCCCTGGTTGAGATGCTCGACGAAGCCGGAGACCTCCTCCCGCGCGGAGCCTTCCGGCCATTTCGAGGTGATGAACGACATCAGGAGATCGGGTTTGCTGAGCTTCGTTCCGCCATCGTTGGCGCGCACGAAGATATCGAGCACCCGGTCCACCGCCTGGCTGGCCTCGGTATAGTAGTTGACGAACTCCTCGCTCCAGATGACCGCGTGCAGCCGCCGAAGAGTGGTTTCCGCAAGATCCCGTTCGAAGGTCGTGGTGCCGCGGTGAAACTGGGCCATAACCTCGACGACAAGCCGATCGAGTGCCGGCTTGTCCGGATAGTCAAGGATCCGGCCCAGCTTGAACCAGTGTTGACGGTGGTCACTGCGCGGCGGTTTGCCGTGAAACCTTAACCCATAGGTGACGCCGAACTCGGCATCGCCTTCGTCCGCCTCGCCCTCGGGATCCTTGAAGAGGTCGAGATAGAGCACCTTCTCCGTCCAGGCATCGGGATTGGCGACGCGTGCGTGCTTGGTTTTCTCAGCGAAGGTGCCGCGCAGGCCGATCAGGAGCGAGGTCAGCCTTTGCTGGCCGTCGAGCACGAGGACCACGTTTCGGCCCTCCGGCGAGGTCGCATCGTTCTGTCGACCGGGGCGGTAGTCCTCGAGGAAACGGTAGATCCGGACCTCCCGCTTCGTGTCCTGGTCGACGGCCCAGAACATGAACGAACTGATCGGATAGCCCTTCATCAGCGAGTCGAAGAGCGTGGCGACCTGGTGGGAGGACCAGACATAGGGACGCTGGATCGCCGGCAGGAAATGGGTGCGGTTCACACCGTCGAGGACGGAACCGATCGTTGCGGAAGCATATGACATGATAAGACAAGCGCCGTTTGTTAGGTGTCAGCTGAGGGGTCGGGAGCGGTACGTCGCCGAGAAAACCGGGATCGTTCATCATCTCGGTGAGTGTCGCCATCATCTTCTCGTTCTGCGCCACGAAGCTGAGCAACATCGCCTTGTGCGCGGCCTCGAACTGGCCGAACTCTTCGTCGCTCATGGCCGCCCCGCTCGAGGCCTTCGCGATGAGGCCACGGTGGTCGATATCGAGGAGAAAGAAGCTTGTGCTTCCATCGGGACGACAGACAACGACGGCATCGCCTGGCTTGGGCATTGCGGCATCTGTCTTTGGATCAATGACTGCGTAGGGTAACTTTCCGAGGGTGCTCACTCTGGACCTATCTCTTTGTCGATCATGTGGAAAACCGGCGTCTCAACTCGCAACTAGAACAACTGTTCGTGGCGACATGTCAATCCCTGCGGGATGGCTGTCCGCATGGATCGGAGCAATGACAGGTTGGTGGCGGCATTCGCGGCGGTTCTGCGTGAGAGACGCGAGAGCGCCGGGCTGACACAGGAGGATCTCGCCGAGCGCGCAGATGTGTCTGCGCGGTTCATTTCGTTCCTGGAGAACGGTCGGCGGCAGCCCTCGCTCAGTGCGATCGCTGCCCTCAGTGACGGGGTCGGAGCGAGCATGAGCGAGTTCATCGGTGCGGTCGAGGAGCGGTATCGCGGAGGGGATGCCGACACAGCGGGAAGCTCACCCGCAAGGAGCAAGCGTTAGCCGTCGCGTTCGACTTCGTCAGCGCTGAACGCCACGCAATGCCTCCGTAGATTCAAGCCCTTTAATAGTGGAGTAAGAATTCGAGACTGTCTGGATCGATATCGGAAAACACATCGACGTAACGATAAATGACCGATCCTGGCCTTCCCGGGAACAAATCTGTCTCCAACGCTTCGCGATCCAAATCGATCCGGGTGTTCGAGCCTGGCAACCAGGAATGGCCAGACGTTTCCACGGGGGCGAACGGAGGCTCCATTGGGGCGACTCGTTGTCCGAGTGAAACCAGTGCGTCGAGCATTGTGCCTAGAACGACCGCAGAACATCGAAGTCCTAGGAAATCCCGATAAGAGCGATGGGGATGCAGTTTGGCGCCACCAGTAGGGGGAATCCAAGGCTCCGCTATCTGGAGCCTGCGAAGTGCTGTTCACCTTTTGCTGCAAATAGATGGTCGTCAAAATGGTGTGGTAGACGAACATTTTAGGATGGGTGTTGAATGCCCCCGCTCGAGCCGGGTTAGTACCGGCCTAACCCGGCTCTCAATGAAGATCAGCAACACTGCGATGAAGCAGGCCAATGCACGCTCTGGCTCGGAGCGCAGGATCTCAAATAATCACGAATTCCGTCGCGACTGCTCTGCGTGATGGGGCCATTTCCTTCCGCTGCCCACTAGTATCCCTGCGCCAGACCTGCTGGTCGGCGGTCATCGTTGACGCCTTCGAGGTTTCCTGTCGCCGGATTGGCCAATATCGCCTCGTTGGCACCCCAGGGCGGGCGTTCCTTGATGACATGTCCCATCGCATCGATTGCGGAGCGTGTCTCGGGTATGAGGTAGCCGGGCTCGACGAAAACGAGATCGGGCTGCCAATGATGGTGGACGCGCGGCGCATCGACCGCCTGCTGCGCGTTCATGCCGAAATCGACGAGGTTCACGATACTCCCGAGTACGGTCGAGATGATGGTCGAGCTGCCGGGGCTGCCCGTCACCATGAAGACCTTTTCGTCCTTCAGCAGGATCGTAGGTGTCATGGAACTCAGTGGGCGTTTGCCGGGCTGCACTTCATTTGTCTTGCCCTGAACCAGGCCAAGGGCGTTGGACTCTCCCGGCTTCGAGGTGAAGTCGTCCATCTCGTTATTGTGGAAAAAGCCGGTGTCGCCGGCGATACGTCCCCGCGGTGGCCTCGGAGCGATCGGAGAGCGGCGGGGAGGCCCGAACATGACCCGGCAGCAGCGCATGGATCTGGCGGTCGCCGCCGTGAACGTCATCGCCGGCACGGGTGTCTCGGCCATCCTGCAGGTCGCGACCTTCCCGGCTCTCGGGCTCGCCTGGGCGCCGATCCACCTGGCTCAGGCGATGGGGCTCCTGACGCTCGCCGCACTCGCGCGCGGGGCCTCTGCCTGGTTCATCAGGCGGGGCAGGAATGGAAGGGGAGTCATGACTGTGGCCCGCCGAAGCAATGCCCCCCCGGGGGGGGGCAATCCCTGGGAGATCGGGACGCGGGACCGGCGTGGGAACCCGGCTGTGACAGCCGCGAAAATGCCGACCGGGTATCGCCGAACGCGGGGCGGCGAAACCGCCCGTGTTTGCGGGGCATCCGGAGCAGAAGGCCGCCTCCGGAACCGGACGATTACTCGACAAAGTCGGAGGTGGTTTGCGCTCCCGCGGCAACCGATGACCGGCAGGGGAGAGACGTGAGATGAGAGGGCGGAAGCCAAAGCCGACGGCGCTGAAGCTGATCGACGGGAATCCCGGCAAGCGTCCGATCGCGGGCCGTGAACCGAAGCCGCCGGCGACGCAGCCGACCTGCCCGGCGCATCTCTCGGCCACCGCGAAGAGCGAGTGGAAACGATTGGCAGGCGTCCTGAACGAGATCGGTCTCCTGACCCGGATCGACCGGACCGTGCTGGCCACCTATTGCCAGGCCTATGGTCGCTGGGTCGAGGCAGAGGTGATGCTGAAGACGCCCTCGGGCTACGTCCAGCAATTGCCCTGGCTCTGGGTCGCCAAAAAGCAGATGGAGCTCATAGTGCGCTACATATCCGAGCTTGGCATCACGCCCGCGTCGCGATCGCGGGTGGCGAACGCCCTGCCGGTAAAGCATGCGCCGCTCGTCAATCACCGTGTGATTCTCCGGAGCCCCGACGGCACTGACCGCGATGCCGATGGCAACATCGTGTGGAATGAGCGTCTCGGGGTCTCGTACTTTCCGACAGCGTGGCACGGCCCTGAGCGAAGATGCCGGACAAGGTCTCGACCGTCTGGCGAACCAAACCGCTTGATCGACCAACTGGTCCGTTGGCAGAATGCCCGCAACTCTCTGTTCCGATCTGAGGTTGCCATGAAGTTTCTCCTGACCGTCCTTTTCGTCTGGCTCTTTGCACCCATGTCGATGGCGAAAGACCAGACGGGCAGTTTCAAGGATGTCGGATGGAATGGCGCCAAGCCGATCCGGGACAACGGCGAGATCGTCTTTCGGCTCCGGGCGGGACAGTGCGGCGCGCGGGACTATGGAGATGGAAGGGGCGAATCCGACTGCAACGGCGGGCGGGTGCGCTCTCAGGTTCAGGCGCCCGGTGCGACAAAGGTGGGGCAGTCGGTCGAGTACCGCATGGAGCTCTTCGTCCCGAAAAACTTCAGCTATCCGGGGGAGAGGTCGTTTCCCTCTGGAACGAGGCTTCTCATCGCGGAATGGAAGCGCAGCGAGGGCATCAAGAACCACGTCTACGAGATCCTGCTGGACTCGCGTCGCGGCGCGACATTCGAACGAAGCCTCTGCATCAAACCCTCCGATTTCGGACGGTGGAACAGTTTCACACTGCGTATCAAGTGGAGCAGGGGGAAAGACGGTTTCATGGAGGCCCGGTGCAACGGGCGACTCATACTCCAGCGGCTGAATACCCAGACCGTGATCCCGCCGGACTGCGGATCCGACTACAAGCTGCAATGCGAGCCGGCACGGCAGATACCCGGGGCTCCACTGCTCTGGAGCGTGGGGCCGAATTTCAGCGGCTACGGGAGCGACTACAGGCGGTTGGGGAAGTCGTCACCGTTTGCGCCGTTCCCGAAGAACGGAATCGAAATAAGGGTTCGCAATCTTGAGGTTGCCAAACTCAGGTAGGCAGATCGAAGCAGCTGTGGGTGCGAAGCGGCGGCGCAGTCGAACGTCCACCGAGAACCGATGCATAGTCAAGGCTGTCTCCATGGGCCTCTTAGCCAGCGCCGGTGAGGTTTCTGCAACCTCTGCGTCGCGCGGCCGCACATAGCACTACGAGACCTAGTCAACCTGCGGTACAGACCTGCGCAACGAACGTCAGGCAGTTTTGTACACCCCGCCCATGTCAGCCACATCGCCCCGGTTCATCGCCTACGAGCGGGTCTCCACCGCCAGGCAGGGGCAGTCGGGATTGGGACTTGAGGCGCAGCGGAGGACGATTGATGGGTTTGCCGCATCCCGTTCTGCCGAGGTCCTTGCCCGCTTCACCGAGGTCGAGAGCGGACGCAATCCCGACCGGCCCGAACTCGGCAAGGCGATCCAGCTGGCCCGCCTGACTGGTGCCACCCTTGTCATCGCCAAGCTCGACCGGCTCTCGCGCAACGCCGCCTTCCTGCTGACCTTGCGAGACAGCGGCGTCCGGTTCCTCGCCTGCGACATGCCGGAGGCCAACGATCTCACGGTCGGCATCATGGCCCTCGTCGCCCAGCAGGAACGCGAGGCAATCTCGCGGCGGACCAAGGAGGCGCTGGCGGTAGCGAAGGCCCGCGGTGTGAAGCTTGGCAATCCAAATGGCGCGGCGGCACTCAGGCGTGCAAGGAAGGGCGGGGCTGCGCTGCGGGCGGTCGTGGCGCGAAATGCGGACCGCCACGCCGAAAGCCTCGTCGCTGTGCTCGCCGACATCCAGACGGAAGGGCACTTCTCGCTCTGTGACATCGCCATGGAGCTGAATCGGCGGGGAATGATGACGCGTCGCGGCGGGCGTTGGCACGTGTCGAATGTGCGAAACCTGATCGGACGGCTGAAAAGGGCTGGATGAACGATCGCGCGGAGATTTCGTATCAGCCAGTTCGAAGGCGGGAGCGGGCGATGCTCTGCCTCCGGCGCAGGCGAATGTTACAGCAGTTCGCTGCCGTCCACGCCTCGGTCCACAACCATTTCAACCAGGAGCGCGCGCGTTCCAGCAGACACCTCTTCAAGGCCAACCGCGCCGCAGCTCTGGCTGAGTGGCGCGGTCTCTGCGCGGCATAAGGGACAGCGTCACTGTCCAAGCTGAGACTGGTTCGAATTTGTCTGCCAGCACCCGGCCCGACAAACTGAACGTAGTTGCCAGAGTTTCGCGTCGCGTCGCCCCGAAAAGGTAATATCCTCCGGTTGCTGCCTCAGGTTGTTCCTCTATTGTTCCCATCCATGAGTCGCCGCTCCACACCCCAGCAGAAGACCGACCACCGCGCCTATCCGGTGCATGTGCGGGTCCTGGTTCCCGTGCTTGGCTTCGGCCCGCTCTATGACCGCATACAGCGCTGGCTCGATACGCAGATAGGCCGTGGCGAGTATGCCCAAGCCGGAGCGGAAAGCGTATTGGGCGATGCCGTCGCCTTCCTCTTTCGCAGCACCGTCCATGCCGACGCCTTCATGCTCGCCCATCCTGAGCTTGTCCTTGCTGACGGGACGATGAGCGTCACCTACACTTCGCCGCACAATCCTTTTGGCCGGACGGAGCTGACCCCCGTGTGCAATCTCTACAATCAAACCAGGGCGCAGGAGGCCAACGAGATGCTCCAAGGCAAATGTACGATGCTTACAATCCCGCACAAAGATTGATGAAACGACCTAGGGAAAACCGTAATTCCGTCATCAACTTAAGCGACACAGAGGAGCGGACAGTTAGTCCGTTTCTGGCGGCCTATAGCCTGCCATCGTAATGGTGAAATTATGCGTAAACGGAAACTGGGAATGAGGCAAATTTTCGCCTCTGGAATTCTTGTCATTATATCTGCAGCAATTGCTCCGAATGTTGCTCTATCGTCGGACACTCCGAACGACAGCGCGCCGTCACGGTCCGACAATGTTTCGGACACCAACGACGGTGCCGCGCAAGAGGCAGCGAAAGGTGACCAATCACGCAACACCTCTAAGTCTGAAGCGATGACGGCTGCCGCTGAAAAATCTGTCACAACCAAAGCCGAGAAGTTGGAGGCGAGACAGGCTGCTGCAACGCAGTCTGCGGCGGACAAGACTGCGAAGTCGGAAGCGAGAAAGGCTGCCGCTGACAACGCCGCTGCAGAAAAGGCTGCCGAAAAGGCTGCCGCTGAGAAGGCCGCCGCTGACAAGGCTGCTGAGAAGGCCGCTGCTGAGAAGGCGGCTGCTGAGAAGGCGGCTGCTGAGAAGGCGGCTGCTGAAAAGGCTGCTGCTGAGAAGGCGGCCGCTGCTGAGAAGGCGGCCGCTGACAAGGCCGCTGCTGAGAAGGCGGCCGCTGACAAGGCCGCTGCTGAGAAGGCGGCCGCTGACAAGGCCGCCGCTGACAAGGCTGCCGCTGAGAAGGCCGCCGCTGAGAAGGCCGCCGCTGACAAGGCTGCTGAGAAGGCGGCGGCTGCTGAGAAAGCTGCTGCTGAGAAGGCGGCTGCTGCTGAGAAGGCCGCTGAAAAGGCTGCAGCTGACAGGGCCGCTGTTGAGAAAGCTGCCAAAAAGGATGAAGAGATGACTTGCGGCGAAGAAGACGACTGCGGAAAAGGCAAAGAAAAATAAGGGTGGAAGGAAAAATATCACTGCCGAAAGGCACAGAGGCGAACCACTCATGAACAAAGCCCAGCCCGGAATCCGCGTCTTGCAATACAGATGAAACTTAGCAACCTTTGGACGAAGAAATGGCACGTGCTCTCAGGGCGTGTGCCATTTCACCTCAAGCGTAAAGTCTAGGCTGGAACTTTGTCTGTGCTGAGACTGGACTAGCGAAGTTTCGCCGTTGTCTAGTTTGTCCAATTTCGGCGCTTGCGGACATTCATGCTTTCTCAGGCTCAAGCGAATGCTATCCTAGGATTGGTTGGACTGTGACTCCAAACAGAAATGGCGGTCAAAATGGGGGATGAACGCAAAAGCACTCAGCGCAAACCATTGTGCTTGTTGATAAATGTTGAGATTGATGGCGGAGGGGATGGGCCTGACGTCGAACCTTCTCTGTCCTCTAAAGAGTTGATTTTACATGATTGCAAATTCCTAGACACTTTTCCGTGCGCCTTCAGCCACGATCATCGGCCCAAACCGGTGCCTCCAGTACCGGACAGCTTCGTGGCTGACGTCGACGCTTCGCTCATGCAGCGATTCCTCCACGTTGTGCAGCGAGAGCGGGAAACCGACGTAGAGCATCACCGCTAGGCGGATGATCACGCGCGACGTCTTGAAGTACTTGAAGGAGCTGCGTTCTGACATCCGGAGACACTACGATTGCCCCTGACCCGCCTCAAGCCCAGTTCCTCTGACAGGACCCTTCGGAGCGTCCCGAAACTGCCGCGCCAGGAAGTCAATGAAGGCGCGGGTTTTCGGTGCGAGGTTGCGCCTGTCTGCAAACATCACGACGATGTCGGTGCTCGCCGCCGAGTAGTCCGGCATCACATGGACCAGTTCGCCCGACCGGAATTTCTGATTGGCCATGTAGCAAGGCAATCGCGCGATCCCGATGCCGGCAAGGGCCGCGCGAAAGATGACATCGGTGTTGCTTCCCTCGAAACTCCCCTGGGCTTCGAAATCCGGCTCGTTTTCGCGCCCGCCGTTGGTCCAGATGTTCCGTTTGCTGTTTTCGGCGATCCTCAGGCAATTGTGTTGTGCCAGTTCCGAGAATTTCCGTGGTTCGCCACATCGTTCGATATAGGCAGGTGACGCGCACAGAACGCGGCGGCTGTGCATGATGCGGCGGACCATGATATCGGGGGTCTTGTTCAGTTCGTCAAAGCAGACGACAGCGTCATATCCTTCGCCCTGCAGATCCACCTCGCGATCCGTCAGATCGAGGGAAATCGTGACCTCAGGGTTTTCTTCCATGAATCCCGGCAAGACGGGGATAAGCTGGGATTCCCCGAATGCCACGGTGGAGGCAACCTTGAGTTTGCCGCGCGGGGTGCCATCGAAGTTCGAGATCAGCACCTCGGCTTCCTTGAACTTGTCGGCCATTGCCTTGCACTTTTCGTAAAGTTCGTGGCCTTCCTGTGTCGGCGACACGCCGGTCCGGGTCCGGTTGAGCAGGCGATGGTGAACGAGATCCTCGAGCATCCCGATCTGCTTGCTGACCGCCGAGGGCGTCTGCCCCATCGAGCGTGCCGCGGCAGAGATGCTGCCCTGGTCGACGACCGTCGCGAAGATCAGAAGTTGCGCCGAGATGTCCATGTGAGATCAACCACCTGTTCCGCTTTGGCACGGGTGCTGTGCCGGATTGAAAGATTGTAAGCGCTACCATATCCGTCTAATTCTGCAGCGCAGCATGAATACTGCGCTGCAGCAAGAGACGAGGCACGAACATGGCAATTACACGCTCAAGCAGCTGGTCCGACGCCGTTCTGGACGCCGGTCGCACATTCTTTCAGCAAATTCCGGGGCATATGCGCAACGCCGCAGCCAGGCGGAAGGTCTATCGCGCGACCTATCACGAGCTTGCACGGCTTAGTGACCGCGATCTGGCGGATGTGGGCATTCATCGCGCAGATATCGGCCGGCTGGCATGGGAGACCGCTTATGGCCAATAGCATTCACGCAACAGGCCGTGCGACCTGGCAGTCCGGCGCAGGCTCCAGCCCTATGTCGCGGATCGCGTCCAGGGCGTGGGCGACGGCCCGATCCATGCTCAGAACCCTGCAGACAAGCCGGCTGATGTCGGTTCTTGCCGGCATGAGCGATGTGCAGTTGGCCGAGATCGGCATCACGCGGGGTGACATTCCCCGATACGCGACTTGGCTGATGTCGAACGGGCATGACGGCACAGCGCCGGAATCGACAGGCGGGCCCTGAGCGGGGCCTCTCGCGTCGGATGAACAAGAATTGCCGACGCTCGCTCCTCCCAGAGTAGGTCGGCATGAGCAGTGGCGAATAAAACCAACAGGGAGCGCCAATGCTGCGGGCCGGCATCTTCACCTCCTCCCGAGGATGCCGGCCCAAACCCTTCTTGCAGGCGGGGCGATCATGCGATGGCACACAAGGTAACCGATCGAGACAAGGTCATTCGTCGGCTTTACCCGGCCGACCATGAGGCGATTTGTAGCCACTTCCGGCGGCTCGATGCCGTCTCGCGGCGCGCACGGTTCTTTGGAAGCATCAGTGATGACGGGATCCATGAATACGCCCGGAACATCTTTCGTCACGGCAGCATTCTGTGCGGTGCATTTCTCGATGGGGAATTGCGCGGCATCGTTGAACTTCGCGGGGTTCTGCATTTCTTGCCGTCACGGCCAGAGGCGGCATTTTCTGTCGAAGTCGAATGGCAGAACATCGGGATCGGCGACGCACTCCTTGACCGCATCATCGCGGTGGCGCGGAAATCGCGGCGTCAGATCGATCAAGCTGATGTGCCTGAGAGACAACAGCCGCATGCGGCATCTTGCGGCCAAGCACAGCGCAGAGCTGGATGTCGATCAGGATGTGGCAGAAAGCACATTGCGGCTCCACTGGCCGACCCCGACCTCGCTTGCAGAGGAAGTCATCGGCGAAGTCAGGGCCTATACCCACTTTCTTATCGCCTGAGCCATTGCCCCAGGCAGTATCGAAACCTCCGACCCAACCGGCCCCGACCTCGCACACCCTGCTTGGTGCTCACACCGAAACGCCCGCCATCAGATCGGCGCGCGCGACAGTTCCCTTGTCGCCCGACAAGGTCACCGCCCCGCGCCGCAGGACGACGAAGCTGTCCGCGAGCTCGTAGGCAAAGTCGAAATATTGCTCGACCAGGATGATCGCCAGATCGCGGCGGTCGCGCAGCATGGCGATGACGTGGCCGATCTGCTGGATGATGTTGGGCTGGATGCCCTCAGTCGGCTCGTCCAGCAGCAACAGCTTCGGCCGGGTGATCAGCGCGCGGGCGATGGCCAGTTGCTGCTTCTGCCCGCCGGACAGATCGCCGCCGCGCCGGTTTCGCATCTCGTGCAGCACCGGGAACAGCTCGAAAACATGGTCCGGGACGACGTGTTCGCCTCGCGGCAGACAGCTGAACCCGGTTTCCAGGTTCTCCTGCACGCTCAGAAGCGGGAAAATCTCGCGCCCTTGCGGCACGTAACCCACGCCGCGACGGGCCAGCGCGTTGGCCGGAAGCACGCCCAACGCTTGGCCGTCCAGCATCACCGCACCGCCCGACCGTGGATGACGGCCCGAGATTGCCCGCATCAGGCTGGTCTTGCCGACCCCATTGGTGCCCATGACGCAGGTGACAGCACCCCGGGCGGCCTCAAGCGACACGTCGTGCAGGATCTGGCTACGGCCGTAGTGCAGGGTCAGGTTCTTCACGCTCAGCATGGTTCAGCGCCCCAGATAGACGTCGATGACGTGTCTGTTCGCGGTGACATGGTCGAGGCTGCCCTCGGCCAGCACCGCGCCCTCGTGCAGGACCGTCACCTTGCAATTCAGGCGGCGCACGAATTCCATGTCATGTTCGACGACGACGACGGCGCGGGTTTTCGCCGCCTCGACCAGAATGCCGGTGGTGTGCTCGCGTTCTTCGGGCGTCATGCCGGCCGCGGGTTCGTCGACCAGCAAGAGGCGCGGCTCCTGCGCCAGCAACATGCCGATTTCCAGCCATTGCTTCTGGCCGTGGCTCAGTTCTCCCGCCTTGCGCGCCAGCGTGCTTTCCAGCCCGATTTCGGCGGCCAGTTCGGCGACCCGGCCCAGATCGGCAGTCGAAGGTCGATAGAGAAGCACCGCGAGCGGTCCGCGTGGTTTTTTCAGCGCCAGCAACAGGTTTTCGGCGACGGTCTGGTCCTCGAACACAGTCGGCTTTTGAAACTTGCGCCCGATACCGGCCCGCGCGATCTGCGCCTCGTTCATGCCCAGCATCGAGATGCTTTTTTCGCCCCAGATCACGCGGCCTTCGTCGGGCCTGGTCTTGCCGGTGACGATGTCCATGAAGGTGGTCTTGCCGGCGCCGTTCGGCCCGATGATTGCGCGCAGTTCGGCCTCGGCGATCTGGAACGACAGGTTGTTGATGGCCCTGAACCCGTCAAAGGAAACCGAGACGCCGGACACTTCCAGAAGCGTGCTCATTCCGCCGCCTCCCGTTCGCGCAATGACCCCTGATCCGGGCCGAGGTCGGCGCCATGCCGGTCGGGGCTGCGCCGCTCGGTCCAGAGATCGACGAGCCCGCCCAGACCCTTCGGGGCGAACAAGGTGACCGCGACGAACGACAGGCCCAACAGCACCAGCCACCAGTCGACCCATTTGATCGTGTAGAGGCCCAAGGGCACGTCGGGTGCCTTGCCGCCAGTGAACCAGCTGGAGACGAGGCTGACGAAGACCGCGCCCATGACCGCGCCGTAGAGCCGTCCACGCCCGCCGATGGCGACCCAGACCGCCAGGTAAATCGAGGCGATGGGCGCGATTTCTGCCGGGTTGATGATGCCCGCCTGCGGGTAGTAGAGCGCGCCCGCGATCCCGGCGATGCAGGCGGTCAGGGTGAAGATCGTCAGCTTGTAGGTCTCGACCGAATAGCCCAGGAACCGCACCCGCGCCTCGTTGTCGCGGATGCCACGGATCACCGAGCCGAACTTTCCGGCGACGATCCAGGCCGAGAGCAGGTAGCCCGCCCCGAGTGCCGCGGCCGATGCCCAGAGGAACCAGATCGAGACATGCGACTGCGGCGCGCTGACGCCTGGAAGGTTTTGCAGGCCTGACAGGCCATTGTTGCCGCGCAGGCCGCTGTCGTTCTGGAAGAGGTACAGCGCCAGCGCCAGTGTCATGGCTTGCGTCAGGATCGAGAGGTAGACGTCGGCGACGCGGCTGCGGAAGGCGAGCCAACCGAATACGAGCGCCAGCGTGCCGGGCACCAGCACCACCAGAACCAGTTGCAGGATCAATGAGTCGGCAAAGCTCCAGACCAGCGGAAACTCGTTCGACCCCACGACCCCGAAGATCTGCGTGCCAATTCCATCGACGATTTCCTGAGGTGTCGGCGGGATCGGGGCTTCGGTCAGCGCGCCCTCGACGATGACCCGCGTCCGCTCGTACATCAGCCACATGCCGATCATGTAACCGCCCAGCCCGAAGAAGGCGAAATGGCCGAGGCTCAGGATGCCGCAATAGCCCCAGACCAGATCCATCGCGATGGCGACCAGCGCCAGACACAGGGTCTTGCCCAGAACCTTTACGAAGGAAGTCGAGACGAGGCCGGTGCCGTAGGCCTCGCTGAAGTTCGTGACGGTGAGGGTGAAGAGGGCAAGAAGCGAGAGGAAGATCAGGATCGAGGGGTTTTGCGCGACAAAGCTTTTCTGCATGGATCAATCCCCCGCCGCCCGGCCCTTGAGTGCCACGATGCCGCGCGGGCGGAACTGGATGAAGATGATGATGAAGACGATCATGAAGGTCTGGGCGGCCAGCGTGTTCGATGGATTGAACCACTCGATCCCCTTTTGCAGGAACCCGATCATGGTGGCCCCGGCCAGCGCGCCCCAGATATTGCCGACGCCGCCCACGACGACGGTCATGAAGCTTTGCACGATATAGTCGCTGCCCAGTTCTGAGGTGACCTTGGCAAAGAGCCCGATGGCCACGCCCGCCACGCCTGCGATGCCGGAGCCGATCCCGAAGGTCAGCATGTTCACCCGCCCCGGATTGATTCCCATCGAAGCCGCCATCGCCGGGTTCTGCGTGACCGCGCGGGTCTCGAGCCCGAGCCGCGTGCGCTTCATGATGAAAAGGAAGAGCCCTAGGAAGAACAGCGCCAGCACGAAGATCGCGATGCGGATATAGCTGATCGCGACGATATCGTTCAGCACCCAGGCCCCGTCGAGCCAGCCCGGCGCGGTCAAGGGGCGTGCCTGGGTGCCGAAAATGTTCTTAGCAAGCTGCTGCAGCGCGATCGAAATGCCGAACGTCGCCAGCAGCGTCTCCAGGGGCCTGTTGTAGAGCCAGCGGATCACCAGCCGC
Source organism: uncultured Alphaproteobacteria bacterium (assembly GCA_963710285.1). GTDB lineage: Bacteria > Pseudomonadota > Alphaproteobacteria > Rhodobacterales > Rhodobacteraceae > Albidovulum. Next base: position 1,362,162 of record CAVPZT010000006.1, on the reverse strand, counting down.
TCCATCGCGACGCCGGCGGCGAAAGTCACGGCAAAGGCCAGCGGGATCGCGACGGCGATGGATGCGGTGTGGTTGGGCACCCATTGCTGCACCACATAGCCCGTATAGGCCCCCATCATGATGAACTCGCCATGGGCCATGTTGATGACGCGCATGACGCCGAAGGTGATGGCAAGGCCGATGGCGGCAAGGAAATAGATCGAGGCGAGCGACAGCGCGTCAAGGGTCAGGTCCACCGCCTGGCCGATGCCGACGCGTGTGGTAATGCGGGCAAGCGCGCGTGCGGCGGCATCGGTCACCAGGGCCGACGGCTCGGCATAGACCTCGGCGAACACATTGTCGGCAAGGAAGCCCTCGATCTCGTCCTCGGTGGCGGCGGGCACAGCGAGGCCCTCGTCGACCAGCGCGGCGAAGGCTTGCGCGCGTGCAGCCTGTGTGTTCAGCTTGGCAACCGCGATGCCGCCGACACGGCCATCGACGATGTGACGGGCCAGAACCTCGCGCTGGTCGGCGCGCGAGATCAGCGCCGGCGCGCTGCCTTCGGATACCAGGAGATCATAGGCCGCCGTCGCGCCAAGCGCGTCGCTTCCCGGCTTCAGGCGGGATTTGAGGTTCAGATTCTCGGGAATGTCGCCGGAAAACACCTGCACCCGTGTCTGCAGGATCGGGTTGAGCGTGGCGCGCACGTCAAGGCCGGTTGCGCCCGACATCTCCTCGATGGCGGCGACACGGGCCGCGGGATCGGTATCGTAGGCCATGGTCAGAAGCCGTTCCAGCCGCAGCTTCTTCGCCAGGATCGCCGGATCGGTTTCGGCTGTGATCGAGGCCCGCAGCGGAGTCAGCGCCTCGGCCGTTGAGCGGCGCTCGAGCGAGGCCAGTGCGGCAAGACGGTTGGCGCGCACAGGATCCGACAGTTGAAACTGCACCAGCGCCGTGGCGATCAGGGCGCGAATGCCGCTGTTGGGCTTGATCTGCTCAATCTCGGTCTTCGCGGCCTCGCCAACCCGGACGTCGGTATCCAGATCATAGAGGTCATAGACATCGCCGTTTTTCTCGGTACGAAAGAACAACCCGTCCGAGAGGCGGTGCCACATGTTCTTGTCCTGCCACGCCCTGAGCACAGCCTGAGCCTGTGGCAGCCCGCTTGTCGCGACGGCGTCGATGGCCGGGCCGATGGTGGTTCGGGAGCTCCTCACGATCTGCTCGCGATGGTCCTGCAGGATCGCCTGCATCGGGCCGGTCTGGGCCCATGCAGAGCTTTGCAGGACGACCAGCAGAAGAAGGGCGATGAAAGCGCGCAGCATGCTCAGGATGTGTCCGGGCGTTGGGGAAATCAGCCAGAGAGGGCGAGCCCACTCTGGCAGGGTCTTGGATCAGTAGTTCGACAGCGTCTGCACGCAGCTCTTGGTCACGGTGTTGTACATGCCGCAGCCGAGATCTTTCCAATCCGAGGTCAGAACCGCCGATTCCGGCAGAAAATCGGTCCAGGCATCGCCCGGCACTTCCGCCGTCTGGCTGATGATGTCGAATTGGCCATCTTCCTGAATCTCGCCAATCAACACCGGTTTAGTCAGGTGATGGTTGACCAGCATTTCTGCTGTTCCGCCGGTCAGGTTGGGAAATTGCTGGCCGTACATCGCCGCACGCACTGCGTCGACATCTGTGGTGCCGGCCTCGGTCGCGGCATTCACCCACATGTTAAAACCGATGTAATGCGCCTCCATCGGATCATTGGTCACGCGCTTGTCGTCGCCGATGAAGTCATGCCAGCCCTCGATGAAGGTCGCGTTTTCCGGGGTGTCGGCGGACATGAAGTAGTTCCACGCCGCCAGGTGGCCAACCAGGTTGGATGTGTCCAGCCCCGACAGTTCCTCTTCGCCGACCGAGAAGGCGACGACCGGGATATCGTCGGCCGAGACGCCGGCGGCGGCCAGTTCCTTGTAGAAGCCGATATTGGCGTCACCATTGATCGTCGAGATCACGCCCACCTTCTTGCCGTCAGCGCCCAGCGCCACCACGTCGGCGACGATCTTCGACCAGTCGGAATGGCCAAAGGGCGTGTAGTTGACGAAGATGTCGCTCTCGGCGATGCCCTTCGATTGCAGGTAAGCCTGCAGGATGTTGTTCGTGGTGCGCGGGTAGACGTAGTCGGTGCCCAGCAGCGCGAACTTCTCGACGCCGAGTTCCTCGAGGAAGTAGTCTGTGGCCGGGATCGCCTGCTGGTTCGGCGCGGCACCGGTATAGAAGACGTTCTTCGAGCTTTCCTCGCCCTCGTACTGCACCGGGTAGAAGAGAAGCCCGTTCAGCTCCTCGATCACCGGCAGCACCGACTTGCGGGAAACGCTGGTCCAGTTTCCGAAGATCACGTCGACCTCGTGCACAGTCAGCAATTCGCGCGCCTTCTCGGCGAAGAGCGGCCAGTCCGAGGCCGGATCGACCACGACCGCTTCCAGCTCGCAGCCCAAGACGCCGCCCTTGGCGTTCTGCTGCTCGATCAGCATCAGCATGGTGTCCTTCAGGGTGGTTTCCGAGATCGCCATCGTGCCGGACAGGGAATGCAGCACCCCCACCTTGATCGGGCAGTCGGCGGCCAGCGCGCCTGCGGATTGCAGGGCAAGGGCTGCGGCGGTGGCAAGCATCGAGTTCAAAATCTTCATTTGCATCTCCGGGCGGAGCGCAGGCGGGGGGCGCTTGCCACGGCAAGCGAAACTCCCTACCCATTTCTCCGCAACTTAAGTGTTGCACCCGTGTGGCGGCTGGTCCGAGGTCCAATTCGTCCGGTCGTCACACACCCACTTGCGGCGTGATGTTGGCAGCAGGTGCTATAGCGATTCTGCAATGCAGCAAGATTGGCAATTCCGGCGGGCGACAAATGCGGTCTCTTCGCACTTGATGCCGATATTTGCGGCATCGCCTCGGCTGTTGGACGTTTTTCAGGCAAAGCGTGGCAAGATTTGCCTTCGAAATACAGTTTGACTGGTCGTTTGGCGCGGGCGCGGCAAAAAGGTGCGTCAACGGAATGACGCAGATGCCGGAGGATCCGATCAACATTTCCACGCCCATCACGCCGCAACTTGCCGTGCCGCCACCTGTCGTGCCGCAAGGTGCCTTGCCGCAACAACCGCGCGCGCAAGGTGCGGTGGCGCTGTCGGTCAAACGGGCGGGCGGCGGCACGGCGCTTGACCGGCTGCGTATGTCAGGTTCGCTGAAATGCCTGTTTCCGCGGCGCGCCGGGCCTGCGGTCGAGGCGGTGATTGTCAACACCGCCGGGGGTATCACTGGCGGCGACCGTTTTGGCATTGCTGCCGCGGCCGCGCCGGGCACCGCCCTGACGCTGACCACCCAGGCAGCGGAGCGCGCCTACCGGGCACGGCCTGGCGAAACCGGACATCTGAACACCACCCTCGATGTCGCAGGTGACGCGCGGATGCACTGGCTGCCGCAGGAAACGATCCTATTCAACGGTTCTGCATTGAACCGCCAGCTGCATGTCGATCTTGAGCCTGGGTCCACCTTGCTTATGGCCGAGCCGCTGATCTTTGGCCGCTCAGAGATGGGCGAGGTCGTGACCGATGCGCTGTTCCGCGACTGCATCGACATCCGCCGCGACGGCCAGCCGCTGTTTCTGGACCGCACGGCGTTCATTGGCGACATCGCCACCCATCTCGCGCGCCCGCATGTGGCTCACGGCGCGGGTGCTGTGGCGCTGATCGTCTACATCGCAGCGGATGCAGGTGCACGCCTGGACCGCCTGCGTGCGATGTTGCCGGAAACAGCGGGAGCAAGCCTGATCGGTGCGGATGTGCTCGTGGCGCGATGCCTAGCCGCAGATGGCTATGCCCTTCGGCGGACGCTGGTGCCTGCCCTGACCTATCTCTCAGACGCTGAACTGCCCAAATGCTGGATGCTCTAGGATGAACCTGACCCCCCGAGAAAGAGACAAACTGCTGATCGCAATGGCCGCCGAGGTCGCCCGCAAGCGGCTGGCGCGCGGCGTCAAGCTCAACCATCCCGAAGCCATCGCCCTGATCACCGACGCGGTGGTCGAAGGTGCCCGCGACGGCCGCTCCGTCGCCGACATGATGGAGGCCGGCGCGCAGGTCATCACCCGCGACCAGTGCATGGAGGGCATCCCCGAAATGATCCACGACGTGCAGGTCGAGGCGACGTTTCCGGACGGCACCAAGCTGGTCACCGTCCACCAACCGATCCGATGAAGCAAAGGAACCGCACATGAAACCGCTCGGATTGCTCGCCGCCGCCTTCGCCGCTTGGCCGGCGCTTGCCGATACCGGCGCGCACCTGCATCCGCACGGCGCCGGTGCCTGGTTGCCGTCTGACGCTCGGCGCGCAGCTTCGCCGGTGCCGCGATTGTGCCCTCTGGAGGGCGCGCCGGTGATCCCCGGAGAACTGTTTCCCGCCGAGGGCATGATCACCCTGAACGAAGGCCGCGCGCCGATCTCGATGATGGTCGCCAATACCGGCGACCGGCCGATTCAGGTCGGCAGCCACTACCATTTCGCCGAGGCCAACGCGGCGCTGGCTTTCGACCGCGACGCGGCGCGCGGCCTGCGGCTCGACATCGCCGGCGGGCACCGCGGTGCGGTTCGAGCCCGGGCAACGCCGCGAGGTGCGTCTGATCCCGGTCGCCGGCGACCGGCGGATCTTCGGCTTCAATCAGCACATCATGGGCGATCTCTGATGCCGGGCAGGATCATGCCCGCGCCGACTATGCCGCCATGTTCGGCCCGACCACCGGCGACAAGGTGCGGCTGGCCGATACCGACCTGATCATCGAGGTCGAGCGCGACCTGCACCGCCTACGGCGAAGAGGTCAAGTTCGGCGGCGGCAAGGTGATCCGCGACGGCATGGGGCAATCCCAGGTCACACGCGCCGGCGGGGCGGTCGATACGGTCATCACCAACGCGCTGATCGTCGACCATACCGGCATCTACAAGGCCGATGTCGGCCTGAGCGACGGGCGCATCGCCACGATCGGCAAGGCGGGCAACCCCGACACGCAACCCGGCGTCGACATCATCATCGGCCCCGGCACCGAGACCATCGCCGGCGAAGGCCGGATCCTGACCGCCGGCGGCTTCGACAGCCACATCCACTTCATCTGCCCGCAGCAGATCGAGGACGCGCTGCACTCCGGCCTGACCACCATGCTGGGCGGCGGCACCGGCCCGGCGCACGGCACGCTGGCCACCACCTGCACGCCCGGCCCCTGGCATATCGGGCGGATGCTGCAGGCGGCGGATGCCTTCCCGATGAACCTCGGCCTTCGCCGGCAAGGGCAACGCCTCGCTGCCCGCCGCGCTTGAGGAACAGGTGCTGGGCGGGGCCTGCGCGCTGAAGCTGCACGAGGACTGGGGCACCACGCCCGCCGCCATCGATTGCTGCCTGACGGTCGCCGACGAGATGGACGTGCAGGTGATGATCCACACCGACACGCTGAACGAAAGCGGCTTTGTCGAGAACACCGTCGAAGGCGATCAAGGGCCGCACCATCCACGCCTTCCACACCGAAGGCGCGGGCGGCGGCCACGCGCCGGACATCATCAAGATCTGCGGCGAGCAGCAACGTCCTGCCGTCATCGACCAACCCGACGCGGCCCTTCACGGTCAACACGCTCGAAGAGCATCTCGACATGCTGATGGTCTGCCACCATCTCGACAACTCGATCCCCGAGGACGTGGCCTTTGCCGAAAGCCGCATCCGCCGCGAGACCATCGCGGCCGAAGACATCCTGCACGACATGGGCGCGTTCTCGATCATCGCCTCCGACAGCCAGGCCATGGGCCGGGTGGGCGAGGTGATCATCCGCACCTGGCAGACCGCCGACAAGATGAAGAAGCAGCGCGGCCGGCTGCCCGAGGAAACCGGCGACAACGACAATTTCCGCGTCCGCCGCTACATCGCCAAATACACGATCAACCCGGCCATCGCGCATGGGCATCGCGCGTGAGATCGGCAGCATCGAGGAAGGCAAGCGCGCCGACCTGGTGCTGTGGAACCCGGCCTTTTTCGGCGTGAAGCCCGAGATGGTGCTGATGGGCGGCACGATCGTCTGCGCCCAGATGGGCGACCCCAATGCCTCGATCCCGACGCCGCAGCCGGTCTATTCGCGCCCGATGTTCGGCGCCTACGGGCGGTCGGTCGAACACTCGGCGGTGACCTTCGTGTCCGCAGGCGGCGCAGGCCGACGGCATCGCGCAGACAGCTGGGCCTCGCCAAGCAGACGCTTGCGGTGCAGAACACGCGGACGCATCGGCAAGAAGGACCTGATCCTCAACGACGCGACGCCCGCAGATCGAGGTGAACCCCGAAACCTACGAAGTGCGCGCCGACGGGGAGCTGCTGACCTGCGCAGCCGGCGGACGTCCTGCCGATGGCGCAACGCTATTTCCTGTTCTGAAGGAGACCCGACATGGCCCTGCCGATCTGCCGCACAATACACCACTCCCACCATGCGCCCGACTGGGTGACCCTGAGCTACGACGAGCGCTTCCTGCGCCGCAAGGTGCTGAAGAGTGATGCCGGCGCGCGCTTCCTCGTGGACCTCGACCAGACCACCTCGCTGAACGACGGCGACGTCTTCGAGCTCGACGGACGGCTGCGCTGGTCGGCGTCCGCCCGGCGCCGGAAGAGCTCTTGGAGATAACCGGCGACGGGCTGACCCGGCTCGCATGGCATATCGGCAACCGCCACACGCCCTGCCAGATCGAGCCCGCGCGATTGCTGATCCAGCGCGATCATGTGATGCGCGACATGCTGGAGAAGCTTGGCGCGCACCTGCGCGAGGTTGTCGAACCCTTCACCCCCGAAGGTGGTGCCTATGGACATGGGCGGACGCATGGCCACGCCCACTGACGCACAGATCCTTACCCTGGCGCAATGGCTGTCGCCCGCCTTTCCGATCGGCGCCTTTGCCTATTGTCATGGGCTGGAGGCTACGGTGGCGATGGGCTGGGTCACGGATGCGGACAGCTTCGAGCCTGGTTGCGCGATGTTCTCGACTGTGGCGCGGGACGGTCGGATGCGCTGTTTCTGGCGGCGGCGTTCCATGCGCCGGACGCCGATGGCGCTTGCCGAAATCGACGCCGCTGCGCGGGCCTTTGCCGCCTCCGCAGAACGGCTGCTCGAGACGCAGGCGCAAGGTGCCGCGTTCGGCAAACTGACCAACGCCGTCTGGGATATGCCGTTGGATGCGTTGACCTACCCGGTCGCCCTGGGCGCGGCGGCACGGCCGAAGAGTTGCCGCTGGCGCTGACGTCCAGAATGTACCTACAGGCTTTCGCGTCGAACCTGATCGCCGCGGCGCAACGGCTGTTGCCGCTGGGGCAGACAGAGGGCCAGGCGATCCTGCGGCGCCTTGCCCGCGCTTTGCGACGCCATCGCCGAGGCCTCAAGACGCGGCGACCTGGCCGTGCCTGAGCGCAACCGCCTTTCTTGCCGACATTGCCGCGATGAAGCATGAAACCCAGTATTCAAGGATATTCCGCACATGACCCGAATGCAACGGCCCACTGCGGATCGGCATCGGCGGCCCGGTCGGCGCGGGCAAGACCACGCTGACGGCCGCCCTCTGCCGCGCGCTCCGAGACAGCCATTCCATCGGCGTCATCACCAATGACATCTACACGCAGGAGGATGCCGAGGCGCTGATGCGGATGCAGGTCCTGGCCTCGGACCGGATCATCGGGGTGGAAACCGGCGGCTGCCCGCACACCGCGATCCGCGAGGATGCCTCGATCAACCTGGCCGCTGTGGCCGAGATGGTGCGCGCGGCATCCCGATGTCGAAATCGTGCTGATCGAATCCGGCGGCGACAACCTGTCGGCCACCTTCAGCCCGGAACTGGCGGACCTCACGATCTATGTCATCGACGTGGCGGCGGGCGAGGAAATCCCGCGCAAGGGCGGCCCGGCGATCACCCGGTCGGACATCCTCGTCGATCAACAAGACCGATCTTGCGCCCCATGTCGGCGCCAGCCTGGAGGTGATGCACCGTGACGCGGCCAGAATGCGCGGCGAAAGGCCGTTCGTCTTCGCATCCCTTCGAGGGCAAAACGATCTGACGGAAATCCTGCGGAACATCGCGGATATCGGCGGCCTCAACCTGAACGCTGGGTCACCGGATCCTGTCTGACCAGCGGCGCCTCGCGAAAGTGCGTCATCCACATTGAAGGCTCCTCCCTCGAAGCCCTATCATGCGGCGGCCCTTGCCGACCGCGGAGACAACCATGCATCCGGCAGGCGCGCATTCATACGTTCAGAACTTGACGCGACAAAAGCGATTAGACAACACCATCAGACGGATTCGAACCGGTCTCACCAAGGGCAGGATGGCTGTCCCTTATGCTGCGCAGAGACCACGCCACTCGGCGAGAGCAGCGGCGCGGTTGGCCTTGAAGAGAGGTCTGCTGGAGAGGCTGCACTCGCTGTTGAAGTGGTTGGTGACGGAGGCGTGGACGGAGGCGTGGACGGAGGCGAATTTTTCGCAATCGCGGGAAGCGCTGCATTGTCCGTTCTCGTCGTCAGACTGGCTGTCAGGTCTCCGACATGACCAATTGCTCGAAGAGCCGCGCCACCGCCTCCGCACCGGGATCATTATGTCCTTCAAGTTTTGATGCAGCGATATAGCTCGCGCGCCCTGCTTTTGCTTTCGTGATCGTGGCAGTGAAGTCTGCGCCCTTCCGGGCGGCCTCCGCAGCCGCACTAAGCCCCCTGGGCAGCGCATTGAGTGCCGGCAGCAGCGCATCGATCATGGTCCGGTCACCGGGCCTCGCGCCGCCAACCTGCTGCACACGGTCGAGCCCCGATCGCAATGCGCCGAACGCGTCTTCCCCGCTGGATGAGGCATCTCCAGCAGCAGCGAAGAAAATAGCAAGAAGCACCCCCGACGATCCCCCCATAGTCTGGCTGAGTTCCAAACCCACAGCACGATAAAGTTGGGTCAAATCGGCCAGCGGCATCCGGTCGAGCGCGTCGATCAGCGCGCGCGATGCCGTAGCGAGCGTACTTCCCGTATCGCCGTCGCCGGATTTAGCGTCGAGCGCATTCAGGTCGTCCTCCGCGCCGATCAGGATCCTGCAGCAGCGCTCAATCAAGGCCTGCGTCACGATGTTTTTCGACGGCATCGGTTGAATGGGCATCAGTCCGTCCGGGAGCGGCAAAACCGCCACTTGTCCGACGGGCAGACATCCGGGCCAAGCCCAGGGCGCGACAGGGGCGCACGAGCTGCCGCCTCAGTCTTGGTCACCGGCAGAAGCGACACGGAAAAGCCCTGCATGTCGAGCGAGGTCATCAGCGGCGCTGGCCCGACCAGCCAGCGGATCTGTCTCCGATCCGCGATTGCACGAGCTCTTCGGTCAGAACCGCCATCTCCAACGGCAGTCGCACCGCCGAGATTGTTCAGAAGCGCGACATGCGGCCCGGGCCTGAATTCGGAGCGAGCCGGTCGATCACCATCGCCATCGACGTTTCGCGCGTTACGGAAATCGACCTGTTCAATGCCGGCTTCACCATGGATGCCGAGGCCGAGTTCCGCCTTGCCTGGTCCGATTCGGTCCTCCTTGGGCGATCCCGGCACGGTGCAGGTATCCAGCGACATGCCGATAGAGACGACACCGGAAATCACGCGCTCCGCCGCCTCGGTGACGGCATCAAGCGAGGCGCCCTGATCCGCGAGCATCCCCGCGATCTTGTGGACAAACAGCGTACCCGCCACACCGCGCGGCTGCGGCAGGTCGGGGAGCGCGACGTCGTCGTCGACGATCACCATGTTGACCTTCAGCCCAAGGCCCGCGCCCGTTCGGCGGCAAGGCCGAAATTCAGCCGGTCGCCGGTATAGTTCTTGACGATCAGAAGACAGCCCGCCGTGCCGGTCACGGCCAGAATGCCCGCCAGCACCGCGTCGACCGAAGGCGAGGCGAAGACATCGCCGCAGACGGCCGCCGTCAGCATTCCTTTGCCGACAAAACCGGCATGTGAGGGCTCATGTCCCGAACCGCCGCCCGAGACCAGCGCGACCTTCGACCTGTCCCAGTCCGTTCGTAGGACGACCTTGATATGCGGGTATCCGTCGAGCCGGGCCAGCCTGCCGCCCGCCGTCCGCAGCATGCCGTCGATGGCCTCGGTCACGAGGCCTTCCTTGGTGTTGATGAATTGCTTCATGGCCACTTCTCCTCAGGAAACGCGCGTGCCCGCGGCGTCGAAATAGAGCGGGTTGCGGGGCGCGATGGCGATGTCGTCGCCGGGTTCGATCCTGCTCTGGGCATCGGTCAGCGTGACGATCTCATGCCCGTCGAGCCGCAGGAGAAGGCGGATCTGATCGCCCAGGTGCTCCACCCGCACGACCTTGGATGGCTTACCCTCGCCTTGCGCGACATGTTCGGGCCTGAAGCCCGATGGTCTTTGCTCCGGCGGGCGCGCCGGGGAAGAGCGACGCGGGCAGGGCATTGATCCGTGGCAGGCCGAGACGGGTCGCGACATAGAGGCTGACGGGGTTTTCGTAGATCTCGCGCGGGGGGCCGAACTGGACCAACCGGCCCTGATCGAGGACGCCGACATGGGTCGCCATCGTCATCGCCTCGATCTGGTCGTGGGTGACGTAGAGGAACGTCGCGCCCAAGCTCCGGCTGGATGCGCTTCAACTCGACCCGGAGGTCGGCGCGCAGTTTGGCGTCGAGCGAGGACAGCGGTTCGTCCATCAGGTAGATCGACGGTTCACGCACCAGCGCCCGTCCGATGGAAACGCGCTGCATCTCGCCGCCCGAAAGCTGCGTCGCCTTGTTGTCGAGCTTGTGGGAGATGTGCAGGACCTCGGCCACCTTGCCGATCTTGCGCGCGATCTCGTCCTCCGGTGTCCGCAGGATCGGCGAGCGGAGCGGAAAGGCGAGGTTTTCGCGGACCGTCAGATGCGGGTAGAGCGAGTATTGCTGGAACACCATCGCCACGTCGCGCTGCGCGGGGGTCTGGCCTGCGACGGGGCGTCCGTCGATGAGGATTTCGCCGCGATCCGGCGTTTCGAGGCCCGAGATCAGCCGCAGGGTCGTCGTCTTTCCGGCCCCGGTGGGACCGAGCAGCACGACGAAGGCGCCGTCCGGGATCGTCATGGAGACACCCGCCACCGCAAGGGTTTTTCCGAACGATTTCGATATGTTGCGAAGCGTGACCTCAGACATGGGACAGCACCCCCTCGTTCAGCTCGGACCTTAGGGCATGGCCGGTCTGCTTGTCGAAAAGCGTCACCGTCGCGCCATTGAAATCGAGGCCGACCATCTCGCCTGGCCGCGCCGGCTGATCGGATGAAATGCGGGCCTTGACCTGTCCGTTGGGGGTTTCGAGCGTGACGATCTGGGTGGTGCCAAGGTATTCCGTCGCCGTGACCTTGCCGCGATAGGCGGAGGTGTCGGAGAGGCGGATGTATTCGGGTCGGACCCCATAGACCATGTCGCCCTCGAAAGGCACTTTCGCCGCCGGCGTGGGAAGCGCCTGATGGTGGAGCGTGACACTGGTTGTGCCGGGATGAACCGCGCCGTGGAAGTCGAGGAAGTTCATCGAGGGTGAGCCGATGAAATCGGCGACGAAGAGGGTCGCGGGCTTGTCGTAGATGTCCTGCGGAGTGCCGAACTGTTCGACAACCCCGTGGTTCATCACGACGATCTTGTCGCCCATCTGCATCGCCTCCAGCTGGTCGTGGGTGACATAGACGGTGGTGGCACCCATCCGGTCGTGAAGCGCGCGCAGCTCCTGGCCATATGTTCGCGGAACTCGGCGTCAAGGGCGCCGAGGGGTTCGTCCATCATGAAGGCCTTGGGGTTGCGGACGATGGCGCGGCCAAGCGCCACGCGCTGGCGGTCGCCGCCGGAGAGGCCACCGACCGGACGGTCGAGAATATGCTCGATCCCGAGGATCTTCGCGACCTCGGCCACACCTTCCCTGACCTGCGCCCGGGGCATGCCCTGGCTGACGAGGGGATAGGAGATGTTCTTGCGCACGTTCATATGCGGATAAAGCGCGAACATCTGGAAAACAAAGGCAATATCGCGCTCGGACGCGGGCCTTTGACCGACCTCCTCGCCGTCGATGTAGATCTCGCCGCTGGTCGGCAGTTCCAGCCCCGCGATCATGCGCAGGGTCGTCGTCTTGCCGCAGCCGGAGGGGCCGAGGAGCATGAAGAACTCACCGTCCTCGATCGTGAAGGACGAGGACTGGACGGCGGTAAAAGCTGCCGAATTCCTTGCGAAGGTTCTTGGATGACGATCTCGGCCATGCCTACTCCGGAAAGTGGCTGACGACGATGAACATGACGGTTCCGACCAGCGTGACGAGGAAGGACCAGGTGTAGGCCCAGAGCGCGAAGGGCTGCATCAGCATCACGACGCCGAGAGCGATGAGGAGCGAGGCGACCAGTTCCCAGGGTCCGCGACGAAGTCGCAAGAGGCCGCTCAGAAAGCCGTTCATGGCCGTGGTCCTTTCGTAGCTTTGCCGTAGTGCATGCGTAGTGCATCCGTAGCTACAGCCGACACGGTCCCTGTTTTCCGCAAACCCGCTCATTTGCGCACCGCGCCGAAGGTGATCCCGCGCAGGAGGTGCTTGCGCAGGAGGATGGTGAAGACCATCACCGGCAGGAGGAACAGCGTCGCCCCGGCGGCCACGGCGGGCCAGTCCTGTCCGCCGACGCCGATGATCGTCGGGATGAAGGGCGGCGCGGTCTGGGCGGTGCCCGAGGTCAGGAGGACCGCGAAGGCGTATTCGTTCCAGGCGAAGATCAGGCAGAAGATCGCGGTCGAGGCGATGCCGGTCGCGGCCTGCGGCAGCACGACCTTGCGTGAAGGCCTGAAAGCGGGTGTAGCCGTCGATCAGCGCCGCCTCTTCGTATTCGCGCGGGATCTCGTCGATGAAGCCCTTCAGAAGCCAGACCGCGAGAGAGATGTTCACCGCCGTATAGAGCAGGATCATGCCGAGATGCGTGTCGCTGAGGCCCAGCGTCGCGGAACATCAGGAAGATCGGGATCGCGACGGCGATCGGCGGCATCATGCGGGTGGACAGGATGAAGAACAGAAGATCGTCCTTCAGCGGCACCTTGAAGCGGCTAGAAGGCATAGGCGGCGAGCGTGCCGAGGAAGATCGAAAGGAAGGTCGAGCCGAAGCCGATGATGACCGAGTTCAGGAAGCGCTCGCCATAGCGCGAGGGGCCGGTGATGACCATGCCGTACTGGCGGACGATCCGTCATACCAGGTCGTCGGGCGGGCCGAGCGCCTCGAGCGTCTCGGGCGTCGCGCGGGTGCGGGTGGTGAAGAGGTTCACGTAGCCTTCGAGCGTCGGTTCGAAGACGACCTTCGGCGGATAGGCGATGGAGTCGGCGGGCGATCTTGAAGCCGGTCGCGATGATCCAGACCAGCGGCAGGATCGTGATGACCGCGTAGAGGATGACCAGCGCGCCCGCGATCCATTTCTGCCGGAGTGACGGTTCGGTGATCGGAAGAGGCGCTCATCTTTCCTTCACCTTGTTGAGGGCCTTCACGTAGATCGAGGCGAGGCCGAAGACCGTGACGAAGAGGATGATCGCATAGGCTGAGGAATAGCCGGTGCGCCACTTCTCGAACGCCTCGCGCTTGAGGTCGATCGAGGTCAGCAGCGTGTCGTCGCCCGGGCCGCCGCCGGTCAGTTGCACCACGAGGTCGAACATCTTGAAATTCTCGATGCCGCGGAACAGGACGGCGAGCATCAGGAACGGCAGCACCATCGGCACGGTGATCGTCCAGAACTGCCGCCACTTCGAGGCGCGGTCGATCTCGGCCGCCTCGTAGATGTAGTCGGGGATCGACCGCAGCCCCGCAAGGCAGATCAGCATCACGAAGGGCGTCCACATCCAGGTGTCGACGATGACGATGGCCCAGGGCGCCAGGCCGACCGAGCCGAGCATCGTGAAGGACGAGCGGGTCGATGCCGGTGAAGAACTCGACCACGTAGTTGAAGAGGCCGATCTGCGGCTGGTAGAGGAAGGTCCAGAAATTGCCGACCACGGCGGGCGACAGCATCATCGGCAGCACGATGAGCGTGGTCAGCAGGTCGTTGCCCCTGAACTTCGGTTGATCAGCTAGGCGAGCGTGAAGCCGATCAGCACCTGCAGGACGATCGTCCAGATCAGGAAATGCGCCGTCGCCTGCATCGTGTTCCAGATGTCGGGATCGGTCAGGATGCGCTCGTAGTTGCGCAGGCCGACCCATTCGACCTCGGCCGTTCGGCCGGTTGGCGCGGTAGTTGGTGAAGACTGAGCCGGATCGTCCAGATCAGCGGAAAGATGTTGATCGCCAGAAGCAGGAAGATCGTCGGGGCCACGAAGATCCAGGCGATGGTCCGGTCCGAAAGCCCCCGAACCGTGCGGGCAAGGGCCGGCGGGCGTGGCCGGCGGCGACACGCTCGATCGAGGGTATGCGGTCATTCTCGGTCTCGTGCAGGATCTCGTTCGGACGCGGTGGCAGGGGGCCTGCTGTGCATGGGGCGCGCCGGGCTGACCGGCGCAGACCGGGCATGACCGCGATGCGATTAGAGCTTGCCGTCGTCCTCGAACATTTCGGTCCAGTCGTCGACCAGACCGTCGAGCGCCTCCTGCGCGGTGCCGTTGCCGGCGACCACATAGTCGTGGAACCGCTTCTGCGTGTCCTGCAAGCAGCGTCGCATAGCTCGGTTCGGCCCAGAAGTCCTTCACGATGGCCATCGAGTCGAGGAAGGTCTGGGCATAGGGCTGGCTGGCGGCGAAGTCGGGGTCCTCGACCACGGCGCGCAGGCAGGAGAAGCCGCCCATCTCCACCACTTCTGCCTGCACGTCGGGCTGGGCGAACCACTTGATGTAGTCAAGCGCCGCGTCCTGCTTGTCGGAGTAGGCGACGACCGAGATGCCCTGCCCGCCAAGCTGGGCGAACTGCTCGCCATCCGGGCCGGCCGGGTTGACGAGGTAGCCGGTCTTGCCGCCGCCCACGTTGGGGTCGGCCTCGAAGCCCGGCCAGGTGAAGGCGAAGTTCATCTGCATCGCGACCTGACCGGATTTGTAGGCGTCGATGCCTTCGCCCATATAGCCGTTCGACGATGCCCGGCGGGGTGCAGCAATCGTAAAGCGACTTGTAGAACTCCAGCCCCGCGACGGCGCCGGCGGAGTTGACGAAGCCTTCCATGTCATAGGGCTTGTCGGGGTTGTCGTACTTGAAGCCGAAGGAGTAGAGGACGTCCATCGCGCCCATCGTGATGCCTTCGGACCCGCGCTCGGTGTAGATCGAGGCGCCGTAGACGGTCTTGCCGTCGATCTCGCGGCCCTGGAAGAACTCGGCGATGTCCTTCAGTTCGGCGAAGGTCGCGGGCGCGGCGAGGTCGCGGCCGTACTTTTCCTTGAATTCGGCCTGCAGTTCGGGCCGTTCGAACCAGTCCTTGCGGTAGGTCCAGCCGACCACGTCGCCGAAGGCCGGCAGCGCCCAGTAGTTCGGCGTGTTCTTCGGCCATTCGGAATAGCCGGTCACGGTGGCCGGGACGAAATCGTCCATCGTGATGCCGTTGGCGTCGAAGAAGTCGTTCAGCTTGACGTAGTGGCCGTTCTCGGCCGCGCCGCCGATCCACTGGCTGTCGCCGATCATCAGGTCGCACAGCTTGCCGCCCGAGTTCAGCTCGTTCAGCATCCGGTCGGCGAAGTTGGGCCAGGGCACGAACTCGAAATTCATCGTGTTGCCGGACTGCGCCTCGAAGTCCTTGCTGCAGTTCGACCAGCGCGTTCGCCGGGTCCCACGCGGCCCAGCAAAGCGTCAGGTCTTCGGCCTGAGCCCCCGGCGCCGTGAAGCCCGACACGGCAGCCATTCCGATGGCCGCCAGAGTCCCTTGGTCTTCATTGGTTGTTCCTCCCTATGTCTGCCCGGTCGGCAAACGTTCACGGCGCCATCCGGTCATGCCAAACGGTAACGGAGGGGAGCCATGTACGTAAAGAACTATTTGAGGTGCGTACCTCATTTTGAATCTTCAGCTAGAGACACCAGAAGATACAAGTCCTATCAAATTGAAATATAACGTATATATTATGTCGGCATCCCTAAAGATCTTGGCGGCCCATGCCTCGAAAGAAGTTACAAGACAAAGCCTAGATCGCGGCAGGCATGGTTGTCAGGAGACGAATCGTCGCCCCGGCGCCGTCACAGGTTCAACTGGGTGAGTCTGTGCGGCCCGCACACCGTGGGCGCCAAATCCTTGCGCGCGGCTCCACCCCGCCTCAAGCGACAGCGCCGTGACGCCTCAGGGCAGGTTTTCCTTCAGAACAATGTCGATCCGGATGCGCTCCTGCGCCTCGAAGATCGCGACGCCGTCGCATTTGGCACGGAGAACACGGAGTGCACTTCGGACGAGATGGCCGACATTCTGCGTGATGACGGCGTCCATTTCGTCGTCGACAAGAGCCTGGCGGGTCACTGGTGTCAGCTCGTGAGCGATGACAGCAAGGTCGGGCAGGCGGCCGGATGCACGCAGCGCCTGAAGAAGCGATCGGTTGCCGGACCCCATCGAATAGACGCCAACAAGATCGGGGTGCGACGCGGCAGCCCGGCTCACGACCGTCTCCATCCGCGCCGGATCGTCGCGGGATTTATCGAGGGAAGGACCGTCAGGTTCGGGAAATTCCCGGCCATCACCACATCGAAGCCAAGCCGACGCTCAATGCTATCGCGGGCAAGCATAGAGTTTGTTACAATCAATATCTTACCGGAGCCCGCGCCAGCGAAGCGGCCCATCAGAACCCCCGCCGTTCGACCCGCAGAAAGGTTGTTGATGCCAACGAAATGGTCCCGCCCCGAGGTTGGGAGGTCGGCGACCAGCGCGACGACCGAAAGCCCAGCCAGCTTGAGATGCGCAACGGCGTCACGGACCTGCGGTGTCTCTGGCGCCATGATGGCAACGCCGTCGATATGGTCGGCCGAGAGTGAATTCAGCGCGCGGACGACCGAATGCGGATCTTGGACTTGAACCGGGACGAGGCGTACGAAGACGCGGTCCGCAAGCTGCGCGGCGATCGCCTCCTGAAGCGCGGCCTTCAGCGTTCCGACGAATTGGCCGTCGCCCTCCGGCAGGACGAAGGCGAAGCGGTACTGGGTCTTGCGGGCGAGATTGGCTGCATAGGTATCGCGCACATACCCAAGGCTTCGCACCGCCTCGTTCACCCGCGCGATGGTCTTCTCCCGAACCCCTGGGCGCGCGTTCAACACGCGGTCAACGGTCGCCAAGCTAACGCCCGCAGACTTAGCGATATCATGCACTGTAGGTTTCGACATGAATTTCCTCCGACCTGCACGGTATGGGAAAATTTTGAGGTACGTCAATCATCGCCTGTCTTTATGCGGTGCTGACGGACAAATGCGAACCAGTCTCCGCAAGGACAGGATGGCTGTCCCTTATACCGCGCATAGATCACGCCACTCAGCTAGAGCGGGAACCGAATGTACATCATTACCGCCAGGCGGATGATCTCGGGGCTCGTCTTAAAGTACTTGAACGGTGAGCGTTTTGTCATGGATCGACGCTACGAAACCGCCCTGCCCGGCAGTGTCAAAGGAACTGGGCTTGAGCGGGGCGGGGCGGTTTTGTAGCCTGCATCCATGACAAAAAGCTCCCCATTTCGCTACTTCAAGACGTCGCCTGAAATCATCCGCCTTGCGGTGATGATGATGGGGTGGACGCCCCCCGACGGCATCGATGTGCCAAGGTAGGTGTCGTTCATTACCTAGGAGAGTAGGCGTCCGTGAGTGAAGTTACAGTGATAGGCTTGGATATCGCAAAGAATGTGTTTCAGGCGCATGGCGCAGACGCGCGAGGTCAGCAGCTGTTCAGCCGCCGAATACCGCGCGGGAAAGTGCTGGGGTTCTTTGAGGATCAGCCCAGGTGCCTGGTGGCGCTGGAGGCTTGCGGCGGCGCGCACCACTGGGCGCGCGAACTGATGCGGATTGGCCATGATGTTCGGCTGATCCCCCCGGCCTACGTGAAGCCTTTCGTGAAGCGGCAGAAGAATGATGCTGCCGATGCCGAGGCGATCTGCGAGGCAGCGCAGCGCCCGAACATGCGCTTTGTTGCGGTGAAGAGCGAGGAGCAGCAGGCTTCGGCCCTGGTGTTCCGTACCCGCGACCTGCTGGTCCGGCAGCGTACGCAAACCATCAACGCGATCCGCGGGCATATGGCCGAGTATGGTGGTGTCAAGGCGAAGGAGCTTGAGCGGGGCAGGGTGGCCGCGTAGCGTCTCAGGATGACGAAAGACGAACCTTTCAAGTACTTCCGCACGAGCCGCGAGATCATCCGGCTCGCGGTCATGATGTACGTGCGCTTCCCGCTTTCGCTGCGGAACGTAGAGGACCTGCTGCACGAGCGCGGGATTGATATCAGCCATGAGTCGGTCCGGTTCTGGTGGCAGCGTTTCGGCCCGATGTTCGCCTCCGAGATCCGAAATAAGCGCGCCGAGCGCCTGCGTTCCGGGCCGCAATGGCGTTGGCACCTCGACGAGGTTTTCGTAAAGATCAACGGCGAACGACACTACCTCTGGCGGGCGGTCGACCACGAGGGCGAGGTCCTGGAAAGCTTCGTCACAAAGACACGGGACAAGAAAGCCGCATTGAAATTCTTGAAGAAAACAATGCGGCGGTACGGTCGGCCCGAGGCCATCGTCACTGATCTTCTGCGATCCTACGGCGCGGCCATGAAGGCGATCGGCGCGGCAGATCTGCAAGAAACTGGTCGCTGGTTGAACAACCGAGCAGAGAATTCGCATTTGCCATTCCGACGACGAGAACGGGCAATGCAACGCTTTCGGCGGATGCGAAGTCTGCAGATGTTCGTCGCCGTCCACGCCTCGGTCTTCAACCATTTCAATTCGGAGCGCAGCTTCTACTCCAGAGCCAACTTCAAGAAGAACCGCGCCGCCGCTCTCGCCGAGTGGCGTCAACTCGGCGCGGCATAAGGGACAGCCATCCTGCCCTTGGTGAGACCGGTTCGAATCCCTCTGACAGCTCCCGTCCGTGCCATGGCGCCTTCCTGTCAATCGTCCGAGCCACGGTCCGGCTGCACAAGCAAGGCAACCAGAGCGGCGGTGGCAAGCCCTGCGGCCACGCCGACCTCCAGTTGGCGATGGAAGGTCCGCGGCAAAAGCAGTAACGCAAGCTTGGCGAGGGCGGCCGTGGACGCCAAGGCGCTTCGGCGTGACCGTGTTGCGCGGGCCTGCCTGCGCAGCATCAGGGCCAAGGCCATGGCCACGAGAAACATGCCCAAACCGGCTAGCGCGAGTGCCCCCGGCAGGCCCGCATATGCAGCAACAAATACGACCAGCGATGCGACCAAAAGGCCCACACCGGCAAGAACCACCAAAAGCAGCAACCCAAGCAATCCCACTTGCACGGCGATCATCGGCATGGTGAGACCGCCGCCCTTCAGTCGCGGCGTGAGAAGAGCAGGCCGAACAGCACGCCAAGACCGAGTGCGCCGACCATCCAGGCCAAAGGGTGCGCACGCACGTCCTTCTCGAGTTGGCCCTGAAGGCTTTCCACCTGCTGCCGCAACTCCTTGATGCTGCGCAGGGACTCGGCGACCGCGTCGTCCGACAGTCCCTGCGCGCGGCTTTTCAGGTCCTCCGCCCCAAGCGCACCGTAGTCCTTGAGCGACGCAACCAACGCAGCGAAATCCGCGCGAAGCTCTTGGATTTCCTTTGAAATGTCTTGTCCAACGCTGTCGCGCGCTGAGCCGGTCGATGATGTCTCGCCTTTACTGACCATTTCACCCTCGCCTTGTTTGTGATTTTATAAGTTGAGACAATCAGGTTTCATGCGCGCTGTCCTTGATTCAAATCACTCCGGGAATACTCGGCTCGGTGTTGTCAGAAGAACTTGATCTGTTAGGCTGCCAAAGGCTCGGTTGTTGGTTTCTTCGGCGCTCTGCAAGGTCTTTTCCCTTACGGATCAATTTATTGCGCCTTCTCTCCACGGGAGAGGGCAGGGACGGTTGGCCAAGCACGATTCCTCTGACAATACCCCCGCCACGGAATTGTGCAACAACACCATTGCGACTGTGAGAATGCTGGGATCGGGAGTAGAACTGATGAACTTCATTTGCGGAAATTTTCATGTCGCGCCTGCACACGCACCCCGAATCCCATCTCGTCTCGCGCATCGGCTGGCTGCGGGCGGCGGTGCTGGGTGCCAATGACGGGATCGTCTCGACCGCCAGCCTGATCGTCGGCGTGGCAGCGGCCTCGGCTGCGACCTCGGAGGTTCTGGTGGCGGGCGTCGCGGGGCTCGTCGCAGGCGCGATGTCGATGGCGGCCGGCGAGTACGTCTCGGTCAGTTCGCAGTCCGACACCGAACAGGCCGACCTTGCCCGCGAGCGGGCCGAGCTTGCCACACAGCCAGAGTTCGAGCGCGAGGAACTTGCAAAGATCTACATCGACCGCGGCGTCACGCCCGATCTCGCGCATCAGGTGGCCGATCAGTTGATGGCGAAGGATGCGCTCGGGGCCCATGCCCGCGACGAACTCGGCATCTCCGAGGTGACGACGGCGCGGCCCATCCAAGCCGCGCTGACTTCGGCCGCGACCTTCGCCGTTGGCGCAGCGATGCCGTTGGCGATGGTGCTCTTGATGCCGCGAGAGGCGCTGGTCATGGGTGTCTCGGTCGCATCGCTGCTCTTTCTGGCCCTGCTCGGCGCAGTCGGCGCGCGGGCGGGCGGCGCCAACGTGACGCGGGCGACGCTGCGCGTGACCTTCTGGGGTGCGCTTGCCATGGCGCTGACCGCCGGGATCGGTGCGCTGTTCGGAACCGAGGTATGATTGCGTCAGCCCCCTGCGGCGGCCCGCCACCGGCGCTGGGGGCAGCCTATGGCAGACACGGCGCGTGAAGCAAGCTACTGGACCCAAAACCCCACCGCTCTGGCGGCTACTCTGGGTGTGGAACCTGGCGGCCTCACATCGGAGCGGGCGGCTTCCCAGCTTGCTGCCGTCGGCCCCAACAGCGTCGAGGATGCGCCGCGCCTGAGCGCCTTGCGTCTTCTGCTTCGCCAGTTCGAAAGCCCGCTCGTCCTGATCCTGGCCTTCGCGGCGGCCATTTCCCTTGCGCTTCAGCAATGGGTGGACGCGGGGATCATCCTGGCGATTGTGCTGGGCAGTTCCCTTCTCAGTTTCTACCAGGAATACCGTGCCTCAACGGCGGTCGAGGAACTGAAGAAACGCCTCGCACTGAAGAGCCGCGTGCTGCGCGACGGGGCGGAACAGGTGCTGCCAGTCGTGCAGCTCGTGCCGGGCGACGTGATCCTACTGTCGGCGGGCAACCTGATCCCAGCCGACGGGATCATCCTGGAGGCACAGGATTTCCTCGTCTCCGAGGCCAGCATGACGGGCGAGTCCTTTCCGGTCGAGAAGCGGCCCGGCATCGTCGCGCCCGAGGCACCGCTCGCCGAACGGACGAACACTGTATTCCTGGGCGCGTCGGTGCGCAGCGGCACGGCGAAGGTCATGGTCGTCCGGACCGGGCGGCGGACGGAATTCGGCGCCATCGCCGCACGGCTGAGGGCGCGCCAGCCCGAAACCGACTTTGCACGCGGGGTTCGCCAGTTCGGCTATCTGCTGATGCGGGTGATGGTGATCATCGTTCTGTTCGTCCTGACGATGAACCTGCTGCTGGCGCGCCCGGTCATCGAGTCGTTGCTGTTCGCCGTGGCACTGGCGGTGGGCCTGTCGCCCGAACTCCTGCCGGCCATCATCAGCGTGACACTCTCCGCCGGCGCAGGCGCCATGAGCAAGCGCGGCGTGATCGTGCGGCGACTGGATGCCATCGAGAACCTCGGCAGCATGAACGTGCTCTGCACCGACAAGACCGGCACGCTAACCGAGGGCACCATCGTGCTGAGCGAGGTTCTGGACGCGCAAGCCCGGCCCTCTGACGAGGTGGGGCGGCTCGCCCATATCAATGCCGCGCTGGAGACCGGGATCGAGAACCCGCTCGATGCCGCCATCGTCGCTGCGGGCAACGCCGCCGGGCTGACGACCGCGGGCCTGACCAAGATCGACGAGATCCCCTACGACTTCGTGCGCCGCCGTCTGACCATTGTAGTTGCCGAGGATGCCACGCGTGGCGAGCATCTGATCGTCACCAAGGGCGCTTTTGCGAACGTGCTCGACAGCTGCACCGCTCTGGTGCGCGACGGCGCCGAGATGCCGCTGGATGATGGCGCGCGCGCAGAGCTTGAGCGCTTGTTCCGGGCGAAGGGCGAGCAGGGCTTTCGCGTTCTGGCGCTGGCGACGCGCCGCGTAGCCGCACAGCCCGACTATGACCATGACGACGAGCGCGACATGGTTTTTCGCGGCTTCCTTATCTTCCTCGATCCGCCAAAGCCCGAGGCGCGGGAAACGATCGGCAACCTCGCCCGGCTCGGCATCGCCATCAAGGTGATCAGCGGCGACAACCGCCATGTCACGGCGCACATGGCCGAGGCCGTCGGATTGAACGCCCCGTCGATGCTGACGGGCGAGGACCTGGCGGGCATGAAGGACGAGGCGCTGTGGCACCTCGCGCCGCGCACGGACCTGTTCGTCGAGATCGACCCCCAGCAGAAGGAACGCATCGTCCGCGCCCTGCAACGCACCGGCCATTCGGTCGGCTATCTGGGCGACGGGATCAACGATGCGCCCGCCCTCCACGCGGCCGATGTCGGCATTTCGGTCGCTGAAGCCGTGGACGTCGCGCGCGAAAGCGCCGACATCATCCTGCTCAGCCGCGATCTGGACGTGCTGCGCCAGGGCGTCGAAGACGGCAGGCGGACCTTCGCCAACACGCTGAAATACATCTCCATCACCACCAGCGCGAATTTCGGCAACATGATCAGCATGGCGCTGGCCACGCCGCTCCTGCCCTTCCTGCCGCTGGCGGCCAAGCAGATCCTGCTCAACAACTTCCTGTCGGACCTTCCTTCGCTGGCCATCTCCAGCGACAATGTGGATCCCGAGCGGGTCTCCAGCCCGCAGCGCTGGAACGTGCACGACATCCAGCGGTTCATGATCGTCTTCGGCCTGATCAGCTCGGTCTTCGACCTGCTCACCTTCGGCGTCCTGCTCTACATCTTCCACGCGGGCCAGGCGGTCTTCCAGACCTCGTGGTTCATGATCTCGCTCCTGACTGAACTGGCGGTGGTGCTGGTCCTGCGCACCCGCAAGCCCGCCTTCCGCAGCCGGCCGAGCCGCTTGCTGCTGTGGTCCACCCTCGCTGTCGCGGCCGCCACCTTCGCCATCCCGTTCCTCGGCGGGGCCAGTGCATTGTTCGGCTTCGTGCCGCTGTCGGCGCCGGAACTGGCCGCGGTGGTGGTCATCTTGGGCGGTTACATCGTGGCCACCGAAATGGCGAAGGCCTGGTTCTTCCGGCACGAGAACGCCAGCCTGCGCTCGATGACAGTCGATCCGGGCGGGCTCCCATGATGCATGTCCCCGAAACCGACATCCGGCGTGTGTTTCAGGTCAGCCTCTTGCTGAAGGGCGCACCTAGCCTGCTTGAGGTCCTTGGCGGCCTCGCCCTGGTATTCCTGAGCCACGACCTTGTCCTTCGGATGGTGACGGTCCTGACTGCAGCCGAACTGCTCGAAGATCCGCGCGACCTTGTCGCCAACGCCGTGCGTCAGGCAGCCGAGGGGTTCGCCACGGACACCCAGGCCTTCGCGGCCTGGTATCTGTTCAGCCATGGCCTGATCAAACTGGTCCTGGTCGCGGCGGTGCTGACAAGCCGGGTCTGGGCCTATCCCGCCTACATCGTGGCCATGATCGGGTTCATCTTCTATCAGGTCTACCGGATGACCTTCGAGGTCACCTTCGTTCTGGTGGCGATCACGCTGCTCGACCTGATCGTCCTGTTCCTCGCCTGGTACGAATACGGCTTCGTGCGTCGCGAACGGCAACGCAGCCCCGACGCAGATCCATGATAAAGCTGCGCGCGTCCGTCAGGCACTTTATCTCGGAATTCTCCCGGGCGCGCGGGATTGACGGCCTCCTGGCCGTCCTGATTGCTGTCGGCGCCCTGCTGCTGTTTGCCTTCGTCAAGCTCGCTGACGAAGTCATGGAGGGCGAGACGCGAGCATTCGACGAAGCTATCCTGTTGGCCCTGCGCACGCCCGGTGACGTCTCGCAACCGATCGGGCCACTGTGGCTGCAGGAGATGGTCCGCGATTTCACCGCGCTGGGGAGCACCGGCGTGCTGACCATCATCACCCTTGGGGTGTTCGGCTGGCTCATGTTTTCGGGGAAGCGAAAGACGGCTGGACTGGTCCTTGTCGCGATCCTGTGTGGTGTCGTCTTCTCAAGCCTGCTCAAGGTGGGGTTCGCCCGCCCGCGACCCGATCTTGTGCCCCATGCCGTCGCTGTGTTTACCAACAGCTTTCCCAGCGGCCATGCGATGATGTCGGCGGTCGTCTATCTCACCCTAGGGTTTCTCGTGGCCCGGACGCAGCGCGCGGCAACTCTCAAGGTCTATCTGCTGTCCTTGGCGCTGTTCCTGACGCTGCTCGTCGGCCTCAGCCGCATCTATCTGCACGTCTTGACAGAGGCGACGTTCCGACCGGATGCCCATCACATAGCCGATGACCAGCATCCGGACGATCAGTTCCGGGTCGATCGAAGGCCGACCAGTATGGCTATAGAATGGCCGCAACTTCGCGCGCATACCATCCACATCCATGAACCGATCGATCTCGCGCAAAATGTGATTGACTGGAACATGACTCTCCAAATCGAACGCGTAGAAGAGCTGCGCTTCGGCCTTCTGAACCCCCATCATCGCCCGATCCTCCCGATAACCATAAATCGAGTGAATCAAACGGCTTGCCGCGTTGCAACAAAGAGTTTTTCAACGGCATCGGCGGGCTCCTGACATTCGCTGCGCGGGGAATGAACGACAGGTCTGTGGTCCGTGCAAGACTGATGATGGCCGGCCAACCATCTCCCGGCGCGCCTAAACTGGTTGGCCACTATGACGTAGCCGGACCGCGCTCTTCGGGTGGTGTTGCTGCGATCGTGGGCAGTGCAGCGAAATAGAAGCCCAGCATCGCATTTAGCGATGCCGGGCTTCGGCGCAGCCGGCTCCGCAACGCAGCTCCCTCCCAGCCATCGACGATGAGATTGCTCATCGCCTGGACGTCGGCATCGGGATGAAGTCGGCCCTGCCGCTGTGCCTCGGCGAGGCAGACTGCGATGCGCTCGGCAATCGCGGCGAGACAGCCCTCGATCTTCTTGCGGAACACCTCGCTCGTTGCCGCCAACTCCTGGCCGATCCCCCCCATCAGACACCCCATATACCCCTGGTTCTCATAGGCGAGGGCCGTCCCTTCGAAGAAACTGCGGATTCGGACCAGCGGGTCTGTCGCCTTGTCGGAGAGGCAAACTTCAAGTTGCTCATGCACCCCGGAAACGTAGGCGTCAATCACCTGCAGAGCGAAATCCTCCTTGTCGCGGAAATGGTGATAGAACGAGCCTTTGGGTGTGCCGGTGGCCTCGAGAACCGCAAGGATTCCAAGGCCGCTGTAGCCGCGCTCGAGAAGAAGCATTAGGCCGGCCTCGATCAAGCGGTGCTTGGTATCTTTCGCCATCATCTTCACTTTGAGGGGCGCGCAATGGGGCGCGCCCGGTTGGCTTAGGCTTGCAGCCGCACTTTCATGTGGTCAAGGACCTCGGTATGTTCATGCTCCGGGCTGAACATGATGATATCGGCATCGGCATCGACATGCACGTTGTGCCCCGGCGGCCAGTAGAACAGGTCTCCACCCTTGACGGTTTCTGTCGCGCCATTCGTGTCGGTGGTGGTAATTGCTCCCTTCAGCACATATCCCCAGTGCGGGCATTGGCAGAGGTCGCCTTCGAGCCCTTCGAACAAAGGAGCGGTATCCACTCCTGCCGAGAGCGAGAAGTATTCGCCTCCAATGCGGTCGTAGCCTTTGACGGTGCCAAAACCCCGTCGTTGGCGCAACGTAGCGCCCGGGATCTGGATCCTGACGTCGACATCGTCCTTTGCAACTTTCATAGTTCCCTCCCTTGAGTCGGAATAGACCGGTCTGTCTATTCTTACTCATGATCGGCGCGTCGTCAAGGTTGACGCAGGAGCGTCCGTTGGTGAGCAAGGCTCCGTGCCGGCCAAGAGCCGTCATCATGAGGAAAAGTGTTGTCAGAAGAACTTGATCTGTTAGGCTACCAAGGCTCGGTTGTTGGTTTCTTCGGCGCTCTGCAAGGTCTTTTCCCTTACGGATCAAATTATTGCGCCTTCTCTCCACGGGAGAGGGCAGGGACGGTTGGCCAAGCACGATTCCTCTGACAATACCATCCTAAGAAATGAAGATGAAACACAAATCGATGATTGGAGGGATTTGTTGGACAGCAGCGACGCTCGGCGCGTCCGCCGCGGCTGAAACGACTATCCTTGAAGATTTCAGCGCGAACCCTCAGGTCCGCTGGGAGTATTTTGCCGATGTCGTCATGGGCGGAGTGTCCGACGGGGGCGCCGAATTTGCGTCAAATGACGGCACTGCCTTTGTCCGCCTGACCGGAACTGTCAGCACCGAAAACAATGGCGGGTTCCTTCAGGTTAGGCGCTTGTTGCCGCAAGGATTGCGTGCGGGAACCGAGGGCCTGGAACTGAATGTGCGAGGCAACGGCGAGGCCTATTATGTGTTCCTGCGAACCCGCGAAATGACCCGCCCCTGGTATTTCTACAACGCATTGTTCCAATCGACGCCGGAATGGTCCGAGGTGCGCATTCCTTTGGCAGCGTTTGAAGCGTCTCACGACTTTCTCTCCGACCCGATTGATCCGCAATCGGTGATCAGCATCGGATTGGTCGCCTATGGCCGCGATCATTCTGCGGATCTGTCCGTGGCGTCGGTTGGGTTGTATTGAGACCGTGAAAAGTGAAACCGCAAACCGTAGCGACCTCATGCAAAAACCTGACGGCAGGCTCGGGGCGGACCCGCAGTATTCGCTGACAAACCCCAGGAACTTCGGCGCGCTCGTGGTTTTCGTGCTACTGGTATTCGGAGTTGGGTCGGCCATAGGCGTTTCGACATTGCCGGGGGACTGGTATGCGGGTCTGATCAAGCCGTCGTTCAATCCGCCGAACTGGATATTCGGGCCAGTCTGGTCGGTGCTTTACGTCGCCATTGCCGTCGCCGGATGGCGCAGTTGGCAGCGTGACCGGATCGGACCTGCGATGAAGGTTTGGGGGATGCAGATGCTTGCAAACTTTGCCTGGTCGCCGGTTTTCTTTGCGGCGCACCGGATCGATCTGGCCTTTGGCATCATTCTGCTTTTGCTGGTTTCCATCGCGGGTTTCGTCATCCTCTCATGGCACCGGGATCGTTTGTCCGCACTGCTGTTTGCACCCTACGCCGCCTGGGTTGGCTTTGCGTCAGCCTTGAACGGCGCGATTCTTTTTCTGAATTGAGAACGGTCAGAAATGACACGAACATTGATTGTGGGCGCGTCCGGTGGCATAGGCGGGGCATTGGTCCAGACCCTTCAGAGCCGTGGGGAAAGCGTCACGGCATTGTCGCGCGGTGTTGACGGTCTGGACGTTACCGAAGAACAAAGCGTCACGGACTGCCTTGGCCGACTGGACGGAGCCTTTGACAGGATCATCGTCGCGACCGGGGCATTGTCCGGCGGTGGGCGTGGGCCGGAAAAAACGCTGAAGTTGCTTGATCCGGATGCAATCGCCGCGCAATTCGCAGTGAACGCCACCGGGCCGACGCTGGTTTTGAAACACGCGTTGCGCCTGATGCCGCGCGACAGGCGGTCTGTTTTCACCGCGCTGTCCGCGCGGGTCGGGTCAATCGGCGACAACCGGCTGGGCGGCTGGTATTCTTACCGCGCCTCAAAGGCCGCCCTGAACCAACTGATCCACACCGCTGCCATCGAAGTGGCCCGCACCCACCGGCAGGCGATCTGCGTGGCTTTGCATCCGGGCACGGTCGCGACCGCTTTCACCGAAAATTACCGTGATCATGATACTGTCTCGGCGGAGCAGGCCGCCGTGAACCTGCTTGGCGTGATGGATGGGCTGTCGACTTCCGACACAGGTGGGTTTTTCGATTGGGCCGGTAAACCGGTCGCATGGTGACCGGCCAGAGCGTTCAGCGAAAGATGCAGTAGAAAAGTCGACGCGGCATGAACCGCCCAACGCTGAACAGCCACGAGAACGGGGCCGGAGAGTTGGTCGAAAAGCGCCCGCTTTGCATCGCTGCGTTGGTTCCCAACGTCGGCTAGCCGCACGCTTTTCTATTCGCTGATCCGTTTCGCTTCGCTGCACAGGATCTCTGCCAACAGATCACTGCCGGGCCTGGGCTCTGGAAGCAGGGGTTGGACAAGCGCGATATCTCGGTACGCGGCCGGGTCTTCAATCGCGCGCAAGCTGACGTCTGTACCCCGACGCGCCTCGGTCGCTGCGTAGATGCTGGGCAGTACGGCAATTCCGGCACCGCTTGCGGCCATCAGGCGGATCGCGTCGAGGCTGGTGCCTTCGTATTCGTCCGACACGCGCCCGCCTGCGCGGGCCGCGAGGCCAGCGACGATATGGGATAGCCGATGTTTGGTACCGAGTGTCAGGAACGTCTGGTTTTTCAGGGCTCCAAGCCGCACCGGCCCTGCGCTTCTGGCAAGGGGGTGATCCAGCGCCAAGGCGGCCCAAAGCCGTTCGGTGGAAAGATGCGTGTGCCTGGCGCCCGGATGATCCTCGGGGGTGGAGATGATCATGTCGAGCCGGCCGCTACGCAGTCCTACATCAAGGTCGCGCGTGCTTTCTTCGCGCACCACCAAGCGAAAGCTCGGGTGCTCCTTGTGAAGCCGTCGGACGACACCGGGGAGCAGGTAGGGCCCGATCGATGGCAACACGCCCAGACGCAGTCGTCCCTGGAAAATGCCATCTCCCCGCGCCGCAGCTCGCAGGTCCTGAAGCTCGTGCAGGATTTGCCGCGCGCGCCGCACGATCTCGTCGCCCACGGGCGTGGGTTTCGCACCGGACCGCCCGCGTTGAAATAGGGTCACGCCCAGGTCAGCCTCGACCTCGGAAAGCTGGGCCGACAAGCTTGGCTGGCTGACATTGAGCAGTGCGGCAGCACGGCCGATCCGCCCGGTTTCAGCCACCGCAACGATATATTCCAACTGGCGCAAGGTCGGTCGCATTGCATAGCCTTAAGCTATAGTAGCCAGAAGAAACATATATTTGAAAGTATGCTATTTGCAACCGACATGAGCTGAAACCACCGCATCTGCATGGGAGCCGTCCGTGGATAAGACTTTGTCGCGCATTCAAGCCTTCATGAAACTCGAAGCCAGCGCCGGGCTGGTTTTAATGGGGATTGCACTTCTGGCCATGCTGGTCGCGAACAGTGTCCTGGCGCCGATTTATGACGGTTTTCTGAGCACCAACATCCGCGTCGGGATCGGCGCTTTCGAAATCTCGAAACCGGCGCTTCTGTGGATCAACGATGGCCTGATGGCGATCTTCTTTTTCCTTGTGGGGCTTGAGATTAAACGAGAAGTCCTGGCTGGTGAGTTGTCGAGCTTTGACAAGGCGGCGCTGCCGGTGATTGCAGCCATCGGCGGCATGGCGGTACCGGGGCTGGTCTTTGCCGTGCTCAACTGGGGTACGCCCGAAAACCTGAAGGGTTGGGCCATTCCGACGGCCACCGATATTGCATTTGCACTGGGCATTCTGGCACTTCTCGGCTCGCGGGTTCCCGTGGCGCTCAAGGTCTTCCTGCTGGCCGTCGCGATAATCGACGATCTCGGCGCAATCGTGATCATTGCGGTATTCTACACCTCCGAGCTGTCCACCAACGCACTAACCATGTCGATACTGGGCTTTGCCTTTGCGGTGGCGCTGAACCGCATGGGTGTGCAGCGGACCGCACCTTATCTGATTGTTGGTGTGTTCATGTGGATCTTCGTGCTCAAGTCCGGGGTGCATGCTACGCTGGCCGGGGTACTGATCGCGTTGACCATCCCTTTGAAGAAGAAGGACGGCGACAAGGCGCTCCTTTATCAACTTGAACATGCGTTGCACCCTTGGGTGGCCTTCCTGATCCTACCGGTCTTTGCGTTTGCCAATGCCGGGGTGAGTCTGGTCGGCTTGTCGGTCGCAGACCTGATGCAGCCGCTGACGCTCGGCATCGCGGCCGGCTTGTTCCTAGGCAAGCAACTCGGTGTCTTGGCCGCGACCTGGATCGGCGTGAAGAGCGGGTTGGCTCGGCTGCCAGAAGGCGTGTCCTGGCGCCATGTCTACGGCGTGGCCTGCCTGACCGGCGTGGGCTTCACGATGAGCCTGTTCATCGGCTCGCTCGCCTTCGGCGACGACGACACGATGAACGCGGTGCGGCTGGGTGTCGTTACAGGCTCTGTTTTGTCTGGTCTGCTGGGCTTCGCCGTGTTGCGCGCGGCGGCCCCGCGGCCCGCCGTCTCTCCCGCAGCTGCTATCTGATCAGATCGGAAAACCCGCCACGGACCTGTCCCTCGCCACACTGGCGAGCAACCTGCTCGCCCTTGGACGAGTTTAGACTTGCCTCCCATATCGGACGGCGCATGTGACCGGCAATGAGGCGCAGTGAGCGTTATTTGCAAATCCAGCCAATACAATTGATCCGGAGGTTTTGGATGCCGCGACGCAGCCACCAAAAGCGGATGGTAGTCGCTGCTCGAAATTGAGATTTTGATCAAATGTCTTGAAAGATGCGGACTGATCCGCGCTGGGTTAGCCGGACGCTGATTTCAGATGGCTCCGCTGCGATGATTTCAGCCTGCTGACTGGCGCGCTGCGTTGCGTCCGTCTCTGCCGGTGGGATGGGTCCCATCAGGCTCAGAACAAAAACTTTTGATCCAAGCAGGTGATTGCTGCGTACTTTCATTAATACGAATGAAAGTTCGTCAAGAAAAGTCGATGTTCAGCATTTTTAGAAAGGATCAAAAAAATGTTCTCTGCTGCGAGAAACAAAGTTGCTTTTGCGTGGAGCTTCATATTCGATCACGAAGTCAGCCCGCTTCGTAACGTTCCTGACGTCGCTGTGCGGCATTACGCGTTGCAGATATTGGGTGCGATGTGGGCTGTGGCGGCTTCGGTCGCTATCGGAAGTTACACGTTTTTTGCCGCGAGTTTGGTAGGGCACTCCGTCCTGATAGCGGCTGCGGCGATTACTGTAGCAACCCTGACGACGGCTGCAAAGAAACCCGAGTGTATTCATGCGTATTTCAGGTCGCCGTGGTGATGGTGAGCATGATTAGGCTTGTTTTTCGAGCCTTTTAAGCGTGGCAGGAGTGATGCCATCTTTTTTGCAAATTAGGATTCGCATGGTAGTGCATAGCAGCCAGCGCCAAGCGCGTCCTAAATCTTGAACGCTTCTGCCCAACGCTTTGCGGCAGCGCATAGGAAAACTCGAAAATACTGACACCAGCAGCAAGCAAGATGGCCAAGATCTAATCCAGCCGATCGTTGAGGCCGCAACCCATGGCTCAAATGTGGAACAATCTACCCATCTCGGTTGGACCAGTCACTCAGGCCAGCAAAGCCTCATAGAGCCATAACGACCTGCGATGTTGCGAGCGGTCATGGCGCGAAGTCCTGTCGGGTTTCATTACTTCTACGCGTCCGCGTCGGGCTCGAATCAATCGGAGGCGGTCGGGACGCGCTCGGTGGGATGGCTTGAAGTTACGCCCCGGTCCGACGGGGCAGGACCAGGACGATTACGAGCGCGCAGAGTTTCAGCAGGCAGGGCACGACGGCATAGGCCACGGTGAGCGTCCGCAAGGCCGCGTCGGTATTCTGCGCGCCGGGGGTGAAGCCAAAGGATTGCAGCGCGGGCAGGATGAGGAAGGCGGCCAGAGCAAGGCCGAGCTTTCCCGCGAAGGACCACAATCCGAAGGCCTGGGAAGCGCTGAGACCCGCTTGGGTCAGCGCAACCGAAAACATCGCCGGCAGGACCACCATGTCGGCGCCCAGCGTCGCCCCCGAGGCCACACAGACCGCCGCGAAGGCCAGTGCCGATCCCGGGCCGAGGAAGGCGGCACCGACGAACCCCGCCACCGCCAGCGGCATGGCTATCAACAGGACTGACCGCGGCCCGATGCGGCGGCTGAGCCGTGCCCATCCGGGCACGCTTATCCCGGCGCAGACGAAGAACAGGATCAGGAACGGCCCCGCCATTCCCTGCAGCTGCAGTTTGTCCTCGACGAAAAACAGAAACAGCGTCGAGGTGATCGCCACCGGCAGCGCATTGACCAGCGCCAGCAGCAACAATCGCAAGGCACCGGCCTGTGCCAGCCCGCGAACCGAGACCGGGATTCCGGGCAGCACCGGCCTGCGCCACATCGGCAGGGTCACGAGACCGGCCACCAAAGCGACCCCCCCCAGCAGCAGCCCGAAGTTGCCGTATCCCTCAGCGCCGTTCGGGCCGGAGAGCACCGTCGGCGCAATCGCCGCGACGACCACCCCGCCCAGCATTCCGGCCTCCCGCCAGGCCGCGAGGCTCATGAGTTCGTCCGGGTCTGGGCTTGCAGCCAGCGTCGAGCTGCGGCCGTAAAGCAGGATCATGCCCAGGCTGTATGCCGAGAACAGAAGCACCAGCGCTGCCAGAAGCTGCCAGACCACCGCCGGTCCTGCGGTGAGCGAAAAAAGCAGCGGAAAGCCAAGCGCCAGACCGCCTGCCGCCAGCAAACCAAATACAGGTTGCGCCCGTGGCCAGCGGTCAATGGCCCAGCCGATCGCGGGATCCTGAACGAGGTCGATCACCCGGATCGCCAACAAGATAGCGCCGATCGTGCCAAGCCCGATGCCGAGATCGACCGAGGCGAACCGGGGCAGGTGGATGTAGAGCGGAATGCCCGCCGCAGCGAGCATCAGCGCATAGAGGCTGACCCGCGGGTAGCGGTTTGCCGCGGCAACTGAACTCATCGGCGGAACCTGCCGGACGATGCCGGTGCCATGGACGGATTTTTCGGACGATCGTTCATGATGCTCCCGGGCAGGACCGTTTGCCCAGAGATAGCACGAAGGTGCTGTGCAGCAATCCTACGCCTCGGCCGGTCAGGCAAATCGCGTCTCCGAAACCTGTGTTTTCGCACGCGGTGGCCTAACTGGCTTTCTCAATGGCCGTGGCGTGGCGCTTTGTTGGAAAGGAAGATGTCTTGGAAATCTCTGCTGATTGGCATTTCGTGTCAGACACGGTGATGGGGGGCGTCTCGCACGGCGCCGTCACGATGGCGATGATTGACGGGCGCGAGGCGGCCCGGCTCACGTTACATCGCCCTGCGATCAACCAACGCGGCTTTGAAGTGCGATTATTCTTTCAACTCATCAACTGGCTTAGATTCGCGACCTTCATCATAGGGCGTTTGTCGAGCCCGCTTCATTATCAGCGGAACACCTGCGAGAACGAACAAGACAATGATCGTTGAAAGAACCGCAGTCGCTTCGAGTCCCAAGCCTGCAGCAACGCCGATCCCCGCAGCAGCCCAGATACTGGCTGCGGTGGTCAGTCCTTTGACCTTTCGTGTGGAAGTTCCAAGGATGATTGCACCGGCACCAAGAAACCCGATTCCTTGAATTGTCCCCTGAATTACTCGCGAAAGATCCGCCGGTGACATCCCAGCCATGGTTGGTCCAATCATGAATATTGCCGCACCTACGGCTACCAACATATGGGTCCGCATCCCTGCACCGATAGACTTCCGCTCCCGCTCGTATCCCAAAACCCCGCCCAACGCGGCCGCTATCAATATACGGACAGTTATCTTGGTTGCCGTTTCAAGATCTGGAACGTCAGAAAACTCTGCTACGATTGTTGACCAAATTTCCTGCAGCATCCTGTGCCAGCTCTCTTTGTTGTTGGTGCGCGTTTACGTTGTCAATTATATGAGGAATCCACGGAAAGCCATTTATCCGCGCCGCCGCAAAGTCGATGATGCGACGGCGAGAGAGATCAGTGAGTGCGGAAGAAACCTTGCTGCGCCAGGATCCGGCCGCTTTGTTCGCGTCTCGATTGTTGAAACCGAACGCAGCGAATGGTCGGTTTGGATTCCGCCGGTCTGAACTGGTTTGAACGACTGCTCCCGGGGGTCGTGTCAGAAGAACTCGGCTTGAGGCGGGGCAGGGGGCCGAGTAGCATTCCGTCATGCCCAGATCCAATCCGTTCAAGTGGTTCAAGACCAGCCCCGAAATCATCCGACTGGCGGTGATGCTCTATGTCCGGTTCCCGCTCTCGCTGAGGAACGTCGAGGACCTGCTGCACGAGCGCGGCGTCGAGATCAGCCATGAGACCGTCCGGTTTTGGTGGCATCGCTTCGGTCCGATGTTCGCCGCCGAGATCCGGAAGCGCCGCATCGAGGGCATGAAGTCCAGCCACTGGCGATGGCACCTGGACGAGATGTTTGTGAAGATCAACGGCGAGCGACACTACCTCTGGCGGGCCGTGGATCATGAGGGCGAGGTGCTGGAAAGCCTTGTCACCAAGACCCGCGACAAGAAGGCCGCGTTGAAATTCCTGAAGAAAGCCATGAAGAAGCACGGCCGTTGCGAGCAGTTCGTTACGGACAAGCTGCGCTCCTACGGCGCGGCCCTGAAGGATCGGCCTGCTCGCGCAGGCGTTCGAATGCCAGGGCAATTTCTGGCGGCAGCACGTCGCCTGCGTCCATCGACAGCAGTTGTCCTACCTTCATCGCCGCGCCCCGCATGCGCGAAAGCTGATCAGCGACCTTGCGTGCATTTCTGGGTGTCATCAAAAGGTCGATTGTGCGCGGACGATTGCCGGATGCCATTTCCCGGACACCGCTCGCCAGCATGTTACCGAAAATGCCACCGGCGAGCCCGCCCATACCCATCAGCCGGGACAGGCGGTCGGCGGGAACGGCCCTGCCGTGAGTGCCGACAGCGCGGCGTGTTTCAAGCCATGGTTTGTTTTCGGGATTTGCCATGACCGTCTATCACCAATGCCGCGTGCCGGGCGCGCCCTTAATCGCGCCCTCAAGGTTGCGCGTCACCCAACCGCCATAGAAATCACCGGGCTGGGGAATGACCCGTTCGTCGCCGACAAAACAGGCGGCCATATTTCCGGCATAGAAGGGCACAAACCCCGCCAGCGGCTGGAACGCCTGGCTTGGGTTTTCATAAGTCCACGCGGCGCGGCGGGCGGATACATCGCCTGCGGTGACATCGAAATACCGGGCCTGACCTTTCCATTCACAAAAGTTCCCGCCGGTGGCGGGATCGAGTCGTGCGGAGATATCGCCGCGCGGGATGTAGTAGGTCGGTGCATGGTATGTTTCCAGCACCCTCAGAGCATGCGTGGTATCAACCACGACCGCGCCTCCCAATCGCACCAGTACCCGCGCGGTCACGGTTTCAAGCGCTGGCGGGCGTGGGTAATTTTCGACGTTCTCGATCGGCAACCGGGTCATGATCAGACCCCAAGCACGTCGTAGTCGGCAACACGCCTTGAGCGTGTCAGAGGCTTGGCGATGCAAACAGCGGGTGCGCCTGACGGGGAAAACCGCGATGCAGATCTACAGGGCATCCAGAACCGCCTTTGCACTGTCGAGATATGCTGATTTCTTGTCGTCGCCCATTCGGTCCCACGTCCTGTAGGATTGCCCAAGACGCGGATTGCCACCCAGCTTTTCCCGATTGCGGATCAGGAAATCCCAATACAGCGGGTTGAACGGACAGGCGCCTTCGCCGGTTTTCTTTTTGACGTCGTAGCGACAAGTCGCGCAGTGGTCCGACATCTTGTTGATGTAATTGCCACTCGCCGCATAGGGCTTGGAGGCCAGCAAGCCACCGTCGGCGAACTGGCTCATGCCGATCACGTTCGGCGCCTCGACCCATTCATAGGCATCGGCATAGACCGCCAGATACCATTCGTGCACCTCGTGGGGATCGACGCCCGCAAGCATGGCAAAGTTCCCGGTGACCATCAGCCGCTGGATGTGGTGGGCATAGGCTTCGTCACGCGTCTGGCCGATCGCGGCGGCCATACATGCCATGTCGGTTTTGGCCGTCCAGTAGAAGTCGGGCAGCGGTCGGTCGCCGCCCAGAAAATTCTCGGACGTGTAATCCGGCATCTTTAGCCAGTAGATGCCGCGAACATATTCGCGCCAGCCGATGATCTGGCGAATGAACCCTTCGGCCGCGTTGATCGGCGCGTGACCTTCGTGATAGGCACGCTCGACGCGGCGACAGACCTCCAGCGGGTCCAGCAGCCCCGCATTGATGTAAAGGCCGAGAACGGAGTGGTAAAGGAACCGTTCCCCTTCAAGCATGGCGTCCTGATAATCGCCGAAAGATGGCAGGGCGTCGTCGACGAAGTGCTGCAACGCTTCCAGTGCCCCGTCCCGCGTGCAAGCGAACCATAACGGGCGCAGGGTGCCGAAATTTGCGTCGAACCTGGCCTCGACCAGATCCAGAACATCCTGCGTGATCGCGTCGTTCGCCGTGGTCAAAGGGTCCGGCATCAAAAGACTACCGCTCGCTGGTTTGCGGTTCTCGGCATCGAAATTCCACTGTCCGCCCTCGGGGTCATCGCCGCTCATCAACAGCCCGGTCTTGCGGCGCATTTCGCGGTAGAAATACTCCATTCTGAGCTGTTTTCTGCCCGACGCCCAATCGCGAAATTCCTGGTGGCTGCAAATGAACCGGTCGTCGTCCGGCATATCCAGGGTTGTGTGGGTTTTGGAGGCCCACGTCGTCAGCGCTTCTTTCAGCCGGAATTCGCCCGGCTCGGTGACGACGACTCTCTTTATCGCCAGATCTTTGGCGGCGCGCTCGATCTCGCCGGATAGTGAGCCGGTGTTCTTTGGGTTATCGTATTGGGTGTAACGCACGTTCCAGCCCGCATCGCTCAGCGCACTGGCATGGTGGCGCATGGCCGAGAACAAGAAAGCGATCTTCTTCTTGTGGTGCGGCACATAGGATGCCTCTTCGGCCACTTCCGCCATCAGAACAACGTCGCTTGCCGGATCACCGTTGCGCAGAGAGCGCACGTCCAGCGAAAGCTGATCGCCGAGGACGACGATCAGCTTTCGATCAGCACAGTTTGCTTTTTTGCCTGACACGATGCGCCTCAAATCAATGGGTTCAGTTTTGCAGATCGTCGTAAAGGAAGGTGTAGCGGCGGTGCTGCGACCCATCCCTTTTCAGATCAAGGCTCCCGCGCATGTCTTCAACCACGGCGACATGCGTCGGGGATTTGGGCTTCACCAGACTGGTGTCGGGACGGTCAAATCGCTCAAGTACGGCTTTGGACATGTCGTTCTCCTTTTGCGGTTTAATACGCAACGACCCTCAAATAGGTTCACTCTTTGATTGGAGAATGGCGCGCAGAGCCGATGCTGGGCGGCGAGTCAGGTATTGCTGAGTGCTGTCGCCTTGCCGCGGAAGATCACGTAGGACATTGCGGTGTAACCGACGTCCCGCCGTTGCACTCTGCTGAACGAAATAGATGCTCCTGTTAAAACTCTTTAGAAAAAACTGCACGCGCAAGGACTGGCAGCAGTCAAACGACATTCAATTTGCAAAATCTGAAACTTCAACTGATCCAATCCCCGCAGGGCGACGTAATTAAACCACGACTTCACTGAGGCATCGGACATAAGTTTGGGAGACTACATATGCTTCGTCGCACCTACCTCGCCATTACCGCCGCTGCCGTTCTTTCGGGAACAACTGCTTTTGCGGAAGGCCACTCGAAAGACATCGTCGACATTGCTTCGTCGACAGAAGGCTTCAGCACTCTGGTTGCCGCCGTGGACGCCGCTGGGCTGGTTGAAACGTTGAAAGGCGAAGGTCCGTTCACGGTCTTCGCTCCGACCGACGCCGCCTTTGCCGCGCTGCCTGAGGGCACAGTCGAAGGTCTGCTTGCAGACATCCCGGCCCTAACCAACGTCCTGACCTACCACGTGATCGCCGGCAAGGTCATGTCGACCGACCTGACCAACGGCATGGAAGCGGCCACCGTGCAGGGCCAGACGGTCACCATCATGACCGAAGGCGGCGTGACCGTGAACGGTGCCAATGTCGTCACGGCTGACATCGAAGCCTCGAACGGCGTGATCCACGTGATCGACGCCGTCATCCTTCCCCCCGCGCAAGTAACGACTGGACGCGCGAAAGAATCCTACAAGGACGCCAGGTACGCGGGCGCCTTTCTGCAAATTACTCAGAGAACGGGTTTCATGGACACTCGCAAGACAGCGAACGACCTGAATAACAATGCAAAGACAGCCTCGATCCAAATGTTGAACGCGCGGGTTGCTGACGGGATTGATCTTGCCCTCCTGACCAAACAGGCGCACTGGAACCTGCGTGGCCCGCAGTTCATTGCGGTTCACGAAATGCTGGATGTGTTCCGGGCGACACTGGATGGTCACGTCGATACGATGGCAGAGCGAACTGTGCAACTCGGCGGCGTTGCGATGGGCACCACCCAATCAGTTGCCGGATCGACAAGTTTGCCGCCATATCCGACCGATATTCACAGCATCAAGGACCACGTTCAGGAATTGGTCATTCGCTACGGCCAAGTCGCCAATTCGGTCCGCTCTTCGATCGACGAGGCTGACGAGGTCGGAGACCCCAATACGGCTGACATCCTGACAGCGGTGTCGCGAGATCTCGACAAGGCGCTGTGGTTTTTGGAAGCGCACGAGCTGTAGATTGCGCCTGAAATCGGTTCGCTAATTGAGTGGCGAATTTCGGTGCTTTGAGTGGAGAAGACAGCGACTGAGTAAAGTCGGGCAAATTGGAGGACGGCGCATGCGGTGCAATGAGACGGACCTGATTGTCATGCAAGCCACATCAGCAGCGCAAAAGGAAACAGACCGGAATTCCGGCCCAACCATCTATTTCGATGGCTCCTGTGCCCTTTGCTCGGTCGAGATTGATCACTACGCGTCGCGAAGTGGCGGCGACCGGCTTGAATTCGTGGATGTGACTGCCGAGCAATCGGAACTCGGACCTGATCTGTCGACCGACGACGCTGCGCGACGGTTCCATGTGCGGCTTGCTGATGGGACCTTGCTGTCTGGCGCGCGCGCTTTCGTTGCAGTGTGGGAGTGTTTGCCCGGATGGAGGTGGGCGGCGCGTCTGGCCCGCATTCCGGGTGTCACACCTGCCCTGGAAGTGGCCTACCGGGCATTCCTGCCAATCCGGCCTTTCCTGTCCAAGCTGGCACGACGCATGGGTGCGCGGGCAGTAAACCCACGCTCAAACCGACACTGCGGTCGCCAGATATGACCCAAAGGTAAGGATGGATGGCCATCACCAAACGCAACGATCTGGAAATTTACGACGAGGTGGCCGCCAATTGGTGGTCGGACGACATCCGGTGGGTTCGGACGCTGAAGAACCTCGTGCCGGGCCGACTGAAGTGGTTCGATCGACATATCGACTGGACCGGTATCGATGTGCTTGACCTTGGCTGTGCGGGCGGATTCATGGCCGAGGCGTTGACGGACAAGGGTGCGCGGGTCACCGGGATCGATCCGGCTGCGAAGGCCATCGAGGCCGCGCGAGCCCATGCGGATGCCTCGGGCAAGCACATCAGTTATGATGTGGGCGTGGGCGAAGACCTGCCCTACGCCGACGGTTGCTTTGACGCCGTGGTATGCGTTGATGTGCTGGAGCATGTCGCCGATTTGTCCAAGGTGCTGGCCGAGGTCGCGCGCGCTCTGAAACCGGGCGGCATGTTTCTGTTCGACACGATCAATCGCAATCCCCTTGCGCGTTTTGCGGCCATCACTATTGCTGAGAACACTCTGCGCCTTCTTCCCAAGGGCACGCACGGCCCTGATCTTTTCATCAAGCCGAAGGAGCTGGATCTGGAGCTTGAGTGCGCGGGACTGGTACCCGGTCCCACGACCGGACTTGGCCCGCGAGGCATCAACCGACGTGGCGATCTTGTCTTTGGCCCACTGCCGGTGCGGAGCATCATTTACATGGGTGTCGCCCGCAAACCGCAGGCACAGTGACGGCGCAGAACGCGCTGCCCCCGAATGGTATGATCAGACCGGATTCTGCGCGCCTGCGAAGAACATGAGGTTGCCTTCCTGATCATAAATTGGCCGGATCCGAAGACGATTCATGAAGGCCGATCCGTCCTTGCGATAATTCAGGATGTCGATGGTAAAGCGCGTCTGCGCCTTCAGGCCCTGCCGGATGGCTTCGACGGCGTGCAGATCAGTATCGGGACCCTGCAGAAACCGGCAATTCCGACCCAGCACTTCGTCCGGGGCATAGCCTGTCTGCGTCTCGAATTCATCGCTCACGAAGATCATCGGATTGTCGTCCAAAGACGGGTCCGAGAACACAACGCTCATGTCGGCTTCATCTTCTTCGAGAAAAGATTTCAATTCGTCTTGAGAAAGAACTGTAGAAATCACGACGCGTGTCTCCAAGGCTTATGTTGGCGCCACCTGTCCACGTGATATTTGCCTGCTGACACCTCGTGGAACCGGGCTTTCGCGCCTGCCTAACACTCGGTCGTGGTTGGGTCCACGGTTTTGATATCCGCGAGAGGTGGTGTCAAGGCGAAGGAGCTTGAGCGGGGCAGGGTGGCCGCGTAGCGTCTCAGGATGACGAAAGACGACCCTTTCAAGTACTTCCGCACGAGCCGCGAGATCATCCGGCTCGCGGTCATGATGTACGTGCGCTTCCCGCTTTCGCTGCGGAACGTAGAGGACCTGCTGCACGAGCGCGGGATTGATATCAGCCATGAGTTGGTCCGGTTCTGGTGGCAGCGTTTCGGCCCGATGTTCGCCTCCGAGATCCGAAACAAGCGCGCCGAGCGCCTGCGTTCCGGGCCGCAATGGCGTTGGCACCTCGACGAGGTTTT
The DNA here is from genome assembly GCA_963710285.1 of uncultured Alphaproteobacteria bacterium. Classification (GTDB taxonomy): domain Bacteria; phylum Pseudomonadota; class Alphaproteobacteria; order Rhodobacterales; family Rhodobacteraceae; genus Albidovulum. The sequence continues at coordinate 1,321,250 of CAVPZT010000006.1, read as the reverse complement.
CGTGAAGATCAACGGCGAACGACACTACCTTTGGCGGGCGGTCGACCACGAGGGCGAGGTCCTGGAAAGCTTCGTCACAAAGACACGGGACAAGAAAGCCGCATTGAAATTCTTGAAGAAAACAATGCGGCGGTACGGTCGGCCCGAGGCCATCGTCACTGATCTTCTGCGATCCTACGGCGCGGCCATGAAGGCGATCGGCGCGGCAGCTCTGCAAGAAACTGGTCGCTGGTTGAACAACCGAGCAGAGAATTCGCATTTGCCATTCCGACGACGAGAACGGGCAATGCAACGCTTTCGGCGGATGCGAAGTCTGCAGATGTTCGTCGCCGTCCACGCCTCGGTCTTCAACCATTTCAATTCGGAGCGCAGCTTCTACTCCAGAGCCAACTTCAAGAAGAACCGCGCCGCCGCTCTCGCCGAGTGGCGTCAACTCGGCGCGGCATAAGGGACAGCTATCCTGCCTTTGGTGAGACCGGTTCGAATCCCTCTGACAGCTCCACGTCGAGGACCTTCTGCACGAGCGCGGCGTCGAGATCAGCCATGAGACCGTCCGGTTTTGGTGGCATCGCTTCGGTCGGCATTGTCAGATTAAATTGATTTGCTAGGGCACGAGATAGGAATTTCGGCTGCCTTCGCGTGGCGCTGCTTGGTGACAACCAAGCAAACAAGGAAATTATACCGGAGATGCGAAGCTCCGGGTGGCGGAAGGCTGACAAGCCTACTCAATCTGACAGTGGCGGTTTCCTCTGACAAGACCGATCCACTTGGTGCAAGGGGCGCCGACCTGCGCTATGCTCCCCGGCACTGGAACTGTTTTCTTGACAGCGGAGGATACCATGGCGACGCACGTGAAGGGACTTCCCATATTTGCCATCGTCGGTCTTGCTCTGGCGATGCCGGCGGAGGCCGGGGAGAAGGTGTTGACCGTCGTCGAGCGTGCGACCAGCGATGCGGTCGCCGACACCGGCGCGGCCGGGGATAGCCCGGGCGACGTTTTGACCTTTGCCAATGAGTTGTTCGACGCCAGCGATGCCAACAAAATCGGCAGCGACAACGGCTATTGCATCCGCACAGTGGTTGGCGTGGCTTGGGAATGTGTCTGGACGAACAGCCTGGATGGTGGACAGATCTCAGTCGAGGGCTCGTTCCTCGACGCCGGGGATTCCGTGCTTGCGATCACCGGCGGGACAGGAGGCTACAAGGGCGCCTCTGGCGAAATGCTGCTACATGCGCGCGACGCCAAAGGGTCGGCTTATGACTTCACCTTCACGATCTCGCAGTAAGGGAAAACCTTTAGGACTTTGTTAGGCTGTATCAGGAGGAGCGGGCTTGAGACGGCAGCGGCAATGCACTAAAAATGAACTTGGACCACCACACTGGGGCAAGCAACGTGTCCAAACTCGCCTAGCGGATATCGAATGTCCCAACAGGAGATCATGCGACGACTCGCTGCAATTCTCGTCGCAGATGTTGCTGGCTACAGCCGAATGATGGAGGCAGGCGAGGCGAACACTGTCGCCGACTTGCGGCTCATCTGGACCGAGACTTTCAATCCCGCGGTCGCCGCCCGCCGGGGGCGCATCGTTAAAACGATGGGCGATGGGGCACTTGTCGAATTTGGTAGCATCGTCGACGCGGTTGAATGCGCCGTCGCTATCCAGCGAGCGATGAACAAACGCAATCTTGCATCTGAGCGGGCCATCGAATTCCGGATAGGCATTAATCTTGGAGACATTGTAGTTGAAGGAGACGACATCTACGGCGATGGCGTCAATATTGCCGCTCGGCTTGAAGCCCAGGCGCCAAAGGGCGGCATTCTCACTTCGGATGTCGTCCACACGCAAGTGAACGGCAAGGTTGGGGTGACCTTCGTCTATTCGGGCGAGATCAAGCTAAAGAACATAGAGCGGCCTCTACGGGTGTGGAGGTGGGGCGGCGAAGATGCCCCTCCGCTGGGCGGACCCGCCGATAGCTTTGCCAGACCAGGCGCCGAAAAGCCCTCGGTCGCAGTCCTGCCGTTCGTCAATCTCTCCTCGGATGCCGAGCAGGCGTTCTTCGCCGCCGGCCTCGCGCTTGATCTGGAATCGGCGCTCGGTCTCATTGATGGCATTACGTTGCTCAAGGACGGCTCTTCCGCCGACGTCCATTTGAGTGGCAGTGTCCGAGTGGCGTCAGGTCAGATCCGCGTCACAGCCAAGCTGGTCCAGTCAACGGGTTACCAGCAGCTCTGGAGCGGCCGATTCGACGGCCGTGCAGACGACATCTTCGCGTTGCAGGAAGAAATTACCCGCCAGGTCGCTGTGGCCTTGCAGGTCAAATTGACCAGTGGCGACTACGCGCGGCTGTGGGATGGTCAGACCAGGAGCCTCGCCGCTTGGGAACGCTGTGTAGTTGCCAACGGGTATCACGAGCGGTGGTCCGAAGCCGACAACCGCCGCGCGCGGGAACTGCTGTTCGAGGCGTTGGAGATCGACCCAGACTATGTTGGTGCAAAGGTGCTGCTCGGCAAGACCTGGTGGTATGACGCACGGTATTACGCGAAAGGTGAGGATCGAGAGCACGCCCTGGTCGAGGCGGAACGTATGGCCAAGGATGTATTGGAGCGCCGCCCAGACAGCGGCATAGCGATGATGATGCTTGGCGCCACGGCGTGGCTCCGTGATCGCCATGACGAGGCGCTGACGCTCTGCGAACGTGCTTCCAGGCTTTGTCCAAACGACGCGTGGGTGCTTGGCTTCTATGGCGTAATCTCGATCTTTTCCGGCGACCTGCACGAGGCGCTTGCGGTGCTAGAGCGCGCCGCCCGACTTTCGCCGCAGACCTTCACTTGGATCGATTTTCACATCAGCCATGCCCGGGCATGGCTCGGCGACGATGCCGGTGCGCAGGCCAGCCTGCGTCGTTACATCGCGGCCAATCCGCAGGATACCTGGGGCCACCTGATGCTGGCCGTCATCCACGGATTTGCCGGACGGCCGGATGACGCTCGCCTCGCTGTGGCGGCGGCTGTTCGTCAAAAGGCAGACATCGACCAGGAGCAGGTCCGGCGCTCAAACCGCTACCGCAATCCTGAAAGGTTGGAACGGGTGATCGCCGTGCTGGACGCGGCCGGACTACCCAGTTGAACAGGTGACCCGGTCCTGTAAGAGGGACAGGATGGGCCTTGATATGGGCGGAAGCATGCACGCGGGATGATCTCGGGCGAAGGCCGAAGTGAATGCAGGGCGGCTCAAGACGATCCGAAGATCAAACTCGCCTTTGGACGTCACATACCGCATGCGCAAAAAAGCTTGACTGAGACGGCCCGTTACCGAAGTCCTGACCCTAGCAGCACCCGGCGAAGGGGCACTGTCAAAGCAACGCCGCTTGAGCCGAAGAAGGGTAAGCGCTTTGCCGGTCCCCTATGCGGCGCGGCTTGACGCTTTTCGGAACGCCCAGGGCATGAGGTCATCGATCCGGCTCTTGGGATGGCCGTCGAGGAGGGCGCGGAGCGTCTCGGCGATGTAGTCGACGGGGTTCACGTCGCTCATCTTGCAGGTGGCGATCAGCGAGGCGAGCATGGCCCAGTTCTCGGCGCCAACCTCGTGGCCCGCGAAGAGCGCGTTCTTGCGCGTGAGGGCCACGCGGCGGATCTGGTTCTCGACCGGGTTCGTGTCGAGCTCGAGCCGGCCGTCCTCCAGGAACCGGGTCAGTCCCGACCAGAGAGCGAGCGTGTAGCGGATGTCCTCGGCCAGTTTCGAGGACTTCGGGATGCGCGAGAGCTGCGCTTCCAGCCATGGCCGGAAAGCGGTGATGATCGGCGCGGCAAGCTCTTTCCGGGCGGCCAGCCGGATCTCCGGTGCAAGACCGCGAACGGATTTCTCGATGCCGTAGAGCTCGGCGATCTGGCGCAGGGCCTCCTCGGCGATCGGCGAACCATCGTTTTCCAAGCGCTTGACGAAGCGTCTGCGCACATGGGTCCAGCAATGTACGAGCTGCCACGGCCCCTTGGGTCGCTCGAGGGCGGTCAACTTCTCGTAGGCGTCATAGCCATCGCATTGCAGGTAGCGCCCATGATAGCCGTCGAGGAAGCGGATCGCATGGATGGCGCCCCGGCCGGACGCATAGTGGAACATCACGATGGGCGGTCCGGCGGCGCCGTGACCACGGTCGTCCGAGACAACAGCCCAGAAGTATCCTGTCTTCGTGCGCTTCCGCCCTGGATCAAGGACCGGCGCGCGGGTCTCGTCCATGAAGACCCGGTCAGCGCCTCTCAGATGCTCGCGCATGTGGGCAACGATCGGCCGGAGATGGAAGCAGGCGCGGCCGACCCAGTTGCCCAGGGTGGCCCGGTCCAGCGAGATGCCCTGCCGGGTGTAGATGTCGGCCTGGCGATAAAACGGAAGATGATCGCCAAACTTCGCCACGATCACCTGGGCGATCAGCGCCTCGGTCGGCAGACCGCCCGGCACCACATGTTCGGGCGCATGGGCCTGCACCACCGCGCCCGAACAGCGGCGGCAAGCGTATCGCGGACGACGCGTCACCAGCACCCGAAGCTGCGCCGGCACGATGTCCAGACGCTCGGAGACATCCTCGCCGATCTTCACCATCTCGCCGCAGCCGCAGGGGCAGAGCGTGCTCTCGGGCTCGATCACCCGCTCGATCCGCGGCAGGTGCTTCGGCAGATGCCCGCGGTTGCGGTTGGCGGGGCGGCTTTCGTCGGCCGCCCGGCCCTTCAGGGCACCGCGCGCCTTCTCCTGCGCCGCCTCGAGAATGCCCTGAGCGATCTCGACATCCTCGAGCGGCAGGTTGAACTGCTCGGCGTCGAGCTTCTCGGACTTCGCGCCGAACTTCTCCCGCCTGAGCTCGCCGATGATGCTCTCCAGCCGCCGCTGCGCCTCGACCGCATCCGCAAGCGCCGCCTCGGTCTCGGCGAGGCGTGCCTTCAGGCAGGCGTTCTCTTCGGCAAGCGCGGCGTCATTCATGTGCAGGATCAAGCACATGGCCAAGGCGAAGGCCATGCCGGATGACGGACCTGAGTCACTCTGCCGCAGCTATCCGGCCAGCTCCGGCCGCCGCACCCGCTCGGGCCGGACAAGCCGCCAGTCGAGCCCTTCGAAGAGTGCCGAGAACTGCGCGGGCGACATCTTCATCACGCCGTCCTGCGCTCTCGGCCAGCGTGCCGGATCCGTCGGTATTCAAATCAGGCCGGCAGTTTGCGGCCTGGCTTGGGCTCGTGCCACGACAGAACTCCTCAGGCGGGAAGGATCGGCTCGGGCATGTCTCGAAGATGGGCAACGGCTATCTGCGCCGATTGCTGGTCGTCGGCGCCACCTCGGTGACACGGCGCGCGCCAACCACCGACACCCGGACCGGAGCCTGGGTCAGATCCCTGCTTGAACGCAAGCCAACACGGCTCGCGACCGTGGCGATTGCCAACAAGACGGCGCGCACAGCGTGGGCGCTGCTCGTGAAGGGAGAAACCTACAGGGCCGCACCGGCCATCTGAACGAAGGAGACAAGCGACGCCCCAAGGTGCCGCGACGAGATGCAAGGGCAGAAGAGAGTGATGATGATTGAACGGGACCGCTGCTGGGACACCCCGAGGTGGTGTCTGGGCGTCAAAGCTCGATGGTCTGATTGGGACTCGGCATGCGGACTTCATCAGGGCCAGCGGTCAGACGCACCGCGCTCAAAGGCCGGACAAATGACCGCAACCTACTTCGGTCCACGTCGCTCAAGAAAACCCTTGCAAAACCGGAGCCGTTCTCTAATCGCATTACCGCTGTCAAGGTATCCTGGTTTTCACGAAGGACGAGGGGTCACGGTTCTCTCCGCGGTCAGGGTCGCTGCCGCAACATCCGGTTCGAGACACAGGCGCTGCAAGGTCCACAACGAGGTGAGGCTCTGTTTGCCTCCCCAACGGCTCGCCGCGCAGTTGCCTGCACCTTCGCCCCCCGGTTCGGTGGTCACCGGACCCGACAGGTCACGACGAAGACCTCAGGATTGGGGCGCCGGTTCAGACCACTGGAACGGCTGACCAGATCGCCAGATGGCGTGAAGAATGACGGACAACTTGCGCGCCAGCGCGACCCGAGCCTTTCCTGCGCCAGACCTGGCGGCAATCGCGTTGGCCCAACTCTTCAGGGCACATGGGCGCCGCACACGTGTCTGTATGACGATGGCCGCTTCGTAGAGCAGCGTTCGAACGAGGCTGTCGCCGCATCTTGATATGCGGCCACTTCGGTCAATCTCGCCGGATTGATACCGGCGGGGCGTGAGGCCAAGATGCGCGCCAACAGAGCGGGAACTCCTGAACCGGGAGGGATCTTCGACGACGCTCACATAGGACAGGCCGATGATCGGTCCAATTCCGGGCACGCTCATCAGCAACCGACAAGCTGGGCTTTGTCTGGCCGCTGCCCGGATCCATCGGTCGAATGCGGCGACTTGTCCACGCAGCTCCCTCCAGGCTGCCAGCATGGGTGCAACGATCGGAAGAAGGTCGGGCCGCTCAGCAAGGCAGGTCTCTATTCGGCGATCGAAGCGAAGCCCACGGATCCGCCCCGGCAGGATGCCGAAAACCTTGAGAACACCCCGCACATGGTTGGAAATGCGCGTTGCCATCCCGACGAGTTGCTGCCGCGCCCCGAGGAGCGCTCGCACCCGATGCGCGTCGAATGACTTGACGTGAACGGCGCGGTACCAACCGGTCCGCATGACCTGCGCAAGGCCCTCGGCATCGTTGGCATCCGTTTTGTTGAGTTGCATCTTCAGAGCGGCACGCGCGTGTCGCGCATCGAGACAAACGACATCAAGCCCGCAGTCGCGGAGTGAATGCACCAGCCAGGGCGTCATCGGGCCGGTCTCCACCCCGATCCGCGAACCTGCTCCAGCGTGCTGACCAACCACTGTGGCAATCTCCTCCGGGTCGCACCGGCATATTCCACGCCAGATGCAGTGCCCTTCATCATCTACAATGCAAACCGAAATGGTCTGCTGCGAAACGTCGAGGCCGATATAGTGTGGCATGACCCGATCTCCGTCTTTGTGAGCCACCGGGCACCGCGCCCGGATCGCAGCACTATCGGACCTTCAGGGCCGCGCCGCGATTACCGCATGTCCACAAATGACACCACCGCGCGGGCTTGCCCGCACCGATCTGTCAGGTGCGTTTACTTCGGCAGACCGTCGAGGAAGGTCCGCATTTCAGCGGCGATCTCGGGAGCATGGGTTTCCAGCGCAAAGTGACCCGCGTCGTAGGAATGAACCACGGCGCTCGGGACCAGGGCCTTGAACTCGTCACGGCCGGCCAGCGTGAAGAAGGGGTCGCTGTTGCCCCATTCCACCAGAAGCGGCGGCTGTTTAGTCTTCAGGAATTCCTGCCATTCCGGGTAGTGGGCGACGTTGTCCTGATACTGGTACAGAAGTTCAACTTGCACTTCGGCATTGCCGGGACGGTCCAGCAGCGCCTGATCATAGACCCAGGCGTCCGGGTTGATCCGGTCGGTGCGCGAGACACCATGCGTATACTGGAACTTGGTCGCCTCGGCGGTGAAGGCGCCACGCAGCGGCTTTTCGGTTTCCGGGGTGCGGTTCTGCCAAGCGGGGCCGAATGCTCCCACGATATCGGGATTCCAACCCTCGACGTTGACGACGGCGTTCTGCACCACCAGCCCGCGCACTTCCTCTGGGTGTTTCGTGGCCAGCCGCATGCCGATCGGGCCGCCGTAATCCTGCATGTAGAGCACATAGTTGTGCAGGCCCACGGTCGTGATGAATTCGTCCATCACACCCGCCAGATTGGCGAAGTTATAGGCGTACTCGGTCACCAGCGGGGCGCTGGACTGGCCAAAACCCGGGTAGTCGGGGGCGATGACGTGATATTTGTCGGACAGCAGCGGGATCAGGTCGCGGAACATGTGCGACGACGAGGGGAAGCCGTGCAGCAGAATGACGGTCGGTGCGTTGGCAGGGCCTGCCTCGCGATAGAAGATGTCCAGCCCCTGGATCTTCACGGTGTGAAAGGTCACCGGCTCTGCGCTGACGGCGCCGGCGATCAGGCTTGCGCCCAACATCGCCGTTGCCGCGGTCGTGATTTGCTTGATCATCGTAGTTTCGCCTTTCGTGTTCTGACTGGAGTTGCGGAAAACATTCTGCGACTGCCGCCGAAAGACCGGTCCGGCGACAGCCCCATGATCCGACCGCAGGACCTTCGGAGATCGGCATTCGGTGGGCCAACATCCGAGGGCTGAGGCGGATCACTTCTCAGAAGCAGCTGGATAGGACCTTTTATTGAAAAGGAATATCCGGGAAATTCGAGAGCTTGGTTTTAGAAAATTGGAAGGTCCCCTCGGGCGATTTAGGTCGTGCTTAAGCGCTCCGTGGTCCTGCCAGCCAACACGCAGTTCCTCTCGTAGCGGCTGTTCATAAACAACGGGGCAACGGCAGCATCAGTCGCTTACAAATGCCCGGGGGGCGCTGTCAGAAGGAATCCGGTTGAGATAGCCGGTTCGGCCTCGTAGCCTCCATGGATGACGAAACGCGACCCTTTCAAGTATTTCCACAGCAGTCCGGAGATCATCCGCCTGGCCGTGATGCTGTACATTCGGTTCCCGCTGTCGCTACGGAACGTCGAGGATCTGCTGCATGTGCTCGCACTCCGAGAGACTGGGCAAAGCGCTTTAGGCGCAACCCCACCGTCAGCGGCCAGCAGGTGGCTGACCTGATCGCAGCGGGATTGCCCGCGCAACACTCACCCTTTCCCGTCCTGTCCCGCCCGGTTGCTGGCGCAGGGTGCCGCTGACAGGCGCATCGCATTGCGCTAGTCTGGTCGCGATCATGCTCCAGGCCTCAAGGAGCTCCCGCATGGACCGCAAGCTTGCCGCCATCCTCGCCGCCGACGTGGTCGGCTATTCTGCGATGATGGAAAGGGACGAGGCCGGGACCCATCAGAGGCTGCAGCAGGGCCTCAAGGACCTCTTCGAGCCCACCATCGCGCGGCACCATGGCAACATCTTCAAGCTGATGGGGGACGGTCTGCTGGCAGAGTTTTCCTCCGTCGTGGAGGCGGTGGAATGCGCGGTGGCGCTCCAGCGCGGCCTCGCCGAACGGAACGCGGATGTTCCGGAGGAGCAGCGGACCGTGGTCCGTATCGGGGTGAACCTCGGCGAGGTGATCGTCGAGGGGGACGACCGGTTCGGGGAGGGCGTGAACGTCGCGGCGCGATTGGAGCAGATTGCCGAGCCGGGCGGCATCTGGGTTTCGGCGAAGGTGGCGCGGGAGGTGGAGAAAAAGCTCGCCCTCGGCTTTGAGGTCATGGGCGCTCAGAAGGTCAAGAACCTGGTTGAGCCGGTCGAGGCATACCGGGTCCACATGGACGGAATGCTTTTGGAGGCCAGTCCTGTGGAGCCCGCGCCCGCGCCGGGACAGGCGCCAAAGCGGGGGCTGACGCCGGTGATTGTCGGGCTGGTCCTGGTGATGGCGGCCGCAGGGGGCGGCCTGTTCCTCTGGCAGCGCCACGGCGCGGAGCCCTCGGCCGCCGTGGCCGAGGCAGCGCGGCCCGCGTCCGCCCAGCCCCTGGCCCCCCAGCCTGCGACGCTGAAGAACCAGGTCATCGCGGTGATGCCGTTCGCGAACATGAGCGGCGATCCGAAGCTTGATTATTTCAGCGACGGGATGACCGACAACCTGATCTCTCTCCTCACCGGCGTAACCGAGCTCAGCGTTATCTCGCACAATTCCAGCTATGCCTATAAGGGCAAGGCGACGGACGTACGCCAGATCGGGAAGGAACTGAACGCCGGATACATCATCGAGGGCAGTATCTGGAAGGACGCGGACCGGGTCCGAGTGACGGCGCAACTGATCGACGCGCGGACTGGAGAGAATGTCTGGGCAGAGAAGTTCGACAGGACCGGCGCCGACCCACTGGCGCTCCAGGACGAGGTCGCGGAGCGGATCGTCGGCACGCTCGGCGGGCAGCGCGGCGTGATGTACCAGAACGAATACAAGTTCGTCTGGGAGAAGGAAGCTACGCAGCTTGAGGCCTACGACTACTACCTGCGCTCCAATTCATTCTTCCAGCAATGGACGCCCGCCAGTTCGGCGGAGGCGCTGCGGATCACCGAGGAGGGTCTGACGAAGTATCCCGGCTCGGGGCTCCTGCAGTGTGCCCTCGCCTGGGACCATACGCTCATCGCCACCTACGTGTTCGACACGGTGACGGACGAACACTGGCGGCGGGCGTCGGAGATCCTGGGGGAGACCCTGAAACGGCCCGACTTGAAGCCGGACGAACGCAAGAGCTGCCTCTGGGCCTCGATCTATGTCAACGGGCACGAGGGCAGGTTCGACCAGATGCAGCGCGCAGTGGACGAGGTGCTGACGCTCGCTCCCGGCGACGCCTTTCTTGTCGGCGACCTGTCGTGCGCTGCCCGATGGCTCGGCCAGACCGAAAAGGCGTTCGAGCGAGCCGAGTACGGGCTGAAGAACGACCCAAACTTCGCCCAATACTATTTGTCGCTGAAGGCGCAGGCGCTGACTGATGTGGAACGCTACGCGGAATCGGCCGCGATACTCCAGAACACGTCCGACCTGACCGCCATGGTCCCGATGCTCCGCGCGGTCAACTACATGCATCTAAGAAAACCCGACCAGGCGAAAGCAGAGGTGGCGAAGGCGAAGGCCATGCTCCCCTGGATCACTGCGGTCGGCTGGCGCGATTTCACGTTCCACAAGGATCCCGCCATCATCGACCGGCAGGTCACCGACCTGATCTCCGCGGGATTGCCGGCAAAGTAGAACTCAGGTCTCCCCATCCCTTTCGAGGGAGAGGATGCCCACGAATCTTGTTGCTTGACCGCGAGATGGGTCGGTGGCTCAACAACCGGGCCGAGAACTCGCACTTACCGTTCCGACGACAGGAGCGAGCGATGCTGCGGTTCCGGCGCATGCGAACGCCGCAGAAGTTCGCCTCAATCCATGCCTCGGTCCACAACCACTTACCGACGGTGTCAATCGGCCCTTTAATTGCGGTTCCTCGTCAAGCCTGTTTCTCTATCCGTGCCGGGGTCATGGTCCTTTTCGAGGTCATGGCCTCATGTTGATGTTCGGGTCGGGTGCCTTCAACGTACGCAACGCAGGTGCCTTGCGGGCCTGCAGCCGATTGAACGAGGTCACCGCAACCACCGTCCCGGCGGGACATCACAGGTCTGGCGTCAGGCCTGCAATCTCAGGGTGGGTCAGCGTCGGTCATGCCGGCATGTCTTGTCCCCCATTCGAAGACCGTTCCGTCGACCCAGATGCAGTGGAGGATCACGGCCAGCTTCCGGGCCACCGCGACCTGTGCCTTCTTCATGCCGTTGCGCCTGGCGAGGCGCAGGCCCCATGCCTTCAGTGCGCACCATCTCTTGGTCCGGTGCAGCAGGACGCTGGCCGCTTCGAACAGATAGGTCCGCAGCAGCCGGTCGCCCCATCGCGACACTCGGCCGTTCGTATCGGTTTCGCCGGACTGCCTTCGACGTGGGGTCAGGCCGAGGTAGGCGCCGACCGTCGCCGCACTTCTGAAGCGCGAGGGGTCGTCGATCGTGTGGCGGAAGGTGAGGGCGGTCACCACGCCGATCCCCGGCACCGTCATCAGCCGGCGGGTGGTGTCGTCCTCCCTGGCGAGTTGGCGAACTCTTCGATCAAGCCCATCCAGTTCATCGCAGACATGCGTGTGGACGGAGAGCAGCGGCAGCAGCACCGGCCACAGGACATGTCCATCGCCGGACAGCTCTTCCACCCGGCGCCGGAACTGCCCGCCGATCGAGCGAGGGAAGATCAGCCCGCATTCCTTCAGCATGGCGCGCACCTGGTTCTCGAGGTCGCGCCGGATCCGCACCAGGCGTGACCGGGTGATCAGAAGCGATCGGGCCTGCTGGCTGGCCTCGCTTTTCACCGCAACTTCGCGATACCAGCCGATCCGGACCAACTCGGCGAGACCGCGCGCGTCGTTCTCGTCGCTCTTGTTCATCCGCACCGAGAGCGCGGCATGGGCGTGGCGGGCGTCGATGCAGACCACCGGCAGGCCGATCCGCCGGAGCTCGTGCCAGAGCCAACTCGACATGGCGCCAGTCTCGAAGCCGATGCGCTCGGCATCCGGTGCTTTCTTGCCCAACGCCGCCGCCAGGGCACCGGGGTCGGATGCCACGCGGCCCTGATAGATGGGCCGGCCAGTCTCATCCACGACACAGACCGAAGTCTCCTTCTGCGACACGTCCAGCCCGACATACTGTTTCATTGCGGTATCCTCGATTGGGGGTGTGAGCCCGTCTATCGTGGCGATGCCGCTGGTCATGGGAAGCGCCGGCAGCAATTACGTCATCGTGCCGAAGTTTGACCCCGTCAGACATCACATACAAACTTGATTTGATTGAATTTTCTTTGTTCAGGTCGGAGTCAACTTCGGCGCCGATCCTGACCCCACCTAGATCGCGGTTTTCCTTTTAAAATCAAAGTCCTATCCGAAAAACTCAGGGGATCAAATTTCGGCACCAGTTTACACGGTGAATCCGCCTGAAGGACTTCACAGATGCAACCCGATTAGCGAAGACTGGTTCGAATTCGTCTGCTAGCACCCAGCCACGTGCTCATCGCCAGCTACGCCTGAATGCGTATAACGATCAAGTCCTGCGGCAAGATAGTAACTTGGGTACCCCACAACAGGTGGCGGCTACACAGGAGAACTGTTATGTCCATGAACCAGCAAGAACTGTCTGCAGCCTTGTCGGTTGCACAGGTCAAGAGTTTCAACAAACCCGACGAGGTCCGTGATTTCCCCAAGGGGCGGCTTGAACTCACGAAAATCGGCGGGGCCACCATCGGCCGCGCCATCTTCGAACCAGGCTGGCGCTGGGCCAACTCGGTTCAGCCCATCGCCAATACCAAAAGCTGTGAAGCGCCGCACTTTCAGTATCATGTTTCAGGTGTCCTGCACATCAAGATGGATGACGGGTCCGAGTTCGACTGCAATCCTGGCGACGTTTCACTCTTGCCGAGCGGCCACGACGCCTGGACCGTTGGCGAAGAGCCCGCCATTGTCGTCGATTTCCAAGGTATGATCGACTACGCCGCCGGCCATGAGCACACCGAAACGCCTGCCCTTCTCGATGGCAATTCCTATCGCGGCATGTTCATCGAGAAGGGCAAAACAAGCGGCGATGAAGACACCCTGAGCTTTTCGGACGGGCGCTTCCACTCTTCGGCCTGCGATCAGTATGGCTATGGCGACACCGTCTACTCCGCGATCATGCAAGGCGACGCCGTGCATTTCGACGCAGAAACGCGAAGCCCGCGCTATGGAAAGCTGATCTGGAAGGGCGTCGTCAAGGGCGACAAGATCAGCTGCGATGTGCTCATGGTTCAAGTTGGCAAGCCGCCAATTGAAAACTTCATCAATGCGACTCGTGTGGCATGAGCGCGGGGAAAAGATCATGAGCTATTACAATATCGTGCACTTCAAGGTGAAGCCGGGCATGGACCGGACCTTTCTTGAAGCACACCAGCCTGGCAAGATCAGTTGGCCCGGCCTCCGTCAGGGAGCAATCGTGCATACCGGTAACGGCGCCTATTGCCTCATCGGAGAATGGGAGGATGAGAAGGCGATGAAGGCGGCCATGCCACAGATGCTGACCACGCTTGACACGTTTCGACATGTGCTCGTCGCGGGCGAGACGGGTGTCACTGACGCCGCCTCGGGGCCAGCGGTGCTGGTGCTTGCATGAGCTCCCTTGATTGACTCATTGCCAGCCGGGGAGTACTTTGTTCACGGCTGGTGGTGGCGCGATTTCTGGGGGCGCCTCCAGGCTGAGGGGCTGTCCATGTCACTTTCGGCGCGTGACGGCGGCCGCAAGGATGCTGACGTCAATTTCGCTTCGATTACAAGTCTTGATAGCTCCGGAGGCTGGCATGTGCTTCGGGTCGCGTTCGATGGTACGGTGACTGCCGACGCTGCTGCACGAAAGGTTCTCCGGCAATTCTTCCCGGACGATGCGGATTGGTCGGGCGGCCTGCCACCGCCCTTGGCCGAGGTCTTTTTTGAAAACCGCAACTGGGGCATGAGTCGCGCCCTGAGCCGTACTTGGCGCAGCTTCATAAAAATTCAGTCCGGTTTGAAGCTGTCCGCGAATTTCATTCCTGATCCTGAAGGCGGCTATGTGGTGCTGAAAGCGGGGCCTATTGCTAATGCTGTCGCTGTCTCTGGGTTGCAGTTGACACCGCGCGAGCGGGAGATCGTCGTCCTTGTTGCCGCAGGCAAGACCAATGCAGAAATTGGAGTCATCCTTATGGTTAGCGCCCGCACCGTGCAGAAACATCTGGAAAACATGTTTCGCAGGCTCGGCGTTGAAACGCGCATGGCGCTCATTGCGCGGGCGTCGGCATGACGTGCCAGTTCAAGGCTTGGTCAGAAGAGACCAGCTAGAGCCAGGAGTGGCTGTTTTGAGGCTTTTAGTCTGGAAGAAACGCAGCCCATTTCGGTGCTTCAAAGCCAGCCCTGAGCTAGTCCGCCTAGGGGTAATCAAGTCGGTCCGGTTTCCGCTTTCGCTGAGGAATAGGGAGTACTTACTGCATGAGCGCGGTAGCCGGCATTGTCAGATTAAACTGATCTGCTAAGGTTTGAGCGAGGAATTTCAGCTGCCCTCTTGTCGCGCAGCTTGGTGGTCGCCAAGCGAAGACGGGAGTTATGCCGGAGATGCGAAGCTCCGGGCGGTGGAAGATCGACGAGCCTGTTTAATCTGACAGAGCCGCAGCGCGTACTGCAAACCGCTTACTCGGGCAACTCCAGTCCCGCGGACACCATCAGCTCCTTCAACCGCTCTGGGTTGAGCACGCGGACGCGGCCGGATAGATCCACGCTCACCATTGGAACCAGCGCGTCAAACCAAAGCCCAGCGGCCGCCGCATCGCGGGCTGCGCCAAGGACGCCTGCCGGACTGTCCACGCACTCAACATAGCTGGTACGCCGATCGGTCGTCGCGTCGGCGGGCGCCGGATCGAATGTGACCTCCCAGCGATAAATTTTCCCCGGAGCGAGGGACAGCTTCGAGCGATCAAGGGCGAGTGCGTACCAACCCTTGCGCAGCTTGCCTTTGAGTTGAATCCCGACGCTGCTTGAGTCCGATGGAATCGAGTCGATCCGAGCGCTCATGCGACCCGACGCCGCTGCGTTCAGCCGCCAGATCAGCGGTGGCTTGGCCAGTGTCGTCAGACCACCGCCCTCTGGCACCAGCAAGGTCAGCAGTGACTCGCCAGAGCGAATGCTGCGCGTACCAGCCCCGACGCGGTCGGCCGGGCGACCGGACTTGGGTGGGACAAAGACCACGCTGCTCGAATCGGCGTTACCCGATTGGGGTGAATCTGTCTTCGGCGCCTCTTCTCCGAGCAAAGGCGTGGCGAGGAAAACGAGCGAGCCGGCCATTACCGTGCGCCGTCCAAGCGTTTCAGCGTTCGGCCGAGCCATGATTCCCTCGCGCCAGAGCCTGATCGTTCAGCCCGATCAACTCGAACATCTCGAATTGGTGACGGCCGTCGTCGTGGTCCAGCACTCCGAGCGCGCGAGCTTCAATCGCATCCGCTGCCAGTCGTGCCGTTACCTCCGTCATGCTGATCATCACGTCATACCTCTCGCGGGCGTGGCGCTTGCCGAATGCCTCGGCGCGGGCCGCTAGGTTCGCGGCGTCCCCGATAATATTATACCTTAGGGTTCCCCCGCTGCCTATCGTGCCGCCGAACACCTCGCCCGAATGCAGCCCTATTCGGACGCGGTACGATCCGAGCGCGTGGGGAGCCGTGTTCAGCCGACGCACCGCGCCTGCCATCGCAAGGGCGCAGGCGCAGGCTGCGGTCGCATCAGCGCGGTGCTCAGCATCCGTTTCATGTGGAAGCGGGGCCCCGAATGCCACCATGATCCCGTCCCCGGTGAACTTCTCGACGAAGCCCTCGTGGCGGGTCGCGACCTCGGACAAGGCGTCTAGGCATCGCGTGATCCAATCCATATAGGCGGGTGCGCCGGCATTGCCGCCGACGGCCGTGGAGCCGGCGAGGTCCGAGAACAGTATGGTCACGAACAGCCTTCGGGGCACCGGTTTGCCGCCAGTTAGAAAGGTCGTTCGATTGGCCCAGATCTCTGCGAAGAGTTGCGGGGAGATGTGCTTGGTGAAGAGTTGCGTGACCACCCGGCGTTGTCGCCACGCTTGTGCCGATAGAGCTGCAAATGCGCTGAAGAAGGCGAGGAGCCACGCGAGACCGAAAGGCAGTGCTGGCAGCCATGTCCCGCTGCCAAGTTGCAGCGCCATGGCACCGCCGATCCCAAGCGGCAGGATGACGCCCGTCGCGAGCGCCAACAGCATCGTGCGTGACAGCCAGGCGGCAAGCGAACCAAAGATCGCTGCCGCGAAGATCAGGGCCGCCGCGGTCTGCGGAGCGGGCGCCGTCAGGGGCGTCGCGCGGCGCTGGGCGTAGGAGAGTATCTGGTCGACGATGGCACCGTGGAGATCCATGCCATAGGTCGGGCTGACTGTGTTAGAGGGGTCGATGGGGGTGCGGAAGCTGTCCTTGATCGTGTCGCTGGCGATGCCGATGATTGCGACCCTTCCGGCGATCGCGTCGGCGGGGACGACGCCCGACATCACATCCCCGGCAGCGACTGAGGGCACGAGGGGGCGGTGCGGAAACGCGATCGGAATCTGGTATCCGCTGTCTTCGATGCGCCGGTATGGACCGAATCCGTTTGCAATCGGCGGAACCGGCGTATCTCCGAACATCAAGACCGTCGGATCCTCTGGCCAGGCGCCGAGCGAGTCGAGGCCCAGTGCGGCACGTGCGAGGCGGAGTGCGAAGGATTCGTGGACCCCGTCCTCGTCGGTGACCACCAGAAGGGCGCGCCTTACGGTCCCCCCAGGATCGGGGACCACGTCGGAAAATCCGGCCCGATCGGTTCCGGCAAGGAAATCGGGCGCCCGTGCGGCGATCCCGTCCGTCGCACCCAACCGGTAGACCGCGATGGCCCGGCGGTCGGCGAACGCCTCCTTCAGCGAGGCATCGCCCGGTGAAGTCGGCATCGCACGATAGATGTCAACACCTACGGCGGCCGCGCCCGCGGCATCAAGAGCGCCGACCAGTCCGGCAAGCCGGACATCGGGCACAGGCCAGCCCCAACTGTCGAGGTCGCTGTCGCTGATCCGGACCGCAACGACCCGGCTTGCATCGGGGGGCCGCGCAGACGCGGAAACGACAACGTCGTAGAGAGCCAATTCGGCGCCCTGCAACATTCCCAACCGGCGAGCCTGTGCAACTGTCACAGAGGCAACAAGCGCGGCGAGAACAAGGATTGCGGCTACTCCCACAAAGTCGCTCTCCAAGATTCGGGCGATAAGGGATTTGCTGTGCACGGGCGGACGCTAGTCGAATTCGAAGACGAAGGCGGCAAACTCACCCCAACCCGCTGCAGTGTCATCCCAGAACTGGGCCGGCCGGCCTTTGCCTCCGCCGTAGTAGCGGGCGTAGTGCTGAAAGCCGCCGAAGTTGTCTGGATTGCCGGGATTGAAATTGCGGTAGTTCAGGGCCTCGCCGGTCACCCAGGCCCATCCACCGGAAGGCTCGTGGCTGCGATCGACCTGGTAAAGACCGAACATCGGCCCGAACAAGGTGCCGGAATCGCGGTGGATGAAAAGCTCATCAGTAGAAAACAGGTCGTAGATGAACCTGTCCTCCTCGCGGCTGGTGATGGTTGCAAGGTGTCCACCGACCTGGCTTGCAATGCGGTTCGCGCCGCTGAAATCGATTCCGAAGCCCTCCATCACTGCGATATAGAGGTGGCCACGATAGTACCCGAACCGCATCTTGCGGTGCCCCGGGCTGAAATAAGCTATCGCCCTGGCTAGCCGTGGCTCAACGCCTTCGGGCAGGTCCTTGGCATCGTAGATTCTGGCTTTTTCTGACTTGAGGGCGGCCATGGCCTTGGCGTCGGGAAGGGCGCGGGTCAGAGCGGCATCGACGTGCGTTCCCGGTGACAGCCCGTAGCGCAACCGTGCTGCCGAAATCGCGGCGAGCGTCTTCGGTCCGAAGGCGCCGTCGGGTGTGCCGACGTCGTAGCCTGCATAGTTCAACGCCTCCTGGATCAGCCGACGGTCGTCGGCCAACAGGTTCGGCGTTCCGTCGGGGTTCGTCTTCGGCTCCAGCCAGAGAGCGCGGCTTGCGGAGCGCGCCTTCTTGTCGGCCTCGGTTTTCAGTGCGTCCCGCTTGGCCATAGCCAACTGCACAAGGCGGTTGTCGGGATGGGCAGCCCATGTTTCGAGAAACGCGTTCCAACTCGACAGCGTCGACGCGCTTTCGGCATCGGCATAAGCGGCGGCGATGCTTGCTTCGGCCGGGTCTGTCGGCGCCGGCACGGCGGCGATCTGCAAGGGCGCGACGAGGTACAGGTCCTCGCCCGGCAGCGACCCGTAGGTGAAGGGTTCCTGCGCGCCATCGGTCGTCGCCATCACCGTGTCGCGCACCTTGCGGAACATCTTCCCGATCTCGAGTCCAGGCTCGCCGATGTACCGCAGAAGCGCCTTGGCATAGGGACTGTTGCGGCCATCGCCATCTTGCGACACCGTTCCCGACCGCGCCGCATAGCCAACCAGCACCCCGCCTGGTTCGATTCCGCTCAGTCCACGACCGATCGAGCGGGTGACGGCGCTGCGCGTCATTGACGATAGGAACGGGTTGTTTCGACAGGCATCGAGAAGCACAACTTTCAGCCCCGGCGCGGCCTCGATGGCGGTGAGAACCATGTCGAGCGGGACGGCCTCGAACTCGACATCGCGATCGCTCTTCAACTCCGCATTGACCGGCACGAGATAGTTGGTGTTGTCGATCTCGATGCCGTGCCCAGCGTAGTAGATCAGCGCCACATCTGCGCTGCGCACGGCGTCGGCGAAGTCGCGCAGGACGAGGCGCATGCGATTGTAGTCCAGGTCGGCCGCCTCAGTCACCTGGAAGCCCATCTGGGTTAGTGCGGCTCCGATATCAGCGGCGTCATTGGCTGGGTTCGGCAGCCGTCCGACATGCTCGTAGGCCGAGTTGCCGATTACCAGCGCGACACGGGAATCTGCAAGCGCCGAACTCGACAGGCTAGCCATAAGCGCGAGCATGGCAACGAAGATACCAATCAGCATGCGGCGCATTGCGAGTTCCCTGCAGCGATGCCCATCACTTAGGTTCACACGTCCACTGCCGCTGCGTCAACATCGCCGGCGGCCCTAGGGTTCTAGCAACCCCTTTCTTCCACCGAACACGAAGGCCTTTGGTTGCGATGCGAGGCGATTTCTATTGATCTCGTAACCTGAGAGTCCTTCTTGTGAGTTAGTTAGAAGGCAGAGATGGTTGAATGACGTTTTCAAAAGGTGTCCGTTTGAGGTGGGTGGGACGGTTCCCTAGCCTCAGGGAATGAGCAGCAAAGACCACTTCTGGTATTTCCACAGCGGCCCCGAGATCATTCGCCTGGCCGTGATGCTTTATGTCCGGTTCCCGCTCTCGCTGCGAAATGTCGAGGACCTTCTGCACGAACGCGGCGTCGAGATCAGCCATGAGACCGTCCGGTTTTGGTGGCATCGCTTCGGTCCGATGTTCGCGGCCGAGATCCGGAAGCGCCGCATCGAGGGCATGAAGTCCAGCCACTGGCGATGGCACCTGGACGAGATGTTTGTGAAGATCAACGGCGAGCGACACTACCTCTGGCGGGCCGTGGATCATGAGGGTGAGGTGCTGGAAAGCCTTGTCACCAAGACCCGCGACAAGAAGGCCGCGTTGAAATTCCTGAAGAAAGCCATGAAGAAGCACGGCCGTTGCGAGCAGTTCGTTACGGACAAGCTGCGCTCCTACGGCGCGGCCCTGAAGGATCTCGGTGCATCCGATCTGCATGAGACCGGACGCTGGCTGAACAACCGCGGGGAGAATTCCCACCTGCCATTCCGACGACGGGAGCGGGAGATGCTTCGGTTCCGTCGAATGCGAAGTCTGCAGAAGTTCGCCTCCGTCCACGCATCCGTCTCGAACCATTTCAACCAGGAACGCTGCCTCTCCAGCAGACACCTCTTCAAGGCCAACCGCGCCGCTGCTCTCGCTGAGTGGCGCGGTCTCTGCGCGGCATAAGGGACAGCGTCACTGTCCAAGCTGAGACTGGTTCGAATTTGTCTGCCAGCACCGTGCGATCAGTTCGCCGATGTGTCGAGAAAGCGATATCCGATGCCTGGCTCCGTCGCTATGAATCGCGGGTTTGCCGCATCATCCCCAAGCTTCTGGCGCAACTGGCGAATGTATACACGCAGGTACTGGCTGTCGTCTGCATGAGCGGGACCCCAGATCGCCCGCAGGATCATCTCTTGGGTGACCAGTCGCCCGCGGTGGCTCGCCAACATCCAAAGAAGGTCGAATTCCCGCCGCGTAAGATGAAGGGGGATCCCGTCCATCGTGGCTGAATGATCGGCGGCATCGATCCTCAGGGGGCCGATGCCAAGAACGGACGGCACGAACTCGGTGCTGCGATCCCTCAGCAGGCCGCGGACCCGCGCCAGAAACTCCTTCACGCCGAAGGGTTTGACCACATAGTCCTGTGCGCCTGCGTCCAGCGCCTCGACCTTGTCCCCCTCATCGGCGCGGACAGACAAGATGAGGACCGGAACTGGGCTCCAGACCCGCAGGTCACGCAGCACCGACAGGCCGTCGGCATCCGGCAAGCCGAGATCCAGCACCACCAGCGCGGGCGCCTCCCGTGCGGCCGTGGCCAAACCTTCGCGCGCAGTTCCGGCTTCGATGACGCCGTAACCCTCGGCCTCCAGTGCCACGCGGAGAAAGCGGCGGATCGGCGCTTCGTCATCGACGATCAGGATGCGGGCTGTTGGACTCACGCCGCGACCTCGGGGTTGTGGAGGGGGATGGCGATGACGATACGCGTGCCGGTGCCGTCGGGCCAGCCGGTCTCTGCCCGGATCGTGCCGCCCATCGCCTCAACCAATCCCTTGCAGATGGCAAGGCCTAGGCCGGTGCCCGCCCGCTGACGGTCGCCCCCGGCAATGCGATAGAACATGTCGAAGACGCGGGCCTGATCTTCGAGCGGGATGCCAGGGCCATGGTCGGTCACCGCAACCTCGACGTGGACGCTCAGCAGACGGGCAGCGATAGTGATCGCTGTCCCCTCGGGTGCATATTTGGCGGCATTGTCGAGGATGTTGACCAGCACCTGTTCAAGAAGCACCCCGTCGGCAAGGATTAGCGGCAGGTTCGGCGAAAGGTCCACCTGCAGATCATGCCCGCGCAGGACATCCTTCATCCGTGACCGAGCACCGCCGACGATCTCGGCCACATCCTGCGGGGCAAGGCGGGGATGCAGCGCGCCATGGCCAAGGCGCGTCATGTCGAGCAGGTTCTGGACGTAGCGGTCCAGCCGTTTGCCCTCTTCGCGGATGTTCTCGGCCAGATCGCGACGGGCCGTCGGCGGCAGGTCGGCATCCGCCAGATGGCCGGCCGCGCCGATGATGGTGACAAGCGGCGTGCGTAGGTCATGGCTGACGGAATTGAGCAGCGCCGTGCGCAGACGTTCCGTTTCGGTCGCCAGTTGGGTGGCGGCCAGATCTTCGGTCAGCCGCAGCCGTTCCAGTGCGAGGGCGATCTGGTCGATCAGCGCGTCAAGCAGCCGCCGGTCGGTACGGGCAAGCTGGCGATCGTCGGCATAGGCGATGCCTAGCACGCCCAGACGCCGTTCCCCGGCCATCAGAGGCAGAAAGAACCACTGCGCCGTGGGCAGCGTGTCCGACCCCCGCCCCGCCGGCTCGCCATTTTCCCAGGCGAACTGCGCGGCCGACTGGTCGCGCACATCTAGCCGATCTTCGGGCGGAAAGCCCCCCACTACCCGCAAGTCCGCCCCGTGCGGCATCAGCAGCACCGCTTCGCAGCGCAGCGTGGTCGCCACATGGCTGACGGAAGCCCATACCACATCGTCGGCCGTCGCGGCTGCGGCGACACGACGGCTGAAGTCGTAAAGCTTGTTCGTCCGGTCGGCGATTGCCGCCTGCGCCTCGATGCGCGCGCGCAGGCGGGCGGCAAGGTTGCCGGTGACCAGAGAGGCGGCAAGGAACAACCCAAGCGTTAGGAACTCGCCCCGCCGCGACACCTGAAATGTGTAGCGCGGTTCGGTGAAGAGGAAGTTGTAGGCCATGAAGCCCAGAACGGCGGCCCCAAGTGCCGGGCCAAGGCCCCGGCGGCTGGCCACGACGACGACGGCCGTCATGTAGATGACGCTGAGACTGGCGATCGGAAACAGCCAGTCCGCCGCCCAGGCACAGGCAGATGCAATCGCCACAGCCAGCACCGCCTCGCCCCACGCGCGCGACTCGGCCCCAAGGTTGGGCAGGCGAAATCGACTAGCTGTCGGTTTCTCGTCGGGTTCCGAAGCGACGGTGACCTCGAACGGACCGGACTTACGCAGGACATCGGTTGCGACATCTTCGGATGTCCAGCGCGCCCAGACCGGGCGGGGCCGTGGTCGGCCGATCACGATACGGCGCACATTGCGGTCGCGGGCATAAGCGAGGATCGCATCGGCCACGTCATGTTCGGCTTCGAGTGTTGCCAGGTCTGCGCCAAGCCGTTCGGCAAGGCGCAGGCTGCCTGCCAGCCGGTCCTTGTCTGCTTCGGGCAGCGCCTCCATCCGCGCCTGTGCCACGTTCAGCGCAATCCATTCGGCCCGCGCCCGGTCGGCGCTGCGTTTGGCGACCCGGATCGCCTCGCGCGCGGCCGGGCTTTCGTTAATACAGACGAGGATGCGTTCCTGTGTTGGCCATGGCCCGGCGATGGCGTTCGCGGCCATATGCTCGCGCAGTTGCGCGTCCACCCGGTCGGCGGCAGCGCGCATTGCCAGTTCGCGCAGCGCGGTCAGGTTGCCCTTTGCGAAGAAGGACCCCAGCGCGCGGGCCGCCTGATCGGCCGGATAGACCTTGCCCTGTTTCAGCCGGTCCACCAGCTCATCCGGCGGCAGGTCGATGAGCTCGATCTCATCCGCCATCTCTAGCGCGCCATCGGGCACGGTTTCGCGCACGCGGACACCGGTGATGCGGGCCACCGTCTCGTTCAGCGTCTCGATATGCTGGATGTTCAGCGTCGTGTAGACGTCGATCCCCGCAGCCAGCAACTTCCTCGACATCCTGCCATCGTTTTTCGTGGCGGCCTCCATCGGCATTGGAGTGCGCCAGTTCATCGATCAGGGCGAGTTGCGGCCTGCGCGCCAACAGACCCTCCAGGTCCATCTCGGTCAGCGCGCGGCCCTTGTGGATCACCGGCTTGCGCGCGAGTTGCGGCAAGCCTGCCAGCTTGGCTTGAGTCTCGGCACGGCCATGAGTTTCGACTAGGACGGCCACCACGTCGACGCCTTCCGCGCGCTTGCGGTGCGCGTCGTCGAGCATCGCCCAGGTCTTGCCGACCCCCGGTGCCGCGCCCAGAAAGAGCTTCAGCCGACCCCGCCCCTCACGCGCTGCCTGCGTGAGAAGTGCTTCAGGAGAGGGGCGGGTTTCGGCATCAGACGTCATTCGGTGGCTGGTCCTTCCCCTCCAGCGGGCGGCATTGGAAAGGCGTCGTCAAGCGCAATGTTGGTCAGAAGCACGTTGACCCTCGGTTCGCCATAGAGCTCGAGTAACGGGCCTTCGATGGCGGCTTCGATCAAAGCGCGCACAGCGGCCGCGTCCGCACCGCGTGCGGCGGCGATCGAGCCGACCTGCGCCAGCGCGTTCTCCGGGCTGATGTGCGGGTCCAGCCCCGAGCCTGAGGCGGTCACGGCGTCAATGGGCGCGGCGGCACCGGTCGCCGCCTCCCAAGCCGCGCGGCGTTCCGCGACCGTGGCGATCAGGATTGCCGAAGTCGCTCCAAGGTTCGATGCGCCCGTGCCGGCGGCGTTCCAATCACTGGCGGAGGGGCGCGGGTGGAGCCAGGCGTCGCCCGCGAAACGCTGTGCGATCAGGGATGAGCCGACGATGGTGCCATCCGTTTCGATCAGGCTGCCATTGGCGGCAGACGGGAACAGGGCCTGCGCGACTCCCGTCATGACAAGCGGATAGGCAAGACCCGTCAGCAAGGTGAAGAACGCTGTCAGCGCGATGGCGGGGCGAAGGTGGTTGAACATGTCTCTCTCCTTCAGGCGAGGTTCAGGGCGACGAGGGTCGCGTCGATGGCTTTGATCCCGACGAAGGGCACGATCAGGCCGCCGAGCCCGTAGATGAGAAGGTTGCGCCGCAGGAGTGCCGCCGCGGTGGACGGACGGTAGGACACCCCGCGCAGCGCCAGCGGCACCAGCGCCACGATGATCAGGGCGTTGAAGATCACTGCCGACAGGATGGCGGAGTCGGGCGAGTCGAGGCCCATGATGTTCAGCGCCCCCAGCTCCGGATAGGCCGCGACAAAGATCGCTGGCAGGATGGCGAAGTACTTCGCGACGTCGTTGGCGATGCGAGAAGGTGGTCAGCGCGCCCGCGTGAGATCAGCAGTTGCTTGCCCACCAGTACCACCTCGATCAGCTTGGTCGGATCGCTGTCGAGATCGATCAGGTTCGCGGCCTCCTTCGCCGCCGGGGTGCCCGCGTTCATCGCCACGCCCACATCGGCCTGCGCCAGTGCCGGCGCGTCGTTCGACCCGTCGCCGCACATGGCGACCAGCCGCCCGCCCGCCTGTTCGCGGCGGATCAGCTCCAGCTTCATTTCGGGCGTCGCCTCGGCGAGGAAGTCGTCTACGCCGGCCTCGGCGGCGATGGCGGCAGCGGTCAGGGGATTGTCGCCGGTGATCATCACGGTGCGGATGCCCATGCGCGCGTAGTTCGGCGAAGCGTTCCCGTACGCCGGGCTTGACGATGTCCTTGAGGTGGACAGCGCCAAGGATCTCGGTCCCTTCGGCCACCAGAAGCGGCGTGCCGCCGGAACGTGCGATGGCCTCCACCTGTGCAGCCAGCGCCTGCGGCGCGGGTCTTGCCAGTCAGCTGGATCACCGCGTCGGTCGCGCCCTTGCGGAAGCTGCGTCCGTCCGGAGGTCGAGCCCGAAAGCCGGGTTTGCGCGGTGAAGGCCACGGCTTCGGCGCCCTTCGGCATCGCAGGGATCGCTCCCAGAACCTCGCGCGCCTTGTCGACGATGGACTTGCCTTCGGGCGTCTCGTCGGCGAGCGAGGCCAGCGGCGCCGCCTCGGCCAGCCGCGCGCAGGTCTACCCCGGAGCCGGGATCAGCGCGTCGGCCATGCGGTTGCCGAAGGTGATGGTGCCGGTCTTGTCGAGCAGCAGCATGTCGACGTCGCCCGCCGCCTCGACCGCGCGGCCCGACTTGGCGATGACGTTGGCCTTCACCAGCCGGTCCATGCCGGCGATGCCGATGGCCGACAGCAGGCCGCCGATGGTGGTGGGGATCAGCGTCACGAACAGCGCGGCCAGCACGATCGACCGGGATCGTGGTGCCGGAATAGCTGGCGAAGGCCGGCAGCGTGACGACGACGAACAGGAAGATCAGCGTCAGCCCGACAAGCAGGATGTTGAGCGCGATCTCGTTCGGGGTCTTCTGCCGCTCGGCGCCTTCGACCAGCGCGATCATGCGGTCGAGGAAGCTTTTGCCCGGTTCCGCCGTGACCCGGATCACCAGCCAGTCCGACACGACCGTGGTGCCGCCGGTGACGCGCCGACCGGTCGCCGCCGGCCTCGCGGATCACGGGCGCACTCTCGCCGGTGATGGCGCTTTCGTTGACCGAGGCGACGCCGCGCACCACCTCGCCGTCGGCGGGGATGATCTCGCCCGCCGCGACATGAACGAACTGGCCCGCGCGCAGCGACGTCGACACGGTCTCCGTCCCGCTAGCCGGGTCATCGTCCGCCGCAGCCAGCACCCGCACGCGGGTTTCCGACTTGGTCGCGCGAAGCGTGTCGGCGCGGGCCTTGCCGCGCCCTTCGGCCAAGGCTTCGGCGAAGTTGGCGAACAGCACGCGTGAACCACAGCCAGACCGCGATCTGCAGGCGGGTTCCCGCGCCGGGAACGCCGGTCAGGAGGTCGCGCAGGCCCAGCACGCGTGGTCAGCGCGGCCACGACGGCGGTGACGAAGATCACCGGGTTGCGCCACAGGCTGCGCGGGTCGAGCTTGGCGACGGCTCGCCGGATCGCGGCGGGATAGAGGCCGGTCATGTCGGCCGTCTTTGGCATGTTCTCGACATGGGATGCCTCAGAAGCTCTGCCCGGCGGCAGCCGAGCGGTGTCTTCCGCGATGGGACCAAGGGCCAGGACAGGGAAGAAGGTCAGCGCGCCGAGGATCAGCACGGTGAGGATGAGCAGCGTCACGAACAGCGGGCCGTGCGTCGGGAAGCGTGCCTGCAGGTGACGGCGCCAGCGGCTTGCGCACCATCGACCCGGCGATGGCGAGCATCGGGATGATGATCGCGATAGCGACCGAGAAGCATGATGACCCCCAGCGCCGTGGTGTGCCAGGGCAGCGCCGCGCGGAAGCCGCCGAAGGCCGAGCCGTTGTTGCCCGTGGCGCTGGAATAGGCGTAGAGGATCTCGCTCATCCCGTGGGGGCCGGCGTCCTGCACCGCGGCCAGCGCCTGCAGGAACGGTGGCCGCAATCGCCGCGCGCCGACCAGCATGCCGAGCGGCATCGACAGGAAGGCCAGCACGGCCAGCGTGACCTCGCGCGCCTCGATCTTGTGGCCGAGGTATTCCGGCGTGCGACCGACCATCAGCCCGGCAAGGAACACGGCGAGCACGACGTAAAGGAGCATGCCGTACAGTCCCGCGCCGACGCCGCCGAAGATCACCTCGCCGACCTGCATGAAGACCAGCATCACGAGGCCCGACAGCGGCATGAAGCTGTCATGCATCGCGTTGACCGACCCGTTCGATGCGGCGGTCGTGGAGGCCGCCCACAGCGCCGAGAGCATCGCGCCGAAGCGCTGCTCCTTGCCCTCCATGTTCGGCGCCAAGCCCGAGCGCAGGGGTTGCCGGCGACCTCATAGAAATGGATCACCGCCAGCCCCGCCACGAACATAAACGCCATAGCGGCAAAGATCGCCCAGCCCTGACGCCGGTCCCCCGCCATGCGGCCGAAGAGGAAGCAGAAGGCGACCGGGATCAGCAGGATCGACAGCGATCTGCGCCAGGTTCGAGGCGATGGTCGGGTTCTCGAACGGATGCGCTGAGTTCACGCCGAAGAAGCCGCCGCCGTTGGTGCCCAGCTGCTTGATGGCGATCTGTGCGGCGGCGGGGCCACGGGCAATGACCTGCTGTCTCGCCCTCGACGCCCGTGGCCGTCACCGCGCCTTGCAGCGTCTGCGGCACGCCCTGCCAGGCGAGGAACAGCGCCAGCACGACCGACAGCGGCAGCAGCACCTACAGGACCGACCGGGTCAGATCGACCCAGAAGTTGCCGAGGGTCGTGTCCTTGGCCGCGACAAAGCCCCGGATCACGGCAACGGCAACCGCCATGCCAGTTCCCGCGCTGACGAAGTTCTGCACCGTCAGCCCGGCCATCTGCGACAGATAGCTCATCTGCGCCTCGCCCGAATAGGCCTGCCAGTTGGTGTTGGTGACGAAACTGACGGCGGTGTTGAAGGCAAGGTCAGGCGCCATGCCACCAATGCCGTCGGGGTTGAGGGGCAGTGTGCCCTGGACACGCAAAAGTATATAGAGCACGACGAAGCAGGTCGCGTTGAAAGCCAGTACAGCAAACGCATAGGCGCTCCAGCCCATGTTACGGTCGGGCGCGGCACCACTGAGCCGCAAAATCGCAGCCTCGGTCCGCAGCAGCGCCGAGGGAAGGGCTCCGGAATAGACCCGGGCCATCCATACGGCGAGGAGCCAGGCGAGACCGACGAGTGCGGCAAAGTATAGGACATAGGAAAGCAGGATCATGATGCTGCCCCCCTTAGAACCGGTCCGGCCGCAACAGTGCCGCGCCGAGGTAGACGAACAGGCCCACTGCCACACCGAGCCCCAGGATCAGATCGAACATGGTGCCGCCCTCACAGCCGCTCGGTGGCACGGATGCCGAGCGCGAAAGTCGTAAACGCCGCGAGGCCGAGGAAGATGTAGAGAAGGTCCAGCATGGCATGGCTCCATAGGTTTCTGTGCTGGACACTGCCTTGAGCGTGCGTAAAGGCTCCATTCGAGAGGGGGCTGGATCGCGTAAGGAACGCGCAAAGAAGGCTCGATCAAACGGGTTCAGGTCGATTGCAGCCGTTCTTCACTTTGTCGATGATCACGCGATCTGACGGCGGTTGCCGGGAAGGATTTACGGCGGGGTGAAGATGTTTCGACGGCACAACTATCCCCACCAGCATTTGGGGCTGCCTGGAGGCACCTGTTCAAACGGCGTTCACAAAGCCGCCGTTTACCATCTCGATCGCGAAAGTCAGCTCAGGGCCGTCCCTCACGTCCAAGGTCATCAGCTTTTGGTAGGTGCTGCGCCGCATCCGGAGTCCGCTGAGAGCCCTTGGAGACCGGGCCAAGCCGCAGGCTACTACCGCCAGAAGTCACGGTGCGGTGCGAGAAGCTCATCTTCAATTTCGGGGAAGGGGCCGTGCACCTCGATCGTCTTCTGTCCGGAATTGAGCACGGTTCTTGCAGCTAGGTTCATGGTCGGGTTCTCGGCATGGTCACCGGTCAGCGCAAGGAGTTGCGTTTCCTCATAACCATAGACCAGACGCCCGATGTTAGCCCAATAAAACGTACCCGCGCACATGGCACAGGGCTCGCCAGTTGAGACCAACGTGCAGGACCAAAGAAACTCCGGCGAGTATGTGGCTGCAGCGCGGCGAGCGAGCTCCGTTTCGGCATGACGCACCGTGTCGATATTACCTTGGCGCATTAGGATAGTGTCGTCGGGGCCGACCAGAACCGCGCCGAAGGGGTGGTGACCGTGTGCGGCCGCACTGTGGGCAACGGCGTTGGCTTCGAGAATGTGGGCAATCATCTGGTTGCGGGTCATGTCGAGCAGACTACCTTGCACGGGATGAGGTAACAGCGTCGCCGTGTAGGGAGGACAACTAATTCCAACCCTACCCACGGAAAACATATCACAGTGTATGCAACCCGAAACTCGAAAAGATTGGCCACAAGAAGGCCCGCTTCGTTCGCGCTGCCGACCTTCGCTCTTCGCGATTGCTACACTGCGCACGAACGGCAGGAAATCAAAAGATGCATCGCAGCTTGAACCGGTCGTGTGAATGTCTCCTGAGGGCCGTTTATGGCTCGCATCCAATGGCGCAACTCGGAGCGTGACTACGTCACAGTCAGCAGCACCATCACAATCAGCATGGCGAAACGAGCAAGATCAGCGTGGCTTGAGGGGCCGTGGTATCGCGCGGCCGATCGCCAGACTCCAACCGTAGCCAGAAGGTTGTAGGGTACCGACAGTGCATAGCCGAGAAGCAGGGCCGCCCACGGTCGGTCAAGAGCGATCATGGTCAGAAAAAGTACGCTGGTCGTCAAGTTGACGAAGAGTCCGATTGTGATGGCCCACATCCAGAATGCCTCGCCAAGGGGCAACTCGCCGAACCAAAGGGAGCGCAGTTTCGCCATTCCAACCGTATTTCCGGAGCAGCTGTCCATTGTTGGTCGTTGCTCTACCGTAGTCTGAAGACAGGGCGCCAGAGGAAACTAAAGCCTCGATCTGATACTGTCAGAGCAACGCGTCTTGAGCTGGAGGGGACGGTCGGCTCGCCTGGTGGGCGACGCAGCGGAGCCCGCTGACGATCTCGGTCTGCGTCTGCCAAGCCGCCGGAAACGGTTCCAGCACCCTCGCAAGCGTCACCTCCGACCCCTGCATACTGTCTAGGATCGCCTCGACGATATCCGGCGCGAGCAGGGTAAGGCGCAGGACGCGCGTCATGTAGGACGGCGCGATCCCTTCACGCTTGGCCAGTTCGGCGATGGTAGCGAACTCGCCTGACTCCAACAATCGCTTCCACCGGAAATCACGGGCAAGAGCCCTGATGAGCGTGTTCTCGAATTGAGGACGATCTGTTTCCAACTTCGAGCCTTCAGGCAGGACGATTTCCTTGCGCCCACCACGTTGCCGCAGCGTAATGGGGATGTGGATGGACAGGACGTCGCTCACGCTGCAACTCTCGCGTTGTGTAGGCTAAACTCCTCGACCAGGTGCGTCGGTCCATCCACCCGAATCTTCAGGTTCAGCCCGTCAAGATCGATATCGATCCGCTCCACAATGAGCGCCACGATCCGCGCCCGCTCGGCAGGGAAGAGTTCGTCCCATAGCGGATCGAGCTGTTGCAGGGCCGAGAGAGCGTCAGCTTCGGTGATGCCGTCGGCGTAGGCGCGGGTGGCGCTGGCGAACAAGATGGCGCGGATCGTCTGGGCCCTAATTGCCAGGGGCGGCGTCTACCAGTCTCCGGCCGCGGCGGCATAAGCCGACCGTCGATCGCGAGGACGTCGGAGCGAAGGAAAGCAGCGCCCGCCGGAGCTTCTCGTAATCTACGCGGCAACGAGAGCCGCGAAATTGCAGATAGAATCTTAATAATGATGCTTGAAGCATCAATATAGATGTGAATTATTAGAACTGTAAGTAATTCGGCGGTGAAAATGATTACGGGATCTCAGATGAAGGCGGCGCGGGCCTTGTTGGGGCTGGACCAGAAGGGTCTTGCAGCCTTGGCCGGTGTGTCGGTGCCGACGATCCAGAGGATGGAAGCGAGCCGGGGGACTGTACGCGGTGTGGTCGAAAGCCTGACCCGCGTTGTTTCAGCGATCGAGAGGAGCGGGGTGGAACTGATCGGCGACGGCGCCGTGAGCAACAACGGCGGTAGAGGCGTTCGGCTCAAGCAACCCGACGCGGACAATTCGCACGAGGGGGCGACGGCGCCCGCCGGGGGTAACAATGACCGCGATTGACGTCGTAGTCGCCCTCGTCGGCGGACTCCTTGCGTTGGCGCCGGCCGCCATCGCAATGCGCCGCAATCGCCATGTCTCCCTGTCGATCTACATGCTGAGTGCGGCGTTCTGCCTGGGGCTGTCGCTTGTTGCGATCTACATTTTGGCGACACGGGCCGGACCGACGTTGCTTACCGTGCCGGTCGGCCTTCCGTGGCTCGGGGCCAACCTCCGCCTCGACGCGCTCTCGGCGCTCTTTCTCGCGCTCCTCGGGACAGGTGGCTTCGCGGCAAGCGTCTACGCGATCGGCTATGGCCGGCACGAGCATGAGCCACATCGTGTCCTGCCATTCTATCCGGCCTTTCTCGGCGCGATGACGCTCGTGTTGCTGGCCGACGATGCCTTCACCTTTCTCCTGAGTTGGGAGGTCATGTCGCTGCTGTCCTGGGCGTTGGTGCTGACGCATCACCGGACGGACGATACGCGGCAGGCAGGCTACATCTACCTGGTCATGGCCGGATTTGGCACGATGATCCTGCTTCTCGCCTTCGGCCTGATGGCCGGAGCCGAAGGCGGCTATAGGTTCGATGCCATCCGGGGTGTCGATCGGAGTCCGGCGCTCGTGGCGCTCATGCTCGCGCTGATGATGGTTGGGACCGGATCAAAGGCCGGCCTGATGCCCTTGCATGTCTGGCTTCCGGTCGCGCATCCCGCGGCGCCGAGCCACGTCTCGGCCCTTATGAGCGGCGTGATGACGAAGGTGGCGATTTACGCCTTCGTGCGCGTCGCCTTCGACCTCCTCGGTCCGGTCGCCTGGTGGATGAGCCCGGTGGTGATTGTGGTAGGCGTCGCAACCGCGGTGATGGGTATCCTCTTCGCCATCGTGGACGGGGACGGCAAGCGGGTGCTTGCCTACTCCACCATCGAGAACATCGGCGTGATCTTCGCGGCACTGGGGCTGGCGCTGGCCTTCCGCGCCAACGGCATGTCGGCGCTTGCCGCGCTCGCGCTGACGGCCGCGCTCATCCATGCCGTGAACCACATGTTGTTCAAGAGCCTGCTCTTCATGGTAGCCGGCGCGGTCTTGAGTGCAACCGGTCGGCGCGATCTCGACGCGCTCGGCGGGCTGATCCACCGGATGCCGATCACCGCGGTTGTCGCGCTTGTCGGCGTGATCGCGATCTCGGCGCTGCCACCTCTCAACGGGTTCGTGTCGGAATGGCTGTTGTTCCAGGCCGTGCTGCAAAGCCCGCAGCTGCCGCAGCCGGGGCTTCAGTTCCTAGTGCCCGCCGCGGGCGGCCTGCTCGCGCTTGCGGCTGCGCTCGCCGCAGCGTGTTTCGTGCGCTTCTACGGCGTGGCGTTCCTTGGCCGGCCGCGCACTGAGGAGGCTCGCGACGCGGTCGAGGTCGATCGCTGGTCGCTTGGGGCGATGGCGGCGCTCGCGCTTCTTTGCGTGCTGGCGGGGATCGTGCCGGGCGTCCTGATCGATCTCTTGGCGCCTGCGGTTGACTTGGCCGTCGGGGCCAACATGCCGGCGCAGCGCGCCAATGCGTGGTTCACGCTCGTCCCGGTCGCAGAGGTGAGAAGCAGCTACAGCGGCCTTCTGGTGATGGTGTTCGTCGCAGTCTCAGGCGGGGCGACGGCCTGGCTAGTGCATCGCTTCGCGTCGCGGGGCTTGCGCCGTGCGTCTGCCTGGGACTGCGGATATCCGAACACCGATCCGATCACGCAATATGGTAGCGGCAGCTTCGCGCAACCGATCCGCCGCGTGATGGCGCCAGTGCTGGCGTCGCGCGAGACGGTGGCGATGCCGGCACCCGGCGAGATGTCCCCGGCGCGCCACGCGGCAAAGACCGAGGACCTTGTCTGGACCCGGGTCTACCTACCGCTGGCCGCTGCCATCGGCATGATGACGAAACGGTTCAACGCCCTTCAATTCCTGACGATCAGGCGGTATCTGAGCCTCGTCTTCGCCTCGCTGATCCTTTTGCTGATGGGGCTGGCGATTTGGAACTGATCCGCGACCTGGCCCTGCAGGGTCTTCAGATGTTCGTCGTCCTGGCGCTCGCGCCCGGGCTTACCGGCCTCGTACGCAAGATCAAGGCACGTCTTACCCGGCGTCGCGGCGCGCCGATCATCCAGCCCTACCGCGACCTTCTGCGGCTGATGCGCAAAGAGGTGGTGCTCGCCGAAAACGCCTCGTGGCTGTTCCGCGTCTCTCCCTATGCCATCTTCGCGGCGACATGGGTGGCGGCGGCTCTGGTGCCGACCTTCGCCAGCGGTTTGCATTTCAGCTGGACGGCGGACTTGATCGCCATCGTCGCGCTTCTCGGCAGCGCGCGGTTCTTCCTGGCGCTGGCCGGCATGGATGTCGGGACCAGCTTTGGCGGAATCGGATCATCGCGCGAGATGATGATCGGGGTCATGGCGGAGCCGGCAATGCTCCTTACGGTGTTTTCCGTGGCTCTGGTCGCCGGATCGACCCAGCTTGCAAATGTCGTGAACTTCATGGCGTCGGAGGCCGTCGGCATAAGGGTGTCGCTGGGCATGGCGATGATCGCGCTGATCATCGTCGGTATTGCTGAAAACGGCCGCATTCCCGTGGACAACCCAGCGACCCATCTGGAATTGACGATGGTGCACGAGGCCATGGTGCTTGAGTATTCCGGCCGGCATCTTGCAATGATCGAACTCGCCTCAGCGCTGAAGCTTCTGCTCTATATCGCGCTGATCGGCTGCATCTTCGTGCCTTGGGGCATGGCGCCCATAGCCTCGGGGATCGGCACCCATCTGGCCGGATTCGTGATTTTCCTCGTCAAGCTCACGCTCGGTGGGGCGATGCTCGCCGTCTTCGAAACCTCGATTGCCAAGATGCGGGTGTTCCGGGTGCCGGATTTCCTCGGCGTGGCGCTGATGCTGGGTCTGCTCGGAACGCTTCTTCTCTTCGTGTCTCGGAGCCTGTGATGAACGGCTACGCCTTCGACATCTCCCATCTCCTCGCCGGTAGCCTTGTACTGGTCAGCTTCATGATGATCTATCAGGACCGGATCTACTCGCTTCTGAATACCTTCGCCCTTCAGGCACTGCTTCTGGCGCTTGCCGTTGCCTGGCAGGCCTTCATTCAGGGGGCGCATCACCTCTATGCCTCGGCCGTGATCGCGCTGGTCTTCAAGGCGATGATCGTGCCTTGGGCGCTGCATAGGATGGTTCAAAGGCTGGGCATTCACCGCGAGGTCGAGACGGTCGTCGGTGTCGTGCCGACGATGCTGGCCGGCATGGGGCTGGTCGCGCTGTCGATCCTGCTGATGCTGCAACTGACGGAAGGCGCCGAAAGTGCCCTGGCGCGTGAGGATCTGGCCTTTTCGCTTTCGGTGATCCTGCTTGGTATGCTGATGATGGTGACGCGGCGCAATGCCGTCAGCCAAGTCGTCGGCTTCATGTCGCTTGAGAACGGGCTGATCCTTGCGGCGACCGGGGCGCAGGGCATGCCCTTCGTGGTCGAGATCAGCGTCGCCTTCTCGGTGCTGATCGCCATGATCGTGATCGGTGTCTTCCTGTTCCGCATTCGCGAGCGGTTCGACACGGTGGACGATTCGGCGCTCGACGATTTCCGCGGAGAGAGGCGATGACGATGCTCGACCCGCTTTCCGCCGTGCTTGTGCTGCCACTCGCCGCCGCCGCGCTTCTTGTCCTGATGCCTGGCTATCGGTTGAGCGCCTGGATCAATGTTGCGGCAAGCCTGCTGACGTTTCTCGCCGCGGCATCGCTCTTGGTGCTAGACCGTCCCGCGCCGGGCGACTACCTTCATGTGGACGACCTCAATATTGTCTTCATCGTGCTGAATTCCTTCGTCGGCTTCACCGCCGCTTATTTCTCGGCCAGCTATATCGGGCACGAGATTGAGAGCGGCCGGCTGAGTCCGGCGAACCTGCGCTTCTACCATGCGATGTACCAGTTGATGATGTTCGGAATGAACCTAGCGCTCTTGTCGAACAATATCGGCCTGATGTGGGTGGCGATTGAACTCGCGACGCTGACCACGGTGCTGATGGTCGGCCTCTACCGTACCCACGAGGCGCTCGAGGCGGCGTGGAAATACTTCATCCTCGGCTCGGTTGGCATCGCGCTGGCGCTCTTCGGGACGATCCTCGTCTACATGGCGGCGCAACCGATCCTCGGCGAGGGCACGCCCTCGATGATCTGGACCAATCTCATCGCGTCCGCCGCCAAGTTCGACCCAGCTATGCTGAACGTGGCCTTCGTATTCCTGCTCGTCGGCTACGGCACCAAGGTCGGTCTGGCGCCGTTCCACGCCTGGCTGCCCGACGCCCACGCCGAGGGCCCGACGCCGATTTCGGCAGTATTGTCGGGACTCTTGCTCAATGTAGCACTCTATGCCGTGCTGCGCTTCAAGCTCTTGATGACCGCGAATGCGGCGGCCGTCTCGCCCGGGCCTTTGATGGTCGGGCTTGGCCTTCTGTCGTTGATCTTCGCGTCCCTGATGCTCTACCGCCGGCGTGACATCAAACGCCTCTTCGCCTATTCCTCGATCGAACACATGGGCATCATCGTCTTCGCCTTCGGCATGGGTGGGCCGCTGGCGAATTTCGCCGGCCTTCTGCATATGGTCATGCACAGCCTGACCAAGTCGGCGATCTTCTTCGCGGTCGGCAATATCGCCCAGATCAAGGGTACCCAAACGATCGCCGAGATCCGCGGCCTTACCCAAAGCCATCCGGCGCTTGGCTGGGGTCTGGTTCTGGCGGTCCTCTCGATCGCGGGAATGCCGCCCTCGGGCGTGTTCATGAGCGAATTTCTTGTCGTCACCTCCAGTTTCGCCCGGATACCGATTCTCGCCTTGGTCCTTGTTCTCGGCCTTCTCTTGGCTTTCGGGGCGCTCCTGCTGCGGTTGACCGGGTTTGCCTTTGGCGAACCGACCGGAAAGGATGCGCCGATGCACGGCTCGCTCGTGCCGCTCTGGTTGCATATGGCGCTGGTTCTCCTGATCGGTCTCCACATGCCGCAGCGCATGGTGGACTGGTTCCGTGCCGTCGCGGCGCTCTTGGGATGAGGCACCCATGATGAGATTGCCCGATCTGAGCTGGACCCGGTCGCGCGACCTTCGCGCCCACCCCTGCCCGGTCACGACCGTCACCTCAAAAGGCTGGGTGGCGCTCGCCGGGGGGCTGGTGGCGGGCCGCTTTACGCTGATGAGCCTTTGGGCCGGTGGAAATACCACCAGCATGGCGTTGCATGACCCCGACGCGCGCCGCGTCGCGGTGGCGCGCGTTACCTGCAAGAACGGCAGTTTTCCCTCCGTTGGGCAGCACCACGCGGCAGCGCAACGGTTGGAGCGTGCAGCGACCGATCTTTGCGGGCTGGTAGCCCTTGGCGCCGAGGACCGTAGGCCGTGGCTCGACCACGGCCGGTGGGGGATTGCCCATCCGCTAGGCGCAGCGACCCCGCATCCGGGCCAGGCGTCCTACCCGTTCCTGCCGGTCGAGGGCGAGAGCCTGCACCAGGTGCCGGTCGGTCCGGTCCATGCCGGGATCATCGAGCCCGGTCATTTTCGTTTCACCGCGCAGGGCGAGACGGTCGTGCGGCTTGAGGAGCGACTGGGCTATGCCCACAAGGGCATCGACCGGCTGATGCAGGGCGCGGACCTTTCCCGCGGCGCTCAGCTCGCGGCACGCACTTCGGGCGACAGCACAGTGGCTTATTCGATCGCCTTTGCCCAGGCTGCCGAAGCGGCGCTCGAAACGCACGTGCCGAAACGTGCCTTCTGGCTGCGCGGGCTGATGGCCGAGCTTGAGCGACTCGCAAATCATCTTGGCGACATCGGGGCGATCTGCAACGACGCCGCCTTCGCAATGATGCAGGCGCAAATGAGCGTGCTGCGCGAAAACACGCTGCGGACGTCCAAGGCCGCGTTCGGCCACCGGTTCATGCGCGACCGGATCGTGCCGGGCGGCGTGACCGTGGACCTCGCCGCCAAGGGAGACGCGGCTGTCCGTACGCTTGTTGAAGACATTCGCGACCGCTTCCCAGTTCTCGTCGATCTCTACGACAACACCGCATCGCTCCTCGACCGCACCGTGGGTACCGGTCGCGTCACGCAGGATCTCGTGCGACGCTTCGGCGCCGGTGGCCATATCGGCCGCGCCTCGGGCCGGGATTTCGACGCGCGCCGCGATCTGCGCTATGCGCCCTACGACATGCTGCGGTTCGAGATTCCGCTGCGAGAGGATGGCGATGTGAACGCCCGCATCTGGATTCGCATTCGCGAAGTCGAGCAGAGCTGTTCGCTGATCTCGCAACTGCTGAACGGGATGCCGAAGGGACCGATCCTGACCGAGGTCACCCTACCCGGCGCGGCCCGCGAGGGGCTGGGTCTGGTCGAAGGCTTTCGCGGTGACATCCTGATTTGGCTCGCGCTCGGGGCGGATGGAACGATCGGGCGCTGCCATATGCGCGATCCGTCCTGGTTCCAGTGGCCGCTTCTGGAAGCCGCGATCGAGGGCAACATCATCGCCGACTTCCCGCTGTGCAACAAATCCTTCAACTGTTCCTATTCCGGGCACGATCTTTGAGAGGACGCGATGAAGCGATTTATCCGTGATGGCTTGCTGAACCGGCCCTTGACCGAGGCCCCGCCGGAACCGGAGTCCCGGACCGAAGAGCTTGGCCGGAACTTCGAGCGTGCCGCCTACGCACGGTTGGGTCGCAGCCTGTCGATCCGTCACGTCGATGCCGGGTCCTGCAACGGCTGCGAACTTGAAATCCATGCACTCAGCAACCCTTACTACGACCTCGAGCGCTTCGGTCTGCACTTCGTCGCCTCGCCACGCCATGCCGACATCCTGCTGGTCACCGGTCCCGTCACCCGGAACATGGCAGAGGCGCTGAAGCGGACCTACGACGCGACACCCGAGCCGAAATGGGTGATCGCCGTCGGAGATTGTGCCAAGGTCGGTGGCTGCTTTGCCGGAAGTTATGCGATCGCGGGCGGGGTCGAGGCGGTGGTGCCGGTCGATCTGCACATTCCGGGTTGCCCGCCTGAACCATTCGCACTTCTCAGCGGATTGCTCGCGCTACTCGAGGCTTCGGCCGATAGATCTCGAAAAGGATGAGTGTCTTAGGATGTACCGCTACCTGCGCGCGGGAGTTCAGGCGGCAGTTCTGCAGACCGCCTTAGTCACAAGCGTTGCGCTTGTGGCGATCTTGAAAGCTGGGGCGGATGGACTCCTGCTTGATTCGGATCCATTCTCTGCGTACGGTGCACCGATCAGCTTTCGAGCGGTTATTGCCTCGAGCGATGTCCTGATCGCGATATGTGTTTCTCTGCTTCTGACACCCTCGGTGGTCGAAACAGCTCTTCATTTCCGTAGCGGATTCTGTCGCTTGAGCCCGCGCCATCCCGGACGGGCCGCCGCATCGCTGATCGGACAGCTCCTTCTTGCATCTGTTGGTTTCGCGGCCATCGCCCTTAGGCCACCACCCGCCTGGTTTTTGTCCGTCGCGTCGGAATTAGGGGGCGCGGGATCTGGTTTTGTCACTTGGCCAGCGATCATGAGCATTGGCACAGCTGCGTTCGGCGCGAGCGCACATGCTGCGATTCTTGGAGACCCGAGTTAACGTAAAGCTCCCACGCGCGCGTTCTTTCCTTCGTAAACACATACGAAACACCGGGCGCTGACGTCAGACAGTGTTGTCAGAAGAAACTGATCTGCTAACGTGCGGACGAGGAATTTCAGCGGCGGTCGCCTAAGCCTGCTTGGCAATCGTCAAGCAAAACTGGAACCTTGCCCCAACTGCCGAGCGAGGCGGTCAGTGGAAGGCGGCACCGGAACTTTCTTCTGACAAAGCCCCCATCGCATTCGAGCGCAGGGCCCACGAAGTGAGCTAAACGCTCTCCATCAAACTCGGGCAAGTCCAAAGATTGAAACCGGACCACCCGATCGGGGCAGGCCACGAGAAAGGCTCGCGACAGGTTTTTTCCGCCGAAACGCCGACCGATCATGGCGTCCTCGCTTGCGAGTGGCCCAGCGGGCACTGGAAACTAGGTGTTAGACGACCACGCGCTCCTGATAACTTCTTCAGTAAGCACATACTGACTTCCTCCTTCCTCCCCCAAGCTCATTCACTCCCCATCTGCCTCCACGCCGTCTTCTCTCTCTTGGAGAGATTCCACAAAGCTGCCGAGACGACGCGGTTCAGCTTTTCGTAGGCGATCAGTTTTTCGGTGGTTCCCTTGCCTTGTCGGTCCCGACGCATCTTTCGGCCATCCTTCCGGAACTGGCGCCTCAGCTCCGGAAGGTGCGATGAGCGAGACTTCTTCTCTGCATGTTGACGAAACATCAAGCCAACAACGCCCGTCGACAGAAAACGAGTGAGGCGTCTTAGTTCAAGTTCACGTCTTATTGCCCTCAACCCGGGTGCTTTTTCGTGTCGCGCATCTTTGAACGTTGGAAGTTTGAATTGGAAGTAATCTCCCTGGAGCGCCACATAGGAGAAGTCTTCGAGATCCATAACTTCCTTGATGCCAAGATCGCCCAATGCCCGGCTGTCTAGAGTCACCTCGATGCGAACGCGTTTTTCTGCATCATCAAGTTCATCGTAGGTGCCCGTGTTTTGGTTCTGGCGGTCGACGACCTTGTCCATGAGCTTGACCAGGACCGGATCATCGACGGCGCCAAGTGACAGCGTGCTGTCTAAGGGCGCTGGGTTGTCTTTGGTGGAATGCAGCCAAATATCGAGCGTCCTGCGTTCGGAACTCGATTTCGGGAACAGAAAGACAGTTTCATTGGAGATGTGGTGTCGTGGCCTGGATCTTTTTGGTCCGATGATGTCCTGGGACGTGAAGATCGTGTGCTGCATAACGCCCAAGAGAAGCGCTCGATGGTGATCATCATGGACCTTCGGCTTTGCGTCGACACTGATTTCGATTGCGTTCACGAGTGGTGCTGAAGCCTCCCCGAACCTGCCGGCGAGGGTCCTGCAGCCTTCTAGAACGCTAGCTACAGATCTCGGCTCCTGAACGCGTAACGCGAACGCGTCGGAAGAACCGCCTGGCGAGGGGTCGATTGCTTTGACATAGCAGACCCTTGGAAACGAATTCCGCAGTTCTTGCTGGACATACCGAAACTGGGTCAATCGCGCGAAGGCAACAGTCACGTCTATCCAGTCGATCACAGCCCGGAATTCGTATTGCTGCAAATCGACTTCCGGCTCGAGTACAATGCGCCCCTTGGTGGCTGCCTGTGTACCAGTGTGTGCGCGCGCAGTGAAGTTGAGCGACACAGGTGAGCGGCGGGTCTTAGCGTACTGGAGAACGACAGTAGACGAATGAGGCATAGAAGGTTCCTTTCAAT
Organism: uncultured Alphaproteobacteria bacterium; assembly: GCA_963710285.1. GTDB lineage: Bacteria > Pseudomonadota > Alphaproteobacteria > Rhodobacterales > Rhodobacteraceae > Albidovulum. Next base: position 1,280,973 of record CAVPZT010000006.1, on the reverse strand, counting down.
GGCCTCAGTTACTTATAGCAATCCGAACACCGCTCTTGTCGAGAGTCTGCGGCAAATAGGTGTTCTTGTACTGGACTTCGGATCAGAATGACGCCGGCGCCCTCCGGAATGCCTATATTGCCAAAGGCAACCTCCGGAGAGTCGCTGTACGGCTCACTGGGCGGCCTTGGCCCTTAGGCGGCGGGCTACCCTGCGCAAATGAGTAAGGTGACTCAGTGGAGCATTCTGTGCGCTTCTGGCGCTGGTTGCCTCGGAACGCTGAAGGCGCATGATATAGACACCTCTAGTACAAGGTTGTCCGCACTTCGTGCGCCATGTAGCCCGTTTCAGACTATGGATCGACGCCACTCAGGCGTCGATCTCGACCGATCCGATGGGCTTCGAGCAGCAGGCAAGGATATAGCCCGCCTCGATATCCTCTTCGCTGATGCCGCCATTGTGGACCATCAGCACCTCGCCTGAGATCTTCATGACCTTGCAGGTGCCGCAGATACCGAAGTTGCAACCCGAAGGCACCGGCAAGCCAGCGCCCTTGGCGACCTGAAGCACACTGTCGGTCTCGGTGCATTCGACCGAGATTCCGGCCCGGGCAAAGAGGATTTCCGCACGCGCCTCGTCTGCCGGGACGCGGTCGTCGAAGACGGTGATCTCCTCCACCGTCTCGGCCGGAGCCGCGAAGGATTCCTGATGATAGCGTCCCATGTCGTAGCCGATGGAGATCAGGATCTCCCGCACGCCGGTCATGAAACCTTCCGGGCCGCAGCAATAGACATCGCGGTCCAGGTAGTCCTGGCACATCAGACCCAGCATAATCTGGTTAAAGGTGCCACGATAGCCGGTCCAGACCTCGTAGGGATCGCTGTTCCGTACGACGAAATGCAGCTGAAGGCCACTGATCCGGCCCGCCATGAATTCCAGCTTGCGGCGGAATATCAGTTCGGCCGGCCGTTTGGCGCATTGGACGAAGCAGATGTCAGGGTCCTCACCACGCTCGAAAAGCGTAGTCGCCATCGACATCATCGGCGTGACACCGGAACCAGCCGAGATGAACAGGTATTTGCCATCTGGCTGGCGCGGCAGATGGAAGAGACCGGTCGGCCCATAGGCCTTGATTCGCATCCCCGGCTTGAGGTGATCCAGCATCCAGCGCGTACCGACCGAGTCTGCCTGCGCTTTCACTGTAACCGTAATATAGGCGTTCGAAACCGGCGAGGACGAGATGGTGTAGGTCCGTTGTACATTCCCATTAGGCACCGGCAGGTCCAGCGTGATGAACTGACCAGCGCGATACACAAATGTCGCGCCGGAGGGTGGACGGAAGGAGAAGGTCTTCACGCCGGGGGCCTCGGGAATGACCATCACGCACTCCAGCGGCTCGCTGTCGTTCCAAACCGGCGTATCTTCACGGGGCATCGGGATCATGGGATCACTCCGCCGCGACCAGGCTGCGGCCGATGAGCCGGTTCTGGAGCGTGCGGCAGTACCAGTCGACGAACTGGTTCACGCCGCTTTCCTCGACCTTGCTATAGGGCCCGGGAACATAGCCGGGCGAGTTGATGCCCTTCTGGTTTTCCTCGACGATCCGGCGGTCTTCGTCGTTTGTGTGGTTCCAGACCTCGGTCAGCCGATTGTGGTCGTAGTCGACGCCCTCGACGGCATCCTTGTGAACCAACCAGGTCGTCGTGACCTCGGTCTCCTCCGGCCCAATGGGGAGAACGCGGAAGGTCAGCACCTGATCCGACAGGAGGTGGTTCCAAGTGTTGGGATAGTGGAAATACAGGCAGGAACCGGCATTGTCGAACGGTACGCTGCCTACGCGCTTCGTGACCGCAGCCTTGCCGTCGAGCGTGTAGCTGACACCATTGCCGAGGAACGGGATACGGACAAAGCGCCACTGTTCGTTCGCGTCGATCACATATTTCGACGGCAGGCCTGCCGCCTCGCAGCGTTCGACATGCGCCTTGCCGGCATTCGACGTCGTGGAATCATCGGCGCCAACGAGGTTCGGATCGTCCGGGAACGTCACGCAAAGCGACGGGTGGTTGGCGCTGCAATGATAGCATTCGCGGTTGTTTTCCAGGACGAGCTTCCAGTTCGCCTTTTCGATGATCTTCGACCGATGCGCGACTTTAAGCTTCGCGACGTCATGCGGAGCGAGGTAGCGCGCGGCCTGTACATCGAGCGCCGCCGTGTCGGGCGCCTGCTTGTCGAAGCAAATGAAGATCATGCCTTGAATCTCGCGGCAATGCACCGCGCCAAGGGCGTGATCCGCAGGATTGAATTCCGGCCCCATCTCCCGCGCCCAGAGCAAACGGCCGTCCAATTCGTAGGTCCACTGGTGATAGGGGCAGACGAGCTTCGCGGCGTTGCCTTTCTCGGCCGAGCAGATGCGGCTGCCGCGGTGGCGACAGGAATTGTGGAAGGCGCGCACGACACCGTCGGCGCCGCGCACGACGATGACCGAGTAGCTTCCGACCTGAACGGTGACGTAATTGCCGGTCTTGGGCAACTCCGGGCCGGCTAACGGCATAGATCCAGTCCTTGTACCAGATATTGGCCAGATCGGCCTCGTGGACCGCAGGGTCTCCGTAGAAGGCCTGCGGCAGGGAATACCACGGGCGGCGGGTAAGAAGCAGGGAAAGCACGTCGGAAGATGACATCATGCTCGGCAAACCTCGGTTAAAGGAGAGAAGTTTGGTCAGAGAATGACTTCGAAATCGAACGGGCAGCATTCAGAATGCGTCATTTTTGCTACCTAGCGGAGACATGTCGCACGATTCAAAACCGGCTCAGGGACGCGCACGGAAAGGTTTGAAGCGACCCAACGATTCAGCGCCTTCAATTGCCGTTCCGGTAAAGTCCAAACCCCGCCAGTTCGCTCGTGAACCTGGGTGCAATGGCTGATCGGCGAGACCTCCAAATGACTGCGGACGTGCTTGCCGAGCATGGATTCGTCGAGAAGTACCGCGCTGAGAAGAACAACTATTTCATCTGCGTACGGCTAGCGATCCTTCTCACGGCAGGCCCTGAAGAAAGGTAGGAAAGTCAAGCGACAAGGTGATCGAAAACCAAGTCGGGATATGCGATGGCATTCACCAACTCGATCCGCTGTTCGAGCATCCCTTGAGGCATTATTCCATATCGGCCAGTCATGGACCTCTCGGTGTGGCCGAGGATGAATCCGAATTGGCTGTCCAGATATCCCGCCCGGCGTAGCGCGTCAGCCGCTCCATGCCGGAAGGAATATAGAGACAGACCACGACCTTTCTTAAGGCCAATGCGCGTGAGATACTTGCCGAACTCGCGCGAGAAATCGGCCATCATCTGCCCGCGATCGTTTCTCTTTGCGCCCGGAAAAAGCTGCTTGCCGGCGGATTCGACCTGCGCTGCGTGGTATTTCATGAAGCCCAATCGTACAAGTTCTGGGTGAATTGGGATGACGCGCATCGACCCAGCGGTCTTGACCGACTTCCCTTCGGCATGTGCCTCACCCTCGGTCGTAATGTGCATGATCCAGTGGCCGTGCTCTTGGCGGACATCGCTGACGGCCAGTTGGCCGATTTCCCCAGGTCTTGCACCTGAAAACAACATGATTAGCGGCACCCAGAAGCGGTGATCGCGGATCAGGACGTTTCCCGAGCGAGAGATGTAACGCCACTCGGTATCGCTTTGGGCGCCAGCGAACAGCGGTGACATGAACAGTTGGTTAAGTTGCTCGCTCGTGAACGGTAGGGTCTTGGTCCGACGCTCCTTCGGCAGCGCCATGCCGGAACAGGGGTTGCTTGCCATGTAGCCGTTGACCTCTGCCCACGAGCAGAAGGCAGACAGACTCGATAGATATCGGTTGACGGTCCGATCTGAAAGCACTGGGCGCTTCAACTCATCGTTCGTCTCTACGATCTGACGCATGTTCATGCCTCGGAAGGCCACAACCTCTGTCGCGCGCACCGGATATTTCACTAGTAGCATTTTCCAATCGCGAACATGCTTCCTACTTAACTCTGCCATAGGGAAGCTCGGGCCTACAGTGTCCATGAAGATACTGATGTCGCGACAGGACTCATCCATACGACTCTTCGAAACCTTGCGAGGATTCTCCTTATTGAAGGCTCCCAGTGCCTCCCCGAGGCTCTCTCCAGGAGCCGCAACCTCCGTTGCGGAGCGTCGAGGCATAGTCGCCGGCCTGACAAGCGGGTCGCGTGGCTGGCCAGAGTAGTCGCCATTGTCGCGCTCAAGCGTGCGCTCAAGTGCCTCGATCTCGGCGCGCATCATGTGTCGGGCAAGACTTATCCAGTCCACTGAAGAGCGTTCGATATATAGCCGGTTTTGTCGAAGAAAATCATCGACCGCATGGGCGATCAGTGCCATTTCGCCCTTCGCCAGGTGCTTGCGCAGATCTGCAAGTTTCACTCTACGGGCTGCGGTGGAAATCTCCCCGGCCTTCTGCGCCAGCTGAAGTTCGAGTGTCGCATCGAGTAGGGCCAGTGGATCTATGCCCTTGATCTCGCCCCGTTCGGCCTTTGCGAGCAATTCCGCCGTAGCGGCTTCGATCTCGGCCTGTCCGGGTAGGTTCGTTCGTTCGGTATCATCACGCTCCAAGGTCGCGGCAAAGTGGTCCCACACGGCGTGTTCACGATCGGTGGCCACCAAGGTGCGACGAGTTCGTAGTTCATCGAACTCACGGTGCCACTGCGTGATCACTGGCCAGAGGCGTTGCTTCGCCTCTCTTTCGTCCTTCGTCTTGAGTGAGAGCTTCTTGGTCTGTGTTTTGATGATTTGTATCAGATCTTCGGGCACATCCATACGCGCGTAGTAGACGGAGCCACGCTTGCTGAGATACGTAATGCGTTTCATAAAGTCTCCCAAGCCGCTACGCCGGAACAGGTTCTCGGAACAGTGAACCGGAACACTGACATCACGAGAACACAATATTTGTCAATATGTTAATAAGATCAGCCGAGTTTTGAGAAAATGGATTATGTTCCTCTCGCTCCGACCAATTCCCGAATTTCCTTATATCCAGCGCAGCGCGCCCTTGTGGCGGCGAAATTCCGCGGTTTGGATGTCCGCATCGGCGGGTTGGGTGCGGGGCACAGAATGCAGGAAGACATGACAGGCTGGACGGCACGGTCAAGGCCGGTGCGGCAGACCATCGAGGGCCGCTACGTGCGGCTTGAGCCGCTCGATGCGGATCTCCATGGGCGCGACCTTTACCGCGCCTCTGACGTGTCCGACGCGGCGCAGAAATTCCGCTGGCTTGGCGAATATTCCCCGACGGACGAAGCCAACTTCCTCGACTGGGTCCGCAAGGTTCAGGTAAGCGATGACCCGCTCTTCTCCGCGATCATCGACAGGGAAACCGGCTCTGTCGCTGGTCGGCAGACCCTCATGCGGATCGACACCGCCAATGGTGTGATCGAGATCGGAAACATCTACTGGGGGCCGCTCATCGCCCGCAAGCGCGGGGCGACCGAGGCGTTCTATCTGGCCATGAAGCATGTCTTCGACGATCTCGGCTACCGGCGGTTTGAGTGGAAATGCAACAACGACAACCTGCCCTCGAAGCGGGCGGCGGAGCGTTTTGGCTTCACCTTCGAAGGCATCTTCCGCCAGCACATGATTGTCAAACACCTGAACCGTGACACGGCGTGGTTCTCGATCATCGACAAGGACTGGCCCGCCTTGAAAGCAGGATATGAGGCCTGGTTGTCCCCGGAGAATTTCGACGCCGCCGGTCAGCAGCGCCGGAAGCTGCGGGATTTCCTGCGCTAGCCGAGCTTGGCGCCCTCGGTGCGCGGGCGGCGGCACGATCCCGCCTGTGCCCGGAACCGGCTCAGTCGGGAATGATCAGAAGATCGCGCGCGGCGAGACTGAGTTCGACCTCTGTCCCGGGCTTCGGTGGCGGCGCATCCGGCGCGTTGAACGTGTCGAAGTCGATGACCTGACCGCCGAGATCGGCGCGCAGGCGGATGACCGAGCCGAGGAAGTTAACATCTGTGATCTTGCCGGTCAGGACCGTATCCCGGCCCACACCGCGCCCGAGCATGATGGCTTCAGGACGTGCGGCAAGCGTCACCTTGCCCTTCGGCAGGGGTCGCCCGAGCACAACCGGCATCCCCGCGATGCGCGCGATGCCCTTCTCGGCATCGACGACCTCTGCTTCCATCAGGTTCAGCGTGCCGACGAAACCGGCGACGAAGCGGGTCGTCGGACGGTTGTAAATCTCGAATGGCGTACCGACCTGATCGGCGATGCCCTGATGCATGACGACGACACGGTCGGAGATCGACAGCGCCTCTTCCTGATCGTGGGTCACGAAGACCGTCGTGATACCGAGCTTTTGCTGGATTGCGCGGATCTCTTCACGCAGGCTGACCCGGATCTTGGCGTCGAGGGCGGACAGAGGCTCGTCCAGCAACAGGACCTGTGGCCGGGGTGCCAATGCGCGGGCAAGTGCCACGCGTTGCTGCTGACCGCCCGAAAGCTGAAACGGATAGCGCCCGCCGAAATCGCCGAGGCCGATGATCGACAGCATCTCGTCCACGCGCGCGTCGATCTCGGCCCTGGCCATCCGCTTGACCCGCAAGCCGAAGCCCACGTTCTGCGCCACCGTCAGGTTCGGGAAAAGCGCATAGGCCTGAAAGACCATGCCGATATTGCGTGACGCCGGCTTGATATCGGTCACGTCGTTCCCGTCAATGTGGATGCGCCCGGAACTCGGACTTTCAAAGCCCGCAACCATGCGCAGGACCGTGGTCTTGCCACAGCCTGACGGCCCGAGGAAGGAGACGAATTCTCCCTTCTCGATGCCTAGGTTGAAATCCTTGACCACGCGGGTCGCACCAAAGGATTTTTCCAGATGGTCGAGGTCGAGAAAGGCCATCAACGCGCCGCCTTCGTATGTTTGGAGAACCGGGTGACGAGCTGGATCAACGCCATGCAGGCCCAGGTGATGGCGAACGCGATCACCGCAAGCGCTGCCGGTTCATAGGCGCGATTGGCGCCCAGAAGTTGCATGTAGGGCCCGAAGGCGGGCCGGTTGAGAAGCGCCGCCATGGTGAATTCGCCGATCACGATGGCGAAGGTCACGAAGGCGCCCGAGAGGACGGCGACAAGGACATTGGGCATAATCACCCGCGCAAGGATCGTGACCCAGCCCGCACCGAGGCTTTGGGCGGCCTCGGTCAGTGTGGCCACGTCGATGGTCCGAAGGCCGGTATCGACAGCTCGGTACATGTAGGGCAGCGACAGGGTGGCGTAGCCGAACATCAGAAGAAGGTTTGTCCCTGTTGCCGTGCCGGTCATCGGCAGGAAGGACGAGGTGTTGTAAAGGCGGATATAGCCAAAGACGATGACGATCGCGGGGATAACCAGCGGCAAAAGAGTCACGAACTCCACATAGGGTCTCAGCCCCGGCAGCTTCAGCCGCACCCAATAGGCAGTTGGCACGACCAGAAGCACGCCGAAGGCGATGGTCAGAAGCGCCATCACGATGGAATAGGTGAACGTCTCCTGAAACTTCGGATCGGCGAGGACCTTGGCATAGGCGTCAAAGGAATAGACCCCGCGCCGCATCTTCAGCGAAAACTCGGTCATGCCGATCAGCGGTAGGGCGAAGTAGAGCAGACCGAAGAGAAGCGCGATCCAGGCCCAGATTCGGGTCATTTCAGCCACCTCTCGGATCGGGCGCGGAGCCAGATGTAAAGTCCGTTGGCGATGCTGGTGACGACGATCATGCCGAAGCCGAGCGCATAGCCGAGATGCGGGTCTCCGAGAACGTCGCCGCGAATTTGCGCGAAAAGCAGGATCGGCACGATGGAGAGTGAAGACCCGGTCAGCGCGATGGCGGTGGCGACCGCGCCGAAGGCATTCGCGAAGAGCAGCGCGAGCGTGCCCAGAATGGATGGGAAGAGGATAGGGAAGGCAACCCAGAGCCAGTATTGCAACCCATTCGCGCCGAGGATCGAGGCCGCCTCTTTCCACTCTTTCTTCAATCCGTCCAGGGCCGGGGTGATGATGAGGATCATCAGCGGGATCTGGAAGAAGAGATAGGTGATCGTCAGGCCCCAGAAGCTCAGCAGATTGAAGCCAAGAAGGCGAAGGTCGATGCCAAGCTGGGTCCGCAGGAAGACGGTGATGAGGCCGACGGGTCCGAGCGTCGCGAGAAAGGCAAAGGCCAAAGGCACGCCGGCGAAGTTCGAGGCGACGCCCGAAAAGGTCATCATCGGCGAGCGTATCCACTTTGGCAGCCGGCCGAGAACGATGGCGGCGGCGACGGAGAAGCCGATGAGGCAGCCGAGAAAGGCGGAAGCGAGACTGATTTTGATCGAAATCCAGTAAGAGGCCATGATCGACGGGGTGAAGAGCCCCCGGATATTCGCCAGTGTCAGGTCGCCCGCCGGCGTCCGGAAGGCGCCAACGACGATGTTCATCGTCGGCAGGATCAGGAACAGAAGGACGAAGAGCGCGAACGGCACGATACCCAGCCAGTGCAGCGGCAATCGCCGTCGCGCCGGGGCGTGTGTGTCAGTCGGCATGGGTTCAGTCCCCGTCGGTTCTTTTTATGGTTGACCCGCCCCGGCAGTGCCGGGGCGGGCAATCTTTCGGGGTGCCCGTTACTGGACGTTGGCGCCCACGACCGCGTCCCACGCGCCGGTCACGGCTTCCTTGTTGGCGCCCTGCTCCTCGATCGTCGGGAAGTAGGCGGCATCATAGGCATCCGCAGGCGGCAGCGCGTCGATCAGCTCTTGCGGAACCTTGCCGGCCTTGGCCATCGCGTTGAAGCGCGCGGGGTGGCAATAGCCCTTGAGCCAGAGGTTCTGGCCCTCATCGCTGTAGAGATACTCCATCCACAGCTTCGCCGCGTTCGGATGCGGCGCATAGGCGGAGATTGCCTGAACATAGACACCGGCGAGAACGCCAGACGTCGGAACAACGACATCGACCGGTGGGTTGCCGGCGAGGGTGTCGCGCGCGGCCAGCGCGTTGTAGTCCCACATCACGACGATGGGCGTGGCGCCCTGTGCAAGCGTCCCGGCTTTGCCGATGACGGGAACGAAGTTGCCCGCCTTGTTCAGTTCAGCGAAGTAGTTCAGACCCGCCTCGCCCGAGTCTTTGCCCGCGGCGGCGCCGGTCGACATGCCAGCCGCGAGGACGGCGAGGATCGCTTGGTTCGAGGCGCGCGGATCACCGGCAAGCGCCACCTGACCGGCATATTCCGGCTTCATCAGGTCGGTCCAGTCGGCCGGAGTGTTCGCCACCAGGTCCTTGTTCACCATGAAGGACATGACGCCGTAGTAGTCGCCGTACCAATGGCCATCGGCGTCCTTGACCGCGTCGGGAATCTCGTCCCAGGTGGAGACCTTGTAGGGCTGGATCAGCCCTTCTTCCTTGGCCTGCGGACCGAAGGCGAGGCCAACGTCGATGACATCAGGCGCCTGCGGGCCGGTGTTGTCCTTGTTGGCGCGGATCGCCTCGAGCTCATCGGCGGACCCGGCGTCAGGGTTCAGTTCGTTGACCGAAATCTCCGGGTATTTCGCCTTGAAGCCATCGATCACGGCACCGTAGCCGCACCAGTCATGCGGCAGCGCGATGGTCGTCACCATGCCTTCGGCCTTTGCCGCTGCTTCGAGATCGGCCATCGCATCGGCGCGCACGATCGAAGTCGACGCGAGCAGCGCGGCGACCGTAACCGCTATTGTTACCTTGTTTTTTTTCATCGAAAAGTTGCTCCCCTTGGTTGGTCACATCCATTGTGGATACCGGACCGCTTTACGCTTGCCGCATGACGGATTTGCGACAGGTAAATCAGTGTCAGCTAACTCTGGAATCGTCGGGCTGGCAACTGTCATGTTACAAATCTGTTACACATCTAGGCTTCGCTTGCGCCAATCATCGGCGAACTGCACGGTGTCGCAACCGCAGAATGTCGCGAGCCGCTGAAGCTCAGCCAGAAGGCGCGCCTCCCTTCCTGCGGTCAGGGTGAGGCCACGCTCGGGCCAGTAAGCGGCCACCTTCAGAATTGCCTCCGCGCGGCGGGTCTTCATGTCGATCCGGCCGATCATGCGGTCGCCCTCCATGACCGGAAAGACATAGTAGCCGTAGGTGCGCTGCGGCTCGGGGACGAACACCTCGATTCGGTAGTGAAAGCCGAAAAGCCGCTCGGCCCGGTTGCGGTCGCGGAGCGCGGGGTCGAAGGGCGACAGAATCCGGACACGGCCCGTGGGGGCCGGCAGGGTGGCGATTTCATCCATCAGACCCGGCCGCGCGAAGGCGCGCCGCAGGCTGCCGTCAGCGCAGGTAGTGGCGATCTCCTCGATGGCTCCGCGTCCAAGCTCTTTGGCGCACCAGTCCTTCGCCTCGTCCGGTCGCACCAATGCCCAGAAGGCCGCAAGCTCGCCCGATGTCGCGAAGCCCAGCCGATCGAGCGCGGCGTTGCAGGCCCAGTCGATCATCTCCTCATGCGAGGGCGCGGGCTCCGCATGGACATCCGGCAGGACCCGTTCCGTCAGATCATAGACCTTGGCGAAATGGCGCCGGTGGCACACAGATAGCTGACCCGTCCGCCAGAGATATTCGAGAGCGGTTTTTGACGGATGCCATTCCCACCAACCGCCCTTGCCACGCTGCTCATCCGTGCCGACCTCACCCGAGCCGACCGGCCCGCCGTCGCGGACATGGGCCAGGACATCCTCGACCTTGTCGTGAAAGGCGGTGCCGTGCCAGTCGGACCATTTCGCGCGCAGACGCTCGGTCTCGCGTTCGAAACGACATTTCCAGTAGCGGAAGAATGCAGCGGGCACGACTGCCGCATCATGGGTCCAATGCTCGAAGAGCCTGCGGTCGCGTTCCAGAAGCGGCGTCAGATGCCTTGGCCGGTAGCTCTGCCGCCGCGACCAGAGGATCATGTGATGCGCGCGCTCGACCGTGTTGATGCTGTCGACCTGAACGAAACCAAGCCGGTGGATCAGCGCCAGAAGGTCGTCGCCCTTCGACGGCCCGGTGGGCGGTTCGAGCAGGGCGTGGCGGTCGAGAAACAGCCGCCGCGCTTCGGTGTTGGAGAGAACGGGCCGCGTCATGCGCCCCACGTCCGCTCCAGGAGCGCGAACCAGTTTTCATGGCCGAGCTTGCGCAGGAGCGCGTCAGAATAGCCATGCGCACGCAGCGCCGCCATCATGTTCGGCAGCCCCGCCGCATCGCCGATCCCCGCCGGAACTGAAGTGCCGTCGAAATCCGATCCGAAGCCGACGCGATCCTCGCCCAGCCGCCCGATGAGATAATCGAGGTGGCGCAGGACCGGGTCCCAATCGGTGATCGTCTCGGGCCGGCCATCCGGGCGCAGGAAAATGTTGCCGTAGTTGAGCCCGACCATCCCGTCAGTGTCGCGGATCGTGTCAAGCTGGCGGTCGGTCAGGTTGCGCGTCAGAGGCGTGATGGCATGGGCGTTGGAATGGGTGGCGACAAGCGGCGCGTCCGAAATCGCGGCCACATCGTCAAAACCCTTCTCGTTGATGTGGCTAAGATCGACCACGATCTTCAGCCGGTTGCATTCGCGGATCAGCCGCTTTCCCGCCTCGGTCAGGCCCGGCCCGGTATCGGGACCGGAGGGGAAGCGGAAGGGCACGCCATGGCCGAACGCCGTTGGCCGCGACCAGACCGGCCCGAGCGAGCGCAGCCCCGCCGCATGCCAGAGGTGAAGCGCATCGAGATCCTCGTCAATCGCCTCGGCGCCCTCGAAGTGCAGGATCGCGGCGATGCGGCCGGCGGCGACGGCGGCGCGAATGTCGGCAACGCTTTTGCAGATCGACAGGGTTCCGGTCCGCTCCATCCACATCAGGTGACCGATCATCGCGGCGGCGACCGGCTGTGCGATGGACAGCGGAACAGGCGCGGGCAGGGGCAGATCGTAAGGCGGATTCTCCATCGCCTTGTCCATGTCCACCAGCGCCGCGTCCTTGGGCGAGGGGATGTAGACCGCGAAGAAGCCGCCGATCAGGTTCCCGGCCTTCATGCGCGGCAGGTCGAGATGGCCCTTGCCCTCGCCCCGGGACCAGATTTCCTCACGCCGCCCCGGTTCGTGCAGAAGCCTCAGCAGGAAATCGTTGTGCCCGTCGAAAACGGCAATCCGGTCCACCACGTCCGCCTCTCCCCCTTGCGTCCACGCGGCAACCCTCGCCGCTTCGCGAGGGGACCGCAAGACCCTTGCACAGGACCGCTCATAGGGTTCAGGTGGAGCGCGCAAAAAGAGAGGGACCATCATGCTGAAAGGGATCGACCCGCTGCTCAGCCCGGATCTGCTGCATGTTCTGGCGGCGATGGGGCATGGCGATGAAATCGTGCTCGCGGACGCCAATTTCCCATGTGCATCGACCGCGCCGCATACCGTCTGGGGCAAGGTGGTTCCGGTCCACGCGCCCCTTGACGACGTGGCCCGGGCGGTGGCCAGTCTTCTGCCCATCGACACGTTCGACGGATCCGCGGTGCATTGGATGCAGGTGGTCGGAGATCCGAAAAAATTGCCGGAGGTGGTCGCTGCCTGCCTGCCTTATCTCGTGACAGAAGGTGTCAGCGCGGACGGGATTGAACGCTTCGCCTTCTACGAACGCGCACGCCGCGCATATGCGGTCGTGCATACGAGCGAGGGCCGGCTCTATGGCAACCTGATCCTGCGCAAAGGCGTGATTCCCTCGCCCTGAACGCGCCCCGCGTTGCGGCATAACGAGCCGAAGTTCTACGCCGCGCCGGTTTCGGTAGCTACCTTGCGCACATGCGGGAAATCGCCCGTTGCGATATAGGCCAATTCCGCCGGTGTCGAAGGCCGACCCAGAATCGGATTGCGATGCGGATGCCGCCCGAATCTGGCGATGATCTCAGTCACCCGCGCGGTCTGCTTTCTGAAACCCTCGGCCATCGGCGTCAATGGATCGCAGAGTCTGGCGGCAATACGCTCGGTCAGATCACCCAACATGCCCATGCGTTCAAGGTGATCCGGCCCTTCGCAATGCGAAATGGCGATCACGTAGAATGCCTGCTCCCAGGGTTCGAGAATGTCGAAATGTCCGTTCGCAATGCCGTCCAGCGCCAGCCGTGTCGCCTTGATGTCCTGCGCGAAAGCCGCGGGACTGTCGCGCCAGAGCGACCTTGGGAACTGGTCCAGCGCGATCAGCAGCGCAAGCCGACCACGCGGTGTCCCGGCCCAGTGATCGAGTTGCCCGGTTGCCGCTGCCTCGGTCATCGTGTCGAAACGCTCGATGATGGCGGCATCCATCCCACCCTGCATTCGTTCGTCCCAGAACGCGCGGTGGCGTTCGATATCGAACTGGTGCCCGCTATCCGGAAACCAGAGGCGCAGCACATCCTCGGCATCATGTGTTTGCGTCGCCGTGATGCGATCCTCCCCAGCACGTCCCAAATTCTGAGCGCCTTCTTAGCTCAAGTCTAGCAACAGATTTGGCGTCTACTTGATAACGCCCTTCGACGGACTTCCGTCAGACCGTCGCCCGTTCGATCTCGGCCATCTCAAGCGGACCCGGGAAATGACAGGCGACGCCATGATCGCCGCCAATCAAGACCGGCACCACCTCGGCGCAACGCGGTGCGGCGCGCGGGCAGCGGGTGCGGAAGACGCAGCCCGAGGGCGGATTCATCGGCGAGGGCAGATCGCCCTCCAGCGGGATCACGACCTTGGCCCGCTCCGCCTGTGGATCAGGGATCGGCACCGCCGAGAGGAGAGCCTGAGTATAGGGATGCTGCGGCGCGCTGTAGAGATCGTGGCTCGTCGCCACTTCCATCGTGCGCCCGAGATAAAGCACCATCACCCGGTCGGAGATGTGTTTCACCACGCTCAGGTCATGGGCGATGAAGATCATCGCGAGGCCAAGGTCGCGCTGCAACTCGGAGAGAAGGTTGATGACCTGCGCCTGGATCGACACGTCGAGCGCCGAGACTGGCTCATCGCAGATCAGGAGCTTCGGCCCGACGATCAGCGCTCGGGCGATGCCGATCCTCTGGCATTGGCCACCCGAGAACTCGTGCGGATAGCGGTTGATCTGGTTCGGCAGCAGCCCCACGCGGTCCATCATCGCCTTCACGCGCCGCTTCACCTCGTCTCCGGAAAGTCCCCGGTGATGGGTCTTCAGCGGCTCCGCGATGATCTGGCCAACGGTCATTCTTGGATTGAGGCTCGCCAGCGGGTCCTGGAAGACCATCTGGATGTCAGCGCGATATTTCAGCATCTGACGTGCGGAAAGCGACAGAAGGTCGGTTTCGCCTTGCCAGATCGCCTTGCCCGTCGCCGGCACCATCTGGATCAGCGCGCGGGCGAGCGTCGATTTCCCGCAGCCGGACTCGCCGACGATACCGAGTGTCTCCCCCGCCATCAGATCAAAGTTCACGCCGTTGACGGCCCTGAGAAGACGCGGCGTTGACCAGGGAAGATCGCTGGCGCGGGTGAGCTCGAACGTGACCCGCAGATCCTCCACATGAAGAAGCGGTGCGCTCATGCCAGTTCCTCCACCTTGCGGTTGCAGGCGCGCCAGCGTCCGGAAACGAATTCGGTCAGTGGATCAAGGTGGTCAAGACAATCCTCGCCCGCATAGTCACAGCGTGGTGCGAAGGGGCAGCCCTTCGGCTTGGATGTCATGTTGGGCGGTGAACCGGGGATGCTGCTCAGATCCTCGCCTTCCTGGTCGACGCGGGGGATCGCGCCGAGAAGACCGCGCGTATAGGGATGGGCCGGGGTCGTGAACAAGGGATCGGTCGGGCTTTGTTCCATGACCGAGCCACCGTAGAGCACCAGCACCTCCTTGCAGAAGCCCGCGACAACGCCAAGGTCATGGGTGATGAGGATCGTCGCCATGCCGAAATCGCGCTGAAGATCGGCCAGCAGGTTCATGATCTGCGCCTGCACCGTCACGTCGAGCGCGGTTGTCGGCTCATCCGCGATCAAAAGCTCGGGCCGGCAAAGAAGCGACATCGCGATCATCACCCGCTGCCGCATCCCGCCGGAAAACTCATGCGGATAAAGCCGCGCGCGGCCCTTCGCATCGGGGATCTTCACCGCGTCCAGCATACGGATCGATTCCGCCACCGCCTCGGCCTTGGACATGCCCCTGTGATGGGTCAAAACCTCGGCCATCTGGTCCGACACACGCATATAGGCGTTGAGCGAGGTCATCGGGTCCTGAAAGACCATGGCGATCTTGTTCGCACGGATCGGATTGATGACCTTGCGCGATGCGTTGAGGATGTCCTGTCCCTCGAACAGCACCGAACCTGTCGCCGTCCCGTTCTTGGCCAACAGCCCCATGATCGCGAAGGCAAGCTGGCTTTTGCCCGATCCGCTTTCGCCGACGATGCCCAGCGTCTCACCCCGGTCGAGCGTGAGGTTCACGCCGTTCACCGCGCTGACGGTGCCGTCATTGGTGGCAAACTTTACCGATAGATCCCTGATTTCCAGCATCGCCATCCTAGCGGTCCTTCGGATCGAAGGCGTCGCGCAAGCCGTCGCCGACAAAGAAGAAGGAGAAAAGCGTGACGACGAAGAAGAGAAGCGGGAAGCCAAGCTGCCAGATCGTGCCGTAATAGATCGTCTTCGCCCCTTCCGAGATGAGCGCGCCGAGTGAGGTCAGCGGCTCCTGCACGCCGAGGCCGAGGAAGGAGATGAAGCTTTCGGTCAGGATCATCTCGGGCACCAGAAGTGTCGCATAGACCGCGACGATGCCAAGAAGGTTCGGCACGATGTGACGCAGGATGATGATGAACGGCGCAACGCCCGTCGCCTCGGCCGCCTCGACGAATTCCTTGTGCTTGAGGCTGAGCGTCTGGCCCCGAACGATCCGCGCCATGTTGAGCCAGGACATCAGGCCGATGCCGAAGAAAAGCATGAAGAGCGATCGGCCGAACATGACGAGGAGGAGGATCACCACGAACATGAACGGCACCGCGAGAAGGATATCGACGATCCGCATCATGATCTGGTCCGTGCGCCCGCCGATATAGCCCGAGGTCGCGCCGTAAAGGGTGCCCACGACCACCGCGATGAATGATCCGACAATACCGACCATGAGCGATACGCGCGTTCCCTGAAGCGTGCGCGAATAGAGATCGCGGCCCAGATCGTCGGTGCCGAAATAGTGGCCGTTCTCGATCGACGGGCCGCCAAGGTCATAGGCCTGCCCCATGACGTTGAAGTCGATCTCCTCATTCGACCAGATCGCGAGGTGATCGCCGAAGAGCGCCAGAAACGTGATGACGATCAGAACGATCAACCCGCCTAGCGAGGCCTTGTTCTTCATGAACCGCCGGCGTGCATCGACCCAGGGGGAGCGTCCCTTGACCTCCGGTTCCACCAGCCGGTCGCCCAGCGATTGCATCTTGGTGCTATCGACGACCATGGCTCAGTACCGGATCTTGGGGTCGATCCATGCGTAGAGGATATCGACCACGAGGTTGAAAAGGATGGTGAGCGCGCCCACAAGAATAGTGACACCCAGCATGACGGCGTAATCCCGGTTCAGGGCGCTGTCGACAAAGGCCTTGCCGATGCCGCCGGTGGAAAAGAAGAAATCCACCACGACCGAGCCTGTGATCATCAGAACGAAGGCGGGGCCGAGGTAGGACAGGACCGGCAGCAGCGCCGGTTTCAGCGCGTGTCTCAGGATCACCAGATATTCCGGCAGGCCCTTGGCGCGGGCGGTGCGGATGTGGTTCGAGGTCAGAACCTCAAGCATCGAGGCCCGCGTCAGCCGTGCGATCGACGCCATGTAAGAGGTTGAAAGCGCGATGACCGGCATCACCATGTATTTCCATTGCCCCCCTTCCCAGCCGCCGCCCGGAAGCCAGCCGAGCCACCAGGTGAAGGTCAATAGTAGAAGCGGCGCCATCACGAAGTTCGGCAGCACCTGCGCGCCGATGGAAATGCCGACCGCCAGATAGTCGAGCAGGCTGTTATGCCAGATCGCGGCGGCAACACCGAGGGCCACGCCGACAAACACCGCTACAACGAAGGAGATGGTGCCGTAGGTCAGCGTGACGGGGAAGCCTTGCGCGATGATCTCGTTCACCGTTCGATCCTTGTAGATGAAGGACGGGCCGAAATCGAAATGCGCGACGATGCCCCAGACATAGGTGACAAGCTGTCGCCAGAGCGGCTGGTCGAGGCCGTATTTCGCGTTGAGATTGGCCAGCACCGCCGCCGGCAACTGGCGTTCCTGCGTGAAGGGACCGCCGGGGGCGGCGTGCATCAGCAGAAACGAGATGATGATGAGCAGCAGAAGCGTCGGTACAGCGACTGCAAGCCGTTTGAGAATGAAGACCAACATGGGAAAGGTCCCGCGCAAAAGGGGAGGGCGCGCCGCCTGTCGCGACGCGCCCCGAAACGCCGCCGATTACTCGGAGGCGACGCGGTACATATCCTTGAAGTACCAGTTCTGCATCAGATTGTTCAGGCCCATGCCGCGCATGTCCGGCTTGATCATGTCAACCTTGGTGTACTGGTAGATCGGCGCCATCGGCATCTGATCCGCGAGGATCTGCTCCGCCTGCGTGTACATCGGGTTCGGGTCCTCGGCAGTCTTCGATTCCTTCATCAGCTTGTCGTAGTCAGCCGAGGCGAACTTGCCGTTGTTGTGGCCGGAGTAGGTGGTGAAGAGGTCGAGATAGGTCGAGGCTTCGTTGTAGTCGCCGCACCAGGCGTAGCGGGCGATATCGAAGTCCTGATTCTGCATCTTGTCGGTATGAACCTTCCACTCCATGTTGTTCAGTGTCAGGTTGACGCCGATCTTCTTCCAGAACTGCTGCACCGCGATTGCGATCTTCTTGTGCGATTCGGAGGTGTTGTAGTTGAGCGTAAGATTCAGCGGCTTGTCCGGGCCGTAACCTGCCTCCTTCATCAGCGCAATCGCCTTCTCGTCGCGTTCGGCCTGAGTCCAGTGCGAATAGTCGATATCCGGCAGCTGGAAACCTTCGGTCGAATGGTGTGTCCAGTTGTAGGACGGCCATTGTCCGCCCTGAAGAACCTTGTCGACGATGGTATCCCGGTCGATGGCGTAGGACAGCGCCTTGCGTACCCGTACATCCTTCAGCGCCGCCGGGCCTTTCGCCTCGTCAAGGTTGAACATGTAGATGTAGGAGCAGGACTGCGGGACCGAGATGGCCTGGTCCGGGTATTGTTCCTTCAGGCTCGGGTACTGGCCGGCGGGGATTTCGGTCCGGTCCAGTTCGCCAGAAAGATAGCGGGTCAGCGCGGCGTTCTGGTCGTTGATCGTCAGCGCCGTGACCTTGGTGAGGATCGTGTGCTCATTGTCCCAGTAGTTCGGGTTTGGCTCCATCACAACCTTCTCGCCAAGGATATGCTCCTTGAGGACATAGGCGCCGTTGCCGACGAGGTTGCCCGCTTCGGTCCACTTGTCGCCGAACTGTTCGATGACCTTCTGGTTGACCGGGAAAGTCGAGGCATGGGTCAGCATTTTCGGGAAATAGGGCAGGGGCGCGTCGATCGTGACCTCGAAGGTGTGGTCATCGACGGCCTTCACCCCAAGCTGATCGACCGGCACTTCGCCCGCGATGACGGCGGCGGCGTTCTTGACCTGCATCAGTTCGATGTACCAGGCGTATTCCGATGCAGTCTTGGGATCGGCGAGACGTTTCCAGGCATAGACGAAATCACCCGCCGTCACCGGATCGCCGTTCGACCATTTGGCATTGTCGCGCAGGTGGAACGTATAGACGGTCTTGTCGTCCGAGAGGTCATAGCTCGTCGCCACGCCCGGCACGAGGCCGCCAACCTGATCTTCGTCATAAAGCCCCTCGAAAAGCCCGCGCAGCACGCCCGAGCCTTCGACGTCGGTATTGATCTGCGGGTCCATCGACTTGATCGCGTCGAGAAGCCAGTAAGTATATTCCTGGTTGGCGGCGAGCTTGTCGCCCTCGGCGACCGTTGCGCCAAGTGCAGGCAGCGCGAGGCCGAGGCTGAGTGCTGTGGTGAGAAGCAGTTTGTTGATCATCATCTGGATACCCCTGTCAAAAGGTTCATTTTGATTGTTGTCCGCCATCGCTACGGCGGAGACTGCGAAGAAGGTAGCCGCCTCGGGGGCGCAAGCAAGCCAAATAAGACAGGTTGCGCTATCTACTTCACGTCAACTTGACGGCGAAAACTCACAATCTGCCGAATGCGCGTGGTTTTGCGATCCGGTTTGCGGCGCACTGCGAAAAAGCGCCGCGCGGGCAACGATCTGCGCGGCGCCCGCGACCTTTGAGGTCAAGTCGCTGCCTAGTGCGCCATCAGCACCGGAATATTCGCTGTCTCAAGCATGTTCCGCGTGGTGCCACCGAGAATCGCCTCACGAAAGCGGGAATGCCCGTAGGCCCCCATGACGATAAGATCGGCGTTCATATCTCGGGCGTGACGCGACAGAACGTCCGATGCCTTGGGCATTGTCTTGGCGAGAACCGAGACCTCAGCGTGAACCCCGTGCCGTGCCAGGAGTTGCGACAGCATCCCGCCCGGATCCGAGCGTTCCGGACCGTGTGCAGGCGGATCGATGATTGTGATGTTCACTGCCGAAGCGGCCTTGAGGATCGGCAAGGCGGCACGTGCGGCGTGTAGGGATTCGTTGCTCTGGTTCCAAGCCAGCACGACGCGCTTGCCAAGGCCGCTGTCGAGCGCGCCGTCGGGAAGGACCAGAACCGGCGCGCCCCCTTCGAAAAGAGCCGCTTCGAGAATCGCCTCGTTGGCATAGTTGCGGCCCTCGCCATAGGGTTTGTTCAGCAACACGAGATCGGAGAACCGGGCTAGCATGCTGACCGGACCGCCGAGGGCGCCGACCTGTGCGACGGCCGTATCCACACCCCAGCGGATGTCCTCCGCGGCGAGCCGGTCACGTACCGCCTGTTCGTTGCGGGCGACCGCCTCGCGCGCTTGGCTGTAGGCCTCCTGTGTGAGGATCGCCGTCGCACCCGCGTAGTAGTAGCCGGTTTGGGTCTGATCGACGCCGATGCACAGAACGTCGAGATGGGCGTCTTCGCGGCGCGCTAAGTCAATGGCAGCATCAAGTTGCCTCCCCGATTTTTCGGCATCCGTGGTGATGGTGAGTATGGACTTGAAGGCCATTGCATTCTCCTTTGCCGTCAGCGCCTGAACAAAGTGTCGCAGCCGCGCGCTTGGGGCGCCTTGATGCGGATCAATTGAGACATCGGCACAATTTGACCCAGATCAATGCGGCGGGTCGGGGCAGCGTTCACAAGCGCGTGTGTCGGGGTCTGTCCGAAGCGACGGAATCGGGCAACTGAAGAAGACGAGGGAACGCAGACATGTGGGACTACATCAAACTGGCGATTCTTGGCGTCATCGCGGTTCTAGCCGCGATTGCAGCCAATTACGCGCATGATATCGCCTATATGGTGAACGCGCTGACGGTCATGCTGGCCGCAGGCGTGACGTTCATCTGGGCCTTGCGGAGAACGGGCAACGCGCAACCTGCGCTCGATCCGCATCCGGAATACGAATACAATGACGGCGTCGTGCGCGCGGGCGTGATCGCAACGTCACTTTGGGGCGTCGTCGGCTTTCTCGTTGGCGTCACGATCGCCTTCCAACTCGCGTTCCCCAGTCTGAACTTTTCGGACTTTGCGCAGGGTTACCTGAACTTCGGCAAGCTTCGGCCGCTGCATACCTCGGCGGTGATCTTCGCCTTCGGTGGCAACGCGCTCATCATGTCCTCGTTCTATGTCGTCCAGCGGACCTCTGCGGCCCGGCTCTGGGGCGGCAACCTCGCCTGGTTCGTCTTCTGGGGCTACCAGCTCGTCATCGTCCTTGCGGCGAGCGGCTATATCCTCGGTGCCACGCAATCCAAGGAATACGCCGAACCCGAATGGTATGTCGACATCTGGCTGACCATCGTCTGGGTGGCCTATCTCGCAGTCTTCCTCGGCACCATCCTGAAGCGGAAAGAGCCGCATATCTACGTTGCGAACTGGTTCTACCTCAGCTTCATCGTGACGATCGCGATGCTGCATCTGGTCAACAACCTTTCGATCCCGGTGTCGGTATTCGGCTCCAAATCGGTGCAGGTCTTCGCGGGCGTGCAGGACGCCATGACGCAATGGTGGTACGGCCACAACGCGGTGGGCTTCTTCCTGACGGCGGGCT
Source organism: uncultured Alphaproteobacteria bacterium (assembly GCA_963710285.1). Lineage (GTDB taxonomy): Bacteria > Pseudomonadota > Alphaproteobacteria > Rhodobacterales > Rhodobacteraceae > Albidovulum. The sequence continues at coordinate 1,259,825 of CAVPZT010000006.1, read as the reverse complement.
TCCTCGGCATGATGTACTACTTCGTGCCGAAGCAGGCTGAACGCCCGATCTACAGCTACAAACTGTCGATCATCCACTTCTGGGCGCTGATCTTCCTCTATATCTGGGCCGGGCCGCACCACCTGCACTACACCGCCCTGCCGGACTGGGCCTCGACCCTCGGCATGGTGTTCTCGATCATCCTCTGGATGCCGTCCTGGGGTGGCATGATCAACGGCCTGATGACGCTGTCGGGCGCCTGGGACAAGCTCCGCACCGATCCGATCATCCGGATGATGGTCGTCTCCATCGGCTTCTACGGCATGTCCACCTTTGAGGGGCCGATGATGTCGATCAAGGCGGTGAATTCACTGTCGCATTACACCGACTGGACCATCGGCCACGTCCATTCCGGCGCGCTTGGCTGGAACGGCATGATCACCTTCGGCGCGCTCTACTTTCTGACTCCACGCCTGTGGAACCGCGAGCGTCTCTACTCGCTCACCCTGGTCAGTTGGCACTTCTGGCTCGCCACCATCGGGATCGTGCTTTACGCCGCCTCGATGTGGGTCACGGGGATCATGGAAGGCCTGATGTGGCGCGAAGTCGACAGCCAGGGCTTCCTCGTGAACGCCTTCGCCGACACCGTGGCAGCGAAGTTCCCGATGTACGTGGTGCGGGGTCTGGGCGGAGTCATGTACCTCACCGGGGCGATCATCATGGTCTACAACCTCTGGGCAACCGTTGCGAAGCAGCCGGCCACGGCCGCCGCCTCCGACGCTGTCCCCGCCGAATAAGGAGCTTGGATCATGGGTATTCTTGACAAACACAAGTTTCTTGAGACCAACGCGACCGCGCTTCTGATCGGCGCCTTCGCGGTGGTTACCATCGGCGGTATCGTGGAGATCGCACCGCTCTTCTACCTCGAAAACACCATCGAGAAGGTGGAAGGGGTGCGGCCCTACACGCCGCTGGAACTGACCGGTCGCGATATCTACGTTCGCGAGGGCTGCTACGTCTGTCACAGCCAGATGATCCGCCCGATGCGGGATGAGGTCGAGCGTTATGGCCACTACAGCCTTGCTGCGGAATCGATGTACGACCATCCGTTCCAATGGGGGTCGAAGCGGACGGGGCCGGACCTCGCCCGCGTCGGTGGCCGCTACTCGAACGAATGGCATGTCGATCACCTGACCGACCCGCAATCGGTCGTGCCGGAATCGGTGATGCCGAAATACGGGTTCCTCAAGAACCGCCTGATCGAGCCGACATGGATCGATCAGCGGCTGTCCACGGACGCCATGGTGGGGGTGCCCTATACCTCCGACATGATCGAACAGGCCAAGGCCGATTTTGCGGCGCAGGCGGACCCGGATGCCGACAGCGCGGGTCTGGAGGAACGGTATCCCGGTGCGGACGTCAGCAACTTCGACGGTCAGGCGGGGATCTCCGAGATGGACGCGCTGATCGCCTATCTTCAGGTGCTGGGCACGATGGTCGATTTCTCGACCTTCCAGCCTGACGCCAGCCGATAGGAGGCGCGGTATGGACCTTTATACCCTCATGAGGGAATTCGCCGACAGTTGGGCGCTTCTCGCGCTCGTGCTGTTCTTCGTCGCCGTCACCTTCTGGGCCTACCGGCCCGGATCGCGGCCAACCCACGACGATGCGGCGAACCTTCCTTTCCGGAACGAGAAGAGACCCGCCCAGGGCGGCCAGAACGGCGCTCAGGCGCAGGAGGCGTTGAAATGAGCAAGCGACCTGTATCCAAGAAAGTCGACCCTGAGACGACTGGCCACAGCTGGGACGGTATCGAGGAGTTCAACAATCCCTTGCCGCGCTGGTGGCTCTGGACCTTCTACCTGACGATCATCTGGGGCATCGCCTATACCATCGCGTATCCGGCATGGCCGCTCATCACGGGTGCGACGCCGGGGCTGCTGGGGGCGAGCACCCGGGCGGATGTCGCAGTGGACATCAAGCGCTATGAAGACGCCAATGCGCCGATCGAAGCGAAACTGGCGGCCACGGATCTGAACGCCATCGCGGCTGATCCGGAGCTTGCCAACTACACGGCGAATGCGGGTGGCGCGATCTTCCGGACCTGGTGCGCGCAGTGCCACGGCGCGGGTGCGTCGGGCGCGGTCGGCTATCCGAACCTTCTCGACAACGACTGGCTCTGGGGCGGCACGATCGAGGATATCCACACCACGATCAGCCACGGCATCCGCAATACGACAGATGCCGATGCACGCTACTCGGAAATGCCAAAATTCGGCGCTGACGGCCTCCTGGAGAAGCCGCAGATCGACGAGGTCGTCGAATACGTCATGCAAATATCCGGTCAGGAGCATGACGCCACCCTGGCCAGCGCCGGTGCGACTGTCTTCGCCGACAATTGCGCGGCCTGCCACGGTGAGGACGGCAAGGGCGACCGCGCCCAAGGCGCGCCAAACCTGACGGACGCAATCTGGCTCTATGGCGGCGATACAGCCGCGTTGACCCAAACCGTGACCAATGCGCGCTTCGGCGTGATGCCCTCCTGGCAGGGCCGCCTGAGCGAAGCCGACATCCGCGCAGTGGCCTCGTGGGTCCACAGCCGCGGCGGCGGCGAGTGATATGAAGAATTCGGAGGGGCGCTAAGCCCCTCCGGATAGTGGCATCGGCGCCCCGTCCTGTTCGCGCGTTTCCTAGGGGTTGCCGATGCCATTTCTATTGCAAAGCCCGTTGCTTGTCAGCCCATCGCGGCGCCGCCTCGGCGATTTCGGATACGCCGTTCATCCGCCCGATTGATCCAGACGGACAGCGCAACCCACGACAGGATGTAAAGCGCACCCGTCCCAAGGACGATCTCGCCCGGCAAAAGGGGGCCGATATCCGCACGGCGAATAAACGCTGCGAGGTCGGGTACGGGAGTTGGATGGACGACCAGCTTGCCGATATAGGCGGCCGTCTGGATCAGCAGAATCCACAAGTAGTTGTTGCGCACCCGGCGCGCGACCGCAGCAAGATAGCTCACATGATAAGCGGGATTTTCGTAGTCGGCTGCCAGCGCCTGTTGCCAATCCTCCTCGGTATGCAGATCGCCGTCTTTGAGCATCGGTACATAGAAATGCCGCTCCATCCAGCGCGCGCGGGCGCGCCACACGCTGAAATATCGGTAGCGCCGCGCTTCGAGTGCGAGGAAAAGTACAATGAGTATCCCGACCAGAAGAAGTGGCAGCGGTGACGCGTCGGGCGAAGAATAGGTGATCGACAACGCCACCCCCAGCGTGACCACCGCCCAGTTTGTCGTGGTGTCGAGCCGGGTACGCCAGATCGTCGAGCGGTACACCTCGCCGCGGTAAAGATGCGCCAGCGCGCCTATTTCTGCCGCAGAGAATTCCGAAAACTCCGATGCGATGCGTTTTTCCGACATGATCCCTCCCCCGGCGGCCCGTTGCCGCCGCCCTGTTCGCGCGGCTTCATGAGGCGCCTTCTCCGGCGCTTGGCGCAAGAATTATTTGGTAAAGCTAGTGCGCTCCGGCTGAGCAGGCATTCGCCAAGAACGCGGAATGGTTTTCAGGATAGCGGGTTGCCCCAATCACCCGACCCACGCGCGCCTCATCCCACCCGCTGACATACTTGCATACGACGTCGTCCGCCAACTTAACCTCAAAGGCTCTGGCCCATATCGGTTTCGGTTACCATCGGGTTGCCGTCTTTCAAAAATTTGGGCCATGTCGCGAAACCGTGTTGGTTCCTTCCGGTTTCGGAAGACCGGCCAATATCGGGAGTCCCTTCCAACCGCCCTGAGGACTCCATGCGCCATCATGACTTCCGCCGACTGCTTGACAGACTCCCCTCACTGAACCCGCATCAGATCGAGGATGTGTTCTCAGTCGCAACGACCCTCCGCCAGCGCCGCGCGGCGCTGGCGGAAATCGAAGCGAGAGTGGAACACAGACTTGAATGCCCGCATCGTAGATCGACGTCCCGACAGAAGTGGGGGATGATGAGAACCGGTGTTCAACGATTTCGCTGCGTATCTTGCGCACGGACTTGTTCTGGGCCGACGGGCACCCGGCTCTGCGGTCTCCACCGCCACGACCTTGTCTTTGAGGTCATCCGCGACATGATGTCGGATCAGCCACCTTCGTGCCGGAAGCTTGGCGCGAGACTCGGCCGCACAAAGGACACGGTCTGGCGATGGCGACTGATCACTCTGCGAGCACTCAAAGGCCCATCTGACACCCTTTTGGCTGGAACTGTCGAGGCCGATGAAACATACCGACGAGAGAGCCGGACGGGCTCGCGCGAATGGGTCCAGCACGTCGCAGACTCTACGAACCATCCCAAGCCGCGGCGGCTTCAATGGTACCGATACAGAAGCGGCGGCACCAAAACGATGCGCGGCTTTTCGCGCTGGTAGCTTCCGATCATGACGGCGGTCGACCGGTCCGGAAAGCGGTTCTTCGAGCGGATCGGTGATACCAGCAATGCCACGATTATTGCTACTCTGTCGCCCATCATGGTCAGGGATTTGGTTCTCCGCTCGGACAGGGCTCAGCCATGTGCCGCCTTCGCGCGCGCTCAGGGCCTGGCGCACCATCGGCTGTCGAGTGCGGCCGGCCTCAGAATATCGGGCGCCTTCCACATCCAAACGTGAACGCCCTTCACTCCCGCTACGGTGAGTTCATCGCAAGGTTTCGCGGCCCTGCCTCGAAGTATCTGGATGGCTATCTACGCTGGTTTCTCGTGCGGAGGCACATTGAAGCGGCCGCCGTGCCGCGATGTCTGTTGTGATACGGTTCGTTTCGTCAGCGAGAGCGAGATCGAACCCCGCCGAGCGTTCCGCTGGGCGGAATCAGAGCCGCCGGATCACGGTTGTCGCGGAGGTTGACGCAACGCCTCGAACAGGATGCCTGCCGCGAGGATGCCCGCCGGATCGCGCGCGTGAAGTGCCCATCTCGCCATTCGTGCCAGTGCTGCCGATTTAAGGGCCTCGTCGCCCGTTTGCCACGCCACGACTGCAATTGCCGTGTAGATTGCCTCGGCGTGCTTCCCCGCGATCTCTCCGGTTTCGAACAGAATCCGCGCGCGGCGTAGTGCCCAATCGTGATCCGTCGCTGGGCGTTCCAGAATCGCGGCCATCCGAACGGTTTGGCCGACCAAGTAGGCGTGTTCGTCCGCAGTCAGGCGCTGCGCCGCGAAGTCGAGGATCGTATCGATCGTAGGTCGCGGCATCGACATATCGTCCAGCCCGTGCCACTGAGTTCGGGTCCTTTGTTCTATCGAGTGCGCGTTTCGCGCCATCCATGTCGCCGAGACGCGCATTCAGGTAGGCAAGCTTCGCCATTGCCTCATCCTTGAGGCCGGCCCGTTCCCAACTCATCGGCCCGCCAACCAGACCGAACGCCACCACGGTATCGGGGTCGGACGGAAAAAGTCGTTCCGCGCGGTCGAGGCCCGTTCTCACCTCGTCAGACCTCGCTCCCGCATCGAGCAGAGCCTGCGCGGCGTCGAGATTGGCAAATGCCTCGAACGGAAACCGGGTCACGGATGCCAGCACCGCCGTTTTCCGGGCCAAGGTGAGCGCCTGGTCGGCATATCCGAGGGTGCGGCTACGCTCTACGACGCGCCCCACGGTCCTGAAGTCCGGCCACGGTTCTCGCCCTGCAGCGATGGTGTAGGCGCGTTCGATGAAAGCCTTCGCCTGCTTGGGGTCATGCGCCGCGCCGGCAGCGGCAAGCAGGTTGGTGGGCTTCAACAATCCGAGCCGATCCAGATCCGCCACGATTTCATTCACGCCGCCTACTTCGAACGCCTGCTGCGACAGCATGACGGAACCGTCTCCCCAAGGCAGTAGGGCCACCGCCCGCTGCACGCCGACGGAGTCGCCGATCTCGGCATAGAGATTGGCGGCATCGGCGAGATAGATGTGCGCGCCCTCGGCGCGCATGCCGTCTGTCTTGTTGATGATTGCCGCCGCGATTTCCGCAACGAGTGCGCGTTCCTTCGGGCCGGGCGGGCGAAGGCTCACGTCATCGGGAAAGCCATCGACATCATGTCCGAGCAAGTTCAACGCCGTCAGATGCAAAACGCCGGCACCGATACCGGGTGTCTGTCGGACAATTCTCCGAAGATCTTCGCCCTGCCCCAACGCGCGGCGCAGCTGGAGACGTGTGAACGCCCCTTCTATGAGAGATCGGAAAACCGGACGCGCGTCTTCGATTGCCGACGAAAGAGCATGGGCTTCATCGATCCTCCCCACTGAAATCAACCTGGACACGATTCTCGGATCGGCGTTGTGCGGCTGGTCTTGAAGGTAGAGGGCGACTCCGATGTCAATCAGGCAGTCGGCATCGGGGAGATTGCGACAATCGGCAATCTCCGCCGCCATTGCAGGTTTGACGCCGGGGAGCGCAAGGCCCACGAGCGCAACCAGTGCCAGGAAGCGAGCGATTAGAAGAAGCGAGTGGCGCATCGGAATTCACTCGCGGAGACAGACCTATGACAGGTCATCCACCATCGCGGCGGCCATTTTGTGGCGTCCGACAGAACACCATCCAAAGGTGCAATGGCAATGGTCGCCGACCTCTGAGGACATTAGTCGCTTCGATTTACACCAACGCGGTTTGAAGACATGGCCAAAATTTATGCTTGCCGCGTCGCTCAGTGTAAAAGTCGTTCTTCGGCCCGCTCCGATAGATGACGGGGGTGAGTCTTGGTCGCAGGATCGATGGCCAGGATGAAGACCAGAAGCAGGCCCCTCGAGAACGCTTGCAGTTAGGCCTAGTTGGTGCCGCAACCACCCCAACATTCCAGCACTCTCCGATCTGGCTGCTAAAATGCGCGGCAGTCAGCCTTCCCTGGTCAAGTGTCACTTCGACCTGGTCGATCGCAGTCTGAAAACAGAGGGAAATCGCAGGAAATTTTGCTGCTTGCATGGGACCGTGGCCAAATTTCAATTGATCTGCGTCAAGGCCCCAACCTGGTAAGATGATCATAAGGGCCCTGAACAGGACGAATGGAGACACACCCGTGGACGCTTCTGGCACCCCCGAGCCACAGCTTTATGCCGCGCGCGAACCTGTCTTTCCGCGGCGGGTAAAAGGGACATTCCGGACCCTGAAATGGGTCATCATGGCGATTACCCTCGGCATCTACTACCTCACACCGTGGGTCCGGTGGGATCGCGGGCCGGGCATGCCGGATCAGGCCGTGCTGATCGACATGGCCAACAGACGCTTCTTCTTCTTCATGATCGAGATCTGGCCGCACGAATTCTACTTCGTCGCGGGCCTTCTCATCATGGCGGGCCTTGGGCTTTTTCTTTTCACCTCGGCGCTCGGCCGGGTGTGGTGCGGTTATGCCTGTCCGCAAACCGTCTGGACTGACCTCTATATCCTCGTCGAACGCTGGGTCGAGGGCGACCGCAATGCCCGCGTACGGCTCTGGAATGAGAAATGGAGCGTCCGCAAGGCCCGGTTGCGGCTGACCAAATGGGCGATCTGGCTTCTTATCGGCCTCGCCACCGGCGGGGCGTGGATTTTCTATTTCACCGACGCGCCGACGCTTCTCCAGAACCTGATCCACGGCACTGCCCATCCCATCGCCTACCTGACGATGGCGGTTCTGACTGCGACGACGTTCTTCTTCGGCGGCTTCGCGCGCGAGCAGATCTGCATCTATGCCTGTCCCTGGCCGCGCATCCAGGCCGCGATGATGGACGAGGACACGCTCGTTGTCGCCTACCGTGAATGGCGGGGCGAGCCGCGCGGCAAGCTGCACAAAGACGAAGCGACGAAATCCAACGGCGGCGAGAAGGGCGACTGCATCGACTGCATGGCCTGCGTCAACGTCTGCCCTATGGGCATCGACATCCGCGACGGCCAGCAGCTTGAATGCATCACCTGCGCGCTTTGCATCGACGCCTGCGATGACGTCATGGACAAGATCGGCAAACCGCGCGGTCTGATCGACTACATGGCGCTGAAGGACGAAACCGCCGAACGCGCCGGGGCTGCCCCGAAGCCCTTGATGAAGCATGTTCTGCGCCCACGTACGCTGCTTTACTTCACGCTCTGGTCCGCGATCGGTATCGGGCTTGTCGCGGCGCTTTTCCTGCGTGCGCCGATCGAACTGAATGTGACACCGGTCAGGAATCCGGTCTACGTCCTTCTGGCCGACGGTTCGATCCGCAACACATATGAGGTGCGCCTGCGCAACAAGCTGGGCGCAGCGCGCGACTTTGAGGTTACCGCGACGGTACCTGGCCCGGATGGCGCCCCCGTCGCACTGCCATTGACGCTCGAGGGCGTGGAGGGCAACGTCGTCCATGTCATCGCCGACCAGACGCTGACCCAACGCATCTATGTCACCGCCCCGCCAAACAGCGATATGGCCGAAGCCGGGCTGACCGACATCACGATCTGGCTTCAAGCGGTCGGCGGATCGGACCGTGCCAGCAAGGTAACCGTATTCACCGGGAAGGAAGGCTGACATGACCAAACCGCTGACTGGCCGCACGGTCCTCGCGATCACGGTTTCCGCCTTTGCGGTGATCTTCGCGGTCAACATCCTCATGGCCGTCAAGGCAGTGAGCACGTTCCCCGGCCTTGAGGTCAGCAACTCCTATGTCGCCTCGCAGACTTTCGACGCCGAAAAGAAGGCGCAGGACGCATTGGGATGGACGCTGACCGAAAGCCACGAAGACGGGATGTTGCGGCTCGCGTTCCGGGACCACGACGGATTGCCGGTGCAGGTTGACCGCTTGTCGGCGGTTGTCGGCCGTACCACCGAATCCGCGCAGGATATCCACCCCGAGTTCATGTGGCGGAACGGCGACTATGTCGCGCCCGCCCCCCTTGAACCCGGCAAGTGGATGATCCTGCTTGAGGCCTATGCCAAGGACGGCACCCGCTTTCACCAAAGACTCGATCTGCTCGTGAAGGGCTGATGTCCACCGCAGCGACCAACATATCCGCCTGTCCGGCCTGCGTGGCCGCCCCCGCCGCCGAGGCGATCGCGGCGAAACGGGCGGAGCGTGAGGCGGGCATCATGCTGTCGCTGCCGACGGCCCATTGCGCCGTTTGCATTTCCGATGTCGAGCGGGCCTTGAACGCGATGCCGGGTGTGAAATCCGCCCGCGTCAACCTGACGCAAAAGCGGGTCTCGGTCGCGGCGCTTCCGTCCGTCACCGCTGCTGACCTTGTCGCGCGCCTCGAAGGCATCGGCTTCCCGGCGCATGAGCTTGATCCCGGCCTTCTCTCCACCACCGAAACCGACAAGCGCGGTCGCGATCTTCTGATGCGGCTTGGCGTGGCGGGTTTTGCCATGATGAATGTCATGCTTCTCTCCGTTGCCGTGTGGTCGGGGGCCGAGGCTGCGACGCGCGACCTTTTCCACTGGATTTCCGCCGCCATCACGCTGCCGACGTTGGCTTTCGCGGGGCAGCCCTTCTTCACCTCGGCCTGGGCCTCGCTCAAGGCGCGCCGTCTCGGGATGGACGTGCCGATCTCGCTGGCGCTGATCCTCGCCTCCTCGATCTCGCTTTACGAGACGTTCGAGGGCGGCCAGCACGCCTATTTCGATGCGGCTGTGTCGCTTTGCTTCTTCCTGCTCGCGGGCCGTTATCTCGACTACCGCAGCCGCGCCGCCGCAAGGTCGGCGGCCGAGGAGCTTGCCGCGCTGGAAGTTCCGCGTGCCACGCGGATCGGGCCCCAGGGTGAAGTGGTTGTCCCTATCGCCGAGCTTTCGGCGGGCGACCATGTACTCGTCCGCCCCGGCGCACGGATGCCGGTGGACGGCGTGGTGACGGAGGGCACGTCAGAGATCGACCGCTCTCTCCTGACCGGAGAAACCCTGCCGCTTTATGCGGGTCAAGGCACCGTCGTCAGCGCGGGCGAGGTCAACCTGACCGGCCCGCTGACTCTCCGCGTCACGGCGGCGGGGCGGGACAGCTCGCTTCACCGCATGGCCGATCTTGTCGCCGTCGCGGAAAGCGCCAGGACCCGTTACACCTCGCTCGCCGATCGCATGGCGCGGCTCTATTCGCCGTCGGTCCATATCCTCGCACTGGCAGCCTTCACGGGCTGGCTGTTTCTGACCCATGACCTGCGGCTGGCGATCAACATCGCCGCCGCCGTCCTCATCATCACCTGCCCCTGTGCGCTGGCGCTCGCCGTGCCTGCGGTCGTGACATCGGCTTCGGGCAAGCTGTTCCGCAAGGGCCTGCTCATCAAGGATGGCACCGCGCTCGAGCGTCTGGCCGAGGTCGATACCGTCGTTTTCGACAAGACCGGGACGCTGACGATGGGCGCGCCCACCCCGCTGGGGCTTGAGGAGTACGACGCTGACAACCTCGCGCTCGCCGTCGCCCTCGCCGCCGCGTCCAGCCACCCGCTGTCGCGGGCCCTGACACTGGCGCTGACCCGCATGGGCGTTGCGCCCGCGCAAGCCGATGACCTCCGCGAGGCCCCCGGTTACGGTATCGAAGCGCGCTGGAGAGGCCAGACGGTCCGCCTCGGCCGCGCCGAATGGTTGGGTGGCGGCGCGACCGAGGAAACTGCGACCTGGCTCCGCGTAGGCGATGCCGCGCCGGTCGCATTCCGCTTCACCGACAGCCCACGTCCCGGCGCAGCCGAGGCCATCGCCGCGTTGAGATTGGCAGGCAAGCGCGTGATGCTTCTCTCCGGCGATGCCGAGGCGCCCGTGGCGCGCCTGGCCGAAGCGCTCGGCCTGACCGAATGGCAATCTCACGCGCTGCCCGAGGAAAAGGCGAAGGCGATCGAGGCGCTGCAAGCGGACGGCTACAAGGTGCTGATGGTCGGTGACGGCCTCAACGACACCGCAGCACTCGCCTCGGCCCATGTCTCGATCTCGCTCGCCTCGGCGCTTGACGCCGCGCGGGTCGCCTCCGACATCGTGCTTCTGGGGCAGGATTTGTCGCCCCTGCCGGATGCGATCCGCATCGCGGTCATCGCGCGCCGTCGGATCAAGCAGAACTTCGCGCTCTCGCTCGGCTACAACATGATCGCCGTGCCGGTGGCGCTTCTCGGCCTCGCGACGCCGCTCATCGCTGCCCTCGCGATGTCGTCCTCATCCATCACCGTCTCGCTCAACGCGCTCCGGCTCAGGTAGGCGCAGTCATGGAAATGCTCGCTTACCTGATACCGATTTCGCTGTTGCTGGGCGGGGTCGGGCTTGTCGCGTTCATCTGGTCGCTGCGCAACCACCAGTATGACGATCCCGACGGCGACGGTGAGCGCATTCTCAGGAAAGACTGGGACGATCACCCAAAACGCTGACGCGCCTCAAGGGCCGACGACGCTGCATTCGGTCTGACGCGCCTCAAGCCTGCGGCAGGCGAGTTGCGCCATCTCTTCGGTCATGCCGACGAAATTCGCATCATAGCCGCCCTTCCGCTGCACCACTTTGCGCAGAGCCTCATCCAGGGTGTTCATTTCGACCAGCGCTGTCTGCAAGAGAATCCGCTCGGCCGCATAGCGCGACGGATAGTTGCCGACGTTGATCGCCCATTGCCGTCCGCCCGAAGTCGAGACGCGGGTGACAACCTCGAGCGGCTCTTCCGGCACGGGCTCGGTGGTGGTGAGCGAGGCGAGCACGATCTCTTCCGGCCGCGCACGGGGCGTCGGGAGCGGGGTCATCGTGGCGGCTGCGACCTCGACGACCGTGGTCGCCTCGACCGCCGTTTCGGTGGCGCCGCCCGGCACCGGATCTGTCACCGGCGCGGTGCTGGAGACGACCACTGCTTCGGCCGCATCCGGAGCGGTTTCCTCGACCGTCGCGATCTCGACCGGGGTGTCCGCGGGCAGGGGCGCGACTTCGGGCTCCACCCCGGCGACCACGTTTTCTTCGGTATCGCGCGGGGCAGGGCGTGGTGCTGGCGACTGCGCGAGGGCGAGTTCGGTGCTCGTGTCTTCGACGGCTGCGGCCTCTTCGGCGGCAAGCTTCAGCGTTTCGGGCTGCGGCTCGGTGCTCTGCGCGAAGATCGGCCCGGTGTCGGGCTTCGTCTCGGGCGCCAGATTGTCAGCGGCGACGACGATCGGCTCGCCATCCTCGCTTTCGGTTTCCGTATCGGCCCCCAGCGTTGCTTGCGCCTCGGCCAGAGCGGTCGCGATATCGTCCTGCATCGATGACAGCAGCATCTCATCCAGCGCCGGCTCCTCGGTGGGTGCCGCCCCCGGAAGCGGTCGGGCGCGCGGCCGCGGGCTCTTGACGACGGCAACGTTCAGCCGCAGCGTCTTGCCCGCCGCGACCTGACCCTCCGCCATTGCGGCGGCGACGGCCACGTCGCTGTCGAAGGCCGCATCAGGTGTCAGATCCTCGGGCGCCTTGGCGACATAGACCGGTTGCGCAGGTTTTTGCACCGTCGCGCGGTTCGGCGCCTTGCCAAAGCCCATGTCGAGAAGTTGTGCCATCCGTGCGTTGCGTTGTGCAGTGGACTTGCCGCCAAAGACCGACGCGATGATGCGCTTGTTGCCGCGCTGCGCCGAGGCGACGAGGTTGAAACCCGCCGGTACCGTGTAGCCGGTCTTGATGCCGTCAGCGCCCTCATAGGCGTCGAGGAACCTTCGGTTGGTAGAATTGACCTGCGTGATGCCCGCATCGGCCGAGCGGCGCGAGAAGAGGTTGTAATACTGAGGAAAATCGTAAAAGAGATGCCGCCCCAGCGTCACCATGTCGCGCGCCGTGGACAGGTGCCCCTTGGCCGTCAGGCCGTTCGCGTTGGCGAATGTCGTCCGCGTCATGCCAAGCGCCTTGGCGGTGCGGTTCATGCGTTTGGCGAAAGCGGATTCCGAGCCCTCGATCGCCTCGCCGATGGCGGTTGCGGCATCGTTTGCCGACTTGATCGCGGCGGCGCGGATCAGGTAGCGAAGCGCAATCGTCTGACCGGGGCGCAACCCCAACTTCGACGGCGGTTCGGACGCCGCGTGCTTGGAGACCGTGACCTTGCTGTCGAGCGAAATCTCGCCGCGCTCGATCGCCTGGAAGGCGATGTAGAGCGTCATCATCTTGGTCAGGGACGCGGGATGCAACCGGGTGTCGGCATTCTCGGAATGCAGCACCTCACCGGTGCGCATGTCCATGACCAGATCCGCATATGGCGCAGCCAGCGCCCAAACGGGTGCGAGCAGCATTGCCAAAAGGAACGCTACAAATATGCCAATGCGATGGACGCACTGCCCCGGACAAGCAAACACCTGTCTCACCTTTGTTCCTGCCTCGTTACTCCGATCTTTTGCCGGAGTTTTAGTGATTTGCAGGCACGATAACACAGAGACCCTGTGTCGAAAACACCTTGTTTTGAAAACAGTTGTACCGTGTTCTTACGGCACGGGCGCTCCTCATCCGGCTAGATATAGGCGCGCCGCCACGCTTCGCCACAAAACCGTCTTTACCGCCCGAACTCAACCTCCGCGACCACCTGGGCAAGCTGCCCGAGATCGTCGATCATACGGAAACGCGGCGCATCCGCCGGGGCGACTTCATGTTCCATCGCCCAAGTCAGGTCATGCGGCACATGAATGCCCCAGCCGCCAAGGCTCAGGATCGGCAGCACGTCGGATTTCAGCGAATTCCCGACCATCATCGCCTTCTCGGGCCGGATGCCCCGGCGGCGGAGGATATCGGCATAGGCGGCCGATGACTTGTCCGACACGATCTCGACCCCGTCGAACATCTCGCCAAGGCCCGACTGCGCAATCTTACGCTCCTGATCCATCAGGTCACCCTTGGTAATGAGGAAAAGCGGATAGCGCCCGCGCAAGCGCTCGAGAACCTCCTGGGCATGGGGCAGCAGTTCGATCGGATGGGTGAGCATCTCCTGCCCGGCCGCGATCAGTTCACCAATGACGCGGCCCGGCACGCGGTTTTCGGTTACCTCGAGCGCGGTTTCGATCATCGACAGGACAAAGCCCTTGATGCCGAACCCGTAGCGCCCGACGTTTCGCCGCTCTGCCTCCAGAAGACGCTCTTCCAGATGATCGCGGCCGGAATACTCCGCCAGAAGCGACGCGAAATGGTCATGCGTCATGCGAAAGAAACGCTCATTGTGCCAAAGCGTATCGTCGGCGTCGAAAGCGATAGCGGCAAGGGTGGGCATAGCAGTCTCGTCTCGTGGCATCGCTGCGCACTCTCGCGCCTGACGCCGTTCTATTCAATCCCGATGCAACGCGACCCTTTTCTCGACCGCCTTTGCCCCTATATTGTGAAACCTGTCCAATCTTCGCGAATCCCGGCCATGCCACTGGAGTTTTCTGACTTGCCCTTGCACCCGCTACAGATGTCGGACCGCAAAGACGGCGATGATCAGGATACCTCGGTCATCACCAAGACACGGGCAAAGACCCAGCGGCCACCGCTCTACAAAGTGCTATTGCTGAACGACGACTATACGCCGATGGAATTCGTCGTGCATATTCTTGAGCGGTTCTTCGGTCTGACCCATGCCCAGGCGTTCGAGGTGATGCTGACCGTCCACAAGAAAGGCCTCGCCGTGGTTGGCGTCTTTTCCTTCGAGGTGGCTGAGACGAAGGTGGCGCAGGTGATGGATTTCGCGCGCCGCCATCAGCACCCGCTGCAGTGCACCCTGGAAAAGGAATAGGGGCCGCTGCCCCGCCCCGCCATGCCCTCCCCCCGTCTCTCCCTTGCGCTTGCGGGCGCCGCCCTGCCGTCCGCGACGGGGACTATCCTCGTCAGCGGTGCGCGGGCGGGGGACGATCTGTCGGCCCTGCCACGTGACCGCACCCTGATCGTGCAGGGTTTCCGCCCGGATCATGATGCGCTGGCCGCGCATGGGTTCAGCGTCACGCCCGACATGGATGCGGTGCCGACTGCGGCCGTGGCGGGCATTGTTTTCCTGCCAAGGGCGCGGGCGGCTGCCCGCCACGCCGTTGCCTCGGTCGCGCGGCGGGTCGTGCCGGGCGGGCCGATCTGGATCGACGGCCAGAAAACCGACGGCATCGACACGATGCTCAAGGATATCCGCGCGCGGGTTGCGGTGTCTCAGCCACTCGCCAAGGCGCATGGCAAGGTCTTCCGCTTCGACCGGCCCGAGGATGACAGCTTTTCCGACTGGCTTGCCACAGACCTTTCGCCCGCGCCGGGCTTTGTCACCCGCCCCGGGGTCTTTTCCGCCGACAGCGTCGACCGGGGCTCGGCGCTTCTGGCCGAGGCTTTGCCGCCGCGCCTTGGTCGCCGCGTCGCCGATTTTGGCGCGGGCTGGGGCTGGCTCGCCACGCAGATCCTGACGCGCGAAGGCGTTGAGGTGCTGGACCTGATCGAGGCCGATCACACGGCGCTTGCCTGCGCCCGGCGCAACATCGCTGACCCGCGCGCGCACTTCCACTGGGCCGATGTGACGCAGCACAAGCCCACAGCGCTCTACGACGCCATCGTCACCAACCCGCCCTTCCACACCGGCCGCGCCGCCGACCCCGCGCTCGGCCTCGCCTTCATCGCGGCCGCTGCCGCCCGGCTGGCGCCTGCCGGCAGGCTCTGGCTTGTCGCCAACCGCCATCTGCCGTACGAAACCGCGCTGGCGCAGCGGTTCCGCGAGGTTGCGGAGATCGGCGGCGACCGGGGGTTCAAGGTATTCAGTGCCGCGCGCGTTCTGGGCTCATCTCGCCCGCAGCGCTGAAATCCACTAATCTGCCCGCGAGGCAGAATCAGAGACAGGTTCCACATGACGTTATCTCTCGCCGGCAAGACGGCCATCGTCACCGGGGCGGCCAGGGGCATTGGCCTCGCCATCGCCCGCCATTTCGTCGATCGCGGTGCCCGCGTGATGTTCGCAGATTGCGATGAGGCGCGGCTCGCCGAAGAGGTAACGCCCGATACCGGCGACGATGGCGCCGTGCGCGCTTTCGGCGGCGATCTGAATCAGAAGCTGACGATGGCGAACCTGCTTTCCGCCACGGTCGACGCCTTCGACCGCATCGACATCCTTGTCAACGCGAGCCGTAGCTTCATGGTCACCGACCCGATGAACCCGGATGATCTGAGCATCGAGGCGATGCTGAAGCAGAACCTGATGACCTCGCTGCGCCTGTCGCAGATGACCGCAAAGCGGATGATCGCGCAGGCGGAGCGGGATGAGAACACCGAAGGCCCCGTCGGCTCGATCATCAATATCTCGACCCTTGCCGCACAGCGGACCCAGCCCGAACTTCTGGCCTATTCCATCGCCGGGGCCGCGCTCGATCAGGCAACGCGCTCGCTTGCACTCGCACTCGCGCCCGAACGCATCCGCGTCAACGGCATCGCCATCGCCAGTGTGATGAGTTCGAGCCTTCAGGTCGCGCTGAAGGACAATCCCGACTGGCGGAGTGAGATCACCGATCATACGCCCCTTGGTCGTATCGCCGCCCCGTCCGAACTCGTCCACGCCGTACAGTTCCTCGCTGCGGACGGCGCGGGCTTTGTCACCGGCCAGGTACTGACGGTCGATGGCGGGCGCGGGCTTGTCGATGCGGTGGCGGCTCCGGGCTACTGAGCTGCGGCGGTCACTCCGGATACTGCGCCTTGCACGCGGCGACCGCGGGTGCAGCCTGTGACACCAGGACTTTCCGACGCGCGGTCAACGCCGCCAGCTTGCGCTTTTCCACTGCCGGGTCGATGGCAACGGCCTTGCGCACGGTGCGCTCATAGGGCTCCCAACACATATCGGAGTGCCGGTCGTTTGCCGCCGGGCGGCCGACAAAGCAGGGCTCCCAGTCCCAATCGGTGACGGTATGCTCCTCATAGCCGTAACCACGCGCGAGGTTGGATTGAGTTTCGGCGATCAGCGCGTCGACTTGGCGCAGTTCCTTCGTATTGGCGCGGATGCACTGCTCCTGCGGCGTGCCGCAGGCGGCAAGGATCAGGACCAGCGCCAAGGCGAAGGGTTTCACCGTCATCTCAAAGGCCCCCCGTTCCCGCGCAACTCGCCTCCTGCGCCTGAATGCCGGACAGCAACGCAAGGCGACGCGCCTCAAGCGCGCGCAGCTTGCGCTCCTCGGTCGCCATGTCGACCGCGACGGCGCGGCTTTGCCGCGTCGGATCGGCGCAGAAGCTGACGCCGACATTGTTGCCGCCACCGCCAAGGCAGAAATTGACCGAACCGCCGCCGCTCGTCTCCTGTTGCCGGTAGCCACGGGCCATATCGGAGCGGGTTTCCGCGATCAGCTTCTCGACCGTGCGCAATTCGCTGCGGTCTTCGCGGGCGCAATTCGCGCCGTTCTGCACACAGGCCGACAGCAGGCCGACCACAAGAAAACTGGCTGCACTCAAACGGAACGGAGACATAGGATACAACTCATGACTGGTTTCGAGAGGTCCACCTTACAGGCCCTGACCCGCCCCGCCAATTCAACTTGTCGCAGGCCGCCCGTCTGGCAGGGCCGCCGCAAAGCTGTTAGGCGAGAGGCGAAATGACCAGACGGGAGAGGGCCGTGGCCGACGAATTCGACGCCCGGAAAGATCAGGCGGCGGCATGGTTTCGCGCCTTGCGCGATGAGATCGTGGCAGCATTCGAAGCGCTCGAGGACGCGCAGACGACCGGTCCCTTCGCGGCCGAGCCGCCCGCCCGGTTCGAAGTGTCCGAGACGCGCCGCGCCTCGGACGACGGATCGGACGCGGGCGGCGGGCTGATGAGCGTGATGCGCGGCGGCCGCGTCTTTGAAAAGGTCGGCGTCAATGTCTCGACCGTTCACGGCCAGCTTGGTCCGCGCGCGCAAAAGGCGATGGCCGCGCGCGGCGTGCCGGGGATGGAGGGCGATCCGCGCTTCTGGGCCTCCGGCATCAGCCTCGTTGCCCATATGCAGAACCCACATACCCCCGCCGTCCACATGAACACCCGGATGTTCTGGACCCCGCATGCATGGTGGTTCGGCGGCGGTACCGACCTCAACCCCTGCATTGAATATGCCGAGGATACGGCGCATTTTCACGCTACGCTTGAGGCCGCCTGCGATGCCCATGATCCGAGCTACTACCCACGGTTCAGCGCTTGGGCGGACGAATATTTCTTTGTGCCTCATCGCGGCCGCGCGCGGGGTGTCGGCGGCATCTTCTACGACGATCTCAACACCGGCGACTGGGCGGCGGATTTCGCCTTCACGCAGGCAGTCGGCCGCGCCTTCCTGCCCGCCTTCGTCCCCGTGACCGAGCGCCGCCGCGACACGCCTTGGAATGAGGCGGACCGCGACACGCAGCTTATCCACCGAGGGCTCTATGCCGAATACAACCTCCTCTACGACCGCGGCACCAAGTTCGGGCTTGAGACCGGGCATGACGCCAACGCCGTCCTGATGAGTTTGCCGCCTTTGGCAAAATGGGTGTGACCCCGTGATCCCCTCGGGACTGCCCGCCTTTGTCCTCGCCTCGATCCTGATCGAGCTGACGCCAGGGCCGAACATGGCCTGGCTCGCGATGGTCGCGGCGACCGAAGGGCGGCGGCCGGGTTTCGCCGCCGTGGCGGGCGTCGCCTTGGGCCTTGCGCTGATAGGCATCACCGCCGCATTCGGCCTGGCCGCGATCATCGCCGCAACGCCCGCGCTCTATCAGGCCCTGCGCTGGGCGGGTGTATTCTACCTGCTCTGGCTCGCCTGGGACGGCTGGCGTGATGCCGATGGCGTGGCTGAGAATGGCCATCAGGGCATCACTCATGCGCGCGCCTTTCGGCGCGGCCTCATCACCAATCTTCTGAACCCCAAGGCGGCACTATTCTATATCACAGTCCTGCCCGGCTTCACTGACCCCGGCGCCTCGGTGCTGGTGGAAACGCTGATCCTGACCGCCGCCTATGTCGCGGCGGCGACCGCGATCCATGCCGGGATCGTGGTGCTTGCCGGGTCGGCACATGCGCTGCTCGAAGATCCTGGCAAAAGCAGGATCGTGCGGCGCGTGCTTTCGGCCGCGCTCGCGCTCGTCGCACTCTGGTTCGCGTGGTCAAGCCAGTCGGGCGCGGTCTGATGCCTCAGCTTCCGCGATAGGTCGAATAGCCGAAGGGCGAGAGCAGAAGCGGCACGTGGTAATGCGCCGCAGGATCGGACATCCCGAAGCGGATCGGCACCTGATCGAGGAACAGGGGGTCCGCCCCGGCCTGACCGCTCGCGCGCAGATAGTCGCCCGCGAAGAAGATCAACTCATAGCTGCCTGTCTGGAAGTCCCCGGCAGGCAAGATCGGCGTCTCGGTTCGCCCGTCGGCATTGGTCACGACCTCGGCGATCTTGCGATGGCTGTTGCCCGACACTCGGTAAAGCACGATCGTCAGACCCGCCGCCGGAATGCCCCGCGCAGTGTCCAGCACATGTGTCGTCAGATAACCTTCGGCCATACTGCATTCTCCGAACTTCAGGTCCCGACACTAGCGCCCCGCGCGAAAAACGCGACCACTGGAATTTCCGTCAGGTACTTCTGGATTATATTGATAATATCAGACGCAATCCAAGGCTAACCTTTGCCGCACCCACAGCGAGGCCCAACGTGAACAGATATCCCCGCAACATGACCGGCTACGGCGCGGCCCCGCCCGATGCCAACTGGCCGGGGGGCGCGAAGATCGCGGTCAGTCTTGTGCTGAACTATGAGGAGGGCGGCGAGAATTCCATCCTCCACGGCGATGCCACCTCCGAGGCATTTCTGTCGGACATCGCTGGCGCCCAGCCTTGGCCAGGTCAGCGCCACTGGAACATGGAATCGCTCTACGACTACGGCGCCCGTGCCGGATTCTGGCGGCTTCACCGGCTTTTTACGGGCTTGAACATCCCCGTCACGGTCTTTGGCGTCGCCACCGCGCTCGCCCGCTCCCCCGAGCAAGTCGCCGCGATGAAAGCCTCCAGGTGGGAGATCGCCAGCCACGGCCTGAAGTGGGTCGAGCACAAGGACATGCCCGAGGAGGAGGAGCGGCGCCAGATCGCCGAGGCGATCCGCCTCCATACGGAGGTCACCGGCACCCGTCCGACCGGCTGGTACACCGGCCGCTGCTCGGTCAACACCCTGCGGTTGACGGCCGAGCAGGGCTTCGACTGGATCTCCGACACCTATGACGACGATCTGCCCTACTGGCATGAGGAGGGGATGCAGAGCCAGCTTATCATCCCCTACACACTCGAGGCCAACGACATGCGCTTCGCCACCGCGCCGGGCTACATCACCGGGGAGCAGTTCTTCCAGTACCTAAAGGACGCCTTCGATGTCCTCTATGCCGAAGGGCAGGCAGGCCAGGCCAAGATGATGTCCGTCGGCCTCCACTGCCGCCTCATCGGCCGGCCCGGCAAGATGGCGGGCCTCAGGCGCTTCCTTGAATATGCCCAAAGCCACGACGGCATCTGGTTCCCCCGTCGCCTCGACATCGCCCGCCACTGGACAAAAACACATCCGCCCAGAACCTTCGACCGGCCAAGCCGGATGGACAAGGCGACCTTCACAGCCCGCTTCGGCGGCGTCTTCGAACACTCCCCCTGGATCGCCGAACGCGCCTGGGCGCTCGAACTTGGCCCGGCGCATGACACCGCCACCGGCCTTCAGAACGCACTCGCCCGTATCTTCCGCTCCGCCAGCCGCGCCGAACGGCTCAGCGTCCTGATCGCCCATCCCGATCTCGCCGGAAGACTCGCGCAGGCCAAGCGGCTCACCGCGAGTTCCACGACAGAACAGGCCGCCGCCGGTCTCGATGCGCTGACCGATGCCGAACGCACCGAATTCACCGAACTGAACAACGCCTATACCTCGCGCCACGGCTTTCCCTTCATCATCGCCGTCCGCGACAACAGCAAGGCCACGATCCTCGACGCCTTCCGCCGCCGCCTCGAGCAGGACAATGAGACCGAGTTCACCGAGGCGTGTGCCCAGGTCGAACGCATTGCAGAACTGCGTCTCAAGGACATGCTGCCCCGATGAAAGACACCGAAATGACCAAGGCTCCAAACACCTACTTCGCGCCCACGGGCGGCCTGCCGCCACAGACCGCGCTGATGACCGGCCGCGCCGTCTTTACCGAATCCTACTGCGTGATCCCCAGGGGCTGCTTCTCCGACATCGTCACCAGCAATCTTCCCGGCTGGAGCAACACCCGCATGTGGCTCATCGCCCGCCCGATGTCGGGCTTTTCCGAAACCTTCAGCCAGTACGTGATGGAAGTCGGCCCCGGTGGCGGCTCCAAGGCGCCCGAACCCGAAACCGGCGCCGAGGCGGTGATCTTCGTCACGGAAGGCGAAGTCTGGCTCTCCCTCGACGGGCAGGAGCACGATCTCGGCCCCGGCGGTTACGCCTATATCCCGGCGGGCTGCGACTGGCGGCTCAAAAATGCGAAGAAAGCCCCGGCCCGCTTCCACTGGGTCCGCAAGCTCTACGAGCCCGCGCCCGGCATCGAACAACCCGCCGCCTTCGTGACCTCCGACCAGGATATCGACGCCCATCGCCGATGCCCGACACCGACGGGCGCTGGGCCACCACGCGCTTCGTCGAACCCGATGATCTTGGCCATGACATGCACGTGAACATCGTCACCTTCCAGCCCGGCGGCGTGATCCCGTTCGAGGAAACCCATGTCATGGAGCACGGGCTCTACGTCCTCGAAGGCAAGGCGGTCTACAAGCTCAACCAGGACTGGGTGGAGGTCGAGGCCGGCGATTTCATGTGGCTGCGCGCCTATTGCCCGCAGGCCTGCTACGCCGCCGGGCCGGGCCGCTTCCGCTACCTCCTTTACAAGGACGTCAACCGCCACGCCAAACTCCGCGGTCCCGGCGCTTTCGGGCGCTAGCGCTTCTTCATTGCCGAAATACCCCGGGGGTCCGGGGGCAGGGCCCCCGGCCTTCGCCAGAGGAACCAGATGAGCCAGACCATCCAGACCCAACCGCTCACCGCCGAAACCTTCGCCCCCTACGGCGACGTCCTCGACGCGACGGGCGATTTCCGGCCCATCAACGACGGCCTCTGCAAACGCCACCACGACCGCGCGCGGCTCGATTTCGGCTCCGGACGCGCCGGAATTTCGATCTTCGACGCAACCCCGCGCGTTCTCCCCTACACATTCGACCTCGTGGAACGTCACCCCGAAGGCAGCCAGGCCTTCCTGCCGCTGACCCAGAATCCGTTCCTCGTCATCGTCGCCCCCGACCAAGGCGGCAGGCCCGGCGACCCGCGTGCGTTCCTGACTGCGCCGGGGCAGGGCATCAACCTTCTGCGCGGCACATGGCACGGCGTCCTCGCCCCTCTCGCCGCGCCCGGCCTCTTCACCGTCGTCGACCGCATCGGCGACGGCCCGAACCTCGAGGAATTCCGCTACGACACGCCCTGGCGGGTGGCCGGCCCCGGCCCGTCCTAGACCGGCCATCCTAACCGGACCGCACATTCGGGGTGTGCGAAGACGGCGCGAAGAAAACGGCCCCGAGGGAAAAGGAAACCGAAACATGAGCACGAAGACCCATCCGGTCGATGAAATCCTGCCCGTGCCGAAGCTTTTCACGCTTGGGCTGCAACACGTCCTTGTCATGTATGCCGGCGCCATCGCCGTGCCGCTCATCATCGGGCGGGTGCTGAAACTCGAACCGCAGGACGTGGCCTTCCTGATCTCCGCCGACCTCTTCGTCTGCGGGGTCGTCACGCTGATCCAGTCCTTCGGCGTCACGCAATGGTTCGGCATCAAGCTGCCGGTGATGATGGGCGTCACCTTCGCTTCGGTCGGCCCGATGGTGTCGATCGGCATCGCCAATCCCGGCATCGACGGCGCGCGGATGCTCTTCGGCGCGATCATCGGCGCGGGGATCGTCGCCATGCTGCTCGCCCCCCTCATGTCGAAGATGCTGCGCTTCTTCCCGGCCGTCGTGACCGGGACGATCATCCTCGTCATCGGCGTCACGCTCATGCGGATCGGCATCAACTGGATCTTCGGCCTTCCGGTCGGCCCGACCGCGCCGAAGACCGTCGATCCAGCCTATGCCGACTGGCTGAAGCAGGTTGGCGACCTGGCGGCGACGTCGAGCGGAGCGATCCCGCCCGTGCCGCAGGGCCTCGGCCTCGCGCCGAGCGTCGACAACCCGCTCTATGCCGCGCCAAGCAACATCCTGATCTCCTTCGTCGTTCTCGCCTCGATCCTGATCATCGCCAAGTTCGGCAAGGGGTTCTTCTCCAACATCGCGGTGCTGCTCGGCATCATAATCGGCGGCGTCCTGACCGCGGCGCTCGGCATGATGCATTTCGACAAGGTCGGCACGGCGGGATGGTTCGCCCTCATTTCGCCCTTCCATTTCGGCGCGCCGATCTTCGACCCGGTGATGATCGTGACGATGGTTCTGGTGATGATCGTGGTGATGATCGAATTGACCGGCATGTTCCTCGCCCTCGGCGACATGACCGGCCGCAAGATCACCCCAGACCGGCTGTCGGCGGGGCTGAGGACCGACGGCCTCGGCACCCTGATCGGGGGGATCTTCAACACCTTCCCCTATACCTCGTTCAGCCAGAATGTCGGCCTCGTCGGCGTCACCGGCATCAGAAGCCGGTTTGTCTGCGTCGCGGGTGGACTCGATCATGATCGTCCTCGGCCTCGTGCCGAAGATGGGCGCCCTGGTCGAGGCACTGCCCACGACCGTCCTCGGCGGCGCTGGCCTCGTCATGTTCGGCATGGTCGCCGCGACCGGCATCCGCATTCTCGCCGCCGGCGTGGATTTCGTCGGCAACCGCCACAACCTCTTCATCGTGGCGGTCTCGCTCGGCTTCGGGATGATCCCGCTCGTCGCACCCGACTTCAAGATGTGGATGCCCCACGCGATCCACCCGCTGATCGACTTCGGCATTCTGCTGACCACGATCTCCGCGGTTGTCCTCAACGCCTTCTTCAACGGCGCCTCGGGCACGGCCGAGGAATTGCAGCGCGCGGCGGAAGTCGCCGACCACTGAAAATGGCGCGGCGCGGGGCAACCCGCGCCGTCGCTACAGGCGGCCCATCAGCGCCGCCACGTCGAGCATCCGGTTGGCAAAGCCCCATTCATTGTCGTACCAACCGAAGACCCGCAGCAATCCCCCCGCCGTCACCCGCGTCTCCGGCAGCGCCATGACGATGCTCTCTGGCCGCGCCCTGAGATCGGACGAGACGAGCGGCCTCTCGGTCCAGCCGATCACCCCGCCCGCCGCCCGAAACGCGGCATTCACCGTCTCGACGCCGGACCTCGCCCGCGTCATCACTGTCAGATCCACCGCCGAGACAGACGCGACCGGCACCCGCACCGCCGCGCCCTCGATGCGGCCCGCGATCTCTGGCAGGACCACGTCCAGCAACCGCTGCGCCGAGGTCGTCGTCGGCACCATTGACAGCGCCGCTGCGCGGCTGCGAGAAAATTCTGCCCCCGGCGCGTCGATCGTCGGCTGGCTGCCGGTGTAGCAATGGATCGTCGTCATCCAGCCAGTCTCGATCCCCCATGCCCGCTCGACAAGCCGCGCCAGCGGGGCGAGCGCATTCGTCGTGCAGGAGGCGTTCGAGACAATGCGATGTTCCGGCCCCAGCCTTTCATCATTCGCGCCGAGAACGACCGTGATATCGGCTGTCTGCGACGGCCCGGACACCAGCACCCGTTTCGCTCCGGCGCGCAAGCCTGCCTCCGCAAAGGACCGCTCTCCGCCTAGGCCGGTGCATTCCATCACGATGTCGATATCCGACAGATCAAGCGCCGCCAGATCGCGCACGCCGGTCAGGCGGATGCGCTGCCCATCCACGATCAGCGCGCCGTCTTCGAGCCGTACCGGCCCCTTCCAGGGTCCGTAGGTTGAATCGAATTCGAAGAGATATGCCGCCATTTCGGGCGTCGCAATATCATTGACCGCGACGATCTCGACGCCGCCGCGCTCGCCCGAAAGTGCCGCACGAAGGACAGATCGGCCGATCCGGCCAAAACCGTTGATGGCGACTTTCGTGGACATTCCGAACCTCTTGGATTGACCTTCGCCAGCGAAAGACCACGCCCGCCCGGTCAACGCAACGGCGCGATTGTGACCATCACATCCCGCTCACCGCACCTTCGCCATCAGCGCGTCCGGCATCCGGCAGTCCCGCGCTGTATCCTGGCCGCAGGGCCTGGGCGCGAGGTCCTTCGTCAGGCAGATCCGCGCCTCGTCGATCCGGCCCCTGTCACATGTGATCGTGATCATCGTGCGCTCAAGCCCCGGATTGGCCTCGATGAACGCGTCCTCGACCACTTTCGCCGGCAGCTTCACGTCGCGGTCGAGATGCGCCAGAACCGGCGGAATCGCGATGGCACCGTAGGCCTTTCGCGAAAGAGCGAAGTAATCCGCCGAGGAAAGCCCCGAGCAGCGGCCATGCTTCTTCCATTCGTGCCAGGCCAGCCCGCCCGACCCCATGATATCGGCCATCGCCGCCGTCTCGCTCCGCGACGGATCGCGCGCGCTGGCGCGGCAATCGCTCGGCCAGCCGATCTCGTGCTGCGGCCAAAGTCCGTGCAGAGTGAAACTGAAATCATGGCGCGCGTCGCATTGATCGTCCTGCCGCGCGTCGCCGGTCAGCGCGCACCATGTGGGCGACCAACCAAGCGAGAGGACATAGTAGTCGAAATCGCCCGCGCGCTCACCACCCGCATGGGCTGGCAATGCTGCAAGGAGCAGAACCAAGATCCAACGCATTACCTCTTCCCTCCCGGCCCGACTGGGACTATATAGCCCGACAACTTCCCCGAAATCGAGGAGTGGTGGCCCAAGGGGCCGCAGCCGATTTCCCGGCGCGGGAGAGATTTGTAAAGGAGATGCCGCATGACGAAACCGCTTATGGCCAAGGCCACAGCCGTTTGGCTTGTGGACAACACCACGCTCAGCTTCAAGCAGATCGCCGACTTCTGCGAAATGCACGAGCTTGAGGTTCAGGGCATCGCCGACGGTGACGTCGCGACGGGCGTGAAGGGATTCGACCCGCTTGCCAACAACCAGCTTGATCCGGTCGAGATCGAGAAGGGTCAGAAGGACCCGGCCTACAAGTTGAAGCTCAAGTACAACCCCGCTTCGGCCGGCGAGGAAAAGCGCCGTGGCCCGCGCTACACGCCCTTGTCCAAGCGTCAGGACCGTCCGGCGGCGATCCTCTGGCTGGTGAAATTCCACCCCGAGCTTGCGGATGCGCAGATTTCCAAGCTTGTCGGAACGACGAAACCGACCATTGCCGCGATCCGTGACCGGACGCACTGGAACGTCAACAATATCTCGCCGATCGACCCTGTGGCCCTCGGCCTCTGCCGCCAGACCGAACTTGACGCGGCGGTGCAGAAGGCCGCCAAGAAACGGACCTCGGACGGTGTGATGAGCGATGATGAGCGCCGCAAGCTTGTCTCGACCGAACAGTCGCTTGGCATGTCGGTCGAGCCGAAGATGCCGACCGCAATCGCGGGGCTAGAGAACTTCACGCTTTCGGACGCATCGGACGAAGAAAAGAAGAACCCGGCGGATTATTCCAACGCCGACAGCTTCTTCAACCTTCCCGACAGCGAAGATGACGAAGACGAAGACGAAGACAAAAAGTAATCCCGAACCCCCGGCCCCGCGCCGGGGTTTTCGTTTCAGGGCGCGGCGTCAGATTGCTTTGCGGGCGCGCAAAGCCGCCTGAATCGTCCCATCATCGAGATAGTCCAGCTCTCCGCCGATCGGCACGCCCTGGGCGAGAGACGTCACCTTGACACCCGTACCGTCCAGCGCCTCCGCGATGTAATGCGCGGTTGTCAGACCGTCGACGGTGGCGTTGAGGGCAAGGATTACTTCGATTATCGCCTCGTCCTGCACGCGCGAGATCAACTTGGGGATGCCCAGATCCTCAGGCCCCACCGCATCGAGCGCCGAGAGCGTGCCACCCAGCACGTGATAGCGGCCCTTGAAGCTTTGGCCGCGCTCCATGGCCCAGAGATCGGCGACGTCCTCGACAACGCAAATCTCGCCCGTCGCGCGCCGGTCATCGCGACAGATGTCGCAGATATCGGTGGTGCCGATATTGCCGCAGGACACGCATTCCCGCGCACTGGCGGCCACCTCGGCCAGGGCCCGTGCCAGAGGTGCCATCACCTGCGCACGCTTTTTGAGCAGGTGCAAAACCGCCCGGCGCGCAGACCGCGGCCCAAGTCCCGGCAGGCGGGACATGAGCGCGATCAGCGCCTCGATATCGCGGGTGGCGTCGCTCAAGACCGTCTCAGATCGGCAGCTTCATGTCGGCGGGCAGGCCGAGGCTTTCGTAAAGCCGCTTCATCTCTTCCTGCTTGCGGTCGGCGGCCTTCTTCTGCGCATCCTTGATCGCCGCGACGATCAGATCCTCGACCACTTCCTTCTGCGACGGATCGAAGATCGACGGGTCGATGTCGAGCGCCTTGAGATCGCCCATCGCGGTGCAGGTCGCGGTGACGAGGCCCGCGCCGGCTTCGCCGATGACGTTGATCTTGTGGAAGCTTTCCTGAAGCTCAGCCACCTTGCCCTGCATGTCCTGCGCGGCTTTCATCATCTTGGCCATATCGCCCAGGCCGCCAAGCCCGCCCAAACCTTTCAGCATGTCTTTCTCCTCAGTTTTCCTCGAACGGGTCCCATTCGTCCTCGACCTCGGGCAGGGCATCCGCCACAGCTTCGGCCTTGGCCTCTTCGGGTGTTCTTATCGCGGTGATCTTCGCCTCGGGGAAGGCCGCGAAGACGGCCTGCACCAGTGGATTTTCGCGGGCCTTTTCCTTCGCGGCGATCTCACTTGCGCCACGTTCCTCGGCGATCGTCGGCTTGCCACCCGAGGACACGACCGAAACGCCCCAGCGAACGCCGGTCCAGCTTTGCAGCTTTTGCGCCAGTGTTGCCGCCAGATCGCGCGGTGCGTCCGCGACCGGTTCAAACTCGATCCGGCCGGGGGCATAGTGGACGAGGCGGACGTGGTTTTCCACCTCGAGCAGCAGCTTCACGTCGCGGTTAGAGCGGATCAGTTCCAGAACCGCCGGAAAGCTCGCGTAACGGGCGAGGGCGACCTCGGGGTCGCGGGCGAGGGCGGTCGCGGTGCCATTGCCGACGGACGCAGCCGAACCGGTTGCACGAGGTGCAGCATACGTGACGGTGCCAGCGGGCGCGGGTCCACGTCCTTGCGGCGCCGGGCTGGCCGGGCCGGGGCCTTCTGCCAGACGGCGCATCAGTTGTTCGGGGTCCGGCAGGTCGGCGACATGTGTCATGCGGATCACAGCCATCTCGGCGGCCATCATGGCGTTCGGGGACGCGGCGACTTCCTCCAATGATTTCAGAAGCATCTGCCACATTCGCGTGAGCACTCGCATCGGCACAACCTCTGCCATGGCAAGGCCGCGCGACCGTTCATCGGGCGCTATGGTGGGATCGTCGACGGCCTCCGGCGTGATCTTGATGACACTGACCCAGTGAGTGATTTCAGCCAGATCCCGCAGCACCGCCATCGGGTCGGCACCATCAGCATATTGCGCGGAAAGCTCGTTCAGGGCACCCGCTGCGTCGCCCTTCAGGATCATGTCGAAGAGGTCGAGAACGCGGCCTCGGTCGGCAAGGCCGAGCATCGCCCGGACCTGCTCGGCGGTGGTCTCTCCAGCGCCATGCGAAATCGCCTGATCAAGGAGCGAGGTCGCGTCGCGGGCGGAGCCTTCGGCGGCGCGGGTGATGAGGGCGAGGGCGTCGTCGGTGATCTCGGCCTTTTCCGCCGCGGCGATCTTGCTGCAGAAGCGCGATCATCACCTCAGGCTCGATCCGGCGGAGGTCGAAGCGCTGGCAGCGTGACAGGACGGTGACCGGAACCTTGCGGATCTCGGTCGTGGCGAAAATGAACTTCACATGCGCCGGCGGCTCCTCGAGCGTCTTCAGAAGCGCGTTGAAGGCGCTGGTCGACAGCATGTGAACTTCGTCGATGATGTAGATCTTGTAGCGCGCCGAGGCGGCGCGATAGTGAACGGAATCAATGATTTCGCGGATGTCACCCACCCCGGTGCGGGAGGCCGCGTCCATCTCCATCACGTCGACATGGCGTCCTTCCATGATTGCCACGCAATGCTCGCACTTGCCGCAAGGCTCAGTCGTCGGGCCGCCCTGCCCATCCTCGCCGACGCAGTTCATGCCCTTGGCGATGATCCGTGCGGTGGTGGTCTTCCCGGTGCCCCGGATGCCCGTCATGATGAAAGCCTGCGCGATCCGGTCGGCCGCGAAGGCATTCTTCAGGGTGCGCACCATCGCATCCTGCCCGACGAGGTCGGCGAAGGTTTCGGGCCGGTATTTGCGGGCGAGGACCTGATATCTGGTCCCGGTGGTCTCGGTCATTCGGTGTTCCCGGATTCGGATCAGGGGGCAGACTAGGCCGGGGCGGAGGCGGCGTCCACCCGCCCGCATCCGTAGGTGATCCGTCCCGCATGCGTAGGGTATCCGTAGCTACAGCCTGTGCGTTCCGCGTGGCGGGGTATGGGGGAGTTTCTTCGTCGGGTTCGGCTGCCTGCGACGCGCAGTCGGGTTCGAATGCGCCGCAGTCCTAGCCGTTCAGGATGGCGTGGAGGCGGTAGAGACGATCCGTCCGCTTCGCGAGGCCAACCCTATCGGGAAGCTGACCACGCAATTCATTTATCACAGCTTCGCGACGGGCCAGCGTGGCATTGTCATCGGAAGGCCAAACGAAGGGGTCGCGGAGTGCCGTAGAGGTTGATTGTTGTTCACATCTCATCACTGGTATCTCACTCTAACTGGTATCTCACTCTAGTTGAGTGAAATCAGGCTGCCTCAGAATTTCGTCAGCGCTGGGGCAACACCATGCCATCGAAGGTGTCTTTTCAGGGCGGAGGCCCATCATTCGCTCAGGACCGTTTTTCAAGCAACGCTTGACTGCTGCATTGTGCCCCGCGCGGACCATTGGTCCCAAGCGCGCGCTTCCCCGCTTTTTGTGTCCATAGATACGGCGTAGCGACGGGCCGTGCGCTACCGCGACCCATCCCTTACGAGATTCGAGAGAATTGCGGTGATCGCATCTTCGTAGAGCTTGCGGTCGGCTCCCGCTTCGCACGCGAGGGTGGCGCGGTCGAACATCGCTGAGACCAGGTCTGCGCGGGCGTCGATCTCCGCGTCCGAAAACCCGGGTCCGAGCGCGTGCGCGAGGCCAATGCGGAGTTCCCGCCCTCCGGTTTGCAGATCGATCCGGCGCATCTCGGTCACGCCGAGAACCGCGGGGCCTTCCAGAAGCATCAGGCGCGCCCGACCTGATTTTCGCATCGCCTCAAAGTAGCTCCGGGCGCCAGACAAGAGTGCGTCGAGTCCCGTCGGGGCATCCCCTGAGCCGGATTCGATTTCCCGCGCGATCTCTTGTGCCTCAGCCTCGACCACCGCCCGGAACAGGTCCTGTTTGTCCTTGTAGTGGTGGTAGAGCGCGCCGCGCGTCACCCCGGCGCGGTCCACGAGTTCAGGGGTCCCCGTGGCGACGAAGCCTTTGTCGAGAAAGAGGGCGCGGGCGGCGCTGATCAGGGCCGCGCGAGTTTCCTGCGTGCGTTCCGAGTTTGAAAGGCGAGCTTGCATACATACAGCCTGTATGTTAGTGGTGTGTTTACATACATACTGTATGTTTCTTTCAGGGAGAGCAAGCCATGAAGTCGTTGCAATACTATCCCGTACTGATGGTAGAGGATGTCGCGGAGGCCAGCGCCTTCTATCAGGCGCATTTCAGATTCAAGCCGCTTTTCGAAAGCGACTGGTACGTGCACCTTCAGTCGATTGAGGACGAGGCCGTCAATCTGGCGATCCTGAACGGGGATCACAGTACGATCCCCGCGGTCGCGCGCGGGCGTGCCGCCGGAGTGATACTGAATTTCGAGGTCGAGGACGTCGATGCGATATACGAGGAGCTCAGGGCGAAAGACCTGCCGATTTTCTCGCATTGCGCGATGAGCCGTTCGGTCAGAGGCATTTCATTACCCAAGACCCGAGTGGCGTGCTGATCGATGTCATCAAGCCCATTCCGCCGAGCGAGGAATTCCTTGCGCAGTACGCCTGACGCCGGGCTGAATGTAAGGCATTCAATCCGGCCGCTTGGCCTTCTTCGCCTGTTTCACGAGCTTTGAGAGCGACTTGCCCTTGCGCTTTCGATCAAGCGCGGAGGCGGTGTGTTCGGCGTTTTCGGCGCGGAGTTTCTTCCAGCGCTCGACGCGGGCGGCGTCGACCTCGCCCGCTTTGATCGCCGCTTGCACTGCGCAGCCGGGTTCCGACCCGTGGGAGCAGTCGCGGAAGCGGCAATGCTCGGCCAGTTCGGATATCTCGCCGAAGGTCTGGTCGATGCCCTCGGCCATGTCGGTGAGGCGCAGCTCGCGCATGCCGGGCGTGTCGATCAGCCAGCCGCCGCTGGGGATTTCGTGCATCTCGCGCGCGGTCGTGGTGTGGCGGCCCTTCATGTCATCCTCGCGCACAGCGCCCGTGTCGAGGTCGAGGCCGGTGAGCGCCGAGGCTAGCGTGGATTTGCCGACCCCGGACATGCCGAGGAAGGCGACGGTCCGGCCCGGCCCGCACCAGGGTTTGAGCGCATCGACCGCACCGGGCGCCTTGGCGTTCAGCGCGACGGCGGGGACGTTGGGGCCGATGGCGCGGAGGCGGTCGAGATAGCTTTCGGGGTCGTCGGTGCGGTCGATCTTGGTCAGGATGAAGACCGGCGGGACATCGCCCGCGTGGCAGAGCGCGAGATAGCGTTCGAGACGGGCCTCGTTGAATTCGTCGGAACAGGAGGTGGTGATGAAGACCGCATCGACATTGGCGACGATCAGTTGCTCGTGCGAGGCGTCACCCGCCGCGCGGCGGAAGATCCGGGACTTGCGGTCGAGCACACGGGCGGCGCGGCCCATCTCGTAGTCGGCCAGTACCCAGTCACCGACGGCGATGTCGCCCGCCGAAAGCTCAGGCGGCAGGCGGAGTTCGCCGGTGCCGTCGGGTGTCAGCACGGTGAGCCGGTCGCGGTGGACGCCGGTCACGCGGGCGGGGGGAAGCGGTCCGGCTCATCGGGATCAAGCTGATGCTGGAACTCTTCGGACCAGCCGAGATCGGCGAGGGTTTGGGGCGTGGGGATCAAAACTCTGTCCTCAGGGCAATGCGATACCTGCGCCCGGTCGCTTGACGCGCGGGCGGGTGATGTCGGGAGGGGCGGGACAGGTCTTCGGTCTCAGACGGCCCCGACCGGGAGGAAAACAAGCTTTGTCATGTTCTGCTCCTTCGCGGGGTGGTGAGGTGAGAGGCTGGACAACGACCCAAGCGGGGCTCGTTACGGCTGCTTCCTTCCGGACCTGACCGGGTTGGCGAGGCGCTCGCCCGCGCCAACCTCTCGCCTTCGGATATAGGGCAGGGCAGGATAGAACGCAAGAACGGGGAGTCGCATGGCGGGATTCGGGATCGCGGAGATCGGGGCGGGCGGCGGGCGGCTGGCGCTGTGCCCGATGCCGGGGCGTGAGGGGGATTACGCGGGCGATCTGGCGGTGATGCTGCGCTGGCGTCCTGCGCTGATCCTGACGATGGCGACGGGGCCGGAACTGGCGGCGCATGGAGCGTTGCGGCTGTCGGGCGATCTGGCGGCGGCGGGCATCGGCTGGCGGCATCTGCCTGTCGCGAATTTCGGCGCGGACAGCGCCGATCTGCGCGAGGGCTGGGCCGATGCGGCGCGCGATGCCATGGGGCATCTGTCCGGGGGGCGGAGCGTCTTGGCGCACTGCCTTGGTGGATGCGGGCGGTCCGGGATGGCGGTGCTGCGGCTGATGGTCGAAAGCGGCGAGGCGCCCGAGGCGGCGCTGGCGCGGCTGCGCGCGGTTCGGCCCTGCGCGGTCGAGACCGCGGCGCAGTTCGACTGGGCGGCGCGGGGGTAGCGCGGCCTATTCCTCCATCACGTCGCCGCGGCACCAGACCTTGGTAAAGGCACCGGTGCAGGTCGTCTCGCGCCGAAGGCTTTTGACCTTGTAGCTCGTGTAGAGCGCGCGTTTTTCGACCGTTACATCGAGCGCGCCGAGAATCGCCTGCACGCATTCGGTCGGACGCATCTTGCAGCCGATGAGGGCGATCTGGGCGAGGGTGTCGCCATCGCCCTTGCCGACATCGGCGGTGGCGATCTTGTGCTCGATCCCCTGTTTCACCATGGCATCGAATTCGGCCTTGCCGGGCCGGGTCGCGAAGGCCGCACCGGCGACAAGTGCGAGAACCACCAGCAGTCCTACGATCAAACGCATCTCGCCCTCCGAACTTCGCCTGCCGCCCTTATGCCCCGCCCGAGGGGCGGGTCACAAGATGGCATGGGTCAGAGCGTGATGCGGAACCGCGCGAAGCCGTCAGGACCGTCACCGGCGGGTTCAATGGTGACGCCCTTGATATCGGCGAGATAGTCCACCGCCTTCGGTCCGGTGTCGAAAAGGACGGTCGTGCCCGGCAGCGGCCTTGAAATGCCAGTTGGCGTCGGCGGTCGGGTTGATCGTGCCTTCCTCGACGATGAAGCGCACGATGATATCGCGGTTGGTGTCGGGACCCTCGAAGATGATCGTGTCGCCCTTGGCGCCGGGGAAATCGCCGCCTCCGCTGGCGCGGTAGTTGTTGGTGGCGATGACGAATTCCGCCGCCGGATCGACGGGCTGACCCTTGTACATCAGGTTGACGATGCGGCTCGCCTCGGGGTTCAGGTCGCCGCCCTTGCTGTCGTATTTGGAGGGCTGGGAAAGGTCGATCTCATAGGTCACGCCGTCGATGACGTCGAAATTGTAGCTGGGGAAATCGGGGTTGAGGAGAACCTCGTCCTTCCCTCCGGCCGTGATCTGATTGAACATGCCCGCCGAGCGTTCGAGCCAGTCCTTCAGTTGCGCGCCAGTCACCTTCACCGCGCGGATCGTGTTCGGGTAGAGGTAGAGGTCGGCCACGTTCTTGATCGCCACGTCGCCGGCCGGGACGTCGGTGTAGTAGTCCGGCCCACCGCGACCGCCCGCCTTGAACGGGGCGGCGGCGGAGAGAAGCGGCAGGTTGGCGTATTCCGTCCCCTCGAGCATCTGGGCGATGTACCAGGTCTGGGCCTGGCTCACGATCTGGACCGAAGGGTCGTCGGCCACCAGCGCGAAGTAGCTGTAGAGAGGTGCCGAGGTCTTGCCGACGGGGCGGCGGATATAGGCCAGCGTTGCTTCGTGTTCGGGCCGGACGGCGGCTTCGACCTCGGGCACCGAGTTCGACCAGCGGCGTGATCGAGCGATCCTCGTTCCGCTTGTAGATGGGCCGCGTCTCGACCGAGGAGGAGACGACCTTCCACGCATTGCCGTCGCGTTCGAGGAGAAGGTCGATTACCCCGAGATTGTCGCCCCAGAAGCCTGCCATGACGGCGGGTTTGCCGTGGATGAGACCGGTCTTCGCGTCGACCATGTCGTAGCCGTCATAGGTCGGCGAGGGGTAGACGAGGTGCGAATGCCCGGTCAGCATGGCGTCGATGCCGTCCACGGCGGCGAGGGGAACGGAGGCGTTTTCCATGCCTTCGGTATGCTGGGCGGAGCCGATGCCGGAATGCGAAAGGGCGATGATGATGTCGGCGCCGTCCTCAAGCATCACCGGGACCCATGCGTTCGCAGCCTGCACGATGTCGCGGGTCTGGACCTTGCCTTCGAGATGGCCGCGATCCCATTGCATGATCTGCGGCGGCACGAAGCCGATGAGGCCGACGCGGATCGGATGTTCGGTGCCGTCGCCGTCCTTCAGCGCGCGGTCGAGAATGACATAGGGCTTGACGAGGCCCACGTCCTTCGTCGGGTCGACGCCCATTTCCTTGACCACGTTCGCGGACACGATGGGGAAATTCGCCCCGGCGAGCGACTTCATCAAAAAGTCGAGGCCGTAGTTGAATTCGTGGTTGCCAAGCGTCGATGCCTCGATCCCCACGGTGTTGAGCGCGGTGATGACCGGGTGCATGTCGCCGTCCTTCATGCCCCGCTCATAGGCGATGTAGTCGCCCATCGGGTTGCCTTGCAGGAAGTCGCCGTTGTCGAGAAGGAGGGAGTTCGTCGCCTCGGCGCGGATCTCCTTGATATGGGCGGCGGTGCGGGCAAGGCCGACGGTGTCCACCGGCTTGTCGGAGTAGTAATCGTAGGGAAAGACGTGGACGTGGATGTCCGTCGTTTCCATGATGCGCAGGTGGGCCTGATTGGTCGCGGCGCGGGCGGAGAAAGGATGGAGCGTGATCAAGGCCGCTCCTGCGCCTGATGTGGCAAGGAAGGCGCGGCGGGAAAGGGTGCGGTGTGGCATGACAAGTCTCCCATCATTTTTCGGGGATCATCCTAGGCTAACATGATATCGGCGCGAACCTAGTAGCAGATCGTCAGGCGCACCACCCTGGGAAGGTATTTTCCCAGCACTTTCCACCCTGAGTTGACAGACGCTGTGTTCGTCAGGGATTGCGCCCGGTTTACTTTCACCTGACTGCATGGAACACCGTTCGCGGGTAGCGGAGGGGTTCATGCGGATCGCGAAATCGGTGACATTCGCAGGCGCGACCATCGACCGTGCGGCTTGGCTTCGCGGTGACGCCGCCGCTTTGGCGGAGCAGTTCGCGTCGCCAAATGCGAAGGTTCTGCCGATCTGGCGCGGCAAGCCGCTCTTTGCGCCCGAAGGCGCGGGATTCCTGGCCGCCGACCATTCGGTTTTAAGTAGCGCCAGCGGCGACGCGGTGTTTCTTGGCCTGGTCGACGGGGCCGCGCATTTTGCGCGCGATCTGTCGGACTGGGAGCCGCCCGAAGATATGCCGAAGCCGGAACAGGGCTTTTTCGACCCGACTGAACAGTGCCACCCCGACCTGCCGGGAGACTGGCGTTTCGCCGAGTTGCGCGGCGTGATGGCGGCGCTACCGCGCGCCGATGCGGAGCTTGTGGCCACCGCCAAGGCAATCCTCGGCTGGCATCGCAGCCACCGCTTCTGTTCGGCCTGCGGCAAGGAAAGCATGGTGGTGCAGGCCGGGTGGCAACGGCTTTGTCCCGCCTGTCGCACGCAGCATTTCCCGCGCACCGACCCGGTGGTCATCATGCTGGTCACGCGGGGAAATCAAACGCTTATCGGGCGCTCGCCGGGCTGGCCCGAGGGTATGTACTCCTGCCTCGCCGGCTTCATGGAACCGGGCGAGACCCTTGAGGCCGCCGTGCGCCGCGAGGTTGCCGAGGAAACCAGCATCCGGGTCGGCGCGGTGCGCTACCTGGCCTGCCAGCCCTGGCCCTACCCAAGTTCGCTGATGATCGGCTGTCACGGTGAGGCTGAGGTGGGGGAAATCACGCTTGATCCGGCGGAACTGGAAGACGCGTTCTGGATCAGCCGGGAGGAGATGGCGGTTGTCTTGGCGGGAACGCATCCGCGCATCAGGCAACCGCGAAAAGGGGCGATCGCGCAGTTCCTTTTGTCCAACTGGGTTGCGGATCGGCTGGACTGACGCCAAAGCTTGGGAAACGGGCGGGCGGTAGGCATGAAGTTTTCGACCAAGAAAGACCTCGAGTCCCCGATGGATGCGGTGTTCGACAATCTGTCGAACTTCGCCGCCTTCGAACGTGCGGTGCGGCGTCGGGGTGTGGAGCTGACGACCGCGGGGCCGGAGGCGGCCGGGCGGGTGTGGCAGCTTCGCTTTCGCCTGCGCGGGAAGATGCGCGCGCTTTCGGTGCTGCTCGACCGGATTGATCGGCCCGAGGCGATGGGCTTCTCCGGCGAAAGCAAGAGTTTCGACATGAGGCTTGATCTCACGCTTTTTGCACTGTCGCGCGCGCGTACGCGGCTTGGGGTCGAACTGGACGTGCGGCCGCGTACGCTGTCGGGCCGGCTGCTTTTGCAGTCGATGCGGATATCGAAGGCAGGCTATGCCCGCAAATTCGATGCCGCAGTCGAGGACTTTGCCGGGAAGCTGGAAAAGAACCGGTTCGGTCCGACCGCCTGAACGGCTGTCAATGTCGGCTGGGGTCGGCGGGATAGACGCCAAGGATCTTCAGCGACTTCGTGAAGTAATCAAGCTCCTCAAGCGCGAGCTTGACGTTGGGGTCGTCGGGATGGCCCTCGATATCGGCGTAGAACTGCGTCGCGCTGAACGATCCGTCGACCATGTAGCTTTCGAGCTTGGTCATGTTGACGCCGTTCGTGGCGAAGCCGCCCATCGCCTTGTAAAGCGCGGCGGGGATGTTCCTGACCTGAAAAACGAAGGTCGTCATCATGCCGGACGTGCCGCGCCGGGTGAGGTCGGGCTTGCCGGCCATGACGAGGAAGCGCGTGGTGTTGTGGGCGCGGTCCTCGATATGGCGGGCGAGGATGTTCAGCCCGTGAAT
Organism: uncultured Alphaproteobacteria bacterium; assembly: GCA_963710285.1. GTDB lineage: Bacteria > Pseudomonadota > Alphaproteobacteria > Rhodobacterales > Rhodobacteraceae > Albidovulum. Next base: position 1,222,569 of record CAVPZT010000006.1, on the reverse strand, counting down.
CTCGGCCGCGAGGTCGGACGCGAGGGCACCTTCGTGCCGGTTGCCGGATTTCGCAAGATCGGCGGCGGCACCGGCGCTGTCGGCGGCGGGGACACCCTGGATGCCGTGCTTTTTCAGGAAGGCCGCGCATTGCGGCAGAAGGACGAGATGCGCGCGCACCAGCCTGATGTCATCGAGTGGAACGCCCGGGTTTGCCATCAGGCTGATATGAACCCGCACGAAGGCCTCATCGACGATGTGCAGGCCGCTCTCGGGCAGGAGGCGGTGGATGTCCGCGACCCGGCCGTAGGTGGTGTTTTCCACCGGCAGCATGGCAAGCTCGGCCGCGCCCGAACTCACCGCTTCGATCACATCCTCGAAGGCACGGCACGGCAAGGGCTCCATCTCGGGGCGGGCGTCTGCACAGGCCTGATGGGAATAGGCCCCAGGCTCTCCCTGAAAGGCGATCCGGCCGGTCATGGGGGTGGCTCCTTGGCGAAAAGCCCGCAGGTGGGCAATTGGCCGCGCTAACTATACCTTGAAACCGGGTAGGGGAAGCGGATAGATACGCCGCGAGCCAATTGCCAGAGTAGAGGCGCGACATGTTCGACACGATGACTGTAACCAAGGCCGGTGGCGCGCTTTGCGGGGCATTCCTGGTTTTCCTTCTGGGCAAGTGGGCGGCCGAGGGTCTCTACCATACCGGCGCTGAGGGCCACGGCGACGAAGAAGTTGCGCAAGCCTATGCGATCGATACCGGTGCCGCGGGCGGTGAGACCACCGGGACCGCCGAGGCAGGCCCGGATTTCGCGACCGTCTTTGCTTCGGCCGACGCGGCCAAGGGTGAGAAGGTCTTCGCCAAGTGCAAGGCCTGCCACAAGATCGACGGCACGAATGCGACCGGTCCGCATCTGGATGGCGTTGTCGGCCGTGCGGTGGCGTCGATCGGCGATTTTGGCTATTCCGACGGGATGAAAGCGCATGGCGGCGACTGGACGCCCGAGGTGCTTGAGACTTTCCTTGCCAATCCCAAAGGCGTCGTCGCCGGGACCAAGATGTCCTTCGCCGGTCTGCCGAAGGTCGAAGACCGCGCCAACATCATCGCCTATCTCGCCACTCTGGGCGGCTGAGATCGGGGCATTTCGCAGAATTCAGGGCCGTGCCGCGGGGCGCGGCCTTTTTTCTTGGCCCTCGCGCGGCTCTCACGGAATCGCAACTTGAAGAGCAGGGGCGAGGCGTTCTAGCCTCACCCCCGCAGAAGAACATGAGCGCCGGTCATGGCGCCAGACGGAGGTGGCGATGGGGATGTGGAAACCGATGCGATACGGGCAGGCGTATCTTCGCCGCGGGACTTCTGAGCGTCGCCGTCATCGCGATGCCGGGTCGCTCCGCCGCCGAGGTGAAGGTCATCACCTCCTACGGCTATTCGAGCTTCGGCGAACTGAAATACCCCGCCGATTTCACGCATCTCGACTACGTCAATCCGGACGCGCCGAAGGGCGGCGAAATCTCGATCTGGTCGCAGGGCAGTTTCGACAGCTTCAACCAATATGCGACGCGAGGGCGTCCCGGCCGCGCTGAACACCATTGGCGAGCGAAAGCATCCTGACCAGCACCGCCGACGATCCCTTCGGCATGTACTGCTTTCTGTGCACCACGCTCGAATATGCCGAGGACCTGTCCTTCGTGACCTTCAACCTGCGCGATGACGTGACATTTTCCGACGGAACGCCGATGACGGCCGAGGATGTCGCCTTCAGCTTCAACCTCTTCCGACGCAGGGCATCAGCGAATACCGTAAGCGTCGTGGAAGGCTTCATCGAGAAGGTCGAGGTCGAAAACCCGCACCGCATCACGTTCTACTTCACCGATGCGGCACCGCTGCGCGACCGGGTGGGCCTTGTGGGCGGGACCCCGGTCTTTTCCAAGGCCTGGTTCGAGAAGACCGGCGCGCGGCTGGACAAATCGACCAAGGCGCCGTTTCATCTCCACCGGGCCTTACGTGCTTGACAATTTCGACTACAACCGGCGGGTCGTCTACAAGCGCAATCCCGACTACTGGGGCAATGACGTTCCCTTCAACAAGGGACGGAACAATTTCGACCGGATCCGGGTCGAATATTTCGCAGACAGCAACGCCGCCTTCGAGGGCTTCAAGGCCGGGAACTACACGTTCCGCGCCGAGAGCGATCCGCAGAACTGGGCGACGGGCTACAACTTCGATGCCATCAATCGCGGTTGGGTAAAGCAGGAAACCATTCCCGACGGCAATGTCGGCACGCGCCTTTCCTGGGTCTTCAACCTGGACCGGCCGAACTGGCAGGACCCGAAGGTGCGCGCGGCGATTGGAGCCATGTTCAACTTCGCCTGGTCGAACAAGACGCTGTTCTACGGCCTCTATCAGCGGCCGATTTCCTACTGGTCGAACACCGATCTTGCGGCGACGGGAACGCCGTCCGAAGGCGAAAAGGCGCTGTTGCAGCCGCTGGTCGATCAGGGTCTTGTCGATGCAGCGATCCTGACCGACGAGGCGTCGCTGCCGCCCGAATATAGCGACGCCACGAACCGCCCCGACCGCAAGGCGATCCGTGCGGCAGGCGCGCTTCTGGACGAGGCCGGCTGGAAGACCGGAGGCGACGGTGTGCGGCGCAACGACAAGGGCGAGGTGCTGGCGCTGACGATCATCCAGTACAACCCGTTCTACGACAAGGTGATCAACCCCTTCATCGAGAACCTCAAGCTTCTCGGGGTTCAGGCCAAGCTCGAACGCGTCGATACCGCCGCAATATGTCGAGAGGCGTCGGACCGGCGATTTCGATCTTGCCAATCAGGCCTTCGACATGGGGTTCGAGCCCTCCGGACGGGCTGGAACAATGGTTCGGCTCGAAAACCGCCGATGACAGCTCGCGCAACCTCATGCGGCTGCGCAATCCGGCCATCGATCAACTGATCACAAAGGTCGTCGCAGCCAGCACGCTCGACGAGTCTGCACACGACGGTCCATGCGCTTGACCGGGCGTTGCGGTTCGTGGGCTTTGATATTCCGCTCTGGTACAATGCCGACAACTGGGTGGCCTACTACGATTTCTACCGCCATCCCGACAATCTGCCGCCTTTGCAGGTGGGCCAGCTTGATTTCTGGTGGTATGACGCGGACAAGGCGGCCGCACTCAAGGCTGCGGGCGCGTATAACTAGGCGCCACGAGGGGAAAGAGCGAAAGCCTCATGGGCGCCTACATCCTGCGACGACTGCTTTTGATGGTTCCGACGCTTGTTCGGGATCATGCTCATCAACTTCACGCTGACGCAGTTCGTGCCGGGCGGCCCGATCGAACAGATCATTGCGCGGATGGAGGGGCAGGGCGACGTCTTCAAGGGCATCTCGGGCAGCACCGGCGATAGCGCGACGAACGATCAGCTTGGCGGCGGCGGCGGCAACGAAAAATACCTTGGCGCGCGGGGCCTGCCGCCGGAGTTCATCGCGCAGCTGGAAAAACAGTTCGGCTTCGACAAGACGCCGACCGAGCGGTTCTTCAAGATGATCGGCGACTATCTGCGATTTCGATTTCGGGCAGAGCTATTTCCGCTCGATCTCCGTCATCGATCTGGTGCTGGAGAAGATGCCGGTGTCGATCACGCTGGGCCTATGGTCGACGCTTCTGGCCTATCTGATCTCCATCCCGCTCGGCATCCGCAAGGCGGTGAAGGACGGCAGCCCATTCGACACCTGGACGAGCGGTGCGATCATCGTCGGCTATGCGATCCCCGGATTTCTCTTCGCGGTTCTGCTGATCGTGCTCTTCGCGGGTGGCAGCTACTGGCGGATCTTTCCGTTGCGTGGACTGACCTCGGACAACTGGGACAGCCTGTCGCTGATCGGCAAGGTCGCCGACTACTTCTGGCACATCACGCTGCCGGTGATCGCCTCGACGATCTCGAGCTTTGCGACGCTGACGCTGCTGACGAAGAACAGCTTTCTCGACGAGATCAACAAGCAATACGTGCTGACCGCGAAGGCCAAGGGCCTGACCGAGGGGCGGGTGCTTTACGGTCATGTCTTCCGTAACGCGATGCTGATCGTGATCGCGGGCTTTCCCGGCCTCTTCCTCGTCGGTCCTCTTTGGCGGCGGCGTGCTGATCGAGACGATCTTCTCGCTCGACGGGCTCGGGCGGCTTGGCTACGAGGCGGCGGTGGCGCGTGACTATCCGGTGGTCTTCGGAACGCTTTATGTCTTTGGCCTGCTCGGGCTGGTCGTCACGCTTCTCTCCGACCTGACCTATGTACTCGTCGATCCCCGGATCGATTTCGAGAAGCGGGCGGGCTGATGGCGCTGTCGCCGCTCAACCAACGCCGCTGGCGCAACTTCAAGGCCAACCGCCGCGCGGTCTGGTCGCTGTGCATCTTCATGGTGCTATTCATTCTCTCGCTCTTCGCGGAGCTTGTGGCGAACGAAAAGCCTATCCTTGTCAGCTACAAGGGTGGGCTCTACATGCCGGTCTACAAGTTCTACCCGGAAACCGAGTTTGGCGGCGACTTCAAGACCGAGGCGGTCTACCGCGATCCGGCGGTGCAATGCCTGATCCAGACCGGCGGCCTACAGGATTGCTGGGACGATCCCGAGGGCGTCGCGGCAGAGGCCGCGACGGGTGTGTACAAGGGCGAGAAGGTCGAAGGCGGCTGGATGCTCTGGCCACCCATTCCCTACCGCTACAACACCATCAACAACGTCGGCGTCGCGCCTTCCGCGCCCGACGGGGACCATTGGCTGGGCACCGACGATACCGCGCGCGACGTAATGGCGCGGATCGTCTATGGCTTCCGCCTGTCGGTCCTTTTCGCCCTGATCGTGACCTCGATCGCGAGCGTCATCGGCATCGCGGCGGGGGCGGTGCAGGGCTATTTCGGCGGTTGGGTCGACCTCGTCTTTCAACGGCTTCTGGAAATCTGGGGTGCGACGCCGGGGCTTTACGTGATCATCATCCTCTTCGCGATCCTCGGGCGAAGTTTCTGGCTCTTGGTCTTCGTGACGATCCTCTTCGGCTGGCCCGCGCTGGTCGGCGTGGTGCGGGCCGAGTTCCTGCGCGCGCGAAACTTCGAATATGTCCGGGCCGCCCGCGCGCTGGGCGTTCGTGACCGGGTCATCATGTTCCGCCACATCCTGCCCAACGCGATGGTCGCGACGCTGACATTCCTGCCCTTTATCGTGACCGGGGCGATCGGCGGGCTGGCGGCGCTCGACTATCTCGGCTTCGGCCTGCCGTCGTCGCTGCCGTCGCTGGGTGAGTTGGCGCTTCAGGGCAAGAACAATCTGCAAGCGCCCTGGCTCGGGTTCAGCGCTTTCTTCACCTTCGCGATCATGCTGTCGCTGCTGGTCTTCATCTTCGAGGGTGTCCGCGATGCCTTCGACCCCAGAAAGACCTTTCAATGACGGTGGTGCTTGAGGTCGACAAACTGACGGTGGAGTTCCGCCAGGACGGCAAGCAGATCCGGGCCGTCAACGGGGTGAGCTTCGATGTCCGCAAGGGCGAGACGGTGGCACTTGTCGGCGAAAGCGGATCGGGGAAATCGGTGACCGCACTGTCCACCGTCGGGCTCCTGGGCGCCAGCGCCACGGCGCAGGGGTCGATCCGCTATCTTGGGCGCGAGATGATCGGTGCGCCGGAGAACGTGTTGCGCGACGTGCGCGGCAATGACATCAGCTTCATCTTCCAGGAGCCGATGACCTCGCTCAACCCGCTGCACACGATCGAAAAGCAACTGACCGAGAGCATCGCGCTGCACCAGGGACTGACCGGCGCTGCGGCGCGGGCGAAGGTGATCGAGTTGCTGGAAAAGGTCGGCATCGACAACCCCGAGCAGCGTCTGGGCGGCTATCCGCACCAGTTGTCGGGCGGGCAGCGGCAGCGCGTGATGATCGCGATGGCGCTGGCGAACGGGCCGGAACTGCTGATCGCGGATGAGCCGACGACCGCGCTCGACGTGACCATTCAGGCGCAAATTCTCGACCTCCTCGCCGATCTGAAGGCGCGGGAGGGGTTGAGCCTTCTCTTCATCAGCCACGACCTTGGCATCGTGCGGCGGATCGCCGATCGGGTCTGCGTGATGCAGGGCGGCGAGATCGTGGAGCAGGGCGCGGTCGAGGAGATCTTCGCCAATCCGCAGCATTCCTACACGCGGAAACTTCTGGCGGCGGAGCCCAGGGGAAGGCCGGATCCGGTGCCGGAGGGTGCCGAGGAACTGGTCAGGACCGAAGATCTTCGCATCTGGTTCCCGATCCAGCGCGGCCTGATGCGCAAGACCGTGGGGCATATCCATGCTGTCAACGCCGCGACGATCAGCGTGCGCGCGGGGGAGACGCTGGGCATCGTCGGCGAAAGCGGATCGGGCAAGACGACGCTCGCGCTCGCCATCATGCGGCTGATCGGGTCCGAGGGGCCGATCGTCTATCAGGGCACCGATATTTCTCGCTGGAGCGGGCGCGATCTCAGGCGGCTGCGCCGGGATATGCAGATCGTCTTCCAGGACCCCTACGGCAGCCTGTCACCGCGCATGACCGCCGAACAGGTGATTGCCGAAGGGCTGACGGTTCACGGCGTCGAAAAGGGTCGCGATCCGCATGAGATGGTGGCCGAGATCATGGCGGAGGTCGGGCTCGATCCGGCGATGATGGCGCGCTATCCGCACGAATTCTCGGGTGGGCAGCGCCAGAGGATCGCCATCGCGCGGGCGATGATCCTGCGGCCCAAGGTCGTCGTGCTGGATGAGCCGACCTCGGCGCTCGACATGACCGTTCAGGTGCAGATCGTCGATCTTCTGCGCTCGCTCCAGCGGCGCTATGGACTGGCCTATCTCTTCATCAGCCATGACCTGCGGGTGATCCGGGCGATGTCGCACGAGGTGATCGTGATGCGGCGGGGCGATGTCGTGGAATCCGGATCGACGGAAGAGGTCTTTTCCGCTCCGAAGACGGACTATACCCGCGAGTTGATGGCGGCGGCTTTCCACGATTCCGTGGACGCCGCTGGATGAAGATCCTTTTCGTGCATCAGAACTTTCCGGGCCAGTTTTTGCATCTGGCGCCGGCCTTGGCCGCGCGCGGGCATGAGGTGCGGGCGCTGACGGCAGAGCGGAACAATCGACCCTCTCCGGTGCCGGTCTATCGCTACCGCAACCCGCCTGAAACCACGGTCGAGGGCATCGCGCGGACCTATGCGGAGATGTCGGGGCGCGGGTTGATCGTCGCGCGGGCGGCTGAGCAGATGAACCAGAAGACCGGCTTTGTCCCCGATGTGGTCTTCGGCCACGGCGGCTGGGGCGAGACGCTCTTCCTGCGCGAGGTCTGGCCGCGGGCGCGCCACCTGACCTATGCCGAATTCTACTATGCGAGCGAGGGGCTCGACACCGGCTTTGATCCCGAGTTCGCCACCCCGGGCCTGATGCCGCGCCTTGCCGTGGCCGCGCGGAAGGCGCATCTGCTTCAAGCGATCACCGACGCGGACGCCGCACTGTCCCCGACCGAATGGCAGGCCGCAACCTTTCCCGCGGACGTGCAGGACAAGATCAGCGTCATCCACGACGGCATCGACACGGCACGGCTTGCGCCAAACCCCTCGGCGAAGGTTGTCCTCCCGGATGGCAGGCTTCTGACGCAGGGCGATGAGGTCATCACCTTCGTCAGCCGCAACCTTGAGCCCTATCGCGGCTATCATATCTTCATGCGCGCCCTGCCTGAAGTGCTGCGCGCCCGGCCGAAGGCGCGTGCGCTGATCGTCGGCGGCGAAGGGCAGAGCTATGGCGCGAAGCCGAAGGGTGAGAAAAGCTGGAAGCAGACCTTTCTTGATGAAGTGGCAGGCGATCTGGATCTGAGCAGGGTGCATTTCCTTGGGCTGGTGCCCTACGCGCAGTTCGTCGCGCTGATGCAGATCAGCAGGGTGCATGCCTATCTGACCTATCCCTTCGTCCTCTCATGGTCGATGCTGGAAGCGATGAGTTGCGGTGCCTTCATCCTCGGCTCGCGCACGCCGCCGGTCGAAGAGGTTATCCGGGACGGCGGGAGCGGGCGGCTGGTGGATTTCTTCGACGTGCCGGGCTGGTCGGCCGCGTTGATCGACGCGCTGGCCGATCCGGAAGCCACGCTTCCGCTGCGGGCGGCGGCGCGTGAGACGATCCTGTCGCGCTACGATCTGAACGCGTTTTGCCTGCCGCGTCTGATCGCCTTCACCGAGGACGGCAACGCCGCACCAGTCTGACATGCGCTTGAAATCGCCTGTGGATAGGTTGATCTCGTGGTTTTACGTCACGTCCGCCCGGCGCGCGCGCTCTGTTCAGACCGCCGGGCTGTGTCCGGCCTTGGCAAGATCGTAGGCATCGAAGCTGCGCGCAATCATGCGCGTCAGCGGGCGTGCCTCGACTGGGACCGTGAGGCCAGAGTCGTCGATCCGCACCATATCTCCGAATTCACTGGAAACACGCGCGAAAATCGCCTGCAAGGCGACCTTCGGGACAGCGTAGTCGCGCCGGATCTCCTCAGCGTCGACGCGGAAATCGCACATCAGAGCCTCGATCATCCGTGCCCGCATGAGGTCTTCGCCCCTGAAAACATGGCCCCTCACTGTCGAAAAACGCTTGGCGCGAACGGCTTTCACATAGTCCGATGTCCCGGGCGCGTTCTGTGCATAACCTTGGGGAAAGCGGGAAATCGCCGAAGCCCCAAGACCGATCAGCACGGGTGCCGTATCGTCGGTGTAGCCTTGGAAATTCCGCCGCAGCTTCCCGGTCTTTTTCGCGACCGAAAGTCCGTCGTCGGGTCGCGCGAAATGGTCGATACCGATTTCATCGTAGCCGTCCCAGACGAAAAGATCGCGGGCCGCCTCGAACAGCTTCAGCCGGTCTTCCGGACCTGGCAGGGTATCCGAGGGGATCATCACCTGCCGCCGCGCCATCCACGGCACATGGGCATAGCCATAGAGCGCGATCCGATCCGGGCTGAGCGTCAGGAGCTTCTGCACCGATTCCGATATCCGCTCCCTGGTCTGGTGTGGCAGGCCGAAGAGGATGTCGGCGTTCAGCGATTTGATCCCGCGGGCGCGAAGCTTGTCGGCGGCGGCCTTGGTGATCTCGAAACTCTGATCGCGACCGATGATCTTCTGGATCATCGGGTCGAAATCCTGCACCCCGATCGAGGCGCGGTTCATCCCTGCGGCCGCGAGCGCGTCGAGACGCGCGTCATCCACCTCATTCGGGTCGATCTCGACCGAGAATTCGCCATCTGCCGCCATAGGCGCGACATCGCGGATCGCGGCGGACAATTCGGTGATGGCAGGCGCCGGCAGAAGTGTGGGCGTCCCGCCGCCCCAGTGGAGGCGCGACAACGTGACGCCCCCCGGCAGCGAGTCGGCCAGGAGCCGGAGTTCGGATTTCAGCGTTTCGACATAGGCCAGAACCGGATCATCCGAGGTCGTGCCTTGCGTCCGACAGGCGCAGAACCAGCACAGTCGGCGGCAGAAAGGCACATGAATATAAAGGGAAATCTGGCTATCTGGCGCGATCGCGCCAAGCCATGACCGGAACTCACCCTCACCAACCGTGGGGCTGAACTGCGGGGCGGTCGGATAGCTCGTATAACGCGGCACCCGCGCTTCGAATAAACCCAGCCGGGCAAGTTGCGATTCATGTTCCATGCGCCTACGATTAGAAACAGGAAACGCAACCTGCCTTGACGCAGATCAAAGAGATTCATGCAACTCGACGAAGCCCTTCACATCGGCCCGAATTGTGGCAGTTGCCCGATCCGGCATCGGGCGGTTTGCGCACGCTGCGAGACCGATGAACTTAAGGCATTGGAAGAGATCAAGTTCTACCGCAGTTTCGAGGCGGGGCAGACGCTGATCTGGTCCGGCGACCGCATGGATTTCGTGGCCTCCGTCGTGACCGGGGTCGCCACGCTGACACAGGTCATGGAGGATGGGCGGACGCAGACAGTCGGGCTTCTCTTCCCGTCGGATTTCGTCGGCCGCCCCGGTCGCGACCGCGCGCCCTACAACGTGATCGCGACAACCGGCCTTCTGATGTGCTGTTTCCGCAAGAAGCCGTTCGAAGAGATGATGGTGCGCACCCCGCATATCAGCCAGCGCCTGCTGGAAATGACGCTTGACGAGTTGGATGCCGCGCGCGAATGGATGCTGCTTCTTGGCCGCAAGACCGCGCGTGAGAAGATCGCGAGCTTCCTGGCCATCGCCGGACGGCGTGACGCGGCCTTGCATGGTGCCGTGCGCCAGCGCGAGTTGACTTTCGATCTGCCCCTCACGCGGGAAGCGATGGCGGATTACCTCGGCCTGACGCTGGAAACCGTCAGTCGGCAGGTCTCAGCACTGAAGCGCGACGGGATCATCGTGCTGCAAGGCAAGCGGACGATCCACGTGCCCGATTTCGACCTCCTCTTGGAAGAGGCGGGCGACGATGCCGATGGCGGCATGCCGGGCTGATCGGCGGCGACGGGCAATGCCGATCCTTCTGCTCCTCCTCGGCGTCGGCGTCTTTCTTTACTTGTGGTGGGTGCGGCGTGATACGACCTTGACGCGCGCCTGTCGCTGGCGGCTCGACCGGGGTGGGGGCGTGCATCGCTATCGCTGCGCCGCTTGCGGGGCGATGACGACGACAGACGGGGGCTTGCCGAAGGATTGCCTCAAAGGCACTCTCCCGCCTGCCTGAACCGCGGGCCTCACGAGGGGAGCAAGATGAAACCTGACCGGCCTGAAAATGCCGCCCCCGAGGACGCCGGGGCGCGCCGTGCGAAGGCGCCGGTGATCTGCTACCCGAACGCCGGGCTGCCTGCGCCTGACCTCGCGCTCTGGCGCGCGCTCCGTGCCACGCTGACGCCGGTCGCGGAGGTCATCGTTCCGCCGCGCGAGGCCGCCACCTTCCGCGTGCCCGCTGGCCACGTGTTCCGCATCCATTCCATCGAAGGGCCGCAGGTCGGCGACCTCAACCTGTGGAACGCCGCCGATCTCTCCGAACGCTTCTATTCCGGCAAGACCCGCGCCCTTCACGGCACGCACCTGTCCACCGGCGACCGGCTCTGGTCCGGGTTTCCGCATCTCAGGCCGATGGCGACGATCATCCATGACACGCTCGACTGGTACGGGTTCGACCGTTTCGGCGGTTCGGTCCACGACGTCATCGGCACGCGCTGCGATCCCTATACGCACTGCTTGCTGACCGATGGCGGGCAGTACCACCATTGCTGCCATTCAAACCTGACCCGCGCGCTGGCCGCCGAGACCGGGCTGCCGCTGCGCGAGGCCGAGCCGTCATGTGCATGATGTGCTGAACGTCTTCATGTGCACCGGTTTCACCCGCGATACCGGGCAGTATTTCATGAAAGCCTCCCCGGTCCGCCCCGGCGACTATCTTGAATTTTTCGCCGAGATCGATCTTCTCGGCGCGCTGTCGGCCTGTCCCGGCGGCGACTGTTCGGCCGAGCATTCCTCGGACGCCGCCGCCTGCCATCCGCTGCGGGTCGAAATCCTCTCTCCCGATCCGGCGGTGCTGACGGGTTGGACCAGCCCGGCGCCGAACGGCTATGACCGAAGCCACGGCCTCTGAGCCGGCGCGCAGACCCTAACAGTAGCGCTCAACACCGACCATCTGGTCGTCGGTGTAACGGTCGCCATGCGCGAAGCCCGGCGGCAGCAAGCGGTCGATCTCGGCCCGATCCTCGTCTGTCAGGGCAATCTCGTCCGCGCCTTTCCATTCGGCGAGATGCGCGGCGCTGCGGGTGCCCGGGATCGGCACAAGATGCGCGCAGCGATCGAGAACCCAGGCCAGCGCGGCGGCCGCGGTCGTCCATCCGCGCGCCCGGGCGAAGGCGGAAAACCGGTCGATGGCCTGTCTGTTGACGCCGAAATTCGGCGCGGTGAAGCGCGGATTGGTGCGGCGGAAGTCGTTCTCTCGCATCTCGGCAGGTATCGGTGGGCTGTCGCTCAGCATGCCACGGGCGAGGGGTGAGAAGGGGACGAAGGCGGTGCCGGTTTCAGCGCAGGCGCGGATGAGGCCGAGGTCGGGCTGGCGGGTCCAGAGCGAATATTCGCTTTGCACGGCGCGGCAGGGATGGATCGCCGCCGCGCGCCGCACTGTCGCTGGCGCGACCTCGGACAAGCCGTATCCACCAATCTTGCCCTCTTCGATGAGGCGGGAGAGTGTGCCGACCACATCCTCGATCGGAATTTCCTGGTCGCGCCGGTGGATGTAGAACAGCTCCACATGATCGCGGTTCAGCCGCTTCAGCGAGGCGTCGAGTTCGGCCCTGAGATGCGCCTCGGAATTGTCGAAGCGCCGCGGTGGCCCCGGCACGATGCCGGCCTTCGTCGCCACGACGACATCGCGCTTGCGCGAGGCGAGCCATGTGCCGATCACGGATTCCGAGCGTCCCATGCCGTAGATATTGGAGCTGTCGAGGAAATTTATCCCGAGGTCCCAGGCGGCGTCGAGGCAGGCGAGGCTTTCTTCTTCGGTCGTTGCGCCGAAGAAACCGGCAAAGCTCATGCAGCCGAGGCCGATGGCCGATACTTCCGGGCCGCCCGATCCGAGCTGGCGCTTCCGCATGCTGTCTCTCCGTCCTGCTTCGGGGGCAGGGGATGCGATCAGGGCCGGAAGGTCAAGGCATGTGGACGAAGTGCAGGCCGGTAAACCGGCGCCGGAAATCCGAGACATGCGGGGCGAGCGCTTCGGGGTCGTTACCGCGCAACGCCGACGCGATCAGCTTCGCCAGTTGCGGCGCGTCCCGTTCCGTGACGCCACGGCGGACGAGTTCCGGGGTGCCGATCCTGAGCCCGTTCAGGTCGCCCAGCACCTCCGCGACCGGCAAGCCGATGCCGCAGGCGAGAAAGCCCGCGCGGCGGAGTGTCTTCGACGCGGCCTGGCCACCGCCGAAAGCGGCCGCCTCAACCGCGAACTGATGCGATGTCGTCGCGCCCTTCGCACCCGCGAAAACCGGGAGTCCCACGGCTTGCAGCGCATCGGCGAGTGCCCTCGCGACCGAGATCATCTTCGCCGCGTAGTTCCGCCCGAAATCGCGCCAGTCGAGGAGCGTCAGCGCCAAAGCCGCAACCCTCCCTGCATCGAAATTCGCCGTCATGCCGGGGAACGCGATATGGTCGAGCGCCTCTGCGACCGCGGCATCATTCGTGACGATCAGACCGCCCGCCGGGCCACCGAGGCTCTTGTAGGTCGACATCGTCATGAGGTGCGCGCCTTCGGCCAGAGGATTAGCCCATGCGCCGCCCGCAATGATGCCGCATTGGTGTGCCGCGTCGAACAGCACTTTCGCGCCGACTTCGTCGGCGATGGCGCGGACCTCGCGCACCGGATGGGGGAAGAGATTCAGCGACCCGCCGATGGTGATGAGCTTCGGCTTCACATTCCGCACCAGATCGCGCAGCCCGTCCAGATCGACGGTATAGCCATCCGCATCGACCGGAGCCGCATGGCTCACCAGCCCGTAGAGACCGGCGCAACCCGCCTTGTGGTGCGTGACGTGGCCGCCGATGGTGGCGGGCGGGGCAATGATCGCGTCACCGGGCTTGGTCAGCGCCATGAAGCCGTAGAGATTGGCCATCGCGCCGGAAAAAACCCGGATCTCGGCGCAACGCGCGCCGAAGATTTCGGCGGCGAGTTCGGCGCAGATGACCTCGATCTCCTCGATGGCCTCCAGCCCCATCTCGTACTTGTCGCCCGGATAGCCGAGCGAAGGGCGCGAACCGAGGCCGCGCGACAGGGCCGCCTCGGCGCGCGGGTTCATGACATTGGTCGCGGGGTTGAGGTTGAAGCAGTCGCGATCATGAATCTCGGCGTTCCGCGCGATGAGGGCTTCGATCCGGTTCGCGACCTTTTCGGAAGGTGCTGTGGTTTCCGCGGCAATGCGGGTGATGAGGTCCTCAGAGGCAGGGGGAACCCAGGGACGACGGGTGAGATGGGGCATGGGACTCTCCTTCTTTTGCCACAGGAGAGCATCAGCTGGCTTGCATGCACAAATGAGATTTGCGAAATCTTAGGCGTAGAAAATCTGAGGCTGATGTGCCCGTCGCGCCGCCCCCGCTGAAAGGATTACCGCTGAATGCGCTTCGCGCATTCGAGGCCGCCGCGCGGCTGGGCGGTTTCGCCGCCGCCGCCGCGGAACTTGGCGTGACCGCGGGGGCCGTGACTGCACATGTCAAGGCACTTGAAGAGACGCTTGGCGCGGCGCTTTTTGAGCGTCACGCAAAGGGGGTGCGGCTGACAGCCCTCGGGCTTCGCGTTCTGCCGGAACTGACCGATGCCTTCGACCGGCTCGGTCTCGCCGTTCAGGGGATGAGAGCAGAGGCCGCCCCCAGAACCGTACATATCGCGACCTTGCCAGCTATCGCGCAACTCTGGCTCTCCCCGCGCCTGCCCGCATTGCGGCGTGCCGCGCCGGAAATCACAGTGTCGATCACCGCTATGGAGACACCGCCCGACCTCAAGCGCGCGCCCTTCGATCTGAACCTGTTCTTCCAGCCATTGGGAGAGGGCAGGGAACTCGCCCGTGACATAGTCTTTCCGGTCTGCGCGCCTTCGCTCGCCGAACGGCTGGACGAGATGACAGATCTGATCCGCGTCCCCTGCCTTACCGACAGCGCATGGGCCGATGACTGGTCGCTGTGGGCCGCCAAGGCGATGCCGGGGGTGAAGTTCGTGCCAAAGGGGCCGGTCTTCTCGCTCTATGCGTTGGCGGTCGAAGAGGCGGTGAACGGGGCGGGGGTGCTCATGGGCCACGCGTCTCTGGTCCAAGGGCAACTCGACGAAGGCCGTCTCGTCGCTCCGTTCGGTACGCGGGTCGAACTGGACCGCGCGCTGTCTCTCTGGTCGGCGCGCAGGCCACGCCCCGGAAGTGCTGCCGCAAGGGTGGCGGACTGGCTGGCGGCGTGCTAGGCGAAAGCGGCCTCCAGCGCAATCTCGACCATGTCGCCGAAGGACCGCTCGCGGTCTTCGGACGGCAGGGCCTCATGTGTGAGAAGGTGGTCCGAGATGGTCAGGACGGCGAGAGCGCGGACGCCGTGTCGGGCGGCGACGGTGTAGAGTTCGGCCGCTTCCATCTCGACGGCAAGGACGCCGTGACGGGTCATCATCTCGTTCAGGTCGGGGCGTTCGTCGTAGAAGACATCCGCCGAGTAGATGCCGCCGACATGGGTGGGCGCACCCTTGGTGCGGGCCGCCGCGACGGCCTTTTCCACAAGCCCGTAATCGGCGCAGGGGGCGAATTGCAACTCCCTGAAGAAGCCGCGCGAGGGGGTCGAGATGGTCGAGGCGGTCATCGCCACGACGATATCGCGGACCTTGACGTGATGCTGCATCGCGCCTGCGGAGCCTATGCGGATCAAGGACTTGGCGCCGTAGTCGCGGATCAGCTCGTTGGCGTAGATCGACAAGGACGGCATCCCCATCCCCGAGCCGTGGATGGTGACGCGGTGGCCCTTCCACGTCCCGGTGAAGCCCAGCATCCCGCGCACCTGGTTGATGCAGGTGACGTCGTTCAGGAACGTCTCCGCCGCCCATTTCGCGCGGTAGGGATCGCCGGGCATGAGGACGGTTTCGGCGATCTCGCCGGGTTTCGCGCCGATATGGATGGACATGGATTTCCTCGCCGGTTGGGACCGCCCCAAATTGCCGGGACGAAGCCTTGGTGACAAGCACTTAGAAGCGGGCGGTGTCGCGAAGGTATCGGTGCAGCGGGGCGAGACTATCGGGGTCGCCCGAAAGCTCGGCCCGCGCATGGTCGATGATCGCCATCTCATGCACCAAAAGAAGCTTCGCGCGATCCTTGAGCGCATCGGGCGCGCCTGCGACCACGACCTCGAATTCCGTCAGATAGGCGCCATATTCGTCCCGCATCTCGATCAGGAGGTCGCTCCAGCTCCGGTCGTCCAGCGCCCGCGCCGCGGCGCGGCCCTCCTCCAGCAGGGCTGCGCGGTCCTTTGGGCGAAGGCCTTCGGCGGCCAGCAAGGGCTCGACCGCCCGCGCTGTCACCCGCTCCATCTCGGCCATGAGGTCGAAGGCCAGTCGCGCGCGGCCGTCCCTCGCCTCGGCGATGGCGGCGAAATAGGATTCGCCCGACACCTCCTCCTCATAGGCTGAAAGAAGCGCCGCAGCGTAGTCGGGGAACACGCGTGGATGAAGGGTCATGCCGCCTCGCCGGATTTGGATCGGGGTGAGCATAGGGCAGGGTTGCGGGAAGGTTAATGGGGTCTATGCACTCGGGCGTGCAGGAAGGCAACGCGTTGATTTGTCGCGGAAATTCACGTAGGGTTTGCGTCGGATGCAGGTCGGGTATCCGTAGCTACAGTTTGCGCGCTCCTGCTTCAGCACCGCGTTCTCCCGCCTCAGTCGTTTCAACTCGGCATGCAGGTCTACCGAAGCCTCGATCGGCTCAGTGACATCGCGCGCTCCGCCGAGCCACCGCGCCAGAGTCGATAGTCCGATACCCAGATCTTCGGCGATCTCACGCCGCGTCCGCGCGCTTGTCCGCGCCAGCCGAACCGCTTCACGCCGAAACTCCGGCATCGGCCTGCTTCCGTTTCCCATAGAACTCCTCCTGGTTCCTCAGCCGGTGCTCTCCACCTTTTCTGGGCAAGTCCGCCGTTCCAGCCTTCGAGGCCGGAGCCAAGCGCCGTATGGCGGGAGGCAACGGCAGTGCTGCGGCTGCGTGCTTCGGTCATTGACGTTTCTTTCTAGTACCAGGCGTCGGGCATGGACGCCTTGCGCTCCGCCACGAACTCAGTAAGCGCCGCGCGGACCGATGCTTCCATCGGCGGCTCTGCGTAGTCTGCCAGTAACTGTTTCCACCTCGCGGTTGCACGTTGGTCCGCAGTCAGGCTCCCATTCTCGCTCCATGCCTCATAGGAGCCGCCCTCAGGGATGTCAGGCTGAAAGTTAGCTGTCGCGTAGTGCCGCAGGGTGTGATGTGTGGACAGGAAGTTCATACCTGGCCCGGTCTCAAGATAGGCGTCACGGCCGAAAGCCTCCTCATCGGCGCCAAAGCCCTGCAGCATCTTCACCATCGCGCCGCAATGATCGAGATCCATGACGAATTTCTCATAGGACATGACCAGCCCGCCTTCGAGCCAGCCCGCCGCGTGCCAAACCTGATGCGCCCCGGAGAGAAGCGTCGCCCACATCGCGCCAGTGCTGTCCTGCATGGCCTGTCCGTCGGGTGCGTTCGAGGCCGTGATCTGCCCCCCGCCCGAACGAACCGGAACCCCCAGCCGACGACCGAGCTGCGAGAGCGCCATTGTAGCAAGGTTGGCCTCCGGTGAGCCGAAGGTCAGCGCACCGGACTTCAAATTCATCGTGGAATGGAAACTGCCGAACACCACCGGACAACCGGGCCGCACAAGCTGCGCAAGGGCGATGCCGACCATGCCTTCGGCAAGAGTCTGGGCGGCCACGGCCGCAGGTGATAGCGGCCCCATCGCACCGGCGAAAATCGCGGGCGAGACGCAGACGCATTGATTGGCCGCAGCATAGACCCGCAGCGCACCAGACATCGTGTCGTCGTAGATCAGCGGCGAGTTGACGTTGATGTTGCCCTGCATCACGACGTTGCCTTCCATGAACGCCGCCCCGAATACGAGCTGCGCCATGTCGATGCTGTCTTGCGCCCGTTCCGGCGATGTCACCCCGCCCATGAAGGGCTTGGTCGACAAGGTGAGATGTGCCAGCACCATGTCGAGGTGACGTTTATTTACGGGGATGTCAGTGGGCTCGCAGACAGTGCCGCCCGAATGGTGGAGCCATGGGGTGCCGTAGGTCAGCTTCACGAAGTTCCGGAAGTCTTCCAGCGTCGCGTATCTGCGTCCCTTCTCCAGATCGCTTACGAAAGGAGAGCCGTAGCCGGGCATCAAAACAATACTGTCGCCACCCAGCCAGATCGTGTTGGCCGGCTCGCGGGCATGGAGCTGAAATTTCGCAGGTGCCGTTCTACACAAATGCCGGGCGAGGCCGGGCTCAAACGTCGCCCTTTCCCCTGCCACCGTGGCCCCGGCTGACGCAAGCAGATCAAGCGCTGTCTGGTCGCCGCGAAACTCGACGCCAATATGCTGCAAAATCCAGTCGGCCTGATCCTCGATGGCCGTCAGCGCCCGGTCACTCAACAACTCATAGGGCGGAACTAAGCGGGTGCGAGGAGATCGGACAGGGGCAGTACCCGATTGACGCGCCGCACGGCCACGCCGCGTCACCCGGCGAAGCTCAGATTGCCCGCAACCGTCCAAATTTTCCAACCCCTGCGCCCCCGGAAGCAATTCTCAGTGGCATTCTGTTCTGGTTTACTTGAACAGCAATCGAAATAATCTATACGCGGTGTTCAAAATTTCCGTACACTAAGAAATGCCTATACTGTTCAGACATCACGACACTCTACGCATTTTTATCGAGGTCGCGCAGCATCGCAGCTTCTCGGATGCGGCGGATGCGCTGCACATGACCAAAGGCGCCATCAGCTATCAGATCAAGACGCTTGAAACGGACATGGGCTGCAAACTGTTTGAACGGGCCGCGCGCGGCGTTGCCCTGACCGCGCAAGGCCGCCAGCTTTTTGTGCATTGTCGCCCACACTATGAGGATATCGAAGCGAAACTGGAGGCCCTGAAAGCCCCCCGGGCGCGGTCTTTGACAGTGGGCATGTCGAGCTATTTCGCCTCCCGTTGGCTGTCTCCGCGACTGATGACATTCATGCAGGAACACCCTGATATCCAACTGCGGATTCAGCCCATGACGCAGTTGTTCGATCTGGACCGTCAGGGGGTGGATGTTGCCATTCGCTGGGGTAACGGTGTCTGGGAAGATGTCGAAGTCATACCCTTCATGCCGATGCCAGCCTGGCCGACCGGCAACCACGCGGCCGCAGAAAAGGTTCGTCAGGTCGGGCTGGAACGCGCGTTTTCGGAGTTCACGCTCCTGCGCGATCATGACGATAGCGACGCTTGGTCTGAGTGGCTTCAAATTGCGGGTTTGCCTGACAAAACCCGAAAGGACACCCTCATCATTCCCGATCCCAATGTGCGCGTACAGGCCGTCATTGATGGGCAGGGGGTTGCGCTAAACGATGCGCTGATTACCCGCGAACTGAACGAAGGGCAACTTGTCCGCCTTTCAGACGTCGAACTCAGGGAGTACGGCTACTTTTTGGTTAGGCCACGCACTTCGACTCGCTCCGAAAGCGTCGACGCCTTCGCTCGCTGGTTGCTAAGGCTATGAGCCCGCCGCACAGTTCCCTTTGCGCCAAGGCGCTCGTGAGCAGCCATTCGCCACGCCGGAGCATAGGGCACTTTGGGCTCTGCCGGTGAATTCGCCGCGCGCTGTTCGAAAGGCAGCCCCTGCGCCAACTCAGGATTTCACACTCTCCCGCAATCGACCTCTTCTAAGTCTTTTGCGAGAGAAACCACACTGCTCCACACCAGCACGCAATCCTGCATTGACAACATACCAACCGGTTGGTATTGATTTATCCCCAAGGAGACTGCAATGCCCGACACCGCACGAAAGACCGACGCGAAGTCCAAGCTGCTCGATGCGGCGCTGGCGGTCATTCGAACGAAAGGCTACTCGGCTACGAGCGTGGATGAGCTTTGTGCGGCGGCGGGTGTCACCAAGGGCGCCTTTTTCCACCACTTCAGAAGCAAGGAAGAACTTGCCGTCGCCGCCGCCGATTACTGGTCCGAGACCACCGGCGGGTTCTTCGAGGCCGCGCCCTACCGGCAGCTTGACGATCCGCTCGACCGGCTGCTCGGCTACATTGATTTCCGCGCAGCGATCCTGCAAGGCGAATTGTCCGGAATTCACCTGTCTTGTCGGCACGATGGTGCAGGAAGCTTTCGACACCCATCCGCCGATCCGCGATGCCTGCTGGAACAGCATATCCGGGCATGCGACGACACTCGAGCCAGATATCGCTGCCGCGATGAAGGCGCGCGGGATCAAGGCGGACTGGACGGCGATGAGCCTCGCGCTTCACACGCAGGCGGTCATTCAGGGTGCCTTCATCCTGGCCAAGGCCAGCGGCTCCGCCGAGACTGCCGCCGGCAGCATCGACCATCTCCGCCGCTATGTGAAATTGATTTTCAGCACGGACACATCCGAAACCCGACAGTGACCCCAGCATATCAGGAGCAAGCCATGCCCAGCACAATCCGTCTGCACCGCGTCATTCCCGCCAGGCCCGAGAAACTCTATCGCGCCTTCATCGAACCAGACGCGATCGCGAGCTGGCTTCCGCCCTTCGGGTTTACCTGCACCGTTCACGCGCTCGACGCGAAGGTGGGCGGCACGCACAGGATGTCGTTCCGGAACTTCACCACCGGCCAGAGCCATTCTTTCGGCGGCACCTATCTGGAACTCATCCCCGGCGCGCGCCTTGTCTACACCGACACATTCGACGACCCCAACCTGCCCGGCGAAATGAAAGTCACGGTGACCCTGAAGGCCGTGTCGGTCGGCACCGAAGTGAATATCGTGCAAGAGGGCGTGCCGGACGTGATCCCCGCCGAGGCCTGCTATCTCGGTTGGCAGGAATCGCTGCGCAAGCTCGCAAGGCTCGTCGAACCCGAGATCAATCAGTAGGCGCCGAACCGAGGAGCAACACGCAGCCGCCCCCGCCGAATCTGAAGCACAAAAGGGAACGGGCACGCTGCACCCTGTGTCGGCATGCACGGAAAAGGAGTACGACAATGGAGAAGATCGCGGTCGAGAACGTGAACCATCCCGGTTCCGTCCAACGCCTGGACGCCGCCATGTATGGCGAGATGAAGCGGGCGCTCCTGGCTGTGCTACCAAAGCAGGCGCCGGGTCTGACGCTGCAAGAGATCCGTGAAAGGATCGCCGCCGATCTGTCGGACAAGCTTTATCCTGCGGGCGCGAAGGCTGGATGGTGGATGAAGGCCGTTCAGCTTGATCTGGAAGCCAAGAATGTTATTTCGCGGGAAAAGACTTCGCCCCTGCGGCTTCACCGAAACTGACGCGCAAAAAAGGGAACTGAGCGATGACACCCGACTCCAAAATCAAGGGACCGGCCTCCTACTTCCCCTCGATCGAACAGAAGTACGGAAGGCCGATCTCGGACTGGAAATCCCTGATCCGTTCACGGCCGGGCGAGACCCATATGACTTACGTCAACTGGCTGAAGGCCGAACACGGCATGGGCCACGGGCACGCCAATGCACTGGTCGCCCATACGCTCGCCGAAGACCGAAAGCCGAAACCCTGACGGGGGCCTTCATGCCTGTGGATTCAACGCGCGAAGAAGTAAGGAAACACAACCATGTCGCTACAAAAGATCACCGTCGAAACCGCAGTCGCCGCCCCCCTCGAAGCGGTCTGGCGCGCCTACACAACGCCCGAGGACATCAAGGCGTGGAACGCCGCCTCTGACGACTGGCACACCACCGCCGCGACGGTGGATCTGCGGGAGGGCGGCGCGTTCTCGTCGCGGATGGAGGCCAGGGATGGCAGCATGGGCTTCGATTTTGCCGGAACCTACACCAAGGTCGAGAAGCACAAGCTGATCGAATACGCCTTCGGCGACCGCTCGGCCAGGGTCGAGTTCGTCACCGGCGATAAAGGTGTCCTCGTCCGCGTGACCTTTGATGCGGAGTCCCAGAACCCCGTCGAACAGCAGCGCCAGGGCTGGCAGGCGATCCTCCGGAACTTCGCCCGTCATGTCGAGGCGAAGCACGCCAAGACTTGAACCGGCGCGCCCTCGGCGCCTGCCACACGCCTCCAACAGATGGAGAAGGACAATGGAACCAACCATCTATCTATTCTTCAAGGGCAACTGCCTCGAGGCAATGACCCATTACGCCGAGGTTCTCGGCGGCGAGATCAGCGGCGTTTTCCGCAACGGCGACGCGCCCAATCCCGAAAGCCGCATGCCCGGCGGCGATGACCTGGTCATGAACATGAGCATATCGCTGGGCAAGGCCACTGTAATGGCTTCCGACGGTGTCGAGGCGATGTACGAGAAACCGCAGGGCTTCCGCGTCTCGATTGCGACGGCGTCGCGAGAGGAATTCGACCGGATCTATGACGCGCTCGCCAAGGACGCGGAATCCGTGGAGATGGCGCCCGGCGAAACCTTCTGGGCCGAGCGCTTTGCGATGTTCACCGACCGTTACGGCACCCCCTGGATGGTCAACCACGCGGGGTCGAAGGCCGCGGCCTGAACGATGCGGACTGATGTACAGCCGGAAAACGGCGTGGATCGGAGGATTGAAGAATGACCAAGGACACGCGCACAGCGCCCTGGGTGACGGCGGCCGTTCTCGTCGGTCGTCTGATCTTTACCGCGATCTTCACCATGGCGGTCAGCTTCAAGCTGATGGATATCAATGCGACGGCGAGCTACATCGCATCGGCGGGCTTCCCGCTGTCGCTCCCCCTTGCCTGGATCGCCGCATTCTTTGAACTGGCTCTCATTGCCTGCTTCCTGACCGGTGCGTTTTTCTCCGAGGCAGCACTCCTGGCGGCAGCCTATGTGCTGTTCCTCGCCTTCGCCTTTCATGGCCCCTCGCATTGGCAGGCGAACCAGGCCGAGTTCGGCTTCTTCGTCGATCACTTCACCTTCATCGCCGGACTGCTCTTCGCGGCAGCGCATGGGCCGGGCCGAGTCCTGGCTCTGCGACGTAGTTTTATCTTGCGACGCGCGGCGTAGCGGACCGAACATCGGCACAGAGGCCAGTTGTGGAGTTACGCGGCGCGCTTGCAGTCCGCGCCCCCCGAGCCGCCAGCCTCGCACCAAATGCCGGACAGGCCGCCCGTCAACTCCAGCGTTCCGACAAAGACCGGCAGTGGCTGGGTGAAGCCCAGACCGAACTACATCTGTCCAACCTCAACTGTTTGATCCGGAATGTAATTCCCATTGCGTCCACATAGGCCCTCTGGTTGTCCGTGGTGTAGGAAACCTGGAGGTTCGAGACGAGCGTAGTTGCGGATCAGTTCGCTGGCGTAGATCGACAGCGACGGCATCCCCACCCCCGAGCCGTGGATCGTGACCGGATGGCCCTTCCATGTGCCGGTGACGCCCAGTATCCCGCGCACTTGATTGACGCAGCCGACCTCCGTGAGGAAGGTCTCCGCCGCCCACTTCGCGCGGTAGGGATCGCCGGGCATGAGGACGGCTTCGGCGATCTCGCCGGGCTTCGCGCCGATATGGATGGACATGGGGCCTCGCTCGCCGTGTTGCGTCGCGGCGAGTATAGGGGAGGGTTACGGCGAGGTTAATGGGGTCTCTGCGTTCAGGCGCGCGGGAGGGTGCAAGGTGTTGGTTTTCGTCGGAAATCCGCGTAGGGTTCGCGTCGGGTTTCCGTGAGGTTTGCGTAGGGTTTCCGTAGCTACAATTTGGGAATTGGCGATGACGGCTGTGCGGACGAAGCGGCCGCTGGCTGTGGGAGCGGTACTTTTATCGGACAGGCGCAGCAGAGGGATGCAGGTTGAGTTCGAACGCAGTCGTTGCGAAAGAGGAATGGCTCGGCAGGACTTGTGCTAGTCTCTACCCGCAATCGGGGATGAACGTGATGGAATCAGTTGCGCAACAGTGGGGAGATAGTGGCGTTCTTGAACGCATTCTCGATGCTTTGCAGGCATCTGGCATATCCCCCGAAAACGTGAGCGTAGAGGCACTGGCTCCTGTCGATCATTTTCATGCTCGGGGGTTTCTGGCAACGAAAGAACTTGCCGATGACCTACCAATCAAGACCGGCGACCATCTGGTGGATATCGGATGCGGTATCGGTGGACCGGCACGATACCTAGCAGACCGTTTCGGCTGTCGGGTTGACGGCATCGACATCACAGAGCCATTCGTTGTGGCTGCCAACCACCTGTCAAAACTTACGGGTATGCTGGACCGCGTGACCGTTCGGTCGGGCGATGGTCAAAGTCTTCCTTATCAAGACTCGGCGTTTGACGGAGGTTACTCCTTGCATGTCACCATGAATGTGTCGGACCGCGATCTGTTCTTTGCCGAAGCTTACCGCGTCCTTCGCCCCGGTGCCTTTTTCGCACTGACCGAGCATGGTCTGGGCAACGGCGATCCACTTTATCATCCGGTACCGTGGTCAGACGATGGAACTCATGAGTATCTCGTGCGGCCCGAAGAAACGGTCGAACGGCTTCGGTCTGCGGGCTTCAACGAAATCGAACTGACTGAAACCGGCGAGAAGTACCTCCAGGGCTACCGCAACGTCATCGCTCTTGCCGAAAGGGGTGAATTGCCTCGGCTCGGCGTTCACATCCTGCTAGGCAATGCGGCACCGGCAAAGACCGGAAATGCGGCCCGCAACATCGAGGAAGGACGAAGCAGGCCTGTGAAGATAATCTGTCGAAAACCGAAGTAAGGCCCGCCGTCTGCTCAACCTCGCATCCGGACCGCTTCGAACACTCGGCGAGCGCGTGGGTGAGAACCCGATGATCGTCTGCGTGCGGCGACGATCCAACAGGAGTTCCGGTTCCGGCAACTAGGCCTAGCCGTGTTATCGCGATGTTGGCGAATGACCGCTTCGGGCTCAGAGCCGACCTTCAGCCTCTCGGCCGACCCACCCCTCACTCCGCCGCTTCGGCTTTCGGTTCCGCCAAAGCCACGATGTCGAACATGATCCGGTTCAGCTCGAAATCCTTGGGCGTGTAGACGCGGGCGACGCCGAAGGTCAGGAGCCGCGCGGCGTCCTCATCCGGGATGATGCCGCCGACGACGACCGGGACGTGGGAAAGGCCCGCCTCGCGCATGCCTTTCATCAGGTCCTCGATCAACGGCAGGTGGCTGCCCGAGAGGATCGAGAGGCCGACGACATGGGCATCCGTCTCGGTCGCCGCATCGACGATCTGGGCGGGGGTCAGGCGGATGCCCTCATAGGTGATGTCCATGCCGCAGTCGCGGGCGCGGGCGGCGATCTGTTCGGCGCCGTTCGAATGCCCGTCGAGGCCGGGCTTGCCGACGAGGAACTTGAGGCGGCGTCCGAGGCGGGTCGAGACGGCATCGACGGCGGCGCGGATCTCGTCCAGCCCCTCGGTCCGGTTCGAGGGGCTTTTCGAGACGCCGGTGGGGCCGCGATATTCGCCGTGAACCTGACGCATGACGCCGGCCCATTCGCCGGTGGTGACACCGGCCCTGGCGCAGGCGATGGAGGCGGGCATGACGTTTTTGCCGGCCTTGGCGGCGGTGTGAAGTTCGGCCAGCGCTGCCTGCGCGGCGGCCTCACCGCGCTGAGCGCGCCAGTCGGTCAGGGCGGCGATCTGGTCGGCCTCGACCGCGGGATCAACGGTCAGGATCGCGCCGTCGCCTGCCGTCAGCGGCGAAGGCTCGGCCTCGCGCCAGCGGTTGACGCCGACGACGGTGGTTTCATTCGTCTCGATCCGGTTCAGGCGTTCGGAATTGCTCTCAACCAGCCGCGCCTTCATGTAGTCGATGGCGGCGATGGCGCCACCCATGCCGTCGAGCGTGGAAAGTTCGTTCCGCGCGCCGTCCTTCAGCGCCCCGACCTTCGCGGTGATGGTGGGGTTGCCGTCGAAGAGGTCGTCGAATTCCAGAAGGTCGGTCTCATAGGCCAGGATCTGCTGCATGCGGAGCGACCATTGCTGGTCCCAGGGGCGGGGCAGGCCGAGCGCCTCGTTCCAGGCCGGAAGCTGCACGGCGCGGGCGCGGGCGTTCTTCGACAGCGTGACGGCAAGCATTTCCAGAAGGATGCGGTAGACGTTGTTTTCCGGCTGCTGTTCAGTCAGGCCGAGCGAGTTGACCTGCACGCCGTAGCGGAAGCGGCGGAATTTCTCATCCGCGATTCCGTAGCGGTCGCGGCAGATCTCATCCCAAAGCTCGGTGAAGGCGCGCATCTTGCACAGTTCGGTGACGAAGCGGATGCCGGCGTTGACGAAGAAGGAGATGCGGCCGACCATCGCGGGGAAGGCCTTCGGGTCCACCTTGCCCTTGAGGTCGTCGAGGACGGCGATGGCCGTGGCGAGCGCGAAGGCAAGCTCCTGCTCGGGCGTCGCGCCTGCTTCCTGAAGGTGGTAGGAGCAGACGTTCATCGGGTTCCACTTCGGCAGGTGTTCCTGCGTATAGGCCGCGACATCGGTGATCATGGCGAGCGAGGGCTTCGGCGGGCAGATATAGGTGCCGCGTGAGAGATATTCCTTCACCAGATCGTTCTGGACGGTGCCTTGCAGCGCGGCGATGTCCGCGCCCTGCTCCTCGGCCACGGCGATGTAGAGGGCGAGGAGCCACGGCGCCGTCGCGTTGATCGTCATCGAGGTGTTCATCTTTTCCAGCGGGATGTCCCGGAAAAGCGCCCGCATGTCGCCCAAGTGACAAACCGGCACGCCGACCTTGCCGACCTCGCCCTTGGCAAGTTCATGGTCGCTGTCGTAGCCGGTCTGGGTGGGCAGGTCGAAGGCCACCGAAAGCCCGGTCTGTCCCCTGGCGAGGTTGGCGCGGTAAAGCGCGTTCGACTTCTCGGCCGTCGAATGGCCCGCATAGGTGCGGAACAGCCAGGGGCGGTCACGGTCGGCAGGGCTCGTCATCGGCGTCGCCTCGCAGCAATATAGTTCTTCGTCGGAGAAACTATGCGAAACAAAGTTGCGCGTCTAGATGCTGCACTGCAAAAAGATCGGGCCGCAGTGCAGCGGCCCGATTTCGTCTCAGTTGCTGGCGAAGCAGTAGAGAAGGCCGTCGCCGCCGGTGCCGCGCAGCGCGTCGAGCCCGCAGCCGCCCCGGGAGGAATGCGACGAGTTCCAGGATTTCGCCGCGTCAGATTCATCGAGGCCCATCCGGTCATGATGGCCGACCATGCCCGCGGTTTCGGCCGCGCTCGATGTCCAGTCCTCGCAGGTCATGCCCTCGGCGACGGTGCCGTCCGGCATAGAACCGGTGAGGATGTCGTGCCGGTTCGGATCGTCGCCGCGCCCGTTCACGACAGCGCCGGTTTCGTCCAGCCCGGTTTCCTTGGTCAGGTTGTTGTCCGCACTGTGAAGCTGATCGACGCTCTCGGCGATCGTGGTGCCGGCCGCGTTGACCCAAGGCCCCGCGCCGATCCGGTCGCGGGCGTTCTCTTCGCTTGTCGAAAGGTAGGCGTGCCATGTCTTGCCGGTGACGCCCGCTGCTTCGGCAAGAGCGGTGCAATGCGCATCCGCCCCCGCGATCCCGCCGAAATCGCCGCCGTTTCCAGGGTTCTGGCTGGTGACGAAGAAGCTCATCGCGCCGTCCTGGGCAAGCGCGGCGGATCCGGCGAATAGAATGGCGGTCGTGGCTATCGTTCTGAGGATCATCCTGAATTCCCTCCAATCTGTGATCTGAAAAGTAGGATTGAGACTCGACGGTAACACGACGAGGTGATGCGTCCGCTCACTGATACGTGAAGATTTGGCCCTTTGGGCGCGGCCAGCGATTTACCGCCACGCGTTTTTTTGCGACCGTCCGGTCATGTTCCAACCGGTGACGCTGCCCCTCTGGCTCTTCGTCCTGATCCTCGTCTTTGCCGGGGTGACCTTCGCGTCGCATTTCCTCTTCCCCTCGGTCCGCTGGTTCTTTCGACACCGGATGGAGAAGGTCGTGGCGCGGCTGAACGAACGGCTCGACCGGCCGATCCAGCCCTTTAAGCTGATGGCGCGGCCGGACATGATCGTGCGGCTGGCGCATGATCCGAAGGTGGCCGAAGCCATTGCCGCCGAGGCGGCGGAGACTGGCGTGCCCGAGACGGTGCTGCACGAACGCGCGCGGCGCTATGCGAAGGAGATCGTGCCGGGGTTTTCCGCCACGGTCTATTTCGGCTTTGCGGCGAGGGCGGCAAAATGGCTTGCCCGGCTGATTTACAGGGTGCGGATCGGGCAGTTCGATACCGATGCCATCGCCGGGATCGACAAAGGCGCGACGGTGGTCTTCGTGATGAACCACCGCTCGAACATGGACTATGTGCTTGTGACCTATCTCGCCGCCAGCCGCTCGGCCTTGTCCTATGCGGTGGGGGAATGGGCGCGGGTCTGGCCCTTGTCATGGCTGATAAGGTCTGCGGGCGCCTATTTCATCCGGCGGAAGTCGAACAATCCGCTCTATCGCCGGGTGCTGGCGCGATATGTCCAGATGGCGACGGAAGAAGGTGTCACGCAGGCGATCTTCCCCGAAGGGGGCTTGAGCCTCGATGGGCGGGTGGGGCGGCCGAAGCTCGGCATTCTCAGCTATATCGTTGCGGGCTACCGGCCTGGCGGGAATGACGTGGTCTTCGTGCCCGTCTCGCTCGCCTATGACCGGATCATCGAGGATCGGGTCCTGACGGCGGCCCACGCCAAGGGCGAACGGCGTTTTCGTGCCTCCATCGGCTCGATCCTGCTCTTTGTGGGGCGCCAGTTGCGCCGTGTCGTCACCGGCCGGTTCGAGAGGTTCGGCACCGCCTCGGTCAGCTTCGGCACGCCGCTGTCGCTGACCGATTTCCTCACGACCCCGCATGACGATGTCACCGTCGACCTCGCCGATGAGATGATGCGGCGGATCGCGCGCAATGTTTCGGTCCTGCCGGTGCCACTTGTCTGCGCCGCCCTCGGGGAGGATACCGATGTCGCCGCCGCCGACCTCACGGCGCGGGCCGCAGCCTTGGCCGCAGAGCTTCGCGAAATGGGCGTTCTTCTCGACCTGCCAAATGAATCGGTGCCGAAGGCGATGGCCCATGCGCTCGACATTCTCAGCCTGCGCAAGATCGTGCGGCGGGACGGGGCGCGGATCACCGTGCCCCCGAAGGATCGGGCGCTGATCGGATTCTACGCCGCATCCGTCGCACAGCATCTTGCTGCATCTGCGGCATCGGGTGCGGTGAAAATGCCGCAAGAATCAAAGAACCGTCAACGAAAGAGACATAAAATTACAAAATAGACCGTCATTACTATTGCAATATTACCGCGCCAATCTTATTCCATGCCTTGAACCCGCGACGATTCTGCGTTGCGGCACGGACTTCAGGAGACGCCCATGGCTTTGGATGTGAACACGGAAATCGCGCCCTACGAGGCCCCAGAAAAAGACCTCTATGAGCTCGGCGAGATGCCGCCCCTGGGCTATGTGCCGAGGAACATGTACGCTTGGGCCATCCGCAAGGAACGACATGGGGAACCGGATACGGCCATGCAGGTCGAGGTCGTGGAAACGCCCGAGATCGACAGCCAAGAGGTTCTGGTGCTCGTGATGGCGGCGGGCGTGAACTACAACGGCGTCTGGGCGGCGCTCGGCATTCCGATCAGTCCCTTCGACGGCCACAAGGCACCCTATCATATCGCGGGTTCCGACGCTTCGGGCATCGTGTGGAAGGTGGGCGACAAGGTGAAACGCTGGAAGGTTGGCGATGAGGTCGTCATCCATTGCAACCAGGATGACGGCGACGACGAGGAGTGCAACGGCGGCGACCCGATGTTCTCGCCCAGCCAGCGCATCTGGGGCTACGAGACGCCGGACGGGAGCTTTGCGCAGTTCACGCGCGTGCAGGCCCAGCAGCTCATGCACCGGCCGAAGCACCTGACCTGGGAGGAAAGCGCTTGCTATACGCTGACGCTCGCCACCGCCTACCGGATGCTCTTCGGTCACCGGCCGCATATTCTGAAGCCGGGCGACAACGTGCTGGTCTGGGGCGCATCGGGCGGCCTCGGCTCCTACGCGATCCAGCTCATCAACGCGGCGGGCGCCAATGCAATTGGCGTAATCTCGGAAGAGGATAAGCGCGATTTCGTCATGGGGCTTGGCGCCAAGGGTGTCATCAACCGCAAGGATTTCTCTTGCTGGGGTCAGATGCCAAAGGTGAACACGCCCGAATATGCCGCATGGTTCAAGGAAGCGCGGAAGTTCGGCGCGGCGATCTGGCAGATCACCGGCAAGGGCAACAACGTCGATATGGTCTTTGAGCACCCCGGTGAGGCGACCTTCCCGGTTTCGGTCTTTGTCGTTAAGCGCGGCGGCATGGTTGTGATCTGCGCCGGCACCACCGGCTACAACCTGACTTTCGATGTACGTTACCTCTGGATGCACCAAAAGCGCGTCCAAGGCTCGCATTTCGCGAACCTCAAGCAGGCGGCGGCGGCGAACAAGCTGATGCTGGAGCGCAGGCTCGATCCCTGCATGTCCGAGGTTTTCCCCTGGGCCGAGATCCCGGCCGCTCATATGAAGATGCGGCGAAATGAACACAAACCCGGCAACATGGCGGTATTGGTTCAGGCTCCGCGCACCGGTATTCGCACCTTCGAGGACGCACTGGAGGCCGGACGGCGCGGCTGAGCCTGAGCTTTGAGTTATCCACAGCCCCGGCGTGCTATCAGCGCGCCGGGGTTTCTCATTTCAATTTCAGCAAAATCAATGATTTAGAAAGATCTCTCCCACCATTTTCGGTGAGTTGCTTTTGTGTTCCCATCCCCAGAGCATGAACATTCTGGGGTTGAGTGGGCGTAACACATTCCGCTTTGAGAGCGAGTGAATATGAAATACACATGGATCTTGGATGTGCTGACGGATCTTCGGACCTTTGCGCAGGCGAATGGGTTGCCCGCATTGGCGGAACAGCTCGACGACACCTCGCTTGTCGCCGCGACAGAGATTGCGCAGACGATCGGACTGGCGCCCGGAGGAGCGGGGCTGAATGCAGATGAATTTGCCCGGCTTCACGGCGGGCTTACAGCAGGCGACAACGCTTGACGGGTTGCAATCCGTCATCCTTGGGCTCCGTGATCTCCTGGATGTCGAGCATGTTGTTTACCATTCGGTCAACTCGACGGGACAGCAATACGGCGTCCTGACCTATTCGCCCGATTGGGTCGATCACTATCTGGCCGAGGATTTCGCCCGCATCGACCCCGTGGTGCAGGGCTGTTTCCGGCGTTTCCATCCGGTGAACTGGAAGAACCTCGACTGGTCGGGCCGGATCACGCGATCATTCCTCGCCGAAGCCGTGGATGCAGGCGTTGGCAATCAAGGCTTCTCGGTTCCGATCCGTGGCCCGAACGGCCAGTTTGCGCTGTTCACTGTTTCGCACCGCGCTACGGACAACGCGTGGGAGAAATTCACCGACGAACGTGTCTCGGACTTGATCCTGATCGCGCATTTCGTCAATCAACGGGCCCTTGAGATCGAGGGCGGACATGACCTTGACGCGATGCAGTCGCTCAGCCCGCGCGAGATCGACGTTCTCACCATGCTGGCGATGGGCCTCAATCGCGCGCAGGCGGCCGACAGTCTTGCCATTTCGGAACACACCTTCCGGACCTATGTCGAAAGCGCCCGCTTCAAGCTTGGCGCGAACAACACTACGCAGGCGGTCGCACGCGCCGTGGCGGAAGGGTTTGTGATCATCTAGGCGCCGTAGGCTTCGGTTAACCAAGCTTCGGTATGCCCGATCCATCTTTGATGGAGGGCAGAATGCTTAGATTCCTGACGGCTGAAGAACTCAGCGACCATCCCGCGCTTGAGGCGAGCATGTTCGCCGACCGGGCGCGGCAATTCCGCGAACGGCTCGGCTGGGAGGTCCAGGTGGACCGGAAGGGCTGGGAGCGGGACGAATACGACGTAATCAACCCGGTCTATGTCATCTGGCAGCGCCCCGACGGGCTGCACGGTGGTTCCATGCGGTTCCTGCCGACCGAGGGCCGGACCATGGTGAACGAACATTTCGCGGGGCTGAGTGCCGGGCGCATCTACCGGCATCCGAAGCTGTGGGAATGCACGCGGTTCTGCCTGAGCGACGGAGCGCCGCCAACACCTCGGCGGCGCTGATGCTGGGCGGCGCGCAGCTTGGCGTCGGGCTTGGCCTTGCGCGGGCCGTGGGCGTTTTTGACGCGCGGATGGTGCGCATCTACCGGGTGCTTGGCTGGCAGCCTGCCGTGATCGGCACACGCGGCGAGGGGGCCGAGGCGATCAGCGTCGGGTTGTGGGAGTTTTCCGAGGAGATCCGCCTGCGCATGGCGCGCAAGGCGGGCATCGCGGCGGAACTGTCGCAGCACTGGTTCGACGCCGCGCATGGCGGGCTTCGCGACCTCGCCGCTGTGGGGTAATCGCACTGGCATCTGGCCAAGCGCGCCGCTACGGTCCGCGCATGTCATTGCCCGTGCGTTTTTCCGATGACCAGGCGGTCGCCTGGGACCGTATCTCCGACCTTCTGGAAGGGGCGGGGATCGACCTTTTGAACGCCGAGCTTCGCCCGGATGCGACGGGCAAGCCGGGCGTTCTGGCGGTGGTCGGCAAGGCCGGATCGGGCAAGACCATGCTGCTGGCAGCGCTTGCCAAGGCGCTGCCCGAGGCGGGGGTGGAGACGATCTCTGGCGACTATGAGGGGCGCAAACGCAAGGATCGCCGGACGCTTGCCATCCTCGCGCCGACCAACAAGGCGGCGAGCGTTCTGCGCGGGCACGGGGTGCCCGCGACCACGATCCACCGCATCCTCTACACCCCGGTCTATGACCCGGAATACGAGAAGATCGCCGAATGGCTCGCCGGGAACGGGGAGCGGCCGAAGATCGAAGGGCTGACGGATCTGGCGCTTGACCGCGCCAAGGCCTTCTACGATCAGGTCAAGTCGATCCCCGGTGCGCTGGCGGCGGCGGGCCTGCGCGGATCGGATTTCATCCTTGGCTGGAAAAGGCGCGAAGAGCCGCTCGACATCGGGTTTGTCGATGAGTCCTCGATGCTCGATGAGCGCCAGCTTGACGATCTGCGCGAGATCTTTCCAACGCTGGTCCTCTTCGGTGATCCCGCGCAGCTCGCGCCGGTCGGGCAGTCCGGGGAGATGGTCTTCGACAAGCTGCCCGAAAGCCGGAAGGTGGTGCTTCACCGCATCCACCGGCAGGAGGAGGACAATCCGATCCTCGACCTCGCCCATGCGCTGGGCGATCCCGGCCTGGAGTTTCAGAGCTTCGAGCAGATGGTGGCCGATGCCGCCCGCCGCGACGACCGCGTCGTCTGGGCCGAGCGGGTGAACTCCGACATGATGGCCCGTTCGCCGGTTCTGGTCTGGCGCAACCAGACCCGCATAAGGCTGATCCAGGCCTTTCGCGCGGCACATGGCGCACCAGAGGACGCGCTGCTGCCGGGGGAGCCCTTGCTGTGCGACGGGATCGAGCTTCCGCTGAAGCACCGCAAGAAGCGCATCGACCTCGAGGCCAAGGGCCTTATCAAGGGCGCGCAGGTGATCTACCTCGGCCCCGGATCGAAGCCCGGCTTTTCAAAGATGTATATGGTCGGCGCGGAGGATCCGCGCGTCTCGGTCGCCTCGATCATCAAGATCGAACTGCCGGGTGAGGAAGAGCCCTTCATCCCCTATGCCGCCCGTATGGGCGCGGCCTTTCTGCACGGCGCGGCGGTCACGATCCACAAGGCCCAGGGCTCGCAATGGGATGAGGTGCAGGTCTTTGCGCCCGATCTCTTCGTCGCCGCCCGGATGGGGCGGACGGAGGCGGGCGTGCCGCTTTGGAAGCGCCTTGCCTATGTCGCGATCACGCGGGCGCAGACGCGGTTGCATTGGGTGGTCCGCAACCGGCTCGCCCGCCCCCTGACCACGCTGACCACCGAAGATCTGCCGAAGGGACTGGCGCCGCTGTCTCTTGTGGCCGAGGCCGAGGAATAGACGGTGGCCGCACCTTCCGGTCCCGCAGGATTGCCGGTAGTCTCGGACCCAAATCGACAGGGGGTGCCCATGCGCTGTGTCTTCGTCCAGTTCCGCTGCCATCCGGGCCGCACCTATGAGGTGGCCGACGCGATCTATGACCGCGAGGTGGTGTCGGAGCTTTATTCGACCTCAGGCGAGTATGATCTGATGGCGAAGGTCTATATTCCGGACGATGCCGATCCGGGTCACTGGCTGAGCGAAAAGCTCTTCGACATTCCGGGGATCAGCCGGACGCTGACCACGATGACCTTCAAGGCGTTCTGAGCCGTCAATTGCGCAACAGCCGGAAGGCGGCGGAGGCAAGCCACCCCGAGACGGCCGCGATCACGAGGGCGAGTATCGCATAGATCACCGATTGGTTCTGTGCGAGTTCATAGAGCCAACGTTCGAGTCCCACTTTGCGCACGTCGATCACGGTTTCATTCTTGGCAACCAGTTTCTTGTCGCGCAGAAGGAAGATCCGGGTCTTGTATTCGCCTTCGACCAGGTTTGCGGGCAGATCAACCGTGGTGCGGAACAGCGTATCGGATTTCAGATCGACGGCCCCCTCGCGAAGCGAATAGAGCGCGTTGCGCTCACGGATCCGGATCAGCGCATCGGTGAAGGTGGCGGAATCCGATATCTCGCTCGGGGCGCCCACCGAGCGGATCATCTGCCGCGTGGAAATACGCTGCCGCAAATCCTCGGTCTGCGACAGGATTTCTGCCAGGGGCGCGGTTGTCGTGACCACATAAAAGCTCGGCGCGCGGTCGATCTCGACACTGGCCGTGTTGACCCAGATCCCGAGCTTGCGAGACTTGCGGCGGACCACCACAGGCTCTGACGGGCCTTCGACCGTGATCACCACGTCGAGCTTTGACTTGGTCGGGATCGGCTCTTCCCGTTTCACCGCGCCGTAAATGAGCAGGTCCGAGCCGTCGAAATTCGCGGTGATGGCGATGGCGTCGCGGCTGAGGCCCGCGACGACCTCCTCCTGCGCCGCGACGAAGCGCGGCAGAAGCACGAGGCAGAGGATCGCAAGCCACCGCATCAGAACCGCCCCACGGGTGAGAGCGAGTAGAGCTCATCTGGTTTCAACAGAAGGTCGAAGGCCAGCTTGCCGCAAACCAGGATGACCAGGAGCGCAAGGAGGATGCGCAGCTGTTCCGCCTTCAGGCGGGAACTGAGCCGCGTCCCGATCTGGGCGCCAAGCACACCGCCGAGGATCAGCATCAGCGCCAGCAGGATGTCGACCGAATGGTTCGTGGCCGCGTGCATGAAGGTGGTGAAGCCGGTCACGAAGATGATCTGAAAGAGCGATGTGCCGATGACCACCTTCGTCGGCATCCCCAGAAGGTAGATCATCGCCGGGACCATGATGAAGCCGCCGCCGACGCCCATTATCGCCGCCAGCACGCCGACGAACATTCCGACCATGAGCGGCGGGATGACACTGATATAGAGCCCCGAGGTGCGGAATTTGACCTTGAGCGGCAGACGATGCACCCAGTTGTGCTGGTGGCGCTTGATTTGGGCCTGGGGGCCTTTGCGCGCCCGGTTGAGCGCTCGAAGGCTTTCCTGAAGCATCAATATCCCGACAAGGCCGAGGAAAACGACATAGCAAAGCTGGACGATCAGGTCGATCTGGCCGAGGCGGGACAAGAGATTGAAGACCCAGATGCCGAGCGCGGAGCCGAGAAGCCCGCCCGCGAGAAGTACCACGCCCATGCGCAGATCGACCGTCTTGCGCTTGAGATGCGCGAGCACGCCCGAAATCGAAGAGGCGACGACCTGGTTCGCGCCCGTCGCGACGGCCACGGTCGGCGGGATGCCGATGAAGAAGAGAAGCGGCGTGATGAGAAAGCCGCCACCCACGCCGAAGAGGCCCGACAGAAGGCCGACGATGCCGCCTATGCCGAACAGCAGGTAGGCGTTAACCGAAATCTCGGCGATGGGAAGATAGATCTGCATCAGGTTGGCGCGATCCGCAGGATTTGCTGCTGATGCCTACCAGTCATGACGCTACCGAAGTGCTGTGTCAAACGCCCGGCAGCAAAGATATCGCGCCAAATGTCGCATCAGCATCAGTCCAGATTTCGCAGGGCGGCGCGGGAGAGCGGCCATTTGGCTAAGTCTTTGGCTCTAGCGCTCTTTCACATAGGGCTCGCCGCCCGCACGGGGCGGAATGGCACGGCCGACAAAACCGGCCAGAACCACAACCGTGAGAAGATAGGGAAGCGCATCGAGGGCGGGAACTGGGATCGAAAAATGCAGGGTCTTCGCGATCACGTCGGGGCGCAGTGCCAGCGCCTGGAAGAACCCGAAAAGCAGCGTGGCGATGAGCGCGTACCACGGCCGCCACTTGGCGAAGATGAGGGCGGCCAGGGCGATGTAGCCGCGCCCCGCCGTCATCTCCTTGCCGAAGCCCGCCTGAAGTCCCGCCGCCATATAGGCGCCTGCAAGGCCGCAGAGGATGCCGGTGATCGCAACCGCCGTATAGCGCAGGCGAACGACCGAAATGCCCGCCGTGTCGACCGAGGCCGGGTTCTCACCGACCGCGCGCAGGCGCAGGCCGAAGCGCGTCCGGAAGAGCACCCACCAGGTCAGCGGCACGCAAAGAAGGCCGACATAGACCAGCGCCGTGTGGCCCGACAGAACCTCGGCATAGAAGGGCCCGATGATCGGGATCGCAGAGGCGCTGTCGGCGAAGGGCAGGTCAATCGGGTTGAACCGCGCGTTGCCGGTCAGGGGCGGCGTGCGGCCGCCCTGTCGGAACATCGACTGCGCGGCAAGGACAGTGATGCCCGAGGCCACGAAGTTCAGCGCCACGCCGGAAATAAGTTGATTGCCACGGAAGGTGATCGAAGCGAGGCCGTGGATGGCGGCAAAGACCATGCTGCCCGCAATGCCCG
This sequence comes from uncultured Alphaproteobacteria bacterium, assembly GCA_963710285.1. Taxonomy (GTDB): domain Bacteria; phylum Pseudomonadota; class Alphaproteobacteria; order Rhodobacterales; family Rhodobacteraceae; genus Albidovulum. Next base: position 1,186,018 of record CAVPZT010000006.1, on the reverse strand, counting down.
CGAGGACGCCGAGCCAGACCGAGCCCGTCAGATAGGCTGCGGCCCCGGTGCACATCGCCGCCATCAGCATCTTGCCCTCAAGCCCGATGTCGAAAATGCCGGAGCGCTCGGAGAAAAGCCCGGCGAGGCAGGCCAGCAGAAGCGGTGTGGCAAGCCGCAGCGTGGAGTTGAGGATTTGCAGAAGCGTCGCGTAGTCCATCACGCCACCCCCAAGGCAGTTCGGGGCCGGAAGAAGACCCCGAGGATCATCCGCACCATGTAGTCCAAGGCTCCGGTGAAGAGGATGACGAGACCCTGCACGACCGTCCGAAGCTCGATCGGGATCGAGGTCCAGAGCCCAAGCTCCGCCCCGCCCTGATAGAGAAAGCCGAAGAGGAGCGCTGCCAGGAAGACGCCGACCGGGTGGTTCCGTCCCATCAGTGCGACCGCGATGCCGATGAAGCCGGCCCCTTCAGCCGAATTCTGTACCAGCCGCCCGCTTTCGCCCATCACGTTGTTGATCGACATCAGGCCCGCGAGCGCGCCGGAGATCAGCATCGCGATCATCGTCACCTTGAAGGGCGAGATTCCGGCATATTTCGCTGCGGGCTCCGACCGCCCGAAGGCGCGGATCTCATAGCCGAGCCTCGTGCGCCAGAGGAGGACCCAGATCAGCCAGCAGGCGATGAGGGCGACGAAAAGGCTCACATTCGCGGGAACCTTCTTGGTGAAGATGAGGTTCAGCCCCGGAATGTCGTGCAGCGTCGGCAGGGCTGTCCCGGCCGCGAAGCGGGCCGTCGCCGGGTCCATTTGGCCCACGGGCTTCAGGACGCTGACCAGCATGTAGATGATGAGCGCGGCGGCGATGTAGTTGAACATGATCGTCGTGATGACGATGTGGCTGCCGCGCCGGGCCTGAAGATAGGCCGGGATCGCCGCCCAGGCCGCACCGAATAGCGCGCCGCCGATCATCGCGGCGGGGAGCGCAAGCGTCCAGTGCGGCCAGGGCAGCGCGAGGCACACAAGCGCCACGCCGAGGCCGCCAAGCTGCGCCTGCCCCTCGCCGCCGATGTTGAAGAGGCTGGCGTGGAAGGCGACGGTGACGGCAAGGCCGGTGAAGATGAAGCTTGTGGCGTAGTAAAGCGTGTAGCCCCAGCCATAGGCGGACCCAAGGGCGCCATCGACCATCGTCTTCAACGCCTCCCACGGGCTTTCGCCGATGGCCCAGATGACGATGGCCGAGATGATGCCCGCGAAGAGAAGGCTGATGAGGGGGACGAGGACCAGATCGGCCCAGCGTGGGAGGCGGTCCATTACTTGTCCTTCCCGCCGACGCCGGCCATCAGAAGGCCGAGCGCGCGTTCATCGGTTTCCGAGGGCAGGCGTTCGCCCATGATACGGCCGTCGAACATCACCGCGATGCGGTCGGAGAGCGAGAGAATCTCATCCAGCTCCACGCTGACAAGAAGTACGGCTTTTCCTGCGTCGCGCAACTCCACGATGCGTTTGTGGATGAATTCGATGGCGCCGATATCGACGCCTCGCGTCGGCTGGCCGACCAGCAGAAGGTCGGGGTTCCGTTCGATCTCGCGCGCGAGGATGATTTTCTGCTGGTTGCCGCCGGAGAAGCTTTTCGCGGTCAGCGTCGGGGTCGGCGGGCGAACGTCGAACCGCTCCATCTTGCCCTTCGCATCCTCAAGCATCGCGTCATTGTCCATCAAAAGCGCATTCTTCTGATAGGCCGGATCGTTGTGATAGCCGAAGGCCATGTTCTCCCAGGCGGTGAAATCCATGATCATGCCAAGGCGCTGACGATCCTCGGGCACATGGGCGATGCCCTTGGCGCGGCGCGACTGGCCGTCGGAATGCTTGCCGGTCAGGTCCAGTTCCGTCCCGTTCAGTCGGACAGATCCCGTGGCGTTCATGATGCCGCCGAGAACCGCCAGAAGTTCCGACTGACCGTTCCCGGCGACGCCCGCGATGCCGAAGATCTCGCCCGCGCGGATCGAGAATGAGATGCCCTTGACCCGCTCGACCTTGTCCTCATCGACGACGCGGAGGTTTTCGACCTCAAGCACCGTCGCGCCGGGATTGGCCGCGCCTTTGGGGACATGAAGCAGAACCTTGCGTCCGACCATCATCTCGGCCAGCGCTTCGGGGCTGGTTTCGGCGGTCTTGACCGTTGCCGTCATCTCGCCCCGCCGCATGACGGAGACGGTGTCGGTCGCCTCCATGATCTCGCGCAGTTTGTGGGTAATGAGGATGATGGTCTTGCCCTGTTCCTTCAGCCCGTGAAGGATGCGGAAAAGATGGTCTGCCTCGTCCGGCGTCAGAACGCCGGTCGGTTCGTCGAGGATCAGGATATCGGCGTGGCGATAGAGCGCCTTGAGGATCTCGACCCGCTGCTGGTGGCCGACGGAAAGCTCCTCGATCACCTCGTCGGGATCGACGTCAAGCTCGTATTCCTCGGCCAGTTCCTTCAGGACGCGCCGCGCCTTGGCGAGCGAGGGGCGCAGAAGCGCGCCGTCCTCGGCGCCGAGAATGACGTTCTCAAGCACCGTGAAATTCTGCACCAGCTTGAAATGCTGGAAGACCATGCCGATGCCGGCGCGGATCGCGGCCTGGCTGTCGGGGATCTCGGTCTTCTTGCCGTGGATGAAGATCTGGCCCGCGTCGGCCTTGTAGAAGCCGTAGAGGATCGACATCAGCGTGGATTTTCCGGCGCCGTTTTCGCCGATGATGCCGTGGATCGTGCCGGGCATGACCCGGATCGATATGTCCTTGTTCGCCTGAACCGGACCAAATGCCTTTGAAATGCCGCGCAGCTCGATGGCGGGTTCGCTGGGCTCAGGGGCGGCAGTCGCCTGCCGCCCCAAAGTTTCACCTGTCGTGACCATTCAGAAGGACAGGTCGGGGCAGGTTTCGTCCGACATGTAGTCGTGCACCGAGATTTCGCCCGCTTCGATCTTGGCCTTGGCCTCATCGACCTTGGCTTTCATGTCGTCGGAGACGAGCGCCTTGTTGTTGTCATCCAACGCGTAGTCGACACCCCCAGCCTTGAGGTCCATCACGTTGATGCCCGTCGTCATGTCCGGGCCTTCCTTGAAGGCGTCATAGACGGCGTTGTCGACACGCTTCAGCATCGAGGTCAGGACCTGACCCGGATGCAGGTAGTTCTGGTTCGAATCGACGCCGATCGAGAGGATGCCCTCATCCGCGGCGGCCTGAAGTACACCGATGCCGGTGCCGCCCGCGGCGGCGTAGATCACGTCCGCGCCCTGGCTCTTCTGCGCCTTGGCAAGTTCCGCGCCCTTGACCGGATCGTTCCAGGCCGAGGGTGTCGTGCCGGTCATGTTGGCGACGATGTTGGCGTCGGGATTGACCGCCTTCACACCCTGGGCATAGCCGCAGGCGAATTTGCGGATCAGCGGGATATCCATGCCGCCGATGAAGCCGACGGTGCCGGTCTTCGACGCCATCGCGGCCATCATGCCGACGAGGTAGGAGCCCTGCTCCTCAGTGAAAACGACCGATTTCACGTTCGGCTGATCGACCACCATGTCGATGATCGCGAACTTGGTGTCCGGGAAGTCGGGGGCCACCTTGTTCAGCACGTCACCGAAGGCGAAACCGGTCATCACGACCGGGTTGGAGCCGGCTTCGGCCAGACGACGCAGCGCCTGTTCACGCTGGGCTTCCGACTGCATCTCAAGCTCTTTGTAGGTGCCGCCGGTTTCGGCCTTCCACTTCTCGGCGCCCGCGAAGGCCGCCTCATTGAAGCTTTTGTCGAACTTGCCGCCGAGGTCATAAATGATCGCGGGGTCGGCAAGGGCTGCACCGGAGGTGAGCGCGAGGGTTGCCGCCGCGCCGAGGAATTTCTGCATAAGGGTCATGGATCGCTCCCAGTTGTCGTCCGTGGACATCCGCGTCCCGTGGCCACGTTGGGGCCTGTCACGCGCGGATTGACCCCGATTAGGGCGGATGGACCGGGGCCGGTCAATAGCAATCTGGAATGACGCGAGGCGCAGCTCAATATTCGGCGGCTGCGTTTGACTATTTGGTCAGTTTCTGTCGGGTTCGGGGGCGATCGCGCGGCGCATCACGATGGCATCGACCGCATTCGGGGGAGAATTGCGGTAGTACCCGCGGCGCCGTCCGACCTCGGTGAAGCCGTGCCGCCGGTAGAGGGCAAGGGCGGCTTCGTTGTCTGCTGCCACCTCCAGAAAGGCCGCGATTGCGCCGCGATCCGTGGCCGCGATGAGGAACTCCGCGAGGAGACGGGCGCCGATGCCGCCACGCCGGTTCGCGGGTGCGACGACGAGCGTCAGCAGCTCTGCCTCGTCGGCGATGGCGCGGCCAAGGGCGAAGCCTGCGGCGTCCTCCGCAAGGAACGTCGTCCGGTCCGCGAGAAGAGAAGCAATTTCCGCCGCGCTCCAGGGGCGCGGGTTGATGAAGCTTGCGGCATGGATCGCCGCGAGGCGCGCGGGGTCTGCCGCGGCGCTCACGGCAGGATCACCGGTGGCGCATCGCGCATCGGGGCGGCGTCGGCCGGGCGGACATAGAGCGGGGCGGGCCGGGGCAGGGGGGCAGCACGTGCGGCGCGCTTGCCTGCCGCGATCTTGGCGATCAAGCCTCCGGCCTCTGCCGGGTCCAGCGCGCGTTCCAATGGGTCGGTCTGGACGCCCAGCCGTTCCGCGATGCGCTGGGCGTCATGCCCGATAATCCGCAGGTCGCCAACTGCCCGCAAGCTCTCGGGGATCGTGTCGTCGGACAACAGCTCCGGCGGGGCGGCGGGCATTCCATCGCGGAAGAGTTGCATATAGGCCGCCCCGCGCGGCGCCGGCAGCGCGAGAAGCATGTTCTTCTCGGTCTGCCCCCGCGCCAGCAATTCGAAATTCGACACGCCGATCGCAGGAATGCCAAGGCCGAGCGCCAATCCGCGCGCGGCGCTGACGGAAATGCGGATGCCAGTGAAATTCCCCGGCCCGATGCCGACGCCGATAGCAGAGAGGTCGCGCCAGATGAGGTCTGCCCCTGCCAGCAGTTCCTCCAGCATGGGGATCAGCCGTTCAGCCTGCCCGCGCTGCATCGCTTCGCAGCGTGACGTCGCTTGGCGACCGTCCAGAAACAGACCGGCCGCGCAATGCGCGGCCGATGTATCGAAGCCGAGGACGGGACCCTCAGGCGGCAACTGGCCGCACCTCGGTGACTTCCGGGATGTAATGGCGCAGGAGATTCTCGATCCCCATCTTCAACGTCAGGGTCGAGGACGGGCAACCGGCGCAAGCGCCCTGCATGTGGAGATAAACCACGCCACGGTCGAAGCCGTGGAAGGTGATGTCACCGCCGTCCTGCGCAACGGCGGGCCGTACGCGGGTGTCGAGCAGTTCCTTGATCTGCTTGACGATATCTTCGTCCGGACCATCATGGCTCGCATGACCCGACGCGGCCTGTTCGCCTTCGATCACCGGCGCGCCCGACTGGAAATGTTCCATGATGGCACCAAGGATCGCGGGTTTGACATGTTCCCAGAGAATGGCGTCGGCCTTCGTGACGGTCACGAAATCGGTGCCGAGGAACACGCCGGTGACGCCCTCCACCGCAAAGATACGGCGCGCGAGGGGGGACTTCTCGGCGCTTTCGGTCGAAGTGAAGTCGGCTGTGCCAGCTTCGAGCACGGTCTGGCCGGGCAGGAACTTCAGCGTCGCGGGGTTCGGCGTGGATTCGGTCTGGATGAACATGATGGTCTCCGACTGTTCTGGTCGGATATGCGCCCGCACTCGGGCGAAGTCAAGTTTGGAACCGTTCTAAAGCGTACAGCAACACGATCAGGTGATCGCTTCAAGCCGCTCTTTCGACATTTCGCCCGGTACGATCGTGATCGGGATCGGAAGGTTGCCCGACGACTTGGACAACTGTGTCACGAGCGGGCCGGGACCGGACTTGTCGGTGCCCGCACCGAGGACCAGAACGCCGATCTGGGTATCCTCGCGGATCTGCGACAGGATCTCGTTCACCGGCTCACCCTCGCGGATCACCAGCTCAGGCTCGATCCCCTGCCGGTCGCGCATCCATTTCGCGAAGACCTCGAAATGCGCCACGATCCGCTCGCGCGCTTCCTGCCGCATGATGTCGGCGACGCCGATCCAGTGCTGGAACTCCTCGGGCGGAATGACCGAGAGAATCTGTACACCTGCGCCGGTGTGCGCGGCCCTGAGTGCCGCGAAGCGCATGGCATTCAGGCATTCGCGGCTGTCATCCAGCACGACGAGGAACTTGCGCATGATGTTGTCTCCCCAGAGAGCGCGGCACGGGCGGGCGGTCAGCCCGCCGAATGCGCCCAATCCATGTAAAGCGCGCGGATGCGCTTTGTCACGGGGCCGTGCGGATATTTCACCCCGTCGAATTCCGTGACCGGCGTCACCTTCGACATGTTGCCGGAAAGGAAGACCTCATCCGCGCGGCGCACGTCGTCGAAGCTCAGGACGCATTCGTGCACCGGGACGCCTTCGGTCTTGAGGTTCGCAATATGGCGGGCGCGGGTAATGCCAGCGAGGAAAGTGCCGTTGGCGATGGGCGTGAAGACCTCACCATCGCGGACGATGAAGACATTGGCCGTGGCCGATTCCGCGACATTTCCAAGGGCGTCCGCCACAAGGGCGTTGCCGTAGCCCTTGGCGCGCGCCTCGGCCAGCATGCGGGCGTTGTTGGGGTAGAGGCATCCGGCCTTGGCGTTCGTCACCGCGTCTTCCAGGACCGGGCGGCGAAAGCGCGTCGTGGTGAGCGTCGTCGCTGCGGTCTCGGGCGCCATCGGAATCTCCTCAAGGCAGAGCGCGAATCCGGTTGGGGAGGGGCGGGGGATGATCGCCGTTTCGTCGCCATCAAGCGCCCAGAACATTGGCCGGATATAGACGGCCGAGGCGGCGTTGTAAGACCGAAGCCCCTCCTTCGCGATCTCCGCGATTTCCGGCCCGGTCAGCGTCGGTTCGATCATCAGCGCGTTCGCGGACCGCACAACGCGGGCGCAATGGGCGTCGAGATCGGGGGTCACGCCATCGAACTGGCGCGCACCGTCAAAGACCGTGGTGCCAAGCCAGGCCCCATGATCGGCGGCGCGCATGATCGCCACGTCACCGTCGTGCCAACGACCGTCGAAATAGGTGCGTATGTTCTGTCCTGTGGCCATGATGTCCCCCGTGTGCTCGCACGCGATTTAATGCGCCCGGTGCGGAAGAGGCAAGGCGGGTGCGATCCATCTTTGACACGCGCCATCGGAATGCTAGGTGATCGCTATGTCGTCAAACCACGATCCAGCCAGATGAACGCGGCGCGCACGCCAGGTTTTCCGGTGCTCGTTACCGGGGGTTTTGGTGCCGTCGGTCGCCTGCTGCGGCGCGCATGGGCGGTTCAGGCCGTGGCTCCCGTTCTTTGGCAGTCGCGCAGGGCCGATGGGGCTGACGCGCGTGTCGATCTGCTCACCGGAGGTGAGGTTTTGTCTGAGGCGCTGAGAGGCATCGCGACGGTTCTGCACCTCGCCGGGCCGAGCCGGAGTGGCGGTCAGGTGCATAGCGATCTTGCGCTTGCAGTCCTGAACGCGGCGCGGGCGGCAGGAGTCGGACAGGTCTTTCTCGCCTCCAGCGCCGCGGTCTACGGCGCAGCGGAGGGGGGTACATCGGAGAGGGCGCTCGCGCGGCCGGTCTCGGCCTATGGTGTGGCCAAGCTGATGATGGAACGGGCCGCGGGTGACTGGCGTGCATCGGCGGGAATGCCTGCGCCGCGTGTCACCTGTCTCAGGATAGGCAACGTCGCGGGGGCGGACCTTTTGCTCGGCGCGCCGAGACGGTCCGGACCGGTGCTTCTCGACATCCTGCCGGGCGGCCACGGCCCCTTTCGGAGCTATATTGGGCCGCAGGCGCTCGGCGCGGTGCTCAACAGCCTCATCGTTCGTGGCGCCGAGCGTGGCGATCTGCCTGCCGTGCTGAATCTCTCGCTCCCCGGCGGCGTTTGCATGGAGGCGCTTCTGGACGCCTCCGGCAGGGATTGGACCGCACGGCGCGCGCCTGACGCAACCATCGCCAGGCTTGTGCTAGATACCGCGCAGCTTTCCGCGCTCGTGAACCTCGCGGACTTCCCAGCCACGGCGGCGGCGATCGTCGCGGACCTGCACGCTATCGAGCCCGCGCGGAGGGGCGGGGCCGCATGACTGCGGGAAAGCGCGCCTTCGACATTCTTCTGGCAATCTTGCTGCTGGTTCCTGGGTTGTTTGTGATGCTTTTTGTCGCGCTGGCCATCCTGATTTGCGACGGGCGGCCGGTGCTCTTTCGATCCGAGCGGATGCGTGCCTTGGACAGGGCCTTCAACCTCCTGAAATTCCGTACCATGCGCCCCGACGGGATGGATCGCGGCGTGACCGGCGGCGACAAGGCCGATCGCGTGACGCGGATCGGCCGGTTTCTGCGCGCCTCCCGACTCGATGAGCTGCCACAGCTTTTCAACATCATGGCGGGGGACATGAGCTTTGTCGGACCGCGACCGCCGCTAAAGATCTATGTCGAGGATCGACCGGATCTCTACGGTCAGGTGCTGCACAGCCGCCCCGGCCTCACCGGCCTCGCGACGCTTGTCTTTCGCCGCCATGAAGAACGCCTGCTTGCCGCGTGCGCGACGGCCGAGGAGACTGATCGCGTCTATCGGGAGCGATGTGTGCCGAAAAAAGCGCGGCTCGACCTCATCTACCAGAGAAAGTCGAGTTTTTGCTATGATTTGGCCATACTGGGCCGCACAATCAGAGCGGTTATTTACCACTGAGTAACCAATATGGATGCAACTATAGGCTGAAGTATGCCGGAACAGTAGGCAACTTCGGTATCGCTTGAATTGACGATTCGGATGCGGTTACACCGGGAAACGATAATGAGTACGGTCTGGTTCTCTTGGGTGTGGACGCAAGTCAGATGTTGAGTACTTCGACCGTCGCTGGTCTCGAATTCGGAGCTTCAGGGTGGTCGTCAACCTTCTTTTCAAGCTGACGCGTTTGCAAAAGCGCCTGATCCTGCTGCTTATCGATACACTACTCGCTCCGCTGGCGTTTCTCGTCGCCCTCGCGATTCACTACGACGGCCTCCCGCCCGTTGTGGAGATGCGGGGCAGTCTCGAAATCCTGCCCGCGCTTCTGGCGCTGGCGCTGGCCGTGTCGCTGGCACTGTCGATTTCCGACATCCGGCCCAAGGATTTCGACCGCGCAGCGGTGCTCAGAATCGGCGGATTCGCTGCACTTCTCGCCGCGGGTACCGCGCTGGCCGCATGGGTTCAGGACGTCGCTGTGGCGGCCGGTTGCTACCTTGTGTTCGCAATGGTGTTCTTCGCCTTCTGCGTTGGATCGCGCATCGCGATTCTGCATCTCCTGCTTTGGATCTATGGGCGAAGCCGGGCCATCACCAACGTGCTGATCTATGGCGCGGGCCGCACGGGCATGACTGTCGCCGCCGCCCTGCGCAAGCGCGCAGACATCGTGCCGCTGGCCTTCGTCGATGATAGTCCCGCACTGGCTGGTTTCTCGGTCGTCGGTTTGCCGGTCTATCCGGCTCGGGACGCGCAGAGTCTCTGTGCGACGACGCGGATCGACCGCGTCATCATCGCCATCCCGAGCCTCTCGCTCCACCGCCGCGCCTTGATCGCGCAGCGCTTCGAAGCGCTTGGCACCGATGTCTGGACGCTTCCCGCCTTCTCGGACCTGATGGGGGAGGCGGGGCTTCTGGACAAGCTTCTCCCTGCGGCGCCACGCGCGATCTTGCACCGGGAAGAGGCCATCAGCGGGCAGGCGCGCGCGTTCGACGTCTACAAGGGGGCGTCGGTGATGATCACCGGAGCGGGCGGTACGATCGGACAGGAGCTTTGCCGTCAGGTGCTTGCCCTGCAACCGCGGCGCCTCGTGCTGTTCGATCTGAACGAATTTGCGCTTTTCACGCTCGAGCAGGAAGTTGCGGCGCCAGCCCGCGATGCCGGGGTGGAATTGGTGACCGTTCTGGGATCGGTGGCGGACGTGTCTCTGGTGGACGCCACGCTTCACGGCGGCGGCGTCGACGTCATCCTCCACGCGGCGGCCTACAAACATGTATCGCTGGTCCAGAAGAACGCGCTCTCGGGTCTCGCCAACAACGCGGTCGGGACCGACATCATCGCGCAGAAGGCGCGCGAGCACGGCGTCGGACGCTTCGTCCTCGTCTCGACCGACAAGGCCGTGCGGCCGAAGAGCGTGATGGGGGCCTCGAAGCGCATCGCGGAGATCGTCGTGCAGGACCTCGCCTCGCGCGCCGACCGCACGATCTTTTCGGCGGTGCGCTTTGGGAATGTTCTCGGCTCCTCAGGCTCGGTCCTGCCGCTTTTTCAGGAACAGATCCTGCGCGGCGGGCCGGTCACGGTGACCGATCCGGCCGCAACACGCTATTTCATGACGGTCGAGGAGGCCTCGGCACTGGTCCTTCTGGCGAGCGCCTTCGCCGAGGGCGGGGAAATCTTCGCGCTCGACATGGGTGAGCCAATCGCCGTTGGCTCTCTGGCGCGCCGTCTGGTGGAGCTTTCGGGTTTCGCGGTACGTGACGAAGCCAATCCCGAGGGCGATATCGAGATCATCTCGACCGGACTTCGTCCCGGCGAGAAACGGCATGAGGAACGCATGGTCCGCTCTGGCGTCATCACGACCACGCATCCCAGAATCGCACGCATCGACGAATCTGGCCTCTCGGAACTCGAAACGGCGTCGTTGCTGCGCGATCTGCGCGACGCTGTGCAACGGGCGGACGAAGTCGCGGCGCTGGTGGCGCTGGCGCGATGGCTGCCGGGTTTTGCGGAGCAGAACGATCTTGCAGCGGCGTCCACTGAAGACCGCCGCGCGGCGCAATCCTGACACACCGGCGCGCATGCGGTTGCGCCAACGGGGCGGTCTGGGATAGTTAGCACGCCTTCGTCCCCTTCTATCAGGTTCCTCGCCCTTGCCCAAAGGCAACCTTCCCCCCGCTGTTTCCATCGTGATGGCCGTATTCCGGCCGAACGAGGCCTTCCTGTCCGAGCAGATTGCGTCCATCGCTGTGCAGGACTGGCTGGATTTCGAGGTTGTCTTCGTGATCGCCGATGGAACCTCCGCATCGCTTACGAAACGATTGGCGGAGGCTGCCGGGTTGCGGCACCGGATAGTCACGCCTCCGACCCCGCTCGATTCACCGAGGGCGTTCGAGTGCGGACTGACGGAGGCGCTGAAGACGGCGGGACCCGACACGCTCTTCGCGCTCTCCGATCAGGACGATATCTGGCACCCTGATCGGCTGTCCAAAGGAATTTCTGCACTTCGCGCGAGTGGAGCGGATCTTGTCCATAGCGACGCCCGCCTTATCGGCGACGATGGCGCGGTGCGTCACAACTCGATGTTTGCTTTCGAGGGGCGACACCGCGCGCCGGGTCTCAGGATGCTGCTCTACCGCAATTCGGTCACCGGCATGACCGTTCTGATGCGGCGACGACTTGTCGAAATTGCCCTCCCGTTTCCTGCTCAGAGCGGCGTGCACTATTACCATGACCTCTGGCTCGCGCTGCTAGCCGCCAGCATGGGCGGCATCCGCCTTATCGCGGATGCAACGGTGGACTACCGCCAACATAGTGAGAATGCCATCGGCGCCATCGATCGGCGCGCCCGCTCGCGCTTTGTGCGGTTCAACGGCGTCTGGCTGAGGCAGGAGGCCGGAGCCTATGCGCTGGCGCGCTACCTCGCCAAAAGCGCCGTTCTGAGGATGCACGAGGCGATCGAGTTGAAGCAGGTGCCGGGCGGGCAGGCGAAACTGACCCCATTGAAGCCCTATCTTCGCCGCCTTCGCGGCCCGGAGAGCCATGCGGCCGATGTGCTGAAACTGTTTTCGGGCGGACATTTGAGGATGGCCGCTATTGCGCTCAATCACGGGATAATCGGGGTGGGCCGTGTCATCTGGGCGCTGCGCCATGCGTTTGGGCCGGGGCTGAATGCCGCCGCCGACCAATTCGAGCACCGTCTCTACAGCCTCTCGCCCGGTATCGCGCCATCGAGCGGCGAAGGCAGGGCGCCCGAACAGGTGAAATCGGTCCATACCGGCATCATCGACCGGCGCAAGCATGCGCCCTGGCGCCCCGAATTCGCGGCGAAAGACGCGGCGATCAACGTGTTGGTCCCGACACTCAACCCGACCGAGATGTTCGCGGGCATCGTGACGGCCCTCGATATCGGTCTTGGTCTTGCCGCGAAGGGGTTGAGGGTCCGCTTCATCGCGACGGATCTTCCGGTGGCGGCGCATCAGACCTCCAAGGAATTCCTGCGCCAGCGCTGCACGGCGGGAGCGGAGAAATATATCGAGCTTTGCTGCGGTGTCACCGAACGGACCATCGCCATGCACCGGGGCGACAGGTTCCTTGCCACCGCCTGGTGGACCGCGCATGTGGTGGACACGCTGCTGCGCGAAGAGCCGTTTCGACAGAAGGAATTCCTTTACCTCATCCAGGACTATGAGCCGAACTTCTATCCTTGGGGGTCGGAATTTGCCGATGCGGTCGCAAGCTATGGCTTCAATTTCGAGCCGATCTTCAACACGACGATCCTGCGCGACTACTTTGCCACGCTCGGCTATGCCTTCGCGCGGCCGGACACATTGGCCTTCGCGCCCGCAATCGCGGTCGAGCGCTATGCGAAAATCCCGCGCGCCGCGCGAGGTGCCCGCCGCAAGTTGGCGCTCTATGGTCGCCCGGAAGTTCCACGAAACCTCTTTCCAATGGCGATTGAAGTGATTGCGCGGTTCATCGAAGAAGAAAAGCTCGGCCCGGCGGATATCGAACTGGTCTCCATTGGCATGAAGCATAAAGCGGTGGAGTTCGCGAACGGCGTCACCTTGCAAAGCCTCGGCAAGCTCGCCTGGGAGAATTATCCCGCTTATCTCGCCGGGGTGGATATCGGCCTTTCGCTGATGCTGTCGCCGCATCCAAGCCATCCACCGATCGAAATGGCAGCGGCCGGGGCGCGGGTCGTGACGAACACCTTCGCGACGAAGGATCTCGGGCGGCTCAGCCCGGCGATCCACTCGGTCGGAGCCTCGACGCCCGAGCTTCTCACGGCTTTGCGCACGGCTTGGAAGGCCGGCCCCGTGACCGAGAAGGACCGACGGATCGACCTTTCCATCCTCGGTGAGCCGATCGGGCAGGTCGTGGAGTGGCTGGCCGAGACGCTGTCCGCGCCGCAGAAGCCGGCGCGAACGAGGCGTAAAACGCATTCGACCCTCGCTAAAGCCGATTGAGGAGCGCTGCGGCGTACAGGGCCGTTGTGCTGAGGCGGGTCTGACGGTACAGCCCGGCGGCGTGAAGCTCAGCGACACGTCCGAATGGCCCGCGGGCGCGGAGCGACGCAAGACGTCTGACCAACGCGCGGCTGTCGTCGCTCAGCAAGTCCTCGCAGGCGGTCAGCGTCTTCAGATTGGTATCTGTCCAGCGCCGATAGATACCGCTCACAATCATGCCGATCCGCTGCATCCTCGCGCGGCTGTCGTCATTCGCACCGATCTGGTTCGCTTCATGCTGGCGGTAGAGCAGGGTCGGCGCATCGTCATGCAACACGCGCCCCGCCGCCCCGGTTACAATCTGATAGGCCCACCAATCATGGGCCACGGTCCCTTCCGTCCTCATGGCGGCCTCGCGCAGCAGGGTAACGGCGCGGGGGTTCAGAAGGATCGTATTGCCGGCGGCGATATTCTGCACGAGCGCGTTACGAAAGCCCGGCGGTCGCGGCCGGCCAGGGGACAGGCGCAGCGGAAAAAGGTGGGTGTCGGAAATCACCGTGCGGCTGCAATAAAGCGCGGGACAGTCCGCCGGAACCCGTCCGAGGGCGTCGAGGCCGCGCGCGAGGCGGTCAGGGAACCAGACGTCGTCCTGATCGGAGAAGGCCGCAAAACTTTCACTGCCAGGTATCCGTTCGAGAAGTGAGAGGAAGTTCATCGCGGACCCCCTGCGGGGACCCTGAAGCAGGGTGACATCTTGCCTCTGGCCGCCTTGGGCGAAGGCACGGATGACGCCGGCACTGTCATCCTGCGATCCGTCGTCGCTGGCGATCAGGGACCAGTTGGCATGACTCTGCGCCTTGAAGCTGTCGAGTTGGGCGGTAAGGGTCGTGCCGCCATTGTAGACCGCCATGAGGATCGTGACATGCGGTTGTTTCTTCGCTGCCATCCGCGCCTGTTGCCCTCTTTGTCGTATCTGCTGCGACCTCGCGCCGCAGATTAGGGGTTCGGTGCGGCGGGTGCCACCGGGAACGGGCTCAGAGGAAGAGAACGTCCTGAACTGTGAACTCCTCTCCCACGATGCCGGAGAGGAGAACGACATGACCGCCATAGCCGATCTCGACCCCGCTGCCGGTATCGGTGATACTCAGGGCGTCGAAACGCGCGGAAGCATCGGCCCCCGCGACATGTTTCAGCCAGAGCACGTCCACCCCGTCCTCGAAATCGGTGATCACGTCCGTTTCACCGGGCCGGTAGCCATCGAAGAGGAAGACATCCGCCCCAAGGCAGCCGGTCAGGATGTCATTCCCGGCCCCTCCGCTGATCGTGTCATCGCCATCGCCGCCCGCCAACCGGTCGTTGCCGGCCCCTCCCAGAACAAGATCGTGACCCGCGCCACCGTCCAGATGGTCGTCGCCGCCGCCGCCATTCAGCGTGTCGTTGCCGGTGCCGCCCAGCAGGGTATCGTTGCCGCCGCCGCCGGCAAGAAGATCATGGCCGCTGCCACCGTCGATGCTGTCATTGCCGTCGCTGCCCGAGATGAGGTCGTCTCCGTTCCCGCCAAGGATGAGATCGTCGCCCGCAGCGCCGCTTGCGGTGTCGTCGCCGTCGGCAAGATCGACGCTGTCATTACCGTCCCCGGCATTCACAAGGTCATCGCCCGCGCCCGCGTCGATGATATCGTTCCCCGCCTGACCGCTCAGATCGTCATCATCGCGCCCGCCGCTGATCGTGTCATCGCCGCCGCCGCCGTCAAGCGTATCGTTGCCGTCACCCCCAGAGAGGTCGTTGGCCGCCCCGTCGCCCCGGATCTCATCGCCGAAGGCACTGCCGACGAAACGTTCGACCGCGACGAAACTGTGCCCGGTGGCGCTACCCCAATTCCGTGTCGGGTCGGTCAGGTCGATCCCGGCGGCGGCGAGGGCGGCGTAGCTGACAGCATCGGTGCCGCTGCCGCCGTCGAAATGATCCTTGCCCGCCGAGGCGGTGAGGGTGTCGTTGCCCGCCATGCCGTTCAGGAAATCGTCCCCCGCTGTGCCGAAAAGCGTGTCGGCGAGGGCCGTGCCCTGCCGCAAGAGGGGCGGGTTCAGCATTTCGGCGGAGGCTGTCGGCACCGATCCGGTCGCCCCGCCAACGATGGGAAACCGAGTCATCGGCAGAAGCGCGGCTGCCGGGAAATCCGCCGCCGTGAGCGATCTTCCATCGGCGGTCAGGACGGTGAGAAGTTCAATCCCGTACTGGATCACCACGCCGCCGGTGATCGGCGTGAAGCGCAGTTGCTGGATGTTCCGGAGCCAGGGCAGCATCGTGAGATCGAGGCGGTCCTTGCCAAGCTCATAGTCGACAATCGTGTCCGCGTGCCCGTCCGCCGTCAGGACGAAGATATCCGCCCCAGCTCCGCCGCGCAGTTCGTCATTGCCCGCCCCGTCGCGCAGGATATCGGCCCCGGCGCCGCCGGAAACCGTGCCGTCCCCCCCGGTCAGGACCAGAAGATCGTCGCCGCTGCCACCGTTCAGCGCACTGCCGCTCGCGGTCAGCCCGAGTGACATGATGTCGATCCTGTACATGGTCAGCCCGGTTTCGGTGCCCGAGGTGACGAAGATCTGAATTTCCGTCCCGACCAACGTCATGCCGATGGCGGAGGGCGCGGCGAGGGTTGTCGCGGCGCTGTCGGCCAGTGTCTGAAGGTGCAGAAGTTGCCCTCCGGGCATCAACGTAAAGAGGCTGATACCGTTGTCGGTGCCGCCCGCAACGACGAAGCATCGGCCATTCACGGTGAGCGCGCCGAGCGCGGTGACGCCGGAAAACCGCGTGGTCAGATCGTCCACCGCATGATCGGTGGCGGTAAGGGTTCCGTCTGCGGCGACGCTCAGCACCGAGAGCCCGGAATTGGTCGTGGAGCCCACGACGACATAGTCCTGCCCTGCCGTGGAGAGGGCGCGCATCGTGGTCACGCCCTGAAGTGGCACCACCTCATTCACGCCGATCGCGTCGCGATGCTGGATCTGGCCGCCTGATGAGACCTCGTAGGAGGACACGCCGCTTTCGGTCGCGGAGCCCGTCAGGATGAAACTGTGGCCGCCGATGGTGAGGCTGGTCATGGCCGAGATGCCGCCCGCATAGGCCGCCACGGTGTCATTGATATGGATGACCTCGCTCAGCGCGTTCCCGGCCCCGACCGAGAAGAGCGAAAATCCCGCACCAGAGCTTTCGGCGGCAAGAAGATAGCTCTGGCCACCGAAGCTTGTCCCCAGCAGTTCTACGCGGTCGTCGAATTCATTGCCGCCGTGCAGATAGCCGGTGACTGATGCATTTTGACCGGGCGCGAGGGCGGCGTTCAAGACATCATTGACCACGCTGCCATAGAAGGTGCCGGCGATGATGCCGGTACGGGCTGTCGTGTGTAGCGTCTGGCCCTGAAAGCTGCCGAGGCTGCCCCCGGTCACACCGAACCGAGAGGTAACGGCTGCACCGAAATCCAGCAGCCGCACTTCGCGCGAACTCCCGGAGCCGGTGAACAGAAATTCGGCCGCGGTTGCTGGCGCGATCAGCGCGCCGCCGGAATAGGTTCCCCCAAGAACCAGTGAAAACATCTCACCACCTTCCCAGTCCCGAGCCGGGACGGGGCGATGATGGCGGCAAATCCTTCAATAGGGCTTAATGCCTTTGGCTCACGCCCTGCGCGGGGCTTTCATCAGGGCATCATGGTGGCGGATCGCCTCGTCTATGTCGGTGTAGTAGGTAAGCTGGCCGTCCTCCAGCACCGCGCCATGTTGGCAGAGCCGCTTGATCATGCCGGGCGCATGCGACACCACGATCGCCCCCGCATCCAGAAGCCGCGCCGTCATCAGCGCCTCGCATTTAAGGCGAAAGGAAGCGTCCCCGACCGAGGTGATCTCATCCACCAGATAGGTATCGAAGGGAATGCCCATCGACACCGCGAAGGCGAGCCGCGCCCGCATGCCCGAGGAATAGGTGCCGACGGGTTCGCGGAACTGACGGCCAAGCTCGGAGATATCCGCGACCACCGTCGCCAGATCATCGGAATCGACACCGTAAACCCGCGCAATGAAGCGCGTGTTCTGAAGCCCGCTCAGGTCGCGGTGGAAACTCCCCGCGAAGCCAACCGGCCAGGAGATGGAGCCGGTCGACTCCACACGCCCCGAGTCCGGGCGCATGGTACCCGCGATCATTCGCAGAAGGCTCGACTTTCCGGCACCATTCCGGCCGAGAAGCGCCACGGCGGTCTTCGATGGAAACGTAGCGTTTAGGCGGTCGGCGATGACGTTCCACCCATGAGAAAGCCGATAGGCCTTCGACAGATCGACCAGCCGGATCATCTCAGCGCCGGTCGCGGACGGAATAGAAAAGCAGCGCCGCAATGCCCCAGGTGAGGACAAGAAATCCCGCAATCAGCGCGATGAGCAAAAGCCGCTGCGGATATTCGGCCTCTTCCGCCAGCGTCGGCGCGACATAGGGCGCGAGATAGCGTGTCTGCTTTTGCGCCTGCGCCTGCGCCGCGTCATAGGCCGCGAGACTGGAGACATAGGCTTTCTCGGCAAATTCCAGATCGACGCGCAGGGATTCGAATTCGTCCAGAAGCTTGGAATAGGCCACGCCCTCGTCGCTCTCGGCGTTTGATACCTTTGCCCGTTCGGATCGGATCCGGTCCTCGATGAAATCGATCCGCTGCTGGGTCTGCACGATGCGCGGATCGCGGGCGCCCGTGTTCGCCTGCAACATGTCGAGGTCGATCAGCGAGGTGGCAAGTTCGGTCTGCAACTGGTTCAGCAGGCCCATCCGACCGGCGATATCCAGACCCGGATCGACGATCTGGGTACGGTTGCGGAAGGCGGTCAGCGCCTGTCGCGCGTTCTTGAGACGGTCGATGGAATGGTCAAGCTCATCACGCGCATAACGGATCGTATCCTCGCGCGCGACATCCGTCAGGTCGTTCACCATCCGGCTGCTTTCGTCGAGAATCGTCTGCGCGATCTTTCGCGCGTCCGCCGGGGCGAAGGCCTTGACCTGCACTTCGATCAGCCCGTCGCCGGTGTCGAAGAAGACCTTCACCATGCGATTCCAGTAGCGCTCCATCTTCTCGATCGTCGCATCGGCTGACAGGCCGAAGACCGGGTCATCGGCGCGCGCATAGATCGACTTCAGCCCGACCTTGATATCGACCGCCTGCATCATTTCGCGGCCGCCGATATACTTGTAGAGGAAGTTGGCATCCGACGATGAATTGCCGCTGAGTTCCGTGATCCCGCCGAGAAGCTCGATGGCTGAGGAATTTTCTTCCTTGCGGATCGAGAAGCCGACTCGCGAGGCGTACTGATCGGCCGCGACGAAGTAAAGATAGGCCGCTGAAAGCGCGGTCGGGAGCACAACCCAGAGGAGGAAGAGGAGTACCATCGCCCGGTGGCGGCGGCGCATCCGGGCCGGGGCCGCGTAGCGCGATGTGCCGGTCCCCTTCTCGCTAAGAGAGGGCGCAGCAACGACGCTTTGTTCTTTCAATGCCGTCTCCGTGGACTATGATGCGGGTTGCCTGACTGCTTGGCAGCATGGCGTTCCGCGGTCCAATAACCTGCCCGAGTGAATGACAGATCAGCTTCCGCTTGTACAGCGACGCCGGACATTCCGCACGACGCGCGCCGTGACAGCGCTCCTGCTGCGCGAGATGACGACGGCCTATGGCCGCTCGGCGTTCGGCTACATCTGGGCCGTGCTGGAACCTGTCGCGGGCCTCATGCTGTTGTCGGTGATCTTCTCGCTTGTTTTCAGTTCGCCACCCATCGGGACGAGCTTTCCGCTGTTCTACGCCTCGGGTCTCCTGCCGTTCCTCGCCTATCTGGACATCAGCCAGAAAGTCTCTGTCGCGATCCGCTTCTCAAAACCGCTTCTCTTCTATCCCGGCGTGACATTCGTGGACGCGATTGTCGCGCGCGCGCTGCTGAGCGCGGTCACGCAAGCGATGGTCTTCGCCATCGTCCTGAGCGGCATCATCGTCCTGTTCCGTGTCGATGTGATCCTGGATATTCCGGCGATGTGTTACGGCCTTCTCATGGCGCTGTCGCTTGGCCTTGGGATCGGGACGCTGAACTGCTTTCTTCTGTCGGTTTTTCCGATCTGGGAGAGGGCGTGGGCCATCCTGAACCGGCCCATGCTCATCATTTCCTGCGTCCTGTTCGTCTATGACAAGGTGCCAGAGGTGTTCCGAGGGGTCTTGTGGTACAACCCTCTGGTCCATGTGGTCGGGCAGATGCGGAAAGGTATTTACCCGACCTATGGAGGTGACTACGTTGCGCCGCTTTTCGTGTTCGGCATCGCTTTGGCGAGCTTTGCGGCGGGCCTCGCGCTCCTCGCCCGCTATGAAAGCGATATCGTGAATTCCTAAGCGGCCTCAGCCAGAAGCGCGCGCAGGTCCAGCGCAGCAGTGACCATCTTGAGTTTGCCCTCGGCGTCGCGCGGCCATTCCGCCTCTGCCCGGTCGCGGTAAAGCTCCACGCCGTTGCCGTCCGGATCGGTCAGGTAGAGCGCCTCGCTCACGCCGTGATCGGATGCGCCGTCGAGTGGGTAGCGCGCCTCGACCAGCCGTTTCAGGACGTCGGCAAGGGCGGCGCGGTCGGGATAGAGTATGGCGGTGTGGTAAAGCCCGGTCGTCCCCGGCGCCGGTGGTTTGCCACCTTTGCTTTCCCAGGTATTGAGACCGATGTGGTGGTGATAGCCGCCGGCGGAAAGGAAGACCGCGCTATCGCCGTAGCGCTGCATGATCTCGAACCCGAGGAGGCCGGAATAAAAGGCCAACGCCCGGTCAAGGTCGGCGACCTTGAGATGGACATGGCCGATACGGGTCTGGGCAGGGGCAGTGTAAGTCATGGGTGTCTCCAGCGATGGACTCTTGCGGCATGATATAGGCCGCGGCGGCGGCGCGACATATTTGCCGATTTTGCAGAGAGGTTGTGCGAATTTGCAAAAAGGCCCCCGGACCGGATCCGGGGGCCGTGTCAGCCGCAAGGGGAGAGCGCGGCCGACCGAGGGCCCGCAACGCCGCTGAACCGGGGGGGATTCAGGCACTGCATGACGGAACGCGGGCCGGGCCAGACTGGCTGTCCGTTGAATCCGCTGCGCGACGGTTCTGTGACGTCTCAGCGACGCGAGCGGATCATTCCGACGATGTCCTGGGTCTGTTCAAGGATCGGTCGCGCGATCGCATCGGCGCGCGCGGCGCCGTTCCCGAGGATGCGGTCGATCTCGGCCGGATCGGCCATCAGCCGCTTCATTTCGATCGCGATGGGCAGAAAGCTTGGCCACCGCAAGATCAGCGAGCGCGGGCTTGAAGGTGCCGAAGCCCTTGCCCGCGAAATCCGCGAGCACTGCGTTCGGACGTCAGGTCGGCAAGGGCCGCGTAAATGTTGACGAGGTTGCGTGCCTCGGGTCGATCCTTCAGCCCCTCGACGGTTTCCGGCAGCGGTTCGGAATCGGTGCGGGCCTTGCGGAATCTTCTGTGCGATGGTGTCGGCATCGTCGGTGAGGTTGATCCGGCTCTGCATCCGACGGATCGGATTTCGACATCTTCTTCGATCCGTCGCGCAAGGACATGACGCGCGTCGCGGCCCCCTCGATCACCGGCTGGGTGATCGGGAAGAAATCGACGCCGTAGTCATGGTTGAACTTCATCGCGATATCGCGCGTCAGCTCCACATGCTGCTTCTGATCCTCGCCCACCGGCACCTGGGTCGCATGGTAAAGCAAGATGTCGGCCGCCATCAGCGACGGATAGGCGAAAAGGCCAAGCGAGGCCTTTTCGGCGTCCTTGCCGGCCTTGTCCTTGCACTGCGTCATCCGGTTCATCCAGCCCATGCGGGCAACACAGTTGAAGATCCAGCCGAGCTCGGCATGGCCCGGCACCTGGCTCTGGTTGAAGAGGATGGAGCGCTCGGGGTCGAGGCCCGAGGCGATGATAGCTGGCCGCCAACTCGCGCGTTGCATTGCGCAGATCGGCCGGGTCCTGCCAGACCGTGATCGCATGCAGGTCGACGATACAATAGATCGTCTCGATGCCGCTGTTCTGCATCGCCACGAACCGTTTCACCGCGCCGAGGTAGTTTCCGAGCTGGCAGGTGGTTCGTCGGTTGAATGCCCGAGAAAACACGCGGAGTGAATTTGGTGTTCGGCGCGGCGGTCATGCTTTTCCCCGTCTGGAAATTTCCGTCCCGCTCGCGTATCGCAGGGGGCAGGTTCCGTCAACAAGGAGACCGCCATGCGCGAAGGTTATGACGCGTCACCGCTAAATCCGCATTCCGGCAGTGGTTTGGCTGATCCTCTTGCCCATCGTCGCGATGGAGGTCGTGGTCAGCGCGGGTACGCTCGGGATCGCCGGTGGCCCCGGCGGGATCGGCTGGCGGCAGGAGGCATTGCAACGCTTCGCGTTGTCGCCCGAGATGCTCGACCAGATGCTGGCGACCGGACGCTGGACCGGCGACTATCGTGATGCGCTTTTTCAGCTATGGTTTCATCCACGGCAGTTTCACCCATGCGCTTCTGGCGGCGGTCTTCATCCTTGCGATGGGCAAATTTGTAGCGAGGTTTTCCGTGCCTGGGCGGTGCTCGTGGTCTTCCTCGTGCCCGTCGTCGCGGGCGGGATCGCCTATTCGCTTGTTCCCGGCGCAAAGATGGCGCTTTTCGGTGCATATCCCGGCGCCTACGGTCTGATCGGGGCATTCACCTTCATCATATGGGCGCGGCTCGGTGCCGAGAACGCCAATCGCGCGCGGGCCTTTACGCTGATCGCGTTTCTTCTCGGGGTGCAGCTTCTGTTCGGTGTGATCTTCGGCGGCTCACCGGACTGGGTGGCCGACCTCGCGGGATTCGCTTCCGGCTTTGGTCTGTCCTTTTTTGTCGGACCGGGCGGGCCTGCGCATCTTCTGAGGGCGATCCGTCAGCGCTGACCCCTGACGCTCGCGCGGAAGTCCGACAGCCGGAAGGCACCCAGCGCAAAGGCGGCAAGGCCATAGACCGCCATGCCCGTGGCCACGAGAAGGACCAATGCCCAGTAGCGATGGCCGTGGGCGGAAAGGGCATCCGACAGCAATCTCTCAGCTCCCCAGAGATAGGCCCCCATCACCACGCTTGCGCCGATGACACGCGGCAGGCGTGCGCGCAACCGCTCATCCGCCCGCGCGGCCTCGCCCATTGGCCGGGTGCCCCACCAAAGCTGGAAGGTCATCGCCCATCCGGCCAGGGTGGTGCCGAGAGCGGCGGCGATGAAGCCGAGAAAGGGTGCGAGTCCGATGGCCAGAGCGGCGTTCACGACCATCGACCAGACGGCAAAGCGGAAGGGCGTCCGCGTATCTTCACGCGCGAAATAAAGCGGTTGCAGCACCTTTTGCAGTACGAATGCCGGCAAGCCCGCGCCATAGACCGCCAGCGCCAGCGCCGTGGGGGAAGTATCGGCCCCGGTAAAGGCGCCGCGTTCGTAAAGCACGCTGACCAGCGGCACAGAGATCACCATCAGCGCAACGGCGGCGGGCAGCGTCAGGAAAAGCGCGAACTCCGTCGCCCGCGACAGCGCATAGCGGCTGCCGAAGACATCGCCCGCCTTCAGACGGCGGGAGATATCGGGAAGAAGGACGATGCCGATGGCGATGCCCACGACGCCAAGCGGAAGCTGATACAGGCGATCGGCATAGCTCAGCCAGGCGATGGCGCCGTCAAAGAAGCTGCCGACCTGGCGCCCGACCAGAAGGTTGATCTGCACCACACCGCCGGCCAGAACCGCAGGTCCCGCAATGATGAGAAGCCGCTTCAGATCCGGCGTCATCCTGCGGCCAGCGCAGGCGCAGCGGATAGCCCATCCGCGCTGCGGCGACCCAGACCAGGGCAAGTTGCGCGAGCCCCGTGATCGGCGTCGCCCAGGACAATGTCAGCCCCATGTCCCAGCCAAGATGCCGTGCGCCCACCATCGCCCCGATGAAGATGACGTTCAGCAGGACCGGGGCGCCCGCCGCTGCGACGAACCGCCCGCCTGCGTTCAGAAGGCCCGACAGAAGTGCGGTCAGCGAGATGAAGAAGATGTAGGGAAAGCAGATGCGCCCATACATCACGGCAAGCGGTAGCCGCTCGTCGCCTGCGAACCCGCCTGCCATCGCCAGGACCAACCACGGCATCGCCGCCATGGCGACGAGCGAGACGATGAGAACCACGAAGGCGAGGCCGGAAAAGGCATCTTCGGCAAAACCGTGAGGGTCTTCGTCGGCCTCGAACTTCTTGGAGAAAAGCGGGACGAAGGCGGTGTTGAAGGCACCTTCTGCGAAGAAGCGGCGAAACATGTTCGGTAGCGAAAAGGCAACGAGGAAAGCCTCCGCCACCGGCCCGGTCCCGAGATAGGCGGCGATGAGGACGTCACGCAGAAAGCCGACGATGCGGCTGAGAAGCGTCCAGGCCCCCACCGTGAGGAAGCCCCGCATCAATCGGATCGGTTTCATCAGCCCTTCGCCCGCTCCGCGCCTTCCGCGATCGCCTGACGCAATTTCCGCTCCAGACTTTCCTGTTTCGATTTGACGTGAAGTTTCAATCCGAACATGTCCTTCACGTAAAAGCTGTCGACGACCTGCGCGCCATAGGTCGCGATCATGGCCGAGGCGATGTAGATGTTGTTGGCCGCGAGCGTTCGGGTCAGATCGAAAAGAAGCCCTGGCCGGTCGCGGGTATCGACCTCGATGATCGTGTAGATTTCCGATCCCTCGTTGTCGATGGTGATATGGGTCGGGAACTGGAACTGGCGTTCGCGTTTCTTGATCTTGTCGCGGTCCTTCAGCGCCTCGCGCGCCACGATTTCGCCCTTCAGGGTCTTGTCGATCATCGAGCGCAGGCGCGGCAGTCGGTCGGCCTCATAGGGACGGCCTTCGCTGTCCTGAATCCAGAAGACCGCCGTCGCATAGCCGTCTTTCGACGTATAGGTCCGGGCATCGACCACGTTCGCGCCGACCAGCGCCAGCGCGCCTGCGAGGCGCGAGAAGATGCCGGGATGATCTGCCAGCGCGAAACAGGCGCGCGTCGCGTCGTGGTCGGGGTCGGGCTTCAGGTCGATGCGGATCGCGTCGACGGGAATATCGCGCAAAAGCGTCGCAAAGACCTGTTGGGTATCGGTCGACAGACCCTGCCAGTAGGGGTCGTAATGGCGGGCGGTTTCGCGTCGCAGATCCTTAGCGTCCCAGTTCGGCAGCGCCTCGCGCAGGGCGCGCTTCGCCTCGTTCTGGCGTTTGCCGCTGTTGATCGATTTCGAGCCCGCCTTCCAGCGCGTCCGCTGTTTCGGCATGCAGCCGCCTGAGCAGCATCGCCTTCCAGTTGTTCCAGGTGTTCGGCCCGACCCCGCGGATATCGCAGACCGTAAGGACGGTCAGAAGGTCCAGCCGCCTCCGCGTCTTCACGATCTTGGCGAAGTCGCGCACCGTGCGCGGGTCCGAGATATCGCGCTTCTGCGCCATGTCCGACATCGACAGATGATAGCGCACCAGCCATTCGACCGTCTCGCTTTCCTCCGTATTCAGCCCCAGGCGCGGCGCGACTTTCCGGGCGATTTGCGCGCCGAGGATCGAATGATCCTCATGCCTGCCTTTGCCGATGTCATGCAAGAGAAGCGCCACATAGAGAACGCGGCGGTTTATGCCTGCGTCGAGGATGCCGGAAGACAACGGCAGTTCCTCGATCAACTCGTGACGCTCAATTTGGGCGAGGGTCGAAATCGTCTGGATCGTGTGCTCGTCCACCGTGTAGTGGTGGTAGAAGTTGAACTGCATCATCGCGACGATCGGCTCGAACTCCGGAATGAAGGCCGAGAGAACGCCAAGCTCATTCATCCGGCGAAGGGCGCGTTCGGGGTTGCCGTGCTTCAGCATCAGATCAAGAAAGATGCGCGTCGCCTCGCGGTCCTCGCGCATGTCATCATCGATCAGGTCGAGGTTCGCGGCGACAAGCCGCATCGCCTGCGGATGGATGAGATAGCCGCTGCGTAAAGCCTCTTCGAAGATCCGCAGCAGATTCAGCTTGTCGTTGAGGAAGGCTTTTTCGTTGCTGATATTGATGCGACCCCGGTCGATAACGAAGCCTTCGCGCACCTTCTTGCGCCGCCTAAGAAAGCCTGAAAGCCGTGCCTCACGCTTCACATGGGCGGCCTCCAGCGCGGTGAGGAACACACGCGTCAATTCGCCGACGCGCGTCGCGTGACGAAAGTAATCCTGCATGAAATGCTCGACCGCCCGCCGCCCACCGGTATCGCGGTAGCCCATGCGGCTGGCCACCTCGACCTGCATGTCGAAGGAAAGCTGATCCTGCGCGCGGCCGGAAATCATGTGCAAGTGACAGCGCACCGCCCAGAGAAAGTCCTCTGCCGCCGCAAACGCCTCGTACTCGTCCTGGCTGAAAAGACCCTTGCCCACAAGCTCGGCGGCGCGCCGGACGCCGTGCAGGTATTTCCCGATCCAATAGAGCGTCTGAAGGTCGCGCAGGCCGCCCTTGCCTTCCTTCACGTTGGGCTCCAACACATAACGCTGGCCGCCTTGCCGTTTGTGACGATCGGAGCGCTCTGCCAGCTTCGCCTCGATGAAATCCGCGGCGGTGTTTTTGAAAAGCTCGTTGCGCAAGCGGGTGCGAAGCTCGTCCGCCAAAGCTTCGTGACCGGCGATGTAGCGGCGCTCCAGAAGGGCGGTGCGGATCGTGTAATCCTCCCGCCCGAGCCGCAGGCAATCCTTGACCGTCCTGCTGGCGTGGCCGACCTTCAGGCGCATATCCCAGAAGATATAGAGCATCGTCTCGATGACGCTTTCGGCCCAGGCCGTCACCTTCCAAGGCGTAAGGAAGAGAAGATCGACATCCGAAGCGGGCGCCATCTCGGCGCGGCCATAGCCGCCAACGGCCAGAACGGTAAGCCTTTCGCCCTCGGTCGGGTTCGAGATCGGATGCAGCACCGTGGTCGCGATGGCAAAGGCGTGCCAGACCACGGCGTCGGTCAGAGCGGCATAAGCCCGCACCGTGGCGCGGGCGGCGCGCGGATGTGTCCCGAAATCCTCCGCGATTGTGTTCAGGACCTCATTCCGTGCGCTGATCATGTCGCGCACAATGAGGGCACGCTGCTCGCGCGCGTCATCACAGTCGGCGATCAGCGACGCCAGATGGGCGCTGAACGCAGGGCGGTCGAAAAGGATGTGGCTGGCGACGGATGGGGGCAGGTCGCCTGCCGGAAAAGGTGGCTCCGAGATCGCCGAAGCCGCCGCTGTCACTTTGCGCGGGTCAGAGGCCAGCGCCGCCAAATGCCCTCGGTGCCGGATCAATCACGACCACCTGTGAGTTCTGGATCTTCGCAATCGCAAGGCCTCTTTCATTCGTTCCGTCGCTTCTCAGGCGGAATACGCCGTTTACGCCGGCAAAGCCAGAACCCTGAGTGAGGGCGGCGCCGGTCAGCGCATCTGACTTGCCCTGTTTGACCAGCGCCCCTATGGCGGCGATCCCGTCATAGGCCAGACCGACCACCGCGGCCGGGACCGGTGGGCTGCCGTAAGCCGCAGTGTAGCGGCTTTCGAACTGCTGGGTCAGTTGCGGGCTTGGCATCGCAAAGATGCCGCCCTGAAGACCGGGCAGGGCGGCGGCTTGCGTCGGCACATCCCAGCGCGCGAGGCCAGCAAGCTGTACCACATCGGCGGTCAGTCCCTGTTCCTTGATAAGCTGGGTCAGAATCGGGAGCGCGCCGTCCGTCGTTGCGTCGATCACCACAACATCTGCGGAATTGGCGCGGGCCGCGGATACGATCTGCGGCGCGGCTGTAACCACGCCGTTTTGCGACATCGCGTAACTTACATTGCCGACCACCGATGCGCCGCCGCCCGAAGCTGCGCGCGCGACCGCATTTCGCGCCTGCTCGCCTGCGGAGGTCTGCGCGCTGACCATCAGGATGCGCCGCTTGCCCTGGCGCGCGGCATAACTCACCACCCTGTTGGCGGTGTTCTGGAAGGTCGATCCGAGAATGAAGACGTTGCCGCCGGCGATGTCGGGATTGTTGGAAAAGCTGAGGACGTTAACTCCACTTGACGCCACGGCGACGCCCGCGGCGTTCGCGGCCTGCGCATATAGCGGTCCGACAATGATTTTGGCGCCGTCATTCACAGCCTGCGCCGCAACCGAAGCCGCCTGTGCGGGCTGCCCCCTGGTGCTGTAGACACGCAGGTCGATCTGCACCCCATTCATGTCCGCCATGGCGAGCCGCGCGGCGTTCTCAAGCGACTGCGCGAGATGCTCGTCGGTGGTCGAACCCGAACCCGACGGCACGAGGAGGGCGACCGGAACGGGCTTGTTCGTGTTGATCGATGGCCCGCCGCCCATCGCGAGCGGGTCGCAGGCCGCAAGCGCGAGAGATGCCGCAACAAGAGCCGCGCGCCGGATGAACTTGCGGCGGCTGGAGAAAACGGTGAACATGACGACATCCTCATACGGGCTGGAGGCGGAACACAAACGTAGGCCGGAGCCTAGGCGTTCCCTGCCTCGAAGTAAACGCAAGAGCAGGTGGCATGGCGGAAAACGGATCAGGGCAAACGCTCGCGGCGGGACTGTACTTCGTCTCCACACCTATCGGATCGGCGCGCGACATCACGTTGCGCGCGCTCGACATCCTGCGAAGCGCCGATGTCATCGCGGCTGAGGATACGCGTTCGCTCAGGCATCTGATGGATATTCACGGGGTCGCGTTGGGTGACCGGCCGCTCGTGTCTTATCACGACCACAACGGCGAAAGGGTGCGGCCCCGTATTCTCGGTGCACTGGCCGCCGGGAAATCGGTGGCCTACGCGTCGGAGGCGGGCACGCCGCTGGTCGCGGACCCCGGCTACCAACTCGGCGCGGCGGCGATTGCGGCTGGGCATCTGGTGACTGCGGCGCCGGGGCCTTCGGCGGTCCTCGCGGCGCTGACGGTGTCGGGGCTGCCCTCGGACAGGTTTCTCTTCGCGGGCTTCGCGCCGAACGCATCAGGGCAACGGCGCCGCTGGCTTGGGGAATTGCGCAGCATCCCTGCAACCCTCGTCCTCTACGAATCCCCAAAACGGATTCATGCTTTGTTAAGCGATCTGGCCGCAACCTTGGGCGGGTCGCGGCGCGCGGCGGTCTGCCGCGAATTGACCAAGAAATTCGAAGAAGTGACTCGCGGCACTCTGGATGAGATTGCGGCTGCCTTCGAAGGCCGGACGGTCAAGGGCGAGATCGTGGTGCTGATCGACCGGGCACGCGGTGTTACGGCCGGGGCAGAGGAAATCGAGGCCGCGCTGAGGGAGGCGCTGACATGTCAGACGGTCAAGGACGCAGCAGCCTCGGTGGCCGAACTGACCGGCGCGCCGAAACGGGAGGTCTATCAACTCGCCCTGAAACTCGCCGCAAGCAACTGATCGGGCGCACCGCGTATCTGAGCGGACAGGCGGCCGAGGAGCAGGTCGCCGCGTTTTTGTTGGCGCGTGGCGTCAGGATCATCGCGCGGCGCTGGCGCGGCCGGTCGGGAGAAATCGACCTTGTCTGCGCCGAGGGCGCAACCACCGTCTTCGTGGAAGTGAAGCGCGCGGAGAATTTTGCGGCGGCAGCCCACAGCCTCTTGCCTCCTCAGATCGCCCGCATATTCGCTGCGGCGAGCGAGTTCGCGGCGAGCCTTCCGGCGGGCCAGGACAGCGACATGCGCTTCGACGTGGCGCTGGTCGATGGCACCGGCCAGATCGAGATCATCGAGAACGCCCTCGGTGCCTGATCGCGGATTGCATCCCGGCCAAGGCTCGGTCATCTATCGGCACCGGAACCAGCGATGGAAAGGCGGGCGCTATGGCACTCAAGGTTGCGATCCAGATGGACCCGATCGGGCTGATCAACATCGACGCCGATTCCACATTCAGGATCGCGCTGGAGGCGCAGGTACGCGGGCATGAACTCTTCTACTACACACCCGACAAGCTTTCCTACCGCGAGGGGCGGGTGCTGGCGCGGGGCTGGCCGCTCGCGCTTCGGCGCGAGAAGGGCAATCACTACACGCTCGGGGCGGAGACCGAGGTCGATCTGGCGGAGTGGGATGTCGTCTGGCTCAGGCAGGACCCGCCGTTCGATATGGGCTATATCACGACGACGCATATTCTGGATCGTATCCACCCCGCCACGCTTGTGGTGAACGATCCCTTCTGGGTGCGGAACTCTCCCGAGAAGCTGCTGGTCCTGGATTTCCCGCAGCTCACGCCGCCGACACTTATCGCCCGTGATCTTGTGACAATCCGCGAATTCAAGGCGCGGCACGGCGATATCATCCTGAAGCCGCTCTACGGCAATGGTGGCGCGGGTGTCTTCCGGCTCGATCCGAACGACCGCAACCTTGCGTCATTGCACGAACTTTTCGTCGGCATCAACCGGGAGCCGCTGATCGCCCAGAAATACGTGCCGGCGGTGGTGAAAGGCGACAAGCGGATCATCCTTGTGAATGGCGAGCCGGTCGGGGCGATCAATCGAATTCCGGCTGAGGGTGAGACGCGGTCGAACATGCATGTGGGCGGGCGGCCCGAGAAGGTCGGGCTGACGGAGCGTGATAAGGAAATCTGCGCGGCGATCGGTCCGATGCTGCGCGAGAAAGGGCAGATATTTGTCGGCATCGACGTGATCGGCGACTGGCTGACCGAGATCAACGTGACCTCGCCGACCGGACTTCAGGAACTTGAGCGCTTCGATAGTACCAACAGCGCGGCGCGCATATGGGAGGTGATCGAGGCAAAGCGCGCCTGAACGCGCGCCGCCGCGCCGATTACCTGGTGAATGCCCGGCTGAGGTTGCGCGCATGGTCAAGATTGGCCGTCTCGGCGCCTTTCAGATTGATGAGCCGCGCCGAGGTCACGTCGGCATCGGTGAAGTCCGCCCCCGCGACGGCAGCACCTGTCAGATCGGCGCCCGCCAATTCCGCCGTCGCGAGGTTCGCGCCCTCGAAATTGGTGTCGCGCAGGTCCGCGAATTCCAGACCCACGCGCAAGAGGTTCGCGCCGGAAAAATCTGCGCCCCGCGCCTTTGCGCTGGTCAACACGCCGCGCATCAGTCCCATCGACTGGTTCTTGAGGTCGGCTCCGAGATCGGCTCCGGTAAATATCGCCCCGGTCAGATCGGCGCGGGTGAAATCCGCCGCGGCGCGCGCGCCGCTCAAATCGGCCCCAACCAGCGTCGCCCCGCGAAGCTGCGCCTGAAAGAGGCTCGCACCTTTGAGCGAAGCCCCATCAAGGCTTGCCCCGAGAAGCCACGCCTGATCAAGCACCGCGCCGTCGAGGCGCGCGCCCTTCAGGTTTGCGCCGTTCAGCCGCGCCGCCCGGAGCACCGCGTTCGAGAAATCGAGCCCGGACAGGTCAAGCCGATTGAGCCGCTTTTGCGACAGGTCAACAGGGGTGCCGGATACCGCCGCAGCAAGGGCCGCTGCGACCGCCTCGCGCGTCATCTCGGCCTCAATCATTGCGGGCGCGGCGAGGTCGATATGGTCAAGCATGGACTGCGCGGCGCCTGGCGTTGCGACAAAGGCCAGACAGAGCGCAACGACGAGCTCCTTGGTCCGTCCTGAGACTGACGTCATTTGGCGATCCTCCGCCGTGAAGCCTGCCTGCGGATACAGGCTCTGCCAAGCCAGGGCACGCGATTGTGAAGGCCTAGTTCGGTAGCGTCGCGGTCAGTCGGAAACTGACTGCCTCGGCGATATGCGGCTTGCGCACAGTCTCCGCGCCGTCAAGATCGGCGATGGTGCGCGCAACCCGCAGAACCCGGTGATAGCCCCGCGCCGAAAGCCCGAACCGTTCCGCAACCTTGGCAAGAAGCTCACGTCCCTCAGTGTCGGGTCGCGCTGTCTCTTCCAATAGCTGGCCCTCGGCATCGGCGTTGACGCGCACACCGGAGTGATCGGCGTAGCGCGCCGTTTGAACTGCGCGCGCCTCTGCCACACGTTCCGTCACCGTGGCAGAACTGTCGCCCGTATCGGGCAGGTCGAGATCGGTATAGGCCACCGGCGGCACCTCAATGCGAAGGTCGATCCGGTCCATCAGGGGACCTGATATACGGCCGAGGTAATCGCTGCCACATTGAGGTACGCGCGCGCAACTGCGCGACGGATCGGTGAGGTAGCCGCATTTGCAGGGGTTCGCCGCTGCGACCATCAGAAATCTGCAGGGATAGCGAATATGGGCATTCGCCCGCGCCACGACGACCTCGCCCGTCTCGATGGGCTGACGCAGTGTTTCAAGGACGGTGCGGGGGAATTCGGGGAATTCGTCGAGGAAGAGAACTCCGTTATGGGCAAGGCTGATCTCCCCCGGTTTCGCGCCGCGCCCGCCGCCGACGATTGCGGCCATCGAGGCGGTGTGATGCGGCTCGCGGAAGGGGCGGATGCGGCTGATGCCGCCTTCGTCGAGGAGACCGGAAAGTGAGTGGATCATCGAGGTCTCGAGCGCCTCGGTGGCGGTCAGTGGCGGCAGGATGCCGGGCAGACGCGCGGCGAGCATCGACTTGCCCGATCCGGGTGTACCGACCATGAGAAGATGATGCCGCCCTGCGGCCGCGATTTCCAATGCACGCTTGGCGCGTTCCTGACCCTTCACGTCACGCAGGTCGCGGCCTCCCGCCGCTTTCGCGACTTCGCCGGGCTTTGCCGGCAAAATCGGCGCGCGGTCGGTGAAATGGGCAACCACCTCGTCGAGCGTTGCCGCCCCGATGACCTCCGCCGCGCCGACCCAGGCCGCCTCCGGCCCGCAGGCTCGCGGGCAGAGAAGCCGCCGCCCCTCTTCCGCCGCCGCCATCGCGGCGGGCAGGGCGCCGATCACCGGAACGAGCCGACCGTCGAGCGACAACTCACCCAGCGCCACCGTATTCTCGACCTCCTCGCCCGGCACGATTCCGATCGCAGCGAGAAGCGCCAGAGCGATGGGCAGATCGAAATGCGAGCCTTCCTTCGGCAGGTCGGCAGGGGAGAGGTTGATGGTGATGCGTTTTGACGGCAAGGCGACCGACAGCGCCGTCAGGGCCGCCCGCACCCGGTCGCGCGCCTCGCTCACCGCCTTGTCGGGCAGGCCCACGACGGAAAAGGCAGGCATGCCCGGCGAGACGGCGCATTGCACCTCGACGATCCTCGCCTCAACCCCTTCGAAGGCCACCGTGTAGGTGCGCGCCACCATGAACCGTCCCCTTAAGATTGGTTAACGGCTATCGCAGTGGTGGTTGAGAAAGTGTTAACGCGCGATCATCGCCATGAAAGGAGGCCAGGCTTCGGGGTCGGCGAGTGTCTTGTCGCGACAGAAGGCGTTGCAAAAACCCCAGACCTTGCCGTCCGCTTCGAGGAAATGAGTTACCGGCTTTCCGGAATAGGGGCAGGCGTCGTTCACCGATGGTCCGTCGGCAAGGGTCGCGGGCAGGGGAGCGGGGCCGGGCCACGGGCGTTCGGGATAGGGTTTGGCGTAGCTTGGCTGGATCAGGTTTTGCGCCTTGCCCATCGCCCGCCAGCGGCGGAAGGACGGATCGGCAAGATGGGCGTTCACATATTCCATAGCACTCGGCGGAAACCGGCAGGTTGTAGCCGGCGATCCGCGCGGCGACGGGCGCGAAAAAGGCATCCGCCGCCGTGTAGCGGCCAAAGAGCCAAGGGCCGTCCGCGCCGAAGCGATCACGTGCACGGGACCAGATGAACTCGATCCGCGCGAGGTCGTCGCGCACCTCTCTGCGGGGGGCGGAATCCGCATAGCTGCGGAGCAGGTTCATGGCGCAATCGCCCCTGAGCGCGGTGAAGCCTGAATGCATCTCGGCGGCCATGTAGCGCGCCATCGCCCGCGCCGCCGGGATCGTCGGGCCAAATCCCGGCTTCAGGGTGACGCTCGGCAAGCGTCTCGGCGATGGCGAGGGTGTCGCCGACAACGTCACCCTCGGGGGTGCGCATCGCTGGCACGAGGCGCGCGGGCGCGAATTCCGCGAGGAGGCGGTTGAAGTCGTCGGTATAGAGGACGCCGGTATGGCATTTCACCGGAATCCCGAACTTTTCGAACAGCAGCCAGCCGCGCAGCGACCAGCTGGAATAGCTGCGGTCCCCGATGGCGAGATCATAGGTCATGGTGGTCTCCGTAGTGCGTTGCGCCGACACTAGCCGCGGCGCGACCTCGCGCGCACTTGGCCATTTGTGCGCCACCTCATCACGTTCCGTGATATGAGGCTGTCCTTGTCATCGGACCTGCCGGCACCTAATCCTTGACCGGCAAAGAGGCCGGGATGAGGGCGACATGCTGGCGGGCAAGCGTATCCTGTCTGATCGTCGGTGGCGGGATCGCCGCCTACAAGTCGCTCGACCTGATCCGGCGGCTGAAGGAGCGCGGGCGCGTCGGTGACGCCGGTGCTGACGCGGGCGGGCGCGGAATTCGTGACGCCGCTGTCGGTATCGGCGCTCGCGGGCGAGAAATGCTATCGCGACCTCTTCGATCTGACCGACGAGGCGGAGATGGGCCATATCCAGCTTTCGCGGGCGGCCGATCTGGTGGTCGTCGCACCGGCGACGGCGGATCTGATGGCGAAGATGGCGGGCGGGCTCGCGAACGATCTCGCCTCGACGCTTCTGATGGCGACCGACAAGCGGGTGCTGGTGGCACCTGCGATGAATGTCCGGATGTGGTTGCATCGTGCCAACCAGCGCAACATCGCCACGCTGAAGGCCGATGGCGTGTTTTTCGTCGGGGCCGAACGAAGGCGACATGGCCTGCGGCGAATACGGGCCGGGGCGGATGGCGGAGCCATTGGAGATCGTCGCGGCGGCCGAGGCTGCCCTTGGCGGCGGCCCGCTGGCGGGCAAGCATGTCGTCGTCACATCGGGTCCGACGCATGAGCCGATCGACCCGGTGCGATATATCGCGAACCGATCCTCGGGCGCGCAAGGCGCCGCACTGGCTGCCGCGCTCCGCGATCTCGGCGCGCGGGTGAGTTTCGTGACCGGGCCCGCGACCGTGCCGCCGCCAGAAGGTGTCGCGGTGATTGCGGTCGAGACGGCGGCGGAGATGCTGGCGGCGGTCAAGGCGGCGCTTCCTGCCGATGCCGCCGTTTGTGCGGCGGCGGTCGCCGACTGGCGTGTCGCCAATGCGAGTGCGTCGAAGATGAAGAAAGACAGTTCTGGCAAGGCTCCGGCTTTGGAATTCGCGGAGAACCCGGACATCCTGGCCACCGTGGCACAGATGAAGACGGGACGGCCCGCGTTGGTCGTGGGCTTCGCGGCCGAGACGGACGATATCATTGCCCATGCCGCAGCGAAGCGGAAGCGGAAGGGCTGCGACTGGATCGTGGCAAATGACGTGCGCCCGGCGACCGGGATCATGGGCGGGACGGAGAATGCAGTGACGGTTATAGATGCCAAGGGCGCGGAGGAATGGCCGCGTCTGCCGAAAGATGAGGTCGCGCGGCGGCTCGCGGCGCGCATCGCCGCGGCGCTGGGCGCGATGGTGACGGTCTGATGCCTCCGGCGGAGGTATTTCGGGCAAGATGAAAGGGCAGGGAATGCATCCCACGATCCGGGTTCTGCGCGAGGATTGGGCCGATCCGTCGGTTGCCCTGCCGTCCTATGAGACGCCGGGTGCCGCGGGGGCGGATATCCGCGCCAACCTGCCCGAGGCGGAGCGCGCGCGGCGGGTTCGTCCTGGCGCCGATGGAGCGGCGGATCGTGCCGACGGGGCTGCGGTCGAAATCCCCGACGGTTTCGAGGTGCAGATCCGGCCGCGGTCGGGGCTGGCGCTGAAGCACGGCATATCGCTGCCGAACACGCCCGGGACGATCGACAGCGACTATCGCGGACCGCTCGGGGTCCTGCTGATCAATCTTGGCGACGAGCCCTTCGTCATCGGCCACGGCGAGCGCATCGCGCAGATGATCGTGGCGCCCGGTGGTGCAGGCCGCGTTCGACGAGGTGCGGTATCTGGGCGACGACCGCGCGCGGGACGGGTGGCTTCGGTTCGACGGGGCGTGGATGATCGTCTTCTTGACCGCCCTCGCCCTTGTGGCGTTTTGTCTGGTGTTGCGGGTGCCGGGGCGGATCATTCTTGGTGTTGCTGGCGCTCATCTGGGGTGCGACGGTTCTCGCCCACGCGCTCTTGCCTGCCGGGCATGCGTTGCCGCGCGCGCTCGGTGGCGATCTCAGGGCCTGGGTGTTTCTCGGTATCGCGGTGGCGGCGGTCCTTGCCTATCGGGCCGCGCTGAGAGTGGCGCATGCAAAGGCGGCTTCCACTGAGCCGCCCGCACCGCAGGGGGCATTTTCGGCCGGAGAGCTCGACCGCTACGCCCGCCACATCGTTCTGCATGAGATCGGCGGCATGGGTCAGCGGAAGATGAAGGAGGCGAAGGTGCTGGTCGTCGGGGCGGGGGGGCTTGGTTCGCCCTCGCTTCTCTATCTTGCGGCTGCCGGGGTCGGCACCATCGGCGTGATCGACGACGATACCGTTTCCAATTCCAACCTTCAGCGTCAGGTCATCCATACGGATGCGCGGATCGGGATGCCGAAGGTGTTTTCCGCCGAGGCCGCGATGAAGGCATTGAACCCCTATGTCACGGTGCGGCCCTACAACCGCCGCCTGACCGGGGCGGAGGCGCCGGGCCTGTTCGCGGAGTATGACCTCATCCTCGACGGGTCGGACAATTTCGACACCCGGTACATGGTGAACGCGGCGGCGGTGACAGCGAAGAAGCCGCTGATTTCCGCCGCGATCACCCAGTGGGAGGGCCAGATCGGCCTATATGATCCGGCGGGCGACGCGCCCTGCTATGCCTGCGTCTTTCCTGAACGGCCTGCCGCCGGGCTCGCGCCCAGCTGCGCCGAGGCGGGGGTGATGGGAGCCTTGCCGGGCGTCGTCGGGGCGATGATGGCGGTCGAGGCGATCAAGGAGATCACCGGCGCGGGTGAGACGCTTCGGGGCCGCATGATGATCTATGACGCCCTTTACGGTGAGACCCGGCAGTTCAAGGTGAAACGTGATCCGAACTGCAAGGTCTGCGGCCAGCACTGAGCGCGCTGGACAGGTCCTGACCCGGCGACTACGCTCCGCCAGATGCTTGTGACAGGAGCCCTTCCGATGAAACTGATGCCCGTTCTCGCCCTCGCGGTGAGTGCCCTCGCCTCGGCCGCCTTTGCCGACCTGCCCGACCTTCAAGGGCGCGAAGTGACCGTGGTCACCGAAAACGCCTATCCGCCGCTGCAATTCCTTGATGCCAGCGGCATGGCGATTGGTTGGGAATACGATGCGATGGGCGATATCGCCAAGCGGCTGAACATGGTGGTCAAATATGAGAACTCAAGCTGGGATGCAATGATACCGGCGGTCTCCGAGGGCCAGTTCGACGTTGGCATGACCGGCATCACCATCCGCGACGACCGCAAGGAGAAGGTGGATTTCTCTGACGCCTACATGCGGTCGGAAATGGTCATGCTGGTGCGGGGCGACGAAAGCCGCTTCACCGATGCCAAGAGCTTTGGCGCCAATCCCGACCTCCTGATCGCGGCCCAGCCGGGGACGACGCCGTTCTATGTGAGCGTCTATGACGTTCTCGACGGCGATGAGGCCAATCCCCGCATCAAGCTGATGGAGACTTTCGGCGCGACGGTGGAGGCGCTGAAATCGGGCGATGTCGATCTGGTGCTGACGGACGGCACCGCCGGAAAGGGCTACGTCGATGCGTCCGGTGGCGGCCTGAAGATCATCGGGGACCCGCTTGGGACCGAGGATTTCGGTTTCATCTTTCCGAAGGGCTCTGACCTCGTCGCCCCGATCAACGCTGCGATTGCTGAAATGAAGGCGGACGGCACCATCGAGGCGCTGAACAAGAAGTGGTTCCTCGACTACAAGCTTGGCCAGTAGGTCGCTTGGCCCCGGCCTCAGCGCCGGGGCCGTTCACCGATGCTCCCCCCTCCCCAGAAAGACGGCGATTTCCCCTATTGGCTCGTGGTGCTGATCGCCATCGGGGCTTGGCTCTTTTATCTGGCGCTGTCGAACGGGCTCTATGCGCAGGTGCTTGCGACGCTGTCGAAAGGCGTCGGGATGACGATCTTCGTCACCCTCGTCGGTTTTTCGATGGCAGCCCTTATGGGCCTCGGCCTTGCTGTCGCGACGCTCTCCCGCTTCATTGTCCTGCGGCAGTTGGCGCGGCTTTATATCGAGGTCGTGCGCGGCATCCCGATCATCGTGCTCTTGCTCTATATCGCCTTTGCCGCCGCGCCTGCCGCCGTCGCGGCATGGAACTGGCTGACCGGGCCCCTCGGCATCGACCCATTCAGCACCCGTGACGTCTCGCTTCTCTGGCGGGCGATCATTGCGCTGACCATCGCCTATTCCGCCTTCATCGCGGAGGTTTTCCGGGCCGGGCCTGCAAGCCGTCGACGAGGGTCAGATCGAAGCGGCGAAGGCGCTGGGACTCAACGGCTGGCACCGCTTCCGCTTCATCGTCTTCCCGCAGGCCTTCCGCATGATCCTGCCGCCCCTCGGGCAATGATTTCGTGGCGATGGTGAAGGATTCCTCGCTCGTCTCGGTCCTCGGGGTCGCGGATGTCACGCAGCTCGGCAAGGTCACGGCGGCGGGAAACTTTCGCTACTTCGAGACCTACAACCTTGTCGCGTTGATCTATCTTACGATGACGATCACCCTGTCGCTGATCCTGAGGCGGATCGAGGCGCGGCTGAGGGCGCGGCAATCGGCGCGATGAACGGCACACACACGCCCGCGTCAAGAAAACGTCACACCGGCCAAACGCGGATGTTACACTCCATGTCCTATCCCCCGCACATATGGCCCGTTCGGGGTCGTGGACTTCAAAAAGGGGCTGCCATGAAACGCCGTACCATCCTTCTTGCCGCAACCGCGCTGTCCGGCATCGCCGGGTCCGCCATCGCCGGCGATCTGAGCTTCGCGCCGGTTCCCGCGCCGACCGACGATGCGGCGAAACGCGCCGTCGTGGTTTCCGAAAGCGCGATCATGGACGGTGTGACAACCAAACTTGCCTACCACACGCTTTTCCGCACGGGCGACAAGCTGGGCGATGCCGTCTTCGGCCAGATCTTCGACAAGGCCGGCAAGCCGGTGTCTGTCAGCGAGGACGGATATTCGAACAACCCGGATTTCACCTCGTTCCTGCCTGTCGGCGGCAGGATCTTCTCGCTGACGCATTTCGAGAACCTGCCCGCGACCATGTATCTGAGCGAACTTCAGATGGAAGCCGAGGGCAATATGAAGCCGATCTCCACCAAGCCGCTCGATTTCTCGGCTTTCGGCGGCCTCTGGAACCCCTGCGCAGGGAACGTGACCCCGTGGAACACCCATCTCGGTTCGGAGGAATACCCGCAGGATGCGCACAAGTTCGAAACTGCCGCGTCAACCGATGATCTGAAGGACGACGAGGTGCTTGAGATGGCCGCATATTTCGGCCTCGATCCCGCGACCATGACGATGGACGAATACCGCGCGGCGGTGAACCCCTACAACTACGGCTATGCGACCGAAATCACGGTCAGCGAGATGGGTGACGCGACGATCGCCAAGCATTACGCGATGGGCCGGGTTTCGATCGAACTCGCCAACATCATGCCGGACCGGAAGACGGCCTATATCTCGGATGATGGCACCAATGTGGGACTTTTCCAATTCGTCGCCGACAAGGAAGGCGATCTTTCCGCCGGCCAGCTCTTCGCCGCGAAATGGGTCCAGACATCGGACGCAAACGGCGGTGCGGCCAACCTCGAATGGATCGACCTCGGCCATGCCGACGATGCGGCCATCGCCGACCTGATCGCCAAGGGCACGCAATTCTCGGGCATCTTCGAGACGGCCGACTTCAACGCCGACGGCACTTGCCCCGAGGGCTTCCTGATCTCGAACGCCTGGGGTAATGCCGAGTGCCTGAAGGTCAAGCCAGGCATGGAAGTCGCCGCCTCGCGGCTCGAAACCCGCCGCTACGCCTCGATGCTGGGGGCGACCACGGAGTTCCGGAAGATGGAGGGCTCAACCTACAACCCGGACAAGAACAGCCTCTACCTTGCCATGTCCGAAATCAGCAAGGGCATGACCGACGCCGATGAGAAAGCTGACAAAGGTGGTCGCAACGATGTGCGTCTGGCCAAGAACGCCTGCGGCGCGGTCTATGAAATCGCGCTCGACGGGTCCTATGTCGGCACCACGATGACGGCGCTGATCGCGGGCAAACCGACCGAATACGGCGCCGACGGCCCCTATGCCGGTCAGGAATGCGATATCGATGGCATCGCGAATCCCGACAACATCACCTACGTCCCCGGCTACGACACGCTCATCATCGGAGAGGATACCGGCAAGGGCCACCAGAACGACGCGGTCTGGGCACTGAACCTCGGCAAGGCCGAGATGACCCGCATCGCGACGACGCCCTACGGGTCCGAGGCGACCTCGATCGACTGGTATCCGAACGTGGGCGGC
This sequence comes from uncultured Alphaproteobacteria bacterium, assembly GCA_963710285.1. Classification (GTDB taxonomy): domain Bacteria; phylum Pseudomonadota; class Alphaproteobacteria; order Rhodobacterales; family Rhodobacteraceae; genus Albidovulum. The sequence continues at coordinate 1,146,269 of CAVPZT010000006.1, read as the reverse complement.
CACGGCTACCTTGCGATGGTCGTCCAGCATCCTTACGGCGAATCCGACGCGGACAAGCTGACCGACCGTGAGCAGGCGCGTGCCTATATCGGCTATATCGGGCCGTTCCCCTCGCTGACCAACTGATCCCCTTCAGGGCGGCAAAGGCGGGGTCCTCCCGGCCCCCGCTTCATTTTGGTGTGTAGGTGCTGGAGGTTCCGGGACGCTCTCAATAGAGTGCGAGGAAAGGAGTTCGCCCATGACCAATCCGTTGCTTGTGCCTTGGACCGGTCCCTTTGGCCTGCCGCCCTTCGCCGAGATCCGCGACGAGGATTTCGGCCCCGCCTTCGACGCCGGGCTGGCCGAAGCGCGTCGGAATATCGCGGCGATTTCAGGGACGTCCGCACCTGCGACCTTTGCCAACACGATCGAGGCACTGGAACTCGCCGAAGAGATGCTCGACCGGGTTTCGGGCGTATTCTACAATCTCGCCGGGGCAGATTCGACACCCGAGCGCGAGGCTTTGCAGCGCGATCTGGCGCCGAAGCTGGCGGCTTTCGCCTCCGAAGTGACGATGAACGCAGACCTTTTCGCGCGCATCGACACGCTGTGGCAGCAGCGCGAGACGCTCGATCTGACCGACGAGCGGCGCCGCGTGCTCGAGCTTTACCGGCGGATGTTCGTCCGCGCCGGGGCCGCACTGGACGAAGCGGGGCGCAAACGCATGGCCGAGGTGAAGGAACGGCTCGCGGTTCTATCGACTCAGTTCAGCCAAAATCTTCTGGCCGACGAACGCGACTGGTTCCTGCCGCTGGCGGAGGCCGATCTGGAAGGCCTGCCCGATTTCGTCGTGGCCGCCGCCCGTGCCGCCGCCGAGGAGCGCGGGCGCGAAGGATATCTCCTGACACTCAGCCGGTCGCTCATCGTGCCGTTCCTGCAATTCTCGCCCCGCCGCGATCTGCGCGAGAAGGCCTATCGTGCCTGGGTGGCGCGCGGCGCGAATGGGGGCGAGACCGACAACCGCGCCATCGCCGCCGAAGTCCTGAAGCTGCGCGAGGAGCGGGCGAAGCTTCTGGGCTACGACAGCTTCGCGGCCTACAAGCTCGAACCCGAGATGGCAAAGACGCCAGAGGCGGTGCGCGACCTCCTGATGCGGGTCTGGAAACCCGCGCGGGCGAAGGCCGGGGCCGACGCCGAAACACTGACGCGGATGATGCATGCGGACGGGATCAACGGCGACTTGGCGCCCTGGGACTGGCGCTGCTATTCCGAAAAACGGCGGCTGGCCGAGCACGATCTCGACGAGGCGGAGCTGAAGCCCTATTTCGGGCTCGAAGCAATGATCGAGGCTGCGTTCGACACCGCGCACCGTCTTTTCGGGCTCGACTTCAAGCCGCTTGACGTGGCGCTCTATCATCCCGATGCCCGCGCTTGGGAGGTCACGCGGGGCGGTCGGCACATGGCCGTCTTCATCGGCGACTATTTCGCGCGCGGCTCGAAGCGGTCCGGGGCGTGGTGTTCGTCGTTCCGCGGCCAGCGCAAGCTCGGCGGTGAGCAGCGTCCCATCGTCGTCAATGTCTGCAACTTCGCCAAGCCCGCGAAGGGAGAGCCTGCGCTTCTGTCCTGGGATGACGCCCGGACGCTTTTCCACGAATTCGGCCACGCGCTGCACGCGATGCTGTCGGACGTGACCTACGGCTTCATCGCAGGCACCTCGGTTGCGCGCGATTTCGTCGAACTGCCGAGCCAGCTTTATGAACACTGGCTGGAAGTGCCCGAGGTGCTCGACCGCCACGCCCGCCATGTGAAGACCGGCGCCTCCATGCCGGCCGAACTGCGCGACCGGCTGATCGCGGCATCCACCTACGATCAGGGCTTCTCGACGGTCGAATACATCGCGTCGGCGCTCGTCGATCTCGCCTTCCACGAAGGCAAGGCCCCCGCCGATCCGATCGCGGTTCAGGCGGAGATTCTGGAGGCGATCGGCATGCCCGCCGCCATCGGGATGCGTCATGCCACACCGCATTTCGCCCATGTCTTTTCCGGCGACGGTTATTCGGCGGGCTACTACAGCTACATGTGGTCCGAGGTGATGGATGCCGACGCCTTCGACGCCTTCCGCGAGGCCGGAGACGCATTCGATTCCGACATCGCGCGGCGGCTTGAGGCCGCCATCCTTTCGGCAGGGGGCTCGCGCGAGGCCGATGTGCTTTATCGGGAATTCCGTGGGCGTATGCCGGGGGTTGAACCGCTGCTGAGAGGTCGCGGATTGATTGACGTGACGTAAGGCACTATGCCCGCTTGCAGATACAAAGGCCGAGTGTAATTTCCAATACCATGCGAAGTGATTTATTGATTGTTGGTGGGGGAATAGCCGGCATTTCGGCTGCCGCGCATTTGGCGCAGCTTGGTTCCCTTACCGTACTCGAAGCAGAGGATCACCTTGCGTATCACGCTTCCGGCCGATCGGCGGCACTCTATGAGCCGCGCTATGGCCCGCCTGCGGTCGTGGCGCTGTCGGACGCGAGCGGTGAGGCCCTGAACAGCATCGACGGTGGCGTTCTGACGCCGCGCGGCCTGCTGCTGGTGGCTGGACCCGATCGGATGACCTTCGATGCGGATCGCCGGGCGCTGGAGCTTGATGAAATCAGCGCCGTCGAGGCGCGGCAGATGGTGCCGATCCTGTCGGAACGCGCCGTCGGTCATGCCGCCTTTGCGAGCCGCGCCTGGGATATCGACACCGATCGTCTGATTCAGGCCTATGCCCGCACGGCGCGGAAGGCGGGGGCGCAGATCGTCACCGGGGCGAGAGTCGAGGACATCCATCGCGAGGGGGATGTCTGGGTCGTGTCCACGCCGAAGGGTCAGTATTCGGCCCGTATTCTGGTCAACGCCGCAGGGGCCTGGGTCGACGAGATCGCGCGGATGGCGGGCATCCGCCCCTTGGGTTTCACACCGCTCCGCCGCTCGATGGCGCGGATACCGGCGCCCGGAGGGCACGACGTCTCATCCTGGCCAATGATGTTCGGAGCAGGCGAAAGCTGGTATGCCAAACCCGACGCGGGCGCGCTGATCGTCTCACCCGCCGAAGAGCATCCAGCGGAACCCCACGACGCCTGGGCCGATGATATGGTGCTGGCCGAAGGCCTCGCGCGGTATGAGGCGATGGTGGACGCGCCGGTGGAGCGACTGCTCGCCTCATGGGCCGGGCTCAGGACGTTTTCGCCCGACCGCAGTCCGGTCATCGGACGAGACCCATCCGAGCCGAATTTCGTCTGGTGCGCCGGGCAGGGTGGCTATGGCTTTCAATCCGCGCCCGCAGCGGCCGCGTTCATCGCCGATCTGATCGCGGGCCGACAGCCCGGGATTGGTCCCGATGTCGTGCGTGCACTTTCTGTTGAGAGGTATTCTTGAGCGTGTTGCGCAGCCTTAGACTTCCCGATGGCCAGCTGACCCATCATCCCGACGGGCGACTGAGCGCGGCCTCGGCCGAAAGAAATATTGACGCCATCCTCGACGTTCTGGAGCGTAACGCGCCGAAGCGTGGGCGGGCGCTGGAACTCGCCAGCGGAACGGGTCAGCACATCGTCCACTTCGCGGCTGGAATGAAGGACGTGGAATGGGTCCCGTCGGATGCCGACGCCTGCCGCATCGAGAGTATCGAGGCCTGGCGCCGTCACTCTGCCTCTGCCAACCTTCAGCGGCCCCTGCATTTCGATGCCACGGCGCTGCCCTGGCCGAGTCAGATGCGGCCATTTCAACCTGATCGTTCTCATCAACCTTCTGCACCTCATCTCCGAGCCGGAGGCGGAAAATCTGCTGCGCGGCGTTTCCACGGCCCTGAAGCCAGGCGGCACCTTTGTGCTCTACGGTCCGTTCCGGCGGGCGGGCGCGCTGACCAGCGCCGGCGATGAGGCCTTCCACGCACATCTTCAGACACAAGATCCCGAGATCGGCTACAAGGACGATGTCTGGGTCCGTACCCGCGCGGCGGAGCATGGGCTGGGCGTCCGGCAGGTCGCGAAGATGCCTGCGAACAATCTGGCATTTGTGTTCCGGACGGCAGGCTGAGCCGTCCAGAACTCGAACCCCTGCGGATTGACGCAGGTCAAAGCTCCGCTGCCCGACCCATGACAGAACGGCTTCAAACCATTCGCGGAGCCAAGGATGAGCTACAAATCCGAAATCGCCGAGATGCGTGACGAATTGCGCACGCTCTACAAGACAATTCCCGGCGCGACCGGGGGCTTTGCGACCCTGTCGAAGGCCGTCAAGGATGGCGGCGTTCTGGGTGTGAAGGAAAAGGAATATGTCGCCCTTGGTATCGCGGTCGCGCAGCACTGCACCCCTTGCGTCAATTTCCACGTCGAGGCGCTGATGAAGGCTGGTGCCACGCGCGAGGAACTCGGCGACGTGCTTGCGATGGCGATTCAGATGGGTGGCGGGCCCGCGCTCATGTACGCGGGCCATGCGCTCGCCTGCTGGGATGAACTTGCCGGAAGCTAGGGCACCAGCGGTCAATCGCTTAGGGTAGGCTGCGATCCGGTGAGGAAAGACTTGCCCGGCACGGCACATAAGGCATCATGGGCGAAAGGTCACTCGACCGGGGATCCATCTGATGCGCCATGTCCTTCTTCTGTCTTTCGCAGCCCTGCTGGCTCTGACCGCTTGCGGCCGTCGCGAAACCGTCGCGAAACTGAGCGATGCGCCGGTGTCGCTCGCCGCCCCGGCGCCGGTACGATTCTCTGATGATGATCCGGCGGATTTCAATGGCAGCGACCCGCGCCGCTACCCAGTCCACGGCATCGACGTCGCCCGCTTCCAGACCACGATCGATTGGCCGACTGTCCGCGCGAATGGTGTGAGCTTCGCTTTCATCAAGGCGACCGAAGGCGGCGACCTCGTCGATCCGATGTTCAAGGATCACTGGCGCAACGCCCGCCGCGCCGGCATCCCACGCGGCGCCTATCATTTCTACTACCACTGCCGTTCCGCCGCCGAACAGGCGCGCTGGTTCTTTCGCCACGTGCCGAAGGAAAAGGGCATGTTGCCGCCGGTGCTCGACATGGAATGGACGCCCTTCTCGCCGACCTGCACCACGCGCCGCCCGGCCTCTGAAATCCGCGCCGATGCGCGCAAGATCATCGGAATGTTCGCCTCGCATTACGGCACCCAGCCGATCCTCTACACGACGGTCGATTTCTTCCGCGACAATGAACTCTGGCGTGTATCCGGCACGGATTTCTGGCTGCGTTCGGTCGCTGCGCATCCGGCCGAACGATATCCGGGCCATGACTGGACCTTCTGGCAGTATAGCGGCACCGCGACGATTCCGGGCGTTCAGGGGCAGGTCGATGCCAATGCCTTCGCCGGATCGGCCGAAAGCTGGGCCGCATGGCTTGCCGCGCGGCGGCTGTGAAACGGTGCGGTTTTCAAGTGTGAAATTCATCGCAACGCATTGAAGCTGAAAGGTTTCGTTCTTTCTGTTGGCCGACTGGTGAGGATTGCCGACGCTTCGGGCAGGGCTATCGTCGGGGCAAGGGGCTGGTCTTGAGGCTGTGCGGGTCTGCTCTGTGGACGAAGCGGGCACTTGACCGACACGGGGGACTTCCTCACACCCTCAAACTGGCCACGAGCAAACGCCACCCGATTTGGGGTAATGGTCGTCATTCACGCCAGCAACGCATAGGTGTCTTGACGAAGTTCACCATGATCGCGCGCTGGATATAAGACCCGGCAGATGCGCTAGGAGGAGGACAATGATAGGCTATGTCACCGTCGGGGCCGACGATATCGAGCTTGCTGAAAGGTTCTACTCGGCATTCCTGCCAAGCCTCGGCTATGTTTTGACCGTTTCGCCCGAAGGACTGAGCTGCTCGATCCCGAGTACGGTTGACGATCAGCTTGCACCAGTCGACCTCTACGTCAAACCGCCTTTCGACGGGCAGGCCGCATCGGTCGGCAACGGCACGATGGTGGCTTTTCGGGTGCGGACTCAGCCCATGGTCCGCGAGCTTCACACTGCCGCGCTTGCCGCTGGCGGGCGGAACGAGGGCTCACCTGGCTTTCGTGACGCTTACGGCCCGCAATTCTACGTGGGCTATCTGCGCGATCCTCAGGGCAACAAGATAGCGCTGTACTGCAACAACCGGGACGAGCCTAAGCGGCCGGACTGACTCCTCCTGCGGGCTAAGCGCGCAATTCAAGGCGCAAGATGAACGACCCGTTGAATCCGCAGGCTCGAAGCTGACTTTGGCGTCCGGTCCGAAATTCTTCATACGGTGTGAAGTGGACCTCCCACCGCCCGGAACAAGCCGAAGGCGACGGGCAGGTACTCTCCCGGCGTGTGGTCTGCCGGTTGGACGCCCGAGAAAGGCTGAAGCCGGACAACCACGACATCGACGGATGCGTCGGAACGCAGGATCAGCCGTCGACACGGATGCGGGCGTTGGTCGGGTCGAAGGGGCCGTCCTCGACCACCACCGCATCCCATTCCTGCCGCATCATCCGTACCTTCAGCCGGGTGCCGACCTCGGCCAGATCGGGTCGGACATAGCCCATGCCGATCTGCTTGTTGAAGGCGACCGACCAGCCGCCCGAGGTCAGACGGCCGATCTTCTTGCCGTTCTCCAGTAGCGCTTCTTTGCCCCACGGATCGGTATCCTCCGGCCCGTCGATCAGCAGTGTCACGCATTTCGACCGGATGCCGGTATCAAGCATCGCCTGCTTGCCCCGGAAGTCCTTTGAGAGGTCGATGAAGCGGTCGAGTCCGGCCTCGACCGGGGTCGCATCGCGGCCAAGCTCGGTGCCGAAGGCGCGGTAGCTCTTCTCCTGCCGAAGCCAGTTCTGCGCCCGCGCGCCGACAAGCTTCATCCCGTGCTTCTCGCCAGCCTCGACCAAGATATCCCACAGATAGCGGCCCATCTCGACCGGGTGATGCAGTTCCCAGCCAAGCTCGCCCGTATAGGCGACGCGGATCGCGTTCACCGGGCACATGCCAAGCTCGATCTTGCGGGCGCTGAGCCACGGAAAGCGCTTGTTGGAGAGCACGGTCGCGGGGTCCGCGTCCTTGACGATCTCCTTCAGGATGTCGCGCGACTTCGGCCCGGCGATGGCGAAGACGCCCCACTGGGTGGTGACATCGTGAATGTCGATGTGACCGCCTCCATTCGCGATGAAGTCCTCGGCGGATTTCTTCAGGAAGTCCGCGTCATAGGCGGTCCATGCGCCGGCGCTCACCAGGTAGTAGTCATTCTCGCCGTTGCGGACGATTGTGTATTCGGTCCGCGTCGTGCCGGTATCGGTCAGCGCATAGGTCAGGTTGATCCGCCCGACCTTCGGCAGCGCGTTGCAGGTGAACCAGTCGAGGAATGCCGTCGCCCCGGGTCCGCGCAGGATATGCTTGGTAAAGGCCGAGGCATCGATCAGGCCCGCCGTCTCGCGGATCGCCGTGGCCTCGGCGACCGCATAGGGCCACCACGCGCCACGGCGGAACGAGCGGCTGTCATGGTCGAAGCTTTCGGGCGCGTCCACGGGGCCGTAGTAGTTCGGCCGGTCCCAGCCGTTCACCTGGCCGAACTGCGCGCCGGCCGCTTTCTGCCGGTCGTAGGCGGGCGCGGTGCGGAGCGGTCGGCAGGCTTCGCGCTCCTCATCGGGGTGGTGCAGGATGAAGACATGCTCATAGCACTCCTCATTCTTCCGCGCTGCGTATTCGGTCGTCATCCATGAGCCGTAGCGCTTGGGGTCGAGCGAGGCCATGTCGATCTCGGCCTCACCTTCCGTCATCATCTGGGCGAGGTAGTAGCCGGTGCCGCCAGCGGCGGTGATCCCGAAGGAAAAGCCCTCGGCCAGCCACATGTTGCGCAGGCCGGGGGCCGGGACCGACCAGCGGATTGCCGTCCGGCGTGTAGCAGATCGGGCCGTTGAAATCGTCCTTGAGGCCGACCGTCTTCGGACGACGGCAGACGGTGGATCATCGACATGTATTCCTCTTCGATCCGCTCCAGGTCGAGCGGGAAGAGGTCGGCGCGGAAGCTTTCCGGCACGTCGTAGAGGAACCGCGCCGGGGCGTTCCGCTCATAGGGGCCAAGGATCCAGCCGCCGCGCTCTTCGCGGACATACCACTTGGCGTCGGCGTCGCGCAGGACGGGGTGTTCGGGGTTGCCGGCCTTGCGCCATTCCTGAAGCATCGGGTCGGGTTCGGTCACGATATACTGATGCTCGACCGGGATCGCGGGGATCTTGATCCCCAGAAGCCGCGCGGTGCGCTGGGCGTGGTTGCCGGTCGCGGTCACGACATGCTCGGCGCGGATTTCGGTCTTCTCTTCGCCGGGAACGAGGTTGCCGCCCTTCTCGACCATCTTGGTGATCGAGACGATCCATTCCGACCCGGTCCACCTGTAGCCATCGACCTGCCACTTGCGCTCGATCGTCACGCCATGCTGACGGGCGCCCTTGGCCATCGCCTGGGTCACGTCGGCGGGGTTGATGTAGCCGTCCTGCGGGTGAAAGAGCGCGCCCTTCAGGTCTTCGGTGCGTAGGAGAGGCCAGCGCTCCTTCATCTCTTTTGGCGTCAGGAATTCGTGGTGGACGTCCGCCGTCTCGGCGACCGACGAATAGAGCATGAATTCGTCCATCCGCGCGTCGGTCTGCGCCATCCTGAGGTTGCCGACGACCGCGAAGCCGGCGTTGAGGCCCGTTTCCGCCTCAAGGGACTTGTAGAAATCGACGGAATATTTGTGGATGTGGGTCGTGGCGTACGACATGTTGAACAAGCGGCAGCAGACCAGCCGCGTGCCAGGTGGAGCCCGAGGTCAGTTCGTCCCTTTCAAGCAGCATCGTGTCCCAGCCCGCTTTGGCCAGATGATAGGCGATCCCGGTTCCGACGGCGCCGCCGCCGACGACTAGGGCTTTGACATGGGTTTTCATCGGGCCGACTCCTCGCATCCGTGGCTGCATTCTATCTGCCAGACGGGCGAAAATGCGGAAAGGTCAGCCCGACCTAAAGCAGTGGAAAAACGACATGGCATCGGCGCTCTGGCCCAATTGTCGCCGCAGTTTCCGGCAAAATTGGCAACGATCGCTTGCAGCCATAGGTGTGTCCCTTGTTTTCTGGTGTAGTGAGCGGGTTCGTCCGCAATGTTGCCATCGCGGCGCGGGCATTTCTGCCGGTGACCTATCGTCCAATGCGCCGTGTGGTGACGCCCGCGCATGTCGCGTTGATCATGGTTGTATGGATTACCGCAAACGTCCTGTCCGAGCTTGGCCTATTTTGGCCGACTGGCGGCTTTGAGCGATGGGGCGTCACCTCGACCCTGGCCAGCCTTGCAGTGTTCGTTTTTGCGGTCGCTCTCGCGGTCGCGGTTGCGGGTAAATGGGAACGTTTTGTCCCGACGCTGTTCGCGGCCTTGACGGGCAGTATCCTCGTCGTGGTTGCCACCGCGATTCTCCTGGCGCTCCGCGATCTCGATCTTGGCGGCGGCCCGGCGATGATCCTCGGATGGAGCGTCTTTGCCATTCTGATCTCCGGACTTTTCCGGATCATGCGCGGATGGGGCGATTTGCGTGCTGGCCGCAGCATTTTCGCGGTTGCGGCCTTTCTCGGCGTGATGGTTGTGGCGGCATTCTATCTGCCACGCGCGCCGCTCTTCTATCCCGACTATGGTGCCGGAGACGGCGAAGACGCGGACGTTGCGCAGTTGGATGTGGAAAAGCTCTACTATGCCCAGCCCACCCTCATGCACGACGCTCTCGGCCGTCTGACCGACGGCGAAAAGGGGCGGCCTGATCTTTTCGCCATACTTGGCGCCGGAACCGCTTACCAGGGCGTTTTCCTCAGCGAAGTCACACAGGTTCGCGACATCCTCAGGCCGATGCAAAACGGACGGGAGGATCGGACAATCCTGCTTGCCAACAGCATCGGCGATCCGTTCGCCCAACCGCTGCTTGGCCGCGAGAATCTGCGTGCCGCGCTTCGCGCCGTTGCCGAACGCGCCGATCCCGATGAGGACGCGACACTGATCTACCTGACCTCACACGGCGGAAAGGACTCCTTCTCGCTTGGTTTTTGGCAGGCCGGTCTCGACAGTCTCAGCGCCAAGGAGTTTTCCGCGATGCTGGCTGAAAGTGGCCTCAGACATGTCGTCGTCGTGATTGCGGCGTGCTATTCCGGATCGTTCATCGACGACATCTCGGCCCCGGACCGCCTTGTCATCACGGCGGCCGCTGCTGACCGGGTGTCCTTCGGTTGCGCGGCAGAGAATGAATGGACCGATTTCGGCCGCGCCTATTTTGACGAAGCCTTGCGCTCGACGGGCGATTTCCGTGTGGCCTTCGATCGGGCAGCAGAAGCGATCGCCAAGCGCGAGACCGAACGCGCGCTCACCGCATCGCAACCTCAGATGGTCCTTGGTGACGATATGGCGGTTTTCCTCGATCGTGTTTCCGAGCATGCCAACGACACCGACGGATTGCTTCCAAAGCGGCTTGATACGGCGGCTTCGCGGCTCTAGCTCTGCTGTGACAGTGCAGCGTGGAACCGTTCTTTGCGCGCAGACTCATCGCCGAAGAGAGCGGTGGAGCTGACGTCCTCACGATTGTCGACCGCCCGGCGGTCGGCTCCGGACGGATGCGACACTCAGTTAACGACCGAGCAGAACTTGCCGGCGCCCTTGCGGACGCAGTCGCCCGCCGCGCCGATGCTGTCAGTTGCCGGTCGTGCGGGGTCCGCTGCCGCTTCGGCCATAGCTTTCGTCTCCTCGATCATCTCGCGCAGGGCATCAAAATCAACGCCGGAGAGCAGTAGCTTTGTCGTTGCATCGTCAGCGTTGCTGGCGGCGCTGATGTAGACGAACCCGTCGATCTGGCCAAGGTAGATGCGTGCGTGGCCCAGTTCCGCGCGTTCGATGACTGACAGGTCGACTCCTTTGATCGTTGCCCAGGGTTCTGCTCCGCTCGCCATGCGGCGAAACAGCATCCCCATCGCTGCGCGGCCTTTCTGCGTAGGTTCCGTCGCGGGAATGAAGTTGACGTCAATGACGACGATCTGCCCGTCCTTTTCGTAGGTCTGGTAGTATCGTTTGTATCCCGGCAGGGCGTCGTAAATCGTCTTCTCCAACTGCTTCCCCGCAACGATCTCCGTCGCCGGTGTCTCCTTTCCGGTCGCGCGGACGGTGTCTTCGTAGACCGCGCCGTGGCGGATCCAGCCGTCGGGTGCCGAAGGCAGGACTTCGGCTGCGGCGCGCGGTAGCGGAAGCGCGGATTTCAGCGCGGCGGTGCGGAATGCCAGATGGTCCGACAGGCTGTATGCACCTGCGGGATGGGTCTTGCTTGCTCGCGTGAAGTCCAGCCCCAGTACAGCGGCCGAGATCATCAGCAGCAACCCAAGTGCGAAGATCTTGCCCATATGCCCTCCAGCCCAGCGGTATCCTTGGGGTTCTCCACGGCCACTGCGGCGTTTTGACGGCAATTCGACGGAAATTCTCCGTCAGGTTGCGCAAGGCAGCACTTGGACAGGATCGAATGCCGGCCTAGTGTGCGGTGGGACTCTCTATCGGAGGGACATACGTGGCCCGCACAGTCATCATCGAGGAAAACGGCGGGCCTGAAGTCCTGAAGCTCGTCGATCGTCCGGTCGGCGACCCCGGTCCCGGAGAAATCCGCATCGCCCAGAAGGCGGCCGGGCTGAACTTCATCGACGTCTATCAGCGCAGCGGACTTTACAAGCTGTCGTTTCCTGCTGCGCTCGGGATGGAAGCGGCGGGCGTGGTCGAGGCCGTGGGGGAAGGTGTGACGCATCTGAAATCGGGCGACCGCGCCGCCTATGCCTCCCAGCCGCCCGGCGCCTATACGCAGGCGCGTGTGATGCCCGCGGCGCAGGTCTGTCCCTTGCCCGATGGCATTTCCTTCGAAGAAGGCGCCGCGATGATGCTGAAGGGGCTGACAGTCGATTACCTCTTCAACCGCACGACACCGATCGCCAAGGGCGACTGGGTGCTGTTCCATGCCGCCGCTGGCGGCGTCGGCTTGATCGCCTGCCAATGGGCGAAGTCGGAGGGGATCAACCTGATCGCGACCGCTGGGTCGGACGCGAAGTGCCAGATGGCGCTCGCACACGGTGCGACCCATGCGATCAACTACCGGACCGAGGACTTCGCCAAGCGCGTGCGTGAGATCACCGGTGGGCGCGGTGTCGATGTAGTGATGGATTCGGTCGGCAATGACACGTTCGAGGGTTCACTGAATTCACTTCGTCCGCTCGGCATGATGATCTCCTTCGGCAGCGCCTCCGGCCCGGTGCCGCCGGTCGATCTACTCATGCTTGCCGCGAAAGGATCGCTCAAGATCACGCGGCCGACGATCTTCACCCACATCTCAAATCACGCCACCTGCCAGGAAATGGCAAAGCGGCTTTTCGCCAAGGTCACTTCGGGTGCGGTCAAGATCGAGATCGGACAGCGTTTCACGCTGGATCAGATCGCCGAAGCACACCGCGCGCTTGAGGCGCGAAAGACCACCGGCTCCACCATCCTGACGCTCTGACGCCGGTCAGCTACCGATCTTGCAGCGCTTGCCAAGCCCGGTCTTCTTGCAGCTTCCGGAGCCGAAGGTCTTGACCTTGACCTCGCTCTTCACATTGGGGGGCGTGATCGGCGTCTGTTCGGCCAGAGCCGGTTCTGCGCCGCCAAATCCGAGGGCGCCGAGGATATTGCCGATGATGCCGTCCCCGGTGGATACGGAATCGGACATCGCCGTCGGCGCGGGGGCGGCAAGCGCGGCGGTCCGCCTGTCCACCTCCGGCAGGGGCGCGGCGGTCGTCTGGTCGATCCGGCCGCGCATTTCGTCAAGCCTGGCCTTGGCCTTCTCATAGGCGGCGGCGTCGACCGACCCCATGCGATGGCTGAGCTCCAAAGCGGCGGCCTGCATCCGGTATTGCGTTTCAATGGCATCGATCCGCTGCTTGGCGGCAGCATCCTGCACGCGCCGGTCCGCCTCGGCGCGTTGCTGTTCGGCGGGGATATCCGGCGCCTCGCTGCCGATTCCGGCAACAGGTGTTTCCAACGCCCGGTTCAGCCGGTCGTAGTCGATGGTGTTCAGAAGCGCGATGATATCGGCATCCTCGGCCTTCGCGCGGAGTCGAGATTTTGACCTCCTTGCCGATCCGGCCGGTGATGACCCGGTAGTCACGCTGGCCGCTCTCGGCGCCGAACAACCCGCCCTCCTCGCGGAAGGTGACGCCCTTGACGATAGCAAACCCTTCCTTGCTGGACATCGCCTCGAGGTTGTTCGCGACCATATTCATCGCGGCGCCCGATATCCCGCCGCCGCCGGGTTTGATCATCTGCAACCGCATCGCGACCACTGTGCCGGGCTTTTCGTAGACCAAGACCTCCTGCGCGTCCTTCTTCGCGCGGGCCGCCTTGTCCATCGAGGCCAGCGCCTTCATCGTCGGGTCCTGCTTGATCTCGTCGGGAAAGAAGTCGTCCTTCTGAATGTCATAGCCTTGGCCGAAGAGATCGTTCTCCGCGTCACCCCATGCGTGGCGCGACCAGCCCTCCGGCGGCTCCGGCAGCAAGTCGCGCGGCGCCATGGCGCGCAGTTCCTGCCGCTCGGTCGCAGCCGCGATGGCGGCCTTCTGGTCGATGAACCGGCCTGAGATGGACGAGACATAGTCGCCGACACCAAAGCGCCCCGGCGCCGATCCGGCGGCCTTTGCCTGGTTGATGTAGTCAACCGCGCCGACAGCGATGGCCGCGATGGCGACAAAGGCGCCCAAATAGGCTTTTGACATGTGAAATCGTCCTGACAGCGCGAATCTGCGCGTAGGATTGTTGTCGAATTGGGCGTGAACATGACGTGCGCGGCAAATAAACCCTGCAACGTTTGCAAAAGGCGCCGGGCTCAGACGGCAACTTTCGGCCCGCGCGCATAGCGCAGCGCGGGACCTTCGACGAAATGCCACGAAAGGACGGCGCAGAGAAGCGTTGCGGGCGCGGCCAGCGCCATATTTGTCGCGGGCGTCATCGGGCCGAAAAGATGCTGCGCCAACTGCTGACAGGGGAAGGCATAGATATAGAAACCATAAGAATAGTCGCCGAGCCGGTTGTAAAGCCGGATCGCGCCCCCCGGCAGATAGGCGAGGCAGAGCGTCGCATAGGTGAGCCAGATGGCGAGCGCATCGCCGAAGACCGGCGTGGGGCGCAAAAGCGCCGTCACCACCGCGCCGATCAGGACCGTCGACCAGCGCAGCGCGATCGCGTCACGCCAGACATAGGCCGCCGCGCCGAGCGCGAAGGGGAGCGAAAGCTCCCGAAAGACCAGCGCCTTGCCCGGCATCGCCGCCCCGAGGATCGCCGGGTGGAAGAGAACATATAGGGCGAGGTATACGGCAAACCCCGCCGCCGCCGCGCGGCGGCTGGCGAGAAGGCCCACAAGTCCTGCAACCAGCACCCCGACATAGCACATCACCTCGTGAAACAGCGACCAGAGCGATCCGTTGATCGCGTCGCCGTAGGGATTGTTCTGGAAGACGCCCGGCAGCCCGAATTGCAGGAAGGCGAGCGAGAGGTTGCGCGGAACATAGCTCAGTGTGCGCGGGTCGGTCGCGTAATCCGAGAGCGGCAGCGTCGTCACCGCAGGGCCGAGGACCGCGACCGCAATCAGAAGAACGACGATCAAACCGGGGAAAAGCCTCAGGACGCGCGATCGCATCCAGTGAGCCACTGTTGCGCTGCGTTCGAAGCTGCGGGTGATGAGAAAGCCCGAGATCGCGAAAAAGACGATGACCGCCAGCGCACCGAGCGATTGTCCGAGAAGCTCTTCCAGCGGCTCGGGGATCGTCGGTCCGAGGGTGATCGCATAGGCATGCGAGATGAGCACCGCCGAGGCCGCGATCATGCGGATCAGGTTGAGGTTGTTGTCTCGCCCCGCTGACAGCGAGGCAAGTCGGGTTTCGGTCATGGGGAGATCACCGCATTCCCGGCACGACAGGATCAGCCAACCGGAGGCCGTCGCTGATGGCCTCGAACTTGGCGATGATCGGCTCGGACATGCCGATGCGCCCCCTGACAGCACCCGCAATCATTGACGCGACACAACCGCTCTCGGACATCTCGACACCTCTCACGCCTTCGAATTTGGCCGCAGGTATGGCCTGCGCGGAGAACTATCGCGACAATCCGGTCAGCCGCAAGAATTCAATGTCAGATAGCCCGATGCGATGGACTGCATCCGCGCGCGCTCCATGCCCGGACCGTGCCCGCCATAGGCGATGCGGCAGTCGAAACTCGCCAGCCGTGTCATCGTGGCAAGGTAGTCCTTGATCGATGCGCCCGCGATGTCGTCGACAAGTTGGCCTTCGTAGATAGCGTCGCCTGCCAGAAGCAACCCGTCCACCTCATCGAAAAGCGCGATCGAGCCGGGGGAATGTCCCGGCACATGCAGGACCGTAAACACCCGGTCGCCAAGATCGATCCGGTCGCCGTCCTGCACCACACCTGTGAGCGGCGCAGGCGTAAGCGCCCAGTCCGCGAGCCGGAAGTCGGGTGTGGGCAGTTTCATGAGCGTCGGACCAAAGGCGTTGTCGCGGAACTCCGCCTGAAAGGTGATTTCCGGGGCCATGGTCGCGAAGCCCTCCGCCTCGGCCGCGTGGCCGAGGCGTGTCCCGAATTCGTGGAAGCCGCCGATATGGTCGACATGCGCGTGGGTCGCGATCGCGATGACCGGCTTGCCGGACAGCGGCAGGGCGTGCCGAAACGGCAGCACGCCGTTGCCGAAGTCGACCTGCATGTCGAAATCGCGTCCCAGAACCGTGAAGGCATTCGCATGGAACATCCGACCTACAAACGGCTCGGACGTGCGAAAGAGGCCGGGCTCGATCTCGTCCGTCTCGTACCAGGTCCGCACGTCTTACAGCATGCCGGGCACGACCAGATCGGGCGGCCTGTGGCCGTCGGCAAAGGTCTTGATGTTGATGATGACCTTCTCGCCCATCTCGACCCGTCCTTCGACCGTGGCCGAGCCCATATGCGGCAGGAGGACGACGTTCGTCAGCTCGCGCAGGCGTGGGTTGATCTCGTGCCCATGTTCGAAGACGTCAAGGCCTGCGCCCGCGATCTCATGCGCGCGGAGCATCCGTGTCAGGGCGTTTTCGTCGATCACCTCGCCGCGCGAGGTGTTCACGACCACTGCCGAGGGCTTCATCAGCTTCAGCCGCCGCGCGTTCATCAGATGGAAGGTCGAGGGCGTATGTGGACAGTTGATCGACAATCACATCCATCCGGCTGACCATCTGGTCGAGGCTTTCCCAATAGGTCGCCTCAACCTCCGCCTCCTGTTCAGGGCGCAGGCGCTTGCGATTGTGGTAATGGATCTGCATTCCGAAGCGCATGCGCGCGCTTGGCGACGGCGGTGCCGATCCGGCCCATGCCGAGAATGCCAAGGCGCCGCCCACCGACTCGGCCACCCATCATCGCGGTCGGCGCCCAGCCCTGCCAGTTGCCCGACTGCATGAGGGCAAGCCCTTCCGGAATGCGTCGCGTCACCGCAAGGATCAGCGCCATCGTCATGTCGGCAGTATCCTCGGTCACCACGCCCGGCGTATTGGACACCAGAACCCCGCGCTGCCGGGCGGTCGAGACGTCGATATGATCGACGCCCGCGCCATAGTTCGCGATCAGCTTCAGCCGTTCGCCGGCCTGCGCCAGAAGGTTGGCGTCGATATGGTCGGTCACGCAGGGGACGAGCACATCGGCGCGCTGCATCGCCGCGCCAAGTTCCTCGCGCGTCATGCGCGTGTCGGGGTCGCGAAGTTCGACGTCGAACAACTCCTTCATCCGGGTCTCGACGACATCGGGCAAGCGTCGCGTCACCACAACACTCAGACGCTTGCGCTACCATGAGATGGCTCTCCTCTCTTCCCTCCGCGCTTTCATACTGGCAAAGTGCAGCCGAACGGGGCAAGTCACAAGCCCTGAAACGTGGGGTCACCCCCCGGCAGTACAGGCGAAACCCAGATGAAACCGCTCAGCGCCCGGCGGCGCGTCCTCGGCCATGCCGCCCTGATCCTCGGCCTCGCCCTTTCAGGCCTCGCGCCGCTGCGGGCTTGGTCCGAGGAGGTTCGTGGGCCGGTCACCAACCTGCCGCTGCCGCGCTACGTCTCGCTGAAGGCGGGCGAGGCCAATGCGCGGCGCGGTCCGAGCCTCGCACACCGCATAGACTGGATCTTCCGCCACCGCGACATGCCGCTGAGGGTCACCGGCGAATTTGGCAACTGGCGGCGGGTCGAGGACAACGAGGGGCAGGGCGGATGGGTCCACTACACGCTCATTTCCGGCGTGCGGATGGTGTTGTTCGAAGCTGATCTGACCACGCTGCGAAGCCGCCCCGATCCCGAAGCCGAAGAGGTCGCCGAGGCGCGATCCGGCGTCATCGGCCGACTCGGCGAATGCGTCCCCGATTGGTGCCGGATCACCGCCGGGGGCGAACGTGGCTGGGTCGAGAAGAAATCACTCTGGGGTGTCGATCCGGACGAACTGCGCGAATAGCCCTCGGCCCGATCGTCCGATCGGGCTTTCGCGCAGCGGCCTGAGGAGATAGACCGAGGTTCGGATTCAGGGGCGAGACGATGGCACGGGGAAGCGCGCTCAACCTATCTGCCGGCGCGGCATCGGTCACGGTCGCTCTGGTGCTCGTGGCGCTCAAGCTCTGGGCGCTCGGGATGACATCGTCGCTGTCGGTCGCGGCCTCGCTGGTCGACAGCGGGCTCGACCTGATGATGTCGCTTGCCGGGCTCATCGCCATCATCTACGCGGCGCGCCCGGCGGACGAGGATCACGCCTTCGGCCACAGTTCGGCCGAGGATCTCGCGGCGCTCGCGCAGTCCGTCTTCATCCTGGTATCCGCCGCCGTGATCGGCTGGACCGCCGTCGACCGGCTGATCGTCCGGCGCGCCGGCAACTCTTGCGGCGCAGGGGCGCGGCATCGCCGTGATGCTCGTTTCGATCGTACTGACATTCGCGCTCGTCCTCTGGCAGCGCAGGGTCGCGGCGCGCACCGGCAACCGCGTCGTCGCGGCGGATTCCCTGCACTACCTGTCCGATCTCATCCCGAATGTAGGGGCGATCGCCGCGCTCTGGATGTCGCAGCACTTCGGGATCGGGACCGTGGACAGCGTCGTGGCGCTCGCCGCCGCGGCTTTTCTTGTGATCAGCGCACTCAGGATCGGCAAGGGCGCCTGGGATGCGCTCATGGACCGCCGCGCCGATCCCGAACTGATCGCCGCGATCGGCAGCATCGCTGCGGATTGGCCCGGCGTGCGCGGTTATCACGACCTCAAGACCCGGACGGCGGGCAGCGTGGTCTTCGTGAACATCCACATAGAACTCGACGGCGAGCAGACCCTGCGCGAGGCCCATGCCATCGGCGCGGGCCTGCGCCGCAGGATCATCGAGACCTATCCGCAGTGCGACGTGATCGTGCACAAGGATGTGGCGGGGCAGAGATAGCGAAAGGGCGACCCGCGCGGGCCGGCCTCGCTGCTCGATGCTGCGGCCTCAGCCCTTGCGGACTTCCTTGAGCTTCTCGATCCCGATCATCTTCATCATCGCCTTTTCATAATAGGGCTCGCTGGTGCCCTTCCTGACCTTGTGGATGAAGTATTTCTCGAACGCGACCTTGGCGAGGTGAACCCACTTGCCCGAAGATGCCCAGTTGACGTTGCGCGGCGGGATCTGCGGCTGGGCCACGAAGGCCACGCCGCTGTCGCCGAAATCGGCGAGGCAGACGGCGTTCCAGGTGCCGACATTGTCCGGCTCCTGCCCGCGCAGCACCTGGCCGAGGTTGTGGGCGGTCGCCGTGACCATGCTTTCG
This sequence comes from uncultured Alphaproteobacteria bacterium, assembly GCA_963710285.1. GTDB lineage: Bacteria > Pseudomonadota > Alphaproteobacteria > Rhodobacterales > Rhodobacteraceae > Albidovulum. The sequence goes on along the minus strand of CAVPZT010000006.1, from coordinate 1,127,423 downwards.
ATCATGAAGCCGGTCTTCGGCACGCCGCAGGGCACCGGCGTCGGCCCCATCGGCGGGATCGCGACACAGACGCCGATCGAGAAGATGTTGGGATATTTCGTGTTGCGCTGATGTTTGTCGACGATGGTGAAGCCGCGCGGATTGGCAAGCCCCTCGATCCCCTTCACCGCATCGACGCCCCGGAAGGCCGGCAGCATCATCGAAAAACCGAAGGGCAGTTCCTTCTCGGCCTTGACCGAGCCGTCATCGGCGATCTCCTCGACCATCATCTTGCCGGCCTCGACCTTCTTCACGCGGGTCGAAGTCATCCACTTGATGTGATGATTGCGAAGTTCCGACTCGAGAAGGCCCTTGGTATCGCCCACGCCGTCGAGGCCGAGATGCCCGATATAGGGCTCCGAGGTCACGAAGGTCATCGGCACCTTGTCGCGGATCTTCCGCCTGCGAAGCTCGGTGTCGAGGATAAAGGTGAACTCGTAGGCCGGGCCGAAGCACGAAGCACCCTGAACCGCGCCAATGATGATCGGGCCGGGGTTTTTGCAGAATTCCTCGAAAGCGTCATGCGCTTTTTCAGCGTGATCGATATGGCAGATCGACTGGGTGAAGCCACCATGCGGGCCGAGTCCCTCGATCTCGTCGAAGGCCAGTTCTGGTCCGGTGGCGATGATGAGGTAGTCGTAGTCGAGCGATGCGCCGTCGACCAATTCCATCCGGTTTTCTTCCGGATGTACCCTCTTCGCGGCAACCGTCTTGAAGTCGATATTCTTCTTCCGCATCGTCTCGGCGAGGTCGATGGAGATGTCCTTGCGATCCCGCCAGCCGACCGCGATCCAAGGGTTCGACGGAACGAAGTGATAGTTGGTATCCTTGGTGACGACCGTGATCCGGTCTTCCTTCCTGATCTGGTCGGCGAGCTCATAGGCCATGATCGACCCGCCAAGCCCTGCGCCGAGAACAACGATATGCGCCATGCTGTGATCCTCCTGCCACCCGACTCACTGCCGGTCCTCCACTGTATACATATTATACTTTTGGAATATGTCTATGACTTCAGATCAAGGCAGGGCCATGCAGCAAAAGAAAAGACCGGCCCGGAATGTCCGGACCGGCCTGAAAGACGCGGTCGTGCCGCTTACTGCGGAATATCGCCGCTGATGCCCTCGACATAGAAGTTCATGCCCAGGAGGTCGCCATCCGGCGCAGTCTGCGCCCTCGGCCAGCCAGGCAGAGCCGTCCTGCTTGTTGATCGGGCCGGTGAACGGGTGATAGGTGCCCGCCGCAATGGCGTCGCGCAGCTTCTCGGCTTCGGCCTTCACATCGGCGGGAACCGCATCGGTGATCTCGCCGATCAGCACTTCGCCGCCCGTGATGCCCTGCCCAGGTATCGGCCTGCTCATAGGTGCCGTCCAGAAGCGCGCCGACGCGCTCGACATAGTAGGGCGCCCCAGTTGTCGATGATCGACGTGACGCGCGGGGAGGGCTTGTACTCCGCCATGTCCGATGCCTGCCCAAAGCCGATCACCGCGCCATTCGCCTTCGCCGCCTCTGCCAGAGGTGCGGTCGAATCGGTATGGGCTGCGATCACGTCGACGCCCTGTTCGATCATCGCCTTGGCGGCATCGGCCTCTTTCGCCGGGTCGAACCAGGTATAGGCCCAGACCACGGTCAGCTCGACATCCGGGTTCACCTTCTTGGCGTGGAGGTAATAGGAGTTGATGCCCATCGATCACTTCGGGGATCGGGAAGGACGCGATATAGCCGATCTTGTTCGACTTGGTCATCCGGCCCGCGATCGTGCCCTCGACCGCGCGACCTTCGTAGAAGCGCGCGTTGTAGGTCGAGACGTTGGGATGATCGCGCTTGATAGCCGGTGGCATGTTCGAACTTCACATTCGGGAACTTGGCGGCAACGGCATTGGTCGCATCCATGTAGCCGAAGGAGGTGGTGAAGATGATGTTGCAGCCGCCAAGCGCCATCTGGGTCAGCACCCGCTCGGCATCCGCACCTTCCGGCACGTTCTCCTGATAGGTGGTGCTCGACCTTGTCGCCGAACTCCTCGATCGACGGCCAGCCGGCCCTGATCGTGCTGATAGGTCCAGCCGCCGTCGCCGATCGGGCCGACATAGACGAAGCAGGCCTTGACCTTGTCCATGCCGCGCCGCGGCGCGCCGCCGCCGAAGCTCGAGCGCCAAGGCCGAGGGCGGCGGTGGCCAGCAATGTTCTTCTGTTCATATCGTACTCTCCCGTTGGATGGGGCGTTCGCCGCCCCGGTTGATTTTGGCCTCAGCGCGAGGCGTGGAAATTCTGGCCCGAGGCCGGCGGGCGCGTTCAGCGCACGCCCGGCCCCGGCCCGACGACATGATGACCAGCACGAGGATGGTTATCAGATAGGGCGACATCGACAAGTACTCGACCGGAATCCGGGACACCCGCCGCCTGAAGATTCAGCTGCAAGCACCGTGATCCCGCCGAAAAGATAGGCGCCGATCAGCACGCGCCACGGTTTCCAGCTGGCAAAGACCACGATGGCCAGCGCGATCCAGCCCGCGCCCGCGGTGATTCCGTCGGTCCATTGCGGCACGCGCACAAGGCTGACGTAGGCGCCGCCCAGCCCCGCCATCGCGCCGCCGAACAGGATCGCCAGAATCCGGATGCGCATGACCTTGTAGCCAAGCGCATGGGCCGCGTCGTGGTTTTCGCCGACCGCGCGCAGGATCAGCCCGGCGCGGCTGTATTTCAGCACCGCCCAGACCGCGCGCGATCACGGCGATCGGAGCCATAGACCATCCAGTCATGGGTGAAGAGAACCCGCCCGAAGAAGGGAATATCCGCCAAGGGGCCAAACGGCACGACCCCGGTGCGCGGCGGCTTGATGCCGTTATAGCCTTGCCCGATCAGGCTCGACAGGCCGAGCCCGAACAGCGTCAGCGCAAGACCGGTCGCCACCTGATTGGCCAGGAAGATCTGGGTCAGCACGACGAAGATCAGGCTCAGCGCCGCCGCCCCCGCCGCCCCGCCGAGAAAGCCCAGAAGCGGGCTGCCGGTCTCGACGGCGGTGATGAAGCCGCAGATCGCGCCCATGATCATCATCCCCTCGACCCCGAGGTTCAGGACGCCGGCCTTTTCGACGACCAGCTCGCCGATTGCCGCCAGCATGATCGGCACCGAGGCCACCATGAGCGAGGCGATCAGAACCGCCGGATTGATCCCGTAGAAATCCATCAGCGGGCCTCCTTCATGAAGCATCGAAGCCGGATGCGGTAGTTGGACAGAAGGTCCACCGCCAGCAGGAAGAACAGCAGCATCCCCTGGAACGCCTGGATCGCGGCCGAGGGCAGGCCGAGATTGGTCGCGGCCATTTCGCCGCCGACATAGGTCAGCGCCATGAGGAGCGCCGGCCAGCAAGATGCCGATCGGGTTCAGCCGGCCGAGGAAGGCCACGATAATCGCGGTAAAGCCGTAGCCCGACGTTGAAATCGATGGAGATCTGCCCCGCCGGGCCCGTCACCTCGAAAAGTCCCGGCAAGACCGGCAAGCGCGCCCGAAATCCCCATGCAGAGCACCACGAGCTTGTCCGGGCTGACGCCGGCAAAGCGCGCCGCACGCGGTGCCTGCCCGGCCAGCTTGATCTGAAAGCCAAGGATATGGCGCTGCAACAGGATATAGGCCGCGATCACCGCGATGAAGGCGGCGACGACGCCCCAGTGCATGCCCGGTGCCCGGCGATCAGCTCCGGATTCGCGCCGCCGGATAGGTCGAAAAGTTGCGGCTGCCCGGAAAGCCGCCGCCTTCGGGATTGCGCAAGAACCCGATCGCGGCCTTGGACAGGATCGTTCTCGGCCACATAGACCAGCATCAGCGAAACGAGAATCTCATTGGTGTTGAACTGCGTCTTCAGAATCGCCGGGATCATCGCCCAGAGCCAGCCGCCGAAGGCGCCGGCCGACATCATCAGCGGAAAGATCCACCGGCTTTCCGTCGGATAGACGGCAAGCCCGACCGCCGGCGCCAAAGATCGCGCCCATGATGTATTGCCCCTCGGCGCCGATATTCCAGATGCCGGCGCGAAACCCCAGCGACAAGGCCGACGGCGATCAGGATCAGCGGCCCCGCCTTCACCAGAAGCTGCCCGCGCAGATAGCCAGCGAACTCGCCGAACAACGGATCCCAGAAGATCGTCCGGATCGCCACGAACGGGTCCTTGCCCAGCATGGCGAACATCATCCCGCCCGCGATCATCGTCAGAATCACCGCAAGGAACGGCGTGCCCCATGCCCAGAACCGCGACGGTGTCGGGCGTTTTTCAAGAATGAGCATGGTGCACCTCCGCTTCCTGCATGCCATGCGCCCCGCCCAGCATCAGGCCAATCTGGTCGATCGTCAGTCCCTTCGTCGGCACCGGCGCGGACAGCCGCCCTTCGTTCAGGGCCGCGAAGCGGTCGGCGATCTCCATGATCTCGTCGATATCCTGACTGATCACCACGACCGCCGCCCCCTTCGAGGCGCGGTCGAGCAGCGCCTGCCGGATGAAGGCCGCCGCCGCCGCATCGACGCCCCAGGTCGGCTGGTTGACGACGATCACCTCCGGCTCCTGCATGATCTCGCGGCCAAGCACGAATTTCTGCAGGTTCCCGCCCGAAAGCGCCCGCGCCGCCGTGCCAATCCCGGGCGTGCGCACGTCGAAGGTCTCGACCACGTCCTCGGCAAAGGCCTTGGTCTTTGGCCAGTCGATGAACCCCTTCTTTGTCAGGTGCTTGCGCACCGACGCCGACAGAAGCGCGTTTTCCATCAGGCTCATGTCCGGTGCGGCGGCATGGCCCAGCCGTTCCTCGGGCGCGGTGCAGACCCCATCGCTGCGGCCGCTCATTCGGCCCGATGATCGCCGATGCCGCGGCCGTGGATCTGCACCGTGTCGCGGCGCCGTCCGCAACTCGCCCGACAGCGCCAGCAGCAACTCATCCTGCCCGTTCCCGGCGACCCCGCCGATGCCCAGAACCTCGCCCTGCCGCACCTCGAAGCTCGATCGTCTTTCAGGCTTGTGCCGAAGGCGCTGGGCGAGGCGACGGACAGCCTCTGCACCTTCAGCGCCACCGGCCCCAGCTCCGCCGCGGCCCGTTCCGGCGGATTCAGCGTCGCGCCCACCATCATCTCGGCCATCTCGCGCGCCGATTTCTCGCGCGGGGTGCAGGTGCCGACGACCTTGCCGCGCCGCAGGATCGTCGCCTCGTCGCAGAGCGCCTTTATCTCTTCCAGCTTGTGGCTGATGTAGAGGATCGACGTCCCCTCCGCCGCCAGCTGGCGCAGCGTGCCGAAGAGGATGTTCACCTCCTGCGGCGTCAGGACGCTCGTCGGCTCGTCCATGATCAGCAGCTTCGGGTCCTGCAAGCAGGCAGCGCACGATCTCCACCCGCTGGCGCTCACCGGCGGACAGATCGCCGACCAGCCGCGACGGGTCGAGAGGCAGGCCGTAGCCTTCGGACACCTCGCGGATACGCCCCGCCAGTTCCCGCATCGGCGGCGGGTTGTCCATGCCAAGCGCCACGTTCTCGGCCACGTTCAGGGCGTCGAACAGGCTGAAATGCTGGAACACCATCGCCACGCCGACGGCCCGCGCCTCGCGCGGTTCGGCCGGCGCATAGGCCGTGCCGCGCAGCGTCATCCGGCCCTCGTCCGGGCTTGACGAGGCCGTAGATCATCTTCACCAGCGTCGACTTGCCCGCGCCGTTCTCGCCCAGAAGCGCATGGACCTCGCCCGCGCCGATGGTGAACGACACGTCGTCATTGGCCTTCACGCCGGGATAGGATCTTGCTGATCCCCTCAAGGCTCAGCAGTACGTCCCTTGTCATGCCGTCGCACTCCCTGTTTCGTTCTGTTTGCCTTTGTGTCGTCAGTAGGTCGGCTGCGACGCCGACCGCAATCGCCTGCGGATGCTTTCCCAGGCTCCGGCTCGCCGATCGGGCAGCGGATGCGCGAAATCTGTCGCGGCCGAGTGGCCGAGCGCGGCAAGCCGCGACCGGAACCGCGCCCATTTCGTCGCCGAGCCGATCAGGCCGAGCGTGCCGAACCCGTGCCGCAGAAGCCGGTGGCAAAGCTCGAGATCGAGCGCGTGGGAGAAGGTCAGAACCAGATGCTCCGCCGCTTCCGGCGCTTCGGCCACCAGATCGGCGGGATTGGCCGCGATCCGCTGCGTCACGCCCGCTCGGCACCTCAGGGAACCGCGCCGCATCGGTGTCGATCCATGTCAGCCGCAAGCCGGGCAAGGGGGCCAGCACCGACACCAGCGCCCGGCCCACATGGCCCGCACCCCAGATCCAGATCTCGCGCTCCGGCGCAGACACCGGCTCCACCATCCAGCCCTGCAGCGTCCGCGCCGCCGGCCGGAAGCCTTCGCCCCGCGCCCGCTGAAGGATGCGCTTGACCGCCAGCGGCATCTCATTGCTGGAGCCGGGCAGGGGCCGCGCCACGACGGTGCCGTCGATACCCCGAAGCCGCGCAGTGTCCCAGACCTCCGACAGCACGTGACCGCCCCGCCGCAGCACTGGTTGAGCCGCGGCCCAAGTGCCATCCGGTCGAGCCTGTCGCCGCACTCCGCGCAGCATCGCCCGCGCCCGCGCCGCAGCCTCGTATTCCAGCGCCCCGCCGCCGATCGTGCCCTCCTGTCCGCCGGCCCAGACGACCATCGCTGCCCCCGCCTCGCGCGGGGTCGATCCGGCGATCTCGGCCACGACGACCCGCACGACCGCGCCATGCGCGGCGATCAGTCGAGCCATCATGTCCTGGTCGAAGCTCATGCCGACCCCCGTGCCCGCTTCACCGCCGCCAGCACAGCCTCCGCCGTCGCGGGCGCCTGCAGGTCGGGGAAGTGCGGCCCGCAAGCCGCGCAGGCATCGGCAAGCGCCGAGAAGACCGAAATCCCGAGCATGAACGGCGGCTCGCCCACCGCCTTCGACCGATAGATCGTCTCCTCCCGGTTCCGCCCGTCCCAGAGCGCCACGTTGAAGACGCGCGGCCGGTCCGAACAGGCCGGGATCTTGTAGGTCGAGGGCGCATGGGTCCGAAGCCGCCCCTTGTCGTCCCAGACCAGTTCCTCCGTCGTCAGCCAGCCCGCGCCCTGCACGATAGCCGCCCTCGATCTGGCCGATATCGATCGCCGGGTTCAGGCGATGTCCCGCAATCGTGCAGGATATCGACCCGCAGGATGCGGTTCTCGCCGGTCAGCGTGTCGATCACGACCTCGGTCACCGCCGCGCCATAGGCGAAGTAGTAGAACGGCCGCCCGCGCCCCGCCATCCGGTCCCAGCTCAGCTTCGGCGTCGCGTAGAAGCCGGTCGAGGACAGGCTCACCCGCCCCTGGTAGCAGCGCGCCGCCGCCTCCGCGAAAGACATCTCGTCGCCGCCGACAAAGACCCGACCCTCCTCGAAATGCACCTTCGCCGGCACCGTCTGATGCTCGCGCGCCAGATGCTCCGCCATCCGGTCCCGGATCGTGTCGCAGGCCGCCTTGACGGCCATGCCGTTCAGGTCGGACCCCGACGAGGCCGCAGTCGCGGAGGTGTTCGGCACCTTGCCCGTATCCGTCGCGGTGATCTGCGACCGACCGACGCATCGACGCCAAAGCACGCCGCCGCCACCTGCGCCACCTTGCGGAACAGGCCCTGACCCATCTCGGTCCCGCCGTGGTTCAGATGGATCGAGCCGTCCTGATAGACATGCACCAGCGCGCCCGCCTGATTGAGATGGGTCAGCGTGAAGGAAATTCCGAACTTCACCGGCGTCAGCGCGATCCCCTTCTTCAGGATCGGATTGATGGCATTCCATGTCCGCCACCGCTGCCTTGCGCGCCGCGAAATCGCTCGATTTCTCCAAGGCTTCGGCGACCAGCCGTGCAGGATGAAATCCTCGACCGGCATGTGATAGGGCGTCGTCTGCACGCCCTTTGGCTGCGCCGCCGCCGTTCCCTTCACCAAGGCCGCTGCTCCGCGCGATGTCGCATCCGCGCCGGGCGGAACGGGCAACTCGTCCCCTCATTCACATTGCCCGAAATACCTCCGCCGGAGGCATCCGACATCTCCGCATAGAAATTCACCCGACGAACCGAAAGCGGGTCGAGCCGCAGCGCATGGGCGATATGATCCATCGCCCGCTCGATGCCGAGCATCCCCTGCGGGCCCGCCGAAACCGCGATAGGCGGTGGCGGATTGGGTGTTGGTCTTCAGCCGGTGGCTCTCGATCCGCACATGATCCAGGTTATAGGCATTGTCGGAATGCAGCATCGCCCGGTCGGCGACCGGCAGCGACAGATCCTGCGACCAGCCGCAGCGCGCCAGATGCAGGAACTCGACCCCGAGGATGCGCCCCTCATCGTCGACCCCGGCGCGGTATTCGATGCGGAAATCATGCCGCTTGCCGGTGATGATCATGTCGTCGTCGCGGTCATAGCGCATCTTGGCCGGCCGCCCGATGAGATGCGCCACCAGCGCGCAGGATACCGCCAGCGCGTTGCCCTGGCTTTCCTTGCCGCCGAACCCGCCGCCCATGCGGCGGCATTCGACCCGGACCGCGTTCATCGGCAGACCGATCGCCTCGGCCACCTTGTGCTGGATCTCGGTCGGATGCTGGGTCGAGGATTGCACCACCACGCCGCCCTCGGCGGGCAGCGCCAAGGCCGCCTGGCCTTCGAGATAGAAGTGCTCCTGCCCGCCCATGTCGAAGCGGCCCTCGACGACGCGCGGCGCCTGCGCGATCGCCGCCGCGGCGTCGCCCTTGGCCCAGATCACCGGCCCGCCTTCAAAACGGCTGCCGGCCGCCAGCGCCTGATCGACGGTCAGGAGCGCGGGCAACTCGCGGTATTCGATCTTTCCCAGCCGCGCCGCCTTTCGCGCGGCAAGGTGGCTTTCGGCCACGACGAGAAAGACCGGCTGGCCGACGTAATGAACCGTGCCGGTCGCCAGCAGCGGCTCGTCATGGATCGAGGGCGAGACATCGTTGGCGAAGGGCAGGTCCTCCGGCCGTCCAGACCGCGACACGCCCGGCGCCGTCGCACGTCCGACAGGTCCATCGACACGATCTCGCCATGCGCGACAGTCGACAGGCCGAAGGCCAGGTGCAGCGTGTTCGCCGGCAGCGGCACATCGTCGATATAGCGCGCACGCCCCGTGACATGCAGCGCGCCGGAATCGTGGGGAAGGGGTTTCGCGACGCTCATGCGCGATACCTCCAGCACCGAAACCGTTGCTGCCTTCCCGCTCATGGAAATAGCGCAGCAGCATGTTTTGCGCCGCCTCCAGACGATAGGCGGCTGAGGCGCGCATATCCGTCATCGGCGTGAAATCCCGCGCGAAGGCGGGCAGGGCGGCGTCGACCGTCGCGAGGCTCCACTCCTTGCCCACCAGCGCCGCCTCGACCGCCGAGGCGCGTTTCGGAATGCCCGCCATGCCGCCGAAGCAATCCTTGCGCTTTCGATTTTCGAATCGCTCAACCCCAGATTGAAGCATCCGCAGACCGCGGAAATGTCCTGATCGAACCTTTTCGACAGTTTGTAGCAGGCCAGGCCGGGCACCTTGGCGGGGATCGTCACGGCCTCGACGAACTCCCCCTTCGCGCGGTCCTGCTTGCCGTACTCGAGGAAGAATGCCTCCAGCGGCATGTCCCGCCGCGCATCGCCCTTCCGCAGATGCAGGACCGCCCCCATCGCGATCAGCGCCGGCGGCGCGTCGCCGATGGGCGAGCCATTGGCGATGTTGCCGCCGATGGTCGCCGCCCCCCGCACCTGTTCCGAGGCGAAGCGGCGCAGCAGTTCGGCGAAGGCCGGATGCGGCGTCGCCACTGCCTCGCGCAGCGCCGCAATCGTCACGCCGGCGCCGATGCGCATACCATCCTTCGCAGGTCTCGATCCGCTGCAAATCCGTGCAGGCATGCAGGAACGCCACCTCCGGCAGGTCGCGCAGCTGCTTGGTCACCCAAAGCCCGACATCCGTCGCCCCGGCGATCAGCACCGCATCCGGGTGCGCCACATACCACGCCGCCAGTTCATCCGACGATGTCGGGCGCGTAGGGTCCGCGATCGTCGCCAGCGTCCCCGGATCGTCGTCCACCCAATCCGGCGCAGCGGTCCCGCGCCACCGCCTCCGCCGCCCGGATGATCGGCGCATAGCCGGTGCAGCGGCAGAGATTCCCCGCCAGATAGTCGTCGTGATCGACCGCGCCGTTCTTCTGCGCCACCGCCATCGACATGACGAAGCCCGGCGTGCAGAAGCCGCACTGGCTGCCATGCTTCTCGACCATCGCCGTCTGCACCGGATGCATCTCGCCCTCGGGACCGGTCAGCCCCTCGACCGTCCGCACCGCCTTGCCGTGCAAGCTGCGGCAGGAACAGGATGCAGGCGTTCAGCGCGCGGCTGCCGTCCCGCATCGGTCACCATCACCGTGCAGGCCCCGCAATCGCCCTCGTTGCAGCCCTCCTTGGTGCCGGTCAGGCCGCGATCCTCGCGCAGCCAGTCAAGAAGCGTCCGCGTCGGCGCCTCGCCCGACATGCGGACCGGCGTTCCGTTCAACAGAAACGCGATTGTGGTCATCGACCGAACCTGCCGCCTTCTCTGCGCCCGGCATTGCGTGCCCGCCCGATGCGGCGTAAAGCGGGACCACGCGCCGTCTTCCCAGCCCATGAAGCGCCGAAGCCTCGGACAAGGCAAGACTTACCTTTCTTGCTTCCACGAAAGGTGTTTCGTTCTTTCAGCGACAATCAACTTCCGCCCAGAGGTTATGCAACCTGCGCTGGTATTAAGCTGCGGGTCGCGTAATATCGTGCCAAAGGGGGATGGAACCCTCGTCAGGCAGACCTTTCCGATGCAGATGGCCGTTGCAATTGTGTTTCTCGTCCTGATCGCCTGCCTCGCAGTGCAGGTCGCGGTTTCGGGCGTCTTCCGTTCGCGCAACGTGCGCCTCGTCGCCAAACTGCACGAGATGCCGCCCAGTGCGGCCTGTCGTGGGCCTGCCACAGCCGGTCCTCGAATTCGCGATCCGCGCCGGGGCCGCCGCCGGGACAAAGCTGCGCCTCGCGACGCTGACGCAGGAGGGCGACCTGCGCACGCACGCAGGGCGGCAAGTTCGGGCGCTTTGGCGGCTGGCAGGCCATCGCCCTTGGCGCGCCGGGATTTGTCTGGCTCGCCCGACAGGACGCCGGCCCCTTTCCCAAGCTCCGCATCGTCGATGCGTATGTCCAGCGCGAGGGGCGGCTTGAGGCGCGGCTGTTCGGTTCCATCCCGGTCGCCCGCGCCTCGGGCGCGTCGATGACTCTGGGCGAGGCCTACCGCTATCTCGCCGAATTGCCGTGGGCGCCGGATGCGATCCTCGGCAATCCCGATCTGGAATGGCGCATCCTCGCGCGCAATATCGCCGAGGTGCGTCTGGCGACACCCGCCGGGGCCGCGCGGGTCAGCTTCCGCTTCGACGCTCAGGGCGACATCGTGGAGATCGAGGCCAAGGGCCGCCCGGCGCGCGACGCCTCGGGCAAGGAGGTCCTGCGCGACTGGCGCGGCTATTTCCGCGACTACCGCCAGATCGGCCCCCGTCGCATTCCGGGCGCGGCGGAGGTGGGCTACGTCTATCCCGAGGGCTATGAGGCCTATTTCCGCTGCAAGATCACCGATTATCACCTCGCCCCGTGACCCGACCCCTGATCAGAGTATCTTCGCCAGTTCCTCCAACTGCGTCGCCGCGGTTCCCCAGCCGTCATGGAAGCCCATCTCCTCATGCTGCTTCCGTGTCTCAACGCTGCCGTGATAGGCGCGCGCGGTATAGAGCGTGCCGTCACCATCCGGTTCGATCAGCACTTCCGCGGTCATCGGCAGCATCATGGTCGCGGCCGGGCGAAAGCCCTGATGCAGGCATTCTGTGAAGATCAGGCGCCGCTTCGGCTCAACCAGCAATACGCAGCCTTCGTTGGGATATTCGGTGCCGTCCGGCATCACCATCAGCGCGTAGAACCGCCCGCCGGGCTTCAACTCAATCACCGCCTCCTTCGTCACCACCGGCTTCGGCGTGAACCACTGCTTCAGCAGGTCCGGTTCCGTCCAGGCGCGCCAGACGCGTTCGGGGGCGACCGCCATGCGGCGGGTCAGGATCAGGTCAAGGTCATTCATCGCGCATCTCCTTGGTTGGGTGGGGCCGGTCGTCCAGATCGTGGCCCGCTTCGAGAAACTCCTGCAAACGATCGGTCTGCGCCTCCCATTTCCGGCGCTGGGCGGAAAGCCAGTCCTCGGCCGCGCCGAAGGCCGCCGGGTTGATCCGGCAGAGCCGCGTCCGCCCGGTCTTTTCCGTCACGATGACGCCGCCCGCCTCCAATACCTTCAGGTGCTGGAGGAAGGTCGGTAGCGCCATGTCGAAGGGTCGGGCCAGTTCGCTGACCGAGGCAGGTCCATCGGCAAGCCGCGCGGCGACCGCGCCGCGCGTCGGATCGGCGAGGGCGTGGAAGAGCGGGGCGAGTTGGTCATAATGGTTAGTCATATGACTAAGTATATCGTGCGGACCCAAGTGGCAAGGACGCTACGTCACGTCACGATCGCGATTTCCTGATCGGAAGGTCAGGAAAACCTGCCTCCCGTCCGCCGAAATGCAGATGTAGAAGCTCGCCATTAACGTTTCTGCACGAACAATTTCGGAAGTGAATAATGCAAATCTACCTCGCTCTCAAATTTGTACATGTGATGGCGGCTGTCGCGTGGGTGGGCGGCGGACTCTGTTTCTCGATCTTCGGGACAATCCTGGAAAGCCGGCGCGACTGGCGGTCGCTCTTGTCCTTCATGCGTCTGCTCGGAGCCCACGGCCATGCCGTCTTCATGCCGGCAGCGATTCTGACGCTGGTGTCAGGCGTAGGGCTCTTCAGCATCGGCGCAATGGCCTGGTCGGCCTGGTCCATCCTTGCGATCGCCCTCCTCGGCATGGCCTTCGGTCTCTGCACCAATATCATGAAGACCGCCGCTGATCGCGTCGTCTACCTGATGGAGGTCGGTCGCGAGGCCCACGCCCTTTCCGAGGCGCGCCGCCTTCTGCGCCAGGCACGCTTCGAATGCGCGACCATGATGGCGATCATCGCGCTCATGGTGATGAAGCCCGGATGGAACGACCTCGCCGTCCTTGCCAGTATCGGCGCGCTCCTGTGCTTTGCGGCGCTCGCCTTCCTCGTGCGCCGTCGTCCGGCGGCGATCTGACAAAACCGGTCGCGGGCGGCTTCCCCAGCCGCCCGCACTGCGCTAGGCCTGTTGCATGGCCCGCGCTCCCCGATTCATCCATCTTCGCGTTCACACCGAGTACTCGCTTCTCGAAGGGGCGGTGCCGGTGAAGAAGCTTGTCGGGCTTTGCGACAAGATGGCGATGCCCGCCATCGCCGTCACCGACACCAACAACATGTTCGCCGCGCTGGAATTCTCGGTTCTGGCGACAGGCGCGGGGGTGCAGCCGATTGTCGGCTGCCAGGTCGCGGTCGATTACGACCCCGTGCAACCCGGCGACCGCGCCCGCCCGCCCGCGCCCGTCGTTCTTCTCGCGCAGAACGAGGCGGGCTATGCGCATCTGATGAAGCTCAACTCCTGCCTCTACATGCGCGGCGACGGGGCTTTGCCTCATGTCACGCCCGAGGAGCTCGAGGCGCATTCCGACGGCCTCATCTGCCTCACCGGCGGCGCGGACGGCCCCATCGGGCGGCTCTTGCAGGCCGGGCAGATCGCGAAGGCCGAGGCGCTGATGCTGCGGCTTGCCACGACCTTTCCCGACCGGCTCTATGTCGAGTTGCAGCGCCATCCCGGCGAGGGCGGTCAGTATACCGAGGCGGAACAGGCGACCGAACGCGGCCATGTCGAGATGGCCTATGCGATGAACCTGCCGCTGGTCGCCACCAACGATGTCTATTTCCCCAAGCCCGACATGTACGAGGCGCATGATGCCCTCATCTGCATCGCCGAGGGCGCCTATGTCGACCAGCAGGAACCGCGCCGCCGCCTGACGCCGCAGCACTACCTGAAATCGCCCGACGAGATGGCGGCGCTGTTCGCCGACCTGCCAGAGGCGCTGGAAAACACCGTCGAGATCGCCCAGCGCTGCGCCTTCGCGGCGCAGAAGCGCGCGCCGATCCTGCCGAAATTCGCCGATGACGAGGTGCAGGAACTGCGCCGTCAGGCGACCGAGGGGCTGAAGGCGCGTCTCGCCGTCATTCCCGCATGCCGTGCCGGTCGAAGACTACGAAAAGCGGCTCGACTTCGAACTGGGCATCATCGAGCAGATGGGCTTTCCCGGCTACTTCCTGATCGTCGCCGACTTCATCAAATGGGCCAAGGATCACCACATTCCGGTCGGGCCCGGCCGTGGCTCGGGCGCCGGCTCGCTCGTCGCCTATGCGCTGACGATCACCGACCTCGATCCCCTGCGCTATTCGCTCCTCTTCGAACGCTTCCTCAACCCCGAACGGGTGTCGATGCCCGACTTCGACATCGACTTCTGCATGGACCGCCGCGAAGAGGTCATCCGCTACGTGCAGGAACGTTACGGGCGCGAGAAGGTCGGCCAGATCATCACCTTCGGCGCACTGCTGTCGAAGGCCGCCGTCCGCGACGTCGGTCGCGTCCTCCAGATGCCCTACGGCCAGGTGGACCGGCTGTCGAAGCTGATCCCGGTCGAGGGCGTCAAGCCCGTCTCCATCGAAAAGGCGCTCGCCGACGAACCGCGCCTGCGCGAAGCCGCGAAGGCCGAGGAGGTGGTGCAGCGCCTTCTCGACTACGGCCAACAGGTCGAAGGGCTGCTCAGCAACGCCTCAACCCACGCCGCCGGCGTCGTGATCGGCGACCGGCCCCTGGACGAGCTGGTGCCGCTCTATCAGGACCCGCGCTCCGACATGCCGGCGACCCAGTTCAACATGAAGTGGGTCGAAGCGGCGGGCCTCGTGAAGTTCGACTTCCTCGGGCTGAAAACCCTCACCGTCATCCAGAACGCGCTCGATCTGCTCAAGCTGCGCGGCGTCGAGGTCGATATCGGCCTCATTCCGCTCGACGACGAACCCACCTACAAGCTCTACGCCGCCGCGAAGACAGTCGCCGTCTTCCAGGTGGAAAGCTCGGGCATGATGGATGCGCTCCGGCGCATGAAGCCGACCTGCATCGAGGATATCGTCGCCCTCGTGGCCCTCTACCGCCCCGGCCCGATGGAGAACATTCCGACCTATTGCGAGGTCAAGAACGGGCTGAAGGATCTCGAATCGATCCACCCCTCCATCGACCATATCCTCGCCGAGACGCAGGGCATCATCGTCTATCAGGAACAGGTGATGGAGATCGCGCAGGTCATGGCCGGCTACACGCTCGGCGGCGCGGACCTTCTCCGCCGCGCGATGGGCAAGAAGATCGCCGAGGAAATGGCCAAGGAACGCCCGAAATTCATCGAAGGCGCCACCGGCAACGGCGTCGACAGGAAGAAGGCGGGCGAGGTCTTCGACCTCCTCGAAAAGTTCGCCAATTACGGCTTCAACAAATCCCACGCCGCCGCCTATGCCGTGGTCAGCTACCAGACCGCCTGGCTGAAGGCGAACCACCCGGTCGAGTTCATGGCCGGGGTGATGAACTGCGACATCCACCTGACCGACAAGCTTTCGATCTATGCCGAAGAGGTGCGCCGGGGTCTCGACATCACCATCGTGCCGCCTTGCGTGAACCGCTCCCAGGCGACCTTCTCGGTCAGCGACGGGCAGGTGGTCTATGCGCTGGGCGCACTCAAGAACGTCGGCGTCGAGGCGATGAAGATGATCGTCGAGGCAAGGGCGCAAAAACCCTTCGCCACGCTTTTCGACTTCGCCCGCCGCGTCGACCTCAAGCGCATCGGCAAGCGGCCGCTGGAGATGCTGGCGCGGGCCGGCGGCTTCGATCAGCTCGACCCCAACCGCGCGCGCGTCTTCGGCGCGCTGGACGCGCTTTCCGCCTATTCCGCCGCGATTCACGAAGGCCGCGCCTCTGCCCAAGTGTCGCTCTTCGGCGAGGCGGGCGACGACCTGCCGGAACCGCGCCTGCCCAATTGCGACGACTGGATGCCCGCCGACCGGCTGGCGCAGGAACATCAGGCGATCGGCTTCTACCTCTCCGGCCACCCACTTGACGACTATGCCCCCGCGCTGAAGCGCAAGGGGCTGATGACGCTCGCCGAGTTGCAGGTGAAGGCCGAACGCGACGGCGCGGCGGTGGCGCGTGTCGGCGTCCTCGTCTCGGGCCTTCAGGAACGCAAATCCGCGCGCGGCAACCGCTTCTTCCGCATGAACATCTCCGATCCCACCGGTCAGGTCGCGGGCATCGCGCTCTTCGCCGATGATTTCGACGCCTGCCGCCGCGTCTTCGATCAGACCCATCAGGTGGTGATGACGCTTGAGGCGCGCTTCAACGAAGGCCAGTTCGACCCCGTCGCGCGCTCCGTCTCGCCGATGGAGGGAGTCGTCGCCGATGCCGGCGGCGCCGGCCTTCGCATTCATATCGACAGCGATCAGGCCATCGCCTCCGTCGCCGCCCTTCTCCAGCGTATCGCGGAGGAGGCGAAGATCCGCACCCGTGGCCCGATCCTCTTCTGCATCGCCGACCGCGAGACGGGGGAAGAGGTCGAGATCTCGACCGGCCGCGATTACCCGGTGAACCCCCAGATCAAGGGCGCGATCAAGGCGATGGCGGGGGTGGTGCTGGTCGAGGAGGTCTGAGCCGTCACCGAAAACCCCTCACGTCCGCTTCACCACCGCCAGCGCGCAAGCGATCAGGGCAAGACCGACGATGACTGCATTGGCGGCATGGCCATATTCCCAGTTGCGGCGGAGGTGTTCCCAGTTGTCGGGTTGGACCGTCCAGTTCGCCGTGGCCTGATTGCCGGGAAAGACCCATGCGAAGAAGATCCCAAGGCTGACGGTGATCAGCGCGGCCGCGATCAGGGCCCAATGCGCGGTCGCCGGATGGCGCCGGCGTTCAAGCAGGAAGAGAAGCACATTCGCGCCGATGGCGGCGAAGATCGCCACGCCGAACAGCGACCAGCCGGCATAGATGCCCTGAACGGTAAAATAGGCGTCGCGGCCAAGGTCGATCTTGCCGGGCAGTTCGAACAGATGCGCCCCGCTTGGGATCAGCAGGAGCGCGGTCAGTCCGAGGGTGAGGATTCTCAGAACGGTCATCATGGTCGGACTCTCCTTTCCGTGGTCCTAAAGCCCACGAGCCGGACCGCGCCTCAGTGGAACGAGCGCCAGGCGAGATAGCCGATGATCACGAAGCTGATCGCGAAGATCACGAGGACACCGGGTTCGATGGGCTTTCTCCTTTCAGGTTCGACATAGGGAGCATTCCCTTGCTTTGAACCCGCAAGGCGGCGAAGGCGCCGGTTTCGGCATATTCCAGCCAATGCTGCGTGGCGACCTGCGCTTAACCGATCCGCCGCCCGAACGCCCGCGCGAAACTCACCGCCAGGATGATCCGCAGAAGATGATGCGCGGTGACATAAAGGATCGACATGTTGAGGCTGAGCGCGATCAGCCCCATCTCGACCAGCCCCCCCGGCGCGAAGGACAGGAACACCGCCCGCGCGGGCTTGTCGACCAGATCGGCGATCAGGTAGGACAAAGCCGCCGCCCCGCCGATGGTCAGCGTCCCGTTCATCAGCGCAAGGCCGAACGCATCCAGAATCCGCCGCTTCGGCATCCCCGCGAACCGCACGCCGAGCGAGGTGCCGATCACCACCTGCGTCACCGCCACCAGCCATGAGGGCGGCACCGATTGCGTCAGCCCCGTCACATGGGCCGCGCCCGACAGGATGATCGGCCCCAGCACATGCCCCGCCGGCAGTTTCAGCTTCACCCCGATCAGCGCCCCCACCACCGCGCAGACCAGAAGGATCGCCACATCGACCGGCCCGAACCCATGCCCCGGCACGCTGGCACCCCCCGCCGAGCCGACCGCATGCCCCTCCATCATCGTGAACGCAAAGGGCACGACGACGATGGTCAGGATCAGCCGCAGGAATTGCAGCATGGCGAGCATCTGGATATCCGCCCCCGCCTCCTCGCCCATCTGCACCGTCTCGACCAGCCCGCCCGGCGCGGTGCCGTAGAACGCCGTCAGCCGGTCGGTCCGCCCGGTCGCGGTCAGCATCCGGAAGCCAAGGTAGTGTATCACCGGAATGAACACCGCGAGGATCAGAAGCGACGGGATCCACTCCCATGCCTGCTCCAGGATCTCCGGCCGCGCCGCCCCGCCGATGGCGACGCCGATGACCGGAATGAAGATCATCCGCACCTTCTGCGGCGCCTGCGGCAGATGACCCATCGGCCTGAGGTCCAAAGAGCGCCGCCGCCCCGACCGCCAGAAGCGAGCCGAGAAGCATCGGCAAGGGCAGATGCAACACCGTCGCCAGCAGCCCGCCCGCGCCGCCGATGACATAGGTCAGAAGGACGGTCGGCCAGTGCGGCTTGCCGAAAAGACGCTTGAGAAGATGGGGCATGGGGTCGTTCCGCGAATTGGCGCCGCAAAACTGTCAGGCGCGGACGCGAAAGGGCAAGACCCGTAGGGCGGGGTTCACCCCGCCACGCCCCTCACCAATGCGGCGGCTTCTGATCGGCCAGCGGCACGGTCCCCGACGCCTCCGCCTCAGTCTCCGCCGCGCGTTCCATCAAAAGGCCAAGGCGGCGGTTCAGCACCTCGATCTCCCGCGTCTGACGGGCCAAGACGTCCGAGAGGTCGTCGACCGCTTTCCTCAGATGCGCGATCTCTTCCTCCGCCTTGTCCAGCCTTTCGCTCATCGCCCCTCCCGTCTCTTCCGTCCCGACAGCGTGTAGCTACGCATGCCCTACGCATAAACTACGCCGATCCGACGGAGACCCGACACGCCCCGACGCCGCCGCTTGTTCCCCGCCCCCCCATCCGCTACACCCGCGCCCGAACGCATGTAAAGGGTCGGCAGATGGCCAAGGACAAGGGACCGAGACGGCCGAGGGCCGAGACGCCAAAGGGCTTCCGCGACTATTTCGGCGCGGAGGTGACCGAACGCAAGGCGATGCTCGACAAGATCGCCGCCGTCTACCACCGCCACGGCTTCGACCCCTTGGAGACCTCGGCCGTCGAAACCGTTGAAGCGCTTGGGAAATTCCTGCCCGACGTCGACCGCCCGAACGAAGGCGTCTTCGCCTGGCAGGACGAGGACATGGACTGGCTCGCGCTGCGCTACGACCTGACCGCGCCTTTGGCGCGGGTGGCGGCGCAATACCGCAACGACCTCGCCTCACCCTATCGCCGCTACGCGATGGGGCCGGTCTGGCGCAATGAAAAGCCGGGGCCGGGGCGGTTTCGCCAATTCTATCAATGCGATGCAGATACGGTCGGGTCTGCTTCGGTCGCAGCGGACGCCGAGATTTGCGCCATGCTCGCCGACGCCCTCGAAGAGGTCGGCATTCCCCGCGGGGACTATGTGGTGCGGGTGAATAACCGCAAGGTTCTGAACGGTGATGTTGGACCTTGTCGCGCAAAATCGCTATTGATGCCAGCTTTCCTTTTGGGCCGAGAACTATTGGTTCGGACAGCAGCGGTTAGGGTCATTGAAAGCAAAGAGAACTGGCAAGCGAACGTTCTGCGCACGATAGCGACAAGTTTGACAAAGTGGGCGGAGTTAGGCGTTAGGGAACTCTTGACCAAGGACGGCTGGACGCTTCGGGTGCTTTCTATTGAAGGCGTCGGCCTGAACCGCATGATCACGCACAGCCAGTTGTCGCCTTTCCTGACGTCCAAAGGTGTGGACGAACGCCGAGACACTTAATAATTTAAAGGCGGCAGTCGGCACATCAGAAATCGGACGCAAGGTGTCGACGAACTCGAACAGATAGCCGAACTCCTCGACGCCCAAGGCTACGGCCCCGATCGCATCGTCATCGACCCCTCCGTCGTCCGAGGTCTCGGCTACTATACCGGCCCGGTCTTCGAGGCCGAACTGACCTTCGAAATCACCGACGAAAAGGGCCGCCCGCGCCAGTTCGGCTCCGTCGCGGGCGGCGGGCGCTATGACGACCTCGTCAAACGCTTCACCGGCCAGTCCGTCCCTGCCACCGGCGTCTCGATCGGCGTCGACCGCCTGCTGGCCGCGCTACACGCCAAGGGCCGGATGCAGGCCGACACGCGCGGCCCCGTCGTCGTGACCGTGATGGACCGCGACCGCATGGCGGATTACCAGAAGATGGCCACCGACCTCAGGCAGGCGGGCATCCGCGCCGAGGTCTATCTCGGCAATCCGAAAAACTTCGGTAACCAGTTGAAATACGCCGACAAAAGGAACTCCCCCGTGGCCGTGATCCAGGGCGGAGACGAGGCGGCGAAGGGCGTCGTCCAGCTCAAGGACCTCTACCTCGGCGCCAAGATCGCCGCCGAGGCGAGCCATGAGGAATGGAAGAGCCAGCCCGCCCAGACCGAGGTGCCGCGCGACAACCTCGTGGCCGAGGTCAGGCGCCTCCTGGGGTCCGCCTGAATGGCGCGAGCGGGCCGAAGCGCGGGCCGAGGCCGACCGCCTGATGGCCGCCTTCCGCGAGGCGGGGGCGGTTCCGGTCGAAGCCGATATCCTGCAACCGGCCGAGGTGCTTCTCGACCTCTACGGCGAGGACATCCGCGCCCGCGCCTATGTAACGAACGACCCCTTGCACGGCGAGATGATGCTGCGCCCGGACTTCACCGTGCCGGTCGTGCAGATGCACATGACCGACGGCGCGGAGCCCGCCCGCTACTGCTACATGGGCGAGGTCTTCCGCAAGCAGGAACACCTGACCGCCAGAAAATCCGAATATTTTCAGGTGGGTTACGAGGTCTTCACGCGTGAAGATCCCGAAAGCGCCGATGCCGAGGTCTTCGCGCTTTTCGCCGATCTCCTCGCGCGCCTGAACCTCCGCGCGGTCACCGGTGACATCGCGATCCTGATGGCGGCGGTGCGCGGCCTGAAGACGCTCGACAGCCGCAAGGCGGCGCTTCTCCGCCACATCTGGCGTCCGCGCCGCTTCACCCAACTTCTCGACCGCTTCGGCGGTCGCTCGCCCGTGCCGGAGAGCCGCGCGCGTCTTCTCGCGGCGCTCGGAGCGGGCGATCCGCTGCAGCTCCGCCCCATCCATCGGCCTGCGGACCGAAGCGGAAATCGCCACCCGCCTCGCCGCCCTGCAGGCGGACGCCGCTACCCCGCCGATTTCCGCCGAAGAGGTCGCGCGGCTCGAAGACCTGCTGAACCTCGCCGCGAAAAGCCCTGCCGCTCTGACCCACCTGCGCGACCTCGCCCGCGACATGCCCGCCATCGCCCCGGCCACAGACCGGATGGAGGCGCGCCTGAACGCCCTCGCCGCGAAGGGGATCGACGTCGGGAACCTCGATTTCGAGGCGTCGCACGGGCGCACGACGCTCGAATACTACGATGGCTTCGTCTTCGCCTTCCACGCCGCCGACCCTGATCTGCCCCCCGTCGCCTCGGGCGGGCGCTATGATGCACTGACGACGGTCCTCGGGGCAGGCCGGTCGATCCCCGCCGTGGGCGGCGTCATCCGCCCCGGCCTCGTCGCCGATCTGAAGGGGGAAGCGTGATGCTGAAACTCGGCGTCCCCTCAAAGGGCCGGCTCATGGACCAGACCTTCGACTGGTTCGGCGCTCGCGGCGTCACGCTCCGCAAGGCGGGGTCCGACCGGGAATATGCCGGTGCGGTCGACGGCGTCGCCGGGCTAGAACTCGTCCTCCTCTCCGCGGGCGAAATCCCCCGTGAACTGGCCGACGGGCCGCATCCATCTCGGCGTCACCGGATCGGACCTCGTCCGTGACAAGCTCGCCGACTGGGACCGCCAGGTCGCCGAACTCAGCCCCCTCGGCTTCGGCCAGGCCGACCTCATCATCGCCGTCCCCGCCTGCTGGCCCGATGTCGACACGCTCGATGATCTCGACGCCGCCGCCGCCGCCTTCCGCCGCGTTCACGGTCATCGCCTGCGCATCGCCACCAAGTATCACCGCCTGGTCCGCGACTTCCTGACCGAACACGGCGTCGCCGACTATCAACTCGTCGACAGCCAGGGTGCGACCGAAGGCACGGTGAAAAACCTCACTGCCGAAGCCATCGCCGACATCACATCGACCGGCGAGACGCTGCGCGCGAACCACCTCAAGACCCTCGCCGACGGTCTCATCCACCGAAGCCAGGCAACGCTCTACGCTGCCCGCGCCGCCGATTGGGAGAACGGCGCGCAAGCCGTGCTTGACCCGCTGCTCGAGAAGCTCGGCATCACCTCCCCGACACTCTGAGCTTCTTCATTGCGGAAGTACCCCGCGGGGGCCCGGGGGCGCGAAGCCCCCGGCTTTGCGGTCAGCGTAGCCCGATCTCGGCCAGCGCCAGCGCCATATCCTCGGGCAAGGCGCTGTCATGCGCGCGCCCCTTCGGCAGGTCGCGGGGCGCGTCCTCCGCATTCAGATAGCGCCAGCCCTGAAACGGCCGCCGCGCGGCGGCTTCGGTGCGGATCACCTCGGGGTCCATGATGATGCCGCAGCGGCGGACGCCGTCGCCGCGATCGACCTCATCCAGCCGCACGATTCTCTGGCGGCAAAGGATCACGCCCTTCACGACCCAGTAAAGCGAGCCGCCCGCCATAATCTCCGCCTCGCGCTTGGGCCACATACGGGTCACATGCCGCCGTTCGCCCGTCGGAAACGGCGATGGATGGGTGCGATGCCAGTCGAGCAGGTCCTCGACCGATATCCGCGCCGACGCAGAGTTTCAGAAGATGGACGAATCTGGTCATCGCACCCCCAAGACCTTGACATTCTAGCGCCCGGCACCGCGAGATCAAGTTGACCCTGATACGGGCGAGGAGTATCCTCGCGTCCCGCGCCCACGGTGCGGTAATCCCCGAAGAAGCCCGAGGACCGCTGCCGATGACCCGTTTCGCCGCCCCGATTGCCGAGCAGATCTGGGACATGAAATACCGCTTCAAGCAGGCGGACGGCACCCCCATTGACGGCACGGTCGAGGATAGCTGGCGACGCATCGCCCGCGCGCTGGCCGCCGTCGAAACGGACCCGGCCGCGTGGGAAGACCGCTTCTACGCCGCCCTTGAGGATTTCAAATACCTCCCCGCCGGGCGCATCACAGCGGGTGCGGGCACCGGCCGCAGCGTCACGCTCTTCAACTGCTTCGTCATGGGCACGATCCCCGACGACATGGGCGGCATCTTCGACGGGTTGAAAGAGGCGGCGCTGACGATGCAGCAGGGCGGCGGCATCGGCTATGACTTCTCCACCATCCGGCCACGTGGTGCCGAGGTGAAGGGTGTCGCCGCTGACGCCTCCGGTCCCTTGAGCTTCATGGATGTCTGGGACGCGATGTGCCGCACCATCATGTCGGCAGGCTCCCGTCGCGGCGCGATGATGGCGACCATGCGTTGCGATCACCCCGATATCGAGGCCTTCATCGAGGCCAAGCGGGACGCGGCGCGGCTGCGGATGTTCAATCTCTCCGTCCTCGTCACCGACCCGTTCATGGAAGCCGTGAAGGCCGACAAGCCTTGGGAACTGATCTTCGACGGCAAGGTCTACAAGACGGTCGAGGCGCGCTATCTCTGGAACCGGATCATGCGGGCGACCTTCGACTATGCCGAGCCGGGTGTGATATTCATCGACCGCATCAACGCCGCGAACAACCTTAACTATGTCGAGACCATCGCCGCCACCAACCCCTGCGGCGAACAACCCCTGCCGCCTTACGGCGCCTGTCTTCTGGGCTCGATCAACCTCGCGCGGCTGGTCACGGACCCCTTCGGCAAGGGCGCGGCGCTCGACCTCGATGCGCTCGAAGATCTCACCCGGACGGCTGTGCGGATGATGGACAACACCGTCGATGCCTCGCGTTTCCCGCTGCCTCAGCAAGAGGCCGAGGCGCAGGCCAAGCGCCGGATCGGGCTCGGCGTCACCGGCTTGGCGGACGCGCTTCTGATGGTCGGCCTTCGGTACGGTTCTGAGAAGGCCGCGAAGCAGACCGAAGATTGGCTGCACCGCATCGCGCGGGCGGCCTACCTCGCCTCGGTCGATCTGGCGAAGGAAAAGGGGGCCTTCCCGCTCTTCGACGCGAAGAAGTTCCTCGCCTCGGGCAACATGAAGCATATGGACGCCGATGTGCGCGACGCCATCGCCAAGGACGGCATCCGCAACGCGCTTCTGACCTCCATCGCGCCCACGGGCACGATCAGCCTCTATGCCGGCAACGTCTCTTCTGGCATCGAGCCGGTCTTTGCCTATGCCTACAAGCGCAAGGTCCTGCAAAAGGACGGCTCGCGGACCGAGGAAGAGGTGGTCGACTACGCCGTCCAGCTCTGGCGCGAACGGTTCGGCGACAAGCCCTTGCCGGAGCATTTCGTCAACGCACAGACCCTGCCGCCGCTCGACCATGTGCGGATGCAGGCGGCGGCGCAGAAATGGGTGGATTTGTCGATTTCGAAGACCATCAACTGCCCCGAGGAAATCAGCTTCGAGGCCTTCAAGGACGTCTACATGGCGGCTTGGGATCAGGGCTGCAAGGGCTGCACCACCTACCGCCCGAACGCGGTGACAGGCTCCGTCCTCTCGGTTTCCGAGAAAGAGGAGAAGGTGCCCGAGGCCGACAGCGGGGCGGAGGTCGTCTATCTCTCCGAGCCATTGGACCGGCCGCAGGCGCTGGAAGGGGCGACCTACAAGCTCAAATGGCCGGACAGCGAGCACGCGATCTACATCACCATCAATGACATAGTGCAGGGCGGGCACCGGCGGCCCTTCGAAGTCTTCATCAACTCCAAGAACATGGAGCATTTCGCCTGGACGGTCGCTCTGACGCGGATGATCTCGGCGGTGTTCCGGCGCGGGGGCGATGTGAGCTTCGTCGTGGAAGAGCTGAAAGCCGTCTTCGACCCGCGCGGCGGGGCCTGGATGCAAGGTCGCTATATCCCCTCCATCCTCGCCGCCATCGGCGGCGTGATCGAACGCCACATGATCGCCATCGGCTTCATCGAGGGCGAGGGGCTCGGCCTGAAATCCGACCCGAAGGCGCAGCTCATGGCGGTGGGCGAATCCCCGCGCGGGCCTGCCTGTCCGTCCTGCGGACAGTTCGGGATGCAGATGATCGAAGGCTGCATGACCTGCCCCTCCTGCGGCCATTCGAAATGCGGGTGAGGTGAGCGCCGCTTTTCAACTGAGGAGTCTGGGAGAAAACGCCCTTTTCGGGGGTTTTTGGCACCCTTTTGTCCAGATATTATCGCCCTCCGCTGCTAAACTATTGAAATTGCTGAGCAGAAAAATTCGCTGTCATACATGCAGGATTTATTGCGGTGGCAGGTGAAATGCAAACCTCCGACTTCTGATTTTGCGACGGTCGAAGCGAAAAGCGATATCCTTCGGTCACCTCGACCATGCCGAGGCCGGTGCGGGTTTCGAAGGGGCAAAGGTCCCGGCGCGGCTGCGGAGGTGAGGGCAGGCGATGCGTTCGGTGTCGGCTTCGCCAAAGGCGATCGAAACCTCGCAGACGACCGCGATGTGATCGGGGGGAGGATCGGGCGGCCCTGCCATCCTCGTAGGCGGCGGCGAAGCCGATTTTTCCCTGCTTCGCGGCGGCGCGGCCGTCGGGGTTCTGGGACTCCGGGTGGAGCCAGCGGAACTGGTCAGTGGCCGCTCTTTCGGTGCGATTGTGGATCAGGGTGTAAAAGCGCGTCCTCAGACACTCCCAATCTGTCCTGATCATCGCGCGCGCGTCGAGGGGCTGAAGGCGATCATACCTTGCCGCCTTTTGGCTTCGGGAACCGGGAGCCGTCAGGGGGGGGCGCAGTCACCTGCGCCCCCCTTGGATGTCAACGGCGTGCCGCCGCCCTGCCGCCGGAAACTTCGCGATGCAGATCGGAGAGGGCGGCGCCATACCAGTTGATGGCGTTACCGATACGACCGCGTCACGATCGACGCAGTCGCGTTCCGCCTTCTCGCCCGAACGGCCGAATCCTTTGTGCTCGTCCCTGTGGACGGCAAGGGGCTGGCACAGACCTTCCCGTTCCAGATCATCAACGAACTCTCGTCGAGCGGTCGGATCAAGCACAAGGTCAGTTTCTTCAGTCCGGACACGGTGATCCGCCGCGAGTCCAAGCCGATCGGCGACGACTGTCTGGCCGCCCTGCGTCCGGAGGACAAGGAAGTCGTCGACCTGAGGTTCGCTCTCGTCCAGTCTTTCCTCGACCAATTCAACAATGGGCTCGTCCATAGGACGGAGAGTTCGATCTCGGCCAAGCAGGCATCGATCGCCGGGGGTGCAGTCGCATACATGAAGGACAGGGTCGATCAGCAGGACATGCTGCGGGATCCCGGTTCTGATGCCGCCGCAACCAAAAGGCACGGTGGGAAGCTGGTGGCGGCGGTCTCTGGCGTCCATCCGAGGACCCTGCTGGGCTACGTGCGCGACTTCGAGAGAGACGGAAAGATCGGTCTGGCGCCCCGTACTTCCCTGCGGGGGCGCAGGGACAACGGTTATGACATCAAAACCAACGCCCTGCTGGCGAAGACCGTGAACGAAAACTATCTCACACTGAACCGAATGACGAAGCTGCTGACCGAGAAGGCAGTCAAGGACGCGTTCCACGATGAGAACAAGCGTCGCGAAGCGGCCGGGCTTCCTGTCCTCAGGGTGCCGGGGCGGCACGCCATTCGCCAGTATATCGACGGTCTGGACAAGTTCTCGGTCACCCTCGCGCGGTACGGGATCGAGAAGACGATCAACGATCATCGGCCCGTCAACAAGGGCATCGAGGTCTCGCGCCCGCTCGAGCGGGTCGAGATGGATGAGACGAAGATCGACCTAATGACAGTCATGGCAAAGGCTGGGCTGCTGAAACTCTTCACCGACGAGGAGCTTCAGGGCCTCGGGCTGGACGACAAGAAGGCGCGCTGGTGGGCCACGCTCGCGATCGACTGCCGAACCAAGATCATCCTCGGCTTCATGCTGACGAAAAACCCAAGGGAAAGTTCCGCCGCCAACTGTCTGAGAATGGTGGTGAGCGACAAGGGCGAGATCTCCGATGCGACCGGTGCGAAGTGCCGCTGGAGCGAGGCCGGCACGCCGGAACTGATTGCCACGGACAACGGAAGTGCGTTCAAAGCCAAGGCCTTCACCGACACTTGCTGCGACCTCGGCATGACGCATTTGCGCACCATCGCCGGTGCGGCAACCATGCGCGGAACCGGGGAGCGGATCTTCGGGACCATCGGAAGCAATCTGCTACCGCTTCTGTCCGGGCGAACCTTCTCGGATGTCGTCGAAAAGGGCGACCATCCGGCCGAGAAGCGTGCCTGCCTCGATGCGGAAGACATCTGCCGCATTCTGGTGCGCTGGATCGTCGACATCTACCACAATACCCCCCGCCGGGGGCTGGGTGGCCGGACGCCGCGCGAGCAGTGGGAGCGGGATCACCGCGAGGGCAACTACCCCCTGAAAGCAGCGCCCGACAAACGCCGGAAACGGCTCGCGTTCGGGATCTCCCGAACGATGAAGGGAACGAAGGAGGGGATAACGGTCCTGGGGGTTCGCCATCAGAACGAGGCGCTGGCGCACAGCATTGTCAGCGGCGGCCCACGCCACTTCAGCATCCGCTGGGATGAGGCGGACATCGGCGCGATCGAAGTGCAGATCGACGGGTCGTGGCAGGAAGTGCGTGCGAGCGAGGAAGGGCTCGACGGAGTGCACGCACAGGTCTGGATCGCCACCAGGCGCGATCTTCGCTCCCGCTCGCCGAAGCAGGCCGCCTGGAACGAAGACGTTGTGCGCGAAGCGATGGCGGCGATCAAGGCTCTGAACCAGCACCGTTCGCTGCAGTTCCAACTGATCGACAAGCCCTATTCGGTCGAATACCTGCAAAAGCTCGAGGAATCCCTGTTCGCATCGTTCGCGATCGTGCCGACGTCCCCGAAACTGGCGCTTTCTGAGAATGGGCCCGGGAGGGTCATCCTTCCTCAGGGTTCAGTCCTCGACATTCGCGATGAGGCCTCCGACGTCGAGCAAACGGGACCGGGCAGCGGCGGGCCGGAGGAGCACGGCAGCGGGTGGGCATTCCGCGGGTAGCGCTTCATCGATTAACCCCAGGAGGGACACGCCGGCAGATTCATCTGCCGGCGTTTTCAATTCCGCGGCACGCGTTCCCGAGGCATCGCATTAGAATTTCTGAAATGCCGATAGGTGTTTGTCGGCTTTGATGATGTGACCGCCCCCCGACGGCATCGATGTGCCAAGGTGGGTCTGCGACGATCCACAAAGGAGGACGGTCACATCATCAGAGTTGTGCCGGTGTGTCAGTCTCTTCATGGGCTTCCACACAGCCTCGGCTGTTAGCGACCGCGTTAAACAGCAACTCGGGTGGAAATAGATTCTTTGCCGTGTTGAGAGGGGAATGTCCTTACAGCGCGGATGTTGACAAGTTCGGATGCCGTCGGCTCGACACTGACTGTCCACTAATGTCGGCCGTAAAGAAGCTTCGCCGACAGCAACCCTACAACTGTCGGCCCGACCGACCAGAGGGCGGAAGGCGAAAGGAACGTCGATAGATCGTACCTTCAGCGAGAGCGCGTCCGACCAGCTTTGCAGTTCCATCCCTCCACCCCTTCCCTCATCGATTGACCCTATTTCCAAGGCAACGACACGTCTGCGTAGGGAACGGGTTCGAACTTGATGGACGACAGCCGTGCGTTGGCGACTTCCGAGCAGGTTTCGCGCCCTGACGCGAGCACCTCGGGCCCGTGCGCGAAGGGGGGCTGCGCGGGATCGCAGAACATGGCCGCAGACGGGTCCTTCTTGCAAAGCGCGTCGGCAAGCCGGGCCACGCGGAGCATCGGACATTGGAGCCGTTCCCGTGCTTCGCCCGCTCCCGACGTGCCGTCGGCCATCTCGGCGGCAATGCGCGCTTCATCCATCCAGTAAAAGGCGAACACGAGATTGGCGACGCTCTGCCCGGAATACGCGATCGCGTTCTCGTGGAACACGAATGCGTCCGCGACGTCCCATTGCGCCCTGTCGACAGTGGCCAAGAGGCTGCCCGCTTGCCAATAGTCTGCGGAGGTGCCGCCGTACACCACGCCAGCCTCCCAGGCTTCCCGGGCGAGCGCGAGGTCCTCCGCATCATGGTCGCGCAGATATCGTTCGAGACGCAACGCCGCTTCCAAGGCCCGCAGTGACGGGTCCAGAGGATTGTCAGGTATCCGAACCGCGATTTCGTCGAGCGCCCGGTTCGATCCGGCGACGAGGATTTCCGGACGCTTGCCGATCGACGCGATCCTGCGACCGGTGGTCACGTACCAGTTCAGATCGGCAGTCGAAAGCGGCATGCGGCGATACCAGGTTTTGATCCGGTCGAGATCCCAGCTGTCCGGGCCGCTCGCCCATACCGCCTGTTGAAGATGTGCCCGGTCGAGCGCGGGATCATCCATCCCTATTAGCGCCTCGGCGGCCTTGTCATGCAGGTCGCTTCCGACATCGTAGGCAATGGCCGCCTCGATGACGCAGCGGTCAACGTCATATTCCCGTGTCAGGGGCGCGTAGGTGAGGCAGGCGCCGAGGACGTCCTGCCCGGGATGCGGAGACCAATATTGCGTCGCGGCGAGAATGACACGGATGCTCTCAGCCTCTGGCGCGCTGGAAATCAAGGCCTCGGCCATCTCGCCAACCCCGTCGCGTTTCGGAGAGACCGCACGCAGCCGGAACCAGGCATCGCGCGCCGGGGGATAGTCGCCCGCGCGGTCGAGCGCGCGCTCCATCGCCGTTTGGGCTTCGCTCTTCGCCTTGTCATAGGCCGCCAGTCCCGCGGGGGAAACAGGGACCTGATAGCGGTCATCGGGGTTTCCGACCGCTTCGAACAGTTTGATCGCCCGCCACGCCGCGGCCGTGGCGGCGTAGACCGAATCCGGACGACTCTCCTGCCAGCGCCGGATCACTTCACCTCGCTCCGGGTGGGTGGTCTCGAAGAGCCGCGCGTTGACCGCGCGAAGTGCGGCCGCGCTCCCGCCCGCGCGCTGCGCATCGTGCAGGGCGCGAAGGGTTTGCTCAAGCCCGTCGACATCACCGGCGTCGAGAAGCGCGCGCACTTGATCGACGGGATCCTGCGCCAGCGACGGGTGCGCCAACATGAGCAATATCAGCGTCAGTGCAATCCGGATCATTTGTCATCCCCGAGGAAGTGTGAAACCGAAACCGGCTGGAACCTGAGTTCCGCGACCGGTGCAGTCCGCTCCCAACGGCAGGCTTCGGTCCTGGACATCAGGCGGCGGACCTCGTCGGGCACGTTGGCGTCCGCCCCCGCCGAACTGCATCCGCGCTCCCGCGACGAACGCTCGCAAATAGCGGCGAAAAGCCTCTGCGCGCGGAACATCGGGCAAAGGAGGACATCGTCGCCGAGGTCGTCGAGCGTGGTGCCTGCAGGAAGCGTTTCCGGCCGGCGCGCCATTTCGTGCAACCGGAAAAGGTCAATGACATACTGTCTGAGCGGGTTGGAACCGTGATTGCTGTAGTAGATCTCGTTGACGGCATAGGGACCTGTCAGCGCTGGTTTGGTCCAGCTCCCGAGATACCGCTCCAGGCGTTCGCCGGACGCCCAGACCTCGGGATTGTAGCGCCCCCGGACAAGCATCGCGCGCCACAGCGCGCGCGCCTCGTCCGCCTGTTCCAGTGCAACGTCCGGGCGGCTATTGTCGAAGATGCCGGCAAGAAGCCGTCCCAGAACGCGATAATCTTCGGGGCTGTCGCGCAGCGTCTCCCTCAGCGCGGCCACTATGGCATCCTCGGCATCGATCTCAAAGAAGGGATCCCTGAAGGTATGGGCGATCAAGCGAAGATCGCTTTCGAGGGCGTCGAAACCCGCACCCGGCCCGATCCTCTGCATGAGGAATTGCATCGACTTCTCCGCGGCCCCGGGTCGGCCGCGCCATTCGTGGCGATAGGCGTCCGCGCGCGCGAAGTCGAGCAAGGACTCGTCGCGTTTTTCGAGCGCGGCGAGCGCCTTCTGACGCATCTCACCGTCCAGCCCTTCCGAGAAGGTGACATAGATCAGGCAGATGTCGTCATCGAAGCCTGGCAGCTTATCCTTTGCGGTGTCGCACAATGCGAACTGCTGCCCGACACTCCCGCCCCAGCGCGGAGAGAGCGCCGTCAGCCCGAGGACGAGGGCATGCGGGTCTGGTGCGACCGACAGTGTTCGTTCAACGAGGGACGAAACGGCGGACTGGCCGCCACCATACATGGCAAGCACGATTGCAAGGTCGAGCGCCGGTACGAAATCGGGATCGCCCTTGAGGGCCCGATCCGTCATCGCCAGCGACACCGACAATTCTTCGCGATGCGCAGCAAACGCCTCGCCGGAGGTGAACCGCGTTGACGCTGTCCCGCGCGCCAGAACAGCCAGATGCATGTGTGACCAGCCGAGCGCCGACGCCGCGTAGGCCGAGTTGGGATACGCCGCCAGCCATGCCTCCTCTCGCTCCAGACGCGCGGAGTTCGCCGTTTCAAACAACGTTCCAAAAAGGCCGCGCAGCGCAGATAAGTCTCGTGTCTCGTGCGCCGATTCGGTCTGATCCGCGAGTAGGGTTTCAAGCGCCGCGAAGTCGCCGGTATCGATCGCATGCCGTGCCAGTTCGACCGGTGTCTGCGCTATTGCCGAGGCGGTGGAGAAGAAGGCGCCTGCGACAAGCGATATGGTGAAACGCAGCATAGGTTTTCTCCGCCGAACCAATCCGTTGCAGTCGCGTCATAGTAGAATTCTCGAATGTGGCAACGATGTGATGCGGGCGAGCGTCAAGTACATGATAGACCGCGCTGTTACCTACGGATCACTTTCGTTCAGGATCTGCCTCGTGGCCATGGATGAATCGTGAAAACTCAGGCGCGGAGATGCGAGATGTTGGGTCGCTTTGGACTTGGCGCCAATCCAAAACGCGTTTCGGTTTGTACCATCGTTGGCCGGAGAGACTCGCCGCCACGCGGCACGACGAAGCGCTTTCGAAGATGGCAAGGCGCCGGTCTCGAAAATAGTGATGTCGGCGTCGCGGGACGAAGCGGCCGTCGGAGTGAGCAACTCATGTGGCAGGTCTCGGCGCGTCGCGACCACTTTAGCATGCTTTGAGCCCGTGCGTCCGCCGACAGGCTCAGGTCAACCGAGAGTCCGCCCGATCCTCGATGGGTGCCGTAGGGGAGTGCAGCTTTGGCGGCTGCGTTATGGCGGAGAATGCAATCGCCATCTGCTCATCGCACATCGCCCCGCGCGCATACTCAGAATTCCGTGCAAAGGATGGAGGGCGCACACCGCCCGGGGACAGCATCGCTCACCGCGCTGCATCGCTCCGAAGGGCCACACCCCTACCGCCGATCTATCCGGGCCAGCTATCGAAGGGCTGTTTTTCAAGCTGCATCGTTCCGTCCTCGCCGCGATAGATGTTGATCCAGGCGCGCCAATTCGTGTCATCCAAGTCCGGATAATCCAGCCGGTAGTGGCTGCATCGGCTTTCAGTGCGCATCAATGAGGCGCGCAGTTTCATCTCGGCCGAAAGGATCATGTTGCGGGTCTCGAATGCGAGCCGCAGTTCGTGCAAGTTGGCCGCGCGCAGCATCGGCGTATGGTGGTCGCGCAACTCCTCGATATAGGCGAGCGCTGCCTGCATCATCGCGGCTTTCTTGATGTAGAGGACGAAGTTCGGGATCATGATCCCTTGCAGTGTCTGGGTGACCCAGGCCGGACCATAGCCCGCCTCACGCCGCAGGGGGGCGAGGATCTCGTCGGTGATCTCGGTCAGGCGCGCGTCGGAGATGGTCGGCACGTCCACGCCCGCGGCATATTCCGCTGCCGCCTCGCCCGCAATGGCGCCCTGCACGGCGGAACCGGCCAGCGACGAGCCGACCTGGGTGTAGATCCCGCCCGCCATATGGCTGCCGAGTGCATCGCCCGCCGCGTAAAGCCCGGCGATGTTGGAGGCGCAGTGTCCGTCCACCGGCACCAGCCCTTCGGACTTGTGTATCGCCATGCCCGCAGAGGCCCCGCCGACATTGGCACTGGCCGCGAAGCCGGGGGGCGGCCCGCCGGGGGCACCACCCTTGCCCGGAGGTCGGCCGCCGGGTGCCCCGCCTTCTCCATCCGCCGCTCCAGGCGGTTGACCTCTCCCCTGAAATTCCTCTGGCACGAAAGGCCCGCCCGCAATCTCTTCCGTCGGTTGCGCAGCACCCGGCCCGCCTTCGACCGGGTTTCCCAGCACATAGGCGCGGTAGTTGATGTCCACGCCCAGATCGTGATGCACCTCGACGCCGTTGGTCGAGGGGATCCGCTCGAACATGTCGCCCCAGTTGTCGTAGCAGGCGGCAGGGTTGACGCTGCGGGTGGAATGGCCGTCGTTCCATTCCTTGCCGGTGACCTTGGCGCCGATCTGGTAGGCCATCACCGTGCCGTCATGGGTCAGGTCGCCCAGGGGGAAACCGTTTGGCTTGAAGCCGCCCGCACCGGTGCAGAGGATCACCGATTTGGCGCGGATCGTGACGGTCTCCTCGGCGTCGAGCCGGAAGCCCGCCGCCCCCGCGATCCTACCGTCCTCCTTGATGAGATGCGTGATGACCACCCGTTCGAGCAGGGGGATCCCGCGTTCTTCGATGGGCCGCATGAAGGGACGGTTGGCCAGCGTCTGATCGAAATACCCCCAGTCGCGCAATTCGGCTGCGCGATCGATCGAATGCTCGGCCAGTTGCCGGGTATAGACCGGGTTGTTGGTACCGAGCGCCGAGCGCGAGACCGCATCGACGAAATCGTCGATGGTGCCGGTCTCGGTCGCTGGGTCGAAGACGAAGAATCCCTTGCCGAAGGGCGTCAGGCCTGAAGAGCCCAATCGCCCCTTCGAGACGATCATGGTGGCAGCGCCCGCGTCATGCGCCTTAACCGCGGCGAAAAGCCCGGCCATGCCGCCGCCGATCACCAGGACGTCGGTGGCATGGTCGGTGTTGGTGATGGCATCAGGGTCGATCTCGACGGCGTTCTGCGCCCACGCCTGCATCCCGAGCGAGGCCAGCCCGGCGGCAGCACCGGAAAGCGCGAGGAACGTCGCGGCGGGTCGGGGCGGTGGTGTCGGCTGGCGCGGTCATGACGCGGCTCCTTCGGAAACGGGTTTCGGTCGGGGCGTCTTCGGCGGCCCGCCCCAGTAGAGCTTCGCCAACATGGCGAAACCGATCAGCGCCAGCATGACGAGCAGTGCCGACATCGACGAGGTCGGTGTGGCGGCCGAGGGTGATGGAATGCCAGAGGGCCAAGACGGTGAAGCTGACTGCCAGCCCGCCATGAAAATAGCGCCAGCCGCGGTAATGGGTCGCGAGGCGCTTGATAAGCGGCTTGCGGAAGAACGCGGTCACGGCCAGCACCAGAAGCAACGCCCAAGCGATAAGGCCCAGCAGGATACCGAGGCTGTCGAAGGTCGGTGATCATGGTGACGAAGGCGTCCCAAGGGCGCACACCGCCCTCGAGCGCGCGCGGCAGCACGATCAGAACCGGGATGCAGCAGGATCACCGCCGACCGCCGTATAGGCGATATACTTGTGGACCTTCTGGATCTGCGGCGGCTTGAAGACGCTCAGAAGCCAGGTGTTGCTGCGCGCCATGAAGAACTGGCCGAGCATCGCGGCGAAGGCCAGCAGCGTGGCGATGGAGATGACCTCTTTCAGCACCGTCCGGCGCGGGGCGTCGCCCAGGGCGTAGAACATCAGCGGCAGGCCGACGAAGACGGCGATTGCGGTGAGGATGGTGGCGGATTTGGCGGTGAGTTTCATGGCTACCCCCAGGGCACGATGACGGGAATGGATTTCTCGGGCGACATCTCGATGGCATCGACCGGGCAATACATCCGGCACAGGTGGCAGATCTGGCAATCGGCGGGATAGGTGATCACCGCCTTGCCCGTCTCCATGCGGATCACGTCGCAGGGGCAGGACTTCACGCATTCCTCGCAACCGATGCAGCCGTTTATGCTCTTGATGGTCATGGGCTGGGTTCCTCTTTCCGGGACACGGGCCTGTCGACTGACCTCGACGCACATGGCTGAGGTCACTCACTGTGCCAAGTAGCTTCTAACGCACGCAGCGCACCAGATTGTCTGGCCGGTCCACGTCGCAGGCATTGATCGAACAGAGATCTTCGTCGGTCAGTGCCTGCCCGGTCAGCGTCTTGATCGACGACCGCTGTGCACCGGCCCCGTGCCAGTCGGTATACTCGGTCTGATCGCCTGCCTTGCTCAGCGCCTTGCCGAAGACGATGACATTGGCGTGGGACTTGATGTCGCCGAAGGTCGTGCTGGTCCAGTAGTCGAGCGTTTCGGAATCCTGGGTGATGCCGAAGACGGCTGGTGTCAATCGCCGGGAAATCCGTCTTGTCGTAATCGACGATGCTTTGCAGTTCCTTGGAGTTCGGCAGATACCAGTCCTGATGCCCGCCCAGATCCAGCGCCTCGCAATAGGCAAGGGCCTCGGCCCATTCGCGGCGCGTGCCGTCATCGGCCTGCTGCCACATCCGGCCCGTGGCCGCGTCGGTCACCGTGCCATCGGCGTTGTCGACAAAGTCGTTGACGCCGTAGACCCCCTCTTCGCCGCTGACGCAGCGCACATAGTTGCCGGGTGCCTTGCCATCAGCCGGACCGTTGGCAAGCCCGCTGCTGGCGGCGGCTTCGCCAGTGAAGAAATCAAGCCCGGTGCCGTAGGCCTTGATATGGCCATCGGCAAAGTTGAACCCGAAGGCGCCCTGGTTCTGGCCGTTCATGATCGGGCCTTTGACGTAAAGCGTGCTGCTCCAATACTGGCCGGCAAAGATCATTTGGGCATCGGGGTAGTCAAAGTCAAACGCGGTGGTGTCGAGATAGGGCGTCGGGCTGCCCTCTTCGGGTTTCAAAAGCTCCCCGCGGAAATCGGCCAGCGAATATAGCTCCTTGATCGTGGGAACGCGCCAGTTGGACAGACCGCCCAGCTCCAGCGCCGCGCAATAGCCGATGGCATCGGCGAATTGCAGGCGGTCGGGTTCCGGGGTTTTCTGCCAGACAAACCCGGTGTTGGTGTCTGTCACCGTGCCATTGCCATTGTCGGCATAGGCCGCCGCAAGGCGCGGATGCTGCGCGTCCTGCCCATAAAGCGCCTCGCCCTCGGCAGGGCAGGCAATGGCCAGACCTGCAAGATCAAAGCATTGATCCTGCATCGTATCGACCAGCGGAGTGCTGATCTGTTGGGCGCTGCTGGCCTGTGCGCAGAAAATGACCATCGCGGCCAGCAGACCGGACCGGCCTTTTTGCGTCGTGCGGGAATAGGGTTTCATAGCGGACTCCTTGGGGTCTTGCGGTTCGGGGGGCAGATCACGGGGGATGCCCCGCGCGTGGTGGCGCCGCCGCCGCTCATCGCATGTTGAACAGTTCCTGATGGAAATCGGCGGGGCGCAGACCGTGGGCGACCAAGTCCTTGCGCAGGGCATCGCCGAAGGCGGCAGGGCCGCAGAACCAGACACTGGCCGTGGCCCAGTCCGGAAACATCTCCCGCAGCCGCGGCCCGGTCAGAAAGCCGTCCTTGCCGTCGATCATCAGACTCAGTTTGGCCTTGGCCGATGCAATGTCGCGGTCAAGCAGGGCGCGCGCTTGCGGTGCGACCTCTGGCGCGCAATGGATCAGGTCGACCTGCTTGCCATCCGGTGCGGTCGCCAGATGCTTCAGCCGGGCGATGAAGGGCGTGATGCCGATACCCGCGCCGATCCAGATCTGGCGATCTTTCGCATCATCGAAGGTAAAGCGCCCGTAAGGCCCTTCGACGGTCACCTCATCCCCGACCGCCAGTTTGGCCGGCAAGAGTTCGGTATAATCGCCCAGACCCTTGCTGATCACGGTGATCGACCGGGTTTCCGGGTTCCAGGCAGAGGCGATGGTAAAGGGATGCTTGCCTTCCTTCCGGTCGAAGGTGACGAAGGCAAACTGCCCCGCATCATGCCCCGGCCATGCCGCGTCCAGGGTGATTTCGGCTTCGGTCACCTTCATCGACGGAAAATTGAGGATCGAGGCGATCCGCCCCGCCACCCGGCGGCGACGGCCGATCTGCCGGGTCAGCGCCAGCACGGCGGCAATGCTGCCACCCGCCATCAAAAGCGCCAGAACAATCCCATGCGGCTGCATCCAGGCGTCAAACTCCAGAAGAACCGTCGCGTGGAACACCAGCGCCAGATAGGCGGCGGCCAAAAGGGTATGGGTCGAGGCGAAGAACTTGTAGGGAATACGCCGGATCAGCGCGATGGCGATCAGCACAACCACGGCGTAAAACGCCCATTCGCCAATCCCCTCGGCCGGGCCGCGCAGGCTGTTGAAGAAATCCTGAACCGTGGCGATGTCTTGCGCAGCCTCGGGGCGGGGTTCCCGGGTCGGGGCCTCCATCAGGCCCAGAGTGACCGCCCATTTCGGACCACTGGAAAAGACCCAATGGGCAATCGATGCCACCAAGGCGGCAATTCCCAGCCATTTGTGCAGCCGGTAGGATTTATCCAGCCCGTTCAGCCAACGGTCCACCCAAGCCCAGCGGGTGGCAAGGATCATCGCCACACTCATGGCGGCGATGGCCAGCACACCGGAATACTGCAGCAAGCAGATTGCGGGTTGCGATGACGCGTCAGGGTGTCAGGCAGCGGCAGGTTGGCCGCAACCCACAGGCCGGTCAGGCCCAGCAGGATCGTCCAAAGTGTCAGTCGAATGGTCTTCATGGCGATAGTCCTTGAATATGCGGTGCTGCGGTCAGAGCGGTGCCCATTTCGGCGCCCAGGGCGGGATCGCAAGGATGAAATGCGTCAGCGTTGCATCAAGCGCGTAGAACCCCCAATGCAGCGAATAGGCCCAGCGGAACCCGCCGCACGGCGCAGGTAGAGATAGGGAAGCAACGCCCCGAACGCGGTCGCGGACAGGGTGAAACGGGTGACATAGGTTGGTGTGAACCCGTCGAACGCCAGAAGCAGATGGAACCCGCCAAACGCCACCGCCATGCCGATGGCGATCGGGCGCAGGCGATACCCGGCCCGTGCCGCCGTCAGGATGAGCCCCGCCGCGAGCGTCTGCTGGAACAGGATGTCAGCCGATTTCGGCAGGTAGTACCAAGCCGAGGCGAACATGAACTCCGGCGGCTCGGACGGCGCGCGCAGGGCCGAAACCCTCGGCAGCATCGGCAGGCCGTAGACCACGAACAGCGCAAAGCCCGCGAGAATCGGCAGCATAACCAGCCCTTCGCGCGCAATTGTGCTGCGGTCCAGACGATCGGCGACCAAGGGACGGAACAGCCAAAGTGCGACCGCGGTCCAGCCAAGGTAGTAGGCCGTGAACAGCACCGGCGCACCGTCATACCCGCTCTTCAATCCGAGCGCCGAAACAAGCGCGTAATACCCCTGACTTGAAACAATCCAGAGCACCGCCACGATCAGGACCGCAGGACCCACCTGCCCAAGCGCTTTGGCGTCAGGAAAGCCGCTTTTGAGCGTGTTCGGTTTGGACAGGTGAAGTCATGATACGATCTCGCCTACTGGAAAAGCGCGGCTTCCCGTGGATCAGCCCTTGGGCGGCGGCGCGTCGTTGGGCACGCAAACCAGAGCGCCCTGCCGTACCTTGCGGCGGTTTGTGGCAGGTGCCTTCGATGCTTGCGTCATCCTGAAGCCTGAATGCGCAGGCCGTCACCCTCCGCGATCGCAGCGCAGGCATCGAACGCTTCTTGCGGCGGCGGACCGCCTTGCGGACCACCCTGCGGGCGGCCTTGGGACTGGGCCAGTTCGATCGGGGACGAACAGAGAGCCGTCCTCTGCCGATAGCCGGCAGCGACAGGCCGATCAGCCCTATCAGCGCGACGGGGGTCAAGGCTGAAGTTACGTAGGTTCATTGAGAGATACTCTTGGTCTGTTTCGACGAATGCCGTCCCCATCAGGGGCGCGGCGGTGGACGGGTTGCATCGCAAACCGTCTGCCCTTCCACGAGCGTGCAGCCGGTTTCCGCCGCGAGACAGCCGAGAATCTGGTTCGAGCCCGCAGAACCGACGTGATAGTGGTAGGCAAGGCTTTCTCGCCTCGTGCCCGTAGCAGCGATCAAGGCCTTCCGGCGCCGCGACCGTCGGCCATGAGATGCGGGAAAGATCGCATAGCCATCCATCGCAATGCCGATCTGGCCGCCAAGCGCCGCGACGGCCTTGGCATCGGCCCCCGCGATCGTTGTCGGCGCGCCGGAGAGGCAATCCGTCACGGCGTGGTAGTGATAGCCTTCATGGAGGTTCACATGGCCGCCGCAATCGTCGAAGGGCGCGATGGTGTGCGCCCCGAGGATCGCATCGACCGGGGCGGGACCATCAAGGCGCACGCCATTGGAAGCGATGCCCGAAGGGCCGCGGTTCGCGCGCCTCGGCCACCAGCGCGGCCACCCGTCGGGGACCGGCGTCCAGGGGGATCACATAGGTGGTCGTCGCGTCCGCCGGCAGGTATTCCGGCAGGCACTGCACGCAGTAATTCTGGTAGGCCGGATCGACATCGGGACGCGCGGCGGCCTCGCAGGCTTCCAAGGTGCCGGTGTACCGCACCGCGCCCGTCTCGGGGTCGAAAAGCTGCCATTTCGCATCGCCATAGGTCTTCGCCAGATTTGCGATGAATGCGCCGTCCACGTCGACAGTCTTGCCGTCCAGAAACCAGATACCGCCCTTTTCCGGACCGTCCGAGATGTTCATGGGGCACCATGGGCCGGGGGTATAGGTCTGCGGCACTTGGCTGACCGTGATGGAAAAACACGTCGTTTCCGTGCCGCCGGACAGGGTACAATCGACCTGCTTCGGGCCGTCCACGACCTTTGCGGTCGCGAAGAAGGCAGCGATGCGGGCAAGGGTCTCCTCCTCGGAATGCGCAAGGGCCGGGCCGGCCGTCAGGAGGGTGGCGGCGAGGAAAGCAGCGACAGCGAACTGCGTGACCGGGTTTGCGAGCATGGTGATTCCCTCGAATGAGCATGGATGGCAGCTTGCGATTCATCAATGTATAGTATACTAACTGTTAGCATGCAAGTTGACCAACATGACTTCCATGGGTTCCTTCACAGCGCGGACCTTGTCGAGAGCGGAGCTTCGCCGACAATTGGCGCCGCTGGGGATCCATCCGCGTCAGGCCCGCGTCATCGACGCGATGGGCCGGACGGGCCCCGTTTCTCAGACCGACCTCGCTTCGGCGTTCGGGGTCACTTCGGCCAGCATGAGCACCATGACGGACCGCCTGCTGGCCGCCGGCTACATCACGCGTGCGACCGATCCCGCATCGCGTCGGCGACAGGTTCTCGAACTTACCGAAAAGGGACGCACCTTGCTGACCGGGATCAGTAGGGCCTGGGCGGCAGTCGACGACACCATCCGCGCTGCGCTCGGCCAGGACGCGACAGCTTTCTTCGATCTGGCGCGCCGTCTACGCGGCGGATTGGGCGGTACCATCCCCGGATCGGTGCGAAACCGTGCACCTGACCACTTATCCAATTGAATCTGTCAACGGCGGAGTAAAATCCGGCCAGTGAGGCGGAGCAAAAGTCGGCCATTTTAAGGAACGGGCCGTGACTGCGTCCATCAATGCCGAATTTCCGCGGCTCGCTCCACTTCGCGCAGGGTGCAGCATTCGTCAGATTTGGTTCGGAGCCGACCTGCGGCAGTGCAACAAATAATTCCCTTTCGACATCCAGTGAATGTCGCTTTCGGACGTCGCGACATGACTGGCTCGCACTCGTGGCGAATGCCCGCTTCCCGGCCCATCTTTCAGGAGGCCGTCGTAGACTCGACGGAGTTTGAGCGCGTAGCCCGAGGGTCCGGAACGTCCCTTGCGGACCAGTAGGCTTGTAGACATAGCAAAAATGTTCGGCGAGCAGCCAAGATTTTTCTTCCGGATTTCAGCAATCAGCCAATATCCAACAAGAAGCCGCCGATTGATGTGCCACAAGGCGCCTTCGCGATGTGATCCTGGATCTGTCGCAAACCCCAAAATCGGGCGGAAGCGCCCCGGTAGGAAGTCCCCGCCATGAAACTGAACCCAGTCCAAGTGTCTCAGAAGATTGACCACCTGCGCTCCATTCACATCGATACCGAGCGCGATCGGCAGCTGAAGGAGCATCTCGATCATCTGCTCCAGGTCGATGCCGGCGGCAACCAGATCGCTGAGCCCGTCCGCTTTACCCTCAAGCAGGAGACGCGCGGCATCGCACTGATCGAGGCGGCTGGGGGCGGCAAGACGACCGCCATCCGCCATGTCCTCTCCAAGACTGCATGCCTGGCCCCGACCGATGGCCAACCGCGCTACCTGGAAGTCCAGGTGCCGAACCCTGCCACCCTCAAGAGCCTCGGACATGCGATCCTGGCGCGGCTCGGCTTCACGAAACTCCCTCCGCGTGTCACGGCGTTCGAACTGTTCCAGGTGATCCGCATCCAGCTCTGCAAGCAGGGCTACACGGTCCTCTGGATTGATGAGGCACAGGACCTTTTTCTCTCGCGTTCGACGCGTGAAATCGACGACATGCTGAAGATGCTCAAGTCGATGATGCTCGGCGAGGCCGGCGTGATCGTCATTCTCAGCGGCACCGGCCGTTTGTCCCAGATCACCAGCTTCGATCCACAGGTCAACCGCCGCTTCTCCAAGATCATCCCGTGCGACCTCAGCGCCGGGAACGCGCGCGCTATCAACTCGCTGATCGGGAAGTACGCGAACGAGGCCGGCCTCGAGTCCCGCGTAGGCGACGACCTCGCTGCCCGGCTAATCCACGGCAGCCGCGGCCGCTTCGGCCGGGCGGTGGAGACCGCAATCAACGCCATAGAGCGTGCTCTTCGCGACGGGGCGGACAAGCTGGAAGGCGACCATTTCGCGGAGGCCTGGGGGATGCAGGAAGGCTGCCCATGGCACGATAACGTCTTTGTCGCCGACTCATGGAGCTCGATCCGCCTCGATGGCGCGGCGGATGACTTCGAGGCCGCCCGGACGAAGCGCCAGAACAAGCAACTCGAGCGGACCTGATCATGGCCTTCTCGACGTCATACAGTCTCCTCGCCGGTGAAAGTCTGGTGTCCATGGTGTCGCGGTTCGGCCGACAAGAGACGGGCATGGAGCCGGCAGATTTCCTTGCCTTCCTGGGCCTCCAACGAAAGGACATCATCGGGGTGACCCCGGAAGCCGTCGAACGGCTGCAAGAGCTGACGGGTATCGGCCAGGAAGTGCTCCTTCACGGCGCCTACACGAGTGTTGGAGACCGGGTCTATGAACATCGCGGGCTTCGATTCCAGGCTGAGTTTGTCGGCCGCGATAGGACCACCTACTGCCCTGCCTGCCTGCTCGCAGATGGGAGCCGCGGGTCGGTGAGCGAAGGACATCGCGTCGGGCTGATCTTCTGGCAATTCTCCGTGGTTCGGACTTGCGCGGTCCATGGCATTCCGCTCGTCCGGCGAGCGAACGAGAGCTGGTCGGAAGTGTTCCAGGATATGGCCGATGTCGCGCCGGACGACGCCGAACTGCAGAAAATCGTCTCCTCTTCGTCAAGCCGTCGTGTCTCGCCACTGCAATCGTACGTCGATCGCCGGTTCGACGGTGCGGTTGGCCCCGAATGGCTTGACAGCCAGCAGATCGATCTTGCCACCCGTTCGACCGAGATGCTGGGCATCTGTGTCCTCAGGGGCCCCGGCATCGAGTTTTCCTCCCAGACAGAGGACGACTGGAACGAGGCCGGTGCTGTGGGCTTCGAGTTCACCTCGAGGGGCGCTGCCGGTGTCCGCGAGGGCCTCGATGAGATCGCCCTCAGACCGAGCCGAACAGCGAAACGCGGTGGCCCGCAACGGCTATTCCGTCGCCTCTACGAGTGGCTTCAGTTTAGCAAGAGCCACCGGGATCGCGGGCCCTTCCGCGAGGTCTTCAGGGAGTATCTGCTCGACACCATGGCGATCGAACCGGGGACCATGCTCTTCGGCGAACCCGTGTCGGAACGCCGCCGGCACTCCGTCGCAAGTCTCGCGAAAGCGACCGGACTGAACAGACGAACTCTGAACCGCGGCCTCGTCCTGACGGGCTTGATGCCCGAAGGCGATGTCGATTTCGTGGACGGATTCCTGACGGTCGATGCCGAGGAAGGGGAGCGGCTCGCCGATCGCATGCGGCGGGCGATCCCCGTCACCGGAATTTCTGCCTACTTGAACTGCTGCCGACCTCAGGCCGAGGCCATTGTTCGTCAAGCGTTCGTTTCCCGGATCGGGGAAAATCGCGATGGCGGTGAGAGCGGGCTGAACCTCGTGCCGCTTGACGACCTCGACCTTTTCCTGGACCGGTTCCGGTCGCACGGGGTTTCCGTAGAACGAGGCAGCTGCGGCATGGTGGACGTTGTCGAGGTCTCGGAAATAGTGCGATGGCCGGCCATCGACATCGTGAAACTGGTGCTCGAGCGGCGGTTGAACCGCATCGAACTGCTTTCGCCCGAGCTGAAGCTTCGATCAGTGCTCGTGGATCCTGATGAGGTTCGCTCTCGCCTAAGCGCAGACCATGGCGCAGGTCGTATAACAATCGCTGAAGCCGCGGCTCGTCTCGACATGGAAACCTGGGCCGTGCATGCGCTCTTCACGAGCACGAATCCGAATGGCAAGCCAATCCTACCGAGCCAATCGGTCGAGTCATCGTCAGGGGCGCTAAAGCACTTCATCGACCCAATAGACATCGAACGATTTTCGGACGAGCACGTCGACCTCAAAGAACTGGCGGTGGAGCTCGGTTTCTCGACGAAGTACCTACGCAAGCACCTCGACAGACGAGGCATCGCGCCAATCCTCCAGAAATCGGCGCTAAACAAGTTCGTCTACCGACGCGCGAACCTCTGAGATTACAGACTACCAACACCGATGCGGCCGCCCAGATGGGCGGCCGTTTCAATTCCGGGTGCGCTGATGGGGCGGAATCTCAAAGGGCGATAATTCCCGGACATCAAGGGTGAGTTTTCGGCCGATCCCAAATACAGACTCAATGAAATATGGGGTTCGGAGAGCTGAAAAGGGCGTTATTTACTGGATTCGACATCAACCCACTCACATCGCGTCGGTGCGCGCCCTCCAGAGGTCCGCATAGCGCTTCATCGCCAACCGTCTGTAAGGCGGGACGGTGACGGCGGCCGTCTTGGGCAGCAGTGCATCCGGCGCAGCGAGAAGTGCAGCACCCTGACTTGTTCCGGTCCGTCCGGCAGTTGTCTCGACCGGACTTCCGGCGGCGACAGAGAGCATCTCGCAATATCCGGAATTCCGGGCGAAGGGACCCTCGACGACGATTGTGCCGCGATGGCCGATCAGGCGCAGACACGCGG
The DNA here is from genome assembly GCA_963710285.1 of uncultured Alphaproteobacteria bacterium. Lineage (GTDB taxonomy): Bacteria > Pseudomonadota > Alphaproteobacteria > Rhodobacterales > Rhodobacteraceae > Albidovulum. The sequence continues at coordinate 1,083,025 of CAVPZT010000006.1, read as the reverse complement.
CGGTGACAAGCGCGAGGTAAAAGCTCACGGCAGCCAACCGTTCCGCCGATCCTTGCCTTGGCTCATCCGCCAGCCACCGCGCGGCGCCGCCCTGAAACGGGCCGGAGTCATCCACCAAGGAGGGCAGCAACATTTGGCCCGAACCGAGTACAGCCGCAATGGCGCCTTCGGAGACCGTTGCGCTTCGGCCTACGATAAGTGTCTCGAACTCCCGCCCGCCCATGAATCGCGCGGAGGGCACGGGGTGCCCAAACGCGTTGACGTTGATCAGCGTATCACGCGCCGGGTCGAGCGTGATGGTCGTGCCGCCGATGGCCATGGCAATGACCCAAGTGCCAGTGGACACGACGGAAAACGGCGCGACGCGGGCATATATGTGCGGCAGAAGCGAGGCGTTGGAATCATGGATGCCGCAGTGGACGGGCGTCTGATGTGGCAGGCAGGTCACCCGTGTGATTTCGGGCAGGATCGGGCCGAGCACGTCCGCAGCGGCCCGTGTCGGCGCGATCTTTCCCGCGATCCCGAGCTTGTCGGCAAGAGATGACAGGTGTCCGTCGCGCGGGTTCCAAAGGTCGGTGTGGCAGCCGAGGGAACTCGCATCCGTCGCCGCGATACCGGTGAGGCGGAAACCCCAGTATTGCGGGTAGGTCATGATCGTCTGCGTCCGGTGCTTCAGTCCCGGATCGGTGCGGAACTGCCAGAACAACTGCGCCCCGAGGTTCAGCCCCAGTCCAAGGCGGGGCGCGCCGGTTTCCTCAAATTCGGGGCGGATCGCATCATACTCGGCGCTGACGTTGTCAGGGCCGGAATGCTCGTAGTCGAGCATCGGGGCGGCCAGGCCACCGTCGGCATCCAAAAGCACGCAAGACGCGCCGTGCGTCGTCACCGAAATCGCATCCACGCCATGCGCGCGGTGGAATCCGGTCAGCGCGGACAGAAGGAAGCGCCAATGCCCCTCGAGATCGAAATGCGGATAGGGCGGGCCGGGGAGGACGCTGTTCGGCCGCGTGACGATGTCGATCTCGCTCAGATCCGCCGCATCGACCAGCGCAAGCTTTGCATTGGTCTTGCCGATGTCGATGACGGCGATATGTCGCGGGGAGGTCATGGCCTGGTCGGGATCTTCGCCACCTTGTCGCCCGCCGGTGCGGCGGCGACGATCAGGGTGACCCCGGCCGCCTCCAGCATCGCCGCTTCGCGGTCGCTGATCCCTTCGTCGGTGATAAGCGTATGGACACGGGAAAGCGGGCAGAGAACAAGGCTCGACCGGTTCCGGAACTTCGAGGAATCGACCAGAATCACCAGATCCTCGGCCTGGCCGATCAGCTTCTGCTCAGCCTGAATCAGCAGCGGATCGGCCTCCATCAAGCCCAGAGGCCCGACACCTTGCGCGCCCATGAACATCCGCTTGGCGTAGAAGTTCTTCGACACGTCATTGTCGAAGGGCGAAAGGATGATGTTCTGCTCGCGATAGATCGCGCCGCCGGGAAGAAGGACGGTGTTCCTTGAATGCTTCAGCAGATGCTCCGCGATCGGGAAGGAATTGGTGAAGACCTGCAATCGGCGGGTCGCGAGCGGATGCACCATCTGAAAGGTCGTCGTGCCGCCGTTGATGATGATCGGCTCGCCATCGGCGCAAAGTGCGACTGCGGCGCGGGCAATGGCCTGTTTCTGCGCGAGGTTGAATTGCTCATTCACCGAATAGGGCCGCCCCGCCAGCCCGACAAGCATGGGCGGGATCAACGCCTCCGCGCCACCCCGGACCCGACGCAGCTTCTTCTGCGCATCGAGCGTGGCGATATCTCGGCGGATCGTGGCCTCAGATGCCCCGGTGAGGGCGCAGAGATCGGCCACGGTCACGACCGGCCGATCCTGCGCGGCGGAAAGAATGATCCTGTGTCGCGCGGTTTCGTGCATCGCGTCCCCCTGGGGCGAAGGTGAAAACAACATTGGTCAAAGTCAATCATGTTTGATCGAGTATTCTTATAAGATGGCAGAATAAGACTGATATTGAGTGGAATCACGCGGCGCGCCGCGTCGCGGGTGGCCGGGAGGGGGCATGAAAAACAATACGAAAAATCAGCGGCTTGAGGGGGCGTGGGACGACGCGAAAGCGGCAGGGATGAGCGAATCGGACAAGCTCCTCTTCCGCTCGAACCTGCTCGGCTCGGACAAACGCATCACCAACTACGGCGGCGGCAACACCTCGGCCAAGGTGACGGAGACGGACCCGTTGACGGGTGAGCCGGTTGATGTCCTCTGGGTCAAGGGATCCGGTGGCGATCTTTGCTCCATGAAGCTGGACGGCTTCGCGACGCTCTACATGGACAAGCTCCGCGCCCTGAAGGGCGTCTATCGCGGGGGCGGGTTTGAAGATGAGATGGTGGGATACCTGCCCCACTGCACCTTCAACCTGAACCCGCGCGCGGCGTCTATCGACACACCGCTTCATGCCTATGTGCCAAAACGCCATGTCGATCACATGCATCCCGATGCCATCATCGCCATCGCAGCGGCGGCGGAGTCAAAGGCCCTGACGCAAGAGATATTCGGGGATGATATCGGCTGGCTGCCGTGGAAACGTCCCGGCTATGAACTGGGGCTGTGGCTTGAGGCCTTCTGTCGCGACAACCCCGATGCCAAGGGCGTGATCCTTGCAAGCCACGGGCTTTTCACGTGGGCCGATGATGCGAAGGATTGCTACGCGTTGACGCTCTCGGCCATTCAGAAGGCGATGGACTGGTTCGCCGGGCGCAGCGCAGATGCGCCGGCTTTCGGCGGGGCGAAGCACGAAAGTCTGCCCGTCGATCGGCGGCGAGCAGTCGCGGCGCGCCTGATGCCCGCGATCCGGGGCATGATCTCGGATCAACAGCCGATGATCGGCCATTTCGACGACAGCGATGTCGTGCTGGACTTCGTCAACGCGAGGGAAATGGCCGCCCTGGCCGCGCTTGGCACCTCCTGCCCCGACCATTTCCTGCGCACGAAAATCCGGCCCTTGGTTGTCGCCTTCGATCCGGCGCAGCCGGATGTCGAGACGGCGCTGACCGGTCTCGCCGGGGCGGTTGAGGGCTATCGCGCCGATTATGCGGCCTATTACAACCGCTGCAAACACCCCGACAGTCCCGCGCTGCGTGATCCGAATGCGGTCGTCTACCTTGTCCCGGGCGTCGGCATGATCACCTTTGCCAAGGACAAGGCGACGGCGCGGATTTCGGCCGATTTCTACATCAACGCAATCAACGTGATGCGCGGCGCCTCCGCCGTCAGCACCTACGTCGGCCTGCCCGAGCAGGAGGCCTTCGACATCGAATACTGGCTGTTGGAAGAAGCCAAGCTCCAGCGGATGCCAAAGCCGAAATCGCTTGCCGGTCGCGTGGCGCTGATCACCGGCGGCGCGGGCGGCATCGGATCGGCCACGGCAGAGCGCTACCTGGCCGAGGGCGCCTGCGTGATGCTCGCCGATATCGACGAGGCCGCGCTGGACCGGACCGCCGGGGCGCTGGCGCAGCGCTTCGGCAAGGACGTGGTGCGCAGCGCCTCGGTGAACGTGACCGACGAGGCTGCCGTCGCAGTCGCATTCGCCGAAACGGCGGTGGAATTCGGCGGACTCGACATCCTTGTCTCGAACGCCGGCATCGCGTCTTCCGCGCCGATCGAGGAGACGACGCTCGCCCTTTGGAACCGCAGCATGGATATTCTCTCGACCGGCTATTTCCTCGTCAGTCGCGAGGCGTTCCGCCTGATGCGGGGGCAAGGCATGGGCGGGTCGGTGATCTTCGTCGCCTCCAAGAACGGCCTTGCTGCATCGCCCAATGCGTCGGCCTATTGCACCGCGAAGGCGGCGGAGATCCACCTCGCCCGCTGCCTCGCGCTGGAAGGGGCCGGGGCCGGTATCCGCGTGAATGTGGTCAACCCCGACGCCGTTCTGCGCGGATCGAAGATCTGGTCAGGCGAATGGCTGGACCAACGCGCCGCAACCTACAAGACTGACAAGGACGGGCTGGAGGAAATGTACCGCCAACGGTCGCTCCTGAAGCGCTCGGTCTACCCGGAAGATATTGCAGAAGTCGCCTATTTCTTTGCGTCCGAACAATCCGCAAAGTCGACCGGGAACATCCTGAACGTCGATGCGGGCAACGTGCAGGCCTTCACGCGCTGAGCCGTCAGGGGTGGGGTTGGCCAAAGGGGGCGAGCGGATAGCTCGCCAGAACCTCATAATGGGCGCCGTCCGAGGTCAGGATGGATTCGTAAAGGCAGAAAGTCTCGGCGCGAAAGGGTGGCAGACGCGTATCGGCCCGCCCGGCAAGGAACCGTCCGATACGCGCCATCTCATCAGGTGTCATCGACCTCGGGAACCGCGCGAGCGTGACATGAGGGGCAAAGCGCCGCCGTTCGGTCTCAAGCCCGATGCCGTGCAGCCGACTGCGGATGCGCTTGTGCAGATCGTTCAGTCCGGAGTTCGACTGCGCGGCGATATTGAGCGATGCCGGCCGGTCGCCGCCGAATGTGCTGAGCCCCGCGAGGGTGATCTCGAAACTCGGGTGGCGCAGAGTCTCCAGCGCGAAATGGACTTCTTCCAGCATCGGCGCGGACACATCGCCAAGAAAGGCGAGCGTCAGATGAAGATACTCGGGTGCGACGCTTCGGCCGAAGGGCAGGGCGGCCTGCGCCGACGTCACCGCCTGTCCAATGTCGACAGGCACCGGGATCGCGATGAAGCTGCGCATGGACCGTCCTTTCGATGTTGGGGCGGAGACTAAACCGGGCGCTTGCGGAGCGCCACAATCTGCCGCAGGGTCTGCGCAGAAAACGGGCGCTGGCGAACGGACGGTGGAAGTGCGGGCAGGATTGATCTTCCTTGTGGCGGGCTATGTGCTCAGCCAATTCTACCGTGCTTTCCTCGCGGTATTGGCACCGGTGCTGAAAGATGAAGTCGGGGCGACGGCCTCCGACCTCGCTCTGTCCTCCGGGATCTGGTTTCTGGTCTTCGCGCTGATGCAAATCCCCGTCGGCATCGCGTTGGACCGGATCGGCCCGCGCCTCACGGCGTCGGTCCTGTTGGCTTTGGGCGGTGGTGGCGGCGCGTTGGTCTTCGCGCTGGCCCAAGGGCCGGGCGGGATTCATCTGGCGATGGCGCTCATCGGCATCGGTTGTTCGCCGGTCCTGATGTCCTCCTACTACATCTTCGCGCGCATCTATTCGCCCAAGGTCTTCGGCACGCTTGCGGGAGCGGTCATAGGCATCGGCTCGCTCGGCAACATCCTCGGTGCGGCACCGCTTTCGGCACTGGTCGAGGCAATCGGCTGGCGCGAAACGCTTTTCGGCCTCGCGGCCGTCACGCTCGCCGTGGCGCTGGCGCTTCTGATCTTGGTGCGGAACCCGCCGAAGGCGGTCACGAGTTCGGTCGGCGGCGGCTCGCTTCTCGACCTGGTTCGGATTCCGGGCCTTTGGGCGATCCTGCCGCTGATGGCGGTCGCCTATGCGCCCGCCGCCGCGATCCGGGGCCTCTGGGCCGGTCCCTATCTCGAGCAGGTTTTCGGCGCGGATGTGGGCCGGATCGGGACATCAACGCTCATCATGGCGCTGGCGATGGTGGCAGGGAACTTCGCCTATGGCCCGCTCGATCGCATCTTTCGGACGCATAAATGGGTGGTCTTCACCGGCAACCTTCTTTGCGCCGCGATGCTCGGCCTCCTTGCCAGCTTTCCGGGTGCCGGTCTTTGGACGGCGACCGTTCTTCTCGCCGCGCTTGGCCTTTTCGGCGCGTCCTTCCCCGCGATCATGGCGCATGGGCGTAGCTTCTTTCCGCCGCATCTCGTCGGCCGCGGTGTCACCTTCCTCAACATGTTCGGGATCGGCGGGGCCGGCATCCTGCAATTCTCCTCGGGCGGATTCCATCGCTGGGCGCAGACCGGGGCCGAGGTTCCGTCCGACAGCTTCTCTGGGCTTTTTCTCTTCTTCCTCGTGCCGCTTCTTATCGGCCTCGCGCTTTATCTCTTCAGCCGCGACTCCCGGCCGGCGGGATGACGCTGCGGACACGATCCGGCGACACCGCCCGCTATTCCCCAAAACGCCGCTTTTCACTGGGAAAGCGATAGGCTAAGTGGCCTCGTCCTATACTTGAGGAGACCCGGAGATGGGCTACAAGGTCGTTGTCGCCGGCGCCACGGGGAACGTGGGTCGCGAAATGCTGAACATCCTCGCCGAACGGGAGTTTCCCGTCGACGAGATCGCCGCACTTGCCAGCCGCAAGTCGCTCGGCACCGAGGTTTCGTTTGGCGACAAGACCCTCAAGACCAGGGACCTCGACACCTTCGACTTTACCGGTTGGGACATCGCGCTGTTCGCCATCGGCTCGGACGCGACCAAGATCTACGCGCCCAAGGCCGCGAAGGCGGGTTGCGTCGTGATCGACAATTCCTCGCTCTACCGCTACGACCCGGATGTGCCGCTCGTGGTGCCCGAGGTCAATCCCGAGGCGGTCGAAGGCTACGCCAAGAAGAACATCATCGCCAACCCCAACTGCTCCACCGCGCAGATGGTCGTGGCGCTGAAGCCGCTCCATGATCGCGCGAAGATCAAGCGTGTCGTCGTCTCGACCTATCAGTCGGTTTCGGGCGCGGGCAAGGAGGGTATTGACGAGCTTTGGGACCAGACCAAGGGCATGTATGTGCCGGGTCAGGAGGTCGCGCCGAAGAAGTTCACCAAGCAGATCGCCTTCAACGTCATTCCCCATATCGACGTCTTCATGGACTCGGGCGAGACCAAGGAAGAATGGAAGATGGTCGCCGAGACCAAGAAAATTCTCGACAAGTCGATCAAGGTCACCGCGACCTGCGTCCGCGTCCCGGTCTTTGTCGGCCATTCGGAGGCGGTGAATATCGAGTTCGAGGAGTTCCTGGACGAGGACGAGGCCCGCGACATCCTGCGCGAGGCGCCCGGCGTCATGGTCGTCGACAAGCGCGAAAACGGCGGCTACATCACGCCGGTCGAATGCGTTGGCGACTATGCCACCTACGTCAGCCGCATCCGGCAGGACGGGACCATCGAGAATGGCCTGAACCTTTGGTGCGTCAGCGACAACCTCCGCAAAGGCGCTGCCCTGAACGCCGTGCAGATCGCCGAGACGCTGGGGAACCGCTGCCTGAAGAAGGGCTGATCGACGCCATCCCGTGACATGACAGAGGCGCCCCCGACGGGCGCCTCTTGCTTTTGGAACAGGTGCAGCGGAAGGTATTCGCAATGATGTCTGAGCGGATAGCCATGCGCCTTTTTCTTATTCCTCTGTTTTGCCTTCCACTTCCCCTCGGTGCCGAAACCATCCAGGCGCTTGCGCAGCCCGACCGTGTCACGGTCTTTCCCGAAGGGGCAAATGTCGAACGCCTGGTCAGCTTCACGTCTGAAGTTGGGGCGCATCGGATCGTGGTGCCGGGCCTGCCCGATGGTCTGGAAATCACCGATCTACGCATCGCTGTGCCAGAGGGGGTCACGCTTCATACGGCGACGCTGTCGACCGACAGACTGCCTGTCACCGATGAAACGAAGCCCGATAGCGTCAAGACCGCCGAGGATGAGGTTGACCGCCTGCGGGAACAGGTCGCCAAACGCGATGATGAGATTGCGGCGATGCGCCTGTCTCAGACGGCGGCGGATGCACAGACCGCGTTTCTGAACAGGCTCGGATCTGGCGATACGGCAGCCGCCGCGCCTGATACCGCCCGTGCCTTGGGCGTGATGATCGGGGAAGAGGTGAGCGCCGCCCAAAAGAAGGCCATCGCGTCCCGGGCCGAAATCCGCGCGGCGGAAAAGCTGCGTGAGGACGATCAGAAGGCGCTCGACAAGGCCATTCAGTACCTTGCCGCAATGTCCCATCCCGAAGTTGTGGGCGGCGTACTTACACTTGACCTCGAAACTGCGAAAGAGGGGGAAAGCGTCGTCGGCATCATGACCTATTCGCAAGAGGCCGGCTGGGCACCCGCATATGACATGTATCTCTCCCGGCGCAGCGGCACGGGTCTGCACGTCAAACGAAGCGTCCTTGTTGCGCAGACGACCGGGGAAGACTGGACGAACGTTGACCTGATCCTGTCCACGGCGCGGCCGAATGAAAGTCCGGACACCTATCTGCCGCAGCCGGAGCGCGTGGCGATAGAATCGGCCGAAGACCGGTTGAAGCGGTTTGGCGGTGGCGCAATTCGACGAAGCTGGTGGCATGGCCGAGCCAGTTATGGAACCCGAAGTCGCGCTCGTTGGTGGACGCTTATCCGGCGGGCTGGTCATGGTCGGAGATACCGTGACCTACCACTATCCAAATCGCGTCACGCTTCGCGACGGTGCCGATCAGATGCAGCTTGCTCTCGATGAACTCGACCTGAAGGCGACGACGGTTGCGCTGGCCGTCCCGATCTACAGCGACACCGCCTATGTCTCTGCCGAGGTCACGAATGGCAGCGCCGAGATTTTGCTCCCGGGACAGGCCAATCTCTACGTCGACGGCGCCTACCGGGGGCAAAGCAATACTCCGCTGATCGCAGCGGAGGACACCGCGAAAATCGGCTTCGGGGCGATTGACGGCATCCGCCTGAAGCGCACCGTCGAAAACCGCAGCGAAGGTGATCGCGGGATCATCTCGAAATCCAACCAGAGGGATGAGGCCGTGGTTATCGAAATTCGCAACCTTACGGACGAGGCTTGGCCGCTGAAAGTCGTCGATCGCATTCCCTATTCCGAACAGGACGACCTGATCGTGAGCTACAAGGCCGTCCCTGCGGAAACCCAGAAGGATGCCGAGGGGCAGCGTGGAATTCTGACTTGGGATCTTGAGCTCAAAGCCGGTGAAACCAAGGAAATCCGCCTCGAACACAGTCTGAACTGGCCCGACGGGATGGTGCTCCAGTAGAGGGTCGGGCGTTAACGCGAGGGTCAACCAGAACGCGCAGCATTTGCCGGGTGCGAACGCTCGTCGAGTTGGCCATGATCTAGTTAACGCGAAGCGGACTTCAATTATTTATCAATGCACTACGCGGTATTTCGTGCGTGAGATCAGCTCTGTCCCTTTGCTGCCAGAGCAGCCTGAAGGTCCATCGCCTCTTCACACGTACCGCAGATCGACCGCAGCATCTTCAGGTTCTGCTTCGCCTGATCGTAGGCGCCCGTCTCGACGAACAGTTCACCCTGATATTCCAGGGCGCCGATATGCTTCGGATTGGTCCGAAGGGCGATATCGTAGTAACGCGCGGCCTCCGAATAGTGCTTCAGGTGGCGGCTGGCGAATCCCATCAGATTCCAGGCGTCGGCATTCTTCGGCTCCGCCTTCACCACCGGTACGAGGATCTTCAGCGCGTCAGCATATTTCCCGGCGTCGATGGCGGCCTTGGCCTCGGTATAGCCGGGCTTGGTGGCTGCGCTCGAAGATCCGGTATCGCTGCCCGCCGCGAACGCCGAACCAGTCAGGGCGAGCGTCAGCGCCAGTGGGCGGAGGAAAGCAGAAAGGACCATGTGTCACCTCACCATATCTGTCGCACAAGCGTAGCATGGGTGGCCCCGGTCGCCTATCACGTTTGGTCGATCAGGCGGCGCGCCGCGTCGGTCGACGCGTGCGTTGCGGAAGAGGCACGTCCGCAGGAAACGCAGCGCCAAATGTCAGCGTCAGCGTGGCGAGGCTGTAGCCCAGCTCCTCCAACAGCAGGACCGGTCGGTTGAGCGGCCAGTCGTGAAGCATGAGCGGGCCATCCGCCGAGCGTCTCAATACGTAACCCATCCGACGCAATCTGCTTTGCAGATCAAGCCAATCCTCCGAGACGGCGATGACGCCGCCGATGGTTTCCGCCGTCGAAAGGTGCCCCCGGCCTTCAAGCGCCGACGCCAGAACCGCGTGCAGATACTCCGTCGGTGAAACGCCCACGCGCCGCGCCGCACGGCCGAGCGATCTGAGCATCGTTTCGGACAGGTCGATGGCAACTGAGATGGACCGCGACATGGCCGGAGCGTCGCGCATCAAGGTTAACGCGAGGTTCCCTAGAAATCCTCAGATCGGGGCGAACTTGCCCGACGCGGGGTCATATTGTTCCAGCGTGCCTTCGCCGATGTCGTTCCAAAGTCCGTGGATTGTCATCTCGTCATCTTCCACCGCCTGGGTAACGAACGGAAAGGTCATGAGGTTGTCGAGGCTGATGAGTACGGCCTCTTTTTCCAATGCCCGCAGACGTTCGTCCTCGGGCAAATGACTTACGCGGTCATATCCGGGGCGCAAGAGATCCATCCACCGGCCGACAAAGCTCGACTTTTCCTCAAGTTCCGGCGCCTGGCCCGAACACATGGCGTGACAGCCCTGCACGCCGCCGCAGGCGGAATGCCCGACCACGATCAGATGCGCGACTTTCAATGTCGTCACGGCATATTCGACCGCCGCCGAGGTGCCGTGCTGGTGGCCGTCCGGTGCGTAGGGCGGGACGAGATTGGCGATGTTGCGATGAATGAAGAACTCGCCCTGATCCGCGCCGAAGATTGAGGTGACGTGAACGCGGCTGTCGCAACATGAGATCACCATCGCGCGCGGGCGCTGGCCATCTTCTGCCAATCTCCTGTACCAACTGCGATTTTCCTGCCAGGTGGTCGCTTTCCAGCCATGATAGCGCTGGATGAGATAGCTCGGCAGAGGCTTGACGTGGTCCATACTTCCTCGCTCGCTTCGGGTCCTGTAATGCACTTAGTGCGCAGATGCAGCAAATTCGAGCGATTTTTCGAACGGACATCAAGGAAATGTTGTCCGTGCCGATCGCAGGGTGCTGAGGCGCGTGGGGCGCAAGCAGGAGGGTGAAGGGTGGCAATACTGGCGGTTCTGCGCCATGAGGAAGGTATCAGCGTGGATGCCGAGCGTCTCGTGGCGATCTATTGCGGGCGACCAAAACGCGACGCCGAGGAAGTCCTGCAACGCGGGATCGAGGATCTGGCCGCGCGCGTGACCGACATTCAACGGCATTTCGACGAAGGGGAACGCGAGGCGATCGTGCGCAGCGCCCGGTCGGCGGCGCGGATGGCGCAGAAGCTCGGGATGACGAGCTTCTCCGCTGTGGCTTGCGACTTCATCGCGGCGACCGAGGCGGCGGACCGGCCGGCGCAGGCGGCGACACTTGCGCGGCTTCTGAGAATCGTCGACCGTTCGGTGACCGCGATCTGGGATTTGCGCGACATGACCATGTGACTTCGCACTTGCAGGCGCTGGGCGGCCCGATAGTCTCTGCCGCGGGGAACTTGGGGAGATATCATGCGCTTTTCCTTCGCGCCGGATGATGCGGACAGTCGCCCGCTTTACCTGATCGACGCGGCAAGGGCGGCGGAGTTTGCCGCCAGCCGCAGCCCGTCCGAGGCGGCCTGGCTGAACGCCGCCGGTTTCGCCGGGCGGCTGGGACAGTTCGCCCTTTTGCCGGGCCAAGACGGTGTGCCGAGCGCTGCCGTCCTTGGCATGGGTGACGACGCGGCGCGCAGGCGCGGGCGGTTCCACACCGCCCGCGCGGCCGATCTCCTGCCCGAGGGTGATTGGCATATCGCGACCGACATCGCGCCTGCCGAAGCCGAGAAGGTGGCGCTCGGACTTCTGCTCGCCGCGTACCGCTTCACCCGATACAAGACGACGAGCCTGCCGAAGGCCCGGTTCAAGGCCCCCAAGGGCGTCGATGCCGCACGTGTCCTGACGATCGCCGAGGGCGAGGCGCTCACCCGCGATCTTATCAATACGCCCGCCTCCGACATGGGGCCAGATGAACTTGAGGCGGCGATGGCTGCGCTGGCCGCCGATTGCGGCGCGCAATTGAAGGTCATCACAGGCGAGGCACTTCTGGCCGAAGGTTTCCCGATGATCCACGCCGTCGGCCGCGCCTCACCGCGCGCGCCCCGGCTCCTGGACCTGCGTTGGGGGCATGATGGCCCGCTCCTGACGCTGGCCGGAAAGGGTGTCTGTTTCGATACCGGAGGTCTTGATATCAAGCCTGCCACCTCGATGGGTCTGATGAAGAAGGACATGGGCGGCGCGGCGACGGTCATGGGGCTTGCCCGGTCGATCATGAAGCTGGGCCTGAAGCTGCGTCTGCGGGTCCTGGTGCCTGCGGTCGAGAATGCCATCGGAGGAAACGCCTTCCGTCCGCAGGACATCCTGACCAGCCGCAAGGGGTCGACCGTCGAGATCAACAACACCGATGCCGAGGGGCGGCTTGTCCTCGCCGATGCACTGGCGCTCGCGGATGAGGAAAAGCCCGATCTGCTGATCTCGATGGCGACGCTCACCGGCGCTGCCCGTGTCGCCGTAGGGCCGGACCTCGCGCCATTCTATTGCGACAACGATTCGGATGCAGCTGCCATTGCGGCCGCAGGCGCCGGCGTCGCCGATCCGGTCTGGCGGATGCCGTTCTGGGACCCCTATGAGGCGCTGATTGAACCCGGTATCGCCGATCTCGACAATGCGCCATCAGGCGGCATGGCAGGATCAATCACCGCCGCGCTCTTCCTGCGCCGCTTTGTGACCGACACCCCACGCTATGTGCATTTCGACATCTACGGCTGGCAGCCGAAGGCCGAGCCCGCGCGCCCGAAGGGCGGTGTCGGACAGGGCGCGCGCGCCATGCTGGCCGCCCTGCCGCAGATGCTGGGCCTATGAGCGACGGGCGGATCACCCCGGCCAATGGCCGCGTGGCGCATGTTTCTCTGCGGGGTGCGGTGGAGGCCGCGCGCTATGTCGAGGGCGAGAGGGCCGCTATCATCGCCCCCCTTGCCGATCTTCTCGCTGCGCCAGACGGCGCGCGCGACCGGCAGCTTTTGATGGGTGAGCGCGTTCTCATCCTCGAATGCCGCGATGGCTTTGCCTTTCTGCAATCGGAAAAGGACGGCTATTGCGGCTATGTATCCGAGGCCGCGCTTGGTGAGGCAATTGAGGCAACGCACTGGATCAGCGTGCCGGCAAGCCATCTTTATCCCGCCGCGAACATGAAACAGCGCGAAATCGCCGCCCTCAGCTTCGGCGCGCGGATCGCTGTCGTGGCAGAGCATGAGCGGTTCTTTGAGACCGACCGTGGGCAGTTCGTGCCGCGGCAGCACCTTTGCGAGATCGGCGCAAAGATGCAGGATCCGGCGGCCGTGGCGGAGCTGTTTCTCGGTACGCCCTATCTCTGGGGCGGCAATTCCCGCGCCGGAATTCGACTGCTCCGGCCTCGTGCAGGCCGCACTTCTGGCTTGCGGGATCGCCTGCCCCGGCGACAGCGATATGCAGCAGGCGTTGGGCGTGGCCTTGTCCGGACGCTCTGAGCTACACCGTGGCGATCTTGTCTTCTGGAAGGGTCATGTCGCCATGGCGCTGGATGGCGACCGCTTCCTCCATGCCAATGCGTTTCGCATGGCTGTGTCGGTCGAAGGTATCGACGCTGCAATCGAACGCATCGCGGTTCAGGGCGATGGCCCGCCCACGGCCTTTCGCCGCGTGCTCTAGTCCACCGGCCGGATGAGCTTGCGCTCCAGCACCCGCAACACCACAGCGAGGTCCTGCCCGCGTTTCAGGATCTGTCCGTCCATGCCGATAACCGAATACATGCCCTGTCGTTGACGCAGGCGAGGGTGCTTTTCAATCCGGTAGAGCGGATGCTCCGCCGCCCGTCGAAAGACCGAGAAAACCGCCATTTCGCGCAGGAATGACATCGCGTAGTCACGCCATTCGCCCGCCGCGACCATACGCCCATAAAGCCCGAGGATCACCGAAAGCTCGTGCCGGTCAAAGGCCACCTGTTCAGGCGCCGGGCTGGCATTGGGAAAGGGGGTCGGCGACTGCACCGTCATGGCCTGATGTTATCCTGATCGGATCGCAAATCAAGCGCCGCCAGGATTTGGCCGCAAAAAGACCTTTCGTCGGGCTATCTCCGATCAAAACCGCGCCGCGATTGACGGCGACAACAGACCCATAGCGACAGACGCTACGTTCCGGCGGCGCGGTTCACAGCCCCCACCCAGTCCGCGCCGCCGGAACTTTTCAATGGTGACACGCCCCGCTTCGGCGGGGTTTTGTCTTTGCGATCATCAACCGCACTGCGCCCGCATGATGACCCCCTGGGCGTCGGTCTCGACGGTCAGGCGTGCGTCGCTGTAGTCCATCGTGACCGCCATTTCCGGTGCGACGATGCGGACCGGGAAGGGGTAGTCCTCGAACGGAATGCTCTCAGCGCGGCGGCCGATCAGCGCTTTCGGACCAAACTCCGACGCCGCGCAGGTGTCGCGCAGGACGATGCCGCTGTCCGATCGCCCCGGCAGGATCGCATGTTCGTCTCCCGTCTCTGCCTCGGTCGTGCAGGCTGAGACGAGACAAGCCATCACAATGAAAACCCGCATCCTGCTTCCCCCGACCTTGCCAGTGGCGACGGTTTCGCCCAATCTCCAGCCCAAACCATATCAGGGAGGATGGGCCTATGAGAACCCGTGCCGCCGTGGCGGTTGCCGCCGGCAAGCCGCTTGAGATCATGGAGGTGAACCTTTCCGGTCCGCAGGCGGGCGAGGTGATGGTGGAGATCAAGGCGACCGGGATCTGCCATACCGACGAATTCACGCTCTCTGGCGCCGATCCGGAGGGCCTGTTCCCCGCGATCCTCGGGCATGAGGGCGCGGGCGTGGTGGTCGAGGTCGGCGCCGGCGTGACCAGCGTCAGGAAGGGCGATCACGTGATCCCGCTCTACACGCCGGAATGCCGGACCTGCCCGTCGTGCCTGAGCCGCAAGACCAACCTCTGCACCGCGATCCGGGCGACGCAGGGCCAGGGCGTGATGCCGGACGGGACCTCGCGCTTCACCACGCTCGATGGCGATCCGATCCTGCATTACATGGGCTGCTCGACCTTCTCGAACTACACCGTCCTGCCCGAGATCGCGGTGGCCAAGGTGCGCGAGGACGCGCCCTTCGACAAGATCTGCTACATCGGCTGCGGGGTGACGACCGGGATCGGTGCCGTCATCAACACCGCGAAGGTGGAGATCGGGGCGAAGGCGGTGGTCTTCGGGCTTGGCGGGATCGGGCTCAACGTGCTTCAGGGCCTGCGCCTGGCGGGCGCGGACATGATCATCGGGGTCGATCTCAACAACGACAAGAAGCCGATGGCCGAGCATTTCGGGATGACCCATTTCATCAACCCGAAGGACTGCGAGAACGTCGTGCAGGAGATCGTGAACCTGACCAAGACGCCCTTCGACCAGATCGGTGGGGCGGATTATTCCTTCGACTGCACCGGCAACGTGAAGGTGATGCGCGACGCGCTCGAATGCACCCATCGGGGCTGGGGCCAGTCGATCATCATCGGGGTCGCCCCGGCGGGCGCGGTGATCGAGACGCGGCCGTTCCAGCTTGTCACGGGCCGGGTCTGGAAGGGGACTGCGTTCGGCGGCGCGCGGGGCCGGACCGACGTGCCGCGCATCGTCGACTGGTACATGGACGGCAAGATCGAGATCGACCCGATGATCACCCATAGCCTGAAGCTCGACGAGATCAACAAGGGCTTCGACCTCATGCATGCCGGCGAGAGCATCCGCTCCGTCGTGGTCTACTGACTGCCCGAAACAAGACCGACTTCACGCGTGAAATAATGGCCAATGATTTGATTTTGTTGGTATTTTTATGCCACTCTAAGGGCGTGAAAATGTCTTCACGGCGGCGGAGCAGCGCCTTGTCGGATAACCGTGCGTGACGTCCCTCGGCGCGAGGAAACGGTTAAAGGCGGGACGATTTCCCGAAGGGTTCCAGATGGCGATGCGCGGAGAGGTCGAGGTGGCAGACGTGCAACCTGCGGGAGCGGCACCGAGGGGACGGCGGATCGCCGCACTCGACATCGCGCGGAGCGTCGCGCTCATCGGGATGGCGACCTACCATTTCACCTACGACCTGGAGATGTTCGGCTATATCCCGCCCGGCACCGCCGTCAGCGGAGGCTGGGCGATCTTCGCGCGCGTCGTCGCGGGAAGCTTTCTCTTCCTTTCGGGGGTGAGCCTTTACCTCGCGCATGGCAACGGCATCCGCTGGGGTGCCTTCCTGCGCCGCCTTCTCGTCCTGGCGCTGGCTGCGGGGGCCATCACCGCCGCGACGCGCTATGCGATGCCCGAGACGTTCATCTTCTTCGGCATTCTCCATTCGATCGCCCTCGCGGGGGTGATCGGCCTGGGCTTTCTGCGCCTGCCTGCGGTCGTGACGCTTGCCGTCGCGGTGGCGGTGGTCCTCGCCAAGCCCTATCTTCAGACCGGGCTCTTCGACGCGGGCCCGCTTGCCTTTCTCGGGCTCAGCACCTGGCACGTGCGGTCAGTGGATTTCGTGCCCGTTTTCCCGTGGCTGGCCGCAACCCTCGCAGGGATCGGTGGGGCGAAGCTGGGCGCGGCGGTCGGGGTGTGGGACCGGCTGCGCGGCAAGCTCGGTCACGCCGGACGCGTCATCGGCTGGCCGGGCCGCCACAGCCTCGCGGTCTATCTGATCCATCAGCCGGTGCTGATCGGCTGCCTGTGGCTGGTGACGAAGGCGATGGGATGATGCGGGCGCGTTCGGCTGTGACTTTGGCTGGGCCGGGCGATGAACCGGTGTTGGTTTGTCAGGAGCGTCTTGCGGCGACGTCGTTCCTTACCTGGCTTGAGCGACGCGTGGTCCACTGACCGTTCATCCGCGGCGTACCAACGCGGTTTCGCGGTATGCCGTTTGGAAATCACATGCTACCAAGGCCACCCTACGCCGATGCAGGTCTGCCCCGATGCACCCAGGATCGTGTAGCAGCTTATGGAAAGGCAACGCGATGAGATCCGATATGAACCGAAAGGGGTGCAACTGATGGCCCGTGCAGAGGTGCCGCTTCTGGCCGTTCTCATTGATGCCGACAATGTGCTGGCACGCAATGCCGAGGCGATTCTGAAAGAGGTTACTTCCTACGGGGAGCCCGCCTTGCGCCGGGTCTATGGCGATTGGTCCAACCCCCAGCTCAATGGCTGGAAGGAAAAGGCGCGCACGCTTGGTCTTGTCGCGCATCAGCAATCGGCCAATACCAAGGGCAAGAATGCGAGCGATATCGGCCTTGTCATCGACGCGATGGATATTCTTCATGCCGGCAAGTTCGACGGCTTCGTGCTGGTGTCCTCGGACAGCGATTTCACCCGGCTTGCCAGCCGCATCCGTGAGGACGGGCTTGACGTGATCGGCATCGGCGAGGCGAAGACGCCCGAGGCTTTGCGCAACGTCTGCAACCGCTTTGTCTTTATCGAGAACATCGTCGAGGAAGCCGAACCCGCAAGGGGCACCGTGGCGAAATCCGAGGCCAAGCGGCCGCCGGTCGAGGCGACCGAGCTTATCATCCGGGCGATGGACAAGATCGACCAGGAGGACGATTGGTTCCTGCTCGGGGTGATCGGCCAGCGCATCACCGCCGACAATCCCGATTTCGATACCCGCACCTACGGCAAGCGCAAGCTGAGCGATCTGGTGGGGGAGTTGAGGCGGTTCGAGACCAAGCGCGTCGGCAACCAGCTTTATATCCGGCGCGTCGACTAGACCTTTTTCGTGCCGTAACGCGCCAGGAACATCGACACCGCGCCATCGGCGACCCGGTTCACGTCGGCCTCGGAAAACTCGCGCTTCACGCCGCAGCAGAGCGACGAGAAGATGTCGGCCTTGCAAAGCTCTGCGAACTGGTCGGCGGCAAGGTGGATGTCGTCGATCACAAGTTCGCCCCGCGCGACGGCGCCGTTGAGATAGGAGGCGAGCCTTTCGCGGATCAGGGCCGGGCCGGAGTTGTAGAACTTCTGGCCCAATTCCGGGAAACGTCCGGATTCTGCTATGCAGATGCGAAAGACCGACCGACCGAATTCGGTGAGGAAGAAAGCGATGATGCGTCGGGCGGCGTGGGGAAGGACCTCTTGAGGTGGCGCTTCGTGCGGAATGAAGGCTTCGGCCTCATCCGCCTGACGCTGACATTCGCGGGTGGCCACTTCGACGAAGAGAATGCGTTTGTCGGGGAAGTAGCTGTAGAGCGTTGCCTTCGACACACCCGCAGCGGCGGCGATGTCATCGACATTCGCGCCCTCGAAGCCGTCGCGCATGAAAATCAACCGGGCGCCTTCCAGTACCTGATCGAACTTCCGACCGCGCTTGATGCTGACCGCTTCTGCGACACCTGCCATTCAGTCCTCCGTCGGGCGATCATAGACCCCGGCGCTCTGCGCCCGCAAGCGCGCAACGTAAAGGGCAATTACATCACACGCCAGCGGTCGTCGCGGGAGGCAGGTAGGGGACCGTCACTTGTCCTTGGGAGTGCAGGCCGGGGTCGCCGTGCTCAGCGTCGGACAGTCCCGGCTGGTGTCCGGCTGCGGGGCCGGGAAATCGAGGCGCGGGAGGTCCAAGCTGATGCCCAGAGCCGACGCGGGAGCCGCACCGAGAAGCAGTGCCGAGAATACGACGGAGAGCTGAAGCCGTCTCATGGGATGTCCAATCTGAACTGTTTGGTTTATGTGACGATAAGTGAACCTGAAAGTTCAGATTGTCAACCTAAATCTGAACCAAAAAGTTCATTTTTGTCGATCAGCGCACTTGCGGCCATCCCCGGTGCGCCATAGTTTGGAATGATTCCAGACCGGAGACCGCCATGATCCCCGCCTTCGCCAGCCGCCGCCGGTTTTCGGACCTGAATGAGCAGGAAGTGCTCGCGCTCGCGATTTCCTCTGAGGAAGACGACGCGCGCATCTATCGCAGTTACGCCGAACGGCTGCGCAAGGACTATCCGGCCTCGGCGGCGATCTTCGATGCGATGGCGAAGGAGGAGGACACCCATCGTCACTGGCTGATCGAACGTCACCGCGCCCGGTTCGGAGACGTGATCCCGCTGATCCGGCGCGAGCATGTCGCGGGGTTTTACGCACGCAAGCCGATCTGGCTGGTCGAGAACCTCGGCCTCGACCGCATCCGCGAGGAAGCGGAGGGGATGGAGCGGGACGCCGCCGAGTTCTACAAGCGCGCCGCACAGAGGACGGAGGATGCCGAGACGCGAAAGCTTCTTGGCGATCTGGCCGCCGCCGAGGCCAAGCATGAGGCGCGTGCGGGCGCTCTGACGGCCGAGCATCTTGATGAGGACAGCAAGGGCGAGGAAGACCGCGCCGCGCATCGGCAGTTCATCCTGACCTGGGTGCAGCCGGGCCTTGCGGGCCTGATGGATGGATCGGTCTCCACCCTCGCGCCGATCTTCGCCACGGCCTTCGCGACCCAGGACACATGGACGACCTTCCTGGTCGGCCTGGCCGCATCGGTCGGCGCGGGTATCTCGATGGGCTTTACCGAGGCGGCGCATGACGACGGGGTGCTGTCGGGGCGCGGTTCGCCCGTCAAGCGGGGGCTGGCTTCCGGCGTGATGACCGCGATCGGCGGGCTTGGCCATGCGCTGCCCTATCTCATCCCCGACTTCTGGACGGCGACGACCATCGCCATGATCGTGGTCTTCGTGGAGCTTTGGGCCATCGCGTGGATTCAGAACCGCTATATGGAAACGCCCTTCCTTCGCGCCGCATTTCAGGTTGTCCTTGGCGGCGCCTTGGTGTTCGCTGCCGGCGTTCTCATCGGCGGCGGATAGGCCGCCCGCACCGGAGCGTCCGCGATGTATTCCCGCGACAAGGTCAGTTATCGCCCCCTGCCGCTTCCCGACCGGGTCGGACTGCCGGACGATGCAGCACTGGCGGCGGCCGAGGCGTTTCGCGATTACATGCGCAAGCGCCATTCGGTCCGCGACTTCCGCCCCGATCCGGTGCCAGAAGCGGTGATTGCCGCCTGCGTCGCCGCGGCGGGTACCGCGCCGTCGGGGGCCAACCATCAGCCCTGGCATTTCGTGGCCATTTCCGATCCCTCGATGAAGTCCCGCATTCGCGAAGCGGCGGAGGCGGAGGAGGAGGAGTTCTACGCAGGTGGCGGCGGCGACGAATGGCTGCGCGCGCTGGAGCCCATCGGCACGGGTGCGTCGAAACCGCATCTGGAGATCGCGCCCTGGCTGATCGTGATCTTCGCGCAGCGCTACGGGATGACCGAGGACGGGCATCGCTACAAGAATTACTATGTGCCGGAAAGCGTGGGTATCGCGACGGGTGTCCTGATCGCGGCGCTGCATCATGCGGGTCTTTCGACACTGACGCATACGCCCAATCCGATGAAATTCCTGAACGCGCTTTGCGACAGGCCGGAGAGTGAAAAGCCGGTGATGATCCTTGTCGTCGGACACCCGTCGGACGATGCGACGGTGCCCGAGGTCGCGAAGATCAAGAAGCCGCTTGCCGAAATTCTCACCGTTCGGCGCGGCTGAGGGTTGCTGATGATGGCATCGGTCTTTCGCCTGTGATAGGCGCGAGGAGATGTTGCCGATCTTTCTGAAGACGCTGCCCTTCTTCGCCCTCATCGGCCTTGGCTGGTGGGCCGGGCGCATTCGTTTCTTCCCCGAGATCGCGACCGAATATCTGACCCGCTTCGTCTTTTACTTCGCGCTCTCGGCGATGCTGTTCCGCTTCGCGGCAGAGCTGTCGCTGGCCAAGATCTTCGACCCGGTTTTCGCGCTGGCTTATCTGACCGGCTGCATCGCGATTTACGCGCTGGTGTTCGGCGTCGCGCTGTTGCGGCGGACGACCTTGGCCGAAGCGGCGATCGAGGCGCAGTGCGGCATCATCGGCAACACCGGCTTTCTCGGCGTGCCGCTGATGATCGCGCTGATCGGGCCAATCGCGGCAGGGCCGATGCTGATGGTGCTGACCATCGACCTCATCGTCTTTTCCAGTCTCATCACTCTCATCATCACGTTGTCGAAGGAAGGCGCGCTTGGCTGGGGCGTCTTCAAGCGACTGGGCATCGGGTTGGTGAAGAACCCGATGATCGTCTCGATGGGCGCGGGCATCGCGTGGTCGGCGACAGGCCGGCCCTTGCCGGGTCCGGCGGTCGATTTCCTGACGCTTCTGGGCGCGGCGGCGACGCCTGCGGCGCTTTTCGCCATCGGGGCATCGCTCGCCTCGCGTTCGGCCGAACGGGTGTCGGTGGCGCTCTGGCTGTCCTTCGCGAAGCTTGTGCTGCATCCGGCCGCCGTGGCCTTTGCCGCACTTGTCCTCATCCCGGTCGAACGGCAGGCTGCGGGCGTGATGATCGCCGCCGCCTCGCTGCCGGTCGCGGGCAATGTCTATATGCTCGCCCGCCACTATGGCGTCGCGCCGCAGCGCGTCTCGGCATCCATTCTCATATCAACCGCTTTCAGCATCCTGACGGTGACGCTGGTCATCGGCTGGATCACCTGAGGTCAGGGGGACCCATGCAAACCATATCGGAAAACAAGTGCTTTGGCGGCATTCAGGGCGTCTATTCCCATGCCTCCGACGCCTGTGGCTGCGACATGACCTTCGGCCTTTTCCTGCCGGAAGAGGCGGCGGACGGGCCGGTGCCGATGCTTTGGTATCTGTCTGGCCTGACCTGCACGCATGAGAACGCGATGGTGAAAGCGGGCGCGCAGCAATGGGCGGCGGAATACGGCATCGCTTTGGTTTTTCCTGACACCAGCCCGCGCGGCGAAGGTGTCGCGAATGACGAGGCCTATGACCTTGGTCAGGGCGCGGGCTTCTACGTCAACGCCACGGAAAAACCCTGGGCGCCGCATTTCCAGATGTGGGATTATGTGGCCGAGGAATTGCCCAAGATCGTGACCGCGAATTTCGCGGTGGACGAGACGCGGCAGGCGATCACCGGCCATTCGATGGGCGGCCACGGCGCGCTGACCATGGCGATGCGGCTGCCGGGGCGGTTCCGGTCGGTGTCGGCCTTCGCGCCGATCGCGCATCCGGCGCGGTCGGATTGGGGCCGCAAGCAGCTTGGCGCCTATCTCGGCCCGGATGAAACAGCTTGGGCGCAGCACGATTCGACGCTTCTGATGCGGCGCTTCGGCTTTGACGGGCCAATATTGATCGACCAGGGCTCGAAGGATCAGTTTCTTGATCTCTTGAAGCCCGAAGCCCTTGCCCATGCGATGACCGAGCGGCGCCAGAACGGCACCTTCCGGATGCAGCCCGGTTATGATCACAGTTACTTCTTCGTCTCGACCTTCATGCCCGATCACATGCGCTTCCACGCGCTTCAGCTTTTCGCATGAGCCTTTATGTCGATGCCGATGCCTGCCCGGTGAAGGACGAATGCACCCGCGCCGCCGAGCGGCTGGGTGTCAGGGTCTATGTCGTCTGCAACGGTGGCCTGCGTCCGTCGGCGCATCCTCTGGTCGAGACGGTCTTTGTTCCCGACGGGCCGGATGAGGCCGACAAATGGATCGCTGACCGCGCCGGTGCGGGCGATGTCGTCGTCACCGGCGATATTCCCCTGGCGGCGAAATGCGTGGCCGCAGGCGCGCGGGTCCTGAAGCATGATGGCGAGGCTTTGACGCAGGCGAATATCGGCAATGTGCTCGCCATGCGCGACCTGATGGCCGATCTGCGCTCCGCCGATCCGTTCCGGCAGGGCGGCGGCAAGGCATTCTCAAAAGCCGACCGGGGCAGGTTTTCCTCTTCACTCGACCGCGCCTTGCGCGCGGCGGCGTCCGAGGGCTAGGCTCGCCGCGTTATCAAAGGGGGCTTCATGGCAATCGAGGCGGTGGTTTTCGACATCGGACGGGTTCTGGTCGACTGGAACCCCGAACGTTTCTACGACGCCCGCATCGGG
This sequence comes from uncultured Alphaproteobacteria bacterium, assembly GCA_963710285.1. GTDB lineage: Bacteria > Pseudomonadota > Alphaproteobacteria > Rhodobacterales > Rhodobacteraceae > Albidovulum. The sequence goes on along the minus strand of CAVPZT010000006.1, from coordinate 1,060,312 downwards.
CGCGAGACGCGCGAGAGGTTCTTTGCCGAAACCGGCGTGACCGCCATGAACGACGAGATCGACCGGGGCGAACCCTTTCGCGAAACCGTCATGGCCCATGCTGTGCGACACCCCGAATGGGCCGATGAGATCGTGCATTGGCACGATAGCTGGGACCAGATGATCGGGCCGGATCTGCCGCTGACCGGTCGGCTTTTGCTGGCACTGAAGGCGCGCGGCGTGCCGGTCTTTGCGCTCAGCAATATCGGCGAGGCGACGTTTCGGATCGCCGCCGCGCGCTATCCGGTGCTGGGCCAGTTCGACCGCGCCTATGTCTCGGGCGCGCTTCGCCTCATCAAACCCGATCCGCGCATCTATGCGGCGGTGGAGGCGGATAGCGGCGTGGCCCCCGGCGCGCTTCTGTTTACGGACGACCGCGCCGACAATATCGAGGCGGCCGCCGCGCGGGGTTGGCAGACGCATCTGTTCGAGCAGCCAGAGGGGTTGGCCGACCGGCTGGTGGCCGAAGGACTTCTGAGCGTGGAGGAAGCGGCATGAGTATCGAGATCGTCGGACCGGAGGTCGAGGCGCGGCTTGACTGGCTTGCGCTTACCGAGGCGCTGGCGGCGGGCCATTCGCGCCCGCGCGCCGCGGTGGCCGATACGCTTCTGAAGAGGGGCGCAGATACGCTTCTCACCCGGTCGGCCTGGATCGACGGAATGGGTATCGCGGTAAAGGCGGCCACGATCTATCCCGACAATCCCAAGGCGGGGATCGCGGCTGTGAACGGTGCGGTTAACCTCTTCGGCGATGTCGATGGCTGCCTCGAGGCCTTGGTCGATTTCACGCTGGTGACGAAATGGAAGACCGCGGGCGACAGCCTTCTGGCCGCGCGGCGCCTCGCACGTAAGGACGCGCGGAAGATCCTGATCGTCGGGGCGGGGGCGGTGGCGCTCTCGATGGTCGAGGCCTATCGCGTCGCTTTCCCCGACGCCCGCTTCACAGTCTGGTCGCGGACTGCGGACGCGGCGCGCGCCTTTGCCGACAAGACCGGCGCGACCCCTGCGCCGGATCTTGAGGCGGCCGTGCGGGCAGCAGAGATCATCGCGACGGCGACGATGGCGACCGCGCCGATCCTGCGCGGCGACTGGCTTTCGCCCGGCACCCATCTTGACCTGATCGGCGCTTACAGGCCCGATATGCGCGAAGCGGATGACGCCGTAATGCGCCGGGCACGGGTCTTCGTCGATGCCCGCGCGACGACGGTCCATCATATCGGCGAGCTGATGCTGCCGATCGCGGCCGGAGCAATCACCGAAAGCGATATCGTGGCGGATTTCTACGATCTGTCGGCAGGTCGCTTCGCGCGGACAAGCGACGACGAAATCACATTGTGCAAGAACGGCGGCGGGGCGCATCTCGATCTGATGACCGCGCGCTACATTCTGGATGTTGCGCGCCGGATCTGACCCGTCAGGCGGCCAGGGGGTCCATCGCGCGCTCGCGGATCGGCAGGTGGACGATCGCCGAAAACGCCCCGACGCCGACGCCGATCCACCAGACGGCGGTATAGCTGCCATAGGCGTCGTAGAGCCGCCCGCCGAGCCAGACCCCGAGGAAGCCGCCGATCTGATGGCTGAGAAAGACGATGCCGTAGAGCGTCCCCATGTAGCGCAACCCGTAGATATGCGCGACGAGGCCCGAGGTCAGCGGCACGGTCGCAAGCCAGAGCGCGCCCATCAGAAGCGAGAACAGCAGCACCGACGTGGGCGTGATCGGCATCATGATAAAGACCGCCGCGACGATGGTGCGCCCAACGTAGATCGCGGATAACAGGTACTTTTTCGTATAGCGCTTGCCGAGCCAGCCGGCCGTGATCGTGCCCGCGATATTTGCCATGCCGATCACCGATATTGCGATCGCGCCAAGCGCCGAGGTCGTGGTGATTCCAAGTCCGGCGAGCATGCTGTTCGGCGCGATCGCGCCGCACATCTCGGTCACCATCGCCGGGAAGTGAGCGGTGATGAAGGCGAGCTGATAGCCGCAGGAAAAGAAGCCGAGGAAGATCAGCGTATAGGAGGGGTCGCGGAACGCGCGGAGGAGGACCTCACCCATCGACTCTTCCAGTTCGGCCCGGCTCGCGCGTACCGGCGCGCGCATCATCGGCAGCGCGAAAAGCGCGCAGAGGATGACCGCCGCGAAGATCAGAAAGACCGTCTGCCAGGGGAAATGGCTGAGCAGGATCTCGGCGACCGGCGCGCCAAAGACCTGGCCGGCCGATCCGGCAGCCGTCGCGATCCCAAGGGCGATGGAACGATTCTCAGTACTGGAAGCACGGCCGACGACGGCGAGGATGACGCCGAAGCCGGTGCCGGCGATGCCGAAACCGACGAGAATTTCCAGAAGCTGATGTTGACCGGGCGTCACCGCGAAGGACGACAGGACCAGCCCCGCCGCATAGCAAAGCGCGCCGAGCACGATCGCGCGGCGGTCGCCGAACCGTTCCGCGATCGCGCCGAAAATCGGCTGGCCGATGCCCCAGGCGAGATTCTGGATGGCGATGGCAAGCGAGAATTCGGCGCGCGGCCAACCGAATTCCGTCGCGATCGGGATCTGGAAGATGCCGAAGCTCGCCCGGATCGAAAAGCCGAGCAGGATGATGATGCAGCCGCCGATCAGGACGGGCGTGATAAGGCGCGCGCGGGTTTCCATGCATGTCTCCGACAGGGCGATGGCGAGAGTGATCGCGCGAACCGGCAGGGTCAAATCGAGAATTGTGATGGGCGCAATAACGGATTAGCCGGGAAAGCGCACCGGCGCCTCCCAACCGTAGACGCGACTGGTGACCGGGTGGCCGAAGACGCATTCGGGGATCGTGGCGAGGTGGCGCCCGCCCAGAGCCTCGTAGAAGCCATGTGCGCCGGTGTTGGTTTCCAGCACCAGAACGGTGAAGGGCCGCGGCGCGGGTCCGAGCGCCCGCGCCATCAACGCCCGGCCAAGGCCGCGGCCCTGCGCCTTACGCAGGAGATAGATCGCATAAAGCTCACCCGGAAAGCCGCGTTTAGCCCAGACAGCCTCGCGCTGCGGCCCGGCCTCGGCAAAGCCGAGATCGCCCGCGATGGCGACGCGGGTCCTGTCTTCGGTCAGGGTGCGTTGCCAAAGGGGCAGAAGCCGCGCCTCATCCGCCATGGCGATGACCCTGGCGGGAAGCTGACCGGGATAGCTCTCGCGCCAGCCCGTCGCATGGATGCGGGCGAGGGCTGCGGCATCTTCCGGGCAGGCGAGGCGCGGCGTGATCATGGGCGAAGCCTGCGGCCGGACCCCGGCTTGGTCAAGCGCCCTTCCCCTCGCGCCTGCGCCGCGCTATCGGAAAGGCATGAGCGACAGTTTGACCGAGATCTACGACCGCATGAGCCATGAGGGTGAGCTGCGTCAGGATGCCGCCCAACGCGCGGTTCTGCCGGAGTTGCAGCGCATTCGTGAGGCGCTGGAGGCGGAGAACGGGAAGAAGAAGGGGCTTCTCGGCGGGCTTTTCGGCAAGGTGCCGGAGGCCGTGAAAGGGCTTTACCTTTGGGGCGGCGTCGGGCGCGGCAAGTCGATGCTGATGGATTTCTTCCACGAGAATGTCGCCATCGAGGCCAAGCGGCGTGTGCATTTCCATGCCTTCATGCAAGAGGTGCAGGCGGCGCTCCACGAGGCGCGGAAAACCGGCGTCGACGATGCAATCCGGCCCGTGGCCGAGGAGATCGCGGGCAAACTGCGGCTGCTTTCCTTTGACGAAATGCAGATCACGGATATCGCCGATGCGATGATCGTCGGGCGGCTCTTCCAGATGCTTTTCGATCGGGGGGTGACGGTTGTCACCACCTCGAACCGGGTGCCGGACGATCTTTACAAGGACGGCCTGAACCGCCCTCTCTTTCTGCCGTTCATCGCGCTTCTGAAGGAGAAGATGGAAGTTCGGGAACTGGAAAGCGAGACCGATTACCGACAGCATATGCTTGAGGGCGCGCAGGTCTATTTCTCGCCCGCTGGCGGGGCGGCCAAGGCCGCGATTTCCGAAATCTGGAAGGAGTTGACGGGCGGTGGCGCGGATGAGGCGCTGAAGCTGACCGTCAAAGGGCGCGAGATCGTGCTGTCCGACTATCACGCGGGCGTGGCGCGGGTGTCGTTCTGGGAACTCTGCGGCCGTCCGCTCGGCCCCGCCGATTACCTCGCCATTGCCGGGGCGGTTCGGGTGCTGATCCTTGAGGACATCCCGCATCTGTCGTCGGAGAACTACAACGAGGCCAAGCGCTTCGTGACGCTGATCGACACGCTTTACGAGGGCAAGGTTCGCCTCATCGCATCGGCCGCCGATGAGCCGGAGCGGCTTTACATCGAGGGCGAGGGTTCGTTTGAATTCGAACGCACCGCAAGCCGGTTGCGCGAGATGCAGGCGGCCGACTGGGGCAGCGACCGGGTCTAGGACCCGGCCAGCAGGTCGCGCACCATCGGCGCGACTTTCGTCCCGTAAAGCTCGATCGAGCGCATGAGCTTGTCGTGCGGCAGCGGCCCCGAGGAATATTTCATCTCGAATCGGTCGAGGCCGAGCGCCGTTACCGTCTGCGCGATCTTGCGGGCGACGGTTTCGGGACTGCCGACATAGAGCGAGCCGTGATGGACCTCATGCAGGAAGTGCTCGTGCGTCGTCGGCGGCCAGCCGCGTTCGCGGCCGATGCGGTCGTGCAGCGCCTTGTAATGCGGCCAGATTTCTTCCTGCGCCGCCGCATCGGTATCGGCGATATGGCCAGGGGAGTGGACGCCAAGGGGCTGCGCCTTTTGGCCGGCCTGCGCATAGGCCTGATGGTAGAGATCGACAAAGGGGCGGAAGCGCCGGGGCGCGCCGCCGATGATGGCGAGGATCATCGGCAGATCATAGTGAACCGCGCGCATCACCAATTCCGGGGTGCCACCAACGCCGATCCAGACCTTGAGCGGCTGGGCGAGGGTCGGGTAGACCGGTTGGCTTTTGAGCGGCGCACGGTGTTTGCCGGACCATGTCACCTTCGGGTTGCGCAGCGCCTGGGTGAAGAGGTCGAGCTTTTCGTTGAAGAGGAGTTCGTAGTCGCCGAGGTCATGGCCGAAAAGCGGGAAGCTTTCGGTGAAGGACCCGCGGCCGAGGATGATCTCCGCACGGCCGTTGGAAAGCGCGTTCAGCGTCGAGAAGCGCTGAAAGAGCCGGATCGGGTCGTCGGAGGACAGGACCGTGACGGCGGTGCCGAAGCGGATATGCGTCGTCCGGGCGGCAATCGCGCCGAGGATCGGTTCGGGCGCGGAGATCGCGAAATCGTCGCGGTGATGTTCGCCGAGGCCGATATAGTCGAGGCCGACCTGATCGGCGAGGACGGCCTGATCGAGGACGTCGCGGATCACCTGATCCTGAGGTTTCTTGTTGCCGTCCGGCCCGAAGGTCACGTCGCCGAACGTATCGAGTGCAAATTCGAGGGTCATGGTTCAGGTCCCAGCCGCGTCGTCGGGTGACTTAGGGCCTGCGTGATGCGGGGAAAAGGGGGCACGATGCGCAGGTCTTGTGCGGGTTAAGAGGGCGGGAGCCTCCGGCGGAGGTATTTGGGGCAAGATGAAAGCGCAAGGTCAGCCATTTTCGCGCAGGACATTGCCCGCGAGGTAGAGCGAGCCGCAGATGAGGATGCGCGAGTCGGGGTCTTTTGCGGCGATGCGTTTGACGGCGTCGAGAACGCTATCGGCAGTGTCCGCCTCGATCCCGGCGCGGGCGGCGGCGGACTGGGTCTCCTCAGCCGAGAGCGTATTGGATTCGCCGGGGATGGAGACGGCGGTGAGACTGGCGGCCGCTGTGGCGACGGGGCGGAGATAGCCTGCGATATCCTTGGTGTTCAGCATCCCGAGGATGAGATGCGTGGGTTTCCGTGGCATTTGGCCGAGCGTCGCCGCCACGGCTGCGCCGCCCGCCGGGTTATGGCCGCCATCGAGCCAGAGTTCACAGGCACCGGCGGCCTCGACCAGCGGGCCATGCCGCATGCGCTGCATCCGGGCGGGCCAGTGGGCGCCGGTGACGGCGGCCTCGCAGGCGGCCTCATCCGCGCCAAGGTGGCGGAGTGCTGCGAGTGCGGCGCCGGCATTGTCGATCTGATGCGGGCCGGGCAGGTTGGGCAGCGGCAGGTCGAGCAGGCCGGTTTCGTCCTGAAAGATCAGGCGACCGCGTTCCCCGAACGCATGCCAGTGCTGGCCCTGGACAAGAAGCGGCGCGCCGAGGCGTCCGGCCCGTGCCTCGATCACCGCGAGACCTTCGGGCTGCTGCGGGCCGACGATGCAAGGCACGCCGCGCTTCAGGATGCCGGCCTTTTCGCCCGCGATCTCGGGCAGCGTTTCGCCGAGATATTGCTGATGGTCGACGGAGACGGGCGTTATGATCGTCAGCCGGGGTTGCTCGACGACATTGGTCGCGTCGAGGCGGCCGCCGAGGCCGACCTCAAGCAGGGTCCAGTCGGCGGGTGTGCGGGCGAAGGCAAGAAGGGCGGCGCAGGTCGTGATCTCGAAATAGGTGATCGGGATGCCGCCGTTGGCCTCTTCGCATTCTTCGAGGATCGCCGAAAGGGCGTCTTCGGAGATCAGGTCCCCGGCGAGGCGTATGCGTTCGTGGAACCGGGCGAGGTGCGGCGAGGTATAGGCATGGACCTTGTGGCCCATCGCTTCAAGTCCCGCACGGATCATCGCCTGGGTCGAGCCCTTGCCGTTGGTGCCCGCGATATGGATGACCGGGGGCAGCGCGCGTTCGGGATGCCCGAGCGCCGCCAGCAGCCGCCAGACGCGGTCGAGCGTCAGGTCGATGATCTTCGGGTGCAGCGCCATCATGCGCTGAAGGATCAGGTCGGAACCCTGGGACATCGCCATGCGTCACCCTCGGTCTTTCGCGGAGAGGCCGGGGGGCTGCCGGCCCCCCGGACCCCCGAGCGTGTTTCGGGACAGAAAGTTGGGTCAGGTCGCGTTGGCTTTCGGTGCCTCTGCGACCTTGGCCTCAGGCTTTGGCAGGTCGCCTTTGACGGCGGTCGGCTGGCCGGTCAGCATCCTGAGGATCGTGGTCAACTCGTCCTTCATCGCCTTGCGATGGGTGACGCGGTCGAGCATGCCGTGGTCGAGCAGGTATTCCGAGCGCTGGAAGCCTTCGGGCAGTTTCTCGCGGATCGTCTGTTCGATGACGCGGGCGCCGGCGAAGCCGATCAGCGCGTTGGGTTCAGCAAGCTGCACATCGCCGAGCATCGCGTAGGAGGCGGTGACGCCGCCGGTGGTCGGGTGGGTCAGGACGACGATATAGGGCAGACCCGCATCCTTCAGCATTTCGACCGCGATGGTGGTGCGGGGCATCTGCATGAGACCGAGGATGCCTTCCTGCATCCGGGCGCCACCCGCGGCGGAGAAGAGGACGAAGGGGCGTTTGAGCTTCACCGCGCGTTCGGCGCCGGCGATCACCGCATTGCCGACATACATCGACATCGAGCCGCCCATGAAGGCGAAATCCTGCGCCGCCGCGACGATCTGGGTGCGATTCATCTCACCATCGGCAACCAGCATCGCCTCTTTCTCGCCGGTGGCCTTCTGCGCGGCTCTCAGGCGGTCGGGGTAGCGCTTCTGGTCGCGGAAGTGCAGCGGATCGGCGATCGGATCGGGCACCTTCACCTCGGCGAACACACCGCCGTCGAAGAGCGCCTCGAACCGCTCACGCGGGCTGATGGCGAGGTGGTGGTCGCAATTGGTGCAGACGTTGAGATTTTCCGCAAGCTCGCGGTGAAAGAGCATGGTCCCGCATTCGGGGCATTTGGTCCACAGATTCTCGGGCACCTCGCGCCGGGAGAAAAGCGAGTTGATCGTCGGCCGGACGTAGTTGGTGATCCAGTTCATCGGCTCCCTGCCTTCTCATGGCGCGGCGCGAATGGCCGCCGGTGCCGGTCCGAAATAAGGCGGTGGCACGGGAAATGCAATCAGCAGCGCAGGATCAGGCGTGTCAGAAGCCAGGCGCAGAACATGACGAGGAAATCCGTCACGAGAACCACGGGCGCGATCAGGTCACCCATGAAATCGATATGCAGCGACCAGAGCGCGAGCCCGTCGAGATTGCCGTCAAGTGCGACAAAGAACATCGCGGAGGCGTTGTTTGCGGCATGAAAGGCCAGTGCCGCGCCGAGGTTGCCCGTCCGTGCGGTCAGATCGGCGGCGAAACATCCGAAGACGAAGGCCCAGAGGACGAGGACGAGTGCGTCGGAACCAAATTCATCGGGTGCGTAGTGACCCCAGGCGAAGAGCGCGGAGGGCAGGCCCATCCAGATCAGCGGGGAGCGGAAGCGCGCGGCGAGTTGTTGCTGGAGATAGCCGCGAAAGAGAAGTTCCTCGGCGCCAGTCTGAATCAGGAGGCCGGGGATGGAAAAGGGCAGATAGCCGAGAAATGCGGCCACGGAGAGGCCGGGCTGGACCATCGGATCGGTAAGCGCAAGCGAAGCGATGAGGAACTGGAGCACGAGAAGCGGGCCAACGACGCGCCGAAAGTTGCGCCAGGTGGCGCGGGCATCCGGTCCGAACAGCGTCGCGGCGCTACGCCCGTGGACCAGGCGCACCGCCGTCATCGCCGCAAGGGCAAGCCCTGCGAAGCTGTAAAGCATGACGAGCATCGCGCCCGGCGTGGCGCCGGTGATGACGCGGTCGCGAAGCCCGTCGGCGATACCGGGGCCGAATCTCCGCGATAACGTAGACGGAGGTGCCGGCGATCGGCAGCAGATAGATCAGAACGACCAGGATCGCCGAGAGCGGCAGCCGCCATAGTTCGGCCCGCCTGCGCGCAGGGGCGATGAAGCTTTCGTGCGGAATGTAGGCGGATCGGAGTGCCATGTCGGGCGAGACGCTAGCCGCGCCGGGGGGCCCCGGCAATCGCATTCGCCGCATTTTGGGCCGCGCGCAGGCGGGAAGGCGCGGAGGTGAGCGGGCCGGACTGGACGGCGCGCGGTCGGGCAGGCTAAGGAGGCTGCGCCTTCGGGCGCTCCGCGCCGGTTTGCGGCGCGCCAGAACTGCCGCTTGTCCCGATGCGTGGGCGGCGAGGCGTTCGGGTCGGATCAGGAAGGGCGGAACTGGATATGCACCTGAGGAACGGGCTGATTGTTACCCTGATCACCGCTTTGTCGGCCTGCGTCCCCGCGGGCATCGGGGGCTCGGGCACCCGCGCCCTTGCCGTTGCGGGTGGGGCGGTGACCGTTGCCGGGCCACAGGGCTACTGCATCGACCGTGGCGCGAGCCGGGACGGCGCATCGGGGGCCTTCGTCCTGCTTGGAAGCTGCGCGTCGCTCACCGGATCTCGGACAGCGGGGCAGCCGCAACGCCCGGCGATTCTGACCGCATCCGCCAGTCCCACTGCCGCCGGGGGCACCGACCTTGCGGCGGCGCTGCCTGCGATGGCGGAGTTCTTCCAATCCTCCGCCGGACGCGCCGCGCTAAGCCGCACCGGGCAGGCGGAGACAGTGACAGTCGAGCGGGTGAGCGCCTCGGCTGGTGTCCTCTATATCCGGCTGAGCGACAGCGCCATGGCTGAAGGGCAGGGCGTCGAGGCCGCTTACTGGCGCGCCCTGATGGCGGTCGGGGGGCGGATCGTAACGCTGTCCGTTCTCTCGCCGACGCAGGGGCCGCTCAGCTCTGCGGAACAGCGCGCAGTGCTCGACCAGTTCGTCGCACGGATGCGCGCATCCAATCAGTCCGCCGCTCAGGGGTAGGTTTTTGCGCCGCGCAGCGGGAGCTTGCTTGCTTCGTAAGGAAAGGAAACGATAAGGAGTTGTTGTTTCTATCCGAAGGTCAGGCATTGCGGGCAAAGCGATGAGTCTCGACAGCGTCAGCGTCATCGATCGGCTGCTTCTGCGCCGCGCACTTCGCTATTGGCGCGGCGCGGCGGAGCGTGCCGATCAGGCGGCGCCTGGCCTTCTGCGGCAGATGAGAGCACAGGCGCGCCAATTGAAACGCGATGTGGACAGGTTTCTGCATCTGGCTGACGCGCGTCTTGCCGGACAGGAGGCGGACGCGGCGGTCGTTCCCCGCCCGCACATGGCGGACTGGGCCTGGCGGCCCGAGGTCTGGCGTGCGCCGGTTCGCCCCGTCGGCTATGCCGCCATCCGCAGCGGTACGGCGATTGGTCATGATCTGAAGCTGTTCCATGATTGCGGCGACAGCGAAGTCGTCCTGCGCCAGATCCTCAATAGTGCCGATACCGATCTTGCGCCGCGCGGACTCAGGATGGATGTGTTCCGCTTCGATGGCTCCTATCTTTCGCTCGTGATCGACCTGCCGGAGGCCGACGTTCACCTGTTGGGGGCGCGGCATGTCCTGCGCATGGACGTCGGGATCGAGTTTGAAAAGCCGCTGGAAATATTCGCAAGGCTCAATATCCGCCACGGACCCAACACCGAGCAGATCGTGCGGGAACTACCGCGTGGGCAAAGCGAGGTGAACGTCGAGTTCGACCTTGCCTATGCGCGGATCAATGAAAAGCGGATTGAACGCGCCTGGATCGACCTGATCTTCGAAGGGCCGGAGATGAACCAGATAACGCTCCGCGATGTGACCTTCAGCCGTCGCCCGCGGGCGGCACTTTGAAACCGGGAAAGGCGAGCGGGTGGGGATAGACAAGGCAAAGCTGACGGCGGGGCGCATTCGCGCGGGCCGCTGGGAGGGGCGTCTGAGCCGACCCGGCACCACCGCCCCCGAGGTGGAGCTATGGCACGGCGAGCGGAAGATCGGGTCGGCCGAGGTGATGGCGGGCGCTGCGAAAGGCGAGTGGACGCTAACGGCAACCGTTCCGGCCGATCTCATATCCGATGGCGTGCAGACCGTCCTTCTGCGCGAGGCGGGCAGCGGTGAGACGCTGGGCCATTTCGCGATCCTTGTCGGTGCGGCGCTGGAGGAGGACCTCCGCGCCGAAGTCGATCTTCTCAGGGCGGAGCTTGATCTGCTCAAGAAGGCGTTTCGGCGCCACTGCGTCGAAGGCGGTCACTGAGGCGGCGGCGCCCGTGACGCGGCGTTGCGCGTGACCGGACGGGCCATCCTGTGCAAGTTGGCGTCGAAAAGAGGGAGGCCCGCATGTCCGACTATCCGCATCTTCTTGCGCCGCTTGATCTGGGGCATGTGACCTTGCCGAACCGTGTGCTGATGGGTTCCATGCACACCAATCTGGAAGAGACCAAGGACTGGAACCGTGTTGCCGAATTTTACGCGACGCGCGCGCGGGGCGGTGTTGGCTTGATGGTGACGGGTGGCATGGCGCCCAACCGCGAAGGCGGGGTCTTTCCGGGGGCGGCGGGTCTTTTCACCGCCCAGGACATCGCGAACCAGCGCATCGTGACGGATCGGGTGCATGACTCGGGTGGCCTCATCGCGATGCAGATCCTGCATGCGGGCCGCTACGCCTACGGGCCGGAATGCGTCGCGCCCTCGCCGATCAAATCGCCGATCTCTCCCTTCCCGCCAAAGGAACTGGACGAGGCGGGGATTGAGAAACAGATCGCCGACATCGCCACCGCCGCTGCGCGGGCGCAGGAGGCCGGCTATGACGGTGTGGAGGTGATGGGGTCGGAGGGCTATTTCCTCAACCAGTTCCTCGTCGCCCATACCAACAAACGATCCGATCAGTGGGGCGGCAGCCTTGAGAACCGCATGCGCCTGCCGATCGAAGTCGTGCGGCGGGTCCGACAAGCGGTGGGGGATGACTTCATCCTGATCTACCGGATTTCGCTTCTCGACCTCGTGCCCGAAGGCCAGAGCTGGGACGAGGTCGTGATGCTGGCGAAGGCGGTTGAGGCGGCCGGGGCATCGATCCTCAATACCGGCATCGGTTGGCACGAGGCGCGGATTCCGACCATTGCGACCTCGGTGCCGCGGCGGGCGTTTTCGTGGGTGACGAAGAAGCTGATGGGCGAGGTGTCGATCCCTATCATCACCTCGAACCGGATCAACATGCCCGATGTGGCAGAGGCGGTTCTGGCCGAAGGCTGCGCCGATATGGTGTCGATGGCGCGGCCCTTCCTTGCTGATCCTGACTTCGTGCGCAAGGCCGCGACGGGCCGCGCGGATGAGATCGCGCCCTGCATCGCCTGCAATCAGGCCTGCCTCGATCATACCTTCGCGGGCAAGATTTCCACCTGCCTCGTCAATCCGCGCGCCTGCCATGAGACGGAGCTTGTCCTGAAGCCGGCGGCCGCGCCGAAGCGGGTTGCCGTTGTCGGCGCCGGTCCTGCGGGTCTGTCGGCCGCCCTTGCGCTTGATGAACGCGGCCATTCCGTCACGCTTTTCGACAGGGCGGGGCAGATTGGCGGACAGCTCAACCTCGCACGGCAGGTGCCGGGCAAGGAGGAGTTCCACGGCTTTGTCCATTGGTTCGAGACGATGGTCGGTAAAAGTGGGATCGACCTGCGGCTTGGCACCGAGGCGACCGTTGAGATGTTCGCGGAGTTCGACGAGGTTGTGGTGGCAACGGGTGTCCGGCCGCGCGATCCGGAGATCCCCGGTCAGGCGGGCGACAACGTCCTTTCCTATATTCAGGTGCTGAACGGTGCGCCGGTCGGCAGCAACGTCGCCATCGTCGGTGCGGGTGGCATCGGGTTCGACGTGGCCGAATATCTGACGCAGGAGGGCGATAGCCCAACGCTGCATCTGGACGACTGGTTGAGCGAATGGGGCGTCGTCGACCCCGCGACGCGGCGCGGCGGTCTGGGCGAACCTCAGCCGGAACGGGCGGCGCGCAAGGTCACGCTCTTGCAGCGCAAGCCGGAAAAGCCGGGCCGCAAGCTTGGCAAGACGACGGGCTGGATCCACCGCGCGACGCTTCAGGCCAAGGGCGTGAAGATGGTCGGAGGGGTCAACTATGAGTCCATTGATTCGTCGGGGCTCCATGTCTCTTACGGGGCTGAGCGCGCAAATCCCGTCATCATCGCGGCGGAGACGGTGGTTTTGTGCGCCGGGCAGGTCAGCGACCGAAGCCTTGCCGACCGGCTTCTGGCGCTCGGCAAAATGGTGCATGTGATCGGTGGCGCGGATGTCGCGGCAGAGCTCGATGCGAAGCGCGCGATTGATCAGGGTATTCGCATTGCGGCAACAATCTGACCGCCCTTTGTCTTTAAAAATGGGCCTATAAGCGATTTTCCGCCACTTTGGTTCCCGACAATACCCAACTGTTGACCGCCAAGCTCCGCAATATTGCCCGAATTGGACGTGATACCGATCCGTGGCGGGCAATGAATTTGTAGGGTGCACAATGGACCGATTGACGGAAATGGAGGCTTTTGCCACCGTCGTAGACCAGGGGGGGTTTACGGATGCGGCCAAGAAGATGGGGATTTCGAAATCCGCCGTCTCAAAACATGTTTCTTCCTTGGAGGCGCGGCTTGGGGCGCGGCTTCTGAATCGCACGACGCGCCGTGTGTCGCCGACCGAGATCGGTCTGGCCTATTACGACCGGGCGCGCCGGGTGCTGAACGATGCGGGTGAGGCCGACGCACTTGTCACCTCGATGCAATCGGCGCCTTCGGGTCTTCTGCGCATCTCGGTCGCGACCGATTTCGGCGTGAACCTTCTGTCGCCGATTCTTGGCGACTTCCTTCTGGAATTCCCCGATATCACCGTCAACATGGTGCTGAACAACCGCTATGTGGAGCTGATTTCCGAAGGATTCGACATGGCGATCCGTGTCGGTGAACTGGAAGACAGCACGCTGCGCGCCCGCAAGCTGACCGAAACCGCCAAGCGCATGGTCGGCTCGCCTTCCTACTTCGAGAAATACGGGCGACCCGGCAAGATTGATGATCTGAACGAGCACAAGCTGCTGCACTACTCCAATCAGGCGTCCGGCAACGTCTGGAAGATCACCGCGCCTTCGGGCGAAAAGCGTCAGGTCCGCACTGCCGGGTGGCTGACGGTGAACGACGGTCAGTCGCTTCTCAACGCTGCGATTTCCGGTCTCGGCATCGCATACCTGCCATCCTTCCTTTATGCGGATGCGATGAAGCAGGGCCTTGTCGTCGATGCGATCCCCGATCTGCCGATCGAAACGCTCGGCATCTACGCGGTCTACCCGCCGGGCCGCTTCACGCAACCCAAGGTCCGCGCGTTCATCGACTTCCTCGCACAGTCCTTCGCGGATTGCGGGCCGGACAAGTGGTGAGACATTCGTTTGGGTGACGGTAAGGGCCGTTAGGTTCGCCGTACTATTGGGTCGAGGTGATCATCGCCTCGACCCTTCTGTTTTGGGCGCGGCCATCCTCGGTCAGGTTCGACGCGACGGGGCTGAGGAAGCCCACGCCATCTGCGGTCAGCTGCGCACGCGGGACGCCGTATTGGGTCACCAGCCGGTCCATGACGGCCTCTGCCCGTTGCCGGGACAGCGAGACATTGGTGGCAAGCGCGCCCTGCGCGTCGGTGTGACCGACCAGCGCGAGCGTCTTCTGCGGGTTGGCCTTGATCCACGCCGCCAGGTCGACGAGCGACGCGAAGGGGCCGTCACCAAGATGCGTGGTGCCGCTCGCGAAATCGAGATCACCCAGCACCACTTTGCCCGCCGCGACAAGCTGATCGGCGAGGGCGCCCCGCGTCGGCGGCGTCATCTTCGGCTCAAACCGCGCGGCGGCGATCGGCAAGGGCGCGCCAAGCGCCTGTCCGACGCGGGTCATCTGGACATAGGCGCTTTCGGAGGTGCGGCTGACGATGAGGTTGACGTAGTCTGCGGCATCCCCCGTCCCGCGACGCGCCGACAGGACGCGGAAGTCGCCAAGATCGACGTGCATCTGCGGCTCGGGCAGAACTGCGGTCGCGAAACGGAAATCAAAGCCGCCGCACTCGTCGGTCTCGCATTCATAGATCGCCTCGAAGCCTTCGGCACGAAGCTGATCGCGCAGTCCGCCGAGAACGGCGAGCGTCGGGTTGGTATTGTCCATGATGCGCCAGGCAGTGCGGGAAACCTCGCCCTCGATATGCAGCGTCTCGATATGGCCGTTTTGCCAAGGGCCGACCGGAAGATCATAGCTTCCAAGGGTGCGCGCGTCTTCGGCCGTTCGCGTGGCGGAAGGTGGCAACGACAGTGTCGGCGCGGCCAAAGCCGGGGCGGTGAGGGCGAAAAGCCAGATCAGGGCCGGGCGGATCATCGCTGCACCCCGTGATATTCTGGGTTCGGTTCCATACCGGTCGCCGAGGCCACCCGGTTGGTCATGTTGAAGAACCCGGTGACGGAGGCGATGTCCCAGATGTCGCGGTCCGAAAAGCCTGCGTCTCGGAGCGCCTGACGGTCGGCCTCCTCGATCTTCGAAGAGGCGAGCGTCAGCTTTTCCGCAAAGTCGAGCATCGCCCGCTGCTTCGGCGTAAGTGGTGCCACGCGCCAGTTCATCACCAGCGCTTCACCCAGCACAGGATCGCCTGACAGTTCGCGGACCGCCGCGCCGTGCGCGACCTGACAATACCAGCAGCGGTTGAGGGACGAGACGCAGACCGCGATCATCTCGCGTTCGAGCTTCGACAGCCCGCTATCGGCCAGCATGAGGTTGTTGTAGATTGAGGTGAAAGCGTTGAGCTTGTCGATGTCGAAGGCATAAGCCCTCAGGACATTGGGGACGAGTCCAAGTTTTTCCACACAGATATCGAAATACTTCCGGGTTGGGTCCGGAAGCGGGTTTACCATCGGCAGATTGAGTGCCGTGGTACTCTGAGCGTCGTCTTTCACTGCTCCCCATGCCTCTTGGGGTTATATTGAGCGGTAATGATAGCTTTCCACAATCCGCATCCCGAGGGAAGCATAGAGAATGTTCGCCGCGTGGTTGTGTTGCGTTACGGCCAGGAAAAGCTCAGTCGCGCCGTGATCTTGGGCCCAATGGGCGGCTTTGCGCATGATGTTGACGGCGGAACCTTGCCGACGCAGGGCTGGCGTGACGTGCAGGGCGTGGAGCATCGCCCGTTTGCCGTCTGTGGCAACGAAGGTGACGCCCGAAACGCGGTCCTTGCTCCGCCCCATGATCGCAGTTTTCGGACCCTTGACCCGGTCCATGATGGCAAGACGCGCGGGACCGA
Source organism: uncultured Alphaproteobacteria bacterium (assembly GCA_963710285.1). Classification (GTDB taxonomy): domain Bacteria; phylum Pseudomonadota; class Alphaproteobacteria; order Rhodobacterales; family Rhodobacteraceae; genus Albidovulum. Next base: position 1,044,238 of record CAVPZT010000006.1, on the reverse strand, counting down.
TATCGCCTTCTGCCCAGAGATCGCGCATGATCTCCAATGGCGGCCATATCGTGAAGGCGGTCATCGGATTGGGAATTGGCTCTGCAAGCAATGCGGTTGGAGCGGCGTAGATCGCGACCGGGTCCTTGATCCGGTAGCCGCGTGCCTCAAGGGTCCGGTCGAGCGTCTCCTGCCCGTCCAGGATCATGAAAAGCGGCGGTTGTCCCAGCGCTTTCTGCGCCGCCTCGACCGCGCGGACATCCGCCTCTGAACAGGTGCCGACTGTGGTGGCCGCCGACACACGGCTGCCGCCGCCGCGCCCTTCACGGACGGTGAAGGCACCCACGCGGGAGTGATTGGCCGCAGGCCAGGTCGCATCGAGAAGCGAGAGTGCGCCTGTCATTCCGACGCGGCGATGAGCGCGAGCCGGGCCATTGCCGCATCAAGCCGGGCGCCATCGGTTCCGCGCACCACGATATTGGTGCCATAAGCGCCGTTCTGGATGAAGGGGTAGGAGCCGATGCTGAGATCGCCGAACTCCCGCGCGAGGTCGGAAAGTGGCTTGGCGATCGCACCTTCGCCGCGTTCGATCCGAAGCGTTTGCGACAAGAGCGGCATCCCCCCGGTCAGGCGCGGCAGAAGCGAGGCGACCATGGCCTGGAAGATATTGGGGACGCCCGCCATGACATGGACGTTTTCCAGCGAGAAGCCGGGCGCGGCCGAGATCGGATTTTCGATCAGAACGGCGCCTTCGGGAATGCGCGCCATGCGCAGGCGCGCGTCGTTCAACTCCGCCCCGGTGCGGGCGTAATGCTTCGCGAGGATCTCGCGCGCGTCGTCACGGACCCCGAGGGGCAGGCCGAAGGCTGCGGCGATCCCGTCGGCGGTGATGTCATCGTGAGTCGGGCCGATTCCGCCCGAGGTGAAGACGTGGTCATAGCGCGCCCGAAGCGCATTCACGGCCCCCGCAATGCCTGCGATATCATCCGAAATGATGCGCGCCTCTTTCAGGTCGATGCCTTTCGCGGAAAGTTCTCCGGCGAGATAGTGCATGTTGGCGTCGCGGGTGCGTCCCGAGAGGATTTCGTCGCCGATGACAAGGATCGCAGCGGTAGGATTGGACATGGGGCAGCCTCCGTTCCCCAAAGCTATAGGCAAGCGATGGCGCGGCGAAAAGCCCCCGGTCTGGCCAAAGTCAGAAAGCTTGACTATCTAGGCGATGAGAAATGGAAAGGAGCATCCGGTGGATGACCCGCGCGGCCGTCTGACGAAGGACGGAATCAGGATTTACGAGGCCGAGGACTTCGAGGGGATGCGCGTGGCCGGACGGCTTGCGGCCGAAATCCTCGATGAGGTGGCGGCCCTCGTTGAGCCCGGCGTTGCGACCGGTGCGCTTGACGCCTTCATAGAAGATCGCGTGACCGCGGCGGGCGCGAAATCCGCCACCATCGGGTATCGCGGCTATCAGCACGCCTCCTGCATTTCGGTGAATCATGTGGTGTGCCACGGGATTCCGGGTCCGAAGATGCTGAAGGACGGCGACATCCTGAACATCGACGTGACGGTGATCGTGGATGGCTGGTACGGCGATACCAGCCGGATGTATGTGGCCGGGTCGCTGAGCCGCAAGGCGGAGCGGCTGATACAGGTCACCCATGACGCGCTCATGCTGGGGATCGAGGCGGTGAAGCCCGGAAACACCTTTGGCGACATCGGTTATGCCATCCAGTCCTATGTCGAGGCGCAGCGCATGAGCGTGGTGCGCGATTTCTGCGGCCACGGTCTTGGCCGGGTGTTTCACGCGCCGCCGAATGTGCTGCATTACGGCCGTGCGGGTTCCGGTCCCCGGCTGGAAGAGGGCATGTTCTTCACCATCGAACCGATGGTGAATCTCGGGCGGCCGGAGACCAAGGTTCTGGCGGATGACTGGACCGCGGTGACGCGTGACAAGTCGCTCTCGGCGCAGTTCGAGCATTCTGTGGGCGTGACGGCGGATGGTTGCGAGATATTCACGCCCTCGCCGGCCGGGCGGTTCCATCCGACAAGATGACAAGATCGCCCGTTTGACGGGACCGATGCGGGGACCCGCCCCGCATCCCCGGGGTACTTCGGCAATGAAGAAGGTCAGAGACCGAGGAGCCGCGCGGCGCCCGGCCTCATGTCGCGACTCTCAGGAGGGTCACGAAGGTGTCGCCGTAGCGGCGTTGGTCGAGTTGCACGAACCCCGTCGGCGCGGCGGCGGCTGCGCCTTCTTCCCAGACGATGATCGCATCCTGGTTGAGCCAGCCGCCCTCGGTCAGTGAGGCAAGCGCCCGTTCGCCGAGGCCCTTGCCATAGGGCGGGTCGAGAAAGACGAGATCATAGCCCGGGCCCCGGTTCGGCCCCATTCGGGTGGCGTCGCGGCGCCAGACATCGGTCGTGCCCATGGCGCGCATCAGCTCGATATTGCGTCTGAGGATCGCGCGCGAGGCCGCACCGTCGTCGACGAAGGCGGCTCGCGCGGCGCCGCGCGACAGCGCCTCGAGCCCCAGTGCACCGGTGCCCGCGAAAAGATCGAGGACGCGCGCGCCCTGAACGGGGTTGCCGTAGGGGCCGTTGACGAGGAGGTTGAAAATCGCCTCGCGCACGCGGTCGGAGGTCGGGCGCAGATGCGCAGCGGGGTCACCCGCGCCCACATCGGCGAGCTTCAGCCCGCGCCGTTCTCCGCCGACGATCCGCATTATTTCAGCAGCGCCTTCAGATTGGTTTCGGGGTTCTCGATCTCCGCCGGGGCGGGGCTGCGGCCCATTTCGATCAGGCGCTTGCCGATCATGTAAGCCTTGGCGTCGTTCAGCGCGTCGACCGCCAGCAGCGTATCGGCAGAATAGTACCAGAAGCTTACGGCACCCGCTTCGCCGGCGCGCGTCACGATCCGGTCATAGCCGGTGTTGAGGCCCGCGATCTGGAGCTTGACGTCGTACTGATCGGACCAGAACCACGGTTTCGCCTCGTAAGGCTTTTCCGCGCCAAGCATATTTTCGGCGACGACCTCGGCCTGGTCAATGGCGTTGCCGACGCTTTCCAGACGAAGCCGTCCGCCCCGGTGCGGGAACGAGGCGCAATCTCCGGCGGCCCAGATATGGGGATCGGAGGTGCGCCCGAAGCTGTCCGTGCGAATGCCATTGTCGATGCCGAGGCCCGCCTCTTCGGCAAGGAGGGTGGCGGGCGTGATGCCGACGCCGACAATCGCGAAATCGACCGGGATGGTGCTGCCGTCAGAAAGGGTCGCACCCGAGACCTTGCCTTCGCCGGTCAGCCGGTCAAGGCCGGTGTTCTCAAGGATATTCACACCGTGTTCGCGATGGATTCTGCGGAAATAGTCCGAGGTCTCGGCCGAGGCCACACGTTGAAGGATACGCGGCGCCATTTCAATGACGGTCACGTTCAGCCCCAGCTTCGCGCCGACGGCCGCGGCCTCAAGCCCGATATAGCCGCCGCCGACGATGAGAAGCGTGCGGCCGGCGCGGAATTCCGGCGCCATCGCATCGACATCGGCCAGGGTTCTGACGGTGTAGACACCCTTCAGATCACCGCCGACGCTAGCCGGAAGGTGGCGCGGGCGGGAGCCGGTCGTGAGTGCGAGCTGATCGTAGGGGAGGGTCTCCCCGCCGACGCGGATCGACTTCGCGGTGCGGTCGATGGAGGTGACCGGTTGACCGAGTTTGAGGGCGATGTTCTGTTCGTCCCAGAAGGACGGCGCGCGCAGGTAGAGCCGTTCAAGCTCCATCTCTCCCAGAAGGTAGCCCTTTGACAGCGGCGGCCGTTGATAGGGAGGGGCGGGTTCTTCGCCGATGATGGTAATCGGTCCGTCATGCCCGAGCGTGCGCAGCTTGGCGGCGAGCGATGCGCCGGCCTGACCGGCACCGATGATCACAATCGCGGTCATGTCGCTTCTCCCTCTGGTCGGTGACGCTGCGGTAGCTATATCTTCGGGGCAGGAAAACGCAACGCGCGAAGGAGTAAGGATGACTATTGTTGTTGGGGACACGCTGCCCGGTGCCACGATGCTCAGCATGGGCACGAACGGACCGGAGACGGTGGATCTTGGCGCGAAGCTGAAGGGCCGCAAGGTGGTGATATTCGGATTGCCCGGCGCGTTCACGGGTGTCTGCACAACCGCGCATGTGCCAAGCTTCATCCGCACCAAGCCCAAATTCGAGGCCAAGGGCGTGGACGAGGTCATCTGTGTGACCGTCAACGATCCTTTCGTCGTCAAGGCCTGGACCGATGCGACCGGGGCGGACAAGGCGGGAATCACGACGCTCGCCGACGCGGAAAGCACATTCACTTCCGCAATCGGTATGAATTTCAGTGCGCCGCCGGTGGGCTTTGTGAACCGCTCTATGCGCTATTCGCTCTATGCCGAGGACGGCGTGGTGAGGATCCTGAAGATCGAGGAGGCGCGCGGCGCTTGCGAGATTTCGGCGGGCGAGACGCTTCTGGCCGAACTGTGATACCGGGCGGCGGCGCTCCTAGGCGGCCGCCGCGACATCGGCCTCGGCCTGGCGCAGGATGGTTCGGGTCGGGAAGGGAATGTCGATGCCTTCTGCGTCGAATGCGTCCTTCACAGCGCGCTTCATATCGCAGGTGGTGTCCCACCAATCGGTCCGTTCGACCCATACACGCAGGGTAAAATCGACCGAACTGTCGCCGAGATTGGTGACTTTCACGAAAGGCGCGGGATCGTCCAGGATGCGGCGGTCGGCGGCGATCACCTCGTTCAGAACACGGTCGACCTTCTTGAGATCCGAATCGTAGGAAACGCCGAGAGTCAGGTCCACGCGGCGCGTCGGATTGACCGAATAGTTGGTGATCGCTGAGGACCAGATGTCGCCGTTTGGCACGATGACCTGGACATTGTTCGGTGTCGCCATTTCCGTAAAGAACAGCGAGATTTCCTTGACGGTGCCAGAGGTGCCGGCGGCATCCACGAAGTCGCCGGCCCTGAAGGGACGAAACAGGATAAGCATGACACCGGCCGCGAGATTCGACAGGGTTCCCTGCAGCGCGAGGCCGATGGCAAGACCTGCCGCACCGATCAGCGCGACGAGTGATGTGGTCTGGATGCCGAAACGGTTGAGGACGAAAATCGCGGCAAAGGTCAGCACCGCGTATTTCGCGAGACTGCCGAGAAACCCGAACAGTGTGGAATCCGCGCGCGGGTGTTTGTCCGCAAAGGCGACGATGCGCCTCCTGATCCAGCCTGAGACGATCAGCGCGACGACGATGATGAGAAGCGCATAGAGGACGTTTATTGCGAGGGCGATTGCCGCGTTGATGCGGTCTTCGGTCAGCCATGCGCTCCAGTTCGTCAGGTCCATTAATTCGTCTCCAATTCTCACAAACAAAGTCCGGCGACCGGTGTTCGGCCCGGCTGCCCGCTCCTATAACGGTTCAGTTGTTTGGATGTTCCGAAAAAATGGACGGCGGCGTGCCGTGGCTCAGCCCGATTGTCCCGCGTGGACCTTGCACAGGCAGACCACAGGTTCGCCGTGGTCGCGCTGCACTTCCGCACCGGAGGCGAGGGCGTCGAGCTTTTGCGCAAGCGTAATGTCCAGCGCACTCAACCCGTCGCAGTCATGGGTGGTCAGGGTCACATCCACCACATTGTAGACGTTCGACCATTCGGGGTGGTGATTGAGCTTCTCCGCCTGAAGCGCGGCGCGGGACATGAAGCCCCAGGCTTCGGAAAAGCTGCGGAATTTCCATATCTTGCGGATCGCATCACGGTCGGAAACGGCATTCCAGCCGGTATCGCCGAGCTTCGGCAGGCTTCCGGTACGCTCCGCTTCTGTCAAAAGTTCAGCCATTCTGGTCCTCCTTCGGCATCGCCGCATTATCCGCATCATTGGCGCGCTGCATCGCAGGGCGCATGCTGATCCGGTCCCAATAGGCCTGAAGGCCGGGGCGCGCATCGATGGTGCCGAAGCGCAATCCGAAGCCGATCTGTGAGCCGGTCGCGACATCGGCGGCCGAGAAGCTGTTCCCGCCGAGGTAGGCCGTCCGTTCAAGCTGGGTCTCGAGCGCATCGAGCGTCGTGGCGATCGTGCTGAACCCGACGCGGCCGCGCATGTCGTCGGGAACCTCGACGCCGAGGGCCTTGATGATGAGCGTGGCTTCGAGCGGCCCCGCGCCGAAGAAGAGCCAGCGGTAGTAGGAGGAGCGTTCCTCCGGGGCGAGGCCCGCCTCGGGGAAGGCATCGGCAAGATAGGCGCAGATCGCGGCATATTCGGTGACGACGCGGTCGCCGTGGACGAGCGCGGGCACTTTGCCCATCGGGTTGATCTGGCGGTATTCCGGCGCCTTCATCGGTGCGCCGTAGTCGAGATAGCGGACCTCATAGGGCTGGCCGACCTCTTCCAGCATCCAGCGGGCAATGCGGCCACGTGACATGGGGTTGGAATAGAGGATCAGCTTGTCGGGCATGATGGGGCGCTCCTGCAAGGGTCTTTTCAGTGTCGCCGCGACGGCCTCGCTTTGCAATCTCGGTCGCACGCGGCTGATGACACAATGCTGTCAGGGGCCGTCGATATTCTTGCGGAACGGGCCGAAATCGACCAGCGCCTCGATATCCTCGCTGACGGCCCGGCGTTCCTCCACGAGGTAGCGGGCGACGGCATCGCGGAAATGCGGCTCGGCGATCCAGTGGAGCGAATGGGTTGCAACCGGGAGATAGCCGCGCGCGAGCTTGTGTTCGCCCTGCGCCCCGGCCTCGACCCGCGAAAGGCCGGTCTGGATCGCGTAGTCGATGGCCTGATAGTAGCAGCATTCGAAATGCAGGCAGGGGTGATCCTCGACGGCGCCCCAGTAGCGGCCGAAAAGCGTGTCGCGACCGATGAAGTTCAACGCACCCGCCACCGGCCGCCCGCCGCGTTCCGCGATTACCAGGAGCACATCGTCGCGCATCCCGTCCTGCACCGCGTCGAAGAAAGCGCGGGTCAGGTAGGGACGGCCCCATTTGCGGCTGCCGGTATCCTGGTAGAACTCCCAGAACGCATCCCAGTGTTCCGGCCTGATCTCATCACCGGTCAGTTGCAGAATCGTGCCGCCGAAGGCCGCCGCCGTTGCACGTTCCTTGCGGATCGCCTTGCGTTTGCGCGAGGCGAGGTGGCCGAGGAAAGCGTCGAAATCGGCGTATCCGTGGTTTTCCCAGTGGTATTGATGCGTCGTTCGTCGGAGAAGCCCCATCGCCTCACCCGACTCGGCCTCATCCTCGGTGCAGAAGGTGACATGGGCCGAGGAGAGGTGATTGTCCGCCGCGATCTGGACGATGGCCTGGGTCAGCGCCGCGCGGCCTGTCGTTTCCCATCCGGGCTTGGTCAGGTAGCGCCGCCCGGATGCAGGCGTGAAGGGCACGGCGGCTTGCAGCTTTGGATAGTAGCGCCCGCCCGCCCGTTCCAGCGCATCGGCCCAGGCATGGTCGAAGATATATTCGCCCTGACTGTGCGACTTGGCGTAAAGCGGCATGACGGCGATGATCTCATCACCCGCGCGGGCCACGAGGTGGTGCGGCTCCCACCCCGTCCGTGCGCCAACCGAGCCGGACGTTTCCAGCGCGGAGAGAAAGCGATAGGTGGTGAAGGGGTCGATGGGCCGACCTTCCTTGCCCTCGGGGCAGGCACAGGCATCCCAGTCGGCGGCAGAGATACCGTCGAGGCCGTTCAGAACGGTGATGGATGCTTGCGTCTCGGTCACGTCCGGTCCTGTCTGACACCGAACTGGGCATTCGCCCCAGCCGGCGTCAAGCCGTGGCGGCGGCGTGGTAGCCCTCGAAGGTCACATTTTCGGCAATCCTGCGTGCCGCTGCATCCGCTTCGGGCGACCTTATGGTCCAGGTCAGGATCGCGGCGCCTTTCGACTTGAGGCCGGCCACGCGCGGGCGATCAAGGTCCGAGGCCTCGTGTGAGATGAAGCTTGCGCCTACCGCGTCATAATCCGGGATTTCCCGCAGCCGGTCGCGGGTCGCGGTGGGGATCAGGGGCCAGTCCTCTGCCCGGTAGGATGAGGTCGTGAGGCCGCGCGGACGGTCGGGAACGGCCTCGGCCAAAGCCGCGACCGAGTGCGGGTTGAAGGACATGAGAGCGACGGGGCCGTCATAGCCCGTCAGGGCCGCCGCCACCGCGCGCTCAAGCGTGCCGACATCCACCCCCATCGCGCCATCCTGATCCTTGATCTCGATGAGCAGGGGCACGCGCCCTGCAACGAGGTCGAGCACTGCCGCAAGCGTCGGGATCGTCTCCGTGCTGTCAGTCAGCGTGAGGCGCGCCAGATCGTCGGGTGTTCGCCCCGCGATGCGGCCAGGTTGGCCGGTGAGGCGGCGCAGGTCATAGTCGTGAAATACCATCGGCGTGCCGTCCGAGGCGGGCTGGATGTCGCATTCGATGGCATATCCCGCTTCGATCGCCGCTCGGAAGGCGGCGGGCGAATTTTCGATCCGTCCCGCGGCGCGGTCGTGAAAGCCGCGGTGCGCGATGGGGAGCCGCAGGAAGGCTTCCGGCAACGGAACGGCACGCGCGCTCATTATTTGACTTCGAAGATGGCTTCGATCTCAACCGCCACGCCAAGCGGCAGGGCAGCGGCAGAGACGGCGGCACGGGCATGGCGTCCGGCATCGCCAAAGATGTCTACCATGAGGTCGGAGCACCCGTTGATGACCTTCGGCTGGTCGGTGAAGTCAGGCGTGGAGTTCACGAAACCGGTCAACTTCACGACCCGCGCGATGCGGTCGAGATCGCCGCCAAGCGCCGCCTTTGCCTGCGCGATCAGGCTCAGCCCGCAGCGCCGTGCGGCATCTGCGCCGTCAGCAATATCTACGGCATCACCAAGCTTGCCCTTGATAAGTCCGTCCGGCCCCTGGCTGATCTGGCCCGAGACGAAAACGAGGTTTCCGGACTGAACATAGGGCACATAGTTCGCCGCCGGCGCGGGCGCGTCCGGCAGGGTGATGCCAAGTTCCTTGAGACGAGCGTCGATTTTTCCGGCCATAGCGTCCTCCCCTATCTGGTTCGCCGCGACGCTATCCGTCCGCGCCCGGCATGAAAAGCCGCAAAGCGACGCTTCAGCTTTCGCGGAAGGCGCGGTTGAAATATTCGGCCAGCGGCCGCACCAGGTAAGCCAGCGGGGTGCGGTCGCCCGTGCGGATGAAGACCTCGACCGGCATGCCGGGGATGATCGCCCGCCCGTCGAGCTTGGCCAGCTCGCCCGCATCGAGAACGATCTCGGCCCGGTAGTAGGACGCGTGGCTGGCCTCATCGGTCAGAGAATCCGCTGAAATCTGGCGGACCTGCCCGAAAAGCTCCGGTGTGGTGCGGCTGTCGAAGGCGGCGAAACGCAGGGCGACCTCCTGCCCGACTGAGACCTCATCGACATGGATGGGCGACACCTGCGCGGCAATCACCAAGGGACGATCCTGCGGCACGATGTAGAGCACAGGATCCGCCGCCCGGATGACCGACCGGGGCGTCGTGACCTGAAGCGCATGGACGATGCCTGCGACCGGCGCGCGGATGTCGAGCCGGGCGATCTGTTCGATCAGGCTGCGGCGGCGTTCGGCCAGTTCCAGCTCGCGGTAACCAAGGTCGCGCAGCTGCGTGTTCGCTTCTTCGCGCCGCGTGGAGCCGCGCTTGAGGATTTCGATGTCGATTTCGGTGACCTTGCCTTCAGCCTCGGCGCGAGATGCGTCCAACTCCCCCGCAGTGCCGTCGAGCCGGGCCTTCTCGCGTTCCAGCGCCAGAACCCGGCCGGCTTGTGTCAGCCCACGCTCAAGAAGTGTCTTCAGGTCGACCAGTTCGCGGTCGAGCAGCCCCAGTTGGTCGGCGGTCGAGGCGCGCTGCGCGGCGATTTCGTCGATCTGGTTCCGGATCTGGGCGCGGCGTTTCTGAAGCTGCTCGATCTCGTTGGCGGTGGTTTCCTGCCGTGCCGCGAATAGCCGTTCCTGGCCCTTCATCAGGGCCGCAATGTTCGCCCGGTCGGTCCCGGCTGCCGCGAGTTCGGCCGGGAAGGTCAGGTGATCCGCGTCGTCACGCTCCGCCTCAAGCCGTCCGCGACGGGCGAGGATTTCGAAGAACTGTCCTTCGACGATGGTCAGCTCTGAGGTCAGAAGCGTCCCGTCGATCTGGATCAGGGGGTCGCCCGCCCGGACGATATCGCCGTTCTTGACATAGATCGCCTCGACCACGCCGCCGTCGGGGTGCTGCACGACCTGCCGGTTCTGCTCAACCTCGACCCGGCCCTGCGACACGACGGCACCCGCGATTTCGGTCGTGGTGGACCAGAGGCCGAAACCGCCGACCAGCACCACGAGCGCGAGGAAACCAAAAAGGACCGCGCCGCGCGCCGAGGGTGCGGGGGATTTCGGGGGCTTGGTAGTCATGCGACACCGCCGGGGCCGGTGGCGCGGACAATCTCGGGCGCGTTGCGGACGATGGCCTTCAGCACCTCATCGCGTGGGCCGAACGCCCGCCGCGCGCCGTTGTCGAGCATCATCAGAAGGTCGCATTCCTGAATGGCGGCGGGGCGATGGGCCATGATGATCACGGATTTGCCGTCCTCTTTCATTGCGCGAATGGCCGCGTTCAGCGCCATCGAACCGTCGTTGTCGAGGTTGGAATTCGGCTCGTCCAGCACCAGAAGAACCGGGTCGCCGTAAAGCGCACGGGCGAGGCCGATGCGCTGGATCTGCCCGCCGGAAAGGCGCCCGCCGGCCTGCGTCACACGGGTATCGTAACCCATCGGCAGGTCGAGGATCATCTGATGCGCGGCCGCCTTTTGCGCAGCGCGCACGATGGCGGCATCGTCGGGCGCAGTTGACAGCCGTGCGATATTCTCCGCGATCGTCCCGTCAAAGAGCGTGACCCGCTGCGGCAGATAGCCGATATGGTCGCCCAGCACGTCGGGGTCGTATTGGTCGAGCGTGGCGCCATCGAGCCTGATCCATCCGCTGGCCGGTCGCCAGGCCCCGGTGATCGCCCGGGCGAGCGTCGATTTCCCCGCGCCCGAAGGCCCGATGACGCCGATCGCCTGCCCGGGTTCGAGCTTGAAGGACACCATCCGCAGCGCCGCCTGATTGTGCCCCGGCGGCACGACGGTAAGCTGGTTCGCCTCCAGTATGGCGCGCGGGCGCGGCAGCGCGGTGCGCGGCGCATCCTCGGGAGCGGACGCGAGCAAGAGCGAGAGCCGACGCCAGGCCTCCTGCGCGCGCTGGACGAGCGACCAGCCGCCGATAGCCTGTTCCACCGGCGCAAGCGCCCGGCCCATGAGGATCGAGGAGGCGACCATCGCACCGGACGTCAGCTCCCCCTTCAACACCAGCAGCGCGCCAAGTGCCAGCATCGCCGATTGCAGGAATAGGCGGAAGGTGCGGGTGAAGGTGGAATAGACGCCAGTCGCATCGCTGGCCGCCATCGTCTCGCGGATCGCGTCCGACCGGGACGAGACCCAGCGCGCGAAGCCAGCGCCGCGCATGCCGAGGCTTTGGATCAGGTCGGCCTCATCCCGAAGCTGCTCGGACAGGCGGTCCGCCCGCTGCATGGCGGATTGCGCCGTCAGGACCGCACGCCGCGTGGTGGCCTGATTGGCCCAGGTGATGAGGACAAGGACCGCACCGCCAGCCGTGGCGAGCCAGCCGAGCCAGGGGTGGAAGATGAAGACCGCCATGAGAAAGAGCGGCGCCCAGGGCAGATCGAAGAGCGCGAGGAATACCGGCGCGGCAAGGAGTTGCCGGATCGATTCCAGATCGCGCAACCCCATCGCGGCGGGGGCATCGCCGGGATAAAGCGCGCTCCGCTCCAATGAGGCGCGGAACACGCGCGCCTCGAGCACCGCCTGAAACCGCGCGGCAAGCCGGACCATGACACGCGCGCGCGCGGCGTCAAGCACACCCATCATCGCGAAGAGAAACGCCACGAGTATGAAGAGCGCGAGCAGCGTTTCCTCAGACCGGCTGCCCAGCACCCGGTCATAGACCTGAAGCATGAAGAGCGGGCCGGTCAGCATCAGAAGGTTGACGAAGCCGGAAAAAAGCGCGACCGCCCAGAAGAGGCCTGACTGCGCGGAACGCGCACCTCTGAGTTCTGCCCTGCCGCGGCCGATATCGATTTGCGCCACTTTCTCCGCCTCCTGCCGAACCCGCCCGTGCGCCAGTGCGGGAATTCCCGGCCCGGTGGCTTGCTTCGGTTGGCCCCGCCTCGTAAGTCTGCTACCTGTCGGGTTTAACGACCCACATCGATTTAGCCAGAGACTACGTAGGAAATGTTCAAAAATCCATTGCTCGCAGCGGGACGCCACCTCGCCGCCATCTCGTTTGTTTCGGCGCTGTGTCTAATGTCGGCATGCAGCAAGCCCGATCCCGGTGCGGAGTTCAATGACCCGAATGAGGCGCAGAACCGGTCCGTGCACAAGCTGAACGTCGTCCTCGATCAGGCGGTGTTCGGTGGCGGTGATGTGCCTGAAAAGCGCTATCTGCCGGGTCCGCTCGCGAAAGGCTTTTCGAACGCTGCCTACAACCTGTCGATGCCGTCAGCGGTTCTGAACAACATCCTTCAGTTCAATCTTGTCGGGGCGTCGAAAGACACGTTGCGCTTTGCACTCAACACGACCTTTGGTCTTGGCGGGTTTTTCGATCCGGCCAACACGATCGGCCTCTATGCCGAGGATGCGGATTTCGGCGAGACCCTGCACGTTTGGGGCGCACCTGAGGGCGCGTTCATCGTTCTGCCCGTCGCCGGCCCCACGACCGAGCGCGATCTGGTGGGCGACGTCGTTGACATCTTCATCGACCCTCTCGGACAGGTGTTCAAGGGCAGGGACCTCGCTGCGATCGAGGCGGTTCGCATCGCAGGGAAGATCGGGGATCGGCAGGAATATAGCGATCTGGTTGAATCGATACTATATGAGAGCGCGGACAGCTACGCCCAGATGCGACTGGCCTATTTGCAGTACCGGCACAACAAGCTTGGTATCGCGGAAAACGTGACCGATCCATATGAGGATTTCTATGCTCAGTAACCCGACCCGCCGCATCCTGATGGCCACCGCAGTTGCGGCCGCCGTTGTGGCGGCTCTGCCCACCGGGGCGTTCGCGCTGACCACGGATCAGGCGAGGGCGCTGATCGACAAGCTCGTCGGCGAGATCAACGGCGTCATCGGCTCCGGCAAGAGCGAGGCGGCGATGATCAAGGATTTCGAGCGTATCTTCAGCAAATATGCCGATGTGAACTTCATCGCCTTGAGCGCCCTTGGCCCGGCTGCCCGTGGCGCCAACAAGGCTGCGCTTGGGAGCTATGTGAAAGCCTTCCAGGGATATATTTCGCGCAAATACGGCAAGCGTTTTCGCGAGTTCATCGGTGGCCGCGTCGAAGTGATCGCCGCGCATCCGTTGAAAAGCTACTACGAAGTCGTCTCGACCGCGCATCTCAAGGGGCAAGCGCCGTTCGAGGTGCGCTGGCATGTCGGCGATAAGGGCGGCCGCAACCAGTTCTTCAACCTGATCATCGAGGGCGTGAATATGCTCTCGGCTGAGCGGGCCGAGATTGGCGCCATGCTCGACAAGCGCCGCGGCGATATCGCCGCACTCGCCCAGGATTTGACGAAGGCCGGATAGGGCTCTTGTCCACTCTATGAAAAGGGGTCCCGCCAGAGGTGGCGGGCCCTTTTCAGTTTCGCCGCCCGAAAATCTTGCGCAGAACATCCGTCAGGACATCGTCCGCCTGGTCGCGCTGTTGCGGCTGTTGCGGAACCGGCTGCTGGCCGCCGCCATTGAAGAGCGGATCGCCCGCCGAATAGGCCTGGCCCGGATATTCCGGCGGAGGCATCTGGTCGGGCGTGATGACAGGCAGGGGTGTGTCTGGCTGGCCCTCTTCGACCCGTGTCATCACCTCGTGCCAGATGTCGGCAGGCAGGCCGCCACCGGTGACGCCGGTCAGGGGTGAGTTGTCGTCATTGCCCATCCAGACCCCCGCGACATAGTCGCCGGTGAAGCCGATGAACCAGGCGTCGCGGTAGTCCGAGGTGGTGCCGGTCTTGCCTGCGGTCTGGTGGCCGTCGATCAGCGCCCGCCGCCCGGTTCCCTTCGCCATGACCTGCGCCATCATATAGGTAAGCTCTTTGGCCGCTTCTTCCGAGATCACCCGCTCTCCCATGCCGCCTTCCTGGCCGATGAGCGAGGCGTCGTCACCTTGGATGCGCAGTTCGACAAGGCCGTAGGGCCGCACGGATGATCCGCCGTTGAGTATCCCCGCGTAGGCGCCGGTCATTTCCAGAAGCGTCGATTCCGAGGCGCCGAGCGCCAGCGCCGGCCCCGCCGCCAGATCGGATTGCAGGCCGAAGTTGTTCGCGACCTCACGCACCGCATCCAGGCCCACGGCCTGCGCCACACGCACGGTCGCGGTGTTTACCGAATGGGTCAGCGCCTCGGTCAGGGTGATATAGCCGCGATAGCTTGGGTCGTAGTTCTTGGGACACCACTCGCCGGACCCTTTGACGTCGAGGCAGATTGGCGCGTCCTCAACGATCGAGTTCAGCGTATAGCCAAGATCAAGCGCCGCGGCATAGACAAAGGGCTTGAACGTCGACCCGGTCTGGCGTCGAGCCTGAATTGCACGGTTGAAACGCACCCGCCACTTCCGTCTTGCGCCCGCCCACCATGGCGCGAACCGCGCCGTCCGACGACATGAGGACGATCGCCGCCTGCGCCTTTGATCCGGCCTTGACCTTGGTGTCGAAGACATAGGCCAGCGCGTCTTCGGCCTTTTTCTGGAGGTCCTGGTCCAGCGTCGTGCGGATGATGACATCCTCGGTGGTGTCGAGGGTCAGAAAGTTCGGACCGACATCCATCACCCAATCCGCGAAATAGCCGCCTGCCCGTGCCTCGGCGGCGGCGGACAGTTGGGCGGGATGGTCGATGGCGTCCTTGTACTGCGCGTCGGTCAGATAGCCTTGATCGTGCATCAGCCCCAGAACGACGGCGGCGCGGCCCTGCGACCTTTCGAGGTTTGCCGTGGGCGCGTAGCGCGTCGGCGCTTTCAACAGCCCGGCGAGCATCGCGGCCTGGGCCGGGTTCACCTCATTCGCCGAAATGCCGAAATAGCGCTGGGCGGCGGCCTCGAAGCCGCGCGTACCTGCGCCGAGATAGGCGCGGTTGAGATAGAGCGTCAGGACATTGTTCTTGCCGTATTTCGCCTCCATCGCGAAGGAGAAGGGCACTTCCTTAAGCTTGCGGACAAGGCTCGACTGGCGGCAGTCGGCCTCGTATTCGGCTTCGGATTTCCACTGCTTGGGATCGAACGGCACCCCGAGGCAGATGAGTTTGCCGACCTGCTGCGTGATGGTGGAGCCGCCGTTGCCCTCGAACGGACCGCGCCCCTCGCTGAGGTTGATCCGAATCGCCGATGCGATGCCGCGGGGCGAGATTCCGAGATGTTGATAGAACCGCTTGTCCTCGGTCGCGACGATTGCGTTCTTGAGGTAGGGCGAGACGGTGTCGGCACTCACCTTGCCGCCAAAGGTCTCACCGCGCCAGGCATAGACCTTGCCGTTGCGGTCAAGCATCGTGACCGAACCCTTGGTCCGCGCGTCGATCAGTTCAGCCAAGGGCGGAAGCTGGGCGTAGAAGTAAAAGGTCGCAAGGCCGATGATGAGGCCAAGCACCGCCGCGACGCGCCAGCCGATGCCCCAGACAAGACGCCAGACAAAGCTGGCGACGCGCGAGACAATGCGCATGGGCCAACTTCCGCGTGACGCGGAACGGCGCGCGCGGGTCGGCTTCTTGGCCGCCTTGGGCTGCGCCTTGGGCTTCGGCTGGGGGCGCGCGGGCGCGTAGCGCCGCTCAGCGGTCAGCGGGGGTTTCTTCCCACCCGATCTACTCATGACGATGTGACCTGTTCTCTGCTCGTTTCGGCGCAGGATACAGGGTCGCTACGGGAATGTGGAGCATCAGCGGCGGCGACCTTGCTATTATATATGATTAAATATTAGGCAAAGAATATGTATCGCCTAATGTATGTGCAAATCTTGCGATTCCTCCCGCCGATGTCTCAGCGATTTCTTGCCATGCTGCGCTGCGGCGTCCCCTTTTGTGACGGGCCCGCCTTTCGGGTCGGACAGGAACGAGGAGCGGGACGTGAAATACATCATCGCGGCTATAAAGCCCTACAAGCTCGACGAGGTGCGCGAGGCGCTTACCGCCGTGGGCGTTCGCGGCATGATGGTCAGTGAGATCAAGGGATTTGGTACGCAATCGGGTCACACCGAAATCTATCGCGGAGCCGAATATGCAGTGAACTTCGTGCCGAAGGTCAAGCTTGAGATCGCCGTGGCGGATTCGCTGGCCGATGAAGTGATCGACACGATCCGCAAGGTCGCCAGGACCGACAAGATCGGCGACGGCAAGATTTTCGTACTCGATCTCGAACAGGCGCTCAGGGTTCGCACCGGCGAAACCGGCGACGAAGCGCTGTGATACAGGCTTTCACACAGGGGAACATGATGAAGAAAGCAATGGGAATTGGGGGCATTGCGGCCCTGTTGGGAGCCCTTCCGGCCTTTGCGCAGGAGGCGACCGCCGTGGGGGCCGAAGCGGCTGCGCCGATTGTCGACAAGGGTGACGTGGCGTGGATGATGACATCCTCGCTACTGGTGCTCTTCATGACCGTGCCGGGGCTCGCGCTCTTCTACGGCGGCCTCGTGCGCACGAAGAACATGCTGTCGGTGCTGATGCAGTGCACGATGATCGCGGCGGTCGTGATGATCGTCTGGGTGCTCTGGGGCTACTCGATTGCCTTCGGCGGCGACACATCTCCCTATTGGGGCGGCCTTGCCAAGGTCTTCCTGAAGGGCGTCACGATGGATTCGACCGCTGCCACTTTCACCGATGGTGTCGTGCTGCCGGAATATGTCTTCATCGCCTTCCAGATGACCTTCGCGGCGATCACACCTGCTCTGATCGTCGGCGCCTTTGCGGAGCGCGCGAAGTTCTCGGCCATCATGCTCTTCACGGTGCTCTGGGTGACGTTCGTCTACTTCCCGATCGCCCACATGGTCTGGGACGGCGCGGGCCTGATCTTCAACATGGGGGCCATCGACTTCGCGGGTGGCACGGTTGTTCACATCAACGCCGGTATCGCCGGTCTTGTCTGGGCGCTTGTTCTCGGGCCGCGCGTTGGCTTCGGCAAGGATAACATGGCGCCGCATTCGATGACGCTGACGATGGTCGGCGCGGCGATGCTCTGGGTCGGCTGGTTCGGCTTCAACGCCGGTTCCAACCTCGAGGCGACCGCAGGCGCGACGCTGGCGATGCTGAACACCTTTGTCTGCACTGCCGCCGCGATCGTGAGCTGGGCACTTGTCGAAAGCCTCAGCCGCGGCAAGGCGTCAGGTCTCGGTGCGGCTTCGGGCATGGTTGCGGGTCTCGTCGCGATCACGCCGGCCTGTGGCACCACGGGTCCGGTCGGCGCGATCGTTCTCGGTCTTGCCGTATCGCCGATCTGCTACTTCTTCGTGACCACGATCAAGTCGAAGTTCGGCTATGACGACAGCCTTGACGTCTTCGGCGTCCACGGGATCGGCGGGATCATCGGCGCCATCGCCACCGGCGTCCTGATGGCGCCGGGTCTTGGCGGCACGGGTGGCGACGACTTCGCGATGGGGTCGCAGGTCGCGATCCAGATCAAGGCCGTGCTCATTACCATCCTGTGGTCGGGTATCGGCTCGACCGTGCTGATCTACATCACGAAGGCGATCACCGGTATCCGGGTCGCCACCGATGATGAGCGTCAGGGTCTTGACCTCACCTCGCACGGTGAGAGCGCCTACCACTCCTGATCGGAGTTCAAGAGATGAGAGCGGCGGGGTTTCGGCCCCGCCGTTTGCGTTTGGCGAGAACCGTTGGGGGGGCGTCGAGCCCCCCTTGCCGGGGGCCGCCTTGCAGGCGGCCCAGCCTCCGGCGGGCGTATTTCGGGACAGAAAGTGGCGCGGGTGCTCAGACCCCGACGTCGATCACGGCGCGGGCGAGGATCGGCACCGTGGTGGCGTTCAGCCCGGCGATGTTGAGACGCGAGTTGCCGACCATGTAGATGCCATGTTCGGTTTTCAGGCGTTCGACCTGCTCCGGCGAGGCCCCCAGGCGCGAGAACATGCCGCGGTGCTGAGCGAGGAAGCCGAAGCGGTCGGAGCCGGAGAGGCGCTGAAGTTCGGCGGCGAGGGCTTCGCGGAGAGCAAGCATCCCGAGGCGGATTTCTTCCAGCTCCGTTTCCCAATCCGTGCGAAGCGCGGAGTCGGTGAGGATCATCGTGACCAGCCGCGCGCCGTGATCGGGCGGGAAGGAATAGTTCTGTCGGTTGAGATAGGCGAGGTTGCCCTGCGTCAGTTCGCGCTGTGCAGGGTCGGACAGTGCGATCAGTGCGCCGGTCCGTTCGCGGTAGATGCCGAAATTCTTCGAGCAGGAGGCGGCAATCAGCACCTCGGGCCGCTGCGCGGCGATGAGGCGCACGCCCGCCGCATCGGCGTCGAGTCCGTCGCCGAAGCCCTGATAGGCGATGTCGACCATCGGCACCGCGCCGGTCTTATCCAGCAAATCCGCCACCGCCTGCCAGTCCGGCAGCGTCAGGTTGGCGCCGGTCGGATTGTGGCAGCAGCCATGCAGGAGGACGAGATCGTCCGCCTTCGCCTGCGCGAGATCGGCCATCATGCCTTCGAAATCGACGGCGCGGCTCTCCGCGTCGAAATAGCGGTAGGGGCGGGTCGGGATGCCGAGATGCTTCAGTATCGACAGGTGGTTGGGCCATGTCGGGTCGGAAACCCAGACGGTGGCGCCCGGTCTCGCCATCTTGAGAAGCTCGAACGCTTGTCGCACGGCGCCGGTGCCGCCGGGTGTCGCGACCGCGGAAAGGCGGTCGGACGCGACGCGATTCGCCGAGAACCAGCGCGGCCAACGCCGCGTTGAACTCCGGATCTCCGGCAAGGCCGGTGTAGGTCTTGGTCGTCTCGGTTTCCCAAAGCCGTTTTTCGGCTGCCTTCACCGCGCGCATGATCGGCGTATGGCCGGTCGCGTCCTTGTAGACGCCGACGCCCAGATCAATCTTGTCGGCGCGCGGGTCGGCCTTGAACTGGCCCATGAGTTGAAGGATCTTGTCCGCCGGTTGCGGTTTCAGCGCGCCAAGCATGGCTGTCTCCTATCCCTGCGCGACCTTCAGATCGCCGTACATGCCCCATTCCGCCCAGGACCCGTCATAGAGTGAATGGTCGTGCTTTCCGATCCGTTCCAGCGCGAGGTTGAGGATCGCGGCCGTCACGCCGGAACCGCAGGTCGTGATCACGGGTTTGGCGAGGTCGACGCCCGCCGCTTCGAAGATCATCCGAAGCTCACCCGGAGCCTTGAGCGTGCCGTCGGCATCGAGAAGGCTCGCGTAGTGGACGTTCTGCGAGCCGGGGATGTGGCCGCCGCGCAGACCGGGGCGGGGTTCCGGTTCCGTGCCGGCAAACCGGCCGGGGCCGCGCGCATCGATGATCGCGTGATCGCCGAGCTTGGCCGCGGCGGCGACCTGCGTCACGTCGCGAACCAGATGCGCCTGCCGGCTGACGGTGATGTGGCGGTCGCGAAGGACCGGGGGCATGTCCTCGACCGGGCGGCCCTCGGCCTGCCATTTCGGGAAACCGCCGTCGAGCACGGCGACATCGGTCTTGCCCATGAGCCTGAACGTCCACCAGACCCGCGCGGCCGAAAACAGGCCCGTGCCGTCGTAGACCACGACCTGATGGCCGTCGCCCACGCCCATCGCGCGCATCCGGCTGACGAATTTCTCGGGCGGCGGCGCCATATGCGGCAGGCCGGAACGCTGGTCCGAGATCTCGTCGATATCGAAGAAGCGGGCGCCGGGGATATGGGCTGCCTTGTACTCAGCCTTCGCATCGCGAGCGGTGTCCGGCATGAACCAGGAGGCATCAAGAATTCTGAGGTCGGGGTCTTTCAGATGCGCTTCCAGCCAGTCGGTGGAAACGAGCGTTCTGGGATCGTCCGTCATCGTCCTGGGGCCCTTCTGCTGTCGCATCCTGCATTACAGGCGGCGGGGCGGTCGATGCAAGAAAACAGTGGCCTCTCAGCCTTGTTTCAGAAGCCTTTGCTTCTGCCGGTCCCAGTCTCGCTTGGCCTCGGTCGCGCGCTTGTCGGCATTCTTCTTGCCCTTGGCCACGCCGATCTTCAGCTTCACGATGCCGCGGTGGTTGAAATACATCACCAGGGGCACGAGCGTCATGCCCTCGCGCCCCGTGGCCTGCCAGAGCCGCGACAATTCCCGCTTTGAAACCAGGAGCTTGCGCCGTCTGCGCTCTTCATGCCCGAAGATGCCAGCCTGCGTGTAGGGCGCGATATAGCCGTTGATGAGCCAAAGCTCCCCGGCCTCGACCGAGGCGTAGCTGTCGGCGATATTCGACTGGCCCGTGCGCAGCGATTTTACCTCGGACCCGGTCAGGATGATGCCGACCTCAAGATCGTGCTCGATAAAGTAATCGAACCGCGCGCGGCGGTTTTCGGCGATCACCTTGTAGTTGGGGTTCTCTTTCTCGGCCATGATCCGACCGAGATAGGGGAGGGCGCGGCCTAAGTCCAGATGAGCGCGAAAACGGGGTACACACTTCGTGCACTTCGCGTACACATCCTGTGCATACGTTCCTGCCGACCAGCCGCGCCGCAGGTTGCCTTCACCTTGGGCGGAATTGCTGCCATCCTTGGCGCGCACCGAAAGGACACCTGCGAGCATGTTCACCCAGATTGCGATCGGCACGATACTGATGATGATGACGATCCTGATATCAGGCTTCGCCTTCTTTGCGCTTGAGGTCCTGCTGTCGCGGTCGCATTCGTGGCTCATGCGCGAACCGCACCGGCCCAAGCTGGCGCTCGTGATGTCGGTGACCGTGATCTGGGTCCTTGGCATGGTGACGGTCGGGGTCTGGCTCTGGGCCTTCGCCTTCCGGGCGCTCGATATCTTCACGACGATGGAAGCGTCGGTCTATTTCGCGCTCGTAGCCTACACGACGCTTGGCTATGGCGACATCCTGTTGCCGCACGAATGGCGGCTTCTCGGCGGCATGGCGGCGGCGAACGGGCTTTTGAGCATGGGGCTTCTGACCGCGATGCTGGTCGAAGTGCTGCGCCACGTGCGGATCGGTCAGATCGAGATGGCGCGGAAGAAGGGGTGAGCGACCTGCGGGCGCGAGGGCCGCGCGTCTCCACGAGATGATGGGGATGGCTGGCTCCGCGTCAAGATCGACGCCGACATCGACACCGTCTGGCAAAGCGGTGGCTTCGCGGACGAAGTGGCGGTTGGTGCTGCGCCGACGATAGGGTTTTCAGGCCGAAGGCGGATATTGGCATCTCCAACCTCCTCTCAGGCGCGGCTTGCCTTGCAATGGCTTCGACCTGACCGATCTCTACTGGCCCGGATCCGGAGCCACATGGCCTTGCGGCACTATGCGTAGTGCACGCAGCGCGTTCAGAATGACGGCCACGTCGATCACCTCCTGCAAGAGTGCACCCTGAACCGGCGTCAGGTAACCGAATGCCGCAGCGATCATGCCTGCGATCGACAATCCGATCCCTGCGACGACGCTTTCAACAGCGATGCGTCGGGAACGACGGGCGATCTCGATCCCCGGTCCCAGCCGATCGATCCGGTCGACCAGCAGCACAACATCAGCGGCCTCGGCCGAGGCCGCGGCGCCGCGGGCGCCCATCGCCACGCCCACATCGGCCGCGGCCAGAGCTGGCGCGTCGTTGACGCCATCACCCACCATCATTACCGGCCCGTTCTTGCGCTCGGCGAGGACCAGCAGAACCTTTTGGTCAGGCGTCAGGCCAGCGCGAAGCCCATCGAGGCCGAGGCCTTCGGTCACGCGTTCCGCTACCTCGGTCCGGTCGCCAGTCGCCAACAGAATGCGCCCGATCCCTTCTTGGCGCAGTCCGGCGAGCATGGCGCCTGCCCCCTCTCTCAGAGGGTCGGCCATGACGAGATGACCTGCCATGTGACCGTCCACCGCGACGGCCACGATGACCGAGCCGGCGGATAGGGCCGGATGGTCGCCCGCAGGCCGCCCCACGCGGTTCGCCACGAAAGCGTCGCCGCCAACGATGACCTTGTGGCCCTCGACGCTGCCGATGACGCCTTCGCCCGGAATCTCCGCGACCTCGGAGGGCACGTGCAAGACGAGACCTCGCGCTTTGGCGGCTGCGACTATGGCCTGTGCGACCGGGTGTTTCGAAGCCTGATCGAGCGCAGCGGAAAGACGCAGGATGTCGTCTTCGCCGATACCGCCCTGGCTGTCGATCGAAACGATCTGCGGGCGCCCGTCGGTCAGGGTGCCGGTCTTGTCGAGGATAAGGGTCCGGATACGTGCCATCGTCTCGAGCGGCCCCGCCCCCTTGATCAGGACGCCGAAATGCGCCGCGCGCGACAGTCCCGCGACCAGGGCGACAGGCACCGCCAGGATCAGAGGGCAAGGCGTAGCCACCACCAGAACGGCAACGGCCCGGATCGGGTCGCCGGTGAACCACCAAGCGGCAAAGGCGATCGCAACGGTGACAGCCAGGAATCCCAAGGACCAGCGATCTGCCAGCCGCGCCATCGGCGCCTTGGACCGCTGCGCTTCCTCGACCAGGCGTACAATCCCGGCATAGGTGCTCTCCTTGGCACGACGCGTCGCGGTCAGATCGAACGGCTCGCCCGCGTTCGTGGAGCCGCTCATGGCCTCTGCGTCGCGGGACAGGCGCGCGGGCAGCGATTCACCGGTCAGCGCAGAGGTGTCGAGGAACGCTGTGTCAGACGCGACCGAGCCATCCACAGGGACCACATCGCCCTGCCGGATCAGCAGCCGGTCACCCGGTTCGATGTCATTGAGCGGCACGTCTTCGAGGCCGCCGTTCCGATGCCGGGTCGCGGTTCGGGGAACACGCGACAAGAGGTTGTGCATCTCTCGTCGCGCGCGGCCCTCGGCGAAGCTCTCGAGGAAGGTCCCGCCGGAATACATCAACGCGACGACGGCCGCTGCCAGTGTTTCGCCGAACGCGAGAGCGGCCGTCATCGACAGGGCCGCAACGATGTCGAGCCCAACCTCGCCGCGCCACAGGCTGCGCAGGATCTCGACAAGCAGGGCCAAGAGTACCGGAAGAACTCCCAAGAACCAGACCGCACCGGCCACATCGGCCCTGCCTGCGAGATAGAAGCCAACTCCTGACAGGAGGCCGCCAAGCGCAACCAGTAGAAGCACCGTCTTCAGCCGGTCATTGCTTGCATGTTCCATACTGCTCAATTCCCCTGAGCCAACGCGATCACTGCTGGTGTACAGGAAGAATGCCTCCGGCTGCCACAGGCCGGATGCCCGTCTCGTCATCCCGCAAGAGAAAGGGGGCGTCGAGTGTCCGCGTTGGCGTCAGATCGGACGACCGGCATCAGCCTATCCCGAGGCCGCGCCCGGCTTTGCATCCGGGCACGGAGGGGAATCTGCGTCGGCCCCCGCTCGGCGCTTCGCGATCACGCGGGCAGCCCGGCCTTCAGGACCCGCCGCAGGATCTTGCCCGAGGCCGATTTCGGGATCGCATCGACGAAATGGACGCCGCGAAGCTGTTTGTAATGCGCGAGGCGGTCGGCGAGATAGGCGGCGATCTCATCCTCGGTCACGGTTGCGCCGGGCGCGCGGACGACGAAGGCGACGGGAACCTCGCCGGCCTCATCGTCGGGCTGGCCCACCACGGCGGCATCGGCGACGCCAGGGCAGGTGAGAAGCTCGGCCTCAAGCTCTGCCGGGGCGACCTGGAAGCCCTTGACCTTGATAAGCTCTTTCAGCCGGTCATGGATGAAGAGGAAGCCGTCGGCGTCGATCGAGGCGATGTCTCCGGTCCTGAGCCAGCCGTCATCGGTCAGGGTCTCGGCCGTGGCCCTGGGGTTGTTGAGGTAGCCCTTCATCACCTGCGGGCCGCGCACCCAAAGCTCCCCTTCCGCGCCGGTGGCGAGGTCGCGGCCGGTCGCAATATCGACGATGCGGCATTCGGTGCCGGCGATGGTCTGGCCGGCCGATCCGGGGCGACCCTTGCCCAGGGCGCTGACATGGCTGACCGGGCTCATCTCGGTCATGCCGTAGCCCTGTTCGCAGATGAGGCCGAGCCGCCCGGCGGCGGCATTGCTGAGTTGTTCGCCCATCGGAGCGGCGCCGGAGAAGACATATTCGAGGCCGGAAAGATCGAAATGATCGACCATCGGATGCTTGGCGAGCGCGAGGACCACGGGCGGGACGCAGAAGGCCTGCCTGGTGCGGTGGGTCTGGATGAGCTTGAGAAACATCTCAAGATCGAAGCGCGGCATGGTGACGACGCCGCCGCCCGCGCCGAGGTAGAGATTGGCGAGGACGGTCATCCCGTAGATATGGAAGAAGGGCAGGAACCCCACGGTCCATTCACCCGGCGCGACGGGGCGGGAGGCCTGCATCTGTTCGACATTCGCGACGAGGTTGCGGTGGGTGAGCATGACGCCCTTGGGTAGCCCCGTCGTGCCCGAGGAATAGGGCATGACGAGCGTATCGCGGGCGGTATCGACCGGCACCTGTTCGGCGAGGGGCGGCCCCATGAGATCGGCGAAGGGCGTGGTGCCCGGGGCGTCGCCGATGGTGAATATCTCGCGCACGCTTGGTGCCGTTGGCGCCTTCCTTCGCGGTCTCGGCGAGGGGGGCGATGGTGATGAGGATCTCGGCCCCGGCGTCGTTGAGCTGATGGCTCAGTTCATGCGCGGTATAGGTCGGGTTGACGGTGGTGATCGTTGCCCCCGCCCAGGCGGTGCCGTGAAAGGCGAGGACGAATTCCGACATGTTGGGCAGCATGATCGCGACGCAGCGGCCCGGACCGATGCCCTGCCGGGCAAGGCCGCCCGCGACCGCCTTGACGCCCGCCACGATCTCACCGGCCGTCATCTGCCGCCCGGACGGCCCGTCGATCAGCGCGATGCGGTCGGGATCGGCGAGCCCGCCGAAGACGCGCTGGGTGATCGTGAGGTCAGGGATATCAATGTCCCCGAAGGGACTTTTGTGGACGGTCATGGCTTTCTCCCCCGGAACCGGCGCTTGCGCGCTTCTGTCCGGGGGAAACCTAGCATGGTTTTCCGGCGCGTCGCCGGGAAACTTGTCGCGCGCGGCGCCCGGCTTAGGCGGGTGCCGCGCGGCGGGACCGTCGGTGCTGGCTGAACGCGCCGAGACCGGCCAGCGCGCCAACCAGAAGCCACGCCGCCGCTGGCAGCGGTACCGGCGCGGGGAGCGGAACGGGATCGATGGAATAGAAGCCGACGAAAAGGTTCTGGAACGTCACGGTGTTGAACACCTGCGCTTCGGGCGTGGCGGTGCCGCCGACGGTGTCGAACAGTTGCAGGACGCATTGACCGAGCGGGCACTGGGCGCTCGCGACGGAGTTGTAGACAAGGCCGGTGGACTGGCCGAAGCCGCGGAACTCGATATCGAAGAGATTGGTGTTCGGGTTCAGGATCGGGTTGTAGACCGGCGCCCCCGCGCCGATGGCCAGCGTATCGAAAAGGGTGTTGCCGATCAGCGCCGAAAAGGCCGTCAGCGTTCCGCCACCGAGCGGCGCGTCGAAGGTGCCCATTACGGAGCTGCCGAAATCGCTGAAGGTGACGTTGTAGGTGGCCGCAGCCGCCGGAGAGGCTGCGGTAAGGATCAGGGCCAAAGTGGCGGCCCGGCCGTTCTGAAAAGACTTTCTGAAATTGCGGGACATACTGCGGACCTCATTGGTTTACGCAACGTCATGCTATCACAGAAATCGGTGGTTCTAAACCAGAACGTGTCCTGCGTCGGAATGCTAAACCTGAAGGCTCAGTTCACCAGGCCCGCATGGCGCATCGCGGCGTCGATCCTGGCCTTGGTCTCGGGCAGGAGCGTCGTCAGCGGCGAGCGCACCTCTTCCGCGCAGAGGCCGAGTTGCGAGAGGCCGTATTTCGCGCCGGCGAGGCCCGGTTCGATGAAGATCGCCTCATGCAGCGGCATCAGCCGGTCCTGATAGGCAAGCGCGGTGGCATAGTCCCCCGCCAGCGTCGCCTCCTGAAACTCGGCGCAGAGCTTGGGGGCTACGTTCGCGGTGACGGAAATGCAGCCGGTGCCGCCGTGGGCGTTGAAGCCAAGCGCGGTCGCATCCTCGCCCGACAGCTGGACGAAGTCCTTGCCGCAGGCGGCGCGCTGCTGGCTCACGCGCTCGATCTTGCCGGTGGCGTCCTTGACGCCGACGATGCGGGGGAGTTTAGCCAGTTCGCCCATCGTCTCGGGCGTCATGTCGATGACCGAGCGCGGCGGGATGTTGTAGATGATGATCGGCAGGGTCGAGGCGTCGTGCATCGCCTTGAAATGCGCGATAAAGCCCGCGCTGGGTCGGCTTGTTGTAATAGGGCGTGACGACGAGCGCGGCATCGGCGCCCGCCTTCTCGGCGTGCTGGATGAGGGCGATGCCCTCGGCGGTGTTGTTCGAACCTGCGCCCGCGATGACCTTCACGCGGCCCGCGGCGGCCTTGACCACCTCTTCGATGACGCGGCCATGCTCCTCGTGGCTAAAGCGTCGGGCTTTCGCCGGTGGTGCCGACGGGGACGAGGCCATGCGTACCCTCGGCGATGTGCCAGTCCACGAGTTTCTTGAGTGCATCGATATCCAGCGCGCCGTTCCTGAACGGCGTGACGAGGGCGACATAGGACCCTTTGAACATGACACGCTCCTTGCGGTTCCGGGCGAGACTCGCCCCGTTGAAATCGCGCGGAACCTATAGGGCCGCGCGGCGCTTGCCAAGTTTGTGTGTTGCGGGCGCTGATAGCGACGGTATCCTAGGCGAAAATAACATCGAAGCAGTCAAGAACCCATGATCAGAACCGCAACGCGCGCCGCGTCTCTGGCGCTTGCCCTCTTTGCCCTGCCTCACGACGCCGCCCGCGCCGAGGAAACCGGTGCGCTGCGGGCGGCCCTTCAGCTTGCCGATGGCCGCGACTGGGCGGGCGCGGTGGCGCAGGCGCGGGTCGCCGGGCCCCTGTCGGCGGCGATCATCGACTGGGAGCGGTCTGCGCGACGGCGCGGGGACGTTCGGCGAATACCGCGCCTTTCTCGCGCGCTATCCGGACTGGCCGGGCATGCCGCTTCTGCGCAAGAAGGGCGAGGCGACGCTTTCGGGTGCGGCGGCAGGCGAGGTCATCGATTATTTCCGGGGCGAGTTGCCGCAGACCGGGACGGGGAGCCTTGCGCTGATCCGTGCGCTGACGGCGGCGGGCCAAGGCAAGGCGGCGACGGAAGAGGCGGTGCGGGCCTGGCGCAGCCTGCCGATGACCGCGGATGAACATGTGCAGTTCACCGCGCTCGGCGCGGTTCTGGCCCCGCATAATGACGGGCGCACGGCGGCGATGCTGCGCGCGGGCTATACCGAGGATGCGCGGCGGATGCTGCCCCTGAACAGCGCGTATACGCGGGCCATCGCGGCGGCGCGGGTGGCGCTACAGGCCGACGACAAGGGTGTGGATGCCGCCGTCGCGGCGGTGCCGGAAAAGGGTCTTGCCTCGGGCGGGCTCGCCTATGACCGTTTCCGCTGGCGTATCCGCAAGAACCTCTACGACAGCGCGGGCGACCTGCTGCTGGAGCGGTCGGTGAGTGCGGCGACCCTCGGCGACCCCGAGCAATGGGCCGACTGGCGGCGCAGGCTTGCCCGGAAGGAGATGCGCGAGGGCGATGCGCGGCGGGCCTACAAGATGGCGTCGGAGCATCATCTGAAAAGCGGCGGCGACTATGCCGATCTGGAATGGCTGTCGGGCTATATCGCGCTGCGCAAGCTCGGCGACGCGCAGACCGCGCTGACGCATTTCCGGCGGATGGAAAAGGCGGTGAGCGGGCCGATCAGCCTGTCCCGCGCGAATTACTGGGAAGGCCGCGCCTACGAGGCGCTGGGCGAAAAGGCGAAGGCGACGGCGGCCTATGCGGAGGGTGCCCGCTATCAGACCTCGTTCTACGGGCTTTTGTCGGCGGAGAAGGTGGGCCTGCCGCTGTCGCCCGCGATGATCGGGGGCGAAAGCTTCCCCGACTGGCGCGGGGCGTCCTTCACCGGATCGACCGTCTTTCAGGCGGCGCGCGAGTTGATGGCGGCGGGGGACGAGACCTTGGCCGCGCGGTTCCTGCTGCATCTGGGCGAAGGGTTCGATGGCATGGATATCGGCCGTCTCGCGGGCATGGCGATGGAGGCGAAGGAGCCCTATGTGGCGCTGTCGCTCGCCAAGGTCTCCGCTGACAAGGGCGTGATCTGGCCCTCGGCCTATTTCCCGGTGCCCGCGTTGTCGGGGATGAAGCTGCCGGTCGATGCCGAGCTTGCGCTGTCGATTGCGCGGCGGGAGAGCGAGTTCAACGCCGCAGTGGTGTCGCCCGCCGGGGCGCGCGGGCTGATGCAGGTGATGCCGGGGACGGCGAAGATGATGGCGCAGAAGATCGGCGTGAGCTATGAGCCGGGCAAGCTGACGACCGATTGGCAATACAATGCGCAGCTCGGTTCGGCCTATTTGCAGGGCCTGGTGGCGGAGTTCGGCAATTCGCCCTTGCTGGTGGCGGCGGGCTACAATGCCGGGCCGGGGCGGTCGCGGCAATGGATCACCGAGTTGGGCGATCCCAGGGCCAAGGGCGTCGATCCCGTCGACTGGATCGAGGCGATCCCGTTCCGCGAGACCCAGACCTATGTGATGCGCGTGGCCGAAAGCCTGCCGATCTACCGCGCAAGACTGAGCGGGCAGGCGGGGCCGCTGAGGTTCACCGAGGAGTTGAAAGGGCGCTGAGGGCGGCGGTTCAGCCCTTCGCCGCCAGTCTTGCCTCTGCTTTCGCCTTCATCCTCTGACGCCAGAGGGTGAAGATGCCCGCCGACACCACGATGGCCGCGCCGATGGCGACGTTCGGCTTCAGCGCTTCGCCGAAGACCACCATGCCGAGCGACGCGGCGAAGACGAGCTGGAAATAGGCGAAGGGCTGCACCGCGCTCGCCTCGGCAACCTCGAGGGAGCGGATCATCAGCCAATGGCCGGTGGCGGCAGTACCGCAAAGAAGCGCCATCCATCCCCAGTCCGGGCCACTCATCGGTTGCCAGTGAAAGACGCCGACGGCGGTCATTACCACCGCGCCGCTGATCCCGGTCCAGAAGAAGCTGACCGAAGCGGCATCGCCCCGCGCGACATAGCGGGTGAGCAGGCCGTAAAGCGCGAACATCGACGCGGCGATCAGCGGGATGATGGCGGCGGGGGCAAACACCGTCACGCCGGGTTGGAGGATGACGAGGACGCCTAGGAAGCCGACGCCGATCGCCGACCAGCGCCGCCAGCCGACCTTTTCGCCGAGGACCGGGCCGGAGAGCGCCGCCACCAGCAAGGGGTAGCAGGTGAAGACGGCATGGCTTTCGACCAGGCCAAGGATGGTGAAGGCGGTCACCATTACGCAGACCTCGGCCGCCAGAAGCACGCCGCGCGTGATCTGGATCAGGGGAAAGCGCGAGCGGGTCGCGGCGCGGATGCCGCCGGGCTTGCGGGCGGCGAGCGCCATGACGAAGGCGGCAAAGAACCAGTAGCGGATCATCACCACCATGAAGACGTTGTATTCCCCCGCGAGATGGCGGGAGATGCCGTCCTGCATGGCGAAGACGAAGCTTGTCGCGATCATAAGCCACGCGCCGAGGCGGTTGTTCTGCTCGCTCATGTGCTGCTGTCCAGGATGCCCGCGGCTCATGTGCCGCTTGGTGCCGTAGCCCTGGCACGCGCTCTACCTGAAACCCGGCCGTCTGCCAAGCCCCGGCGGACGAACCCTGCGGCGGTATAGGTGGCGAAGGTGCCGCGCGGCTGCGGTGTGACGGGCGACCTCGGCCATGAGGTCATCGCCCCAGAGTTCGGGGTTCTTGGCGGGCGAGAAGCCGTCGAGGAACCAGGCGTCGGCCTTGCCGTGCCAGCGGGGCAGGGTGTCGCGCGCGTCGCCTTCGATGATCTCGACGTCGATTGGGCCGAGGGCGAAGCGGCGCTGGCCATCTGCCCACGCGTCGAGAAGGGGATCAGCGTCTGCGCGGGCCTCGGGGAAGGCGGTCAGGGCGCGCTCCATATCAGGGGCGGGCATCGGGAAGGCTTCAAAGCTGGTGAAGCGCAGGCGGCCGGTCGTGCCGGATTGCTGCCATGCGATGAGCGTCGCGAGAAGATTGAGACCGGTGCCGAAGCCAAGCTCGGCAATGCGAAAGCCGTCGCGGAAACGGCCCGGGCAGGTCATTGCCGGCGAGAAAGACATGGCGGGTTTCGGCGAGGCCATCGGCGAGCGAGAAATAGGGGTCGTCGAAGAGCGCGGAGACGGGAAGGTTCCCGTCTGCCCAGGTCACGCGCTCGCTCTGGTCCTTGGCGGTCATCTGTCCTAACCCTTCGGGCGGAGTTATGCGGAGGGCCGAGGCGGATGGCAACGGCGGATGTCACGGTGATGGGGGCGGGCATCTTCGGGCTTTGCATCGCCTGGGAATGCGTCCGGCGCGGCGCGCGGGTCGCCGTCTTCGAGAAGGATCGGATCGGCGCGGGGGCGTCGGGCGGGATCGTCGGCGCGCTCGCCCCGCATGTGCCGGAGCAGTGGAATCCGAAAAAGCAGTTCCAGTTGGAAAGCCTGCTGATGGCCGAGGGTTTCTGGGCCGGTGTCGCCGAGGCGGGTGGGGGCGATCCGGGCTATCTGCGCTCGGGCCGGGTGCAGGCGGTGGGCGATGCGGCGGCGCTGGAGTTGGCGCGGGCGCGGACGGTCGGCGCGGCGGCGCTTTGGCGCGGAGAGGCTTTGTGGGAGGTCGTGCCGACGGTGGCCGATGACTGGCTGCCGGAGGCGGAAAGCGGGTTCCTGATCCGCGATACTTTGACGGCGCGGCTGCACCCCCGGCAGGCGGGGCAGGCGCTCGTGGCGGCGATCCGCGCGCGGGGCGGCGTGGTGGAGGTGGGGCGGTCGGAGCCTCCGGCGGGAGTATTTGGGAACAGAAGAAGTGCAGGGCCGGTCATCTGGGCGACCGGGGCGGCGGGGTTGGCCGATCTGAGTGGGGTTCTGGGGAAGCCGGTCGGCGGGGCGGTCAAGGGGCAGGCGGCGCTGTTCGATTGTGCGGGATTTGAGGGCGCGCCGCAGCTTTTCGCCGACGGGGTCCATATCGTGCCGCATGGCGACGGGACGGTGGCGGCGGGATCGACATCGGAGCGGGAGTTTGGCGCGCCTGACACGGTTGACGAGCGGTTGGAGGCGGTGATCGGAAAGGCGCGGGCCGCCTGTCCAGCCTTGCGCGACGCGCCGGTGATCGAGCGCTGGGCGGGGCTGCGGCCAAGGGCGAAAAGCCGTGCGCCGATGCTTGGGGTATGGCCGGGGCGGCCGGGGCATTTCATCGCGAATGGCGGCTTCAAGATCGGCTTTGGCATGGCGCCGAAAGTGGCCGAGGTCATGGCGGATCTGATTCTTGACGGGAGCGACGCTATTCCGGCGGGGTTCCGGGTGGAGGACAGCCTCTAGCGCGGCGCGGCGGCGCGGCGGAGGCGGTCGTTGATGGCGCGACCGAGGCCGTGGTCGGGGATCGGGGCGATCTCGATCAGGTCGGCGGCGAGGGTATCTGCTTCGCGGAGGGAGTGGAAGAGATTGGCCGCGGCTTCAACCAGGTCGCCGGTCTCCGACAGGTTGAGCGCGGCCCCTTCGCAGCCAGGGCCGAAGCCGATCCAGATACTGGCGGGCGCCGGCTTGGTGACGTTCAGACGCACTTGCGCGCCCGGCGCGTAATGCGAGGCGAGTTGGCCCGGCGCTACCGGGCGGGCGGAGTCGGTGTGGGTCAGGAGTGGCGCGCCGAGGCAGGCTTCCAATGCCTCGGACGGGATGCCGCCGGGGCGCAGGAGGCTCGGCCCGTCCACGAGGCCGAGGATCGTCGATTCGACACCGACCTCGCAGGCGCCGCCATCGACCACGGCGGCGATGCGGCCCGAAAGGCCCTCCATCACATGCGCCGCGCGGGTCGGGCTGACGCGGCCCGAGGGATTGGCCGAAGGTGCAGCGACGGGGCCGCCGAAGGCCGCAAGAAGCGCCTGCGCGACGGGATGCGCGGGCATCCGGATCGCGACCGAGGGCAGGTCGGCGGTGACGAGGGGCGAGAGGCCCGCGCCGTCCCGCAAGGGCAGCACAAGCGTCAGCGGGCCGGGCCAGAAGGCCGAAGCGACACGTTCCGCCAGATCATCGAAGACTGCGATCCGACGCGCGTCGTCCAATGTCGCGACATGCACGATGAGCGGGTTGAAGCGCGGCCGGCCCTTGGCCTCGAAGATCCGCGCGACGGCGAGATCGGAGCGCGCGTCGCCGCCGAGGCCGTAGACGGTTTCGGTCGGGAAGGCGACAAGCGCGCCCGCCGACAGCAGGCTGGCGGCGCGGGCGAGGCCGGGGGCGTCGGGTGAAAGCAGGTCTGTCACAGGGCTTGGGTCTTCGTGACGCAGCGTTTAGGTTGCCGTGGGGGACCCCGACCGCGATCATTGCGGGGAGCTTCAAGACTGTGTCATACGCGCCGTGCGATGAAATGCCAAGGCGCCGACCCGGAGACCCTGATGACCTACCGTTCCCCCATCGATGATATTCGCTTCATGCTCGAACATGTCGTGCCCTTCGGCAAGGTGGCGGCGACCGAGCGTTTCGCGGAAGCCACGCCCGACATGGTCGAGGCGATCCTGACCGAGGCGGCGAAGCTTTGCGACACGGTGATGGCGCCGGTGAACACGAGCGGCGACAAGGTGCCGGCGAAGCTGGAAAACGGGGTTGTCCGCACCTCTCCGGGCTTTGCCGAGGCGTTCCGTGCCATCGCCGAGGGCGGCTGGGTCGGCGTTTCCGCGCCACAGGACTTCGGCGGCATGGGCCTGCCGCAAACAATCAACATGTCGCTCAATGACATGATGTCGGGGGCCTGCCTCGCGCTGCAACTCAACCCCCTGCTCACGCAGGGCCAGATCGAGGCGCTGGATCACCATGCCTCGGACGAGATCAAGGCGCTTTACATCCCGAAGCTCGTGTCGGGCGAATGGTCGGGGACGATGAACCTGACCGAGCCGCAGGCGGGATCGGATGTCGGCGCTCTGCGCACCAAGGCCGAGCCGAATGGCGACGGCAGCTTTTCGATCACGGGCCAGAAGATCTTCATCACGTGGGGCGATTCCGATGTGGTGTCGAATGTCTCGCATCTGGTGCTGGCGCGGCTGCCGGGGGCGGCGGCGGGGACCAAGGGGATCAGCCTTTTCGTGGTGCCGAAATATATCCCGGATGCGGACGGCAACCCCGGCAAACAGAATGCGCTGAAGGTCGTGAGCCTCGAGCACAAGATGGGCCTTCATGGCTCGCCCACCTGCGTGATGTCCTATGAGGGCGCGACCGGCTGGCTGGTCGGCGAGGAGCACAAGGGAATGGCCGCGATGTTCACCATGATGAACAACGCGCGGCTTGGTGTCGGAATGCAAGGTGTCGGTATTGCCGAGGCGGCCTGCCAGAAGGCGGTGGACTACGCCCGCGAACGCAACCAGATGGGCGTGATCGCCGACCATCCCGACGTGCGCCGGATGCTGGCCACCATGCGGGCCGAGGTCTTTGCGGCGCGCGCCATCGGTATGGCCTGTGCCGTCGCGATCGACATGAACACCGCGACGGGCGAGGGCGAGTGGGGGGCGCGCGCCGCGTTCCTGACGCCGATTGCCAAGGCTTATGGCACCGATGTCGGCTGCATGGTCAGCGAGATGGCGGCACAGGTCCACGGTGGCATGGGCTATATCGAGGAAACCGGCATCGCGCAGTATTACCGCGATGTGCGGGTGACGCCGATCTACGAGGGCACCAACGGCATTCAGGCGATGGACCTTGTCGGCCGCAAGATGATGGATGGCGGCGAGGCGGCCTACCGCGTGCTGGAAGAGGTCGAGGCGGATGCCGAGGCGGCGCGCGCCGCGCTGCCGGATCTTGCGGGTGATCTCTGGTCGGCGGCGGAGACGTTGCGCGAGGCGACCGAATGGATGGTCGGGCAGGAGATGGACGTGCGCTTCGCGGGGGCCGCGCCCTATCTGCGCGCCTTCGCGCGGGTGCTGGGTGCCCATGCCCATCTCAGGGCCGCAGTGGCGGAGGGCGGGCAGGGCGCCCGGACCGCGCTGGCGCGGGTCTATATCCGCCGGCTGTTGCCGATGTATGCCGCGCATCTGGTCGAGGCGCGGGACGGCGGCGCCGCGGTGATGGCGTTGTCGCCCGACGATCTGGCCGCCTGATGATGGACGGGGCGGGCGAAGGTCTGAGCGACGCCATCCGCCATCCCTGGCCGGATGCGCCAGACGCCGGCGAAGCGGTCCCCGTTGCCGAGGGCATCCTCTGGATGCGGCTGCCGCTGCCGATGGCGCTCGATCACGTCAATGTCTTCGCGCTGGACGAGGGCGATGGCTGGACCATCGTGGACACCGGATTTGACACGAGCCGCACCCGCGCGGTCTGGGAGGCGCTTTTCGCAGGCCCGCTCGCCGGAAAGCCAGTCCGCCGGGTCGTGGCGACCCATTATCATCCCGATCACATCGGCCTTGGAGGCTGGTTCCAGGACCGTGGGGCGGAGCTGGTGACGACGCGGACAAGCTGGCTTCTGGCGCGGATGCTGGTGCTTGATGCACACGACCTGCCAGTGCCGGAGACCGTCGCCTTCTGGCGCGCGGCCGGGATGGAACCGGCCATCCTGGCAAAGCGATCGGCGGAACGTCCCTTCAATTTTCGCGATGTGGTGTCGGCATTGCCGCTTGGCTACACCCGCATCGCCGAAGGCGACACGATCCGCATGGGCGGGCGCGACTGGCATGTCCGCATGGGTGAAGGTCATGCCCCGGAACATGCGACCTTCTGGGAGGCGGGCGGCGACCTCGTCATCGGTGGCGATCAGCTTTTACCGGGGATCTCGGCCAATCTCGGCGTCTACGCGACCGAGCCAGAGGCAGACCCGGTCGGCGAATGGATGGAAAGCTGCCGCAAGCTTTCCGCCTTTGCGACGCCGGAGCAGCTTGTCCTGCCGGGCCACAAGCTGCCGTTCACCGGCCTGCCGGTCCGGCTTGAGCAGATGATCGACAACCACATCGGCGCGCTGGCGCGGCTGAAGGACCTGCTGTCCGAACCGAAAGTGGCGACCGAATGCTTCGACGTCCTATTCAAGCGGTCCGTCGGGGAAGCCGAATACGGATTTGCCTTGGTTGAAGCCGTGGCGCATTTGAACCATCTTAGGAAGACCGGCCAGGTGACACGCCGGCGGCGCGAGGATGGAGCCTGGTTGTGGCAGAGCAAGATATCAGCGACCTGATCGAGACGACGGCCGAGGCGCATGAAGCCTCGGCCATGCCCTGCGCGCGGGTCGTCCACGCCAACCCTGACGCGCCGATGACGGCCGAGCTTGAGCCGTTGCCGGAGGGTGTCGCGTCGCAGCCGGTCGAGGACAAGAGCCCGGCGCAATGGGCCTATGAGCGGCTGATCCTCTACATCAAGAATTTCGAAAGCCAGCTCGACAATGAACACGAGGTCGCGATGGGCTTTACCGGTGGCGACGCGGGTGTGTTGCAGATCGAGGGGATCGGCTATTTCGACCCCGATATCGTGACCTTCTATGGCCGCGACGAGGGTGGCGCGCGCACCCAGCTGATCCAGCATGTGACGCAGCTGAGCGTCATGTTGCGCGCACTCGAAAAACCGAGCGAAGCCGAGGAGCCGCGCCGCATCGGTTTTCGCCTGGCCGCAGATCTCGGCCGGAAGTAGCAGCGATGCACCAGCGGTCAGGTTTGGCCCCGTCGGGTCGTGACAGTGTCGCGTGAATCGGCTATTCGGACCCAAACGCCGCACCAAGGAGCGCAAGATGGCCGAACATTCCCATGGCGATATGGATACCCGCGATCACGAAAAAACCTTCGTGGGGTTCATCCGGATGACCACGTGGGCGGCGATTATCATCGTGCTCATCCTGATTTTCATGGCGCTTGTAAACGCCTGATCGGCCAATCTGGGTAGCTCGTTTTGAATCTGCGCACGCTCGTACTATGCCTTTTTCTGCCGCTGGCCTTGTCCGCCTGCGGCGCCGAAAAGGTGTGGGCGCCGGACGAGGCCGTGGCGCGCGCGCGATATGTCTCCGGCGATGCACCCTCGATCACGCTTTACACGGTGGTCAACAAGCGCAGCGGCGAGGGTGGGCATTCCGCGCTGATGATCGACGGCAGCCAGCGCGTTCTCTTCGATCCTGCGGGCACGTGGTATCACCCGCGCGCGCCCGAACGGAATGACGTGCATTTCGGCATCACCGAGCAGATGCGGAAGTTCTACATCGACTACCATGCGCGCCAGACCTACGACGTGCTGGAGCAGAAGGTCTATGTCACTCCCGCCGTGGCCGAACAGGCGATCCGCGAAGTCGAGAGTTACGGTGCGGTCAACAAGGCCTTCTGCGGCAATTCGGTGAGTTATGTGCTGAAGCGGCTGCCGGGCTTCGCGCATATCCCGCAGACGCTTTTCCCGATGAAGATCAGCCGCACCTTCGGTGAACTTCCGGGCGCGACGACCAGACTCTATCAAGATGGCGATCCGGCGATCTATTCGGGCGTCCGCATGATCAACGGCGAGAACGCCGAGCCGTGAGGGATTACCCCTTGAGGCTGAGGCCTGGCTGGTCAGCCGACGGCACTTCCGAGCAGACTCACAACCTGTAGCGGCAGCTACGCCTGGCCCATCGACCCGGAGTTGCCGACGCGTCAAAATTTCGATCAAAGCACGCCCGCCAGCCCCATCGTTCAATTGCGCTAGCCCGACCGCTCCACTTTAGTGAGATCGGCAATGTGTCTTGAGTTGTCATTGATTCCGACTGCTAAGCGTAGCTCTCAGTCTCCCTGAACAACTTGGGCCTCATTGCCGCAAACGGCAAAATCAGGAGGCCAAGCGCATGTCCAGATTTCAAGTTGTCGTGGTTGTTGCCGCCGCTGCGGCGGCAGGCTTTTTTCAGCCTGCGGCTGCCCAGAATAATGACGCCGTCGAAGCGCGGCGAGTATCTCGTGAACGGACCGGGGGCCTGCTCCAACTGTCATGGAACCCGCAACCCGGATTTCTCAATCATCGAAGGAATGGAATTCGCAGGCGGATTCCACATCGTCGACCCGGCCTTCGATGTCTACGCCGCCAACATTACGCAGGACAAGGAGACGGGGATCGGCGACTGGACCGACGAGCAGATCATCATGGCGATCCGCGAAGGCGTCGGTCCAGACGGCAACATCGTATTCCCGCCGATGCCGTCACCGACCTACAACAACATGTCGGACGACGACGTTAAGGCAATCGTGGCCTATCTGCGCACGCTCAAGCCGGTCAAGCACGCCGTGGAGGAGTCGAGTTGGAATATCCCGCAGCAGGCCATGCCGCCTGCGAAGGGAAACCCTGCGCCAGAGATGTCAGACACGGTCGCCTATGGCGGGTATATCGTGAATGCTCTCGGGCATTGCTTTGAATGCCATACACCGATGGGGCCCGCTGGACCGGACATGTCGAAGATGGGGGCGGGCGGCCTGGAAATCACGCTCGCGCCCGGCGCGAATGTGTTCACATCGAATATCACGCCCGACCCCGAAACCGGGATCGGCAATTGGACCGACGAAGAGGTCAAGAATGCAATCGTCGGGGGGGTAAGACCGGATGGCGGGCATGTTTCGCCGCCCATGCCTGTCGCGTGGTTCGCCAACATGACCACTGAAGATCTCGACGCCGTCGTGGCCTATCTGCGAACGGTGCCGGCGGTATCAAACAAGATCGAGCGTAGCGAGTTTCAGGCGAAGAACTTTCCCTGAGCCATGTGGTTTGGCCCCCGGCGTGACGCATGGAGGCCAAACCGACGTTTTCCAGATAGATAATTCTCGCATTGTCCGAGGGAGATCGGCACCGCAGTCCTCGCAAAGGCCTGTTCGCCACTTCAGTCGAAGATGCCGGTGACCCTGCCCAGCAGCATGAAAGCCCGCGCTGTGCGGGTTTCAGCCAGCGCCACGATCTCCTGATCGCTGGCGTTCTTCTCGAAGTCTTGAAGGGTCTTGTCGAACTGGCGCAGGAAATGGTGCGCCGTGTCGCGGAAGATCGTGTCCTGCCGCATCCGGCCCGAGGTCAGCGCAAGGCTCGACCGATCGCGGACGCCGCCGAGGCTGGCGATCTGACGGCCGCGTTCGCCTTGCGCGAAGCGCCGCCAGATGTCGGGCTTGGCGCGGTCGGGGCGCAGATCGTCCATATAGATCCCGTCCTGGCTGAGCAGCGTCAGCGCATCCTGTGCGGCCCGGACGAGCTTGGAGGTACTTCGGTCCTCCAGGGCCCGGCGGAGCGCGCGGAAGCCGCTCTTGTCGTTTTGATTGTCAGGGAAATTCATCGCCTTGATGAAATCGCCCACCGAAATCGGATCGGCCGAGTCCTCGGTCGGCGTGCCGAGCGCGAGGCCGGGCTGTTCCTCACCCGCATCGGGAATACGCGGCGCGACGAGGGCGGCCTTGTGATCTGCGGACGGCTGCACCGCAACGGGGTCGCGGCGCGAGGTGAAGCTGGCGATGGCGGTTTCCGCCTGCTTGGTGGCGGCCGCGATCTCCTCCAACCGCTTTTCGACGGCACTGCGGCTCAGGCCCGACTGCGCCTGATTGAGATAGGCGTGGCGCATGGCGTCGATGGTGGCCTGAAGCCGCCGGGTTTCCGATTTCATCTCACGCGACATACGGAGCGTGATCGCGGCGATCCAGATCAGCGCGAGCGGCGCGAATATGCCGACCAGCACCATGACCGAGCCGAGGGCGCCGCCTTCACCCGTCGCGGTATCCGAAAAGAGAA
The DNA here is from genome assembly GCA_963710285.1 of uncultured Alphaproteobacteria bacterium. Taxonomy (GTDB): domain Bacteria; phylum Pseudomonadota; class Alphaproteobacteria; order Rhodobacterales; family Rhodobacteraceae; genus Albidovulum. Next base: position 1,005,324 of record CAVPZT010000006.1, on the reverse strand, counting down.
AGAAGCCGCCGACGAGCGCCAGCCACAGAAGGCTGACCACGCCCGCGACGATGTCGCCCGGATGGATGCCTGCTTCGCCCGCAGCCCGCGAGAAAAGGCCGAGTCCGGCCTGGCCGGATGCTGCGGGGTCGGTGTGTTCCTCGGACATTGATCCGGCGCCTTTCAGGCAGGGTCAGACGTAACGTATGCTCAGCACTTCATAGCTTTTTTCGCCGCCGGGGGTGCGGACCTCGACGCTGTCACCTTCGTCCTTGCCGATGAGCGCGCGGGCGAGCGGCGAGCGGATGTTCAGAAGGCCGCGTTCGATATCGGCCTCGGCCTCCCCGACGATCTGATAGGTCTTCTCCTCGTCGCTGTCCTCGTCGACAAGCGTCACGGTCGCGCCGAACTTGATCGCGCCGCTCAGCTTCGAGGAGTCGATGACCTCGGCGCGCGACAATGTCGCCTCGATCTCCTTGATGCGGCCTTCGACAAAGCTCTGCTTTTCACGCGCGGCATGGTATTCGGCATTTTCCGACAGGTCGCCATGCTCTCGCGCCTCGGCGATCGCCTTGATCACGGAAGGCCGCTCAACTGACTTGAGCAGCTTCAATTCCTGGTCGAGCGCGGTATGCCCCGCGCGGGTCATCGGTATCTTTTCCATCATCTTCCGTTCGGCGACAGCGGCCTCAAAAATGCCCGGATTATGCGCAACACCAAGGTGTAAACCCGGTTCATGGCTGCAAAGTCAAGTGGCCCATGCCGGATGCCGCGCGGGGCGGCGGAAAAACATCGAAGGCTATGAGGCGCGCGCGTGAAGCTCTTTTTCCGATTTGTTCTCGGTTATCTCGTCCTGTCTTTCCTGATAACCGCGCTGATCCGGCAGCAGGGGGTCGAACTCCTGGGGGAGGCGGCTGTGGCCACCTACGCCTTCGGTTCCTCCGTGGCGCGGATCGCCATGCTGTTGATCCCGGTGATGCTCGCGATTCCGCTCTTTCTGGGTTGGAGGAAGTTCGTCGCGAACATCAGCCTTCTGGGCTACGCGCTGATCGCCAGCGCCGTGTTGCAGACGGCTTTTTCCTTTCTCAAGTCGACGATCCCCATGATCGTGCCCTTCTATGCCGACCCGGCGCTGGCCGAGGCCGATCGCTGGTTGCACGGCGGCGTGGACCCATGGGAAGTCACGCATTGGATCGGCGCTTATCTGCCAATGGATGCGCTTCTGCCGGTTTATCTTTCGGTCTGGGCGGTCCCGGCCATCGGGCTGGCCGTGATCCTTTCGGTCGCGGATCACGACAATGAACGCAAAGCGCGTTTCCTGATCCTCTATCTCTTCTGCTGGCTCGTCATCGGCAATGTACTCGCCATTATCGGCTCGTCCGTCGGCCCGGTCTTTTACGACGCGGCCTATGGCGGCGACCGCTTCGCGGCTCTTCACGTGGTGCTGGCGGAAAGCGGCGTCGCCGAAAACCGCATCGGTCTTATCCAGGATGCGCTCTGGCGCGCCTACTCCGAACGCGGCATGGCCATCGGCAGCGGCATTTCCGCGTTCCCAAGCGTCCATGTCGGCATCGCGACGCTGACCGCGCTTTACCTGATCGAGCGTAGCCGCTGGCTCGCACCATTTGGCCTCGCCTTCGTTGGCACGATCCTCTTCCTCTCGGTTTATACCGGGTATCACTATGCGCTGGACGGCTATGTCTCGATCCTGCTGATGGTAGGTGCCTGGGTCATGCTCCGCCGAGTGGAATTGACGACGATGGACCTGCCCTGGGACCAGCGCGATGAGACCGCGATCACCACCGCAAGCCAAAGCTAGTCGGTTCCTACTCCAACCCTGCCGTTTCCCGCATCAAAGCATTTGGCGACGCAGTGTTATCGTTGCGTCGCAGCGATGCGTCGGCTAACGATCTTGCGCGACGAAAAGGACGCGGCATCCGCAGCGGAGAGGAGAGGGCATGACCCAAGTGACCCGAGAATCGATGGAATATGACGTTGTGATCGTGGGGGCGGGCCCCGCAGGTCTTTCGGCCGCGATCCGACTCAAGCAGCTTGACCCGGATCTGGGCGTCGTCGTGCTTGAGAAGGGCTCCGAGGTCGGGGCGCATATCCTTTCGGGCGCGGTTCTCGATCCCTCGGGTCTGAACGCGCTGATTCCGGACTGGAAGGCGAAAGGTGCGCCGATCAATGTCGCGGTGAAGAAGGACAACTTCTACATCCTCGGCGCCGTCCGGTCAGATGCGGATGCCGAACTGGCCGATGCCGCCATTGATGTCGAACCACGGCAACTACATCGTCTCGATGGGCAATGTCTGCCGCTGGATGGCCGAACAGGCCGAGGCTTTGGGCGTCGAAGTATTCCCCGGCATGGCCTGTTCGGCGCTTGTCTACGGAGACAAGGGAGAAGTGAAGGGTGTCATTGCTGGGGAGATGGGGCTTCAGTCCGATGGCACGCCCGGCCCGCAATATGAGCCGGGGATGGAGCTGCACGGCAAGTATGTCTTCCTGTCCGAAGGCGTGCGCGGCTCGCTCGCCAAGGAAGTGATCGCGAAATACGACCTCTCCAAAGGCCATTGTCCGCAGAAATTCGGGCTGGGCATGAAAGAGATCTGGGAGATCGACCCCACCAAGCACCGCGAGGGGACCGTCACGCATACGATGGGCTGGCCTTTGGGCAAGAACGCGGGCGGCGGGTCGTTCATCTATCACCTTGAGAACAATCAGGTCTATGTCGGTTTCGTGGTGCATCTGAACTACCGGAACCCGCATCTTTACCCATACATGGAGTTCCAGCGCTTCAAGCATCACCCGATGGTCGCGGAGCTTCTGAAGGGCGGCAAGCGCGTGGCCTACGGCGCGCGGGCGATCAGCGAAGGCGGCTGGCAGTCGATCCCGAAACTCGTGGCGCCGGGGGTGGCTCTGCTTAGGTTGCTCGGCGGGTCTGGTGAACGTGCCGCGCATCAAGGGCAATCACAACGCGATGCTGTCGGGCAAGGCAGCGGCCGAGGCGGCCCATGCGGCGATCAAGGCGGGACGCGCGAGCGACGAGCTGACCGCCTACGAGACCGACCTGCGCTCGGGGCCTATCGCGAAGGACCTGAAAAAGGTCCGCAACGTCAAGCCGATGTGGTCGAAATGGGGGCTTGCGGCCTCGCTCGCCTTTGGCGGCTTCGACATGTGGACGAACAACCTATTCGGGGTCTCGCTCTTCGGCACGCTGAAGCACGGCAAGTCGGACGCAGCCGCGACCGGCGAGGCGTCTAAATTCCCAAAGATCGACTATCCGAAACCCGACGGGGTGCTGTCCTTCGACCGGCTGACCAACGTGGCCTTCTCATTCACCAACCATGAAGAGAGCCAGCCCTGTCACCTGAAGCTCAAGGACGCTTCTGTACCGATTTCGGTCAACCTGCCGAAATACGACGAACCGGCGCAACGCTACTGTCCGGCGGGCGTCTATGAGGTGATCGGCGACGGCGCGGAGGCGAAGTTCCAGATCAACTTCCAGAACTGTGTCCACTGCAAGACCTGCGACATCAAGGATCCGAGCCAGAACATCAACTGGACGACCCCGCAGGGCGGCGACGGGCCGAACTATCCGAACATGTAACATTTTCGGCAGAATCGGGGATGCGGCGCGGTCTTTGACGCGCGCCGCATTGCCATGCCGTCAGTCGCGGACTAGTTTCTCGGCACCAAGCGCAAAGGTGTCTGACGTGCAGAAGATGCGACCTCTTCCCTTCGTTCTGGCCGCCGGTCTGGCCTTCGCAGCCGCCGCGCCGGCCGCCGCCGCCGATGGCGAGGCAGGGCCATACCTCGCCGCGCGGCTCGCCGGGGCAGAGTCGGACTATGTTGTGGCATCCGAATATTATGCCCGCGCCTTGGCCGCAGACCCGCAGAACAGCCTTCTGATGGAGAATGCGGCGATCTCCGAGGTCGGGCGCGGCGCGATCGACAAGGCGCTTCCCATCGCAGAGGCCTTTGACAAAAGCGGCGGCAAAAGTCAGATCGCCGACCTGCTGATCCTGACGGAACTCGCGCGGAAAGAGGATTTCGCGGGCGCGATCGCTGCGCTCGACAAGGGCCGCTCGGCGGGGCTGCTTGTCGACGGGCTCTACCGCGCCTGGGCGCTTTTGGGGCAGGGCCAGATGTCCGAGGCGACGGGCGCCTTCGACGATGTGACGAAGATGAGCGGGCTGAAGTCGTTCGGCCTTTACCACAAGGCGCTGGCACTGGCGTCGGTCGGTGATTTCGAAGGCGCCGATGCGATCTTTGCGGGTGCCGATGGTGGCCCGCTGCGCGCCACGCGGCGGGGCGTGATGGCCCATGCCCAGATCCTGAGCCAGCTTGAGCGCAAGGCCGATGCGATTGATCTGATCGACAAGACCTACGGCCCGACGGGCGACCCCACCATGCTGGCGCTCCGCGCCAAGCTTGAAGCAGGGGAGACCTTGCCCTTCACCGTCGTCAAGGGCGCGAAGGACGGGCTGGCCGAGGTGTTCTATACGGTCGCGAGTGCGCTTGGCAGCGAGAACACCGATGTGAACACGCTCGCCTATGCTCGGATGGCCGAATACCTCGCGCCGGAAGACGCCGACACGGTGCTTCTGGTCGCGAGCATCCTTGAAGGACAGGGCCAGCACGCCCTGGCGAGTGCCGAATTCGACAAGATCGCGCGCGACAATCCCGCCTATCTTCAGGCCGAACTTGGGCGGGCGGGCGCGCTTGTGCAATCGGGTCGCGTCGATGCCGCGACCGAGGCCTTGCAGCGGCTTGCCAAGGATTATCCCGACCGGATCGATATCTGGAATACGCTTGGCGATACCTACCGCCGGGAGGAGCATTTCGCCGAAGCTGCCGCCGCTTACGATCAGGCGATCAAGAACCTCAAGGGTGACGACGCGGGATATTGGAGCCTCTGGTTCGCGCGCGGGATCTGCAATGAACGGCTGAAGAAATGGCCCGAGGCTGAGGCGGATTTCAAGAAGGCGCTGGCGCTCAAGCCCGATCAGCCATCGGTGCTGAACTACCTTGGCTATTCCTATATCGAACGGAAGCAAGACCTCGACCACGCGCTTGGCATGATCGAGCGCGCCGTCGCGGCGCGGCCTGATGACGGGGCGTTCGTCGACAGCCTTGGTTGGGGTCTCTATCGACTCGGCCGCTATGACGAGGCGGTAACGCAGATGGAACGGGCGGTCGAGCTGATGCCGGTCGATTCCGTGGTGAACGACCATCTCGGTGACGTCTATTGGGCGGTGGGTCGCACCCGCGAGGCCGAGTTCCAGTGGAGCAGGGCCTTGTCTTTCGGACCGACGGAAGAGGGTGAGGCTGATCGCATCCGCCGCAAGCTCGAGGTCGGGCTGGACAAGGTCCTGGCCGAGGAAGGCGCCGCCCCGCTTGCCGTCACGAAGAATGGCAATTGAGGCCACGGCACCCGCCAAGGTGAACCTCGCGCTGCATGTCACCGGACGGCGGAGCGATGGCCATCATCTTCTGGACAGTATCGTAGTTTTTGCCGATATCGGCGACGGGCTGAGGTTCGAGCCCGCGCCCGACATGGCGCTGACTGTCTCCGGCCCCTTCGCGGCGGGCGTGCCGACCGATGGGGCGAACCTGATCCTCAGGGCCGCCGCGTTGCTGGCCAAGGCGGGGCAGGGTGCACGGATCACATTGGAAAAGCGTCTGCCGCATGGCGGCGGGATCGGCGGCGGCTCATCCGACGCGGCCGCGGCGGTGAAGGCGTTGGCGCGGCTATGGGATGCATTGGTGCCGGAGGTCGCGGCGGTCCTGACGCTTGGCGCGGATGTGCCGGTGTGTCTGTGCGCGCCGAAGCCACAACGGATGCAGGGTATCGGTGAGGATCTGACACCGCTGCCCCCTTTGCCCGAAGCGCATCTGGTGTTGGTCAATCCGGGCATTCCGGTGCCCACAGGGCAGGTCTTCGCACGTTTCGCAGCCGGAATGGGAACGGAAAACTCCGGCCTGACGCCGATGCCGGAGGCGCCCGATTTCGATAGCTTCGCCGCGTGGCTCAGTCGGCAGCGCAACGATCTCGAAGCGCCTGCCGTGGGTCTTGCGCCCGCCATTTCGGATGCCCTCGAGGCGCTGCGCGCGATGCCGGAATGCCGCCTCGCGCGCATGTCCGGTTCGGGCAGCACGGTCTTTGGCCTTTTCGAAGCGCGCGCTTCGGCCGCCTTGGCTGCCGCGCGGCTTTCTTCCGCACGACCCTCATGGTGGGTTCGGGCCGCGCGGGTTCTCACGCCATCCGACTGAGGCTTGTCCTTGGCGGCGGCCCGCAACAGAATGCGCGGAAAGGGGGCCCTACATGCATATGCTCGATCTTGGCGATGTCGTGCTTCACTGGCGAGAGGACGGCGATCCGGCGGGTCAGCCTGTGGTTTTCGCCAATGCGCTTGGCACGGATTTCCGGCTTTGGGACAAGGTGATACCGCTTCTGCCCAAGGGCCTGCGCCTTATCCGTCATGACAAGCGCGGGCATGGCCTGTCTTCCTGTCCGCCGGGGCCATACGGGATGGGGGCGCTGATCCGCGATACTGAGAGGTTTCTTGACGCGCTGGGCGTGCGGGATTGCGTTTTCGTTGGGCTCTCCATCGGCGGCATGATCGCGCAGGGGCTTGCCGTGAAGCGGCTCGATCAGGTGCGCGGGCTCGTGCTGTCGAACACCGCCGCCAAGATCGGGACGCCGCAGATCTGGGCCGACCGGATCGAGGCGATCCGTGCGAGCGGGATCGAGGCGATCGCCGATGCGACGATGACGCGCTGGTTCTCCGCACCATTCCGATCTGGGACGGAGATGGTGGGCTGGCGGCACATGCTGACGCGCCAGCCGGTCGAGGGCTATATCGGCTGCGCCCATGCCATCTCGGGTGCGGATTTCATCACGCCGACCTCGGGCCTCACGCTGCCGACGCTGGCGATCGCGGGGAGCGAGGATGGTTCCACCCCGCCCGATATGGTGCGCGAGACCGCCGACCTCATCCGGGGGGCTCGGTTTGAACTGATCCGGGGCGCGGGACATCTGCCGCCGGTGGAGAAGCCCGCTGAATATGCTCAGGCGTTGCGGTCGTTTCTGTCCTCCATCGGACATGGCTAGGCGATGGCCGAATTCCTTCTCATCCACGGATCCTGTCACGGGGCATGGTGCTGGCGCGACCTCATCCCGGCGCTGGCGGCGCTCGGGCATGCGGCGCGGGCCATCGACCTGCCGTCGCATGGGGCGGATCGGACGCCGGCAAGGGAGGCGACGCTTGACCTTTACGCCGACCGCATCCTCGACGCCATCGACAAACCAGTGACCCTCGTCGGTCATTCGGCGGCGGGTTACCCGATCACGCTGGCCGCAGACCGCGCGCCCGAAAAGATCGCGCGGCTGGTCTATCTTTGCGCCTATGTGCCGGTGCCGGGGATGTCGATGATCGACATGCGCCGCGCCGGGCCAAGGCAGTTGTTGCAGGGCGCTGTCCGGGTCGATCCCGGCGGGGCGACCTACACGATCGATCCCGCCCGGATCCGCGACCGCTTCTACCGCGACTGCAGCGAAGCTCAGGTGGCCTTTGCTGCGGCGCATCTCTGTCCCGAGCCGATCCTGCCGCAATCGACGCCGCTGCCCCCGCTTACCCGCTGGCAGAGCGTCGAGAAATACTACATCCGCTGCGAGAATGATGAGACCATTCCGCCAGACTATCAGGTGACGATGTCGCAGGATTTCGCACCGGGACATGTCAGCAGCCTGGCGACATCCCACAGCCCCTTCTTCTCGGCGCCCGGGCCTCTGGCCGAGCGGCTCCATCGGATTGCGTGTGGGCTTCCGGATCCGGCGCGCGCGGGGTAGCCTCCCGCGACTCGTCACGGGCAGGATGATCCGATGCAGAACCGCCTTGCCCTTGGCTTCATCCTCGCCACGGTGCTGATCGACCATATCGGCATCGGCATCATCTTTCCGATCATGCCCGACCTCATGCGCGAGGTGACGCATACCGACATCTCCGCAGCCTCGCTCTGGGGCGGACTGCTCGCGACGGTCTTTGCGGTGATGCAGTTCCTTTGCGGGCCGCTCGTCGGCAATCTGTCGGACCGCTACGGGCGGCGTCCGGTGATGCTGGTGGCGCTGGCGGTGATGGCGCTCGACTATGTCATCATGGCGCTGGCGCAATCGATCTGGCTTCTGGTCATCGGGCGGATCGTGGCGGGGGCGACGGCCGCGACCTATGCCACGGCCAATGCCTATGTGGCCGATATCTCAACCCCCGACCGACGCGCGAAGAACTTTGGCCTGATCCTTGCGGCGGCCGGGATCGGGTTCATCGCGGGTCCGCTGATCGGCGGTATCTCGACCGTCTGGGGCATCCGCGCGCCGTTCTGGATCGCCGCCGGAATCGCCGCGGCGAACGCGGTCTTTGGGTATTTCGTTTTGCCGGAGAGTTCTGGTCGCGGAAAAACGCCGGACCTTCACCCTCGCCCGCGCCAATCCGTTCGCCGCCTTCCGGGCCATCGGTCATCTGCCGGGGCTGAACCGCTATCTTCTTGTCATGTTTGTCTTCACCACTTGCCATCAATCCTATCCGGCGGTCTGGACCTTTTTCGGGGCGGAGCGTTTTGGCTGGGACGCCCGCTGGATCGGCGTTTCGCTGGCGGTCTTCGGACTGTCGATGGCGCTGGCGCAGGTAATGGCCATCGGCCCCGCGACGCGGGCCTGGGGCGAGAAGCGGACGGCGGTCTACGGCCTCAGCCTCGATATCCTCTCCTTCGGGTTCTACGGCTTCGTGAAATCGGGTCTGCTGGCGTTGATCTTCCTGCCCGTCACCGGACTTGCGAGCGTTGCAGGACCTGCGATGAACGGGCTGATGGCGAATGCCACGCCAGACGATCAGCAAGGCGAGTTGCAGGGGGTGGTCGCGGCCGTCAGCGCGGTGGCGATGGGCCTGACGCCGATGGTCTTCACCTTCGTCTTCTGGGCCTTCACACATGACGGAGCCCCCATCTACCTGCCGGGCGCACCCTTCCTTCTGTCGGGCGTTCTCATGGTTTTCTGTGTCTTCCTTCTTGCCGCGCCGCATCCGGCATCCGAAGGTGGGGCGACGCCCGAGACCGAAGAGGGGACCCGATGACAGAAATCCGCGCCGCAGTCTGCACCGCCTTCGGGGAGGCCCTGTCCATCGAGACGCTGCGCCTGCGCGCGCCAGAGACGGGTGAGGTCGAGGTCACGCTCGAAGCCTGCGCGATCTGTCATTCCGATATCACCTATATCGACGGCGGCTGGGGTGGCGATCTGCCGACGGTCTACGGCCATGAAGCCGCGGGCCGGGTGTCCGCCGTCGGCCCGGCCGTCTCGACGGTCAAGCCGGGTGATCCGGTGCTGGTCACGCTGATCCGCTCTTGCGGGCATTGCGCACCCTGTTCAAGCGGGCATCCGAACCGCTGCGCGGCGCAGCCGAAGGTCGCGCCGCTTCTGACCCGGCCGGATGGCGGCGAGGTGGCGCAGGGCCTGAACTGCGGGGCCTTTGCCGAGCGCGTCGTCGTCGATCAAAGCCAGATCGCCCCCCTGCCGCAAGGTATCCCGATGGAGGCGGCGGCGCTGCTCTCGTGCGGCGTCATCACCGGGCTGGGCGCTGCGGTCAATACTGCCCGCATCCGGCCCGGCGAGGTCGTGGTGGTGATCGGCGCGGGTGGCGTCGGCCTCAACGCGATCCAGGGCGCGCGGCTCGCCGGCGCGGCGCGCATCGTCGCGGTGGACATGAGCGAGGGCAAGCTGGCAGCGGCAAAGGAGTTCGGCGCGACGGACGGCATCCTGGCCGATGCCGCGAAGCCCTGGTCGGAGTTGAAGAAGATCGCCGGGCGGCTTGCCGATGTGGTGCTTGTCACCGTCGGGGCGATCCCGGCCTACGACAGCGCCCCCCGCTTCCTTGCACCTGGCGGTCGGCTCATCGCGGTCGGGATGCCGCATTCGGGCGCTTCGTCGTCCTACGAACCTGTGATCCTTGCCGCGACGGGGCAAAGCCTGACAGGATCATACATGGGCGATGTCGTTCTGGCGCGAGACATACCGTGGATTGCCGATCTCTATCGTCAGGGACGGTTGAAGCTCGACGAACTGATTTCGGGGCGCTGGCGGCTCGATCAGATCAACGATGCGATTGCGGACACGAAGAGCGGCGCGGCACGGCGGAACGTGATCCTGTTCTGAGCGCGCAGGGAGAAGAAGATGAAACTGAAGGACCTCGAGATTTTCACGGTAGCGCCACCTGCGCCGGGCTGGGGCGGGCGCTACTGGACCATCGTCAAGCTGACGACCGATGACAGCATCGTCGGCTACGGCGAATGCTATGCCTCGACCGTCGGACCGAAAGCGATGGGCGCGGTGATCGAGGATGTCTTCGCGCGCCACATGGCAGGCACCTCGCCCGAGGAAATCGAGCTGATGTACCGCCGCGCCTATTCCTCGGGCTTCACGCAGCGCCCCGATCCCACGGTCATGGGCGCCTTTTCGGGGCTGGAAATCGCCTGCTGGGACATTCTCGGCAAGGCGCGGAACCGACCGGTCTGGGCGCTTCTCGGCGGCAAGCTCAACGAAAGGCTGCGGAGCTACACTTACCTTTACCCCGAGCCGGGCAAGGAAAGCGCTGCGTTCTGGACCAGCCCCGAGATGACGGCCGAGGCGGCGCTTCGCTTCGTCGACATGGGCTTTACCGCTTTGAAGTTCGATCCTGCGGGACCCTATACGATCCGGGGTGGGCACGATCCTTCGTTCTCCGACATCACGCGCTCGGCGGCCTTCTGCAAGGCCATCCGCGAGGCGGTGGGCGACCGGGCGGACCTGCTTTTCGGTACGCACGGCCAGTTCAACATCGCGGGCGCGGTGCGGCTGGCGCAGGCGATCGAGCCCTATGGCCCCTTGTGGTACGAAGAGCCGATCCCGCCCGACAACCTGCTGGATTTCGCCGAGGTTCAGAAGGCGGTGCGCATCCCTGTAGCGACGGGCGAGCGGTTCACCACCAAGGCGGAATTCGCGACCGTCCTTCGGACCGGCGGCGCGCGCATCCTGCAACCCGCGCTCGGCCGCGTCGGCGGCATCTGGGAGGCGAAGAAGATCGCCGCCATCGCCGAGGTCTTCACCGCGCAGATGGCGCCGCATCTTTACGCCGGGCCGGTGGAATGGGCAGCGAACATCCATCTCGGCGCCTCGATCCCCAACTTGCTGATGGTCGAGACGATCGAGACCGGCGGGGCCTTCCATCTGGCGCTCATCAAGCACTCGATCCGCTGGGAGGACGGCTATGTCGTCGTCCCGGACGCGCCCGGCCTTGGCATCGAGTTCGACGAAGACCTCGCCCGCGCACATCCCTATACCGGCGACCGCTTGCATCTCGAGATGCAGGAGGCACCTTGCGACTATGCCCGGCCCAACGCCTTCGAGGGCGGGGCGCCCTCGACCCTGCCGCATCGGACGGGGAAATGACGCCGCCTGTGCCGCGCAACCTTCTTGCTTGGACAAGCCCCGGCTTTGGGGCTAATCACAAAAAAGATACATTGGCGGAGATGGCAGAGTGACGAGCGAAAGCCCAACCGATCCGAAGCGCGCGCTCACGTTGCGCGATGTCTCCGAAGCCTCGGGGGTGTCGGAGATGACCGTCAGCCGCGTGTTGCGCAACCGGGGCGATGTGTCGGATTCCACACGCGAACGGGTGCTCGAAGGCCGCCAAGACGCTTGGCTACGTGCCGAACAAGATCGCCGGCGCGCTCGCCTCGCAGCGGGTCAATCTGGTTGCGGTCATCGTGCCGTCGCTGTCGAACCTCGTCTTTCCCGAAGTGCTGAGCGGCATTTCGGAAGAGTTGGAGGATTGCGGCCTGCAACCGGTATTCGGCGTCACCAACTATTCCGCCGAACGCGAGGAATCGGTGCTTTATGAAATGCTGTCCTGGCGGCCGTCTGGCGTGATCGTCGCGGGGTTGGAGCATACCGCCGCCGCCCGCGCGATGCTGGAGAATGCCGGGATTCCCATCGTCGAGATCATGGATGTGGACGGTGAGGCCGTCGATTCCGTCGTCGGCATCTCGCACAGGCGGGCAGGCCTCGAGATGGCGCGCGCCATCGTCGGCGCCGGCTATCGCAAGATCGGCTTTCTCGGCACCAAGATGCCGCATGACCACCGCGCCCGCAAACGCCTTGAGGGGTTCGAGGCGGGCCTGGCGGAAGCCGGGATCGGACTTGCCGACCGGCGAATTCTATTCCGGCGGCTCGGCGCTTCTGAAGGGGCGCGAGATGACCGATGCGATCCTGAAGCGGACATCCGGATCTCGATTTCCTCTATTACTCCAACGACATGATCGGAGCGGGCGGGCTTCTTTACTGCCTCGACAAGGGCATCGACGTGCCCGGCAAGCTCGGCCTTGCGGGCTTCAACGGGGTCGATCTGCTTGACGGTCTGCCGCGCCGGCTTGCGACGATGGATGCCTGCCGGCGAGAGATCGGTCGCCGCGCCGCCGCGATCATCGCCGGGCCACAGCGACAGCGGGCTGATCGGCGGCGAACGGATCGAACTGACGCCGATGCTTCAGCTCGGCGACACGATCCGCGGCCGATACGACTCAGGCGCGGCGCAGGATATAGATATCCATGATCCAGCCGTGGCCGGCGCGCGCCTCTGCGCGGGTCTCGACGATCCGTCGGCGAGGTTCGGCGAGCGGCCCGGACAGCGATGATCTCTTCCGCCATGCCGACATAGGCGCCCCACCAGATCGTCACACCTTCGGGCGGGATGGCGTCGGAACGAACATTCCCCGTCGAGCATCACCGCGAGGGTATCCGCCCCCGCAGGCCAGCCTTCGTCGCGCAAGCGTCGGCCGGTCGTCACGATGAAGGGCGCGCCGATCTCGTTGAGCGGAATCGCATGGGCGGCGGTCAGCGCCTGAAGCGAGGTGATGCCGGGGATGACCGGACCGTGAGCGGCAGATCAGTCGCGACCCGCCCGGCGATGCGCAGCGTGCTGTCGTAAAGCGACGGATCGCCCCAGACCAGCAGCGCCACACGGCCATGTCTCGCCCGATTTCGGCAAGGATCGTGTCTGTCCAGACCGTGCGCGATGGCATCGTGCCAGTCATCGACACCGGCCAGGTAATCGGGATTTGCCGCATCGCGCATCGGCAGGTCGAACTCGGCGATCCGCGTCTTGGGTTGGTCAGGACCTCAGCGCAGATCGCCCGGCGCAACTCCGCCAGATCGGCCTTCGTCTCGCCCTTCCTCGGGATCAGGATCAGGTCGGCCGAATTCAGCGCCTTGATCGCCTGAAGCGTCAGGTGGTCGGGATTGCCGGTGCCGATGCCGATGAGAAGAAGCTCGATCATCAGTCCCCCAAGCCGGCCCCGTGGATGACAGAGGAGACCCCGCGCAAGTCCATGCGCGGGGTCCGTCTTCGTGTCATCGCGCCGCTCATACCGCATTGCTCGCCCATAGACGTCCGGCAGAGCCAGCCGAGCACGGCCCAGGCGGCAAAGCCGACGCCAAGCGCGCGCGCGCGAACTCGCCCGCCAGCTTCGGGCGGCGCGACTCCATAGAACTCGTCCAGATGCGGTGCGCCGATGACATGCGGGCGCTGCCAGCAGCGCGCCGCCCAGAACCGCCGTGACGAGGCCTCGCCCGATAGCCAGAAGCGCAAGCGCCGACGCCGGTCGCGAGCACCGTGCCGAGCCACCAGATCTGCCGCGGTCGATCAGGTCTGCGGCGACCGTGCCCGGCAGTTCCGGCGGCAAGCCCCATCGGCCGGCGCGAGTTGAAACGCCGCATAAGCCGGCAAGGCCCCAGAGCAATCCCTCGCGCGCGCTCGATCCGCGGCCGAAGTGCTCGGCCAGAGCGAAGCCGGCGACGAGAAGCAGGCCGTAGGCCGCATAAGTCAGGCCGGTGAACAGCACCGTCTAGAGCATTGCGCGTGAAGGCGTTGCCGCGGCCTCCGCCCGGCGCGTGCGCATGCGCATGCCGTCCGCCTCGGTTGCGTGGTCGTGCCCCGCTGCGGCGCCGCAGCGGCGTCATGTCCGCCGTGCACCGGCGTCGAAATGCACAAGTGCTCCGGTTTCGTATTGCTCACCCAGAAGAATCAGGTCCTGGATGAACGCGAAATGCAGCAGGGCCGCAAACAGCCCCGCCGCAAAGCCGGCGATAAGCCCGCCGGCCAGCATGCGTTGAATCATGTGATGTGACCGTCCGGCCCGCCTTAGTGGCAGGGGAAGCCGGTCGCGTGACGCATGTCATGGGCGGCGTCGTGCAGCGTCGCCGACTGGGCGTGGCCTGCCACGAACAGCACCGTTGCGCCGATCGAGGGCGACGAAGAGAATGGACAGCAGACCGGCGGAAGATCTTGGCGGCGGAATGCGGTGGTCGTGTTCATGTCGTTCTCCTTGCCGTCACACCCGACGGCGTTCGCGTTGCCTTCACGCATGGCCGGTCTCCTGACTTGCGGGTCGCTGCGTGCTTTCCGCCTTCCCGAGGCCGTAGCCTCCAGTGGCCCTTGGAAAGCCGCTCGCCGCTTACAGTCGCGGGGGCGGTTGGGGCTTTGGGTGCCGCCTTTGGGTCCACCCTTCCCCATTCCCGTTTCAGTCCGGACGCTTTGCGCCTGATCGGACACCATGCACGTCCCATCTGCCAGCATGACGGCGCGTCCGGGTCAAGGCGGATTTGCGCCAGCCGAGCGGGCGTATTGCGACGCGCGTCAGCGGCGCGCTCGGCCGGGAATGCGGGCGATCGCCTTTTCGCGCAAGGCCGCCGAGCGGGCGCGCATCGGCGAAGTTGCCATCCGGCGACGGCCGCATAGAGCCGCAGGAAGGTCAGCAAGTTCGGGCAGATCCTCCTCAGTCAGATCGCCGAAGAGATAGGCGGTCTTGCCCGCGCGCCCGGAAGGCGACCGTCGAGGGGCGCGTGCAACCCGACATGCAGTCGGTTTCCCGCACCTCCGCAGTCAGACCCAGCCTCTGCCACCGCGGCGTGCAACGCGGCCGCCAGCCCGGCACTGACCGGCCGGGCAGGACCGGCAAACGGTGACGGTGATCGCGGCTCATCCCCTCTCCGCCAGCGGCCCGAGCAGGATCAGCGCCGGGCCGTCGCGCCGCCTCCGCCGCGATCAGATCGGCCATCGTGGCCAGCGTGCCCGCGCACCAGCTTCTGCGCCGGGGTGGAGACGCTTTCCGCCAGAAGCGCGGGCGTCTCGGCCGCCATGCCCGCGCCCTGCAGCCGGCGCGCCAGCTCGGCGAAGGTGCGCTTGCCCATGAAGACCACCGTCGTCGCGGTCGGATCGGCGAGGGCGGCCAGGTTCAGATCCTCGGGCAGCGCGCCGGTCACGTCGTGGCCGGTGACGAACTGCACCCGCCGCGCGGTCAGCCGCCGGGTCAGCGGGAATGCCCGCTGCCGCCGCCGCGGCCATGGCCGAGGTGCACGCCGGGGATGATCTCGTAGCCGATGCCCGCGCTCGCGAAGCGCGGTCGATCTCTTCCTCCAGCCGCCCGAACATGCCCGCAATCGCCGGATTTCAGCCGCACCACCTTCGCCCCGGTCCGCGCGTAGTCGACCAGCAGCCGGCTGACGTGATCCTGCTTGGCCGACGGCCGGCCGGCGCGCTTGCCGACGCCGACGAGATCGGCCCCGGTGCGGGCATGGGGCAGGATCGGGCCGGAGGAGAGGTCGTCGAACAGCACCGCATCGGCCGCCTGCAGCCGCTGCCACGGCCTTCAGCGGTCAGCAGCTCCGGATCGCCGGGGCCCGATGAGACGAAGCTGACAAAGCCGCTCATGTCGCCTCCGCGATCAGGTGAAAGAAGGTGCCCGTGGCATGGCCCCGGCGCGAGCCGGTCTCGGGCACCGGTGTCGCCGTTGGCATCGGCCACCCGCGCCAGCGCCGTATCGGGTTGGTCGAGGATGGTCGAGTAGTGAAACTCGTGCCCGCGCAGCCGCGCGCCCGGCCGCATGCCCGGGCATCGGCGCGCCAAGTTCGGCCAGCCGGTAGCCGAGATGCATCTTGCGCTTCTCGAACGTGGTGACCAGGCCCAGAAGCCCCGCCATCTCGTGGCGCTGCCCCTCCCTGTCGATCAGCGCCGCGCCCATCGCCATGTAGCCGCCGCATTCGCCGTGGACCGGGCGGGTTTCGGCAAACCGTCGCAAGCCTTGCGCGAAACCGTGCTGGCAGCGGCCAAGCTGCGGCGCCGTGCAGTTCCGGATAGCCGCCCGGCAGCCAGCAGCAATCGGCGCTGTCATCCGGGCGCCTTCGTCGGCCAGCGGCGAGAACGGCAGGATCTCCGCCCCGGCGCGCGCGCCAGCCGTCGAGGAGATGCGGATAGACGAAGGAAAACGCCGCAGTCGCGGGCCAGCGCGATGCGCTGGCCGGGCGGCGTGACCGGCTGGCGCCGGTGTGCGCGGCCAGCGCCGCCGGCCCGCGCCGCGCCGCGCAGCGCCGTCGAGATCGACATGCGCCGCGACGAAGTCGCCGGCCTCGGCGATGATCCGGTCCAGGTCCGGCGTCTCCTCGGCCTGCACCAGGCCCAGATGCCGCTCGGGCATCTCGATCGTCGGCCGTGCGCGGCAGGGCGCCGAGAACGCGGATGCCCGGCGCCTCCATGCCCGCCGCGCACCAGCGCCTCGTGCCGGGGGCTGGCGACCCGGTTCAGGATCACGCCGGCAATCGCCACGTCCGGCCGCATCGTGGCGAAGCCCGGCGCCACCGCCGCCGCCGACTGCGCCTGCCCCGACACGTCGAGCACCAGCACCACCGGCCAGCCGGTCAGCGCCGCGATATCGGCGCTCGCGCCGGTGCCGGCCTCCCCGGCGCCGCGCCACGCCGTCGAAAAGCCCCATCGACCCTTCGGCGAGGATCAGATCCGCGCCCTCGCGCCTCCGACAGAGCCCGGCGATCCGGTCCGCGCCCATCGCCCAGCTGTCGAGGTTGAACGACGCCCGCCCCGAGGCCGCGCGGTGAAAGGCCGGATCGATATAGTCCGGCCCGCTCTTGAACGGCTGCACGGTCAGCCCCGCGCGCGAAACGCCGCCAGAAGCCCCAGCATCAGCGTGGTCTTGCCGGTGCCCGAGGCGGGGGCCGAGATGATGCAGGCCGGGCGGGATCATGGCGTTTCCGGAAAGCGCGGGCTGGTGCCGACCGGCCGATAGCGGCGGTCGTAATCGCCGGCGTAAAGGCGGCTTTCGTCGAACTCCTCCGCGCCGAGCGAACGGCCGACGAGGATCAGCGCGGTGCGCTCCATCTCGGCCGCCGACAGCGGTTTCCAGCGTTGCCGAGCGTCGCGCGCACGATGCGCTGATCGGGCCAGCTTGCGCGCCAGACCACCGCGACCGGGCAATCGGCGCCGTAATGCGGCGTCAGCTCCGCCACCACCCGGTCGAGCACATGGATCGACAGATGGATCGCCAGCGTCGCGCCGGTCCGCGCGAAATTCTCCAGCGTCTCGCCCGGCGGCATCGAGGTCGCCCGCCCCGAGGTGCGGGTCAGCACCACCGATTGCGCGATCCCCGGCAGGGTCAGTTCCGCCCCGAGCGCCGCAGCCGCGGCGGCGAAGGACGGCACGCCCGGCGTCACGTCATAGGGAATGCCCAGGGCGCGCAGACGGCGCAGCTGTTCGCCCATCGCCGACCAGACCGACAGATCGCCGGAATGCAGCCGCGCCACGTCCTGCCCCGCTTGCATGGGCCGCCGCGATCTCGGCGATGATCTCGTCGAGCGACAGGGGCGCGGTGTTGACGATCCGCGCGCCCGGCGGGCAATGGGCCAGCACCGCCTCGGGCACCAGCGACCCGGCGTAAAGGCAGACCGGGCAGGCGGCGATCAGATCGCGGCCGCGCAGCGTCAGCAGGTCGGGCGCGCCGGGTCCTGCGCCGATGAAATGCACTGTCATTCGTCTGTCCTTTCCGCGATGGCGGCGGTGGCCATGCCATCGGTCGATACCACACGGGGCGCGACAAGCCGCGCCCCCGGTCCCGCCGCCGCGAGGGCGGCCGCCTCGGCCACGGATCCGGTGCCGAACCGCTCCGCCACCCGTTCGGACCGGGTCAGGACCGGCTGCGCCGCGAGCGCGCCCGGCTTCAATGGCCAGCAGCCTGCAGACCCATGTCCCGCGCGAAGTCCACCAAGGCCGCGGCACCCGCCTTCTCCGACACCGTCGCCAGCGCGTCCGCGTCGCCGCCCGCGCGGGTGTAGGCGTCGCGCAGCGAAGCCGAGGTCGCCGCGCCGCGAAAGCCGATGCCTGCCACCCTCATCTCGTGACGCTCCACTGCACCACGGGCCGCGCCGGCAGCCAGCCGCGCATCCGGCCAAGCGGGGCGGCCTCCGCGAGGTCGAAGCGGTAAAGCGTCCCGCCATGCCGCGCATGCCACTCCGCCAGCAAGCGCCTCGGTTTCCAGCGTCACCGTCATTGACCACGAGCCGCGTGCCCACCGGTAGCCGCGCCCAAAGCTGGCCGAGCAGCCCGTTGCATCCAGACCGCCGCCGACAAAGACAGCATCGGGCTGCGGCAGTTCGCCGATCAGCTTCGGGCGCAGTCGCTCTCGTGCACGTCCAGCCGGTGCTCGATCCCGAAGGCGGTCGGCATTGGCACGGATATTGCGCCGCCCGATCGTCGCGCGCCTCGACCGCATGAGCCCGCGCACCGGGTGCCGCGAGGCACCATTCGACCGAAATCGAGCCTGATCCCGCGCCGATGTCCCACAAGCACCTCGCCCGGGCGCGGTGCGAGGGCCGAGAGCGGTGAGCGCGCGGATCGGGCGTTTGGTGATCTGGCCGTCATGGGCGAAAAGGTCGTCGGGCAGGCCCGGACGCGCGCGGCAGGCCCGGATCTGCCGGCGACCTCAATCGCCACGCGCAACCGGGTGCTGTCGACGTCCGGCAGGTCGAAGCCCGCTGCCGTCGACCCGCCGAATGCGCTCGCGCGGCCCGCCGAGGGCTTCCAGGACCGTCACGCCGGAGGCGCCGAAGCCCTGCCGCGTCGAGCCAGTCGCAAAGCTCCCGCGCCGCCGCGCCGTCGCGGATCAGGCAAAGGAGCGCGTGCGCCCTGGGTCAGGACCGGGCGCAGCCGCGCGAAGGGCGCCGCGTGCAGACCGAGGCACACGATCTCTTCCAGCCGCCAGCCGAGCCGGGCGGCGGCAAGCGAAAAGGCCGACGGCGCGGGGTGTGCCGCCCACTCGCCCGGCTGCAAGGTCCGGCACAAGGCTGCCGCCCGCGCCGTACCAGAACGGATCGCCGGAAGCGAGAACGACGACCGGCCGCCCGCGTTCGGCCAGAACCGGCGCGGTCGAGAAGGGCACAGGCCATGCCCGGCCGCGCGCCCCCGCGTCAGCCAGCTCCAGATGACGCGGGCCGCCGAAGATCACCTCGGCCCGGTCGAGCGCGGCGCGGCTTGCTTCCGACAGCCCGCTCAGGCCATCTTCGCCGAGACCGATGATCGTCAGCCAGGGATCAGTCATGACACGCGTCCTTCTCCTCGGCGGTACGACCGAGGCCGCCGCGCTTGCCCGCGCGCTGGCCGCGGACGGCATGGACGCGGTCTTTTCCTATGCTGGGCGCACCGGCTGCGCCCGTGCCGCAGCCGCTGCCGACGCGGATCGGCGGCTTCGGTGGTGTTGACGGGCCTCGTGGACTACCTGCGGGCCGAAGGGATCACCCATATCATCGACGCGACCCATCCCTTTGCCGCCGAGATGAGCCGCAACGCCATCGCGGCCGCTGCGCGAAGCCGGGATGCCGCTGATCGCGCTATGAGCGCGCGCCGTGGGTGGCCGGCGAGGGCGACGACTGGACGCCATGTCGCCGATATCGCCGCCGCCGTCGCCGCCTTGCCGGAAGAGCCCGGCCGGGTCTTCCTGGCCATCGGCAGGCAAACCCTCGCGCCCTTCGCGGCCAAGCCGCAGCATCACTACCTGCTGCGCCTGGTCGATCCGCCGAAGGTGCCGCTGCCGCTGCCCGACGCCGAAGCTGTCGTCGCGCGCGGTCCGTTCAGCGAAGGCGGACGATCTGCGGCTGCTGCGCGAACCACCGCATCGAGCTGGATTGTCGCCAAGAATGCAGGCGGCGCGGGCGCGCGAGGCGAAGCTCGACGCCGCGCGCAGGCTTGGCCTGCCGGTGGTCATGATCGACCGGCCCGACGCTGCCCCGAGCGGCAGGTCGCGGCGACGGTCGCTGAGGTGATGGCGCTGGCTGGGTCATCCCGCGCGACCTCGGGGTATAGACGAAGCGCCCGACGCGCCGCGTGTCGCGGATTGCCGACGATCACCACCGTGCGCATGTCGGCCATCTCGGGCGTCGCCTCGGCCAGCGTGACGGTGGTCAGCCGTTCCTCCGGCGTCGTGACCGCGCGGGCGAAGGAAATCAGCCGTCTCCGCCCCGCAGTCCTCGCGCAGGATCTCCAGCGCGCGGGCGAATTGGTGCGGGCGGGATTTGGAGCGGGGGTTGTAGAAGGCCATCGCGAAATCGGCCTCGGCGGCCAGCGCGCAGACGCTTTTCGATCAGCTCCCAGGGCTTGAGATTGTCGCGAAAGGTTGATCGCGCAGAAATCGTGGCCGAGCGGCGCGCCGAGCCGCGCGGCGGCGGCCAGCATCGCGGTGATGCCGGGCAGGACGCGGATGTCGAAGGCGTCCGGATCGGCGCGCGCCTCCAGCGCCTCGAACACCGCCGAGGCCATCGCGAAGACGCCGGGATCGCCGGACGAGACGACGACAACGCGCCGCCCTGCCGCCGCCATGTCGCAGCGCGTGGCGCGGCGCGGTCCAGCTCCACCCGGTTGTCGGATGGCGTGCAGCGTCAGGCCGGCGCGCGGGGCGACGCGGGCGACATAGGGAATGTAGCCGACGATATCGGTCGCCTCGGCGAGCGCCGCGTGGACCTCGGCGGTCACCAGCGCCTCGTCCCCCGGCCCGAGGCCCGCGATCGCCAGCCAGCCGGTCATGGCCGCCGCCCCTGACCATGCACGAGGACGATGGAGAAATAGGGCGTGACCTCGCTCGGCCTCGGACAGACGCTGCACGCGTTGGCCCGGCATCGTGCCGCGTTCGACCAGCCAGGCGGCACCGAGCCGCCCGGCGCTTGGCAAGCGCGCGGCGCAGCTTCGGCAGGTTGCGGCCGATCTTCATCACCACCAGCGCGTCGGCATCGCGCGCATGTGCCGCCAAGTTCCTCCTCCGGCAGGGTGCCCATCAGCACGGTCAGCACGTCGTCGCCCCAGGTGATCGGCATGCCGGTTGCGGTCCAGCAGCCGGACATGCCGGTGATGCCGGGCACGACCTCGACCTCGGCCCGGCCCTGAAGGCGCGAATGCAGATGCATGAAGGAGCCGTAGAAGAACGGGTCGCCCTCGCACAGCACGACCACATCTCGGTCTCGGCCAGATTCGGCCAGCCGTCTGCGCCCAGTCGTCGTAGAACTCGGCAAGCAGGCGGTTGTATTCGGGGTCTGAGAAATGGATCTCGGTCGTGACCGGATATTCCATCGGATATTCGGTCACGCCTCGGCGCCAGCATGCCCTCGACGATCTGCCGCGCCTGGCCCGGCGCGGCCCGCCTTGCGGAAATAGGCGACATGGGTGGCGGCGCGCACCAGCCGGTCGGCCCTGCACGCTCATCAGATCCGGGTCGCCGGGGCCGAGGCCGACGCAGATCGACCTTGCCCATCGTCATTCCTTCCGGCTCGCCAGCGCGTTGACGGCGGCGACGGTGATGGCGCGAGCCGCCGAGACGGCCCTCGACGATCAGCGACGGCACGGGCTGGTCCGCCATCAGCGCCGTCCTTCGATTCCGCCGCGCCGACGAAGCCGACCGGGCAGCCGATGATCGCGGCCGGGCGCGGGCAGGCCGGGTCTTCGAGCATGTTCGAGCAGATGGAACAGCGCCGTCGGTGCATTGCCGATGGCGACGACCGCGCCCGCCAGATGCGGCCGCCAAAGTTCCAGCGCGGCGGCCGAGCGGGTGTTGCCCATCGCCTTCGCCAGGTCGGGCACGCGCGGGTCGTGCAGGGTGCAGATCACCTCGTTGTCCGGCGGGCAGGCGGGGCGCGTGATGCCCTCGCTGACCATGCGCGCATCGCACAGGATCGGCGCGCCGGCCTCCAGCGCGGCGCGCGCGGCGATGGCCATGCCGGGGGAAAAGCGGACATGCCGTTCCAGCCCGACCATGCCGGCGGCATGGATCATGCGCACGACCACCACCTCTTCCTCGGGCGTAAAGCGCGCCAGATCGGCCTCGGCCCGGATCGTGGCGAAGCTTTCGCGGTAAATGGCGGCGCCGTCGGTCTGGTAGCTATGGGGCATGGTGCTATCTCGGTCGGAAAGAGGTGCGAGGCGCTGAGCGCCTCGGGGTCGAGCGCCGGTGCGCGTCGGCAGCCCGGCGGCCGTGTCGCCAGGATCAGGTCGAACGGCATCTCCGGCCCGCGCGACGAGCGTCGCGTCGGCGCGCGCCGGGATGGGCGCAGCCCTTGGCGCAGCCCGAAACATGCAGCATGCTCGCCGATGCGGCACGAGGGGCGCAAGGCTGCGGGCGAGGGGCCGCGTGTCGACCAGCGCCTGCGGGCAGCCGGGCGCGCCGGTGCAGGCGGCGACCCGCAGCAAGCGGATCGTCCGGCGTCGGTGATGAGGCCGGCGATCTGCGGGGCACGCCGCCGGCGCCTTCGATCAGCAGCATGCGCCAGGGCGTCACGCGGAGCGGGCCGAGTTCGGCAAGGGTCGACGAAGGTTTCGGCGCTGCATCTGACCGAAGGCGAACGCCGCCAGGAAACCCTGCGCCGCAGGCCCCGGCGCCGGGGCTGGCACGCGGCGCGCTCGGACGACGGGGCTCGCGCTGAAGGCCGTCGGGCAAGTGCCGTCGCCGCGGGTCAGATGCGCCGCCATTCGGCCCCGGCCCTGCGGTGCGCCGCCGGTCGTCGAGGAACCAGCGCGCGAGGTCAAGCGGCCAGGCGGATCGCGCTCGTCGGCCGTCGCCCGGGCGCCGGTGCCGGCGCCATCCGCGCGGACAACGAGCTGCCCAGCCGGCACCGCGCTCGATCCGGATGTCGGCGGAAACGCGCCGAGCAGGACGGGCGCGGGCCCGGTATCGATCGCAAAGCCGAACTTGCCCGGCAGTTCGGGCGCGTCCGGCCTGTGCCAGCGCGGCCGCAAGCCGCGCGGCAAGATCGGCTGGTGCCGTCGCCGTCGCTCCAGAACGGCGTCACGACGATGTTCCGGCGGGCCTCCGCCTCGGCAGTCGCGTCGATCAGGCCAAGCGCGCGCAAGACCCGTCGATCAGCTGGCCGCGTGCCGGCCTCGGCTGCACGCCGCGCAGCTGCACGTTGGCGCGCGACGGACAGGTCGATGAGGCCATTGCCGTGCGGCGCGGCGAGCGTCGGCGATCCCCGCGCGCCTGCTCCGCGCGTCAGCCGGCCACCGCGCGGGCGCACCCGCACGACAAGCCCGTCGCCCGACATCATCGGGCGCAGCGCGCCGGGGCACCAGCCTTGGATGATCGGCGCGCTCATTGCCCCGCCCCCATCGCGATGGAGTTGCGGCGCGTGACCCAGAGGCCGGCGTCGCGCAAGCGCGGCGAAGCGGTCGCGCATGCGCCTGCGAGCGCGGCGGGGTTTTCGCGCTCCATGAAGGCGACCACATCCGTCGCGGCCCAGCGTGGCGTCGTGGTAAAGGTCGAACAGATGCGCGCGGCACCGCGCGGGCGAGATGGGCGAAGGCCGCCATGTGATCGAGCGTTGCGGCGATCTCGGCCGCGCCCCGGAAGCCGTGGCGCATCATGCCGTCGGCCCAGTTCGGGTTGGCCGCGCGGGCGCGCACGACGCGGGCGATCTCCTCGGGCAGGGTGCGGGCGCGCGGGCGTGTCGGGGCGGGTGGCGTCGAGGTGATAAAGCGCCGGTGCCTCGCCGCCGAGCCGGGCCACGGCGGCGGCGAACCCGCCTTCATGCGCGGCATAGTCCGAGGCCAGCAGCAGGTCGGTTTCCGCCAGATCCTGCACATGGACAAAGCCGTCGGCGCCCTTGACCCTGCGCCTCCAGCGCCGCGCGGGCGTGATGCGACGCGCCCGTGGCGTCGATCGCCCATTCGGAGCCGGCCAGCCAAGCCTCGCCCGCCGCGCGCTGGCCCTCGTCGGCCGTAATCCTCGATCGCCTCGGCCATGGCAGGCCGTAGAGCCCCGGCTTCGGGCCGAAGACGCGCGGCGTGCGCGCGTCAGGTAGGGGTTGTCCTCCGGCGCTTCGTCGCGCTGCGGCAAGCGCGGCGGCGGCGGCTTCGAAAAGCTGCGCGAGGCCGGGAAAAACGTCGCGGAACAGGCCCGAAACCCGCAACGTCACGTCGATGCGCGGGCGGCGCGAGCAGGGCAAGCGGCATCACCTCGAAGCCCGAGACGCGCTCGGACCCGTCGTCCCATTTCGGCGCAAGCCCGGCCAGATGCAGCGCCATGGCGAATTCCTCGCCCGCCGTGCGCATCGTGGCCGACCCCCAGAGGTCGACGACCAGCGCCTTCGGCCAGTCGCCGTGATCCTGCAGATGGCGGCGCAGCAGCTCCTCGGCCAGTTTCACGCCCTGGGCATGGGCGGCGCGCGACGGCACCGCGCGCGGATCGGTGGTGAAAAGGTTGCGCCCCGTGGGCAGCACATCCGACCGGCCCCGGATAGGGCGAGCCGGAGGGGCCGGCCGTCGACGCGCCGGCCGTTCAGCGCGGCCAGCAGCCCGGCGCGTTCCTCCGCGCCGCATTGGCCGGTGCCGAAGATGTGCAGCCCGTCGCCGTACTGGCTTTCCTTGATGTCGCAGACAAAGCGGTCGATGCGGGTGATCGCCTCGGCGGGCGAGGCATCCGTCGGGAAGGCCCAGATCGTCCTCGACGCCCGCGCGCCTGCGCCTCGTCGCGGATCGATCGCGATCAGCCGGTCGCGGCGGGCGGGGTCGAGCCCGTCGGCGGTGGAATACTCGTCCAGCAGCCGTTCGAGCCGGCGCAGGTCCGTCCGGCACCGCGCTTGCCGCCAGCGGCGGCGGCAGGTGGCCGATGGTCACCGCGCCGATCCGGCGCTTGGCCTGCGCCGCCTCGCCGGGATCGTTGACGATGAAGGGATAGATCACCGGCAGAGCGCCGGTCAGCGCCTCGGGCCAGCAGGTCTCCGACAGGCGACCGATTTGCCCGGCAGCCATTCCAGCGTGCCATGCGCGCCGATATGGATCAGCGCGTGCAGGCCCTGCGACCGCAGCCAGAGATAGAAGGCGACATAGGCGTGGCGCGGGGTGCGGGACAAGGTCGTGGTAATCGTCGTCGCGCGTCGTCGACCTCGCCGCGTTCGGGTTGCAGCGCGACGATGGCCTTGCCGCGCCGCATGGCGCGTGAAGCGGAAATGCGCCGTCTGTGACCGACGGGTCGGCTTCCGGGTCGCCCCAGGCGGCGTCAAGAGCGTCGCTGCAGCGGCTTCGGCAAGCGTCGGCAGCGCGTCGCGGTAGGCGGCGAGCGGCCATGCGATGGTCTCGGTCGTCAGCGCCGTGCCAAGGTCGTCGCCGCGCGTCGACGCATACCCGTCCGCCGCCAGGTCGGCCAGAATCGCCTCGGCCGAGGCCAGCGCATCGAGACCGACGGCATGGGCCAGCTGATAGCGCCTTGCCGGGATAGGTCGACAGGACCAGCGCCAGCTTGCGCTCGGCCGCGGGCGTGGTCGCCAAGCCGGTGCCAGCCCGCCACCCGGTCCGCGACGGCGGCGATCCGGTCCGCGTCGGCGCGGTGGGCGAAGCGGGAATATTGCAGGTCCGGGTCGCGCGCGACGGGCTCTTGAAGCTGGCGACGCCCGCGAAGATGCGGCCATCGACCTCGGGCAGGACGACATGCATGGCGAGATCGGCGGGCGACAAGCCCGCGCTCCGCCTCGGCCCAGTCCTTCCTGCGCGCCGTGGACAGCGCCACCTGAAACACCGGGCAACCCGGCGCATCGAGCGGCGATGCCGTGCCGTCCGGCCCCTTGGCCGAAAAGGCCGTGGCGTTGACGATCGCGGCCGGGGCCAGGCGGCCGAGTTCGGCGCGCAGCCATGCCGCCGCCGCCGGGTGCCTTGAGGACTGGCGGCAAAGAGCGCCGATGGCGTCGAAACCCGCGCGCCTCGCAGTGCCGCGATCAGCGCATCGACCGGGTCGGTATCGGCCGAGGTGAGGTAGGAGCGGTAGAAGGTGACGACGGCACAGCAGGCCGGTCGCCGAGCGTGGGCGCGGGCACGACGCCTCTGTCCGGGCTGATACCAGCCGAAGTCCGGCACGGTCTTGTCGCCCGCGACCGGCCCGGCATAGAGCCCGGCCGCCAGCGCCAGCTGCTGCAAGGCCGCCTGTGCCGCCACCGCGCCGCCCGCATCGCAAAGCGCCTGCAAGCGGCGCAGGGTCGATTCCGGCAGGGTCGACAGCGCGTCGAGCCGCGCATCCTCGCGCCCGTCCGCCGGCAGCACGGCCAGCGCGATGCCCTTGCGGCGCGCAAGATCCTGCACCTGCGCGAGGCCGTAGGGCCAGTAGCTTTCGCCGCCGATCAGCCGGATCAGGATGCCTTTGGCCCCGGACAGCGTCTGTTCGACATAGGTATCGACCGACAGCGGATGCCTGCAGCGCCACCAGATTGGCGAGCCGCAGCGTCGGCAACCCGCCCTTCGCGCGATGCCAGCCCGCCGCGAAAGCGCCAAGGTCGCTGTCGGAAAACGACAGCACCACCAGATCGGCCGGGGTCTGGCCGAGATCGGTGGGCGTGTCGGTTTCCTCCAGCCCGTGGCTTTCGCGGAAGACGACATGCATCGCGGCGTCAGGCCTCCTACGGCTTCCGGCAGCAGAACCGCGCGGATCGCGGCCGGGTCGATATCGTCATGCTCGGCGATCACGACCAGCCGCGAGATGCGGGGCAGCGTCGCCCCAGGGCCGGTCGTACTGCGCGCGAACGCGCGTCGCCCACCGCCTGCACCAGCATCCGCATCGGCTTGCCCGTGACGGCGACATAGCCCTTCACCCGCAGGATGTTCTGGTCGCGCGCCAGCCGGACGATCGCGGCCTGCAAGCGCCTCGGGGTCGGTCGACTTCGGGCAGGTCGATCACGACGGTATCGAAATCGTCATGCTCGTGGTCGTCATGGCCGTCGTGATGCGAGGGGCGCGCGTCGAGATCATCCTCGGCGGCGGCATTCGAGGCCGAGGATGACGCGCGGATCAATCACGCCCTCGGTCATCGCGAGCATCGGCAGTTTGCGCGGCGCTTCGGCCTCGATCACGGCGCGCGCGGCGGCAATGCCCGCCTCGCCCGCCAGATCGGCCTTGGACAGCAGGATGATGTCGGCGCAGGAGATCTGATCCTCGAACACCTCGGAAAGCGGCGTTTCGTGGTCGAGGCTGTCATCGGCCGCGCGCTGCGCATCGACGGCCGCCACATCGGGCGCGAAGCGGCCCGCCGCCACCGCCTCGGCATCGGCCAGCGCGATCACGCCGTCGACCGTGATGCGCGAGCGGATCGCGGGCCAGTCGAAGGCCTTCAGCAGCGGTTTCGGCAGCGCAAGGCCCGAGGTCTCGATCAGGATGTGATCGGGCCGCTGCGGCAGGGCCATCAGCGCCTCGATCGTCGGGATGAAATCATCGGCCACGGTGCAGCAGATGCAGCCATTGGCCAGCTCGACGATATTTTCCGCCGGGCAGTTCTCATCGGCGCAGGATTTCAGGATGTCGCCATCGACGCCCACGGTGCCGAACTCGTTGACCAGCACGGCAAGCCGCTTGCCTTGCGGGTTCTGCATCAGGTGCCGGATCAGCGTGGTCTTGCCCGAGCCGAGAAAGCCGGTGATGACGGTGACGGGGATCTTGGCGAGGTCGGACATTCAGGCTCTCCATGCGGGGGGATACGGGCAAGCGATTGCTTGCGGAAGATGATCGGGCGTTCGCGCCAGGGGACGAGGCCGTCGGCGGTCGCGGCATAGGCGGCGGCGCCGGCGAGGATGTCGGCGACATCGGCGTCCGGGTCCAGGCCGCCGATAGACATAGGACCAGCGGCCCGGGCCGCGTCAGCGCGATGGTGCAGCCGTGAGCGCAGGTCGACAGGCATTCGACCGGCACGATCCGCACACCCTCGGGCGCGCCGCGCCGCCTGAAGCGCGGCCAGAAGCCGCGCGCCGGGGCGCGGTTCGTCCTCCGGGACGGGCTGGCCCATGCGTTGCAGGTGGTGCAGACATGCAAGTGTCAACGGTCACTCGCGCTCAGGTCCTTTCCTTGATGCGGAAAGGGGCAGGGCCTGCGGGGGTAGCAGCCGATGCCCCGAGCCGGTCGCGGAACACCCCGTCCGCCGTCACGTCCTTCGCGCTGGCAGGTCTCCCGGCTTGCGGATGTCGGGGCTTCGGCCCCGGCGGCCCTCCCGCCTTCCCGGCATGTGCCAGTGGCTTCGGGGGACCTCTCCGGTCACGGTCGCGGGGGCGGCTGCGCTTCGGCCGCGCGCCTCGAAGGTCGCAAAGCCTGTCGCATTCCCTCTTCGCCTGCCATAAGACAGGAACCAGCGCCGCCTCACCTGAGGCATCGAGCGCCCCCTTGTCAAGCAACGGAAGGGACCATGGCCGCACCGAAACCGACCGATCCGGCTGAAGATGCCGCCCGCCACGCCCAGAAGATGGCCAAGAAGAAGGCCGCGCGCGACAAGATCATGGCGACCAAAGAGGGCGAAAAGGGCCTGATCATCGTCCATACCGGGGCGGGCAAGGGCAAATCGCTCCTCCGGCTTCGGGATGATTCTGCGCTGCATCGCGCATGAGATGCCCTGCGCCGTGGTGCAGTTCATCAAGGGCGCCTGGGATACCGGCGAGCGGCGGCTGATCGAGGCGCATTTCGCCGACCTCTGCCAGTTTCACGCGATGGGCGAAGGGTTCACCTGGGAAACGCAGGACAAGACCCGCGACATCGCGGCGGCGCGCAAGCCGGCTGGGAGAAGGCCAAGGAACTGATCCGCGACCCGCGCAATCCGGATGGTGCTGCTCGACGAGATCAACATCGCGCTGCGCTACGACTATCTGGCGATCGACGAGGTCGTGGCGTTCCTCGAGACGGAGAAACCGGCGATGACCCATGTCGTCCTGACGGGGCGCAACGCGAAAGAGGAACTGATCGAGATCGCCGATCTGGTGACCGAGATGACCCTGGTCAAGCATCCGTTCCGGTCGGGGATCAAGGCGCAGAAGGGTGTGGAGTTCTGAGGTCAAGGCCGGGGGCGCCGCCCCCGGACCCCCGAGGTATTTGTCGCAAGATGAAAGCGGAAACGGTTTCTTAACCATGAGCAGTCAGCGTGATGTCACGGTACAGGGAGAGGTCCCGTTGGCCGTGCAAGGTGAAAGCGCCGTGCCTCCCCGGTTCGCCGGCCGGAGGTGCGGCGCCGACACTCCTCCCTGAATTTCATCTTGCCGAAAAATACCTCCGCCGGAGGCTCCCGAACACGCCGCGCGCGCGGCGGAGCGGTAAGACGATGACGGCGCTGATGATCCAGGGCTGCGGTTCGAATGTCGGCAAGTCGCTGCTGGTGGCCGGTCTATGCCGGGCCGCTCGGCGGCGGGGGCTTTCGGTGGCGCCATTCAAGCCGCAGAACATGTCGAACAACGCCGCCGTCACGGTGGACGGCGGCGAGATCGGGCGGGCGCAGGCCTTGCAGGCCTTGGCCTGCGGGTTGGAGCCGCATACGGACATGAACCCGGTTCTGCTGAAGCCCGAGACCGATACCGGTGCACAGGTCGTGGTGCAGGGGCGGCGGATCGCGACGGTACGGGCGCGGGACTATGCCGCGCTGAAACCTGACCTCATGGCCCCGGTTCTGGAGAGTTTCGCGCGCCTGAGGGCGGCGCATGATCTGGTTGTCGTCGAAGGCGCGGGCAGCCCCGCCGAGGTCAATCTGCGCGAGGGCGACATCGCCAATATGGGATTTGCGCGGGCGGCGCATGTGCCAGTGATCCTCGCCGGCGATATCGACCGGGGCGGAGTGATCGCGCAGATCGTCGGCACGCAGGCGGTACTCGACCCCGGGGATGCGGCGATGATCGGCGGGTTCCTCATCAACAAGTTCCGCGGCGACCCCACGCTCTTCGACGACGGCTATCGGATGATCGAGGCGCGGACCGGGTGGCGCGGGTTTGGCGTTCTGCCCTATTTCCCGGCGGCGTCGCGCCTGCCGGCGGAGGATGCGCTCGATCTGGGCGGGGGGACGCGGGGCGGCGCTTTGAGGATCGCCTGCCTCGCTCTGTCGCGGATCGCGAATTTCGACGATCTCGATCCTTTGAAGATCGAGCCCTCGGTCAGCCTTACGATGGTCCGGGCGGGGCAGCCCATTCCCGGCGACACCGATCTTGTCATCCTGCCGGGTACCAAATCCACCGTGGGCGACCTCGCCTATCTCCGCGCACAGGGCTGGGATATCGACCTGGCCGCGCATGTCCGGCGCGGCGGCCACGTGCTCGGCATCTGCGGCGGATACCAGATGCTCGGCCGCTCCATCGCCGATCCCGAAGGGGTCGAAGGCGCGCCGGGCGAGGTGCCGGGTCTCGGCCTTCTCGATGTCACGACGGTGATGACCCCGAACAAGCGGCTGACACGGGTTCAGGCTGTCCACGCGACAAGCGGGGCACCGATGGAAGGATATGAGATCCATATCGGCCACACCGAGGGGCCTGATCGCGCACGCCCCTTTGCCAAGGTTGATGGCATGCCCGAGGGGGCAGTCTCATCCGATGGTCACGTTATGGGCAGCTACTCTGCACGGCATGTTTGCAGGCGATTCCTTCCGCGCAGCATTCCTTGGCCGGTTCGGCGCCGCGTCCGAAGGCTCCTATGGCGCGTCTTTGCTGGATACGCTCGATTCCCTGGCCGATCATATGGAAGCGCATCTCGACATCGACGGACTCCTGGCGCTGGCGCGATAGCGCCCGGCGTGTCTCCCGGCCTTTGGAAGGGTTCCTGTGCCGATCCATCCCGTGCAAGAACGGCTGATCGCGGACGCGGCGGCGGTACTGCGCGCCGTCCGCGCTGAACCCTAGCCGCTTAGCGCCTGCGCCAGGCGATCCCATTCCGCTTCGTCACCCGGCAGGCCGAGGCGGAGCCAGGTGTCGGAATAAGGAAAGCGCCGCGACCAGATCCGGGCTTCGGCGAGACGGGTCTGCGCCGAAGCCGCGTCGTCGGTCTCATAGAGCCGGAAAAGCGGTGTGCCGCCGACCAAACGCCAACCCGCCGCTTCGGCGCGACGGTCGAGCCGCGCTGCTTCGAATCCGAGACGTATTGTCGTCGCCTCGGCCCAGTCATGGTCTGCCAGCGCCCTGCGCCCGATCTCGATGGCACTGCCGCTGACTGGCCACGGGCCGGCCATGTCGCTGAGGGCGGCGATTTCCTCCGGATGGCCGATCACGAAGCCGAGCCTGAGGCCGGCAAGTCCGTAGAACTTCCCGAACGAGCGCAGAAGAAAAAGACCTCTCTTCGCGGCGTGGCGCGAGAGTGAGAGATGCGGCGTCGGGTCGGCGAAGCTTTCGTCGACGATCAGGCGGGCGACCTTGCGGTGGAGGTCCAGAAGGACTTCCGGCGCATGGTTCTGTCCGTCGGGATTGTTCGGGTTGACCACAACGGCGAGGTCGGCCCCAGCAAGGTCCGCCAGGTCGGAGACCTCCTCGACCTGCCATCCGGCACTCCGCAGCGCGGCGGCATGTTCGTTGTAGGTGGGGGCGAGGATTCGTGCCGTGCCGGGCGTCGAAAGGCGCGGAAGCATCTGGATCGCCATCTGCGCCCCGGCAACCGGAGCGATGGCGGCGGAGGTGCGATAGGTTGCCGCTGCGGCGGCGGTGAGGCCCGCCATTGCCGTTCGGGTCGGCAGGGCGGTCCAGCTTGCCACAGGCAAGTCCGGCACAGGATAGGGGCAGCGGTTGATGCCGGTCGAAAGGTCGATCCAATCCTCAGGCGCGCCGCCGAAATGCTCCATCGCCCAGTCGAGATTGCCGCCGTGATCGCGCATCCTCTTGCCCCTCAGATCAAGGCCGTCGCGGCCAAGAGGCCGAGAAGGGCTGCAAGCGCGATCATCGCGCGGCGATAAAGGGCAAGGCCGCGCAAGAGGTCCGCCGGGGTCGGGTCCGGGGCGCCCGCATTCACCCAGGGTTCGTCGGCGACACGATCCGTGTAGACACGCGGACCGGAAAGGCGGACGCCAAGTGCGGCGGCCATCGCGGCCTCGGGCCAGCCCGCGTTGGGGGAACGGTGCAGCTTTGCATCCCGCAGCATCAGCGCGACGGAGGTTCGCAAGCGCCCGGAGATCACGGCAAACAGCAGACCGGTCAGACGCGCCGGGATGATGTTCGCGACATCGTCGATGCGCGCCGCGGCCCAACCGAAAGCCTCATGCCGCGGGGTGCGGTGGCCGATCATCGAATCGAGCGTGTTGATCGCCTTGTAACCGACGATTCCCGGCAGGCCGAAGATCGCCCCCCAAAAGATCGGCGCGACGATCCCGTCGGAGGTGTTTTCGGCAAGACTTTCGAGGGCCGCGCGGGCGACGCCCGCCTCATCGAGCCGCTCGGGGTCGCGTCCGACAATCATCGCGACAGCTTGCTGCGCGCCAGTCAGATCGCCGGCTGCCAGCGGTCGGGACACGGCACGGACGTGATCGGCGAGAGAACGGAACGCGATGAAGGGCCAGGCGAGGATGCCCGCGATGAGAAGGCCCGCCCAGCCTTGAGGCAAAAGCCAGGTAACGACATAGGCCGCCTCGGCGCTGAGGAGAATCACGGCGAGCGCGGCGACAAGGCCTGCGATGCGGCGCGGGCCGTCATCCGTGCCGTCGATGTTCAGCCAGGCGTCAAGCTGACGAATGACATGGCCCATCCACGTCACTGGATGCCCGATGCCGCGAAAGAGCGCGTTCGGCCAGCCGATCAGGGCATCCATGGCAAGCCCGATGAGCATGATCGTGGCGCCGGTCACTTCCGCCCCCCTGTCCTGAACGCGATCACCTGCCGGCATCCAGCCGCGCGCATCAGTGACGCGGCGGAAGGCGGAATCGTTCCCGGAGCGAATAGCAGGGCGCAGGCCGATCCGGTATGGGCAATCGCATAACCAAGCGCACCGGTCCGCGCGGCGATCTCGCGAAGCGGCACGGTCTCGCCGCCGCGCAGGGCGCGCGTGCGGTCGGCGGATATGGCGGCAAGGCGGCCAAGCCCGGGGGCGTCCGCCACGGCAGCTGCCCGTGACCAAGGCTCGATGAGGTCGCTGATATCGGGAAACCGGGTGTCCTGTGGTTCGGTGCGTTGCGGCGGACCGGCAAAACCGCCGAGGACGTCGAAGCGCGGCAGCGCGGGCAGGGCGCGAAGGCTCCGGCCTTGGCGGGATGCCCAGAGATGACGCTCGGGCGAAGCGAACATCAAGGGATCGCTCGCGCCCTCGCAAAGGATGGCCGCGCGGGCAAGCCTGTCCGAAGATCCCTCGTAACCCGCCGCATAGGCCAGCGCGACAAGTGTTGCGGTCGAGGCGCCGGCTCCGCCCCCGACCGGCATCGCGGCGCGAAGAAGAACGCGCGCCCGGACCGATAGCCGGAGGGCGTTCAGGAACCGTCGTGCTCGCTCAAGGGTCAGCAATCTCTGCCCCGCGCCGTGAATTCTGAGGTTTTGCCCCGGCGCGACGCAGGCCGTTACGGCTAGTGCGGGGCAGGGCAGCGTGACCAATACGACAGGCCCTTCGGGGCCAAGCCGCCCTTGCAGAAATTCGCCGAAATGCCCGGCTACGCGGGCGGTTCCTATGCCCATCCCGCCACCCGGTTCACCGCGCCGATGGACCAGTGGCCGCCATGCCGCGAAACACGCGTCAGCGAAAGTGGCGCGATCTCAAACGCGAGCGCGTCAGCGGGATCACTCAGCGCCAGCGCCAGTGCCGCGCGGATCGTCCCGGCATGGGCGACAATTGCCGTGCCCCCCGCAGGCATCGCGAGCAGCGCCGGTGCGACACGCGCCAGAAGGTCGGTGAAACTTTCCCCGTCGGGCGGGCAGTGCGCGGCGAGATCGGCGCGGGAGAGCGGGCCAAGATCGGGAAGTTCCGCGACCGGCATCCCCTCCCACGCTCCGAAATCCTGTTCCCAAAGGGCGGCCTCAACTGTTAGCGCTCTGCCCGGCCACAAGGCCGAGGCGGTCGTCCGGCAGCGGCGCGCGGGGCTGATGACAACCCGATCCGCAGGCCCGACCGCGCCCGCCAAAGCCGCGAGGGCAGCGACGTCAGAGAGGTCCGCCTCCACATCCGTCCGCCCGCAAAGCCGCCCGCCCGTCAGCGCGGGGGCATGACGGATCAGGATCAGCTCTGTCGCCCGACTGACCTGCAAAGTCGCATTCCTTCTTCCAAGCGCGGCCCGTTTCTGCTTTGAGATCGCGCCATGGGCAAGACGATACTCATCACAGGGGGCGCGCGGTCAGGCAAAAGCGGCATCGCGGAGACGATGGCGCTGTCCTGGGGCACGCCCGCAGTCTATATCGCGACCGCCACGGCGGGAGATGCGGAAATGACGGCCCGCATCGCCGCGCATCAGTCGCGACGCGGGGCGGAGTGGATCACCCATGCCGAACCGTTGGATCTCGCCGATGCGCTGAAGGCGACGGACGGGCAGGGGATGCGTCTGGTGGATTGCCTGACGCTCTGGCTTTCGAACGTGATGTTCGCCGGGCGTGATTGGCGGGTCGAAACGCAGCATCTGATCGACGCGCTTTACCTCCAGTCGGGGCCGGTGATCCTCGTGACGAACGAGGTCGGCAGCGGTATCGTCCCGGACAACAGGCTGTCGCGCGAGTTTCGCGACGCCGCAGGAACCATAAATCAGCAGGTCGCGGCGATGGCGGATGAGGTCTACCTCGCCGTCTGCGGCCTGCCCATGAAAGTGAAGTGACATGAGCCTGCCCACCTTCGACACCCTCGCCGCGATCGCGACACTGGCCGATCAGCTTCCCATTGCCGACGCACACGCCGCCGCCGCCGCCCGCGACCGGCAGAATTCGCTGACCAAGCCCCCGGGGTCGCTTGGGCGGCTGGAGCAGATCGCCGAGTTCATGGCCTCATGGCGCGGCACCGCGCGACCGGATATCTGGCGGGCGCAGGCGCTTGTCTTCGCGGGCAACCACGGCATCTGCGCGCAGGGCGTGAACCCCTATCCGCAGGAAGTGACGGCCCAGATGGTCGCGAATTTCGAAGCAGGGGGCGCGGCGATCAACCAGCTTTGCGCCGTGAACGGGGCGGAGCTGTCGGTGATCGCACTGGAACTTGGCCGCCCGACCAAAGATTTCACCGAAGGCCCCGCGATGGACGAGGCCGACTGCCTCGACGCCTTCTGGCAGGGCGCCTCGGCGGTGGACGAGGGTGCAGATATCCTCATCCTCGGCGAAATGGGGATCGGCAATTCCACTGTCGCGGCAGCGCTCGCGGCGGCCTGTTTCGGCGGTCCGGTGGCGGAATGGGTCGGGCCGGGGACCGGGTCGGACAAGGCCGGTATCCTGCACAAGATCGAGGTGATCGAACGCGGGCTGAAACGTCATGCCGATGTGATGGGAAATGCACCCGCGATCCTTGCCGCCGTTGGCGGGCGCGAACAGGCGGCGATCTGCGGCGCGGTTCTCGCCGCGCGGGCGGCGCGGATTCCGGTGATCCTCGACGGGTTCATCTGCACGGCGGCGGCGGCGGTGCTTTATGCGACCGACAAGCGGCTTCTGGATCATTGCCTCGTCGGCCATGTCTCGACCGAACCGGGGCACAGAAAGCTTCTGGCCGCGATCCACAAGCGTCCGGTTCTGGAGTTCGACATGCGGCTTGGCGAAGGCTCCGGCGCGGCTCTGGCGCTCGGTATCGTGCGTGCCGCACTTGCCTGCCACAACGGCATGGCGACCTTCGGCGAAGCCGGGGTGTCGGAGGCATGAACGGCGACCGGGCCAGCGAATTGCGGCTGGCCTTTGCGCTCCTGAGTCGGTTTCCGGTCGGGACCATTCCGGGCGAGGTGCCGCCGATGGCCGCTTCGGCCTGGGCCTGGCCGATCGTCGGCGCGGTCATCGGGGTCCTCTCGGCGGTGGTCGCGTCGGTGGCATTCTGGGCTGGTCTGCCGCCGATCATGGCGGCACTTCTGGCATTGGCCGCCTCGGCTTTGGCCACGGGCGGCATGCATGAAGATGGCCTCGCGGATGTTGCGGACGGCTTCGGCGGCGGCGGCGACCGTGCGCGCAAGCTTGAGATCATGCGCGACAGCCGGGTGGGATCTTACGGCGTCCTCGCGCTGATCCTCGCTACCGGGTTTCGCGCTGCAGGGATTGTGATGGTGGCAGAATCCGGGGGACTGGCCTTCGCCTTGATCGGCATCGCCGCGGCGTCGCGCGCGGCGATGCCGTTGGCGCTCTGCCTGATGCCGGCTGCGCGGACGGATGGCCTCGGCCATGCCGCAACGGGGCAGATCGGCCCGGCGCGGGTGGCTTTGCTGGTCGGATTTCTCTTCCTTCTTCCGCTGGGTCCGGGTGTTGCCTTCGGTGTTGCGCTGGCGATGGCGCTTGCGGCTCTGGTGCTCGCCGGTGTTGCCATGCGTCAGATCGGTGGCCAGACCGGCGACTTGATGGGCGCGATGCAGATCGTCACCGAATGCGCGGGCTGGGCGGTACTCACTGCCATGGTCATTTGATCAAATCACCACTACGCCCTGCGCGAGGCAAGACGAACGACACCGGCTTCCCACTTCCAATTTGATCAAAAATCGCGGATAAGCGCCCGAACGCAGGGAGTTGCCCTTATGTCGCCTTCAAAGACCCTCAGCGCCGGTATCGACCGCACGCGGCTTCTCGCCGTCGCGAAGCGCGAGGCAAATCGCTTTGCGGCGGGCCGGGCAAAGACCAAGGCCGCGCTGGAAAAAGGCGCCGCGCCCTTCCTCGATGCCGTGCCGATGCATTGGATGAAGGACTGGCCGATGCCCTTCCCGCTTCTGGTGGAAAAGGCGAGGGGCGCACGCCTGACCGATCTCGATGGGTATGAGATCGACGATTTCTGCCTGGGCGATACCGGCTCAATGTTCGGCCATTCGCCGAAACCCGTGGCGAAGGCGATCCGCCGCCAGGCGAAGAACGGCCTGGCCTACATGCTGCCGACCGAGGCGGCGCTGGAGGCGGGGGCGCTCCTGACCAAGCGTTTCGGCGATTTCCGCTGGCAGATCGCGACGACGGCGACCGATGCCAACCGCTTCGCGCTGCGGGTGGCACGCGCGGTCACGGGAAAGCCCAAGGTTCTCGTCTTCAACGGCTGCTACCACGGCACCGTCGATGACGCGATGGTGACGCTGAAGGACAGCCGGACGATCACGCGCCCCGGCCTGACGGGGCAAGTGACGGACCTTTCCACCGTCGCCGCCTGCGCGGAATTCAACGACCTCGCGGGCGTCGCGCGGCTTCTCGCAACCGGCGAGATCGCGGCCATCCTGACCGAGCCGGTGATGACCAATTCCTGCATGGTCCTGCCCGATGCCGGTTTTCACGAAGGCTTGCGAGCGCTGGCCACCGAATACGGCGCGCTTCTCATCATCGACGAGACGCATACGATTTCCTCCGGCCTTGGCGGTTATACCAACGTCCACGGCCTCGACCCTGACATCTTCGTGGTCGGCAAGTGCGTGGCCGGCGGGATGCCGACCGCGGTCTGGGGGCTGCGGCCCAAGGTTGCCGCGGACTACCTGCGATACAATGCGGGCCGTCCATCGGGCCATTCCGGCATGGGCACGACGCTGTCGGCCAACCCGATGCAATTCGCCTGCCTCCGTGCCAATCTGGCCGAGGTCATGACCGCAAAGAACTACGCGCATATGGAGAAGGGCGCGAAGCGTCTCCACAAGGGACTGAGCGCGGCGATCGCGAAGCACAAGGCTCCCTGGCATGTCGTCCGTGTCGGCGCGCGGGTGGAGTTCATCTGCGCCGAGGGACCATTGCGGAACAGCTCCGAGGCCGCCGCCGCGCATCAGCCCGAGGTCGAGGCGACGATCCACACGGCGCTGCTCAACCGCGGTTGCCTGATTGCACCGTTCCACAACATGATGCTTGTCAGCCCCGCGACGAAGAAGCGCCAGATCGACCGTCTGATCGCCGCCTTCGACGAAATCCTGACCGAGCTTTTTGCCTGAGATCTGATGATGACCGACACCTGCCCTTCGGGCGCGACCCTTGCCGAAGCCGAAGAATTCCTCGCCGCGCATCCCGAGATCGAGGCGGTGGACATCGTTCTGCACGATTCCAACGGCATCGGGCGCGGCAAGATCATCCGGCGCCATGAATTGCCGTCGCTCTACAAGTCGGGCCGGCACATGCCGATCTCGATCCTCGGCCTCGATATCTGCGGCGAGGACGTGCATGAGACCGGTCTGATCTGGGATCAGGGCGATGGCGACCTGCGCGCCTGGCCGATCCCGGGCTCGCTGAAGCCCTTGCACAACACGGTGCCGCCGCGCGCCGAAGTTCTCATGTCGCTCTATGAGCTTGACGGGCGGCCGATGACCTCGGACCCCCGACATGCGCTGGCGCGGCAGGTGAAGGAATTCGCCAAGCGCGAGTTGAAACCCGCCGGCGCGTTCGAGCTGGAATTCTTCCTCCTTGCCAAGGATCGCGGCCCGGACGGCAAGGTTCGCCCGGCCGCCGATGTGCTCGATGGCCGCGCGAGCCACAAGACCGAGGTCTATTCCGTCGACCATCTGCACGGGATGCTGCCCTTGTTCTCCGACATCTACGCCGGCGCGGCGAAGGCCGGAATCACGGCGGAGACGATGATCTCGGAATATGCGCCGGGGCAGTACGAACTGACGCTGCACTATCGCGAAGATGTGCTTCAGGCCGCCGATGACCTTATCCGGCTGAAGCGCATCGTGCGACAGCAGGCGCGGGCGCATGGTGTGGTTGCCTGCTTCATGGCCAAGCCGATCGAGGATTATGCCGGGTCGGGCATGCATTTCCATGTGTCCCTGATGGACGATGAGGGCCATAACGTCTTCGCCGAGAACCCCGGCGAAGGCTGGACGCCGACGCTCCTTCATGCGCTCGGCGGGTTGCGCGATACGATGGCCGAATCCATGCTCGTCTTCGCGCCGCACCTCAATTCCTGGCGCCGCTTTGCCAACCAGAGCTACGCGCCGGTCTCTACCAACTGGGGCGTGAACAACCGCTCTGTCGCGCTCCGCGTTCCGGCGGGCGATGTCCGCGCGCGGCGGATCGAGCATCGGCCCTCGGGCGTCGATGCGAACCCCTATCTCGTCGCGACGACCGTTCTGGCGGGCATCCTCCACGGGCTCGACAACAAGATCGATCCCGGCCCGGAGACGACGGGCAATGGCTATGAGGACGAGGCTGCATCGAAGATGCCGCGCGACTGGGGGGCTGCGATCCGGGCAGCTGAGGGTTCGGACTTCCTGAAGGCGGCGCTGGGCGCGGACATGCATCGCACCTTTACCGCGGTGAAGGCGGCGGAACTGGCGCGGGTGGCCCGGACCATTTCGGATGTGGATTTCGACCTCTACCTGCACACGGTCTGAGCGCGGTCTTCAGTCCGGTTTGCGGGCGGCCAGATGCGTCGGACAGTGTTCGCCGCTGTCGAGCACCGGGATCATCCGTTCCCAGATGCCGATATTCTGCTGCACGAAATCCTTGCCGACGATCCGGGCGGCGGCCTCTCCAACCTCGCCTCGGAGCCGGTCAAGCTCTTTGCGCGCCTGCGTTCTGTACCAGTCGTTGCGTGACGTAGTGGCAATGCTGTCGAACCCCGCCGCCGTCATCGCATCGCTATAGCGCGCAGGGGTGGCCATGCCGAAGTCGAGCCCCTCGGCGGCGATATACTCCGCCATCCGCGGCGAAATCTCCTCGGTCCCGATCAGCCAGTCCGAGGCGATGAACCAGCCGCCGGGTTTGAGGACACGAAAGACCTCGGCCATCAGAGTGGTCTTGTCGGGGATATGGATGATCGAATCCTTGGAAAAGACCACCTCGAAGCACTCCGGTGGAAAGGGCAGGGGTCCGGGCGCGACTTTTACGAGGCCGATGTTGCCGGACAGGCCGGCGTCGTCGATCAGCCGCCGCGCATGGGTCAGGACCGTGTCCTCGACGTCGAGCCCGGTGACGTAGCCCGCGCCGTGCTGCCGGATGAGCGCGATGTCGATGCCCCCCGCGCCGCAGCCGATGTCGAGGATGGACCGCCCCGCGATGTCGTGCCCGTCGAGCACACGGGCGACCTCATCCGATCCGCCGGGCGACAAGAACCCCTCGCCCCAAAGCGCCTCGAGCATGTCGATCAGCCGTTGCGGGTAGTGTTCGTCGCTCATCTTCTCAGCCTCCGAATGCCGCAGCCTGATGGACGCGGCGGCCTTTGAAAAGTGTCAGCATGACCTCCGTCTCGGCGATGGCGTAGGGGTCGCAGGCGAAGATATCGCGGTCGAGAAGGATGAGATCGCCCGAATATCCGGGTTTCAGTGCGCCGGAATAGCCTGACCGCCAGGACGCGGCGGCGGCATGGGTGGTGTACCCCAGAACAGCCTCGGTCACGCTCAGCCGTTCGTCGGGGAAGAAGGGCCGGGACCGGCCGCGATGGCGAGGCGGCTCGCGGGTGACCGCCGTGCCGATGATCTCAAACGGGTTCAACGTCGTCACCGCCCAGTCGGAATTGATGCAGTAAGACGCGCCCGCGTCGATGAGCGACCGGAAGGCATAGGTCAAAGGTGCCCGTGCATCACCGATCATCGCCATTGTCTCATCGGGGATGATCGGGTCATAGGCGGCCCAAAGCGGCTGTACGTTCGCCATGACGCCAAGTTTTGCAAAGCGCGGCCGGTCGTCCGGTTGGACAAGCTGGCAATGCGCGATCTGGTGCA
Organism: uncultured Alphaproteobacteria bacterium; assembly: GCA_963710285.1. Classification (GTDB taxonomy): domain Bacteria; phylum Pseudomonadota; class Alphaproteobacteria; order Rhodobacterales; family Rhodobacteraceae; genus Albidovulum. The sequence continues at coordinate 964,485 of CAVPZT010000006.1, read as the reverse complement.
GCGAAGGCCAGGTGCCGTTCGCGCGGCGGGCGGCCGAAAAGCCGTCAAGGGCGGCGCGGGTGGCGGCATCGCCGATGCAATGGACGTGGATCTGAAAGCGGTGGGCGTCGAGCGCGGTGAAGAGCGCGTCGATCTGATCCTGCGGGAACATCAATGGCGCATTGCCGCCGCCGGCATCGGCATAGGGCGCGACCAGCGCTGCCGTCCGGTTCTCCAGCCCGCCATCGAGAAAGAACTTGGCGGCGTTCAGGTGAAACATGTCCGTCTGATGGGCCGCGCGCCGCGCCAGCAAGCGATCGAGCATGCTCTCAACCGTATCCGCCACGGTGACAAGCGAGGCGCCAGCCACCCTTAGGGTGAGCTCATCCCGACCCAAAGCCTCACCATAGATGCGGACGTGATGGTCTATGATCCAGGGGTCGATGATGCCGGTGATTCCGTGGCGGTTGGCAAGGGCCTGACCGGCGCGAAGCCCCGCGCGGCGCGTGCCTTCGTCGGTCTGCGGCAGCCTTTCGGTCGCCCAGTTGATCGCTTCCTCATGCAGCATCCCGGTGGCCCGCCCCGCCGCATCGCGGACGATATGCCCGTTCGGCGGATCCGGTGTCTCGTCAGCAATGCCCGCAGCGACAAGGGCGGCCGAGTTCAGGCAGGCGTTGTGAAAATTGCTGTCGTAGATCAGGCAGGGCCTGTCGGACACGGCACGGTCGAGCACGTCGCGCGTCAGGTTGTGATCGCCGAAGAATCCCGGCTGCCAGCCCGCGCCCCAGATCATCGGCCCGTTTTGCGTGCCCGCATGGGCGGCCATCGCGGCGGCGATTTCTTCGAGCGTCGTGCAGTCGTAAAGCTGCGCCGTCTCGACGAGGTCGGTGCCGCCGTTCAACAGATGGATATGCGCATCCTGAAAACCTGGAAGGGCGAGCCGCCCGCTTGCGTCGATGATCTCCGCCCCCTGCGCGACGGTTCGCAAGCCGCGCGGCTCGTCCGACAGGGCAAAGATCCTGCCGCCCCGGATCAGGAGGGACCGCGCCTGCGGGCGCGCTGCGTCCATCGTGCGGATATCGGCGTTCTCGATCAGCACGTCGGTCATATCTGCCGAGCCTCCAACGCCGCCCAATCGTCGGCAGGAATGACGCGGGCCGGGAAATGCACGTCCCGGGTCCAGCCGTAAAAACACAGGAAGGGAACCGAGCCGACCTTGGTCAGGTGCGGTGCATCCGCGTCGTTCCAGACCGGCTCATGCGCGTCCTTCCTGACGAGGGCCGCGCCGGGCGCGAACCGCCAGTGATGGGGGCCGGTCAGAGGCGCGTAAAGCTCCGGCGCGGGGTGGGCATGATCGCGGTAAAGCACATGTGGTGCGATAAGGAAGAGGCCGAAGTCGAAATCGCCCGCCGAATAGGGTGCGCCTTCACCAACCAGCGATGCGAAGGCATGGCCTTTCGCGAAGGTGGCCCCGATGTCTTCCGGCGGATATCGATCGTAGGTGATCCAGCCGAGGTGCGGTGCCGCGGCAGCGATCGCCAGCGCCAGCGCCGGATGTGTGGCGCCGAGCCTGCCGAGTGCCGATCCGAGCCAGGCCTCGACCACCGCATTGGCATCCTGTCGGCGCGGCTCGGCAATGGCGACGGCGCGGGCGAGGCCAAGGCGCACTTCCGCAGCGCCCGCCACCGCAAGACGGGACAGATAGCGATCCGCCTCCGACAAAAGCACGGCAAGGCGTGTGGAGGCCGGCGTGCGGGAGATCGGCAGCGGCAGGAGCCCTCGGTCGCGCAAAAGCATCGCAGGATCCTGCGCGTCGAGCGGCGACGAGATACGATAGACCTCAAGCGCCTGTTCGCGGATCAATCCCCGCTCGAAAAGCGCCATCGCCGCCCCATAGCGGACGCGGCCCGAGCCAGGCTCACCCAGAGGCGTTTCGTGAAGAAGGCGAAGCAGGTCACTCATTCGCGCGGTAGGCCATCTGCGCGTCCCGGTCCCGGCGCTTGTCTGCGCGGTTCATCATCCAACCCGCAATTGCCACGCCGGTTCCGACGACAAGAACCGTCAGCGTGGCAAGGGCATTCACATCCGGTGTCACCCCAAGCTTGACCTTCGACCAGATCAGAAGCGGCAGCGTGGTGTTGCCGGGCCCCGTGGTGAAGGAGGTGATGACGACATCGTCGAGCGAGATCGTGAAGGCCAGAAGCCAACCCGAGAGGATCGCGGGGAAAATCACCGGCAAGGTGATGTCGAACATCACCTGCCAGGGCTTTGAGCCAAGGTCCATCGCCGCCTCTTCGATGTCCTTCTCGGCCTGAAGCATCCGCGACCGGACGATGGTGGCGACATAGACGAGCGAGAAGGTGATATGGGCCAGCGTGATCGTGGTGAAACCGCGCGTCGCAGGCCAGCCGATCCATTCCGCCATCAGGATGAAGAGCATCAGCGACGAGATGCCGGTGATGACATCGGGCATGATGAGGGGTGCTGTGACCATGCCGGAGAAGAAAAGCCGCCCCCGAAACCGCCGGAACCGGGCGAGCGTGATCCCCGCCATCGTGCCAAGGATCGTCGCCATGGTGGCGGAGATGAGCGCGATCTTGAGCGACAGGAAGAGCGCTTCCGCCACCTGCCGGTTGGAAAACAGCGAGACATACCATTTCGTGGAAAACCCGCCCCACACGGTCGCGAGGCGCGATCCGTTGAACGAGTAGACGATCATCGACAGGATCGGGATGTAGAAGAAGGCAAAGCCGAAGCACAGCACGGAGATGAGGAAGATCGGCCGCCGGTTCATTTCACCGCCTCCTCTTCGCCTTCGGCCTTGGCCTGGAAATGGCTGTAGATCATCGTCGGCACGACCATCAGTAACAAGAGAGCGACTGCAATGGATGAGGCCATCGGCCAGTCGCGGGACGAGGAGAACTCGTCCGAAATCACCCGGCCGATCATCGGGCTTGACGCGTCCCCGACGAGTGTGGGGATGACGAGTTCGCCCGCCGCCGGGATGAAGACCAGAAGCCCGCCCGCGATGATGCCGGGGATCGACTGCGGCAAGATCACATCCCAGAAGACGCCAAACGGCCGCGTCCCGAGGTCCATCGCCGCCTCATCCAGTGCCGGATCGAGCCGTTCGAGATTGGCGTAAAGCGGCAAGATCATGAAGGGCAGGTAGGTATAGACCATCACCAGGACGACGGCGAAGTTGGTGTGCATCATCGGGACCGACGTGAGCGCCCAGGTGTCAGGCGTCAGGGCGTTCCAGAGATCGGTCAGCAGCCGGTTGAACCAGCTGCTCTTTCCCATCAGGCCCATCCAGGCATAGACGCGTAGCAGGAACGAGGTCCAGAACGGCAGGATGATCAGCATCAGGAGGATGTTGCGCCAGCCGCGGGGCATCCTCGTCAGGCCAAGCGCCATCGGATAGCCCAGGAGAAGGCAGAGGATCATCGCCCCCAGCGCGTTGAAAAGCGAGGTGACGAAGGCGCGGATATAGAGGTCGTCGGTGAAGAGGCGCTCGTACCCGTGGACGTTCAGCAACGGGTTGTCGCCGCCGTAGCCGAAGGGCGGCGCGGTCGGGGTCCGTGTCGCCACGCTCATCGCGATGACGATGAGGAAAGGCAGAAGGAAGAAGACCAGAAGCCAGATGTAGGGCGCCGAAATGATGATGTCGGACCAGCCGCGCCGGTTGAACCATTCTGACAGTCGCGACGATTTGCGGGCAGTCATCGCTTGCTACTCCGTCAAGAGGATCGCAGCGGCCGGATCGAACGTCAGCCAGACCTTGTCGTACCAGTCCGGCCGCCCCGCCTCGGCGCGCTTGGCGTTGACGCCGTGGACCGAGATGAGATCGCCGGTCGGCAGGGTGACGCGGTACAGGCTGTCCTTGCCGAAATAGGCGATATCCTTGATCTCGCCCGCGATCACGTTCTGGCCCTCCGGTCGTTCGCGCGCGATCGCTAGCTTTTCGGGGCGCAGGGCGACGGTTACGTCCTGACCGGCCACCGCGCCGGGAACGGCGCGCGCTCGGATTTCCGCGCCGAAGGCCGGAACTTTGACCCGGGCGATGTCGCCTTCGATCGCAACGACGCTTCCCGCGAAGGAGGTGATCGAGCCGATGAAGCCCGCGACGAAGCGGGAATTCGGGAACTCGTAGATATCTGTCGGCGTCCCGACCTGCCGGACTTCGCCCTTTTCCATGACGGCAAGCCGGTCGGCGAGGGTCATGGCCTCTTCCTGGTCGTGGGTCACGACGATGAAGGTGACGCCGGTGCGTTCCTGAATGCTCATCAGCTCGAACTGGGTATGCTCGCGCAGCTTCTTGTCGAGCGCGGCGAGCGGTTCATCAAGCAGCAGGAGCTTCGGCTGCCGGGCGAGCGCGCGGGCCAAGGCCACGCGCTGGCGCTGACCGCCGGAAATCTGATGCGGCTTGCGATGGGCGAAGGGGGTAAGCTGCACGAGGTCGAGCATCTCGCGCACGCGGTCCGCCCGTTCGGCCTTGCTCAGCCTTTCATGCTTCAGCCCGTAGCCCACGTTCTTTTCCACGCTCATATGCGGGAAAAGCGCATAGCTCTGGAACATCATATGGACCGGGCGCTCCCAGGGGGGAACGCCCGTCATGTCTTGCCCGTCAAGGAATATACGGCCCGCGCTTGGTTCTTCGAACCCCGCGAGCATCCGCAAGAGCGTGGTCTTGCCACAGCCGGAGCCGCCGAGAAGGGCGAATATCTCGCCCTTCCCGATGGTCAGGCTGACATCGTGGACCGCCTGAAACGTCCCGAACAACTTCGAGACACCTTCGATCCGCACGAAGGGGTCGGGCACGATCTCAGCCCGCCTTGATCTGCGCCCAGGTCCGCGTGATATCGCGGTCCTGCTCCTCGGATTGCGGCTTCGGCGTGTACATCCGGCTCAGCGTTTCCTCGTCGGGATAGACCGCCGGGTCATTTCGGATGCTTTCATCCACCAGCGCTGTTGCCGCCTTGTTGGCATTGGCATAGCCCGTGTAATCGGTGCAGGCGGCAATGACTTCGGGGCGCAGCATGTAGTTCATGAAGGTGTAGGCATTGTCCTTGTTCTTCGCATCCGCGGGGATGCACCACATGTCGAACCAGGCAGGTGCGCCGGTCTTCGGCACGAAGTATTCAAGGTTGATGTCGATCCCGGCCTCGGCCGCCCGCGCCTTGGCCACGCCGTAGTCGCCCGACCAGCTGTTGGCGACACAAAGCTCTCCGTTCGGCAGAGAGGTCAGATAGTTCGAATTGTCGAAGGTCGCGATATACTCCCGGATCGGCTTGAAGGCCTCGGCCATCTTCTCGTATTCGGCGGGACCTGCGGTGTTCGGATCCAGGCCGAGATAGCTCAGCACCATGAAGCCGATATCGGTCGGGCTGTCGAGAATCGAAATCCCGCAATCGGCGAGCTTTGCCGCGTTCTCGGGCTTGAGGATCGTGTCGAGGCTGTTCAGGTCAGCATCCGGCAGCCGCTTCCTGACCATGTCGACATTATACGCAATCCCGACCGAACCCCACATATAAGGCACGCCATACTCGTTGCCGGGATCGAAGCCTTCGACGATCTTCAGGATTTTCGGATCAAGGTTGCCCCAGCCGGTCAGCTTCGAGCGGTCGAGCTTTTCATAGACACCCGCCGCCACGAACTGATGCAGCGACAGACCGGCCATGATGACGACGTCGTAGCCCGTCGATCCGGCCAGCATCTTCGCCTGCATCTCCTCGGCGCTGGCATAGAGGTCGTAAACCGCGCCTATGCCCGTCTCTGCCTCGAAATCGGCGATGGTGGTTTCGCCGATATAGTCGGACCAGTTGTAGATATTGACCGTGCCTGCCGCCGCCCAGGAAGGCCGGACATAGGGCGTGGCCAAGGCGGCGCCGAGTGTCGTGAGTGCTGTGCGTCTGGTCAGTTTCATGGTCTTCTCCCCTTTGGTTTTTCGAATGGTTATCCGGCGTTGGTTGACTGGCAAATCAATTCGTCATTGCGCCGGGCGATTTCTTCCTCCGCTGGTGCCTCCTCTTCCTTCATGACCGGAATAATCCTGCGCAGCCCGTCATGGTGGCGTTTCAGCCCCCATTCCTGATCGGACAGGTGGAACCCGTCGAAGGCGGAGGAGAGCATCGATTCATTCGACCAGATGGAAAGCTGCTGATCCTCGGCCGAAGTGTCGCGGTCAATGCGCATGGCGAGGTAACGTGCCAGCCGTTGCCGCCGGTCCTCGTCAGGCCGCCGGTAGAGCTTGCCGGTCAGACGCGTGTTGCCGAGGTCAAGCGGGATATCGTGATAGAACTGGATCAACTCCGGCGTGAATGCGAAAACGATATTCGGGAACAGCCCGTAGTAGGTCCAGACATTGCGCAGCCTTTCGGGCAGGCCATCGTGTTCCGGCGCGTGCTTCAGATACTGCTGCACCGACCAGCGGCGGCCGGGCTTGTCGCCGAAATAGCCGGCGGAATAGTGAAGGCCGTTCGGCAGGTAGTGGTCACGATAGTCGCGGCCGTAAAGGTCCTGCAACGCCGGGTGGGCCATCGGAACATGATAGCCTTCATTGTCCACGTCGCGAACCGACTTCCAGTTTACAGCCAGATCGACCGACCAGTCGGGCACCTTGACCGGCACGATATCTTCCACGCGATAGGCGGAGAAATCCTCATCGTAAGGGGCGAGGAGCGTGGCGATATCGGGCTGCGGACCGGGCTTGAAACGCAGAAAGAGGAAGCCATGGAAGCTGCCAAGCTCGATCGGCTTCAGCCCGAATTCCGATTTGTCGAGTTCGCCGAAGGTCGACGGCTGCGCCGCTCCGCGCAGGGTTCCGTCGAGATTGTAGACCCAACCGTGGAAGGGACAGACGATGGCGCCCTTGCAATGGCCTTCTTCGCCGTCCACGACCCTCGCGCCGCGATGGCGGCAAAGGTTGTGGAAGGCACGCACCACACCGTCCTGCCCGCGCATCACCACCGCACGTTCGCCCAGCAGATCAAAGCTGATCCAGTCACCCGGCGCGGGGATATCGTTTTCGTGCCCGACGACCTGCCAGTGCGTCAGAAACACATGGTCGCGTTCAAGATCGAAGAGGGCGGGTGAATGATAGGTCCAGGCCGGCAGGCCGCGCCGGTCCCAGTCATTCGGGATGGGCAGACTGCGCCGCGAAAAATCGTTCATGGCAAACACTCCATTTCACGCAGTATCCATTGGTGGAAGCGATGGATCTCATATTCCTCCGGCATCAGCCGTCCGCTCTGATAGGCGGGCGAGGACATCCCGCGCTGGTTCATCTCGCAGGCGTCGCCATCCTGACCGAGAACGATCTTGGCGAAATCGGCGACGCGCGCGGCGTCGAAGCCGGGCTGGGCGAGGGTCTCTGGCGCAAAGTGCCATTCCACGATGAGTTTTGTGCTCGTGGCGCCAAGCGGCTCCAACCGGACGGAGCGGACATAGTCGGCATGCGCGACGACAAAGACCGAAGGCCAGAGCGTGACAAAAGTATAGCCCACTTTGCGTTCGTCTGGTGTGAGACCGGGAAAGGCCGGCCCGCAGGGCGCGCCGCTCATCGTCCAGCTCTCCGCGCCGTCTTTGAGCAAAGCCCCGGATGGCGTCCCGGGCGTCCAGTCCTGCCGTTCGTTCGCTGCCATGACGCCTTCGCGGTAGATCGGCACCATCTCGCACAGTTCGGGGTGGATGCCGGGGCAATGCAGGCATTCGGAGTAATTCTCCCAAAAGACCTTCCAGTTGCAGTTCAGCGTCTTTTCCCAGCGATGGCCGGTTTGAAGGCGCTCCATCGGCCAGTTGTCGAGTGTTGAAAGCGGAATGTCGCCACGCAGCTCCGGCGGTTCGGCGGCGGTCGAGAGGAAGACGAACCCCGCCCATTCGCGCAAGGCGACGGGCCGCAGCCCATGATCCTCACGCCGGAAATCCCCGGTCGGGTGGGCGTGCGCGGTGGAGATCAGCCGCCCGTCCTCCGCCGCATAGGCCCAGGCGTGATAGGGGCAGGTGATGAGCTTGCCGGCGGCGCGCTCGCCTTGGCAAAGCTCTGCGCCCCGGTGGCGGCAGGTGTTGTGATAAGCGCGCAAGCCGCCGTCCGGCAGTCGGGCGAGGATCACATTCGCCGGACCAACCTGAACGGCGCGCATCGAACCCTTGGCGAGGTCATCAACCCGCCCAACGCAGACCCAATGCCGCGACCAAATCGTCGCCATTTCGCGCGCGTACCAGTCGGTGCCCAGATAGGCCTCGCGCGGCAAGGTCTCGGGGCAGTGATCCAGAAGCGGCGATGCGGGATGCGGTGCCATCAGAACCTCCCCGGCGGGGTGGCGCGCTTGCGCGGCGGGTTGAAGAACGGGCGGTCGGCGATGGTAGCCGGCACCATCAGGCGCGCATATTGCAACTCGCGCAGCGCGTAGATGTCGGCCCAGAGATCGCGGTTGAGGTATTTGCGCTCGACATGCGCCAGCGCGATGTTCCGCTTCGTTGTCGGCGACCAGACGGCGGCGGTAACGAACCCCGCCTCCTTGGTCTTGCCCGCATAGATCACCGCCCCTTCGGCAGGGGTGTTGCCCGGAATGTCGAGTCCGACGAAGGCCCAGCGGGAGGTCTTGCCGTCCCGCTCCGCCAGAAGCGCGCGGCGGCCGTTGAAATGACCCTTCTCCCAGTCGATCATCCAGTCGAGCGCCATCTCGAAGGGCGAGCGCACGCGATCCTCGCGCACCGCCTGATGGGCGGGAATGAAGTCGAGATTGGTGATGATGAACCCCGCCTCGATCCGGGCGAGGTTCAGGGCGTCCGAGCCGATGGGCCGGATGCCCCAAGGCGCGCCAGCGGCCATCAGATGATCCCAGAGCGGCAGCGCCTGATCGGGTGTCAGCCAGAGTTCGTAGCCGAGATCGCCGGTGAACCCGGTGCGGGAAATCGTAACCTCGCCCACGCCGAAGGGCAGGGCGGTCATGCGAAAGGGCTTCAGCGCCGAGACGTCGAAGCCCGCCGCGTCCAGCACTGCCGCGCTGCACGGACCTTGCAGCGACAGGGCGGCGACCTCCTCGGTCTCTTCCCGGACCCTCACGTCAAACCCCCGCGCGGAATCGAGAAGCCAGGGCAGGTGACGTTCTTGGCAGCAGATGCGAAAGTCTTCCGGCCCAAGGCGGAAGAGCGTGCCGTCGTCCAGAAGCTTGCCCGCATCGTCGCACCAGGCCGTGTAGTGGACCGAACCGACCGCGAGTTTGCCCGCGTTGCGGAGCGTCAGGCGGTCAAGATAGGCCGCCGCATCAGGCCCGGTGACGCGGTACTTCACCATCGGACAAAGGTCATAAAGCGTCGCGGCATTGCGGATCGCGGAGTATTCCATCGCCTCGTCGTCATAGGCGAGAGCCGAAGTGTAGCCACCCCAGTTGCCCCAGCGATTGAGGACATTCGCCGCCGAGGTGCGGGCATGAAACGGCGTCCGCAGAAGCGGCGCTTGGTAGTGCAGACGCGGATCGGCCTTCATGCCCGCACCTCCTGCAATATCCGCCCCGCCGCGTTCCAGCCCGACGCGCCGGAAATCCCGCCGCCCGGATGCGTGCCCGCGGAGGCGAGCCAGAGGCCTTCGATCGGTGTCGCATATTGCGCCATGCCGGGGATGGGCCTGAGGAACAGCATCTGCTCGACCGAAAGCTCGCCGTGGTGCCAGTTGCCGCCCGGCATGCCGTAGCGGCGCTCGATGTCATAGGGCATGAGCATCTCCTGCCCGACGATCAGGTCGCGGATGCCCGGCGCGTGGGCTTTCAAGCTGCGCCAGCGTGGCCTCCAGCATCGCGGCGCGGGCCGCATCCTCGCCGCTGCGCGGGGCGTGGGGGGCGTATTGGACGATGGCGGAGAGGACATGCTGGCCGTCGGGCGCAAAGCCCGGCTCAAAGGCCGAGGGGATCACGATCTCCATCACCGGCGCCTCCGGCACCTCGCCGTATTTCACCGGGTTGAAGGCGCGTTCGACGTGATCGGCGCTCGGCGCAATGACGAGGCGGGTCTTCACGTCGGCCCCCTGGAAATCCGGCGCGGCCTTCAGCGCCAGATGCAGCTTCGCCGCAGCGCCGCGCGACTTCTGATGCGTGATCCGCATGGTCGTGCCGGTGTCGAGATGGCGCGGCCCGACGAGCGACAGGAGTGTCGTCTTCGGGCTGATGGCCGAGACGACAAGCGGCGCGCGGAGTTCCTCGCCCGGCCAGAGTCACCCCAGCAGGCGCGGTCGTCCTCGACCATGATCCGCGCGACGGTGCACCAGTCCTGATGCTGACCCCCGCCGCCTCTGCGGCCGAGACGCAGAGCGGCGGCGACGGCCTCCATCCCGCCCTTCGGAATGGCAGAGCGCCGCCCGCTGCGCCCGCCGCCTCGCCCGAGAGCCGGTTCAGCAGCGAGCAGCAGCGAGTTTGGCGACCGCGGGCCGAGCCAGCTTCCCAGCGTCGCGTCGAAGGCGACGATGCCCTTCAGCCGGTCATCGGTCGAGTTCGTCGTTCAGCACGTCCCAGACGTTGATGAGGAAGAGGCGCAGGAACTCGCGGAAGTCCGCCTTGCCCATGCGGCGAAGACCGAGGCCGAGCCTGCGCCAGCTGCGACCATTCGTTCCCGGCGCCGCGCGCCAGCCGTGGCGGGGTCATCTCGCGAAACGGGGCAAGCGCTGCGGCAAAACGCATGAGGCGGGCGCGAAGCTCTGCCCACGCGGCGCGGTCGGCGTCGCTGATATGTCGCCGGTGAGCGTATCGCCCGAACGCGCCCTCGAGCCGCAGATGATCGCCCGTCGGGCGAAAGCGCGGTGCTGGCGACGTTCGGTCGTGTGATAATCCAGGCCGTGGCTGTCAAGCGCCAGTTCCTCGCGCCACGCGCGGGTCGATCATGTTCGCGACATGGGCAAGGCCGGGGCTGCGGAACCCGGGCGCGAATTCACCGCCCAACGCCCCGCCACCGGCGCGGTCGGCGGCTTCAAGCACCACGACACGCCGCCCCTTCCGGGCCAGCCGCGCCGCGCAGGCCAACCCGTTGGTGCCGCCGCCTATGACGATGCAATCATACGATGACATAGGCGTCGCTCATGTCTTTGGCGGGTGTCTTGGCCTCGCGCAGGATCTCGGCGGCCGCGTTGCGCCCCGGCGCGCCCATCACGCCGCCGCCCGGATGGGTCGACGAGCCGCAGATCCAGAGATCGCGGATCGGGCTGCGGTATTGCGCATAGCCCGGCACCGGGCGGTTGAAGAGCAACTGGTCGAATGTCAGTTCGCCCTGGAAGATGTTGCCTTCGGTCAGGCCGACCTCGGCTTCCAGTTCGCGCGGGGTGCGAACCTCGACGTGCAGAATGAGGTCGCGGAAACCCGGCGCGTAGGCCTCGATCTGATCGATGCAGGTCTTGGCGAAGGCGTCGCGGTCGGCGTCGGTCCAGTCGCGGCCCTCGATCTTCGGCGGCGCGTATTGCACGAAGCAGGACATGAAATGCTTGCCCGGCGGCGCCATCGTCGGGTCGATCATCGTCGGGATCATCATGTCCTGGAACGGATCGCGGCTGAAGCGCCCGGCCTTCCAGTCGTCATAGCCACGCTCCATCCGCTCGATGGAATTGGTGAAGTGCAGATCGCCCTTGATGAAGGGCGCACCCTCTGGCAGCGCAGCAAACCGTGGCGCGGCGTCGAGCGCGATGTTGAGCTTGCCCGAGGAGCCGCGTGTCTTGAAGGCGCGGACGCGCTTGACGAAGTCGCCGGGCAGTTCGGCTTCATCGACGTGTTTGAGGAAGGTCCGCTTCACGTCCATGTTCGACACGACCCGCTTCGCCGCGATCTCGTCGCCGTTCGACAGGACGACGCCGGTCGTGCGGCTGTTCTTCACCACGATCCGCTCGACGCCATGGCCGACGCGGATTTCCCCGCCCGCCGCCCGCAAGGACGCCGCCAAGGCCTTGGTGATCGATCCCATCCCGCCCCGCGCGAACCCCCAGGCGCCGACATTGCCGTCCACATCGCCCATGGCGTGATGCAAAAGCACATAGGCCGTGCCGGGCGACATCGGGCCAAGCGCCGTGCCGATGATCGAGGCGACCGCCTGATAGGCCTTGATGACCGGGCTCTCGAAATATTCATCGAGGAAGTCGCTGATCGACATCGTCCAGAAGCGGATCATGTCGTACATCTGCGCCTCGCTGAGGCCGAACATCTGCTTGCCGAGCCATGCCAGTTCTGCAAGGTCGCGCGGGCGCCATGACGAGGGGTCAGGCGGCGTGCGCAGCAGCATCGGCCGGATGAATCGGCAGTGGCGCAGCACGTCGCGGGCGTAGCGGTCATAGGCTTCGGCGTCGCGCGGCGAATGGCGGGCGAATTCGCGGCGGTTCGCGTCGTGGTCGCGGAACATGCCGAGATAGCCGCCGTCTTCCTTCAACACCGCGCCGCCCTCGTAAGGCAAGACCTGAAGTCCGTGCTTCGGCAGTTCCAGATCGCGCATGATCTCGGGCCGGAAAAGGCTGCGAGACATAGGAGCAGTTCGAATAGGTGAAGCCGGGGTGAAGCTCCCGGCTGACCGCCGCGCCGCCGATCCAGTCGTTCTTCTCGACGACGCAGACCTTCATCCCGGCGCGCGCAAGGTAGCAGGCGGTCACCAGCCCGTTATGGCCCGCGCCGACGATGACCGCATCGTAGGTCATGCGCGCTTCGCTTCGTCCTCGACATGCTGAAGTGTCAGGTCGACCGCCGTCTCGACCGCTTTCAGCGTGTCGGCCAGGCACGTCGCGTCCAGCCCATGTGCCTCGCACATGAACCACGGTTCGCGCGAATCCGGTTCCACGATGATGCCGAGGTCGTGGAGGTAATAGGCCATCTGGTCGTAGAAGCTGTAGTCCGAGGTCTTCCAGGCGCGGTAGTTGTCGGGCGGTGTCTCGGCAAAGAAGACACCGAACATCGACGGGTGGCCGCTGAAGGAATGGGTGATGTCGCGGGCGCTCAGAATGTCGGAAATCCCCGACTTCAGCGCCTCACCATATGAGGCGATTGTCTCGAGCGCCGGCGTCTCGTCAAGAATGCGCAGGGTTTCTTCGGCGGCGGCGAGGCTGACCGAATGGGCGGTATAGGTGCCGCCATGTGACGCACCGCCATACCGGAAGGTCCGCATCACCTTCTCGCGCCCCGCGACGACTGCAATCGGATAGCCGTTGCCCATCGCCTTGGCGAAGGTGGAGATGTCGGGCGTCACGCCGAGGATGCCCTGAATGCCGCCCTTGCCGACGCGGAAGCCGGTCTTGACCTCGTCGATGATGAGCAGGACACCGTGTTTGGTGCAAAGTTCGCGGGCAAGCTTCACATAGTCCGCCCGCGCGCTGATGCCGCAGCAATTGCCCTGAATGGGCTCGATCAGCATCGCGGCAAGGCTGTCGCCGTGCTTCCTGAACGTATCCTCCAGCCGCTCGCAGTCGTTCATCGGGACGAGGTGCGCGAGTTCCTTCAGCGTCATCGGGATGCCCTGCCCGTAGGACACGACCTGCGGGTCGCGGTTCGAACTGGGGTTCCAGTCCTCCATGTTAGCCATCCACATCGCAGCGTCGAAAAGCCCGTGATAGCCACCTTCGACCAGCAGATAGCTGTCGCGTCCGGTATGAGCGCGGGCGAGCCGCAAAGCCGCCATCACCGCCTCGGTCCCGGAATTGGAGAAGCGGACGAGATCGACCGAAGGCACCATCTTCGCGATGCGCTCCGCGACGGCCAGCTCGCGTTCGGTCGACAGCGCGAAGACGCCGCCGACCTCCATCCCCTTGCGCGCTGCCTCATCGACCCGGTCGTCGGCATAGCCAAGGATCGCCGGGCCGTAGCCGAGCCGGTAGTCGACGTAGGCATTACCGTCGATGTCCCACATCCGGCCACCCTTGCCGTGATCGACATAGATCGTCCGGTCGTCGCCCCAATATCGGAACGTCGAGGCGACCCCGAGCGGCAGCCGCTTCAGCGCGCGCTTATACTGGGCGTTGGATTTCGACAGATCGCGGTCGCGGAAGGGGCAGCATGGGTCATCCTGAGTTTTTGCGGAATGAGCCTATGCTCGCAGAATTCTGATTGAACTGTCAATCAAAATGAAATGCGTTACCATGGCGACGGAGTTCGGCTATGAGTCGGCCAAAGGCAGGACAGGCATGACGGCGGACGAACAAGACACACGCAGCGAAGGTCGCCGCAAGCTCAGCCGTGGTGAACGGCAGCTTCAGTTGATCGAGGCGACGATCTCTACGCTGGCCACCCATGGCTATGCGCGCACCACGATGGGCGAGGTGGCGCGCGCGGCGGGCCTGTCGCACGGGCTGGTGAACTTCCACTTCGAGACGAAGGAAAAGCTGCTGTCGGCCACGCTGCGCCATCTCTCCGACGAATATCGCGAGAGCTGGCAGACGGCACTTGAAGCCGCCTCACCGGGCGCACCAGAGCAGATCGAAGCGATGCTGCGCGCCGATTTCGATCCGAAGATCTGCACCGCCGATCGCCTTTCCGCTTGGTGCTCCTTCTGGGGCGAGGCGCAGAGCCGCCCGATGTATCAGGATCATTGCAGCTCAAACGACCTCGCCTATACCAGTACGCTCGAATCGCTCTGCCAGCGGATGAATGATGACCATGGCTACGCCTGGAACGCGGCGCGCGCCGCGCGTGTGCTCCGGGTGACGACCGAAGGTGTCTGGCTTGATCTGATGACCATGTCCGACCCCTACGGGCGGGACGAGGCGCTTGCGACGGTCTGGGCCTGCGCCGCCGCCTTCTTTCCGCGCCATTTCGGGGCAGAGGGCCGTCTCGGCGCGTAACGCTCAGACCCAGGCGACGCGGCGCGCCTCTTCGATGAGTGTGGTGAGCACCGGCGTGTAGGGCTCGCGAAACGCCGCGATCAGCCCGACCGTGTGATGCGCGTCCGGGTCGCGGATCGGAATGGCCCTTAGCCCTGTCTCTGCGTACATGTCGCTCAGGGGATGCGCGACGATCGAGGCCCATCGGCCAGTGACGACATGCGAGATGAGCGCGATGGAGGAATTCGATTCGACCCGCGCCCGGACGACGGCCCCCGCCTCCGTCAGATGTTGGTTGATGATGCGGCGGTTCTGCATGTCTCCGGTCAGCAGGCAGAGTGGCAATTGTGCCGCCTCGGCCCATGAGATCACGCGCATCTTCGCCTCGGGTCGCGTCTCGGCCACCAGAAGCCGGTAGCTCTCACTGTAAAGTGGGACCTGCGTCACCCGGCCCAAGGGTTCGTTGTCGAGATAGGTGATCCCGGCATCAAGCTCCAGCCGGTCAATCCCTTCGAGGATCTCGATGGAGGTGCGCGACAGGATGGTGAGATCGACGTTGGGATTGCGCTCAAGGAACGGAACCGTCAGCCGCGCGGTCACTGGCAGCGCGGTCGGAATGACCCCGATTCTGAGTTTGCCTGACACGCCGCGCTTCATGGCCCGCATCTCTTCGCGCATCGTCCGCGCATCGCCGACGATCCTGAGCGCCCAGTCGAGCACCCTCTGCCCCTCGGGTGTCAGTCCCTGAAAGCGCGAGCCGCGAAAGACAAGCTGCACCCCAAGTTGATCCTCCAACTGCCGGATCGCCGAGGAGAGCGACGGCTGCGTCACCCCGACCGACTCGGCCGCCCGACCGAAATGCCGCTCATTGGCGAGGGCGATGAACATCTCAAGCTTTTGAATCATGGTCGTGACCCTACAGGCGGCGGGAATCCCGTGGAAGATGCGAATGCTATTGCCGCCCGGAATGCTGCCCACTACATCACTTGCATGATCAGAATACCCTTCCTCACCGCCAAGTCGCCGAGAGTTCCCGTGATCCGCTTGCAAGGGGCGATCGCCTCGGGCGGCCGTTTCGGTACGGGCCTGAATGATGCAAGCCTCGGCCCGGTGATCGAGCGTGCCTTTCAGAAAAAGCCCGTGGCCGTGGCCCTCGCCATCAACTCGCCCGGCGGGTCGCCTGCGCAATCCTCGCTGATCGCGGCACGCATCCGCCGGCTGGCAGATGAGAAATCCATCCCTGTCCATGCCTTCGTCGAGGATGTCGCGGCCTCGGGCGGCTACTGGCTTGCCTCGGCGGCGGATGACATCTGGGTCGATGAAACCTCCATCGTCGGGTCCATCGGCGTGATCTCGGCAGGCTTCGGCTTTGCCGAACTGATCGGGCGACACGGGATCGAACGCCGCGTGCATACCGCCGGCGCATCGAAAAGCTTCCTCGACCCGTTCCGGCCAGAGAAGGAAGAAGATGTCGCGCGCCTCCGTGCGATCCTTGAACCGCTGCATGCGCGGTTCAAGGCGCAGATCACAGCCCGCCGTGGCGCGCGTCTCACCGGTGATCGCGACCTCTTCGACGGCACTGTCTGGGTCGGTCAGCAGGCGGTCGATCTCGGCCTCGCGGATGGATGTGCGCACATGGTCCCGAAACTCAAGGCGCTCTACGGCGACAAGGTAAGGCTGATTCCGTACGGCGTGAAGAAGGGGCTCCTTCAGCGCTTTGGGGCGCGGCTTGTCGGCGATGCGATCGCCGGTATCGAGGATCGCGCACTCTGGGCGCAGTTCGGGCTCTGACGCATGGTCAAGGTCATCACATTCTTCCTGATCGGAATGCTCGTGCTGGCGCTCTTCGGGCGTCTTCGCCTGCCCGGCGGCGGGCCGAAAGCACCAAAGCGTCTGGCTGCCGCCCGCTGCAAAAGGTGCGGCAAGCCGCTGATCGGCAAGGGGCCTTGCGACTGCGGAGGCAAGTCATGACGCGGGGCAGGGCGCTTGTCACCGGCGCCGGTCGCCGTCTTGGCCGCGCGATGGCGCTCTATCTGGCGGCCCGCGGCCATGACGTGGTCTTCCACTACGCCACCTCGCGGGATGAGGCCGAAGATGCCGCCGATGAAGCGCGCGCGCTCGGCGTGACGGCGGTGGCGCTTCAGGCCGACCTTCTCATCGAGGATGCGGTGCGCGGCCTTATTCCCCGGGCGGCAAAGGCGCTCGGCGGGCCGCTCTCCGTTCTCATCAACAACGCCTCGATCTTTGAATACGACACCATCCGCACCGGCACCCGCCAAAGCTGGGATCGCCACATCGAATCCAACCTGCGCGCGCCCGTCGCCCTGACGCAGGATTTTGCGGCCCAGGTGTCAGGTCCGGCGACCGATGGGTCGGAACCTCTGGCCTCCGGCCTGGTCGTCAACATGCTGGACCAGCGGGTGCTGAAGCTGACGCCCGAGTTCATGTCCTACTCCATCGCCAAGATGGGCCTCTGGGCCTTCACCCGGACCGCCGCACAGGCGCTTGGCCCCGCCGTCCGCGTCAACGCCATCGGCCCCGGTCCCACCATGAAGGGCGCCCGTCAGTCCGAGGCGCATTTCACCGCGCAGCGCGCCGCGACCATCCTGAAGCGCGGCGCCGATCCCGACGATATCACCGCGGCGCTTGGATACCTGCTCGACGCGAAGGCCGTCACGGGCCAGCTTATCTGCGTCGACGGGGGACAACACTTGGCCTGGCAGACGCCCGATATTCTGGGTGTGGACTAGCAAATATCGGTTGGTTTTTGCGTCTCGGCTCTTGACTTGTCCACTTTCCGGCCGGTTGTAACAAACATGTTACGATTTTCTCAATGGAATCAGGCATTTGTGTGATATCAAATTATTTTCGTTTAAAATCAATACATTGCGGCTGTGCCTAAAAATTAGGCAAAGTGATGAAGCCAGCCGAAAACAAGGAAAATTTCCCGGTGCCTATTTCTTTTCACCAGACTTATCCACAGATTCAGTGGACAGGTTTTCTCTTGCGTCACGCCTCGTAAGGTTGCAGCGGTTGGGGGAATCGAAACCCCGAAACCGGAACCGACAGGAAAGCGCGTAAGGCATGGCTGAGGTGACGCTAGGGAAGGAAGCCGGACATCCGGTCATCCAGTCCTATCTGAAGACGCTGACCGCACAACCGGGCGTTTACCGCATGCTCGATGCCGAGGGTCGGGTGCTTTACGTCGGCAAGGCGCGGAACCTCAAGGCGCGGGTTTCGAACTACGCCCGCCCCTCGGGCCATTCGGCGCGGATCGCCCGGATGATCCACGCCACGGCGTCCATGATGTTCCTGACGACCCGGACGGAGACCGAGGCGCTGCTGCTCGAACAGAACCTCATCAAGCAACTCAAGCCCTATTTCAACGTCCTCCTGCGTGACGATAAGTCCTTTCCGAACATTCTCGTCTCCAGGGAACACGCCTTTCCACAGATCAAGAAGCATCGCGGCGCCAAGAAGGAAAAGGGCAATTACTACGGTCCCTTCGCCAGCGCGGGCGCGGTGAACCGCACCCTCAACCAGCTCCAGAAGGTCTTTCTCCTGCGCAACTGCTCCGACGCGATGTTCGCCAGCCGCACCCGGCCTTGT
The DNA here is from genome assembly GCA_963710285.1 of uncultured Alphaproteobacteria bacterium. GTDB lineage: Bacteria > Pseudomonadota > Alphaproteobacteria > Rhodobacterales > Rhodobacteraceae > Albidovulum. The sequence continues at coordinate 946,124 of CAVPZT010000006.1, read as the reverse complement.
CTGCTTTTCCAGATCAAGCGCTGCGCTGCCCCCTGCGTGGGCTACGTTGGCGAAGCCGATTATGGCGCGCTCGTCGCCGATGCGGAGCGTTTCCTCCAAGGCAAGTCCACGCAGGTGCAGGCGAAGCTGGCCGGGGATATGGCCGAAGCCTCGGACACGATGGAATTCGAACGCGCCGCCGCTCTTCGGGACCGGATCAAGGCGCTGACCCAGATCCAGCAGGTCCAGGGCATCAACCCGCGCGGCGTGGCCGAGGCGGACGTGGTGGCGCTTCACATGGAAGGCGGGCAGGCCTGCGTTCAGGTCTTCTTCATCCGCGCCAACCAGAGCTGGGGCAACCGCGATTTCTACCCCAGAACCGGCTCCGGCGCAGAGGAACCCGAGGTGCTCGAAGCCTTCCTCGGCCAGTTCTACGCCGACAAGGAGCCGCCGCGCCTGATCCTCCTGTCGCATCCCATCGAGGATGCCGACCTGATGACCGAACTCCTGTCCGACCGCGCCGGCCGCCGCGTCGAAATCGCCGTCCCCCAGCGCGGCGAAAAGGCCGAGCTTGTCGAAAACGCCGCCCGCAACGCCCGCGAAAGCCTCGCCCGACGGATGTCTGAGAGTGCGGCGCAGTCGAAGCTCCTTGAACACCTCGCCGAGGCTTTCGATCTCGACGCTCCGCCCCGCCGGATCGAGGTTTACGACAACTCGCCACATCATGGGCACCAACGCCGTCGGCGGCATGATCGTCGCAGGCCCCGAGGGCTTCATCAAAAGCCAGTACCGCAAGTTCAACATCAAGGGCGCCGACCTTACGCCCGGCGACGATTTCGGCATGATGAAAGAGGTGCTGACCCGCCGCTTCCAGCGTCTCCTGAAGGAAGACCCAGACCGGGAAAGCGAAGCCTGGCCCGACCTTCTCCTCATCGACGGCGGCGCCGGGCAGGTTTCAGCGGTCAGGCAGATCATGGAGGACCTCGGTGTCGAGGATATCGCCATGATCGGCGTCGCCAAGGGCATCGACCGCGACGCCGGGAAGGAGGAATTCCACCGCCACGGGCTTCGCCCCGTCGCGCTGCCGCACAACGCCCCCGTTCTCTACTTCGTCCAGCGCCTGCGGGACGAGGCCCACCGCTGGGCCATCGGCGCACACCGGGCGAAGCGCGCCAAGGCGATCGGCGCAACCCCTCTCGACGAGGTTCCCGGCGTCGGCGCGGCCCGCAAGCGCGCGCTTCTCCAGCATTTCGGCTCCGCCAAGGCCGTCGCACGCGCGGGGCTTGAGGATCTGAAGGCGGTTGACGGGATATCCGCGGCAATGGCCCAGACGGTTTACGATTTCTTCCACGCGAAGGGCTAGGCGAGACGGGCGCCAGCCGATCCGACAGCTAATTTGGCGCGGCCCTCGCAATCTTCCGCGAATGCGCTTATGTCCATTGCACCCGCGAATATCCTTTGCGGTGCCCCGGAGGCAGTCTTGTGGACGCCGATACCCCAAAATCTGGCCAATCCTGCGGGCTGCAAGGCCTGCATCGATCGCCGACAGCCCAGAATTCACTGACGCTCAGCCACCTGATCCGCCCGAATGCTTGAAGCGGACCAGGGCGACCAGGCTTGCTCAGACGCCCTTGTCGCGACAGCGCCGCTGCGTTGCCTCAGACCCCATCACCGCAAGGCGTGCCTTGCCACACAGGGATTCCTTTGAATGACCAACCCCAAGACGGACCCGAAAGCCCCCCGCCGCCCGTTCGCACCGCATATCCCCGCCGGAAACACTGCGACGGCCGCAGTGCCTGAACTGCCGCCCGCTCCGAAACGGCCATCGATCTTCGATGATACCTACGCACCGGTCGGGGCGGAGCATCGCAAGGACTGGTCGCGCTTTGACCGGAAGCGGTAACGCCGACCGCATCGCAATTTTTCCGGCGGATAAAGGCAGGCTGCCCGTGACTCGGGGCGGCAGCAGGACGCGTGTCGCGCCCGATCTTCCGAATACAGAAACATGCAAGAGGCCTGAACATGCGCATTAAGCTGGGCTGCCGGTTCGATTTGCTCCTGACGCAGCCGACGCCGATGATCGCGCTTCTGAACGTGCATTTTTCGCGCGCGCAAGACCTGGAACATCCCGACCAGATCGTGACCACTCCGCCCGTCCCCCTGACGACCTACAGGGATCTCTTCGGCAATTGGTGCACGCGGCTCGTGGCCCCCGCCGGTCTGTTCAGCATCGGCAACGATGCGGTGATCCGCGATAGCGGTCTGCCCGATGCGGCGGCCCCCGATGCGTTTCAGACCCCGGTCGAGGCGCTGCCGGATGAAACGATCGCCTTCCTGCTCGGCTCGCGCTATTGCGACACGGATCTTTTGTCGGAAGAAGCCTGGCGGCTCTTCGAAAATACGCCGCCGGGTCGCGCGCGGGTTCAGGCGATCTGCGATTTCGTGCATAACCACATCCGGTTCGACTATCTTCAGGCCCGCGCGACCCGCTCGGCCGCGCAGGCCTATGCGGAAGCCGTCGGCGTGTGCCGCGACTACACCCATCTCGCCATCACCTTTTGCCGCTGCATGAACATCCCGGCACGCTACTGCACCGGATATCTGGGCGATATCGGCATGCCGCCGCCTTACGAAGCGGGCGATTTCGCCGCCTGGATGGAGGTCTATCTCGACGATGGCTGGTGGGTCTATGATCCGCGCAACAACATGCCCCGCATCGGGCGCATCCTCGTCGCACGCGGCCGCGACGCCGCCGATGTGCCGTTGATCCACTCCTTCGGCATGAACACCCTGAATGGCTTCGAGGTCTGGACCGATCAGATCGACTGAGATCGCACCAACGCGCGCTCCGGCGCGGCAATGCGGGTTGCCGCACGTCTGAAGGCGCTGCGCCAATGGCAAGCGGGCTGCGACGGCAACATCTCGCGCCGTCTCCTTGTGCCTTTCGGGCGCCCGCAGGCGGCAGGGAATCGGTTAACAGGAATCATAGATAACAGTAAAAACAGCATGTTGAGCTACGTTTCACATGTGAAAGCACCGTAAAACGCCCCCTTCTCTGCGCGCTTCGATGCCACTAGGGTGCGGCTACGCCTCCCCGCACAGGACCCGCGAAATGACCGACGACAAGACCCCCTCCGCCGCTGAACTCCTGCATCTGAGGGGGCGGACCCTGGCGAAGGGTGAACCCCTGTCGCTGCCGCTGACCCTGACGTCGATGTTCCACCTGCCGGGCGATCCGGCGGGCTTTCCGGCATACGGACGGTCCGAGAATCCGACCTGGGAAGCGACCGAGGAAATGCTTGCCCATCTCGAACGGGCGGAGACGCTCCTTTTCCCCTCCGGCATGGCCGCCATCGCCGCGCCCTTTTTCGCCCTTCTCGCCGCCGGCGACCGCGTGCTCCTGCCCTCTGACGGCTACTACACGACCCGGCTTCTGGGCGATCGTTTCCTTGCCAAGCTTGGCGTCAAGTTCGATCAGCGCCCGACTGCCCAATTCGCGGATGGCGGTTTCTCCGGCTACCGGTTGGTCTTCGTGGAGACGCCCTCCAATCCCGGCCTCGACCTTTGCGACATCTCCGAGGTGACCCAATCCGTCGCAGCGGCGGGCGGCATCACGGTCGTCGACAATACGACGATGACGCCCTTCGGCCAGCGTCCACTGGATCTCGGCGCGGATATCGTCGTCGCCTCGGACACGAAGGCGCCGGGCGGGCATTCGGACATCCTGATGGGCCACGTTGCGAGCCGCGATGCGGAGCTGATCGCGACGATGAAAGACTGGCGCAAACTCTCCGGCACCATCCCTGGCCCGTTCGAGGCGTGGCTTCTGCATCGCAGCCTGGAGACGCTGGAAATCCGCTTCGACCGGATGTGCCGGACCGCGGGCCTGATCGCCGGGGGGCTCGCCGCCCATCCCGCAGTGAAGGTCCGCTATCCCGGCCTGCCCTCGGATCCGTCCCATAACCTCGCTCGGCGCCAGATGGCGACTTCGGGTTTCCTGATCGGTCTCACGCTGAGATCGGCGGAAGCGGCGGATGCCTTCATCGCCGCCTGTCCGTTCCTGCGCCCGGCGACCTCCTTCGGCGGCGTCCATAGCTCTGCCGAACGCAGGGTCCGCTGGGGCGATGCCGTGGCGCCCGGATTCGTCCGCCTTGCCATCGGCTGCGAGCCGGCGGAGGAGCTCTGGCCCGCCATCGAAAACGGCCTTCGCGACACGCAGTGACACGAGGTGTCGCAACCCCCCTTCCCGAGCACAGGGGCAGCGGCTAGGGTGCCGGCATGAAATGGAACATCCCCAATACGCTGACGGTTCTCCGTTTGCTCGCCGCGCCGGGCGTCGCGGTGATGTTCCTCTATTTCCACCGGCCCTGGGCCGACTGGTTCGCCCTGACCCTCTTTGTATCGGCAGCCATCACCGACTATTTCGACGGCTACCTTGCCCGCCTCTGGAAGCAGGAATCGAAGTTCGGCGCCATGCTCGACCCGATCGCCGACAAGGCGATGGTCGTCATCGCGATCATGGTGCTGACCGGTTATTCCGGCATGAACCCCTGGCTCATCCTGCCCTCGACCGTGATCCTCTTCCGCGAGGTCTTCGTCTCGGGCCTTCGGGAATTCCTCGGCAGCAAAGCCGGGACGCTGAAGGTCACGAAGCTCGCCAAATGGAAGACGACGGCCCAGATGGTGGCGATCGCGGTCCTTTTCCTCGGGACCGGGCTTGAGCATCTGGAAGGTATCGCGCGGCGTGGTCTGACGCTGGATCAATATGCCGAACTCGTCACGCAGGGACTGGCCGATCCGATCCGCTCCTGCGGGCCTCGCGGCTGTTCCTCCTATGCGACGATGGTCGGGTTGACCTTGATTTGGATCGCCGCGGCACTCACCTTTCTCACGGGATGGGAATATTTCAAGAAGGCGCTGCCTTTCCTGAAGGATGACAAGTGATCGACGTTCTTTACTTTGCCTGGGTGCGTGAACGCATCGGCCTGCCGCGCGAGCGGCTGGAAACCTCGGCCGCGACCGTGGCGGAACTGGTGGAGGAACTGAAGGCGCGCGAGGATCGCTATGCTGCCGCCTTCGCCGATGTCTCCGCCCTCCGGGTCGCACTGGATCAGGACCTGTCCGATTTCTCGGCGTCCCTCGCGGGCGTGCGCGAGGTCGCCTTCTTCCCGCCGATGACGGGGGGCTGAGGATGCGGGTACGGGTTCAGTCCGAGCCCTTCGACTACGGTGCCGAATGCGCGGGCTTCGGGCAGGGTGATCGCGATGTCGGTGCCGTGGTGACCTTTCTCGGCATCGTGCGCGACGACCGCGGATCGCTCGCCCATATGGAGATCGAGCATTATCCGGGCATGACCGAAAAGGCGATTGCCGCCATCGTCGGTGAGGCAATGACCCGCTGGTCCTTGGCAGATACGCTTGTCATCCACCGTTACGGGACGCTTCGGCCGGGTGAGGCCATCATGATGGTCGCAACCGCCGCGCGGCATCGCACGCACGCCTTTGAGGCGGCTGAATTCCTCATGGACTACCTGAAATCCCGCGCGCCGTTCTGGAAGAAGGAGATCGGCGCCGACGGATCGGACTGGGTCGCCGCGAAGGATGAGGACGAGGCGGCGCTGACGCGCTGGTAGTGCGAGCTCAGCGCGCGCTCATCCGTTCGATATAGGCGCGCAGTTCGTCCGTCTCACGCCGGGCGTCGCGCAGGCCATCCATCGCAGCCCGAAGCTCTGCGTTCGACTGATTGAGCCGGTTGGTCAACTCAGCCTCGCGCCCTTCAAGATACTCGATGGCCTGATCGCGGGTTTCCTCCGCGTCGTGGAGATCGCGCGCCATTTGGTCCAGTTCACCCATCTCCGCCTGTGTGACGCGGGAAAGGCGGTTGATGAGCCAGCAGGCGAACCACCCAAGGCCGAAAGCCACGAAAAGGATGATCGCCGTCGCGATGATGAATTCGGTTCTGTTCATGGCCCGTTGCTTTGCCCGTATGTCAGGTGGTGGTCAAGATGTCCCGGCCGCGCGCTCAGTTGCCCGAGCCGCCATTTTCGGGGCGAAGCTTGGGATGGAGCATGTCTTCCGTCGCGTCCTGCACCTCGACGGCCGCCGCCGCGGCGTCGGCCTCGTCGCCTCCGTCCATCGGCTTCTCTTCGCCCGTCGCATCCACGCTGTCCATCGGCGTGTCTGAACGCTTGTCGTCACCCGTGCCTACGCCTGCGCCGTCGCCCGGAACGGCGCTGCCCGCTTCCGGCGCGACGTCCTCGGATCCGGTCGTGCCTCCGGCGCTTTCGCCCTGTTGCGCGATCAGCCTGAATTCGATCCGGCGATTGGTCTCACGTCCCGCTTCGGTCGAATTATCGGCGATCGGGACAGTTTCACCATAGCCGACGGCCGTCAGATGTCCGGTCAGGACACGGCGTTCCATCAATGCCGCGATCACCGCCGCGGCCCGCTGTTCACTCAGGTCGAGGTTCATTTCCTCGCCGCCCTGGCTGTCGGTATGGCCACCCACCTCCATTGGCACGTCGGGGCACTGCTTCATCAGCGCGGCGATCTTGTCGAGCGTCTCGCGCGCGTCCTTCGCGATCTGGGCCGAGCCGGGCTCGAAGTTGATCTTGTGGGTCGCGAGCAGCGTGTTGACATTCGCCGCGCATTCCTCCGGCGTCGGCAATCCGAGAAGCGGGTCAAGCTTTTCGTCATAGCGGATGTTCAGCGTGAATTTCTGGCCATCCCCAAGTTTCGAGGAGAGGATGCGCGCCACTGTGTCGCGCGCGTCGGTGGAGCCGGTCACCCCGACGATGTCAATACCATCCTCGCGCACCGCGGCCTGACCGCTCGACAACTCGCCAAGCGCCTCGAGCGCCGCGAGCACCCGCACCGGCCAGCCTGTCGGCATGTCAGGGGCGATGCGCGCCGCCGTATGGACCGAATTCGTGCCGAAGCGCGCGCGCGCATAGCTTTCCACCGCATCGCGCGACAACTCATCGCCAAGCCGCCCGCGCATCTCGAGCATGCCTTTGTCGCTGAGGGTCGCGGTGAATTCGGGGACAACCACCTTGGCGTTCTGGTCGGGCTTCGGCGTCAGCACGGCATGGAGCGAGAAGACCTCGGGCAGGTTCGATTCCAGTTCGCCCACGACGCGGTCGAAGTCGGATTGCTCCACGGTATCCGCCGCGATGAGCGACACGTCTGCGTCCGAAAAGGTCACCGATCCCTCGCCAAGTTCCTTGAGGGCGGCCAGCGACATCGTCACCGCGTCGGACCAGGCCGGGGTCGGAACGCCAAGACCGATGGTGCAATTCTGCTTGCCCGTCGCGCCGGCCGTGATCGCAGCGGCAAGGATACGGTCGCGCGATTTCTCGTTCTCGGCTGAGCAGGCGTCGAAACGGGCACCATCGCTGTCGATCAGAAAGCGCAGCGTGAAAGGCGTAATCACCGGGCGCGGCGCAGAGATGTCGAGCGCGATTTTCAGCCGCTCTGGACGCCGCCGCGCCAGATCGGTTTCGAGCTTGGCTTTCTCGGCGGCGCTGTCGGAAATGGCGGTCACCGCGACGCTGTCCGCGGCGATGGAAATCTTCGATCTGGGCAGGGCACGCAGCGCACTGATGCCGAATTTCACCGCGTCGTCCCAGCCGTCGGGAATCGGGTGATCGGCCGTTTCCATCATGTCGGTCAGGCTGCCGTTCCCGGCGATGGGTTTCAACTCCTCGACGATGCGTTCATGGGCTTCTCCCGCAGGAATAAGGCCGATGACAGAAATGCCGTCGTCGTTGCGCAGGATCTCGATCTTGTAATCTGGCGCCTTGAGGGCTGCGGCATCCGTCACGTCGATCGCATCGGTGACGCGGTCGGCATCGACGATGCTTCCCGCGACGGAGAGCGCGCGGAACCGCGCCGCCTCGGTCGGGGCGGTTCCGCTCAACGTCACGAGAAGCCCGTCCGTCGAAACCGATGCCCAATCGTGACCCGCGCCGTGCAGCGCCTCGGCAATGCCTTCGGCGGAACGGCTCTCGACGACCGCTGCCGCCCAAGACGCGCCGATTATGCTGAGCAGTGCGGCCAGCACGAAGGCAAGCGGCGTGGCGGCGTTCAGTAGAACGCGTCCGCGAAAATCCCTGGGGAGGCGGAGTTTGGTCAGGAACCGCAGAGGGGCGCGCATCGGCAGATGTCTTTCACGGGACTCAGAACCCCCTGTTCCTATGCGCGCGCGCGGCGGGGATCAATCACAGGAACGCGGCTGCGGCAATAAACAGCGCAGCGATGAGGCCGGTGTCACGGTTCTTCCGAAACAGGCGCATGCAGGTGTCGGGGCTTTCGATGTCGAGGCGCCCGAGTTGCCAAAGAAGGTGCCATCCCATCGCCCAGGGCGCGATCAGCGCGAGGCCGAGCTTTACCGGACCTGCGGACGGCAGGAGCGCGGCGAGGATGGCCAGCGTCAGCAGAGTGACGGTGAGGACCAGAAAGAAGCCAAGCCATTTTGCGGTGGCCGCACCGAAGAGCCGCGCGGTGGATTTCACGCCGATCAGAACGTCATCCTCCTTGTCCTGATGGGCGTAGATCGTGTCATAGAAGAGCGTCCAGGCGATGCCCGCGGCGTAAAGCAGCACGGCAGCCCATCCAACCTCTCCGCCATGCGCGGCATAGGCGAGGATCGCACCCCAGTTGAAGGCGAGGCCCAGAAAGACCTGCGGCCACCAGGTGAAGCGCTTGGCAAAGGGGTAGATCGCGACAAGGCCAAGCGAGGCGAGGCCGAGAAGGATGGCGGTCCAGTTGTAGGACAGCAGGACGAGACCGGCGATGACCATCTGCGCGAACATCCAGATCACCGCCTGCTTCACGCTCACCTGACCCGAGGGGATCGGGCGCGACCGGGTCCGCGCGACGGCGGCGTCGAAATCCCGGTCGGTGATGTCGTTCCAGGTGCAGCCCGCCCCGCGCATGAGCCAGGCGCCCGCAGCACAGCCGAGGATGATCCAGAGATCCCAGATCCGCCAGCCGTCCCGCGCCGCCGCCAGCGCCACGCCCCACCAGCACGGGATGAGCAGAAGCCAGGTCCCGATCGGTCTGTCCGCGCGCGACAGCCGAAGGTACGGCCGCGTGAACTCCGGCGCGAGGCGGTCGACCCAGTTGCCCGTCACCGCATCGGCAACCGGACCGTCGGCATCTGGCGTTCGGCGGGTCGCGCTCATATTGTCGGCCTCATGTCGATGGCAAAGATCAGGCTCTGTGTAGACCACCCCCTCGGTGCGGGGCAATCGCTTCCCTTGAGCGAGGCGCAGGCGCATTACCTTTTCGGAGTGATGCGGGAAGGCATCGGGTCGCGTGTACTTCTCTTCAACGGTCGCGATGGGGAATGGCTGGCCGAGGTCGCGGAAGCTGGCAAACGCAAGGGCGTGCTGACCTGTCTGGAGCAGACGCGTGCACAGACCGCACTTGCTGACCTCTGGCTGATCTTCGCGCCGGTCAAGAAGGCGCGTACCGACATGATCGTCGAAAAGGCCGTCGAACTGGGCGCGGCGCGGCTTTTGCCCGTCACTACGGACTTCACCAATTCCGAACGTCTGCGCCGCGACAAGGCCGGGGCGCATGTGCGCGAGGCCGCCGAACAATGCGGCGGTCTGAGCCTGCCCGAGGTCGCCGAGATGGTGCCGCTCCGCCGCTTGCTTGCCGACTGGCCGTCGGACCGCCGCATCCTCTGGGCCGATGAAAGCGCCGCCGCCAGTTCCCCCGCGGTGGTTCTGGAGAATGCCGGAGGCGGCCCTTGGGCCATCCTCATCGGTCCCGAGGGCGGATTTTCGGAAGAGGAACGCCAGACCTTGCGCGCGGCGCCCTTCATCCTACCCGTCTCGCTCGGTCCGCGCATCCTCCGCGCGGAAACCGCTGCCATCGCCGCGTTGACGCTCTGGCAGGCGCATCTGGGGGACTGGCGGTGATACTTGATGTGGCAACGAAGGCAGATGCCGTCGACATTGCGGAATTCACTCGGGGAAGCCTCGGCCGCGCGATGCTACAGGTTCCTCTGCGCCTTATGCGCTGGCACATAGCCTATCGCAGCGCGGTGAGAGGAACGCGGCCGGAACCGCGCGAGGCCATCGCGGCAGAGGATATCGACCGCCACCTCGGCCAAGACCGCCACCGGATACTTCTTGGTGATATCATGTGCCGCGCGTTCCCCTTCACCGCGAACGGGCGTGCCGCGCGTGTCCCTCACACGGCCGACTTCCTGCGCGCCGACCCTACATCGATGATGCTGTTCCGCGACCGGGCGAGGATCGCCGCATGAGTTTCATCCGCCCCGACCTCGCTCGCCGTCTGAAGCGTTGGAGCGAACTGGCCGTCGCGATCATGGCCGCGCTTGTCGGCGGTTTCATCATGCGGCTTGGCGGGTTTCTTTTCCTGCCGGTGGGCGCGCTCCTGACGCTCCTGTCGCTCGGTTGGGCGATGACGGCACTTCGCCGTCTCAGCTTTCAGCGCGCGGTGGCCGCCCCCGGAGTCGTCGACGTGATCGAGGGGCAGGTGAGCTATTTCGGCCCGGATTTCGGCGGCTTCGTCGCGCTTGACGACCTGGCGGAGCTGCGTTTGGCGGAGGTCCGCGGCGCGCATCAGTGGCGCCTGCGCACATCCGGCGGGGAGGTTCTTCTAATCCCGATCGAGGCGGCCGGGGCCGAAAAGCTCTACGATGCCTTTGCGACTTTGCCCGGTATCGACATGGCGGCCCTGGCCTCGGCGCTTGATGCAGGCACGGCGACCGTGCCGCTCTGGCGCCGCCCGAGGCCGGCGCTGCCCGCCTGAACAATCACGATTTATCATGGCTACTAGACGCTTCATTCCGCACCGCAGTCTTGACTTGCCCGACCGCGACCTTCACCTCTAGCCTTCCGAGAGCACGTTCAGACCGAGGCCCCAGATGTCCATTCCCCAACAGGGCGGCGGCCCGATCGAACGGTACGAGCAGCTTGCCGACTACCTCGCCGAAGGCTGCAGGCCGAAGGCCGATTGGCGCATCGGGACCGAGCATGAGAAATTCGGCTACTGCAAGGACACGCTGAAGCCCTTGCCCTACGAGGGGCCGCGATCGATCCGCGCCATGCTCGAGGGGCTGCGCGATCGATACGGCTGGGCGCCGGTTGAGGAGCAGGGCAATATCATCGGCCTCGTCAAGGACGGCGCGAATGTCAGCCTGGAGCCCGGCGGGCAGTTCGAGCTTTCGGGCGCGCCGCTGGAATCGATCCATCAGACCTGCGACGAGGTGAACGAACATCTGCGCGAGGTACATACCGTTGCCGACGAGATCGGCGCGCGGTTCATCGGCCTTGGCGCCGCGCCGATCTGGACGCATGACCAGATGCCGATGATGCCGAAGGGGCGCTATCGGCTGATGACCGACTACATGGGCCGCGTCGGAACGCATGGCACGCAGATGATGTACCGGACCTGCACGGTTCAGGTGAACCTCGATTTCGGGTCCGAGGTCGACATGGTGCAGAAGTTCCGTGTGGCATTGGCGCTTCAACCCGTGGCCACGGCACTTTTCGCCAATTCGCCCTTCTTCGAGGGCCAGCCGAACGGCTTCAAAAGCTGGCGCAGCAGGATCTGGCGGGACCTTGATCCGGCACGCACCGGGATGCTGCCTTTTGTCTTCGAGGATGGCATGGGGTTCCAACGCTACGTCGACTATGCGCTCGATGTGCCGATGTATTTCGTCTATCGCGACGGCAAATATATCGACGCGCTTGGCCAGAGCTTTCGTGATTTCATGCGCGGCGCATTGCCCGCCCTGCCGGGCGAAAAGCCGACACTGTCGGATTGGGCGGACCATCTGACCACAATCTTCCCCGAGGCGCGGCTGAAGAAGTTTCTTGAGATGCGCGGGGCGGATGGCGGCCCGTGGCGCAGGCTTTGCGCGCTGCCCGCTTTCTGGGTCGGCCTCCTCTACGACCAATCCGCGCTCGACGCCGCCTGGGACCTCGTCAAGGGATGGGACGCAGAGACGCGCGAGGCGCTGCGCGTCAACGCATCGGTTTCCGCGCTTCAGGCTGAGGTCGGTGGCATCCGCATGCACGATCTGGCGCGCGAGGTGGTCGCGATCTCAGAGGCCGGGCTGAAGGCGCGCGCCCTCCCCGGCGCGGGCGGCATGGTCCCGGACGAGACGCATTTCCTGAATGCGCTTCAGGAAAGCGTGGACAGCGGCAAGGTCCCGGCGGATGAGTTGCTGGACCACTACCACGGCGACTGGAATGGCGACCTGACCCGGATCTACGGCGAATACAGCTACTGATCGGGTGCGTCTCAGCGCGCTTTAGGGCTAGGTCTTGCCGCCGATCCGCGGCTCCGTCCCGGCCTTCAGTCTTTCGATGTTCGGCAGGTGCCGGAAGTAGACCAGCGTGGCGAGGACGACCACCAGATAGATCATGTGCCCATGGCCGAGAAGCGGCGCCCAGGCGACGGCCAGCACCGCCGCCACGAGCGCGGCGAGCGATGAGATGCGCCCGACAACGGCGGTGATCAGCCAGGTCAGGCAGGCCGCCAGCCCCACGGGCCAAGCCAATGCCAGAAGCGTGCCGAGGAAAGTCGCCACCCCCTTGCCACCCTTGAAGCCGAGCCAGACCGGAAAGAGATGGCCGAGGAAGGCGCCGAGCGCCGCGATCTGCGCCGCATCCTCATGGCCGGTGATGGCGCGGGCGATCAGCACCGCGGCCGCCCCCTTGCCACCATCGAGAAGGAGCGTCGCGAGCGCCGCCCCCTTGTTGCCGGTACGCAGGACATTGGTGGCCCCGATATTGCCGGAGCCGATCTGGCGCAGATCGCCAAGGCCCATGGCCTTGGTCACCAGAACGCCGAACGGGATCGACCCGAGCAGATAGGCAAGCAGTCCGATGACGATCAGCATCGCCATCCCGGTTTCGATCGCTGGCATCTAACCCTCCGCCCCGAAGACCCTGACACCCCCGACCCAGGTCCCGATCACCTTACCCTCCATCCGCTGGCCGTCAAACGGCGTGTTCTTGGATTTGGACCGGAGCTTGAAGCGATCCAGAAGGAAGGGTGCGTCGGGGTCGAAGAGCACAAGATCGGCCGGCGCCCCCTCCGCCAGACGTCCCTGCGGCAGGCCGAGCCGGTTGGCGGGGTTGAGCGCCATCGCGCGGAAAAGCTGCGGCAGGGTCAGGTGGCCCGCGTGGTAAAGCCGCATCGCGGCGGGCAGGAAGGTCTCCAGCGCCACCGCGCCTGACGCGGCATCCTCGAAGGGCAGGCGCTTGGATTCCTCGTCCTGCGGTGTGTGCATGGAGGAGATGATGTCGATGATGCCCGAGGCGACGGCCTCGACCGCCGCCAGCCGGTCATCCTCGGACCTGAGCGGCGGCTTGACCTTGAAGAAGGTGCGGTAATCGCCGACGTCGAATTCATTGAGCGTGAGGTGATGGATCGAGGTCCCCGCCGTGACGTCAAACCCGTTCGTCTTGGCGCGTTCCAGCGGCGGCAAGGCGCGGGCGGTGGTGATCTGGTCGAAATGGTACTTCGCCCCGGTCATCTCGACCATGCCCATATCGCGGTCAAAGCCGATGCGCTCGGCCATCGGGCTGACACCCGGCAGACCGCGAAGCGAGGCGAACTTGCCGGAGGTCGTCGCGGCGCCGTTCGACAGGATCGGCTCCTGCGGATGACCCATGACAAGCGCGCCGAGCGAATTCGCATAGGTCAGCGCGCGGGCGAGGACCTTGGTGTCGGTCACCACATGGTCGCAGTCGGTGAAGGCGATGGCGCCGGCGTCGAGGAGGAACCCGATCTCCGTCATCTCACGCCCCGCGCGGCCCTTGGTCAGGGCGGCCATGTGGCGGATGCGGACCGGCGAGGCCTCCGCCGCGCGGCGGGTAACGAATTCGAGAGTCTCCGGGTTGTCGATGGCAGGGTTGGTATCGGGCCGGGCGATGATCGTGGTGACACCGCCCGCCGCCGCCGCAAGACCGGCCGAGCGGAACGATTCCTTGTGCCGCTCGCCCGGTTCCCCGATCTTGACGCCAAGGTCGACGATGCCAGGGGCGAGGCATTTGCCGCCGCAGTCGATGACGGTCGCGCCTTTGGGGGTCTTGACCTCGCCGATCCCGGCGATCTGGCCGTTCTCGATCAGCAGGCTGCCGGTGGTCTCGGTCAGCGCCTCGGGGTCGATCAGGCGGGCGTTGGTGAGGAGGGTGGTCATGTCTGGTCAATCCAAGGTCAGGCCTTTTGGCCGTGGTTCGCGAAGCGACGGAGCCTTGTAACCGATATTGTGTCTCTGCAGTCCCTGTCGCAGTGGATAGTGTGCGCAAGATTGCCTCGGCTTCGCGTCGAAATGCCGATAGGCGCAAGAGAAGCTTCGATCGCTCACGGAGCAGAGATTGCAGAAAGGTTCGCCAATGCACGATTGCCGTTGGTCAGACTGTTTCAGACGATTGCTCCCGATCATCTACAAGTCGGGGTTTGGCTTCCAGTGCCAGCGAAGAAGTTACCCGAATCGCTGAACGGCAACGCAAACTCGTTCCGTGAGCGCTTTCGCAGGGCTTCATTGTGCACTCCAAACAGTTATATCGGCAAGTGTCGGAATAATCCGAACGCTTCAAGTCCGCTTTGTCGACCTCAGTCTGGGTCGAGCCTGCTCAACTCGTTGACGAGCTTCAGGCCCTCGGTTGCCACAGAGATCCCACCGATAACATCCATCACACCATCACCCCCACCGCCTGCCGTCCGCGCTCCGCCCGCAGGTTCCGCGCCAGCAAATCCATGCAGGCCATCCGCACCGCGACGCCCATCTCCACCTGATCCTGAATGACGCTCCGGTTGATGTCGTCGGCCAGTTCGCCGTCGATCTCCACCCCCCGGTTCATCGGGCCGGGATGCATGACGATGGCGTCCTCCTTGGCGAAGGCCAGCTTCTCGGCATCCAGCCCGTAGCGGTGGTAGTATTCCCGCTCGGACGGGATGAAGCCGCCGTCCATGCGTTCCTTCTGAAGGCGCAGCATCATCACCACGTCGCAGCCCTTCAGCCCCTCGCGCATGTCCTCGTAGACCTCGCAGCCAAGGTCCTGCACGCCCGAGGGCATCAGCGTCGGCGGCGCGATCAGGCGGATGCGGTTTTCCATCTTGCCGAGCAGGATCAGGTTCGACCGGGCCACGCGGGAATGGGCGATGTCGCCGCAGATCGCCACGGTCAGGCGCTGGATGCGGCCCTTGGCGCGGCGGATCGTCAGCGCGTCGAGCAACGCCTGCGTCGGGTGTTCGTGCCGACCGTCGCCCGCGTTCAGGACGGCGCAGTTGACCTTGGAGGCCAGAAGATTCACCGCGCCCGACGACGGGATGCCGGACCACCAGAAGATCGGGATGCATGGCGTTCAGCGTCAGCGCGGTGTCGATCAGCGTCTCGCCCTTCTTCACCGACGAATGCTGCATCGACATGTTCATCACATCCGCGCCGAGCCGCTTGCCGGCCAGTTCGAACGACGCCTGCGTACGGGTCGAGGCCTCGAAGAACATGTTGATCTGCGTCATGCCGTCGAGCGCGTCGGAATGCTTCACCGTGCGCTGGTTCAGCTCGACGTATTTCTCGGAAAGGTCGAGGACGGTGCGAATCTCTTCCGGTTCCAGATGTTCGATGCCGAGAAGATGACGCGCGCGGAAGGTCATGGTGGCTCCGGTCCCGTTTCGCCCGCTTATGGCAAAGGAACGCGGATCGGGCAACGGTCAATGCGCCGCCTTGTCCCGGCGGGGCATGCGGCATAGCTTGGCGGGCATGGACTCGGGGGTTTCTCAGATCGACTACCACGCCGCGCGCGCTCTTCTGGAGTGGCAGATGGAACTTGGCGCGGACGAGGCGATCGGTGAGGCGCCGGTCAACCGCTATGAGGCCGCCGCCGAGGCGCCGAAACCCGCCGTCGCTGCGCCCGAGCCCGTGCCGCCGCCGCAGGAGGCCGATCCGGTCGAAGTCGCGAAAGCCGCCGCCGCCGGGGCGGTGAGCCTAGAATCGCTGGCCTCTATCCAGGCCGCATATGAGCATTGCGAGATCAGGAAGGGGGCGAGGAATTTTGTCTTCGCCGATGGCAACCCCGAAGCGCGGGTGATGATCCTCGGCGAAGCGCCGGGGCGGGATGAGGATCTGGAAGGGAAGCCCTTCGTCGGGCGCGCGGGGCAGCTTCTCGATCGGATGTTCGCAGCCATCGGCCTTGCGCGGACGGCGCATCATGCGGGTGAGGCGCTTTACATCACCAATGTCATGCCCTGGCGCCCGCCGCAGAACCGCGACCCGGAGCCAGCGGAAATCGCCATGATGTTGCCCTTCTTGCAGCGGCATGTGGAGCTTGTGAACCCCGATATCATCGTCCTTATGGGCAACACGCCCTGTGCCGCGGCATTGGGCCAGCGCGGCATCCTGCGGCTGCGCGGCAACTGGACGGAAGCATTTGACCGTCCTGCGATGCCGATGACCCATCCGGCGTATCTGCTGAGAAACCCGGCGGCGAAGCGGGAGGCCTGGGCGGATCTGCTGGATATCCGGGCAAGATTGATGGGTCTGGCATGAGCCGCATCGAGGAGACGAAAGACTTCATCCCGGTCAGGATTGCGGTGCTGACGGTCTCGGACACGCGCTCGCAGTCCGAGGACAGGTCGGGCGATACCCTGGTTCAGCGCCTGACCGAGGCCGGGCATCTCTTGGCTGACCGCATGATCCTGCGGGATGAGCGGGTCGAGATCGCAAGCCAGTTGCGGGCCTGGATCGCCGATCCGGGGGTGGATGTGATCCTCTCGACGGGTGGCACTGGCCTGACGGGCCGCGACGTGACCGTCGAGGCGCATCGCGATGTCTATGAGAAGGAAATCGAGGCCTTCGCCACGGTCTTCACCATCGTCTCGATGCAGAAGATCGGCACCAGCGCGGTGCAAAGCCGCGCAACCGGAGGTGTGGCAGGCGGGACCTATCTGTTCGCGCTGCCCGGTAGTCCCGGCGCCTGCAGGGATGCCTGGGACGAGATCCTGAAATGGCAGCTCGACTTCCGCCATCGGCCCTGCAATTTCGTGGAAATAATGCCACGTCTGGACGAGCATTTGCGACGGAAGTAACAGCTTCGCGCGTTGAGCGTGAAATGCTTTGACGTTGGCGTCGCGCGCTATACCATCTTTACTGCCCATAAGTGACGGGAAATATGCGGTTTCTAACGCGAAGCCTTGCCGGATTATTTCTGTTCGCGCTGACCCTCGGTCTGATCGCGGTGGGTTTTGGCGCACTAAAATCCGCGATCGATATCCGAATGGCCCCTCCCGAAGCGGGCCGGCCTGCTGCGGAGCGGTCGTTCAGTGCGCGCGTAGCACGGCTTGAGCCGGGGCGGATTGCGCCGGTCCTGACCGCCTATGGCGAGATTCAAAGCCGAAGGACGCTCGAACTTCGCGCGGCGGCGGCGGGGCAGATCGTTGAGCTCGCGCCGGATTTCGCGGATGGCGCGCGAGTCAAGGCTGGTCAGATTCTGGTTCGGATCGATCCGGCCGATGCGCAATCGGCGCTCGGCCTTGCCAAGGCGGGTCTGCGCGATGCCGAGGTGGAACTGCGCGACGCGACGCGTTCGCTGGAACTCGCCCGCGCCGATCTGGCCGTCGCGGAGGAACAGGTCGCGCTGCGCCAGGGCGCCTATGACCGCCAAAAAGGCATTGGTACACGCGGCTTCGGCACGGCAACCGATCTTGAGACGGCTGAACTTGCGCTGTCGACAGCCAAGCAGGCGCTTGTTTCGCGCCGTCAGGCCCTGGCACAGGGCGAGGCGAGGGTGGACAAGGCCGGGACCGCGATCGGGCGGCAGAAGCTCACGCTCGCGGACGCCGAGCGCCGACTGGCAGAGACGGAATTGCGCGCAGGCTTTGACGGGGTATTGTCCGGTGTGGTCGCGGTTGCGGGCGGGTTGGTCGCGAAGACCGAAAAGCTTGGCGAATTGGTCGATCCCGACGATCTTGAGATTTCATTTCGCGTCTCCACCGCGCAATTCAGCACGCTGACGGACGCCGAGGGAAATCTGATGACACTGCCGGTTACCGCCGCGCTCGACATTTACGGGGCGGAACTCACCGCTCCGGGCGAACTGACGCGGGTCGATGCGACGGTGGGCGCGGGGCTGAGCGGGCGGCTGGTCTTCGCCACGCTGCACGAGCCGCGCGGACTGAAGCCTGGCGATTTCGTGACTGTCGGCATAGAGGCGCCGCCCCTCGACGGTGTTGCCCTCTTGCCTGCGGCTGCGGTTGGATCGGATGGGATGCTTCTGGTCCTTGGCGATGGTGACCGGCTTGAGGCGGTGCCCGCCGAGGTTCTGCGCCAGCAGGGCGATGACGTGATCATCCGCGTCGGTGATCTTGCCGGGCGCGAGGTGGTGACAGAACGGTCGCCACTTCTCGGGGCGGGCATTCTGATCCGCCCGATCCGTGACAGCGCGCGGTCCGGTGCGAACGGAGCCGCCGAGACCGAAGCGGCCATGATCGATCTGACACCGGAACGCCGCGCCGAACTTATCGCGCTGGTCGAAGGCAACGGGCAGATGCCGAGGGATACCAAGGAACGCCTTCTTGTCCGGCTTCGCGAGGGCAAGGTGCCCGCCGATATGGTTCAGCAGATCGAAACGCGGATGGGCGGCTGATGGCCGATCCGGGCGAAAGATTCCCTGCGGCCCACGGTGTGCTGTCCTATTTCGCGCGCCATGCGACGGCTGCGAACCTTGTGCTTGTCATCCTGATCGCGGCAGGCCTTGCGACACTGCCCCGCATGCGGGCGCAATATTTCCCCGATGTGGTGATTCAGCAAATTATCGTTACGGACCAATGGTCCGGTGCGGGGCCGGAGGATGTCGATCGTGGCATCGTGGAGGTGCTGGAGCCGAGCCTCCTTGCGGTCGAGGGCGTCGAAAGCTCCACCTCCGTGTCGTCGGAGGGCTTGGCGCGCATCACGCTTGAGTTTGAGCCGGGCTGGGACATGGCGCGCGCGCTCAACGATGTCGAGACAGCCGTGGCGGGCGTATCGAATCTGCCCGTCGCGGCCGAAACACCCAAGGTGGTCCGGCGCGCCTGGCACGATCGCGTCACCGACATGATCATCACCGGACCAGTCGAGCCCGTCCAACTCCTCCGGCTCGCCGATGAGTTCCTCTCGCGCCTTTTTGAAGCGGGCGTCACCCGCGCGAGCATCGAGGGCGTCGCCGATCCGGAAATTTTGATTGACGTACCGCTGGAACAACTCATGCGCCACGGGTTGACTTTGTCCGAGATCGGCCAACGCGTGGCCGCCGAGGCGGCACCCGACCCGGCGGGCGAGGTCGCCGATGGCTCGGCACGGCTGCGCACCGGGTCCGAGCGGCGCACGACGGATACGCTGGGCGAGATCGTTCTGAAATCCGCACCGGACGGCACCGATCTTCGGCTCGGCGATATCGCGACGATCAGCTTGCGCGGCAGCGAACAGCTTCACGCTTATTACGTCGGCGACAACCCCGCGATTGCGCTCCGCGCCGACCGCGCGGTTCAGGGCGACGCCCTGGCGATCCAGGCCGAGGTCGAGAAAGTCGCCGCGGAGATGCGCCCGACGCTTCCGGCCGGGGTGAAGATCGACATGATCCGAACCCGGTCAGAGGATATCCGGGCGCGGCTCGACATCCTCATCAACAACGGCGCGCTGGGCCTTGCGCTGGTGGTCGGCATCCTCTTTCTTTTCCTGAACGCGCGCACCGCCTTCTGGGTCGCGGCCGGCATTCCGGTCGCCATGCTGGCCGCCGTCGCGATGATGCATGCCTTCGGTCTGACCTTCAACATGATCTCCCTTTTCGCGCTGATCCTGACGCTTGGCATCGTCGTGGACGATGCCATCGTGATCGGCGAACATACCGATTTCCGCGTTCGAAGGTTGGGCGAACCGGCGCAGATCGCGGCGGAGACCGCCGTGACGCGGATGGCCGCGCCGGTTCTGTCATCGACCATCACCACCGTTGTCGCGTTTCTGGGACTGACAGCACTTTCGGGCCGTTTCGGCGATCTCATTCAGGACATCCCCTTCACGGTGTCCGTCGTTCTGGCGGCCTCGCTTCTGGAATGCTTCCTGATCCTGCCCAACCACATGGCCCATGCGCTTGCGAAATCCGCCAAGGCGCACTGGTATGATGCGCCGTCGCGCTGGGTAAACCGGGGGTTTTCATGGGTTCGTGAAAAGCTCATGCGACCGCTCACCCGCTTCGTGATCTGGGCGCGCTATCCGGTGATCGCCGCGGCGATGGCGCTTCTGGCCTATGAGGTTGGCCAGTTCATCAAGGGCGACATCCGTTGGCGCTTCTTCTCCTCGCCGGAACAGGCGACGATCGACGCGAATTTTGCCATGCTCGCCGGGGCCAAGCGCGAAGACACCTTTGCGATGATGCGGGCCTTGCAGGCCACAGTCGAAAAGGTCGCCGGGGACTATCGCGAGAAATATGGCGTCGAACCTCTGAGCTATGTGATTGCCGAGGTGGGCGCGAATGCCGGTCGCGGGCTGCCGAGTGCCGAGACCAAAGAGGCGGATCTTCTCGGGGCGGTCTCTGTCGAGCTTGGCGATCCCGATCTGCGGCCCTGGACCAGCTCCGATTTTGTCGCCTCGCTTCAGGAAGCCGCGCCGCACAACCCGTTGCTTGAGGAGCTATCCTTCCGCGGCGGGCGGTTCGGCCCCGGCGGTGACGCGATCGATGTGGAGCTCTCGGGCGCCGACGCCACGACGCTCAAATCCGCGGCCGGGGCGCTGAAGCGTGCCCTCGTGGTCTTTCCCGAGGTCTCGGCGCTCGAGGACACGCTGCCCTATGACAAGGATGAACTGGTCCTGAACCTGACGCCGCAGGGCCGGGCGCTCGGCTTCACCGTCGACGGTGTGGGCGCGGAGTTGCGCAACCGGCTGAACGGAATCGAGGCCGCAAGCTTCCCGGAAGGGAATCGCAGCGCCAAGATCATGGTGCAGCTGCCGGACGCGGAGAAGTCGGCAGACTTTCTGGAAAAGACGCTGATGCGGGCGGCTTCGGGTGGCTATGTTCCGCTGTCGGACATCGTGACTGTTGACGCCCAGTCGGGATTCTCCAGCCTCCGCCGGGAAAACGGCAAGCGCATCGTCTCGGTGACGGGCGACATCGCTGAAGACAATGCCGAACGTGCCGCCGAAATCATCGAACGGCTCGATCAGGAAATTCTGCCGAAGATCGCGGCGGACTACGGCGTTTCCTTCCATGTCTCGGGTCTGAGCGAGCAGGAAAGCGAATTTCTCAGTGATGCGGTGGTCGGATTGATTGCGGCGCTGCTTGGCATCTACGCCGTGCTCGCCTGGATCTTTGCGAGCTGGACGCGGCCGGTGGTCGTGATGCTGGTGATCCCGCTTGGCCTGATTGGCGCGCTTTACGGACACGCCGCCTGGGCTGTGCCTGTCAGCATGTTTTCAGTCGTCGGCATGATCGGCATGTCGGGCATCATCATCAACGACGCGATCGTGTTGATATCGACCGTCGACGAATACGCGGTGAAGCGCGGGCTGATCCCGGCGACCATCGACGCGGTGGCGGATCGCCTGCGGCCAGTGTTCCTGACCACGGCAACGACGGTCTTGGGCCTTGCACCGCTGCTTTACGAAGGCTCAAGACAGGCAGAGTTCCTGAAACCCACGGTCATCACGCTTTGCTATGGGCTTGGCTTCGGCATGGTGCTGGTTCTCTTGGTGGTGCCCGCAATGATCGGCGTCCAGCACGACCTGTCACGCCATCTCACTTCCCTCAAACGCGCCCGCCGCACGCCTGCGTTGCAACGACTTGTGCTCGCGGCGGCGGGAGCGATGGTCGTGGTTTTTGCCGCGACGCTCGGGATTGCGATCTGGCGCGCCGCGCCGCTCGGCCCCGCTTTGGGCTACTTCGCGCTGGGGGCAATGGCGGTGACGTTGGCCTTCTGGCTGATCGGCGCGGCCTATGTCAGGCGCGCTCAGCCTGCGCAGCCCTGAAGCTCAACCACGCGACCTGACCCGCCGAAAACGGTAATGCGAACGTCCGAGCGGTTGAGCGTGAAGGGCTTTGCGGTCGCAGGGACGAGGTCGGCCGTCGCCTGAAGCTCCGCTCCGTTCCTGCGGGTGTCGGTGGCCGAAATCCAGATCGTCTGGTCGGGAAGCTCAAAGACCGCAACTTCGTCAGGGCCCAGACGCGGCATCGTCAGGTGCGAGGTCAGGCGCATGCCGTCGCGGATCGGTTCGGCATCGCAATGCGCGGCGCTCAGCCCCGCGGACCGTGCGGCTTCCGGCGCCTCCGACAGCGCCTGCCGGATTGCCGGAACCGGGCCGCCGCCCGGCGCGAGGTCACCTGAAAGGTCAAGCGACATCGGGACACAGATTTCATCACAGACGCCAAGCTCCACCCCCGCGCGGACACGGATCGGCGCGGCCTTGTCGCGCGGTGTGAATTCGATCGGCAGCAAAAGGTCGTCATGATAGCCGAAGGTCCGCATCCCGTTCAGATCGAAGATCTCGGGGCGCGGCCAATGGAAGGTGACCGAGGCGAGATTCTCGGACCCTGACCAGTCGAAACGCGGCGGGATGCCCGCTTCGCCCGGCGCACGCCAGTAGGTCTTCCAACCGGGCGCGAGCACAAGATGCAGCGCGCCCATCTCGGTGCCCGACGCAGTCTGCCAGCCATCGACAAGCTCTGCGCGGAGGATCGGCGACGGCAGATCTTCTGCCCAGACGGCGCCCGAAAGCGGCCCGAGGGACAGCACCGTGAGGGCGATATGGCGCAATCTGTGTTTCATTGACCCGAAGTTAGGCGGCAGGCCGCCGATTGAAAGTGAGAAACGCCACCTTCACGAAGAGTTTTGAGGCGAGTGCGGCATCCCAGCACTTGTATCCCGGCGCCGAGGGCGCAATTCTTGACGCGGAGGCCCGTATCATGAACCTCAGCGGAAAGCTCCTGATCGCCATGCCCGGAATGGGCGATCCGCGCTTTGAACGCAGCGTCGTCTTTATCTGCGCGCATTCCGAGGATGGCGCGATGGGGCTGATCGTGAACAAGCCTGCCCCCGACCTGACCTTCGACCAGCTTCTGAAACAGCTCGACATTCCCGCTGCCGACGATCCGTCGCGCGAGATACGGGTGCATTTCGGCGGACCGGTGGAACATGTCCGGGGCTTCGTTCTTCATTCCTCGGACTATGGCGGCGCGGGCGCGACACTTCAGATCGACGACCGCTTCGGCATGACCGCGACCCTCGACATTCTTCAGGCGATCGCACGCGGGGAGGGGCCGGAATCCTCGCTCCTGGCGCTCGGTTATGCAGGCTGGGGGCCGGGGCAGCTTGAGGCGGAAATTCTCAGCAATGGCTGGCTCACCTGCGATGCGTCACCGGACCTCGTGTTCTCGGCGCGGAACGACATGAAATGGACGCGCGCGCTCGGGACGCTGGGTGTCGATCCGATCTCGCTCTCCGCTTCGGCGGGCCGGGCCTGACATCTCACCCCACGTCGCGTCGGTAAGTGTATGAGGTCGGCCTTGTGAACCCCTCATGTGCGGTCTCAGCAACCCTGCGAAACCCCAAAGCCGCGAAGACGGCATGGTTTTCGACCAGTTCCACACGCGTCTGAAGCGTTACCGCCGGCTTGCCGAGGGCTGCGGCCCGGCGCAGCGCATGGTCCACGAACTGCCGCGCGAGGCCTTGACCGCGATGGGTCGCCGCGACGGCCAGTTTGCCGAGGTAGAGTTCGCCGTCGCGTGGTGTGAGAACTCCGCAGGCGACGACGGCCCCCCGCTCCTCCGCCACCCAGATTTCCCCTTTGGTAGCCTGCTCGGCCAGTGCCGGCGCGGTCAGCCGGTGTACGGAACTTGGCGGGTCGATGCGCCCCTCCATGTATAAGAAGGCCTCCCGGATCAGGTTGAGGACCGGGCCGAAATCTTCCCGAGCGGTCATTTGCCGCAGCGGCCATTTCTTTGGCAGGTCGTCAACGACATGCAGCCAGGGCAGGCGTTCATTCCACATTACATGCATATCCGCAGTGAACCCTTCGGGCGCGTCGAGCGTCATGGCATAAACGTCGATCTCGTGCGTCCGGACATCGCTTTGATAGGTCAGCGGCGACCCGCATCGGGGGCAGAAGCTTCGGAAGATGCCGGGCGAGGATTCATGGAGCTGAGGTTCCGTGCCGGACCATTCGATGCGGTCGTGATCCACCGCGAAAAAACTGGTGATCGGGGATGAGGTCGCCCGGCGGCAGCTTTCGCAATGGCAATGCGCCTGCCAGTTGGGTCTGCCTTTGAATCGATATCTGACCGCGCCGCACAGGCAGCGCCCGGTTCCGTTTTCCATCGTCGCCTCCAGATGCTCAGCACCGATTTGGTGCCGGAACGTGATCGCGGTCAAGAGGCCGATCTGGTCGATATCTTGGGGATAACTCGCGTCATTCCGCCATATGCGGTAGGCTGATGTTGACACCGCTCCGCTTCGCGCCGACGATTGATGACCTGTCGGAATCATTGAGCGGACCCAAGTTGCGATTCACCCGCCTGCGCCTCAACGGCTTCAAAAGCTTTGTGGACCCCACGGATCTCCTGATTCATGAGGGCCTGACCGGCGTGGTCGGTCCGAACGGTTGCGGCAAGTCGAACCTGCTGGAAGCCCTGCGCTGGGTCATGGGCGAGAATCGCCCGACCGCGATGCGTGGCGACGGGATGGAGGATGTGATCTTCGCCGGTGCCGCCAGCCGCCCGGCCCGGAACTTCGCCGAAGTCGCCATCACCATCGACAATTCCGAACGCCTCGCGCCGTCCGGCTTCAACGATCAGGACATGCTGGAAATCGTGCGCCGGATCACGCGGGATGCAGGCTCCGCCTACAAGGCCAATACCAAGGATGTGCGCGCACGCGACGTGCAGATGCTCTTCGCCGATGCCTCCACCGGCTCGCATTCCCCGGCACTCGTCCGGCAGGGCCAGATTTCGGAACTCATCAACGCCAAGCCGAAGAACCGCCGCCGCATCCTTGAGGAAGCCGCCGGCATCTCGGGCCTCTACCAGCGCCGGCATGAGGCGGAGCTGAAGCTGAACGGCACCGAGCAGAACCTCGCCCGCGTCGAGGATGTGGTTGAACAACTGGCGCAGCAATTGGCCCAGCTTGCCCGTCAGGCGCGGCAGGCGGCGCGTTACCGCGAGATCGGCGAGGAACTCAGGCGCTCCGAGGGGATGCTCCTCTATCGCCGTTGGCGCGAGGCCGATCAGGCGCGTGCTGCCGCAGAGGCGGACCTGACAGACCGCACCAAGCTCGCCGCGCAGGCCGAGGCGGCGGCACGTCAGGCGGCGAAGGCGCGGGCGGACCGTGAGGATGACCTGCCGCCCCTGCGCGAAGAAGAAGCGATTGCGGCGGCGATCCTGCAACGCCTTCAGGTCCAGCGCGACACGCTGAAGGATCAGGAGGAACGCGCGCTCCTGACCATCGAGACGCTCAAGGGCCGCATCGACCAGCTTGCCCGCGACATGGAGCGTGAAGCGGGGCTGAACCGCGACGCGGGCGAGACCATCGAGCGGCTGGAATGGGAACAGGCGCAACTTCTGAAGGGCGCGGAGGGACATGAAGACCGCCTCGCCGAGGCGCTCGATGCGTCGCAGGACGCCGCGCGCATCCTGTCCGACCGCGAAGCCGCGCATTCCGAACTGACCGAGGACGTGGCGCGCCTTTCGGCCCGCCACCAGTCCGCGCACCGTCTTCTGGCAGACAACCGCTCGACCCTGGAGAAGTCCGAGGCCGAGGCCGAGCGCGCGACATTGGCCGCAGCCGAGGCAGACGCCGCGCTCGCGCGGGCCAGTACGGATTACCGCACGGCCGAGGCCGCGCAGGACGAAGCGGTGGGCGCCGCCGAAGAGGCCGAGGCCGCCCTTGCCGCCGCCGACGAGGCGCGCACCGATGCGCAGTCGAAAGAGGCCGAGGCCCGCGCGGCCCTGTCCTCTGCGGATGGCGAGCTTGGCGCACTGAAGGCCGAAGCCTCTGCGCTCCTGAAGCTCGTTGAACGCGAAGCCTCGACCGGTAAACAGGTTCTAGACCGCGTCGAAGTGAAGAAAGGCTATGAAAAGGCGCTGGGCGCGGCTTTGGCCGACGATCTTCGCGCGCCCGAGATCGCGGCCGATGCCGCCTCCGGCTGGGCGGTTCTGCCGGCCTACCCGCAGGCGCAGCCGCTGCCGGAAGGCGTCACCGCCCTGTCGAGCATCGTGAACGTGCCCGAGGTTCTCGCCCGCCGGATCGGCCAGATCGGGCTCGTCGGCAAGGCCGATGGCGCACGGCTGCAACCCTTGCTCAAGCCCGGCCAGCGGCTCGTCACCGAAGAGGGCGACCTCTGGCGCTGGGACGGGTTCCGCGCCGGGGCCGAGGATGCGCCAACCGCCGCCGCGCTCAGGCTCCAGCAGTTGAATCGCCTGACCGATCTCAAGCGCGATCTGGAAGAGGCGACGGGCCGCGCCGATGGCGCGCGGCGTGCGCATGAACACCTGACCCGCCGTCTGACGGAGACGACCGACGCTGACCGCGCCGCCCGCGATGCGCGGCGCGAGGCGGACCGCAAGATGGCCGATGCCTCCCGCGCCCTGTCGAAGGCCGAGGCCGACCGCTCCATCGCCAGCGGCAAGCTCGAAAGCGCCCGGCTCGCGGTCGCGCGCCACGAGGAAGAGGCGATGGCCGCCCGCACCCGGCTGAAGGAAGCCGAGGCGGGGGTGGCCGCGCTCCCCGATCTCGACGCCGTGCGGGCCGAGGTCGAGGATGTGAAGCTGACCGTCGAGGCGGCGCGGATGACGATGCTCGCCAAACGCTCCGCCCATGACGAAATCCGCCGCGAAGGCGAGGTGCGTACCCGGCGGCGGCAGGAGGTGACGAAGGAAATCTCAGGCTGGCGGCACCGGCTCGAGACAGCCGAAAAGCGCAGCGCAGAACTGGCGGAGCGCAAGGCCGGATCGGAGCAGGAACTGAAGGACGCCTCTGCCGCGCCCGATGAGATCGCGGCCAAGCGCGCGGAACTGGGCGAGGCGATCGACTCCGCCGAGACGCGCCGCCGCGCCGCCGCCGACCGTCTGGCAGAGGCGGAGACCGCGCTCCGCGATGCGACCGATCAGGAGCGCACATCCGAGCGCGCAGCGTCAGAGGCGCGCGAAGCCCGCGCCCGTGCGGAGGCGCGCGCCGACGCCGCCCGCGAAACCGTGACCCACGCCGCCGAGCGCATCCACGACGAAACCGAACTCGACCCGGCGGGCCTTCTGCAAAGCCTCGACGCCGATCCCGAGCAGATGCCCTCGGCCGAAGCGCTCGACAATGACGTGCACCGTCTGCGCCGCCAGCGCGACGCCTTGGGCGCGGTGAACCTGCGCGCCGAGGAGGATGCGAGGGAAGTGCAGGTCGAACATGACACGCTCGTCATGGAAAAAGCCGATCTCGAAGAGGCGATCAAGAAGCTGCGCTCGGGCATCGCGGGCCTGAACCGCGAGGGGCGCGAGCGGCTATTGACCGCGTTCGAGCAGGTGAACAGCAATTTCCGCCTGCTCTTCACCCATCTTTTCGGCGGCGGCGAGGCGAACCTCGTGCTGGTCGAAAGCGACGATCCGCTCGAAGCCGGGCTCGAGATCATGTGCCAGCCGCCGGGCAAGAAGCTCGCCACCCTGTCGCTCCTGTCCGGGGGCGAACAGACGCTGACCGCGCTCGCGCTGATCTTCGCGGTCTTCCTCGCCAACCCCGCACCGATCTGCGTGCTGGACGAGGTGGACGCGCCCCTGGACGACGCGAACGTCACCCGGTTCTGCGATCTTCTCGATGAGATGACGCGGCGCACCGACACGCGGTTCCTGATCATCACCCACCATGCGGTGACGATGGCGCGGATGGACCGGCTCTTTGGTGTGACGATGCAGGAGCAAGGCGTGAGCCAGCTTGTCAGCGTCGATCTGAAGAAGGCCGAGGCGCTGGTCGCCTGATCGTTGCGCGGTCGCGGCGCTAACCCTGCGTTAATGGTGAATCACTAGAACAGGACGTGAACAAACCATCAAGGGTCCGTCCATGCGCGAAGTCATCTCCATTGCCACCATGTTTCTCATCCTCGCCGCCGCCGGGATGCAGCCGGAAAGCTACAAGTCGGCGAAGATGTGCCAGACCGGCGCGGTTGCGGAGTTCCTGTCACTAACCTGCTGACCACGGCGCGACCTAAAGCTTGCCAAGCAGCGCCTTCGTCGGCCAGGCATCGGCTGGCAGCCCGAGGCGCGCCTGTTCCTGCTGCACCGCCTCACGCGTTTTCTCGCCCAGGATGCCGTCGATCGCGCCGACATCGTACCCCTTCGCCGCCAGCTTCTTCTGAAGCGACTTCATCTCGCCATCCGACAGTCCGGGCTCCGGGCTGCCCGCATCGAAAACCGGGGCACCCTCCAGCCGGGTGGCAAAATAGGCGGCGGTCGTGACGTAGACAAAACTCTTGTTCCATTCGAAATAGACCCGGAAATTCGGGTAGGCCATGAAGGCCGGACCCTTGCGCCCCATCGGCAAGAGGATCGACCCGCGCAGGTTTGCAGCGAGCGGCGCGGATTTCCCCCTCACCCCCATTGCCGACCACTGGCCCGTCGTCGCTTCATGGTTCAGTCCGGTCTGCGACCAGTCGAGCCCCTGCGGCACGGTGACTTCCTGCAACCACGGCTCGCCCCGCCGCCAGCCCAGTTCACGCAGCATGCGCGCGCCGGTCATCAGCGCATCGGGCGATGAGGTTTTGAGCGTGACATGGCCATCGCCATCGCCATCGACGCCGTTCCGCAGGATGTCGTCGGGCAACATCTGGACCTGACCGATCTCTCCCGCCCAGGCGCCTTTGGTGCGGCGCGGATCGAAGTCGCCGCGCTTGAAAAGTTCGAGCGCCGAGAAGATCTGCGGCCGGAAAAGCTCTGGGCGGCGGCAATCATGGGCGAGCGTGACGAGCGCGTTCAGTGTGTTGAAATCGCCCTGCACCGCGCCGTAGTCCGTCTCAAGCGCCCAGAAGGCGAGAAGGACGCCGGGCGACACGCCATATTCCGCCTGCGCCCGCTTCAGGACCGAGGCATATTTCTTCGCATTCTTCGCCCCGTTCTGGATCCGCCCCGCACTGATCACGGAGCGCGAGAACTCGACGAAGTCCTTCTTGAAGACGCCCTGCGCCCGGTCGGCGCGCAGCACCTTCGGATCTTGCCCGACGCCGCTGAAGAAGGTGCCGACCAACCCGGCCTCATAGCCCCGGTTTTTCGCCTCTGAGGCGAGACCCTGGACAAATCCGTCGAAGCCGCCGCCACAGTTGGCGGTCGCGATCTGCGGCAAGACTGCAAGGGCGAGGGCCGGCAGTAGGCGGGACATGGGGTTCTCCTGTCTGTTGGTGCACGACCCTAGCAGCGGAAACATCGGCGGCAAGCCGCTGCGGTCGAAAACCTTTTGGGAAGCATTAAGAATTGTTTAAGCATTGTTGACGATTCTCTAACAACGCCACAAGAAGCAGGCCGATTGCCGCTTCCAGCGCGCAGGAGGGGCGATGCGAGTACTGATCGTTGAAAGCGACCCGAACCTGGGCTGGCTTTGGAAACGGCATGTCGAACGCTTCTCGGCCGAGGTCACGCTGGTGCAGTCGCAAGAGGCGGCCGTGACCCATATCGAACACGAGGAGATCGACATCATCGTGCTCGACCTGATCCTGACGGGAGGCAGCGCCATCGCCGTCGCGGACTACGCCGCCTACCGGCGCCCGGACAGCAAGATCGTGTTTGTCACCAACACCAGCTTCTTCTCGGACGGTTCGATCTTTCAGCACATCCCGAACGCCTGCGCCTTCCTGCCCTCGCGCACCCCGCCCGAGGATCTCGCGGCGGTGGTGGAGCATTACGGCTCCGCGCTCTGACCGCTACCGGCGCCCGTGTGGTGCGCCGAAGTCGAGCACCGGATTGATCGGAATGATCCGATGCGGATTTATCGTCTCGTGGCTGTAGTGATAGTGCCGGACGATGTGGTCGAGATGGACCGTTTCGGCGACGCCGGGCCATTGATACAGATCGCGCGTATAGGCCCAGAGGTTGGGATAGTCGATCAATCGGCGACGGTTGCACTTGAAGTGCAGGTGATAGACGGAATCGAACCGCACCAGCGTCGTGAAAAGCCGCCAGTCGGCTTCTGTCGGCCGGTCGCCGAGAAGGAAACGCGCGTCGGCAAGCCGACCCTCCAGCCAGTCGAGCGTGTCGAAAAGCGCGCCGACGGCGGCATCGTAAGGTTCCTGCGCGGTGGCGAAGCCCGCCTTGTAGACGCCGTTGTTGACCGTCGCATAGATGCGCTCGTTCAGCGCTTCGATCCTGTCGCGCAGCGCCTCGGGCCAGTAGTCATCGCCGTTGCCGGTCAGCCCGTCGAAGGCCGATGTTGAACATCCGGATGATCTCGGCGCTTTCATTCGAGACGATGGTGTTCCGCGTCCTGTCCCAAAGGACCGGCACGGTCACACGGCCGGTCATCCCGGGTGCTGCGCGCAGGTAGATGTCGCGGAGGAACCGGGATCCGAAGAGAGAATCGCCTGTCGCGCCGTTGAAATCGGTGCCGAAGGTCCAGCCGTCGTCGAGCATGTCGGGATGGACAACAGAGACGCCGATCATCCCCGTCAGCCCCTTCAGCGCGCGAAAGATCAGGGCGCGATGCGCCCAGGGACAAGCGTAGGAGACATAGAGGTGATAGCGGTCTGCCGCGGCCCGGAACCCGCCGTCACCTGAAGGTCCGGCCGCGCCGTCGGGCGTGATCCAGTTGCGAAACTTCGCCGTATCGCGCTTGAACGCGCCGCCGCTGGCAGAGGTGTCGTACCAGCCGCCATGCCATTCTCCGCCGACAAGTTGGCCCATCAGATCCTCCATTCCATCGCATCACACCTAAGGCGAGGCGGGCGGAAACCCAATGTTTGTCGGCGCGGAACGGACCTGCGCAGGCGCACAGGATTGTCTTCGGACCCGCATCACCGTGTGCGAAAACCACGTACTGACGCCGGATCTGTTCGCGTGCCCATCAATTCTTGCAATTTTTTCAAAGCCGTCCAAGCTGTTGCCTTGGGGGAAGGTGCAATGACGGATTTTTTGCCGGAAGCAGTCAGGGCCGGTTTGGCCGAGGCCCGCAAGCGCGATCTGCGCCGCCGTTCGCGGCTCTGCGTTCACGTGGGCGAGGAGGTCTATCCCATCCTGCGCTACTGGGGTGCGGGCTTTTCGCTGGATGCCGATCAGGTGATGTCGCTGCGCGGTAGCGTCGATATCTACGATGGGCCGAAACATCTTTATAACTCGCTGATCGTTGCCACCGATGTCGAGAATGGCGAACTGATCTGCACCATGAAGCGCTCGACCCTGACGCAGGACCGCCCGCCTTTGGATTATGAGCGTGAGGAAGACACGCCCGCAGGTTACCTGCCGAAGACCTGAGCGCATCAGGGGCGGATTTCGACCTCGGTCCCGATCTGCGTGATCCGCCACAACTCCTCGATCTCGGCATCCGCGACCGCGATGCAGCCTGCGGTCCAGTCGCGGCGCAGCGTCGCCTTGCCGGCGAAGGCGTTGGGCTGGCCATGAATGAAGATATCGCCGCCCGGCGCATAGCCCCCGGCGCGGGCGCGGATCAGGTCGTCCCGTTGCGGATAATCGAGCCCGAGCGACAGGTGAAAGGCGCTTTGCGCATTCCGCCGGTCGATCCGGAACCGGCCCTCGGGCGTCCTCCCGTCGCCCTGGCGTTCCTTGTCACCCTCGGGCGTGAAGCCAAGTGCGATGCGGTAACTGCGCAGCGCTGTTCCGTCGCGAAAGACGGTCAGGCGCCGCGCGGACTTTTCGATCAGGATACGGTCGATCTGTCCGCTCAGCGGCGGCATCGGCTTTGGCGGTAGGGACAGAAAATGAAGGTAAAGCGCCAGAAGGCCGAGCGTCAGGGCAAGAAGGATCAGAAACGTCCTGAAGAACCGCCCCAGCCAGGTCATTGAAGATCGGCGAAGGCCTTTTGCAGCCGTTCGACCGCCTCGGCCACGCGGGCGCGAGAGGTGGCGAGGGTGAAGCGCACCAGGTTCTCACTACCCCCGCCGAATTGCCGACCCGGGGCTGCGGCGATCCGGGCGACCTCGCGGATACGGGTCGAGATTTCGTCAAACCCCATTCCCGTACCGGAGAAATCGACCCATCCAAGATAGGTAGATTGCAGCGGCAGCGACCGGACGCCCGGAATGGCATTGACGCCTGCATCGAAGATCTGCCGGAACTCTTTCGAGATGCGCCATCTGCGCATCGGCCCATGCGGCACCTTCCGGCGAATAGGCGGCAGTCACCATCTTCAGGCCGAGGCTGTTCGCGACATAGTCAAGCGACTGCAGGCGCGCGGCCATCTTTTCGCGTAGTTTGACATCGGCGATGATCAGGTTTCCGGTTTTCTGGCCCGCGATGTTGAACGTCTTGGACGCGGCAGTCGCGGTAATCAAACGGTCTCGCGCCTCAGGGACGGCGACAGCCATCGGCACGAAGGTCTGGCCAGCATAGACCAGATCGTGGTGCACTTCATCTGAGACCAGAAGAAGGCCGTTGCGCGCCGCGAAATCCGCAACCTCGCGCAGTTCCTCAACTGTCCAGATCCGGCCTGACGGGTTCTGAGGAGAACACCAGATGATGAACTTCTCCTTTCCGGTAAGGCGGCTTTGGGCATCATCCAGATCAAGCTCATAACGGTCGCCGATCCGGCCGAGCGGACATTCCGTCACGACCCTTCCCGCTGCGGTGATCTTGCGAGCGAACTCATGATAGACCGGCGTAAAGATCACGACCGCGTCGCCCGGATTGCTCCAGACATCAATGCAAAGCGCGATCGCGTTGCCAAGTCCCTGCGTCGTCAGAATCCAGTCGGGTTCGATCCGCCAGCCATGGCGGTTCCGCATCCACCAAGAAATCGCGTCATTGTAGTCACCATAGTCCGCGAAGTAGCCGAAGACACCGTGCTCGGCGGCCTCGCGCACGACACTGCGCACGCACGGGGCCGTGCCATAGTCCGAATCCGCCGTCCACATGCCGAGACCATCTTGGGGCGAGACCCCAAAGAGCGGTTCCATTCGATCCCATTGGGATGAATGGGTGCCGCGGCGGTCGATCAGCGTGTCGAAATCAAATCTGGACATGACGGCTCCTGAATGGTCCCGTCAAACTAGCCGGAGCATCGGCGGTTGCAAGGGGCGGCGACCCATTGCACGCGCGAAAGGCTTCGCCTAAATCTCCGGCATGACGACACGCCCGATCCTGATCCATCCCGACCCGCGCCTGAAGAAGCGTTGCGACCCCGTGACCGAGATCACTGAGGACTTGCGCGCGGCTGCGGCGGATATGCTGGAAACCATGTATGACGCGCCGGGCGTCGGCCTCGCCGGTCCTCAGGTCGGGCTGATGAGCCGCGTTCTTGTCATGGACTGCATCAAGGACCCGGAGGCGGAGCCGCGCCCGATGGTTCTGCTGAACCCTGAGGTCACCTGGTCCTCCGAAGCGCTCAACACCTATGAGGAAGGCTGCCTGTCGATCCCCGAGCAATATGCCGAGGTGACGCGCCCCGCCGAGGTGAAGGTGCGCTGGCTCGGCCTCGACGGGACCGAGCGGGAGGAGCATTTCGCGGGTCTCTGGGCGACCTGCGTGCAGCATGAAATCGACCATCTCGACGGCAAACTCTTCATCGACTACCTGACGCCGCTCAAACGCCAGCTCATCACCCGCAAGATGCAGAAGCTGAAGCGCGACCGGGCGCGGCTGTGAGCGTCCGGCCCTTCGTCCCCTATCCCGACAAGCGGTTGCGAACGGCGGCGGAGCCGGTGGCGGAGGTCAACGAGACCGTGCGCATGATCTGGGACGACATGGTCGAGACGATGGATGCGATGCCGGGCTACGGCCTTGCCGCGCCGCAGATCGGGATCATGCTGCGGCTGGCAGTGGTGGACTGTTCCGACAAGCGCGGGCAGGCGGTGAAGATGGCCAACCCCGAGGTGCTGCATGCCTCGGTACAGATGCGCAAGCACGAAGAGGCGAGCCCGAACCTGCCCGGTGTCTCGGCCCCGATCGAACGCCCGCGTGCGGTGACGGTGCGGTACGTGAATG
The DNA here is from genome assembly GCA_963710285.1 of uncultured Alphaproteobacteria bacterium. Taxonomy (GTDB): domain Bacteria; phylum Pseudomonadota; class Alphaproteobacteria; order Rhodobacterales; family Rhodobacteraceae; genus Albidovulum. The sequence goes on along the minus strand of CAVPZT010000006.1, from coordinate 912,016 downwards.
AGGCGGGTGAGGTCGAGGATCGCGATTTCGTGGCACTCTGGGCGACGAGCGTTCAGCATCAGATCGATCATCTGAACGGTCGCATGTTCGTCGATCATCTGTCACCGCTGAGGCGCAAGATGTTGGTGCAGAGGGCCGCAAAACTGGCGCGGAACGGATAGCGCCGGGGGGCGTCGCGCCCCCCGCCCCCATCGCGGGGTATTTGCGCAGTGAAGAAGGGACACGGCATGCGCGTCATTTTCATGGGGACGCCGGAGTTTTCGGTCCCCGCGCTGGAGGCGATCCACAGGGCGCATGAGGTGGTTTGCGTCTACACCCAACCGCCCCGGCCCGCCGGACGCGGCAAGAAGGACCGGCCATCCCCCGTGCAGGCACGGGCCGAGGTGCTGGGCCTGCCGGTCCGCCATCCGGTCACCCTGAAGACGCCCGAGGCACAGGCGACGTTCGCGGCGCTGAAGGCCGATGTCGCGGTGGTCGTGGCCTATGGTCTGATCCTGCCGCAGGCGGTGCTCGACGCGCCGAGATGTGGCTGCCTGAACATCCATGCTTCGCTGCTGCCGCGCTGGCGCGGGGCGGCGCCGATCCACCGGGCGATCATGGCGGGCGATGATGAAACCGGCGTCTGCATCATGCAGATGGAGGCGGGGCTGGATACCGGGCCGGTGATTCAGTGCGAGCGGACGGCAATCGGGGCCGAGGAGACGACCGGCGATCTGCATGACCGGCTGTCGGCGATGGGCGCGCAGCTCATCGCGCCTGTGCTTGACGCTCTGGCGGCGGGTGTAGCTACGGAAAAACGACGCCAACCCGACGCGGGCGCTACATATGCAAGCAAGATCGAAAAGGCCGAGGCGCGGGTCGACTGGTCCCGTCCGGCGGCGGAAGTGGACCGGCTGATCCGGGGGCTGTCACCCTTTCCGGGGGCCTGGGTCGCGATCGCGGGAGAGCGGGTGAAACTGCTCCGCTCGCGTCGTACCAAGGGGCAGGGCGCAGCGGGTGAGGTTCTTTCCGGCTTCACCGTCGCCTGCGGCAAGGGCGCTGTCGAGATCATCGAGGCGCAGCGCGAGGGCAAGCGCCCGATGCCCGCCCCGGAGGTGTTGCGCGGCCTCGCCCTGCCGGGGCGCCTCACCTAGTCATTTCAATTCCGGCGGCGCCTTCCCATATTGAGGGCGAAGCGAAGCGGAGGCGCATATGGCGGTACTCGCCCTCATCATCATCGGCGCGGCGGCGGGGTTCATCGCGACCCGGCTGATGAACCTCGATACCGATCTTGTGACGACCATCGCCATCGGCATTCTCGGCGCTCTGATCGGCGGCCTTGTATTGCGCATCCTTCTGGCCATCACCGGCTTTGCCGCCGGGTTCGTCGGTGCGGTGCTTGGCGCAATGGCATTGATCTGGCTCTGGGATAAATACGGGCCGAAGCGGCGCTAGCGGCGGGGCGGGCGGGCCTTGTAGACGGGCAGGCTCCAGCCGAATGTCAGGCTTCCGGCGCGCAGGGCGAAGGTCACCGCCGCGCAGATCAGGAGCGCCGGTCCGGTCGGGACCATATTCAGCGCCATGAGGGCTGCCCCGGCCCCGGCGAAGGCGGCGGTGACGTAAAGTTCGCCCTGCTTCAGGACCAGTGGCACCTCATTGCAGACCACATCGCGCAAGAGGCCGCCAAAGCAGCCGGTCGAGACCCCCATGATGAGGACGATGGCCCAGTGCTGCCCGGTGGCGAGTGCCACCCCCGCGCCCGCAGGCACAGCGACCGACAGCGCCAGCGCGTCGAGCCAGGTCAGAACGCGTAGCCGGCTTTCAAAGAGATGGGCCGTGAAGAAGACGATCACCGCCGCCAGAACGGCGACCCCGACAAAGGCGGGCTCGGCCACCCAGAAGACCGGGTTGCGATCGAGGATCACGTCGCGCACCGTGCCGCCGCCGACTGCCGTCAGGCTGGCGACAAAGGCAAAGCCGACGATGTCGAGTTGCGCCCGGCTTGCCGCCAAGGCGCCCGACAGCGCGAAGACGATGACCGAAGCGTAGTCGAGAAGCTCAAGAAGCGTCATGCGCCCTGGCCTTTTTCGGCTTGAACGGCGCCATCCCGGCGCGGGCAAGCTCATCGGCGCGTTCGTTCTCGGGGTGTCCGGCGTGGCCCTTGATCCATTCCCATTTCACGCGGTGACGCGCCTGTGCCTCATCGAGCCTTTGCCAGAGGTCGACATTCTTCACCGGCTTCTTGTCGGCCGTGCGCCAGCCATTCCGCTTCCAGCCGTGTATCCACTGGCTGACGCCGTTCTTGACGTAGGCGCTGTCGGTGACGACGGTCAGTGCGGTATCGCGCGTCAATGCCTCAAGCGCCGAAATCGCCGCGAGAAGCTCCATCCGGTTATTGGTGGTATCGGCTTCGCCGCCCTTCAGTTCGCGCGTCTTGACGACCGCGTCGCCCTCGCGCGCGATCATCAGGACGCCCCAGCCACCGGGGCCGGGATTGCCGGAGCAGGCTCCGTCGGTATAGGCGAACAGGTCGGGCATGGGCGCTCCGCTTTGGGCCTTCCGCATCGTCTAGGGGGCAGCGCGGGGCCGGTCAACCGCCTGTCAAGCGCGTTCAAGGGCGAGCTTGAGCCCAAGGGCGGCGAAAGAGGCGGCGAAGGCGCGCCGCAGCCAGGCCATGACCACCGGGCGGCTGAGCATCGCCTCACGCCCTGACGCGGCAACGGCAGCATACGCGAGGAACACGGCGAAGGTCATTGCGGCAAAGCCGAGGCCCAGTTCGATGATCGCCTTGGTTCCGTCGCCGGGGCCAAGGAACTGCGGCAGGAAGGCGAGGAAGAACATCGGGATCTTGGGATTGAGGAGATTGAGCACGATCCCACGCCAGACAATCTCCCCCGCAGGTTGCGGCTCTGCCGCTGCGACCTTTAGCCCGCCGGTGCCCCTGAGGGTCCCCCAGGCCATCCACATCAGGTAAGCGACGCCCGCGAATTTCACGCTCTGAAAAAGCACGGCCGAACTGTGCAGGATCGCCGCCAGCCCTGCCATCGCGACACCAAGATGAACAAGCGTCGCCAAGGTGCAGCCGACCGAGGCCCAGAGCCCGCCGCGCATTCCCTGCGCCAGCGCGACCGAGAGGGTATAGACGACGCCGATCCCCGGCGCGAGGCAGACGACGAAGACGGTCAGGAAATATTCGGGCGACATGGCGTATCTCCGGTTACGGTTTTGCGACGCTCGCCCGCAGGGAGCCTGCTGTCAAGCCGGTTCGCGCAGAATGCGTGGAACCTTGAACTCGACGTTCTCCTTCGCGGTCTCGACCAACTCCAGCGTCACATTGAAGCGGGCGCGGAAGGCGTCGATGACCTCATTCACCAGAACTTCCGGGGCCGATGCGCCCGCCGTCACGCCGACTGTGCGGATGCCGTCCAAAGCGCGCCAGTCGATATCCACCGCCCGCTGCACAAGCTGGGCGTAGGAACAGCCCGCCGCGCGGCCAACTTCGACCAGCCGCCTGGAGTTCGAGGAGTTCGGCGCGCCGATCACCAGCAGGGCGTCGATCTTCGGCGCAATGGCCTTGACCGCTTCCTGCCGGTTCGTCGTCGCGTAGCAGATGTCTTCCTTGTGCGGCCCGACGATCGCCGGAAACCGCGCCTTCAGCGCCGCGACGATATCGGCGGTGTCATCGACGGAGAGCGTCGTCTGCGTGATGAAGGCGAGCTTTGCGGGATCGCGTGGGGTGACATGCGCTACATCCGCGACAGTTTCGACCAGAAGCACCTCGCCCTCGGGCAGTTGCCCCATCGTGCCTAGCGTTTCGGGGTGGCCCGCATGGCCGATCATCACCATCTGAAGGCCGTTTTCATGGTGGCGCTCGGCCTCGACATGGACCTTGGAGACAAGGGGGCAGGTCGCATCGACAAAGACCATCGCGCGCCGCGTCGCCTCGGCCGGGACCGATTTTGGTACACCGTGAGCGGAGAAGATCACCGGGCGGTCGGAGGGCGCGTCATCGAGTTCCTCGACAAAGACCGCGCCCTTGTCGCGCAGGCTGTCCACGACGAATTTGTTGTGGACGATCTCGTGGCGTACGTAGACGGGCGCGCCCCATTTCTCGATCGCCATCTCGACGATCTTGATGGCGCGGTCGACGCCCGCGCAGAAACCGCGCGGCGCGGCGAGGTAGAGGGTGAGGGCAGGGCGCATCGTATGGAGGTCCAGTCAGTTCGCGGGCGCACAGTAAGGCAGCCGGGCAACGGCAACAACCGGCTCGGACCCCACGCGTCAGATGCCGCGTGCTTACTCGCCGCTCGCCGCCTCTTCTTCCTCGCGGTCGAAACGCGGTTCGCGCGGCGGACGGCCGATGACATCGCGCAGCGCGTCCAGTTCGATGAAATTATCGGCCTGACGGCGCAACTCATCCGCGATCATCGGTGGCTGCGACCGGATGGTCGAGACCACCGAGACCCGCACGCCCTGACGCTGAAGGCTTTCGACCAGCGGCCGGAAATCGCCATCGCCGGAAAACAGCACGATGTGATCGACCCTCGGCGCAAGCTCCATGGCATCGACGGTCAATTCGATGTCCATATTGCCCTTGACCTTACGGCGGCCCTGACTGTCGGTATATTCCTTGGCCGGTTTCGTCACCATCGAGAAGCCGTTGTAATGCAGCCAGTCGACCAGCGGACGGATCGGGGAATATTCGTCGTTTTCCAGAAGCGCGGTGTAATAGAACGCACGAAGCAGCTTGCCGCGGCGCTCGAACTCCTGTCTGAGCAGCTTATAGTCGATATCAAACCCAAGCGCTTTGGCGGCGGCGTAGAGATTCGATCCATCAATGAACAGCGCGAGCCGTTCGTCCTTGTAGAACATCAATTGTTCCCTTCAAAAATACCGTCAGAAATTCATTTCGCGTTCGAGTGGTCAAACAGCATTCTGACGGCGCGGAGTGACGCTATAGGAATAGGCGGGATGGTACAAGAACAGGTACGTATACAAAAGGACAGGCTTGCACTGATTGGTCTAGGCGCCAACCTGCCGTCAACATTTGGCGCGCCGCTTGAGACCATTTTGGCCGTCCTCGCGCCCATTCAAGCGAATTTGGGATCGATTGTCGCCATTTCAAGGGTGTTTCAAACCCCGGCTTTCCCGAAAGGCTCGGGCCCCGATTTCGTGAATGCCGCCGCAGCCATTTCGACCGATCTTCCGCCGCAGGATATCCTCGCCGGCCTTCACGCGATCGAAGCCGAGGCGGGCCGCGTGCGCGACCTGCGTTGGGGCGCGCGGACGCTGGACCTCGACCTGCTCGCGCTGGGCGACGTGGTCCTGCCTGACGAGGCGACGCAGAAGACCTGGATGTCGCTCCCGCCCGCCCGGCAGGGGAAAGAGGCGCCGCCCGAGCTGATCCTGCCGCATCCAAGGCTTCAGGACCGGGCTTTCGTGCTGATTCCCCTCGCCGACATCTGTCCTGACTGGCGGCATCCGGTGACCGGACTCACCCTCAACCATATGGCTGCGGCGCTCCCCGAGGATGACAAAGCGGCGATTTGCCCCGTCTGATGGGGAATCTTCGCTTGTCAAGGGGGATGTGAGCGCCTAAATAGCTGGCTCCATATCTCCCAATCCGATTGGAGTTCGTACATGGCCCGCGTGACGGTCGAAGACTGCGTTGACAAGGTTCCGAACCGTTTCGAGCTGGTGATGCTCGCCGCCCATCGTGCGCGTGAGATTGCCTCTGGCTCGCCGATCAGCATTGATCGCGACAACGACAAGAACCCTGTCGTGTCGCTCCGCGAGATCGCCGACGAGACCCAGGGCGCCGCCGATTTGCGCGAACGCATGATCGAAAGCCATCAGACCCAGATCGAGGTCGATGAGCCGGAAGACGATGCGATGGCGCTTCTCATGGGCGCCGAGGTGGATCGCCCCGCCCAGGACGACATGGACGAGGAACGGCTTCTTCGCCAGTTGATGGAAGCACAGGGGCAGGGCTAAGTCCCGGATAAGCGGACGGTCATGATTGACGTCGAAGACCTCATCGCGCTCGTCCGCAACTACAACCCTCGCACAAATGACGCATTGATCCGGCGCGCGTATGACTACGGGCGCCGGATGCACGAGGGGCAAAAGCGCCAGTCGGGCGAGCCCTATTTCACCCATCCGGTCGCTGTCGCCGCGATCCTGACCGAGCAGCGGCTTGACGACGCGTCGATCATCACGGCCCTTCTGCACGACACCATCGAGGACACCAAATCTACCTACTCCGAAATCTCCAGCCAGTTCGGCGAAGAGATCGCGGAACTGGTTGATGGCGTCACCAAGCTGACGAATCTCCAGCTGTCCTCGACCGAGACGAAGCAGTCGGAGAACTTCCGCAAGCTCTTCATGGCGATGTCGAAGGATCTGCGCGTGATCCTCGTCAAGCTGGCCGACCGGCTGCACAACATGCGGACGATCAAGTCCCTGCCGATCGAAAAGCAGACCCGCAAGGCGCGCGAGACGATGGACATCTTCGCGCCTCTGGCGGGCCGGATGGGCATGCAGTGGATGCGCGAGGAACTGGAGGATCTTTCCTTCCGGGTCATCAACCCCGAAGCGCGGTCCTCGATCATCCGCCGCTTCATCACGCTCCAGCGCGAAACCGGCGACGTGATCCACAAGATCACCGCCGATATCCGGCTGGAACTTGAGAAGGAGGATATCGAGGCGGATGTCTTCGGGCGCGCGAAGAAACCGCATTCGATCTGGCGCAAGATGCAGGAAAAGCAGCTTGCCTTCTCGCGCCTCTCCGACATTTACGGCTTTCGCGTGATCTGCCGGACCGAGACGGATTGCTACCGTATCCTCGGCGCAATCCATCGCCGCTGGCGCGCGGTGCCGGGGCGCTTCAAGGATTACATCAGCCAGCCGAAGTCGAACGGGTACCGCTCGATCCACACCACCGTCTCGGGCCGTGACGGCAAGCGGGTCGAGGTGCAGATCCGCACCCGCCAGATGCACGAGGTGGCCGAGGCCGGGGTCGCCGCGCATTGGTCCTACCGTGACGGGGTGCGCGCACAGAACCCCTTCGCCGTCGATCCCGCGCGCTGGATCACGACCCTGACCGAGCGCTTCGACAGCGGCGAAGACCATGACGAGTTTCTCGAAAACGTGAAGCTTGAGATGTATTCCGATCAGGTCTTCTGCTTCACGCCGAAGGGCGATGTGGTGCAGCTGCCGAAGGGGGCGACTCCGATCGACTTCGCCTATGCGATCCATACGCGGATCGGCAACTCCTGCGTCGGGGTGAAAGTGGACGGCATCCGTGTGCCGCTCTGGACCCGGCTCAAGAACGGCCAGTCGGTCGAGGTCATCACCGCGACCGGCCAGCGCCCGCAGGCGACCTGGATCGACATCGTCGTCACCGGTCGTGCGAAATCGGCGATCCGCCGGTCCCTGCGCGAAGAGGACCGCGAGCGTTTCATCAAGCTTGGCCGCGAACTGGCCCGCGTGGCCTTCGAACATCACGGTCGCAAGGTCACTGACAAGGCCCTGAGAACTGCGGCAAAAACGCTGGGTGTGGCCGATGATGAGGAGGTGCTCGCTCGGCTCGGCAGCGCCGAACTGACCGCGCGCGAAGTGGTCGAGGCGATCTATCCTGAGCTTGCGACCGCGCCCGTGACAGAAGAGGTCGATTCCCGCCGCCCGGTGCTGGGCCTGACCGCCGACCAATCTTTCCGCCGCGCCAATTGTTGTCAGCCGGTTCCGGGCGAGCGAATTGTCGGCATCACCTATCGCGGTCAGGGCGTGGTGGTCCACGCCATCGATTGCCCGGCCTTGGCCGAATTCGAAGAACAGCCAGCCCGGTGGGTCGACCTGCAATGGCACTCGGGGCGCCATGCCGCGGCCTATACCGTCAGCCTGAACACGACGATAACCAACGATGCCGGCGTACTCGGCCGGATCTGCACCTTGATTGGTGAGCAGAAGGCCAATATCTCCGATCTAACTTTCGTCGATCGAAAGCCGGATTTTTACCGTCTTATCGTGGAAGTAGATTTAAGGGATGCTGAGCATCTCCATATGGTCCTGACGGCGCTTGAGGCGGAAAGCGACGTGGCGCAAGTGGAACGTTATCGCGACCTCGGTCGCAAGCCCTGAGGGGCGGAAGGGAACCGGCGTGGTCTTCAAGCGGCGCAATCCACGGACCTACCTGCGCATACTGGCCGAGGCGTTTTGGCCGCGCGGTGGCTGGACCCGCGCCTTTCACTACGTCAAGCACCGCGTGCGCCGGTTGCCCGACACCCCGGACCGGATCGCCCGCGGCGTCGCGGCCGGGGTCTTCATCAGCTTCACGCCGCTCTACGGGCTTCACTTCATCGGGTCGGCGCTGATCGCGAAGGCGATCCGCGGCAACATCCTCGCGGCCCTTCTCGGCACGTTCTTCGGAAATCCGCTGACCTTCCCCTTCATCGCCTTCACCTCAATGAAGCTCGGCCACCTGATGCTCGGCACCCAGTTCGACGAAAGCCAGCACGCGACGCTCTTTGGCAAGTTTGTCGGCGCGGGGGAGGATCTGAAGCACAACTTCTTCGCCATCTTTACCGAGGCGACGACTCGCTGGGGCCAACTCTACGACTTCTTCAACGAAATCTTCCTACCCTTTCTCGTGGGTGGCCTTATTCCCGGACTCGTTGTCGCCGTCATCTCCTACTACCTGTCTGAGCCGCTGATCGCCGCCTATCAGAAGCATCGCCGCAAGAAACTGAAGGAGCGGTTCGAAAAGCTGAAGGCGCGCCTCCACGCCCGCGCCGAAGAGCCGCGCGAACACGGCTGAGGCGATTGTGCCGGTGACACTTCCACCGTTCACAGGCTGCACCGCAGGCCATATTCTGCCCCAGACACCAAAGCAGGAGATCAGAAGATGACCGGCAAGTTGCGGCTCGGCGTCAACATCGACCACGTGGCGACCGTGCGGAACGCCCGCGGCTCGGCCTATCCCGACCCGCTTCGCGCCGCGCTTCTGGCCGAAGAGGCCGGGGCGGACGGCATCACCGCCCATCTGCGCGAGGATCGCCGCCACATCACAGACCGCGACATCGAGCGGCTGATGACCGAGATCACGCTGCCCCTGAACTTCGAGATGGCGGCGACGGACGAGATGCAGAAGATCGCCCTCCACCATCGCCCCCATGCCGTCTGCATCGTGCCCGAGAAGCGCGAGGAGCGAACCACCGAAGGCGGCCTCGAGGTCGCGCGCGAGGAAAATCGGCTCGCGCATTTCATCGCCCCTCTGGCCGAGGCCGGCTGCCGTGTCTCGATCTTCATCGCCGCCGACCGCGCCCAGATCGAGGCTGCCCACCGGATCGGTGCCGCGGTGGTGGAACTCCATACCGGTGCCTATTGCGACCACCACGCCGAGGGGAAATTCGCCGAACGCGACGCCGAGTTGGAACGCCTGCGCACTATGTCCACCTTCGCCCATTCTCTCGGGCTCGAGGTCCATGCGGGACACGGGCTGACCTACGACACGGTCGGCGCCGTCGCGGCCTTCCCCGAGGTCAAGGAACTCAATATCGGCCATTTCCTGATCGGCGAGGCGATCTTCACTGGCCTCAAGCCTGCGATTGCCGAAATGCGCCGCCTGATGGAACTGGCGCGGGCATGATCCTCGGCATCGGCACCGATCTGGCAAATATAGAGCGGATTCAAGGAACCCTCGACCGCTTCGGCGACCGCTTCCGCAATCGTGTCTTCACCGAGGTCGAACAACGCAAGGCCGAACGCCGCAAGGATACCGCCGGCACCTATGCCAAGCGCTGGGCGGCGAAGGAGGCCTGTTCGAAGGCGCTCGGCACCGGGCTCCGGATGGGGATTTCGTGGAAGGACATGGCGGTGTCCAACCTCCGCTCCGGCCAGCCGGTCATGCATCTGACGGGATGGGCCGCCGAACGTCTTTCCGAAATGACCCCGCCGGGGCATGAGGCCGTCGTTCACGTCACTTTGACCGACGATCATCCATGGGCGCAGGCTTTCGTGGTGATCGAGGCGCGGGCCATCCCCCACGAAACTTGACTCCCTCAGTCCGCGCGCGCAAGAAGCGCCTCGAAACGGGCAAGCAGGCAGGACAGGATGAGCAGCACAGCCAAGGACGGCGTCGTCGAAACGGTGAAGACCGTCTTCTGGGCACTGGTCATCGCGGGCGTCTTCCGCACGCTTTTCTTCCAACCATTCTGGATCCCCTCCGGCTCAATGAAGGACACGCTGCTGATCGGCGATTTCCTCTTCGTCAACAAGATGGCTTATGGCTATTCGCGCTATTCCTGCCCCTTCTCGGCATGTCCGATCGAAGGGCGCCTGTTTGCGTCCGAGCCTGAGCGCGGCGATGTCGTCGTCTTTCGTCATCCCGGCACCGGCGCCGATTTCATCAAGCGGCTGATCGGCTTGCCGGGCGACACGATCCAGATGAAAGACGGTGTTCTCTTCATCAATGGCCAGGAAGTGCCGCAGAAGGACGCCGGCACATTCGAGGAGATCAAGGCGCCACAGGGCTCGCAGGGCAATATCCCGCGCTGCGCCAACGATCCGGTCGGCCTCGGCGGCACCTGCATCAAGCAACGCCTGATCGAGACGCTGCCGAACGGTGTCTCGCATGACATCCTCAATATCGGCAACGGCGGTGCGGACAACACCTCCGTCTACACCGTCCCTGCCGGGCACTATTTCTTCATGGGCGACAACCGCGACAACAGCCAGGACAGCCGCTATCCGCTGGCGACCGGCGGTGTCGGGATGCTGCCCGCGGAATACCTGATCGGCCGCGCCGACCGCATCATGTTTTCTTCTGCCGGCAAATCGCTCTTCTTCTTCTGGACCTGGCGCAGCGACCGCTTCTTCAAGGCGGTGGAGTGAGGCTGGCCGCCGATCTTCAGGCGTTTTCGGTCCGGCTGGGCCATGACTTCGCACAGCCGGAACTGCTGATCCGCGCCGTCACGCATGCGTCCATCTCGACGCCACAGCGGCCTGACAATCAGCGGCTGGAATTCCTCGGTGACCGGGTCCTTGGCCTTGTGATCGCCGAAACGCTTCTGTCCGCCGACAAGTTGGCGAGCGAGGGTCTGCTTGCCCCCCGCTTCAACGCCCTCGTCCGCAAGGAAACCTGCGCCGCGGTCGCACGAGAGATCGCCCTTGGCGATGTCCTGAAACTCGGCCGGTCCGAGATGATGTCGGGCGGCCGCCGCAAGGAGGCGCTTCTCGGCGATGCGATGGAGGCGGTCGTCGCCGCCGTGTATCTCGACGGAGGCCTTGAGGCCGCGCGGGGCGTGATCCTTCGGCTCTGGAGGGACCGGATCGCCTCGGTGAAGGCCGACGCACGGGACGCGAAAACAGCGCTCCAAGAATGGGCCCAGGCCCGCGCCCTGCCGCCCCCCGCCTATACTGTCCGTGGCCGCGAGGGGCCGGACCACCAGCCCCTGTTCACCGTCGAGGTGCGCATTGAAAGCGGTGAGGCCGAGGTGGCGCGCGCCGGCACGAAACGACAGGCCGAACAAGCCGCCGCCAAGGCGCTTCTGGCGCGAATGGAGCAGGACTAGCTCAGTCAGGAAGGCGCGGCGGCATCCGGCCCTTCTGCCGCGCGTCGCAGCGCCAGAGCTTCTTGCGGATGCCCGGCAGTTCCATGTGGGTGTATCTGCCGCCCGAGAACTTGGGCCAGTCCACCGCCATCCCGGCACTCACCATTTCGGCGGAAAGATCGCGCCCGTCCGGCAGATAACATCGCGCGACACTTCTTTGATGCGACAGCGCCCCGTCGAGTTCAGCGCGGATCGTCTGGCCCTTGCAAAGGCGCACAAGCGTCCATTTCGCATTATTGCCGTAGGGGTGATCGAGTTCGGGCGCGTCGATCCCGAAAAGCCTGATCCGCACACCTGCGATGTCAATGGTGTCACCGTCAATGACATAGGCGCGCCCGCTGACGGCCCGGCGCTCCTCGATCGTTATTGTCTGGCGGATGACGACGATTTCGGGCGTCGGTGCGGGCCGTCTAGTGGGAATAGGAGCGGGCGCGGGATGCGGCTGCTCTTTGCCACCGTCGCCGCGAAGGAAACGCAACAGGATACGCAACATGCCCATTCGTTCACAAAAGCTCTTTGCTCATTACCGTTTGTCCCTAACAGCATTACTCCCAGTTATTGGCCATTTTGGGGCCGCTGGCCGCGACCAGTCTCTTCTGGCGCCTCGGGCCGGAATCCTCTATGTGGCCGGGATCGCTGAGATAGGATGCTGCATGACCACACGCGCCGGTTTCGTCGCCCTGATTGGAGAGCCCAATGCGGGCAAGTCCACGCTTCTGAACCGCATGGTCGGGGCCAAGGTCTCGATCGTCACGCATAAGGTGCAGACGACGCGCGCGCGCATTCGCGGCATCGCGATGGAGGGCGAGGCGCAGATCGTCTTCGTCGATACGCCGGGTCTTTTTCGACCGCGCCGCAGGCTCGACCGGGCGATGGTCGCGGCGGCGTGGAGCGGGGCGGCCGATGCCGATATCGTGGTCCTTCTGATCGAGGCGCATCGCGGGATGACCGAGGGCGTTCGCGCGATCCTCGACACCTTGCGCGAACGTCTGGCCGAGGGGCGGCGCGTTGCGCTTGCGATCAACAAGATCGACCGGGTGAAGGCAGAGGAGCTTCTGGCGCTTTCCGCCGAGATGAATGAAGCCTTTGCCTTCGAGAAGACTTTCATGATCTCGGCCGAGCGCGGTCACGGCGTCGGGGATCTGAAGGAATGGCTTGGTGAAGTGCTTCCCGAGGGCCCGTGGTTCTACCCCGAGGATCAGATCGCCGATCTGCCGCTCCGCATGATCGCGGCCGAGATCACGCGCGAAAAGCTGACGCTGCGTCTGCACGAGGAACTGCCCTACCAACTCACCGTCGAGACCGAGCGCTGGGAAGACAAGCCCGACGGATCCGCCCGGATCGACCAACTGGTCTACGTCGCCCGCGACGGTCACAAGGGCATCGTCCTTGGCCACAAGGGCGAGACCATCAAGGCTGTGGGGCAGGCGGCGCGGGCCGAACTGATGGAGTTCCTCGGCCGACCCGTGCACCTTTTCCTTCAAGTGAAGGTGCGCGAGAACTGGCTGGAGGAGCGGGAGCGGTATTCGGAAATGGGCCTTGATTTCAAGGATGGCGACTAGGCGCCTTTGGGGCGACCTCAGGGCGGGCGGCGCCTGCGGGAGCCTCCGGCGGAGGTATTTTCGGGCAAGATGAAAGGGTAGGGGATGAGCGTGCGCCTGACCGCCGATTTCTGGGTGCGGGCCTATATCGCCCGGCTTCAGGCGGCGCATATCCCGGCCTATGTCACGGCGAGAGGCGATGCGACGGCGGGTGCGGTTCTGGTCAAGCTCGCCACGCTCGATGGCAGGGCGCGGCTCTACCAGCGCAGCTTTGACCTGATGACCGGCCAGCGGGCCTGGATCGTGCTGGCGGAGGGAGCCGAGGATGAGGTGGACGCAGCCGTCGGGCGTCAGCGCCGCACCGATCCCGACCTCTGGGTGATCGAGATCGAGAGCCGCGAGGGGCGCACCCTGCTGGACGAGGATGGCCTCGCGGACTGAGGGCCGCCCCCTTGTCGTTTGCCGATTCCGGTGAAAGGTTGCGGCATGGATTGGCGTGACGAAGGTGTGCTTCTCACCGTGCGGCGGCACGGTGAGACCTCGACGATCATCGAGGTCTTTACCGTCGCGCATGGCCGTCACGCCGGGATAGTCCACGGCGGAGCCTCGCGGCGCCTTGCGCCGGTGTTGCAGCCGGGTGCGCAGCTTGACGTGAGTTGGCGCGCGCGGCTGGACGAACATCTCGGCACTTATGCGGTCGAACCTCTGCGCTCGCGGTCGGGTTTGCTTGCCGACCGGCTGTCTCTCGCCGGGTTGAATGCGGTGTGCGCCCTTCTTTCCTTCCTCTTGCCGGAGCGGGAGGCGCATGAGGCGCTTTATTCCGCGACGCTGGATCTTCTCGACCGGATCGGCGGCTCCGACGACTGGGCGATCGACTATCTGCGTTGGGAACTCGGTCTGCTGGAAGAGATGGGCTACGGTCTTGACCTCGGCAGTTGCGCGCTCTCCGGGACGCGGGACGATCTGGCCTATGTCAGCCCGAAATCCGGTCGCGCCGTGGCACGCAACGCGGCAGGTGACTGGGCGGACCGGCTCCTGCCGCTGCCGCCCTGCCTCCTCGGGCAGGGACCCGCCTCGCCGGGCGAGATCGTGGATGGGTTGCGCCTTACCGGCTATTTCCTCGAACACCGGCTGGCGCATGACCTGGGCCATCGCCCTCTGCCTGAGGCGCGGCGGCGGCTGGCGGAGATGCTGGCGCGGCGGGCCCCCACTCAGGACTAATCCGACACGATCTGTCGCAAAATGTCGCGACGCACACCCTGCCGTCACCGTTGACTGGCACCTGGAGGACGCATGGCTTTCCGCTACATTCCGATCTTTCTGCGCCACGCGCCGACGCCCGGCGTACAGGGCTTTGCGATTCTCGCAGGGATCGAGGCATCGCTGCGCGGCATGCTCGTCTCGGTCTGGCCGCTGGTCATGTATGCGGCACTTTCGGAAAACGCGGGCCACGTGAGCCTTGCCTATTTCGCCGTCGGCATCGCCTCGCTCATCTGGGGGCTGATGGTGCCGTGGATCAGCCGCTTCGCGCCGCGTCGCTGGGTCTATACCGGGGGCTGCGCGCTTTACCTGATCGGAGCGGTGCTTGCGATTGCTTTTGGTGGCCTCATGACGCCGGTGGCGATGGCGCTGACGAGCTTCGCGACAGTGACGGTCTTTGTCTGCACCAACGCCTATCTCATGGATTTCATAGCGCGCACGGACCTTGGTCGCACGGAATCGCAGAAGCTGCTCTACAGTGCGGTTTCATGGGTGCTCGGACCGATCCTCGGGGTGGCGTTCTGGAAGATCTGGGCCCCTTTGCCCTTCCTGCTGGCCATGGCCTTTGCGCTGCTCCTGCTGTTGACTTTCTGGCGCATGCGGCTCGGCAACGGCCGCCTGATCATGCGCGCTCGCGCGCCTGCGCCCAATCCTCTTGCGTATCTTGGCCGGTTCTTCCGGCAGCCGCGGCTTGTCGCGGGTTGGCTCTTCGCCGTGCTCCGGTCCTCCGGCTGGTGGGTGTTCGTGGTCTATCTGCCCATATTCTGCATCGAGGCCGGGCTGGGCGACCGTGTGGCCAGCTATGCCTTTTCGGCGTCGAACGCGCTTCTTCTTTTCGCTCCCCGGATGCTGCGCTGGATGCAGCGGCGTGGGCTGCGGCAAGGGGTGCGCGTGGCATTTGTCGGCGCCGCCGGCTGTTTCGTTTTCGCCGCCTTCGGTCATTTCTGGCCACCCGCCGCCGTCATCGGCCTTCTCGCGTCTTCGCTCTTCCTCGTGATGCTCGATGCTTTCGGAGGGCTTCCATTCATGCTCGCCGTCCGACCTGCCGAACGCACGGAAATGTCGGCGGTCTATGCGAGCTATCGCGACGTCTCCGGCATTCTCACGCCCGGCGTCGCCTGGTTCGTCCTTCTGGTCTCTCCGCTCGCAGGGGTCTTCGTGGTTTGCGCGGGCGGGCTTTTGACCGCGGCCGCGATCGCGAGCCGACTGCATCCACGTCTTGGCGAACGTCGCGCACCTGTGCCGGAAGAGGTCGCCTGAGCCTCAGTTCGCGCCGTCCAGCAGCCGCCGCGCGATGACCTGCGCCTGAATCTCGGCCGCGCCTTCGAAGATGTTGAGGATACGCGCGTCGCAGAGGATGCGGCTGATCTGGTATTCAAGGGCAAAGCCGTTGCCGCCGTGGATCTGAAGCGCATTATCCGCCGCTGCCCAGGCGACGCGGGCGCCAAGAAGCTTCGCCATCCCCGCCTCAAGATCGCAGCGCTTGTCATGATCTTTCTGCCAGGCCGAATGATAGGTAAGCTGGCGGGCCGCCATGATCTCAACCGCCATCATGGCAAGCTTGCCCCCGACGCGGGGGAATTCGATCAGGCTTTTGCCGAACTGCTTGCGGTCCTCGGCATACTTCAGGCCGACCTCCAGCGCAGACTGCGCTACGCCGATGGCGCGCGCGGCGGTCTGGATGCGGGCGCTCTCAAAGGTCTGCATGAGCTGCTTGAAACCCTGCCCCTCGACACCGCCAAGAAGGTTCTCGCCCTTGACCTTGAAGCCGTCAAAGCCAAGCTCGTATTCCTTCATGCCCCGGTAGCCGAGCACCTCGATCTCACCGCCGGTCATGCCGGGCGTGGGGAAGGGGTCCGCATCGGTGCCGGGCATCTTCTCGGCCAGGAACATCGACAGACCCCTGTAGTCGGTCGTGGCCGGATCAGTCCGCGCCAGAAGCGTCATCACATGGGTCCGCGCGGCATGGGTGATCCAGGTCTTGTTGCCGGTGACTTCGTAGTCGTCGCCCACCTTGACTGCGCGGGTCCGAAGCGACCCAAGATCCGATCCGGTGTTCGGCTCGGTGAAAACCGCCGTCGGCAGAATCTCCCCCGATGCGAGCTTCGGCAGCCAATGCGCCTTCTGTTCCTGTGTGCCGCCACAGAGGATCAGTTCCGCCGCGATTTCCGACCGTGTGCCGAGCGAGCCCACCCCGATATAGCCGCGCGACAGTTCTTCCGAGACAACGACCATCGACGCTTTGGACAGCCCGAGGCCCCCGAATTCCTCCGGGATCGTCAGGCCGAAGACACCAAGCTCCGCCAATTCCTCGATGATCTCAATCGGGATCAACTCGTCCTTCAGGTGCCAGCCATGAGCGTTCGGCACCACGCGGTCATCGGCATAGCGGCGGAACTGATCGCGGATCATCTCCAGTTCATCGTCGAGGCCAGTCGTCCCGAAGGTCGCCCGCCCGTGATTGTCTCGCATCAGCGTCACCAGCGCCGCCCGCGCCGCCGGGCTGTTGCCGCCCGCGATCAGTAACGCCGCCGTGCCGTCCGGCGCCCAGGTCACGTCAAGATCGGACAGCCGCGCGGTCTCGCCCTGGCTCATCGGGATGCCGCCGGCGATCTGCGCGAGGTATTCGCCGAATCCGATCTGAAGGAGCAGCGCCTCCATCTCGCCGAACCTGCCCTCGGCCTCGATCCGGCCCGCCCAGGCCCGCATCTGACGCAGGGCCTCGACATAGGTCGCGAGCCACGACAGAGCATGGGCCGAGAACTGATGTTCTTCCAAAGCGGCACCCGAGACCTTGCCCTTGCTATCGACCTTGGCGCGCAGCATGGCCGCCGCGTCGCCCAGCACCGCCTCCACCTGCGGCAGCGCCGCCGCGGTCAGCGACAGGAGATCGGAAAGGCGGGCGGATTGCGGCATGTCAGCTCCGTCGCGGGCCATGAGTCGGCTCCTCTTTCTGCGGTCGCATCGTGATAGAGGCTTTGCAGTTGCAGCGCAACATTAATTCGCCCGGACACCCGTAGCGCGCACGAAAATAACGCCGCTGATTTCGGATGCGGCCACGCGCCATCCCCTCTAAGAAGTTCGGGCAACTGAGGCGCGCGATGTCCGGAACCGATCCCGTCCTTCTTCTGGTGGCCTCCGCCATCACGCTTTTCGCGGGTACCGTTAAAGGCGCGGTGGGCTTTGCGATGCCGATGATCATGATTTCCGCGCTGGCCTCGATCCTGCCCGCCGATCAGGCGCTGGCGGCGCTGATCTTGCCGACACTCGCCACCAATCTGGCGCAGGCGATGCGGCAGGGCTGGCGTGCGGCGTGGAAATCGATGGTGGAGTATCGCCGCCTTCTCGTCACGCTTTGCCTCGTCATCGCCGCCACTGCGCAGCTTGTCCCCCACTTCCCGCAAGCCGCCCTTCTGATGACGCTCGGCATCCCGATCGTGATCTTCGCCGTGACCCAGCTCCTGGGCTGGCAGTTGAGATTCCACGCCGAGAACCGCGCGCGCGCCGAAATCACGACCGGCCTTGTCGGCGGCTTCTTCGGCGGCATCTCCGGCATCTGGGGGCCGCCCACAATCGCGCTTCTGCTGTCGCTTGATGTGGACCGGCGCGAAAACGTCAGGGTGCAGGGGGTGGTCTACCTCATCGGCGCGGTGATCCTCGCGGTCGCCCATATCGCCTCCGGTGTCCTCAACGCCGAGACGCTGCCGCTCTCGCTTCTGCTCACCGCGCCCGGCATGATCGGCCTCTGGATCGGCTTCGCCATCCATGACCGGCTCGACCAGCAGCGTTTCCGCCGATGGACCCTTGTCGTTCTCGTCATTACAGGCCTCAATCTCGTCCGCCGAGCGCTGACGCCCTGATCTTCTTCTGTTCGGAAATACTCCGGGGGTGTGGGGGCAGGGCCCCCACTCCGACGCCTCAGCCGATCGCCGCCGCTTTCACATCGGCGTCAATATGCGGCACATATTGCGCGAAGTTGTCGCTGAACATCTCGACAAGCTTCTTGGCCTGCGCGTCATAGGCGGCCTTTTCGGCCCACGTCTGGCGCGGGTCGAGAAGCTGGTCATCGACGCCCGGCAAGCTTACCGGAACCTCGAAGCCGAAATTCGCGTCCTTGCGGAACTGCACCTTGTTCAGCGATCCGTCGAGCGCTGCATGAAGCAGCGCGCGCGTTGCCTTGATCGGCATCCGGCGCCCTGTGCCGAACGCGCCGCCGGTCCAGCCGGTATTGACGAGCCAGCAGGTCGCGCCGGTCTCATGGATCTTGTCCTGCAGCAGCTTGCCGTAGACCTCCGGCCGGCGCGGCATGAAGGGCGCGCCGAAGCAGGTCGAAAAGGTCGGTGTCGGTTCGATGACGCCGACCTCGGTCCCCGGCGTCTTCGAGGTGAAGCCCGACAGGAAGTGATACATCGCCTGCGCCGGGGTCAGCCGCGCGATCGGCGGCAGGACACCGTAAGCGTCGCAGGTCAGCATGATCACGTTCTTCGGCTGCCCGCCCAGCGACGTCTCCGAGGCGTTGGAGATATAGTCCAGCGGATAGGCGCAGCGCATGTTGTCGGTGATCGAGTTGTCCTCGAAATCCAGTTCCAGCGTCTCGGGATCGAAAACCATGTTCTCGATCACCGTGCCGAATTTTGAGCAGGTCGCGTAGATTTCCGGCTCCGCCTCGGCGCTAAGATTGATGGTCTTGGCATAGCAGCCACCTTCGAAGTTGAAGGTGCCCTTGTCCGACCATCCGTGTTCGTCATCGCCGATCAGCGTGCGCGACGGATCGGCGGACAAGGTGGTCTTGCCAGTGCCTGAAAGCCCGAAGAACACCGCGGTATCGTCAGGATCGTCGATCCCGTGATTGGCAGAGCAATGCATCGCCATCACGCCCTTGCCGGGCAGGATGTAGTTGAGAAGCGTGAAGACAGCCTTCTTGTTCTCGCCCGCATAGGCGGTATTGCCGATCAGGATCAGCTTCTTCTCGAAGTTGAGCGCGATCACGGTTTCCGAGCGGCAGCCGTGCCGCTCCGGGTCCGCCTTGAACGTGGGGCAGTTGATGATGGTGAACTCGGGGATGAAATCGCTCAGTTCCGCGCGGGATGGCCTGCGCAGCAGGTGGCGGATGAACAGGCCGTGCCAGGCCAGTTCCGTCACCACGCGCACGTCGAGACGGTGTTCCGCATCGGCGCCGCCGAAGAGGTCCTGGACGAAATAGTCGCGGCCCTTCATATGGGCCAGCATATCCGCATGAAGCCGGTCGAAGTCGGCCGGGTCCATGGGCTTGTTGTTGTCCCACCAGATCGTGTCCTCAACGGACGGCGAGCGGACCACGAACTTGTCCTTGGGTGAGCGCCCGGTATGTGTGCCGGTTGACACCAGAAACGCCCCGCCGAGGCCAAGCCTGCCTTCGTCGCGCTTCAGCGCGGCCTCGATCAGCGCCGGTTCGAGGTAGTTGTAATAGACGCGGCCAAGCCCCGTAATCCCTTGTTGTTCCAGTGTCTGAGAGGGATTCACCCGTCCATTCGTCATATGTTCGCTCCCGATGCCGACAAGCGGCGTGTTTGGGTTCTCTGGACATCCGCCCGCCTTCGCGGGCGCCGGACCCCTCCGGACCGAGGAGTCATGGCCCCTATATCATGCGCCTAGATGACTGGAATAGAACGCATATTTTGTGTTAGCGCCACCATCGGAGGTTTAGCGCAATCAAAGATCGCCAGAGGGTCGAAAACGCGCAACGATATGCTGGGGCGCGACAAATTAGTCAAACATTGGGGCTTTTCCGCCGCACTGATTCGCCCGTTCGATACGATTCGTACTTATCAGTTGCGTCGGTTCGGCGTAGAATGAACAATGTCCCAAAAAAGCAAGCAATGAGAGCAGAGTAGGGAAATTCAAATGGCGAAGATCGCGCTTGTCGACGACGACAGAAATATTCTGACGTCGGTCTCCATGACGCTTGAGGCCGAAGGATACGAGGTCGAGACCTATAATGACGGTCAGGCCGCAATGGATGCGTTCAACAAACGCCTGCCGGATATGGCGGTGCTCGACATCAAGATGCCGCGCATGGACGGCATGGAGCTTTTGCAGAAGCTCCGTCAGAAGACCTCGATACCGGTTATCTTCCTGACCTCCAAGGATGATGAGATCGACGAGGTTCTCGGCCTCCGGATGGGCGCGGACGACTATGTGAAAAAGCCGTTTTCGCAACGGCTCCTGGTCGAACGCATCCGCGCGCTCCTGCGCCGTCAGGAGGCCATCGCGACCGGCGAGGTGGCGACGACCGAGGAAACCAAGATCATGACGCGCGGGTCGCTGACGATGGACCCCTTGCGGCATTCGGTGACATGGAAGGGCAGGGACGTGGCGCTGACCGTCACCGAATTCCTGCTGCTTCAGGCGCTCGCCCAAAGGCCCGGCTTCGTGAAAAGCCGCGATCAGCTGATGGATGTGGCCTATGACGATCAGGTCTATGTCGACGACCGCACCATCGACAGCCACATCAAGCGGCTGAGAAAGAAGATGCGCACCGTGGATGACGATTTCTCGGCCATCGAAACACTCTATGGTATTGGGTATCGTTACAACGAAGAATGACCTTGGTCTCTGGAATCGAATTGCGCGGTAAATCACGAAACCGACGCGCGGACGTCGTCCTTGGTGAGGACTGGACGGCGGCCGATGGCATGGTTGATTCCGAGCTGAAGGCAGGGCGCGAGCGGCGTGGATTCATCTCGCTCAATCGCTCGCCGCTGGCCCGCAAGATCATCACCTTCAACCTCCTGGCGATGATCGTTCTCGTGGCCGGGGTTCTCTACCTGAACCCCTTCCGCGACAGCCTTGTCCTGCAGCGCGAAAGCGGTCTCGTGGCCGAGGCGCAGCTCATCGCCGATGTGTTCGAGGCGCAGCTTCCCACCCAGGGGCCGGTCAATCTGGTCACCGGCGATGGCATCGACCCGGTCGCGACCGCGATGGGGATCGAGCTGCCGGAAGGGGCCGAACTTTTCATCTTCGATCCGACCGGGAACATTGTCGTCTCAACCATCGGCATGGATCGCCCGGCGCCGGAAACCGTGGCCGGGCTTCAGCGCGATCATCGCTCCACCTTGATCACGGATATTCTTGCGAAGCTCTGGGAAGGTATCGCGGCCCTGTTGGCACCGCAGAATTCCGCCGATCCGGTCCATGCGACCGAAGACATGGCGCGCGATCTCGTCGCCGGTGCATTGAAAGGCGAAACCCAGGTCAGAACTGGTCGCGATGCGACGGGCGAGGCGATATTTACCGTCGCGACGGCGATCCGGCAGGGTGACACGGTGATCGGCGTCGCCGCCGTCACCTCGGTCGCGGGCGAGATCGACCAGCTTGTCCGCGTTGAACGTGAGCAGGTGCTTCAGATGTTTGTCATCGCGATCATCGTCTCGATCGGCCTCAGCCTCGTCCTCGCCTCTACGATCGCCAACCCGCTTTCCGACCTCGCCGCCGCGGCCGAACTTGGGCGTGACAAGAACGCCCGCAAGATGTCGCCCAGCCGGGTCCGCATCCCCGACCTCACCGCCCGCCCCGATGAGATCGGGCGGCTTTCTGGCGCCATGCGCGGCATGGTGTCCGCGCTTTACGAACGGATTGAATCCAACGAACAATTCGCCGCCGACGTGGCGCATGAGATCAAGAATCCGCTGGCCTCGCTGCGCTCCGCCGTCGGTTCGCTGCGCATGGTCAAGAAAGAAGAGCAGCGCGAAAAGCTGCTGGGCGTCATCGACCATGACGTGCGTCGTCTCGACAGGCTGGTCAGTGATATTTCGAACGCCTCCCGGCTCGACAGCGAACTGGTGAAGGAAGAGGAAGAAAGCTTCAACATGGTGAAGATGCTCGGCAATCTGACCGAACACCTTGGCCAGGACGCAAAGTCGAAGGGTGTCGATTTCATTTCGGACCTGCCGCCCGAGCCGATTGTCATTCAAGGCCTTGAGGGCCGTCTGGCGCAGGTCTTCGTCAACCTCATCACCAATGCGATTTCCTTCTGCGAGGCGGGCGACGCCGTGCGCGTCTGGGCACGCAAGCGCGAAAACCGCGTGCTGATCGTGGTCGAGGATACCGGCCCCGGCATCCCCGATCAGGCGCTCCAGAAGATCTTCAAGCGCTTCTACTCCGAACGGCCCGAGGTTCAGTTCGGCGAACATTCAGGTCTCGGTCTGGCAATCTCGAAGCAGATCGTTGAGGCGCATGGCGGCGTGATCTGGGCCGAGAACATCCGCCCGACTGATGCCGACATGATGTCCAAACCGCTCGGGGCGCGCTTCGTCGTGGGCCTGCCGGTGTGAGTCAGGAGGCGTCGCATGCCCGCATTCTTCATGCGGGCTGCGTGTCACTTGACGGGCGCGGCGTTCTTATCTTCGGCGGTTCCGGCACGGGCAAATCTTCGCTAGCCCTTCAACTCATGGCCTATGGTTGCAAGCTTGTCAGCGATGACCGCACCGCCATCGCAACGCGTGGTGGCATCGTCGTTGCGGCCGCGCCGGCAGCGATCCGGGGCCAGATCGAGGCGCGGGGCGTCGGCCTCCTCAACGCGACCGCCCTTCCCGCCGCGCGCGTGACCCTCGTCGTCGATCTTGATGAGGTTGAGGGGCAGCGCCTGCCGCCCTTCCGGACCTATACGCTGCTGGGGGTGGAACTGCCCCTGCTTCACAGCGTCGAGAGCCCCCATTTTCCCGCCGCAATCCTGCAATATGTGAAAGAGGGGCGAAGCGCGTGACGGAGAAGGCAGTGGATCGGGATCATGGCGTGCAGCGAGTGGTGCTGGTCACCGGGCCCTCGGGTGCCGGACGGTCCACCACGCTCCACGTGCTTGAGGACATCGGCTACGAGATCATCGACAACCTGCCCTTCAGCCTCATACCGCGCCTTCTCGACGGCCCGCCGCTGACCCGGCCCGTGGCGCTAGGCATCGACGTGCGGAACCGTGACTTCTCTGCCGCCGCCTTGATCGAACTTATCGACCGCCTGACCCGTCTTCCCGAAATCGCGCCCGAGGTGCTTTACCTGGACTGCCGGCCCGAGGAACTCATCCGTCGCTTCGGTGAGACCCGTCGGCGCCACCCGCTCGCGCCCGAAGACAGTCCCGCCGAGGGAATCGCGGCCGAGATCGATCTGCTGACGCCGATCAAGGCGCGTGCCGATGTGATGATCGACACCACGGAGCTTTCACCGCACGACCTCAAGGCCGAGATCGGCCGCTGGTTCGGTCGGCGCGAAAAGGGGCGCCTCGCCGTGTCTGTGCATTCGTTTTCCTACAAACGGGGTGTGCCGCGCGGCCTCGACATGATGTTCGACTGCCGGTTTCTGACAAACCCCCACTGGATCGCAGAGCTGCGACCGCTCGATGGCCGCTCCGCCGCCGTCGCCGATTACCTCGCCGCAGACCCGCGCTATGCCACCTTCCTCGAAAAGGTCCGCGATCTTCTGCTCTTCGTGCTTCCCGCTCACGTGGCCGAGGGCAAGAGCCATCTCGCCATCGGTTTTGGGTGTACCGGAGGGCAACACAGGTCCGTTGCCGTTACGGAAAACATGGTCAAAGCGCTTGCGGATGCCGGGTGGCAGGTGTCTAAGAGGCACCGAGAATTGGAACGGCGCGCGGGTGGGGCCGCCGAGTTGATACAGGGTGACAGGGCGTGATCGGAATCGTGATCGTCGCACATGGTGGTCTGGCGCGGGAATATCTTTCCGCGGTCGAACATGTCGTGGGCCGACAGGAAGGCATCCGTGCAATCGCGATCGAGGAAGACCACGACCGCGCCGCGAAGCAGGCCGAAATTTGCGCCGCGGCGGATGCCGTCGATACGGGCGAGGGCGTCGTGGTGGTGACCGACATGTTCGGCGGCTCGCCCTCCAACCTCAGCCTCTGCGCGTGTTCCCAATCCGACCGCCGCATCCTCTACGGCGCGAATCTGCCGATGCTCATCAAGCTCGCCAAATCGCGCCATCTGAGCGTAGCCGCGGCGACCGACTCTGCCCTCGATGCCGCCCGCAAATACATCAACAGCTACATCGGCACCGGACACGCGGCGCAATGACCGACGCAACGGCGATCACTCGAACCCTCAGGATCATCAACGAAAAAGGCCTCCACGCCCGCGCCTCCGCCAAATTTGTGGAGGTGGTCGAGGCGCATGACGCATCGGCGGACGTCAGCCGCGACGGCATGGACATCTCGGGCGACAGCATCATGGGGCTCCTGATGCTCGGCGCCTCCAAGGGAACAACGATCGAGGTCCGCACCCGCGGCGCCGAGGCGGCGAAACTCGCCGATGCGCTTGAGGCGCTGGTTGCCAATCGCTTCGGCGAAGAGTACTGAGCCGGGTCAACGCCGAAGGAGGGCAACCCGATTTTGCAGGATAACCGACAGCGCGGCGATGAGGGGGCAAATCACAAGCCCTACCGCATGCGCAACCTGTCTTATGCCGGGACATTCAGGAACCCTTTGAAGGGCACCACGATCCGCGTGATCGAGTGGCTGACCGGGAAGTACACGCTCCTCAAACTGATCCGGCAGTTCGAGCGTACCGGCGTCCCAACCGGGCAGATATTCTTCACCAAGGCGCTCAAGACGATGGGAATCGCGGTCACCACGCCAGATGATCTGGTCGCCCGCATTCCCGCAACCGGACCTCTGGTGGTCGTCGCGAACCATCCACACGGCCTTGTCGACGGCCTCGTCATGGGTGAACTCATCGGTCGCGTGCGGACCGACTACAAGATCCTCACCCGCTCTCTTCTGACCGGCATCCCCGAGATCGAAGACCATATGCTTCCCGTGCCTTTCCCGCATGAGGAAAACGCCCGCGAACAAAGTCTCGAGATGCGTAACATCTGCATGGCGCATCTGAAACAGGGCGGCGTCATCATCCTCTTTCCGGCGGGCAAGGTCGCGACCAGCGAGGGCTTCTTCGGCCCAGCGATCGAGCCGGAATGGAACCCCTTTACCGCGAAGATGGTCATGCGCTCGGGTGCCACGGTGCTGCCGATCTTCTTTCCTGGCACCAACACCCGGCTTTACCATATTGCCGACAAGATCTCCGCGACGTTCCGCCAGGGTCTTTTGCTGCATGAGATATATTCGGCGCTGAACAGGCCGCAGTCACCGGTCATCGGCACCCCAATCGCGCCCGAAGACATCAAGGCGCACGGCGCTGACACGCGCAGCCTTCTCGCCTGGCTCAGGGAAACCACCCTCGCGCTCAAGCGCTAGGGCTCAGCGCGTCGGAACCGGCACCTCGCCGCGATAGTCGTAGAAGCCGCGCTCGGTCTTGCGGCCTAACCATCCGGCCTCGACATATTTCGTCAGAAGCGGGCAGGGGCGGTACTTGGTATCTGCCAGCCCTTCATGCAGCACGTTCATGATGGCAAGACAGGTATCGAGCCCGATGAAATCGGCAAGTTCCAGCGGCCCCATCGGATGGTTCGCGCCGAGCTTCAGCGACTTGTCGATGCTTTTCACCGACCCGACGCCTTCGTAAAGCGTATAGACCGCTTCGTTGATCATCGGCATCAGGATGCGGTTGACGATGAAGGCCGGGAAATCTTCCGCGCTTGCGGCGGTCTTGCCCAGTTTGCGCACGACCGCGTGCAGCGTATCCCAGGTGTCCTGATCGGTGGCGATGCCCCGGATCAGTTCGACAAGCTGCATCACCGGCACCGGGTTCATGAAGTGGAACCCCATGAATTTCTCGGGCCGGTCGGTGCGGCTTGCCAGCCGGGTGATCGAAATCGACGAGGTGTTGGAGGTCAGGATCGTATGCGGCTTCAGGTGCGGCAGGAGATCCTCGAAGATCGCCTGCTTGACGGTCTCGCGCTCCGTTGCGGCCTCGATCACAAGGTCGGTCGGCCCCACGTCGGACAGTTTCATCGTCGTCCGGATGCGCGCCAGCGCCGCCGCCTTCTCCGCCGCGGTGATCTTCTCGCGGCTCACCTGTCGTTCGAGGTTCCGGTCGATCAGCGCGACGGCCTTATCAAGCGCCTCCTGGCTGATGTCGCTCATCACGACGTCAAAACCTGCCAGCGCGAAGACATGGGCGATTCCGTTGCCCATCTGACCTGCGCCGACGATCCCGACCGTGTTGATATCCATGCCTGTCCCCTGCTTCTCGCTTCGAAAGCTTATGCACCCGGACAGAGTGGGCGCAAGGGCTATTGGGCGGCTGCGGCGCGTCACGTCCGCCCTTAGTCTTTTCGCAAGGCTTCGCGCTCAAAGTCGCCACCGGCGCTGCAAGGCAAGGCGGGACGGCATGACTTTCGGTTTTTTTGCGGCTGATGCGATCGACTATCTTCCTTGTCGTTACGGGACGTCGAAGCTTATGTTCCGCGGCCCGCGAAGTCGGCTGACCGGCACTTATGCGGCGGTGCTTGGCGGGTCGGAAACCTACGGAAAATTCATCGCGGAGCCCTTTCCGGTGCTCCTTCAGAAGGCGCTGGCACTCCCCGTCGCGAATTTCGGGCATATGAACGCCGGGCCGGACATATTCGTCTGCGAACCCGTGGTGATCGACGCCTGTTCCCGCGCCAGGGTCACCGTGGTGCAGGTCATGGGGGCGGAGAATATGTCGAACCGCTTCTATGCCGTCCACCCGCGCCGCAACGACCGCTTTCTGCGCGCCTCGGCGCTGATGAAGTCGATCTTCCCCGATGTCGATTTCGGCGCTTTTCGCTTCACGCGTCCGATGCTTGCCGCGCTGCACCGCCAGTCGCCCGAAAAATTCCATCTCGTGGAGGAGGAGTTGAAGGCGGCCTGGGTCGGAAGGATGCGGCTTCTCCTGCAAAAGATCGAGAGCAGGACAATACTCCTCTGGGTCGAAGGCGGCATGCCGTCGGACCCCCCGGACCATCTCGGTTCCGGTCCGCTGTTCGTCGATGAACGGATGGTCCGCTCGATCCGGCCCTTTGTCAGTGGCCTGATCCGCCTCTGCCCCAGCGCTGCGGCGTTGCGCGCCGGGACCGAGGGGATGGTCCACGCGCCGGGCGAGGAAGCGGCCGCATCGCGGATGCCCGGCCCCGCTGTCCATGCCGAAATCGCCGCCGCGCTTCAGCCCGCGATTGCGGCCCTTCTTTAGCCGAAAGGCCCGCCGGGGGCGGGCCTTTCGAGCGTTTCAGTAAGGTTAGCGTGACGGGTATTTCCATTTATATCAATGGATTGCACCTGATTTCACGCGTGAAGTCCTGGTCTCAGAGCTTGCTTGTCAGTTCTGGCAGGACGGTGAAGAGGTCACCGACAAGGCCGTAGTCGGCGACCTGGAAGATCGGCGCCTCTTCGTCCTTGTTGATCGCGACGATGACCTTCGAATCCTTCATCCCCGCAAGGTGCTGGATCGCGCCCGAGATACCGACCGCGACATACAGATCCGGCGCCACGACCTTGCCGGTCTGGCCGACCTGCCAGTCGTTCGGGGCATAGCCCGAATCGACGGCCGCGCGGCTGGCGCCGACTGCGGCGCCGAGCTTGTCGGCCAGCGCCTCGATGAGGGCGAAGTTCTCCTCCGATCCCACGCCGCGTCCGCCCGAGACGACGATCTTGGCGGAGGTCAGTTCCGGCCGGTCCGAGGCCGCGACCTTATCCTCGAGCCATTCGGAAAGGCCCGGATTGGCCGTGGCCGAAATCGTCTCCACCGGCGCCGACCCGCCCGCGCCCGCAGGCTCGAAGGTCGAGGTGCGGATCGAGACGACCTTCACCTTGTCCGACGATTTCACCGTCTGGATCGCGTTGCCGGCATAGATCGGGCGTTCGAACGTGTCCGCATCGACGACGCCCGAGACATCCGAGATCACCATCACGTCGAGAAGCGCGGCCACGCGCGGCATCACGTTCTTCGCATCCGTCGTCGCCGGGGCGATGATATGGGTGTAGTCGCCCGCAAGCGAGACGACCAGCGCCGCCGTCGGTTCGGCCAGACGATGGCCGAGCGAGGCATCCTCGGCGCAGAGCACCTTCTTCACGCCGTCGAGCTTCGCCGCCTCGGCCGCCGCATCCTTGGCATGGGCCCCGGCGCAAAGCACCGTCACCGGCCCAAGCTTTTTCGCCGCCGTCAACGCCTTCGCGGTCGCATCGACCGAAAGCTGACCGTCGGTCACTTCTCCAAGCAGAAGAACAGCCATCAGATCACCCCCGCTTCGTCTTTGAGTTTCGCGATCAGCTCGTCCACCGATCCGACCTTCACACCCGCCTTGCGGCCCGCAGGCTCGGCGGTCTTCACGACCGCGAGGCGCGGCGTGACATCGACGCCGTAGTCGGCGGCAGTCTTTTCATCGAGAGGCTTCTTCTTCGCCTTCATGATGTTCGGCAGAGAGGCATAGCGCGGCTCATTGAGCCGCAGGTCCACCGTGACGATAGTGGGCATCTTCACCTTGATGGTCTGAAGGCCGCCATCGACCTCGCGCGTCACCGTGGCACTGTCGCCTTCGACGGTCAGTTCCGAGGCGAAGGTCGCCTGGCTCCAGCCAAGAAGGGCGGCCAGCATCTGGCCCGTCGCGTTCATGTCATTGTCGATCGCCTGCTTGCCGCAGAGCACGAGGCCCGGCTTCTCCTCGTCGACGACGGCTTTCAGAAGCTTGGCGACCGCCAGGGGCTCGATGTCCTGATGCACGTCCGAAGCGGCTTCGATCAGGATCGCGCGGTCCGCGCCCATCGCCAGCGCCGTCCGCAAGGTCTCCTGCGCCTGTTTCACGCCGATCGAGACCACGACGACCTCTTCCGCCGTGCCCTTCTCCCTCAGACGGATCGCCTCTTCCACGGCAATCTCGTCGAACGGGTTCATCGACATCTTCACGTTGGCGAGATCGACACCGGAACCATCCGCTTTCACGCGAACCTTCACGTTGTAGTCGATCACCCGCTTCACAGGCACCAATACCTTCATGGCCGGCAATTCTCCCTTGAACGGACACCGCCCTTGACGGGACGGCAAGACAAACACTTGGAGGCCGTGTTAACGGCTTCGTGCACATGGTGACAGTGAAAAATCGACATCGAAACGGCTCAGGACGCCACGTTTCCACTGTTAGCGACAAACATCCGCCGGTCGGGGCAGGGCTCAGCGGTTCGCGCCCGGAACCCAAAGGACATCGGCGCGCCCATCGTCATTCGCGATCCGCGCCGCGACAAAGAACCAGTCCGAGAGTCGGTTGAGATAGGTGATCGCCGCCGCGCTGACCTCTTCCGCTGCCGCAAGTTCCACCACCAACCGCTCGGCGCGGCGCGAGACGGTGCGGCATTGGTGGAGATGCGCGGCAAGCGCCGTGCCGCCGGGCAGAACGAAGCTGCGCAATGGTTCAAGTCGCGCGTTCATCGCGTCGATCTCCGCTTCAAGCCGCGCCACCTGCGCGGGCACCATCCGCAAGACAGGATAGCCCGCCTCGGCATCCTTCGACATCTCCGGGCGGCAGAGGTCGGCGCCAAGGTCGAAAAGGTCGTTCTGGATGCGGGCGAGGGCCGCAGCCATCTCACCCTCCGCATGCAGCCGCGCGAGGCCGAGGACGGCATTCGTCTCATCGACCGTGCCATAGCTTTGAACGCGCAGGCTGTGTTTCGCGACCCGCGCGCCATTGCCAAGTGCGGTTTCCCCGGTGTCGCCGGTCTTGGTGTAGATCTTGTTCAGGACGACCATCAAAGCCCCCCGCGCCGCAGAACGACGAAGAGAAGGATCAGGCCGACGGCGACGGCCTGCGCGATGATCCGGTAGCGCATGATCCGGTTGGCATGCTTGCGGTTGAAATCGCCACCCTTGGCAAAGCCTCCGATCCCGATCATCAGGATCACGAGCACCGCCAGGCAGGCAAAGGCGGCAACAAGAAAGAGCGGGTCTTTGGTCATCCGGGCCTCCGGTTTCGCGGGTGTCGTCTTCTACCGCGCCAGTCGCGTCTTTGCCAGCGCGGGCGCGGGCCTCAACCGCGGCGGATCAGCGCGTCAAGCGCACGCGCGCTCAGGATGCGCTTTGCGACACCCATGGCATAGGTGGGCGTCGTGACGTAGTAGCGCGGTTTCGGATTGGGGGTCGTCAGTGCGACGACCAGCTTTTTCGTCACCGCCGATGCCGGCCATTGTGGCCCTTTGCTGCTGCCCTTGTAGAGCTTGTCGAGAAGACTGGCGCGATATTCCTCCGCGCGGGCGGATTTCTCCCAATCGATCCATTTCTCGAACTGGAGGATCGCGTTCTTGCGGAAATCCGTTTCGATCGGCCCGGGATCGAGCAGGCAGACCTTGATGCCGCTGTCCGCCATCTCCATCCGCAAGACATCGCTCATTCCTTCAAGCGCGAATTTCGTGGCGACATAGGCGCCGCGCCACCTCATGCCGACGAGGCCCAGAACCGAGGAGCAATTGACGATACGTCCGCCGCCCTGCGCCCGCATGATCGGAATGACGCGGTTCGTCAGGTCATGCCAGCCGATCAGGTTCGCCTCGAAGATGGTCCGCATCGCAGCGCGGGACACGTCTTCGAGGGGCCCCGGGATCGCATAGGCGCCGTTGTTGAAAAGCGCGTCAAGCGTACCCCCGGTGCGCGACACGGCCTCGGCAACCGCCGGGCCGATGGTTGTCTCATCCTCATAGTCCAGAACGAAGCTTTCCAGCCCCTCGCCGCGCAGCCGGGCGCAGTCGGCCTCGGCCCGGCAGGTCGCGAAGACGCGCCAGCCCAGACGTTTCAGCCCGTGCGCGGCGTCATAGCCGATGCCCGAGGAACACCCGGTGATGAGAATGCTGCGTGTCATGTCGCGCCCCTTTTGCTCTCGCTAGGGGGTTTTCACGCGGCTCGCAATGGCGCTGCCTCAGTTCGCCGGTTCAAGCTCGGTTTCATGCACGTAGCCCTCGGACTTTCCATCCAGCAGCCGGACATACAACCATTCGCGATCGAAGCTCGTCATCACCTCGACACGCTGGCCGATGTTCAGCCTGCCGATTTCGCGCTCGCGAAGGGCAGGTCCGGCGCGCAGGGCGGCGCGCGGGGCGGTGATGCGATAGGCCGTGGGTGCGGCGCCCTCCTCCGTGACGGCGCCGAATGAGGAGACTTCGCTCAGCCCGACGAAAAGCTGAGGAGCAGGCACCTCGACGCGGGTGTCGATCTCGAGGCTGGTCCAGTGCTGAAGCGACGGCGGTGCGCCGATGCGTCCGTCGGGGCGGAAGGACGCGCCGGTGACGGATGTCGGCTGCACAGGCTTGCCGACCCGCGCCATCGGCACGGGTATCAGCAGCATCACAGTGAATAATGACGCGCAGACGCCCAGGCCCAAACGGACCATAACCCCACCCCAGACATTCCCCGAGGTCAGGCTACAACAGAAAAAACCTGAGGAGCCAAGGAAATTCGACCGCCCCGATCCGGGCCTGAAACCGGAATTCGATCTGGACCCGGCCCTTTCCACGAATTACACAACATCCATGAGTGACGACACCGACGACCGCAACATCGTGCCCATGACCACTTCCGAACCGCTCTCTCGCGCCATTGGCGAGCGGTATCTGACCTATGCACTTTCCACGATCATGCACCGCGCTTTGCCCGATGCGCGCGACGGGTTGAAGCCGGTCCACCGGCGGATTCTCTTCGCGATGCGGGAGCTGAAGCTGTCGCCCACCGGCGGGTTCCGCAAGTCGGCAAAGATTTCCGGGGACGTGATGGGGAACTACCATCCGCATGGCGACATGGCGATCTATGACGCGATGGCGCGGCTCGCGCAGGACTTCAACATGCGCTACCCGCTGGTCGACGGGCAGGGCAACTTCGGCAATATCGACGGCGACAATCCGGCCGCCTCGCGCTACACCGAGGCGCGGCTGACGGCGGCCTCCGAGGCGCTGATGGAAGGGCTCGCGGAAAACGCGGTCGATTTCCGCCCGAACTACGACGGCACGCTGGAAGAGCCGGTCGTGCTGCCCGCCGCCTTCCCGAACCTTCTGGCCAATGGGTCTTCCGGCATCGCTGTCGGCATGGCCACCAACATCCCGCCGCACAATCTGCATGAACTGATCGACGCCTGCATCCATCTGGCAAAGGCCGAGAACTCGGACCTCGTCCGCGACGACACGCTGATCGAGATGGTGAAGGGGCCGGACTTCCCGACCGGCGGCGTGATCGTCGAGCCGAAGGAGGCGATCCGCGAAGCCTACCTCACCGGGCGCGGCAGCTTCCGCACCCGCGCGCGCTGGGAGGTGGAGGATCTGGGCCGGGGAACATGGAACATCATCGTCACCGAAATCCCGTTCCAGGTGCAGAAGTCGAAGCTGATCGAGCGTCTGGCCGAAATCATCCAGATCAAGAAGGTGCCGCTTCTGGCCGATGTGCGGGACGAGAGCGCCGATGATATCCGCATCGTGCTGGAGCCGCGCTCGCGCAACGTGGACCCCGAGATGCTGATGGGGATGCTGTTCCGCAACTCGGACCTTGAGACGCGGTTCAGCCTCAACTTGAACGTGCTGATCGACGGGCGGGTACCGAAAGTGTGCAGTCTGAAGGAGGTGCTCCGCGCTTTCCTCGACCACCGGCGCGAGGTGCTGATCCGGCGCAGCCAGCACCGGATGGACAAGATCGACCACCGGCTTGAGGTGCTTGAAGGCTTCGTCACCGCCTTCCTCAACCTCGACCGGGTGATCGACATCATCCGCTACGACGCCGATCCGAAGGCCGCGCTGATGGCCGAGGAGTGGGGCCGCAAGCAGGCGCGCGCGACGTCCGAGAAGGACTATGTCTCGCCCCTGTCGCTGCCCCATTCCGAGGATGGCCTCAGCGAGGTTCAGGTCGAGGCGATCCTGAACATGCGCCTGCGCAGCTTGCGCAAGCTTGAGGAGATGGAGCTTCTGAAAGAGCAGGATGCGCTGATGCGCGAACGCGCGGAGCTTGATGACCTTCTCAACTCCGACGCGCTGCAATGGAAGAAGATCGCGAACCAGTTGCGCGATGTGCAAAAGCAATTCGGCAAGGACGTGCCCGGCGGCGCGCGGCGGACCGGTTTCGCAGATGCCACGGTCGTCGAGGAAGTTCCCCTCGAGGCGATGATCGAGCGCGAGCCGATCACCGTCATCTGCTCGAAGATGGGCTGGATCCGTGCGATGAAGGGCCATCAGCCGCTCGACGCAGAGGTCAAGTTCCGCGATGGCGACGAGGGCCGGTTCGTCTTCCACGCCGAGACGACGGACAAGATATTGCTCGCCGGGGCCAATGGCCGCTTCTACACACTTCTTGGCGCGAACCTGCCCGGCGGGCGCGGTCTGGGGGAACCCGTCCGCCTGATGGTCGATCTGCCGAACGAGGCCGAGATCGTCGATCTCCTGATCTTCCGTCCGGGCCAAAAGCTCATCGTCGCCTCCACGGCGGGCGAGGGCTTTGTGGTGATGACGGATGAGGTCGTGGCCCAGACCCGCGCGGGCAAGCAGGTGATGAACCTTCCCGGCGACACCCGGATGGCGGTCTGCAAGCCGGTGGCGGGGGATCACGTCGCGATCGTGTCGAGAAACCGCAAACTTCTGGTATTCCCGCTCGTCGAACTGCCGGAAATGGCGCGTGGCAAGGGTGTCCGGCTTCAGAAATACAACATGGCGCGCGGGCGGCAGGGGGTTCTGGAACTGGATGGCGGGCTGTCGGACATCACGAGCTTCGACCTCGCGAAGGGCCTCTCATGGTCGATGCCCAACGGCAATACCCGGACCGAGGACATGACCGACTGGATCGGCCGCCGCGCCGGGATCGGCAAGGCGCCCCCGCATGGCTTCCCGCGTGACAACAAATTTCCATAATTGGGTTCTAATGCGGGGTGCATGACACAGGCGATTCCCTCCACGAAAGCAACCTATACCGGCATCAAGGCCCCGCTTTTCTCGCTCGCGCTCAGGAACGGGTTCCTCACGCTCATCACGCTCGGATTCTATCGGTTCTGGGGCAAGACCAAGGTCCGGAGATATATCTGGTCCTCGGTCAATGTCGGGGGTGACAGACTGGAATATACCGGCACGGGGCTGGAAAAGTTCCTCGGCTTCCTCGTCGCGGTGGTCGTGCTCGCGGTCTATCTCGGCCTGATCCAGATCGCGCTTTTCTACTTCGGCCTGCATTTCGTCTTTGATCCGAAGAGCGACGCCGAAGTGCTCATGCAGGTCTCCGTCTTCTACATCTCGCTGCTCGCGCTTTTCCCGCTGATCCTCTTCGCGCGCTACCGCTCGCGGCGCTACATCATGGCGCGGACCCGCTTCATGGGCATCCGCTTCGGCATGGAGAAGGCCGCCTGGGGCTATGTCTGGCGGGCGATGCTGCACGGCATCGTAACCTTGCTGAGCCTCGGCCTCCTCCTGCCGCGGCAGACCTTCTGGCTTGAGAAATACAAGACAGACCGCACCTGGTTCGGCGACCAGAAATTCGTGCAAGGCGGCAAATGGACCGGGCTCTACGGTGCCATGCTGCATATGTTCATCGGTTCCGGCCTGACCGTCGCGCCGCTGATCTTCCTCGGCGTTCAGGCCGCCCGCGCAGGCACTCCCGAAGCGATGCCGCCGATTGCCCTTGCGGCCCTGCCGGTTGTCTTCATCGGCATGGTCTGGGGGTCGATCGGCTATGTCCACTACCGCGTCCACAGCTTTCGCTATCTGACGGCGAACAAGTTTCTGATGCGGCAGGTCGGCTTTCTGTCCGCGCCGCGCACCGGCAGCCTGATCGGGATCTGTCTGCTGGGCAGCCTGATGTTCGGGCTCGTCTTCACGGGCGTGATGATCGTGGCTGGTGCCGTCGCGGGGGGCTCCATTGCGGGCGCCGCCGCCGGCGGAGCGGCGCCCGGCGCGCTGACCCTCGTCATCATCGCGGCGCTCTATCTCGGCGTGTTCCTGATGGCGGGCGCGCTCGGCCTCGTCTTCATCAGCCAGCCGATCATCGCGCATTTCACCGACACGCTGACCGTCCTGAACCCGCAGGCGCTCGAAGCGATCCGTCAGCGCGCCTATGATCCGGGCGCGGATGCGGAAGGGTTCGCCGACGCGCTGGATGTCGGTGCGGCGATATGAATGGCCTGCCCGGCCCGAGCGGGCCGGTTAGGGCCGCCTTCTATGACGGTCTTTCGGCCCGCCGCCATGAGGTTGAAATCCTGCCCTCCGGTGACCGGCTGTCGCTCAGTATCGCCCTGCCGGATGGCGGGACGGTTTTCTGGCCGCTGAACCGGCTGCGCGCGCTCGCGGACGCAGCCGACACGGATCGGCTGACGCTGACTCTGCAATCCGACGAGGGCGATGAAACCCCGCGCGAACCCGCGCGGCTGGTCGTCACCGACGCCGAGGCCATCGCCTGGTTTCGCCGCATGTCGCCCAGTCTCGACGCAAGGGACATGCGCGCCGGAACCCTGCGCCGCGTCGCACTCTGGAGCGGGGCCGCGGTTGGCGCGGTTCTCCTGATGCTCTTTGTCATCCTCCCCGCGCTCGCCGATTACATGGCCGATCACCTGCCCGTCGAAAGTGAGGTCGCGTTCGGACATTCCGTGATGCGTCAGATCGAATGGCTGGTCAGCGAGGACGACGGCAAGGATCTGACCTGCCAGAACCCCGATGGCGTCGCCGCGCTGGCAAGGATGCGGGACCGGCTGATCGGCGATGCCGATCTTGGCTACGACATCCGGCTCAGCGTCTTCGACCACAAGATGGTCAACGCCTTCGCCGCGCCCGGCGGTCAGATCGTGATCTTTCGCGGCCTTCTCGACAAGGCCGGCAGCGCCGATGAGGTCGCCGGCGTTCTCGCGCATGAGATCGGTCATGTCGCCGCGCGCGACCCGACGCGGATCGCGCTTCGCGCTGCCGGTTCGGCGGGCATCCTCTCGCTCGTCCTCGGCGACGTGACCGGCGGTGCCGCCATAGCGGCCGCTGGCGAGCACCTGCTCCGGACCTCCTACACGCGCGAGGCCGAGGCCGCCGCCGACCGCTTCGCGGTGTCGCTGCTGAACCGCGCCGCGATCAGTTCGGAAGGTCTCGCCGATTTCTTCGCCGGCATTTCACGGCAAACCGATCTGATCCCGGAATATGCCTCATCCCACCCGCTGAGTGTGCGCCGCGCCGCCGCCGCGCGCGCGAATGCCGAAGCGCAGGGCGCTACGACGCCGGTCCTGAATCAGGCCGATTGGGCCGCCCTGAAGTCGATCTGCAACTAGGCCTCAGCCGGCGAGTTTGCGGATCAGGTTCGATCGCGTCTTGACCAGCAGGTCGCGCAGGGTTCGGGCGTCTTCGCCGACTCCGAGGCTGCCGATCGCGCGGTCGAGGTCGAAGAGCATCTCGCGCTCATCCGCCGCCTTCACCCAGCTTTGCACCCAGCCGACCACGGCAAGCCGCGTGCCGCTCTCCACCGGCTCGACCCGGTGGAGCGTCGTCGAGGGGTAGAGGAT
The DNA here is from genome assembly GCA_963710285.1 of uncultured Alphaproteobacteria bacterium. GTDB lineage: Bacteria > Pseudomonadota > Alphaproteobacteria > Rhodobacterales > Rhodobacteraceae > Albidovulum. The sequence goes on along the minus strand of CAVPZT010000006.1, from coordinate 875,253 downwards.
CAGATCGCCCGCCTTCAGCTTGAATGCACGTTCCTCGACCGTATCCGCGACGATCAGCGCGCCGCCGTCATAGCTTTCCGGATCGCTGAGGAAGAGCGTGTAGGAGAGATCGGTCCGAAGCCCCGACATCAGCGCGTCATCGACATGCATTCCGTAGGTCTGCCCCTGCCGATAGCGTGACAGGATCTGCGGCGTCAGCGCCCTGGGCCGCGCCGCCGAGGCGAAGACCGGATGGGCGTAAAGCGCCGCCGTGACCTTCGCGCGGATGGCGTCGAGGTCGTCTGACGGCGCGGCCTGATCGTTGGCTTTCACCGCGCGCGCGATGGCACCGGCCGTCTTGCGCCCGTCGTCGAAGCTCATCGCGTCGGCCGCCGCACGGATGGCGGCGACCTCGGCCTTGGTCAGGATGTTCTCGACGGCGAGGAACATCGCCGCCTATTTCAGCTTGTAGGCGGCAAGCTCGATGGAGGCCGCGGCCGCATAAAGCGCCGAGGCCTCGCTCAGCGGCTTGCCCTCGGGCGTGATGCCGGGAAGGGCAGGGGCGGCCTCATCAAGCGCGGCCAGGGCCTTTTCGCCGAAGGCCTTCTCGGCGGCATCATCCTCGCCCGCCATATGGGTCAGAAGCGCGCGGGCGATCTCAACAAAGCCCCAGGCGTCCTGATATTCATGCAGCTCGGCGACCATGCCGTCCTTCACGCCAAGGGCGTATTCGTCCGCCGCCTGGGTCACGATCTTGACGATGGCCGCGGCCTCGGCCGCCTCGCCGCCCCCGGCATGCCCGCGCCCTTCCTCGATTTCCTTCTGGAGCTCGGCGAAGATCTCGTTCACGCGGTCCAGCGGCGCGCCGGTCTCCACCGCTTCGGCGAGCGCGGTCAAGTCATCCGAAAAATCCTCCGCCCCCGCCTTTTGCAGCAGTGGCAGGAGATTGGCGTAAAGCTCATCCTGCGGATGCTTCATATGCGACTTCGCCTGATCCGCCAGCCCGGCCTCGTAAAGCGCGACGCCGGCCGTCAGATGGCCCTCGATCAGCCCAAGCCCGGTCAGGAGCGCAATGGCGTCGTCGCCTTCGATCGCCCCCGCCTCACCGCCTTCGCCGCCCTCGGTCGACGCCTGCGCGAGCCAGAGCTTTTCGGGGGCTGCGGCCTGCATGTGCAAATCCGCAGCTGGCGCACCCGATACGGTCAGGCCAAGGGCCGCGCCGGACAGGGTCAGCGCTGCCCAGGCGCGGGGCGCCACGCGGCGCGATTTCGGATCGGTGGTCATCGGCGTCTCCAAAGTCCTAGTCTTTGACTCGGGCATAATGGCGCGCGTGACCGTGGTCAAGATAATATCTGATTGTTTTAGTCAGAAACCGGACCGGGCATGAAAACGGGCGAAGCTTGCGCCCCGCCCGCTCCTGCCCGGCTGCAAATCCCTGCCTTGCCTGCCTCAGGCGTAGAGTGCCGGTGCCCCGGCCTTCGCGTGGATCTGGTTCACAAGCCGCTGGTCCAGCCTCATCGCGGTGGCCAACTGATGAAGGTATTTTGCTTCGGTCTGGTTATCGAGGTCGATCGCCATCAGCGACATCGTGTAGACCTGTGTTTCCAGCCCGCGCGGAACCTGCCCGGCAAGGCCCTCGACGTCGATCGGCGCCCGCATCTCGGCCTCGACAAAACGCTTTTCGGCGGCAGAAACCTCACCGAGATTGCCCAGAAGCTTTTTCTGTTCGGCCGCGTCGATGCGCCCATCGGCCTTCGCCGCCTGAATCATCGCGCGCAGCATGAGCCCCGCGACGGCGTTCTGTGCGGGCGTCGGGGCCGCATCGGGCTCGCCCCGATTGCCAAGCGACTGGTTGAGCAGATCGCCGAAGCTCCCGCCGCCGGTTGCCGCCCCGCCGGCCGCGCCACCAAGCAGACCGCCAAGAAGGTCGCCGAGGCTGCCGCTCTGTGCCGTCCCGCCCTGCGCACCGCCGAGGAGGCCGCCCAGAAGATCGCCAAGGCTGCCGCCGCCCGGTGCCGCGCCGCCCTGCGTCGTGCCGCCCTGCGCACCACCAAGGATGCCGCCGAGAAGGTCGCCAAGACCGCCGCCGGAGGCGCCGCCCTTGCCGAGCGAGCCGATCAGGTCATCAATGCTGTTGCCGCGTTGGGTCGGGGCCGGGCTTCCCGTCGATCCGGCACTGCCGGGTGCATATTGGCCAAGCTCTTCGAGGAAATCACCAAGCCCGCCGCCACCCTTCGCCGTGCCGCCAAAGGCGCCGCCGCCCGAAGATTGCGTCGGGCTCCGGCGTCCGCCCAGAACTTCGCCCATCATGTCTTCCAGCCCACCGCCGGTCCGGTCCGGCGAATGTGCCCCGCCAAAGCTTCCGCCGCTGCCCGTGGCGACGGTGGTTTTCCGCACCATCACGCTGCTGACGCCTTTCGCGACGGCGACGCCGATCGCGACCTTCGCCAGAGTTCCCATCAAACTCATCACGCAACCCCCATCTTTGAGACCGCGCCAGCCTAACCTGAACGGACCGTATCCCTAGGGGGAAATTTTGCCGAACTGCGTCAGAGACGCTCGACCTCAAGCCAGACCCCGCCCTCGGGGCGCAGCGTGAGGATCAGTACCGGGCGCGGATCGCGGCCCGGAACACGGGCAAATCTGAAGCGGGCGAGCAGGGTGGCCAGGATGATGACCGCTTCCTGAAGCGCGAAAGAGGCGCCGATGCAGATGCGCGGTCCGCCGCCGAAGGGGAGGTAGGCGAAGCGGTCATACGCGTCGACCCCCTCGAATCGCGACGGATCGAAGCGGTGCGGATCGGGCCAGAGCAGGTGATTGCGGTGCAGCGCATAGATCGGCAGCATAACTGTGTCGCCGGGCAAAACCTCACGTCCGCAAAGTTCATCCCTCGCCCTCGCGGTGCGCGACAGGAAGGCGGCGGGGGGGTAAAGCCGCAGCGTCTCATCCACGATCTGGCGGCAATAGGGCAGGTGGGCCAAATCCTCCACGGTCGCGGCGCGGTCGCCAAGTGCGGCCTGCGCTTCGGCGCGCGCGCGGTCCTGCACCGCCGGGTCGAAGGCGCAAAGATAAAGCGCCCAGGCCAGCGACAGGGCGGTTGTCTCGTGCCCCGCCACGATGAAGGTCAGAAGGTTGTCCCGCAATTCCGCCGTCGACATGCGCCGGTGTGTTTCCGGGTCCTCACCGTCCAGGAGGAGGTCGAGAAGGTCGGGGATGCCATCCGGCGCGGCGCGGCGCCGTTCCTCGATGGCGCGGTCGGCCATCTCCTTCATCGCCCGCATGGCCGGCGCTGTTACAAGGCGACCGGGGCGCGGCACCCAGGCGGGCGCGCCTACGACATCCAGAAAGGAAACCCGGGCCGTGCTTTCGATATAGCTGTTGATCGCGTGGTGCACGGCCTCGCGGTCAAAAGCCTCGCCGCCCGCGAAGGTGACGTCCGAGATGACCTGAAAGGTCGTCGTCACCATTTCATCGAAGACATTCGCCGCGCGTCCGGCGGCGGCAGCGATCCGTTCCGCCGCGCGTTCCGCCGCCGCCGTCATCACGGGGGCGAGTGCCTGAACGTTGCGCGGCGAAAACACCGGCGCCGCGGTGCGCCGCTGCCAGTGCCAATGCGCACCTTCCGCGACGAAGAGACTGTCGCCGATGGCGGGCTTCAGGATCATCTTCGTCACGTCGGACTTCGGATAATCGTCAACCCGGTCCTTCAGGATCCGCTTCAGCGCGCCGGGGTCCATGACCATGTGCCAGCGCTTGACCGTGCGGCCCGAGACCATCGGCTGACGCAGCGCCACCTCGGGGATGAGTTCAAGGACGTTGCGCCGCCCGGTCTTGAAACTGCCCCAGACGCCCATCGGCCGCGTGACCAGCGGCACCTGAACCGGAAGTTCGGGGCGGACGGCAGTATCCATCGGCGATCCTTTCACTCTCTGAACATAGGCGTCCACGGCCCGCTCACCAAGGCTTCCTGATTGCCCGTCGGGCAGGGCTCGGTTATGGCTTGGCGAAAGACCCGTGGGGGAAGCATGACCAACGCAAGACTGATCGCCGGGCTGATGGCCCTCTTTCTCCTGTCCGCCTGTGGCGGCAACGGGCTTTCCGAGCCGCCGAAGGATTTCGGCGATTTCCAGCTCGGCTACAACATCGTCGTGGCCACGAACGCCAAACCCGTGGGGCCGTCCCGCAAGGCCACCCCCGAGGAATGGGAAGCCTCGCTCAAGGCCGCCATCGCGGAGCGGTTCAGTCGGTATCGAGGGCGACAAGCTCTATCACATCGGCGTCGGCGTCGATGGCTACGCGCTTGCGGTGCCGGGCATCCCCCTTGTCCTCAGCCCGAAATCCGCGCTCGTCGTCACGGTGAATATCTGGGACGATGCTGCGCAGCGGACTGTGAATGCCGAGGGCAAGCAGTTCACGGTCTTTGAACGTCTTTCCGGCGAAACCGTCGTTGGTTCGGGTCTGACGCAGAGCCGCGAGCAGCAGATGCAGAACCTGTCGCGGAATGCCGCACGGCTCATCAACGAATGGCTGGTGGAGAACAAGGCGTGGTTCACGCCTGAGGCGGTCGCGGCACGTGCGGCGATGACAGCGGCACAGGGGCCCGAGAAGGTGACGCCGACGACGGCGCCCGCCACAGCTCCGGCCGCCGGAACGGTTGCGCCATCCGCCGCCGCGCCAAAGCCGACCGGCTTCTCGCCGACTGCTCCTGCAGTCTTGGTGGCACCCCCCCGGCATCGGCCAATGTGCCGATCCGCGAGAATGCTGTCCCCGCCAACTGACGCTTGATTTTTCGCCGCCCAGCCAATAGGTAGCGCGCGATATCGACACGGGGGCCTTCGCCGCCCCCCACAAGCATGAGGCGCCCGCAAGATGGCAAAGGCAAAGTTTGAACGCACGAAACCGCATGTGAACATCGGGACGATCGGTCACGTTGACCACGGCAAGACGACGCTGACGGCGGCGATCACGAAGTATTTCGGTGATTTCAAGGCCTATGACCAGATCGACGCGGCGCCGGAGGAGAAGGCGCGGGGGATCACGATCTCGACGGCGCATGTGGAATACGAGACGCCGGCGCGTCACTATGCGCATGTCGACTGCCCGGGCCATGCCGACTACGTGAAGAACATGATCACGGGTGCGGCGCAGATGGACGGCGCGATCCTGGTGGTGAACGCGGCCGACGGCCCGATGCCGCAGACGCGCGAGCACATCCTGCTCGGCCGCCAGGTCGGCATTCCCTTCATGGTGGTCTATCTGAACAAGATCGACCAGGTCGATGACGAGGAACTGATCGAACTGGTGGAGATGGAAATCCGCGAGCTTCTGTCGTCCTACGAATATCCCGGCGACGACATTCCGATCGTCAAGGGCTCGGCTCTGGCGGCGCTGGAAGGCCGCGATCCGGAGATCGGCGAGAACTCGATCAAGGCGCTGATGGAGGCTGTGGACAGCTACATTCCGACGCCGAAGCGGGCGGTGGATCAGCCGTTCCTGATGCCGGTCGAGGATGTGTTCTCGATCTCGGGCCGCGGCACGGTTGCCACCGGCCGGATCGAGCGTGGCATCGTGAAAGTCGGTGAGGAGGTCGAGATTGTCGGCATCCATGACAACAAGAAGACCGTCTGCACCGGCGTCGAGATGTTCCGCAAGCTCCTGGATCAGGGCGAAGCGGGCGACAACGTCGGCCTTCTGCTGCGCGGCATCGAGCGTGACGGCATCGAGCGCGGTCAGGTCCTGTGCAAGCCGGGTTCGGTCAAGCCGCACACCCAGTTCGAGGCCGAGGCCTATATCCTGACCAAGGAAGAGGGCGGCCGCCACACGCCGTTCTTCGCCAACTACCGTCCGCAGTTCTACTTCCGCACGACGGACGTGACCGGGACGGTGAAGCTGCCGGAAGGCACCGAGATGGTGATGCCGGGCGACAACCTGAAGTTCGAGGTCGAGCTGATCGCCCCGATCGCGATGGAAGAGAAGCTCCGCTTCGCCATCCGCGAAGGCGGCCGCACCGTCGGCGCAGGCGTCGTGTCCAAAATCATCAAGTAATCAAGTGATCTGACACCGACCAAAGTCTAGCAAGGGCCGCCCTCGGGCGGCCCTTTTGCATGGGTCCCAACGTTGACGATTCGCCGAAACGGGTCCAGAATTTCTGCCCTGCACAGTCATGCGGGGGGAGAGCGGACCATGTGCCAGATTTTCGCGGGCCAGACGCCTGCGCGCTACGAATCCGAAACGCGCCGCCTGCGGCTGAACGGTCAGAGCACCTCGATCCGGCTCGAGCGCGCCTTCTGGCGCATCCTCGACCGGATCGCCGATAGGGAAGGGCTCTCGACCCCCGCCTTCATCTCGAAGCTGCATTCCGAAGTGTTGCAGCTTCACGGGGAGGCGCCGAATTTCACCTCGCTCCTGCGCTGCGCCTGCACCATCCATCTCGGCGAATACGATATGGACGAGGCCGCGCGGGTCGCCGCCGAGTGAGCGTTCAAAAATAGCGCTGTAGTAACCCGCTACTACCACGCCTCTGAACTGGTCATTTAGCCTTACCAAAATCACGAGGGTTTTGGAGGGCTGATGGCCAAGATGATCCATTCGATGATTCGCGTCCTCGACGAGGGTCGATCCATCGATTTCTATTCCCGCGCCTTTGGGCTCAAGGTCGCCGACCGGCTCGATTTCGACAGCTTCACGCTGATCTATCTGTCGAACGGCGAGAGCAGCTTCGAACTCGAACTGACCGTCAACAAGGACCGGACCGAACCCTATCAACTGGGCGACGGCTACGGCCACCTCGCCGTTTCGGTCGAAGATGTCGACAGCCTAGCATGCGCGCCTCGAAGCGGAGGGCCTCGCGCCCCGCAAGCTCGTGGATTTCCGCAATGCCGACACGCTCGTCGCACGGTTCTTCTTCATCGCCGACCCCGATGGCTACCAGATCGAGGTCGTCCAGCGCGGTGGCCGGTTCCTGTAGCGCCACCGCCAATCGTTTTCAGGGAGGAAAACATGAGCAAGATCGAAAGACATGGCCTGACCCGCCGCGCGCTTCTGTCGCGGGCCGTCAGCGGCCGGGGCGCTTTGCGTCGCGGGGGCGGGCTTCATCGCGGCGCCGGATGCCGCATGGGCGCTGGAAGTCACGTAACATCAGCCGAGCAGAGATGGCGACCCTCGTGCAGATGGCGCGCGACATCTATCCGCATGACCAGTCTGGTCGACCAGTATTACGTCGTCGCAGTGAAGGGCTACGACGCCGAGGACAAGAAGCAGATGGTGGCCGATGGCATCGCGGCGCTTGATGCGGCGGCAAAGGCGGCGGGCCATGCCGATTACGCCTCGGTCGGCTGGGAGGAGGACCGGGTGAAGCTTCTGCAGGCGATGGAGGACACGCCGTTCTTCCAGACCGTCCGCGGCGGGCTCGTGACCGGGCTCTACAACCAGAAGGAGGTCTGGCCGCTCTTCGGCTACGAGGGCGAGAGCTACTCCAAGGGCGGCTACATCGACCGCGGCTTCGACGACATCGACTGGCTGTGAGGGAGGACAGCAACATGGCACAGGCAGCAAATTCGAACTGAACGACGACAGCGTCGTCGTCATCATCGGAACCGGCGCCGGCGGCGGCGTTCTGGCCAATGAACTGGCGCAGAAGGGCGTCAAGCGTCGTGGCCCTCGAAGCGGGCGGGCGCTATCTGCCCGAGGATTACATCAACGACGAATGGGAAAGCTTCGGCCAGCTCGCCTGGCTCGATCCGCGCACCACCTCGGGCGACTGGCGCGTCGCCAAGGACTTCTCCGGCCTGCCGGCCTGGATCGTCAAGGCCGTCGGCGGCACCACGATCCACTGGGCGGGCGCCTCGCTGCGCTTTCAGGACCACGAATGGAAGGGGCTGACCACCTACGGCGAGGTCGAGGGCGCGAACCTGCTCGACTGGCCGATCGACGCTGCCGAAATGGCGCCCTGGTACGACAAGGCCGAGGCCAAGCTGGGCGTCACCCGCACCGGCGGCCGCGCGGGTCTGCCCGGCAACAACAACTTCAAGGTGCTGGAAAAGGGCGCCGACGCGCTTGGCTACAAGGAGGTCCACACCGGCAACATGGCGATCAACTCCGCCGATTACGACGACCGCATGGCCTGCCAGCAGACCGGCTTCTGCTTCCAGGGCTGCAAATGGGGCGCGAAGTGGTCGACGGCCTATACCGACATCCCGCGCGGCGAGGCGACCGGCAACCTCGAGGTGCGCGATCACGCCCATGTCGCGCGCATCCTGCATGACGACAGCGGCAAGGTGACCGGCGTCGAGTATTTCGACAAGGACGGCAATCTGCAGATGCAGAAGGCGCGGATCGTCTGCGTCGCCGGCAACTCGATCGAAAGCCCGCGCCTGCTGCTCAATTCCGCCTCGTCGATGTTCCCCGACGGGCTCGCCAATTCCTCGGGCATGGTCGGCAAGAACTACATGCGCCACACCACCGGCTCGGTCTACGCGATCTTCGACAAGCCGGTGAAGATGTGGCGCGGCACGACGATGGCCGGCATCATCCAGGACGAGGCGCGCCACGATCCGTCGCGCGGTTTCGTCGGCGGCTATGAGCTGGAGACGCTGAGCGCTCGGCCTGCCGTTCATGGCGGCCTTCCTCAATCCCGGCGGCTGGGGGCGCAGCTTCACCACCGCGCTCGACGCTTACGAGAACATGGCCGGCATGTGGATCGTGGGCGAGGACATGCCGCAGGAGACGAACCGCGTCACGCTTTCCGATGTGAAGGACCAGTTCGGCCTGCCGGTCGCCGAACGTCAACTTCTCGGACCATCCGAACGACGTCGCCATGCGCAACCACGCCTACAAGCAGGGCGAGGCGATCTACGAGGCGGTGGGCGCGACCCGCACCTTCCCGACGCCGCCCTATCCCTCGACGCACAACCTCGGCACCAACCGGATGTCCGAAAAGCCCGAGGATGGCGTGGTCAACAAGCACGGCCAGAGCCACGACATCGCCAACCTGTTCGTCTCGGACGGCAGCCAGTTCACCACCGGTGCCGCGGAAAACCCGACGCTGACCATCGTGGCGCTGGCGATCCGTCAGGCGGACTACATCGCAGGCCAGATGAACGCCCAGGCGATCTGACGCCGATCACCAAACCCTGGAACGGGCCGCCCCGGCGCGGCCCGTTTCCGTTTCGCGGCCCCGGCTGGCATAGTGGCGTCGTGGCGATCCGCAACGCAAGGAGGCGACGATGAAGATCATCCGCAATGGCAGCCGGCCCGCGACCGCGGGGCCAGCCGACTGGTTCACCGGCCGCGTGCGTATCGACCCCCTGTTTCAGGCCCCCGATCCCGCACGCGCCACCGCCGCGCTGGTGACGTTCGAACCCGGCGCGCGGACGGCGTGGCACACCCATCCGCTGGGTCAGACGCTCATCGTCACCGCCGGACTTGGACGCGCGCAGCGCGAGGGCGGCCCGGTCGAGGAACTGCGCCCCGGCGATGTCGTCTGGTTCGAACCGGGCGAGCGTCACTGGCACGGCGCCGGCCCCGACACCGCGATGAGCCATATAGCGATCCATGAACATCAGGATGGCCGGACGGTGGACTGGCTCGAACGAGTCAGCGACGCCGACTATCTTGGCTGAAGCGCCCGGTTCCGCGAAAAGCCCGCTTGATTTCGCCCTTCGGTCATCGTAGGTCACAGTCCGGCCTTAGGGGTATAGCTCAGTTGGTAGAGCATCGGTCTCCAAAACCGAGGGTCGTGGGTTCGAGTCCCCCTGCCCCTGCCAGGCCCTTTCAACTCCGCCGCGCTCTTGGTACGTTTTGCGCATGATCACGCGCCGAATTGATGTCCGCGCTCACTTCGGTGCCTTCGCCGCCCTCGCTTGGATTTTGATGATCTGCGCGCCCGGCGCCGCCCGTGCCGATGTGAGCTACAGCTATGGTGAACTGACCTGCGAGGGCGACCGCGCTCTCCTGCGCTTCGCCACTGCCTTTGACGCGGACCTGCCGGTCTATCCCCGCCTGCCAGCGGCCATCGACGAATTCCATGCCGCCGCGGAACAGCGAAACACCTGCACGCTGTCGGGTGGCCGCCGCGTGAAATTCAAGATCGGCGATTTGAAGCGCCGCCCCTACGGGCAGTGTGGCGGCGCGCTGAATTCCTTTGCCTCGCTCTGGGTCGACGGGCGCAAGGTGTTGTCGCGCCAAAGGGTCCTGTCGGCCTGTTTCAGCAGCGGCTTCGCCGACATCATCCTGCTGGAGGGTGACACGCTCACCCTGTGCCGCAGTGAAACCGTCGTCGCTCATGGATTGTTCGGTGTGAGGATCGCGCTACCTTGGCCGCGTGCCCGGCATTTCGATCTGTCCCCGCGGGGGCCCTCGGCTTGATCCACCGGCCGGGATGAACCATAGTCCAACGGTCTTCCACCGAAAGAAGCACGGACATGCCCGCCACGGTCCAACGGAAGTTGACAACCATTCTCGCGGCGGATGCGGAAGGCTACAGCCGCATGATGGAGGCGGACGAGGTCGGCGCACTCAGTGCCCTGCGCGCCGCGCGGAATGTATTCTCGAAGCTCATCGAACGACACCACGGTCGGATCGCGAACACGGCGGGCGATGGCCTGATCGCCGATTTCCCCTCGGTCGTCGAGGCGGTGCAATGCGCGATCGAGGTCCAGCGTGAACTTGGCACATCCCGCGAGGATCCCGCAGGCGCGCTGAACTTTCGGATCGGCGTTCATCTCGGCGACGTGATCGTCGATGGCGATGATCTCTTGGGCGAGGGCGTCAACCTCGCCGCAAGGCTTCAGGCAATGGCCGAGCCCGGAGATGTTCTGATTTCTCAACAGGTGTACGATCAGGTCCACGCAAAACTGGCGGTCGGGTTCGACTATGTTGGCGACAGGCGGCCAAAGAACTATTCTCGCGACGTGCCAGTCTACCGCGTCGCCAGCGGCGCACAACCCTCGCAAGACAGTCGCCGCTCACTACGCCGCCCAGGTGACCGAGCACACCCGTCCCGACGCCCCCCCGACCTCCGAACACGCGCAACTGCGCCAGCGCGTGTTGCGCCGCGCCAAGGCCTTTGGCGTATTCTCGGCCGCGCTCCTGTTGATCAACTTCGGCTCCGGCGCGCCGTTCTGGTCCTTCTGGCCGGGGCTTGCGATGGGGGTGCTGCTCGGACTTCAGGCCGCGCCGCTCTTTGCGCGCGCTGGGTTCACTCCTCGCCTTGCACGCGTCACTGTGGTCCTCGCGGCGCTTCTCCTCGTCAACCTCGTGACCTGGTCGGGCTATCCTTGGGCATTGTGGCCGATTGGCGTGGTTTTGGCGATCCAGATGATCCGCCGCCTCATCTGAGAGGCACCGCGCGTCTGGTGACGGCTGTAGCTACGGATGCCCTACGCATATCCTACGGATGCGGGACGGGCGGTGTGTCGCCGATTCCGGGGCACCGGGCTTGAATTCGCCGCAAAGGGCGCGTATCTCGCCCTCCGGTGCAATTGCAGCAATCCGAGGCGAGCGACAGACGATGGCAAATCCCTTGCAGTTCCTTCAGCAGGTCCGTTCCGAGACGGCGAAAGTCGTCTGGCCGAACCGCCGCGAGGTGATGCTGACCACCGTCATGGTCTTCATCATGGCGGCGCTGACATCGGTCTTCTTCTTCCTTGTCGATATCGTGATCCGTACGGGCCTTCACGCGGTTCTGGGCTGATCGTCAGTCTGGCCATTCGGCCTTGAAATCGGGGGTAAAGCCCGGTAACTGAAGCCAACTTTCCCGGCACCGGCGCGCAACGATTCGGTATGCGCGCTGTTTTTTGTTCGGGTGGACGTGGGGAAACCCATTGAATTCATGGAATAATCCGGTGGCATGCCGCCGGTCGAGCGAGGTCTGAGGCAGATGACGAAGCGGTGGTATTCGGTGAGTGTCCTCTCGAATTTCGAGAAGAAGATCGCCGAACAGATCAAGCATTCGGTTGCCGAGAAGGGCCTTGAGGACGAGATCGACGAGGTCCTCGTGCCGACCGAAGAGGTGCTCGAAATCCGCCGCGGCAAGAAGGTTACGTCCGAGCGGCGCTTCATGCCCGGCTATGTGCTCGTGCACATGGACATGACCGACCGGGGCTATCATCTGATCACCTCGATCAACCGGGTGACGGGGTTCCTCGGCCCTCAGGGCAAGCCGATGCCGATGCGCGACGCCGAAGTGAACGGCATCCTCAAGCGCGCAGAGGAAGGCGAATCCGCACCGCGCAACCTGATCCGCTTCGAGATCGGTGAGCAGGTAAAAGTCACCGACGGGCCGTTCGATGGCTTCTCGGGCATGGTCGAGGATGTCGATGAGCACACGAGTCGCCTGAAGGTGACAGTGTCGATCTTCGGCCGCCCGACACCTGTCGAGCTGGAATTCACGCAGGTGCAGAAAGTCGCCTGACGTGTGAGCCGTGGGAGGCGAGGGCTACGGCCCGGACCGAACCACTAAACTTCGTCTTTTCAAGACGATAGTGACAAAGGAGAGGCCAGATGGCCAAGAAAGTAGTCGGCAGCCTCAAGCTGCAAATCAAGGCGGGGCAGGCAAACCCCTCGCCCCCCGTTGGTCCGGCGCTGGGTCAGCGCGGCATCAACATCATGGAATTCTGCAAGGCCTTCAACGCGAAGACCCAGGAGATGGAGCAGGGTGCGCCGATCCCCGTCGTCATCACCTACTACGCCGACAAGTCCTTCAGCTTCGAGACCAAGACCTCACCCGCTTCTTTCTACCTGAAGAAGGCAGCGGGCCTGAAGCCGCAGGGCAAGCGTAACCGTCCGCGCGGCTCTGAAAAGCCGGGCCGCGACGTGGCGGGCTATGTGACCGTGGCGCAGGTGCGTGAAATCGCCGAAGCCAAGATGAAGGACCTTTCCGCGAACGACGTCGAAGCCGCGATGCAGATCATCCTCGGCTCCGCCCGTTCGATCGGTATCGAGGTGAAGGGGTAAGTCATGGCCAAGCTCGGTAAACGCAGCACGGCGGCACGCGCCGCCTTCGAAGGCAAGTCGCACCTCTCGGTCGACGAAGCCGTCAAGCTCATCAAGGGCGCCGCTTCGGCGAAATTCGATGAGACCGTTGAAATCGCCATGAACCTCGGCGTCGATCCGCGTCACGCGGACCAGATGGTCCGGGGCGTCGTGACGCTTCCGAACGGCACCGGCAAGACGGTGCGCGTGGCGGTGTTCGCGCGCGGCGCGAAGGCCGACGAAGCCACGGCCGCCGGTGCGGACATCGTGGGCGCCGAAGATCTGATGGAAACGATCCAGTCCGGCAAGATTGAGTTCGACCGTTGCATCGCGACGCCGGACATGATGCCGATCGTTGGTCGTCTGGGCAAGATTCTCGGCCCGCGCAACCTGATGCCTAACCCGAAAGTCGGCACCGTGACGATGGACGTGAAAGCGGCCGTCGAAGCAGCCAAGGGTGGCGAGGTCCAGTTCAAGGCCGAGAAGGCCGGCGTGATCCATGCCGGGATCGGCAAGGTATCGTTCGACGAGAAGAAGCTCGCCGAGAACGTGCGCGCCTTCATAGATGCCGTGTCGAAAGCCAAGCCCGCCGGCGCGAAGGGAACATATATGAAGAAAGTGTCACTTTCTTCGACGATGGGCCCGGGCGTTTCGCTCGACCTGGCGTCTGCCTCGGGCAACTGAGCCCGAGAAGAATTCTCCGGGCCTCTCGCCCGGTGAATGACGGGGCTTGAAAAAGCCCCGTCCTGTCCGAGACGGAGGGTGGGGGAAACCCCATAAATCCTTCCTGAGATGGGAAACGAGACTGGAATTCCGGGGTCTGACCTCGGGCGATCCTGGCCTCGGGACCATCACGGACCCGACTGCTCCGGAACTCTTCCGGGGCTGACTTGAGCCGGGGGGAAACCCCCATACTTGGAGTGAAACTGTGGATAGAGCCCAGAAAGAGAAAGTGGTCGATGAACTCGGCCAGATCTTCGAAAGCTCTGGCGTCGTGGTGGTTGCCCACTACGAAGGCATGACAGTTGCTCAGATGCAGGACCTGCGCGCATCCATGCGTGAAGCGGGTGGGTCCGTCCGCGTCGCCAAGAACAGGCTCGCCAAGATCGCCCTTGAAGGAAAGCCCTGCGAAAGCATCGGCAATCTCCTGACGGGCATGACCGTGCTGGCTTATTCCGAAGATCCTATCGCTGCGGCGAAGGTCACGGAAAAGTACGCCAAGGCGAACGAGAAATTCGTGATCCTTGGTGGTGCCATGGGCAGCACGGCTCTGGACGCGGCCGGTGTTAAAGCCGTTGCCTCGATGCCGTCGCGGGAGGAGCTTATCGCTTCGATCGTGTCTTGCATCGGCGCACCTGCTTCGAACATCGCCGGGGCCATTGGCGCACCTGCTTCGAACATCGCGGGCATCCTCTCCACCTTGGAGGAGCGGCAAGCCGCGTGAGCAACTTCGTGTCTTCGCGGGTTGAAACCCGACGTTGGAACACAAACTTAGGAACGGAACAGAGAAATGGCTGATCTGAAAAAACTCGCCGAAGAGATCGTGAACCTCACGCTTCTCCAGGCCCAGGAACTGAAAACCATCCTGAAGGACGAATACGGCATCGAGCCGGCTGCCGGTGGCGCCGTCATGATGGCCGCCGGTCCGGCAGCCGCGGCCGAGGCCGTGGAAGAAAAGACCGAGTTCGACGTCGTCCTGACCGATGCCGGCGCGCAGAAGATCAACGTGATCAAGGAAGTGCGCGCGATCACCGGTCTTGGTCTGAAGGAAGCCAAGGATCTCGTCGAAGCTGGCGGCAAAGTCAAAGAAGGCGCTGCCAAGGGCGAAGCCGAAGAGATCAAGAAGAAGCTCGAAGCGGCTGGCGCCAAGGTCGAGCTCAAGTAATCGTCCGGGGCTTCGGCCCCGGCTTCGAAATCTGGCTGGGTCCGGGCCCTTCCCGGGCCCAGCCGAACCTGTCTTGGAAGGGGCACCGTGAGGCCGGGCCCTGAGGGTGCCCCTTCCAAGGCGTGGTTTCCGGTTCGGGAGCCTTCCGGTGGGACGGAGGGCATGAATTGAACCGACCCCCTTCATTCGCAAGCGGCGCGGCGCCGTGTCCCCGACGGAGCCGCCCCCGCGAAGAGACGAAAGGTGACGACGAGCATGGCTCAAGCGACCGTTGGCCAGAAGCGTATCCGCAGATACTTCGGCAAAATCCGTGAAGTCCTCGAGATGCCGAACCTCATCGAGGTTCAGAAATCCTCCTACGACCTCTTCCTGAAGTCCGGCGACGGCCCGAAGGCGGCCGACGGCGAGGGCATTCAGGGGGTGTTCCAGTCGGTTTTCCCGATCAAGGATTTCAACGAAAACGCGATCCTCGAATTCGTGAAATACGAACTCGAGAAGCCGAAATATGACGTCGAGGAATGCCAGAGCCGCGACATGACCTATGCAGCACCCCTCAAGGTGACGCTGCGTCTGATCGTGTTCGATGTCGATGAGGATACCGGCGCCAAGTCGGTCAAGGACATCAAGGAACAGGACGTCTACATGGGTGATATGCCCCTGATGACGCCGAACGGCACCTTCATCGTCAATGGCACCGAGCGCGTCATCGTGTCCCAGATGCACCGCTCGCCCGGCGTGTTCTTCGACCACGACAAGGGCAAGACGCATTCCTCGGGCAAGTTGCTGTTTGCCTGCCGGATCATTCCTTATCGCGGCTCGTGGCTTGATTTCGAATTCGACGCCAAGGACATCGTCTTCTCGCGCATCGACCGCCGCCGGAAACTGCCGGTGACGACGCTGCTTTATGCGCTGGGGCTCGATCAGGAAGGCATCATGGATGCCTATTACAACACGGTCGAGTTCAAGCTTGAGAAGAACAAGGGCTGGGTGACGAAATTCTTCGCGGAGCGCGTGCGCGGCACGCGCCCGACCTATGATCTCGTCGATGCGGCGACGGGTGAGGTGATCTGCAAGGCAGGCGAGAAAGTCACGCCGCGCATGGTCAAGAAATGGGTCGAAGATGGCAAGATCACCCAGCTTCTGGTGCCCTTCGATCACATTCTCGGCCGGTTCGTCGCCAAGGATATCATCAACGAGGAAACCGGCGCGATCTATGTCGAGGCCGGTGACGAACTCACGCAGACCATCGACAAGGATGGCGAAGTTTCGGGGGGAAGCCTGAAGGTGCTTCTCGACAACGGGATCACCACGATCCCGGTTCTCGACATCGACAACGTGAATGTCGGCCCCTACATCCGCAACACGATGGCCGCCGACAAGAACATGGGCCGCGATACCGCGCTCATGGATATCTACCGTGTCATGCGTCCGGGCGAGCCGCCCACCGTCGAAGCCGCCTCGCAGCTCTTCGATACCTTGTTCTTCGACAAGGAGCGCTATGACCTGTCCGCCGTCGGCCGCGTGAAGATGAACATGCGCCTCGACCTCGGCCGCCCGGACACCCAGCGCACGCTGGATCGCGACGACATCATCGCCTGCATCAAGGCGCTGGTGGAACTCCGCGATGGGAAGGGTGAGATCGACGATATTGACCACCTCGGCAACCGCCGGGTGCGCTCGGTCGGTGAGTTGATGGAGAACCAGTACCGCGTCGGCCTTCTGCGCATGGAGCGCGCGATCAAGGAGCGCATGTCCTCGGTCGAGATCGACACGGTCATGCCGCAGGACCTGATCAACGCCAAGCCGGCGGCTGCCGCAGTGCGCGAGTTCTTCGGCTCCTCGCAGCTGTCGCCAGTTCATGGACCAGACCAACCCGCTGTCGGAAGTGACCCACAAGCGTCGTCTTTCCGCGCTCGGGCCGGGCGGTCTGACCCGCGAGCGCGCGGGCTTTGAGGTGCGCGACGTGCACCCGACGCACTATGGCCGGATGTGCCCGATCGAGACGCCGGAAGGCCCGAACATCGGTCTCATCAACTCGCTCGCGACCTATGCTCGCGTGAACAAGTACGGCTTCATCGAAACGCCTTACCGCCGCGTCAAGGACGGTCAGGTGACGGATGATGTCCAGTATATGTCCGCCACCGAGGAAATGCGCCACACCGTCGCGCAGGCCAACGCCAATCTTGACGAAAATGGCCGGTTCAAGAATGACCTCGTCTCGACCCGCCAGTCGGGCGAATTCATGCTGAACCCGCCCGACGTGATCGACCTCATCGACGTGTCGCCGAAGCAGCTTGTTTCGGTCGCGGCCTCGCTGATCCCGTTCCTTGAGAACGACGACGCAAACCGCGCGCTGATGGGCTCGAACATGCAGCGTCAGGCCGTGCCGCTTCTGCAAGCGGATGCGCCCTTCGTCGGCACCGGGATCGAGGCCAAGGTGGCCGAGGATTCCGGCGCTGCGATCATGGCGCGCCGCAGCGGGATCATCGACCAGGTCGATGCGATGCGGATCGTCGTGCGCGCGACCGAGGATCTCGAGCCGGGCGATCCGGGCGTCGACATCTACCGCCTGCGCAAGTTCCAGCGCTCGAACCAGAACACCTGCATCAACCAGCGTCCGCTGGTGAAGGTGGGTGACAAGGTCACGAGGAACGAGGTCATCGCGGACGGCCCGTCGACCGACATGGGGGAACTGGCGCTCGGCAAGAACGTCATCGTCGCCTTCATGCCGTGGAACGGCTACAACTACGAGGACTCGATCCTCATCTCCGAACGCATCGTCAAGGACGACGTCTTCACCTCGATCCACATCGAGGAATACGAAGTCGCTGCCCGCGACACCAAGCTCGGGCCCGAGGAAATCACCCGCGATATCCCCAACGTCGGCGAGGAGGCTTTGCGCAACCTCGACGAGGCGGGCATCGTCTATATCGGCGCCGAAGTCGGGCCGGGTGACATTCTCGTCGGCAAGATCACCCCGAAGGGCGAAAGCCCGATGACGCCGGAAGAAAAGCTTCTGCGCGCCATCTTCGGTGAAAAGGCCTCGGACGTGCGCGACACCTCGCTGCGGCTGCCGCCGGGCGACTTCGGCACGGTCGTCGAGGTGCGCGTTTTCAACCGTCACGGCGTCGACAAGGACGAACGCGCGCTCCAGATCGAGCGTGAGGAAGTCGAACGTCTGGCGCGGGACCGCGACGACGAACAGGCGATTCTTGAGCGCAACATCTACGCGCGTCTGAAGTCCATGATCCTCGGCAAGACCGCGGTGAAGGGGCCGAAGGGCATCAAGCCGAATGCTGCGATCGACGAGGAACTGCTGGGTACGCTCTCGCGTGGTCAGTGGTGGCAACTCGCCCTTGCCGATGAACAGGACGCCCAGAACGTCGAGGCGCTGAACGCCCAGTTCGAAGCGCAGAAGCGTGCGCTGGAGCACCGGTTCGACGACAAGGTCGAAAAGGTGCGTCGGGGCGACGATCTGCCGCCGGGCGTGATGAAGATGGTCAAGACCTTCGTCGCGGTGAAGCGCAAGCTGCAACCGGGCGACAAGATGGCCGGCCGTCACGGCAACAAGGGTGTCGTGTCGAAAGTGGTGCCGATGGAGGACATGCCGTTCCTCGCCGATGGCACCCCCGTCGACATGGTTCTGAACCCGCTCGGCGTGCCGAGCCGGATGAACGTCGGTCAGATCCTTGAAACCCACATGGGCTGGGCCGCGCGTGGCCTGGGCATCAAGATCGACGACGCGCTTCAGGACTATCGCCGCACCGGCGATCTGACGCCGGTGCGCGACGCGCTGAGACACGGCTACGGCGACGAAGCCTATGAAGAGGGCTTCGGCGCACTCGACGAGAACGATCTGATCGATCGCGCCGATACCGTGAAGCGTGGCGTGCCGATCGCGACGCCGGTCTTCGACGGCGCCAAGGAAGCCGACGTGAACGACGCGCTCAAGCGCGCGGGCTTCGACCAGTCGGGCCAGTCGGACCTCTTCGACGGCCGCACGGGCGAAAAGTTCGCGCGGAAAGTCACCGTGGGTGTGAAGTATCTTCTGAAGCTTCACCACCTTGTCGACGACAAGATCCACGCGCGTTCGACCGGACCTTACAGCCTTGTCACGCAGCAGCCTCTGGGTGGCAAAGCCCAGTTCGGCGGCCAGCGTTTCGGGGAGATGGAGGTCTGGGCGCTCGAAGCCTACGGCGCGGCCTACACCCTGCAAGAGATGCTCACCGTCAAGTCGGACGACGTGGCGGGCCGGACGAAAGTCTACGAAAGCATCGTCAAGGGCGAGGACAATTTCGAAGCCGGCGTGCCGGAATTGTTCAATGTTCTCGTCAAGGAAGTGCGGGGCCTCGGCCTCAACATGGAACTCCTGGATGCGGAGGAGGAGTGACCGGATGGCGGGGTGAAACCCGCCCTACGGCCCCTCGGTAGGGCGGGGTTCACCCCGCCGCCCTGCCGCCACCGCCCCAATTCAAGGATTTGAAGATGAACCAGGAACTGACCAACAACCCGTTCAACCCGGTGACGCCGCCGAAGCAGTTCGACGAGATCAAGATCTCGCTCGCTTCGCCCGAGCGGATCCTGTCGTGGTCCTACGGGGAAATCAAAAAGCCCGAGACGATCAACTACCGCACGTTCAAGCCGGAGCGCGATGGTCTCTTCTGCGCCCGTATCTTCGGGCCGATCAAGGACTACGAATGCCTCTGCGGCAAATACAAGCGCATGAAATATCGCGGCGTCGTCTGCGAGAAATGCGGTGTCGAAGTCACGCTCCAGAAGGTGCGGCGCGAGCGGATGGGCCATATCGAACTGGCCGCCCCCGTCGCCCATATCTGGTTCCTGAAGTCGCTGCCGTCCCGCATCGGCCTTATGCTCGACATGACGCTGCGCGACCTTGAGCGTATCCTCTACTTCGAGAACTACGTCGTGATCGAGCCGGGCCTGACCGACCTGACCTACGGCCAGCTGATGAGCGAAGAGGACTACCTCGACGCGCAGGATCAGTACGGCGCCGACGCCTTCACCGCCAATATCGGCGCCGAAGCGATCCGCGAAATGCTGGCCGCGATCGACCTCGAGGCGACCGCCGAGCAGCTTCGCGAGGAGCTGAAGGAAGCCACGGGCGAGCTGAAGCCGAAAAAGATCATCAAGCGGCTGAAGATCGTCGAGAACTTCCTCGAATCCGGCAACCGCCCGGAATGGATGGTGCTGACCGTCGTTCCGGTCATTCCGCCGGAACTGCGCCCGCTGGTGCCGCTGGATGGTGGCCGCTTCGCGACCTCGGACCTGAACGACCTTTACCGCCGGGTCATCAACCGGAACAACCGCCTGAAGCGGCTGATCGAATTGCGCGCGCCCGACATCATCGTCCGCAACGAAAAGCGGATGTTGCAGGAATCGGTCGATGCGCTCTTTGACAACGGCCGCCGCGGACGTGTCATCACGGGCGCCAACAAGCGCCCGCTGAAGTCGCTCAGCGACATGCTCAAGGGCAAGCAGGGCCGGTTCCGTCAGAACCTTCTCGGCAAGCGCGTCGACTTCTCGGGCCGTTCGGTCATCGTGACCGGTCCGGAGCTGAAGCTGCATCAGTGCGGGTTGCCGAAGAAGATGGCGCTCGAGCTTTTCAAGCCGTTCATCTACTCGCGGCTTGAGGCGAAGGGCCTCGTCTCGACCGTCAAGCAGGCGAAGAAGCTGGTCGAGAAAGAGCGCCCGGAGGTCTGGGATATCCTCGACGAGGTGATCCGCGAGCACCCGGTTCTTCTGAACCGCGCGCCGACGCTGCACCGTCTGGGCATCCAGGCGTTCGAGCCGGTTCTGATCGAAGGCAAGGCGATCCAGCTTCATCCGCTGGTCTGCTCGGCCTTCAACGCCGACTTCGACGGCGACCAGATGGCCGTTCACGTGCCGCTGAGCCTTGAGGCGCAGCTGGAATGCCGCGTCCTGATGATGTCGACGAACAACGTTCTGTCGCCCGCCAACGGCGCGCCGATCATCGTTCCGTCGCAGGACATGGTTCTTGGCCTCTACTACGTCTCCATGCAGCGCGAAGGCATGAAGGGCGAAGGCATGGTCTTCGCCGATCCTGACGAGGTGCAGCATGCGCTCGACGCCGGCGAGGTGCATCTGCATGCCAAGATCACGGCGCGTCTGAAGCAGATCGATGCCGAGGGCAACGAGGTCTACCAGCGCTTTGAGACCACGCCGGGCCGTGTGCGGCTTGGCACGCTTCTGCCGCTGAATGCAAAGGCGCCCTTCGAACTGGTCAACCGGCTTCTTCGGAAGAAGGACGTGCAGAACGTCATCGACACCGTCTACCGCTTCTGCGGCCAGAAGGAGTCGGTCATTTTCTGTGACCAGATCATGGGTCTCGGCTTCCGCGAGGCGTTCAAGGCCGGCATCTCCTTCGGCAAGGATGACATGGTCATCCCCGACTCCAAGTGGACCATCGTCAACGAGGTCCGCGATCAGGTGAAGGAATTCGAACAGCAGTACATGGACGGCCTCATCACCCAGGGTGAGAAGTACAACAAGGTCGTCGATGCCTGGTCGAAATGTTCGGACGCCGTCGCCGGCGAGATGATGAAGGAAATCTCGGCGGTTCGCTTCGACGATGCGGGTGCGGAGAAAGAGCCGAACTCGGTCTACATGATGTCGCACTCCGGTGCGCGGGGTTCGCCTGCTCAGATGAAGCAGCTTGGCGGGATGCGCGGCCTCATGGCCAAGCCGTCGGGCGAGATCATCGAGACGCCGATCATCTCGAACTTCAAAGAAGGCCTGACCGTGCTCGAGTACTTCAACTCGACCCACGGTGCGCGGAAAGGTCTGGCCGATACGGCGCTCAAGACGGCGAACTCGGGTTACCTGACCCGTCGTCTTGTCGACGTCGCGCAGGACTGCATCGTGCGGATGATCGACTGCGGCACCGACCGTGCGATCACCGCTTCGGCTGCGGTCAACGACGGCGAAGTCGTCTCTCCGCTCAGCGAGCGCATCCTCGGCCGGACCTCGGCCGACGATGTGCTGGTGCCGGGGACCGATGACATCATCGTGCGCCGGAACGAGCTGATCGACGAGCGCAAGGCCGATGCCGTGGAAGCGGCCGGTGTTGCGTCGGTTCGCATCCGCTCGGCCCTGACCTGCGAGGCCGAAGAGGGCGTCTGCGCCATGTGTTACGGTCGCGACCTCGCACGTGGTACGCTTGTCAACATCGGCGAGGCTGTCGGCATCATCGCCGCGCAGTCGATCGGTGAGCCGGGCACGCAGTTGACGATGCGGACCTTCCACATCGGCGGCATCGCGCAAGGTGGTCAGCAGTCCTTCCAGGAATCGAGCCAGGAGGGCAAGGTCGAGTTCCGCAACGCCATGCTGCTTGAGAACGCCCTTGGCGAACAGATCGTCATGGGCCGGAACATGCAGATCGCCGTTGTCGACGAGGCCGGTCAGGAGCGTGTGGCCCACAAGGTGAGCTATGGTGCAAAGATCCACGTCAAGGACGGCCAAGCTGTCAAGCGTGGCGCCAAGCTTTACGAGTGGGATCCATATACCTTGCCGATCATCGCCGAAAAGGCGGGTGTGGCGAAGTTCGTCGACCTCGTTTCGGGCATCGCTGTCCGTGATGAGACCGACGAAGCGACCGGTATGACCCAGAAGATCGTGATCGACTGGCGCACCGCGCCGAAGGGCAACGATCTGAAGCCGGAGATCATCGTCATGGACCCGGCGACGGGTGAGCCCATGCGCAACGATGCCGGAAACCCGGTCTCCTACCCGATGTCGGTCGATGCCATCATGTCGATCGAAGACGGGCAGGACGTGAAGGCAGGCGATGTCGTCGCGCGTATTCCGCGCGAAGGTGCGAAGACCAAGGACATCACCGGGGGTCTTCCCCGCGTGGCGGAACTCTTCGAAGCCCGTCGTCCGAAGGATCACGCCATCATCGCCGAGATCGACGGCTATGTGCGCTTTGGCAAGGACTACAAGAACAAGCGCCGGATCACGATTGAGCCGGCGGACGAGTCCTTCCAGCCGGTCGAATACATGGTCCCGAAGGGCAAGCACATTCCGGTTCAGGAAGGTGACTACGTCCAGAAGGGCGACTACATCATGGACGGCAACCCGGCGCCGCATGACATCCTGCGCATCATGGGGATCGAGGCCTTGGCCGACTATCTCATCGACGAGGTGCAGGACGTCTACCGGCTTCAGGGCGTGAAGATCAACGACAAGCATATCGAGGTGATTGTCCGCCAGATGCTTCAGAAGATCGAGATCCTGAACTCGGGCGATACGACGCTTCTCAAGGGCGAGCATATCGACAAGGCCGAGTTCGACGAGGAGAACGACAAGGTCGCCGCGCGGGGTGGATCCCCGGCGACGGGCGAGCCGGTGCTTCTCGGCATCACCAAGGCCTCGCTCCAGACCCGGTCGTTCATCTCGGCGGCGTCGTTCCAGGAAACCACGCGTGTTCTCACCGAGGCTTCGGTGCAGGGCAAGCGCGATAAACTGGTCGGCCTGAAGGAGAACGTTATCGTCGGACGCCTGATCCCGGCCGGGACCGGCGGGGCGACGATGCGGATCCGCAAGATCGCCCAGGAGCGCGACCACAAGGTCATCGACGCGCGCAAGGCCGAGGCCGAACAGGCCGCCGCTTTGGCCGCACCGACCGATGAGGTTCTGGACGATGTGATCGACATCGAAGCCGAAAGCGGGATGGTCGAGACCTACGAAAGCCGCGATTGATCGCAGGCCAGACCTGAGAAAACTGAACGCCCCGCGTGATTTCACGCGGGGCGTTTCATTTGTACGGAATACAATTCTTGCCGGCCGCTGCACTTGTCGGCGGCCACGGGTGGCGCTAATCGCCGGAAGGCTTGCACAATATCGCGCGAGTGGGGGGCGAACGATGACGCTATCCGAAAATGCGCGCGGTGCGCTCTGGATGAGCATCGCGATGAGCGCCTTCACGATCAACGACACCTGCATGAAGGCGGTCAGCGCGACGCTTCCGCTTTATGAGGCAATAGCCCTTCGCGGGCTACTCACCACGATCGCCATCGTGGCAATCGGCTGGCGCGCCGGAACGCTGTTGCTGCGCGTGGCGCCTGAGGATCGCTTCTGGCTTTTCTTGCGGACCCTTGGTGAGATCGGCGGCACGGTGACGTTTCTCACGGCGCTTCGGCATATGCCCTTGGCGAACCTTTCCGCGATTCTGCAATCGCTACCGCTTGCCGTGACGCTCGCTGCCGCATTCCTGCTGCGCGAGCCGGTCGGGTGGCGCCGGCTTCTGGCTATCTGCATCGGCTTTTGCGGAGTCATGCTCATCATCCGGCCGGGGACCGAGGGTTTTGACCGATGGTCGGTTCTGTGCCTCGTCTCGGTCGCTCTCGTGGTTCTCCGCGATCTGGCGACGCGGCGACTGTCGTCGGACCTCACTTCGGTGACCGTCGCGTTTTCGGCGGCGGCGGCGGTGACGGTCATGGGGTTCGCCGTGCTGCCCTTTTCGGGCTGGGTTACGCCCGGACCGCGTGAAGTGGCGCTGATCGCAGGCGCGTCCGCATTCCTCGTCACAGGCTACATCCTGATCGTCATGGCGATGCGGAGCGGCGATATCGGGTATGTCGCGCCCTTCCGCTACACCTCCCTGATCTTTGCGGTGGTGCTTGGCTGGTTGATCTTTGGCCAGTTCCCGGATCGTCTTACGTTGCTCGGCGGGGCGATCGTGATTGCGACGGGCATCTACACCTTCCACCGCGAACGCAAGCGCGGACAGATGGTGGCGCAACCTGTCAAGGCGCCGCTTCGGATGCGCTAGACCGCCGGAGGATGGCCCGCTCTCATTTACAAGCAAGGTGCCATCCGCTACCACCGCGCGGAAATCTGCCCCGTGTGGCCTCACCGGATCGGAAGCGATATGGTCCAAGTCTCCATCGTCATCCCAGCCAAGAACGAATCTGGCAATATCGTCGCGCTCCTCGACGGGATCGATGCCGCTTGCACAGGCAGGGCCGAGTATGAGGTGATCGTCGTGGACGACGCCTCGACCGACGGTATGGGCGATATCGTCCGACAGCGGATGGTGTCGCATGCGAACCTGCGGCTTCTGCGCCACGCTGTATCAGGCGGGCAGAGCGCCGGTGTTCACAGCGGCGTCCTCGCGGCGGCGGGGGAAATCATCTGCACCCTCGACGGCGATGGTCAGAACCCGCCCGAGGAATTACCGAAGCTTTTCGCGCCCCTCCTCGCGCCGGGGTCAGAGGCCATCGGCCTCGTCGCCGGGCAGCGGGTCGCGCGGCAGGACACGATGTCGAAAAAGCTCGCCTCTCGCTTCGCGAACTGGCTGCGTTCCAAGGCGCTGAAGGATGGGACGCGCGACACCGGCTGCGGGCTGAAGGGCTTTCGCCGCGATGCCTTCCTGCGCCTGCCGTTCTTCAATCACATGCATCGCTATCTGCCCGCACTCTTCGCGCGCGACGGCTGGCAGGTTGCACATGTCGATGTCAGCCACCGGCCGCGCGGCGAGGGGCGGTCGAACTACAACAACTTCCAACGCGGTTTTGTCGGCGCAATCGATCTTTTGGGCGTGATGTGGCTTCTCCGGCGGCGCAAGACCGCGCGTCCGGCGGAAGTCCGGGCGGAGTAGCCGATGGAAAGAGTCTTTGCCATCCTGCACGTCGAGAGCTGGACAGAGTTCTGGTGGGTCGCCTTCGGGCTTTTCGGCCAGCTTATGTTCACCGGACGGTTTCTTGTGCAATGGATCGCCTCGGAACGGGCGCGGAAATCGGTGATGCCGGTCGTGTTCTGGTATTTCTCGATGGCGGGCGGGCTGATCCTTCTGGCCTATGCGATCTACCGCAAGGATCCGGTCTTTATCCTTGGCCAATCACTCGGTGTCTTTATCTATGTCCGCAATCTCGTGCTCATCTATCGTGAGCGGCGGGAGAACGGATTTGGCTAGGGGCTGGTTCGCGCCTGCGGCGATGCTGGTCGCGGCGATCACTTTGGCCCGGATCGTCGCGCTCTGGTTCAATCGGACCGATCTCTACGTCGATGAGAGCCAGTACTGGCTTTGGGGCCAGCACCTCGATTTCGGCTACTACTCCAAGCCACCGCTGATCGGCTGGGTGATCCGCGCCTTCGCGGCAGTGTCGGGCAGCGATGCACCCTTCTGGGTGCGGTTGCCGGGGGGGATGTTCCACGCAGCGACCGCGCTGATCCTCGGCGCGCTGACGGCGCGGCGTTTCGACGAACGCGCCGCGTTCTGGGTCGCGGTCAGCTATGCGACCTTGCCTTTCGTGGCGCTTGGCAGCCTTCTCATCTCCACCGACACGATCATGGCACCGTTCTTCGCCGCGGCGCTTCTTTTCTATTTCCGGGCTGCCGAGACGCGCGGGGCAGGGGAGGCTGTGCTGGCGGGGCTTTGCATCGGCATCGCCTTTCTTGCCAAATACGCCGCTGCCTATTTCTTGCTGGGGGCGGCACT
This sequence comes from uncultured Alphaproteobacteria bacterium, assembly GCA_963710285.1. Taxonomy (GTDB): domain Bacteria; phylum Pseudomonadota; class Alphaproteobacteria; order Rhodobacterales; family Rhodobacteraceae; genus Albidovulum. The sequence goes on along the minus strand of CAVPZT010000006.1, from coordinate 848,938 downwards.
GGCGGCGATCTTCGCGCCCGAAGTCCGGCTGACAGCGCGCCAGAGCATCGCGATGCTCGCAGGCTTTGCGCTGACCATCGCGCCGAATGTGGCCTGGAACCTGACCCATGATTTCGCGACGGTTGAACATACGATGGACAATGTCGGCTGGGTCCGGGGCGGAGCGGCCTTCGCGGGTACGAATCTGCCGGGCCTTGTCGAGTTTTTCGGTGCGCAGTTCGCAGTTTTCGGACCGGTCCTGTTCTGCGCGTTGCTTTGGGGCTGGCTCCGGGGCGGGGCGCCACATCGGGCGGCCTTCACGGCGTTTTCGCTGCCGGTCCTGCTGATCGTCTGCGTTCAGGCGCTCTTGTCGCGGGCCTATGCGAACTGGGCGGTCGCGACCTATTTCGCGGGTTTGCTGATCGCTGTGCCGCTGCTTCTGCGGCGGGCGCGCTGGTTGCTCTGGACGTCGCTGGCGGTCAATGGCGTGATCTGCATACTCCTGCCGCTCCTGACGATCCTTGCCCCCGGGCCGGGTCAGAAAAGTAAACCTCTTCTGTCGCGCTATCTCGGCCAGGCTGCGCTCAGCCGTCAGATCATTGATGCGGCGAAAGCGGCGGGCGTCACGACCGTCGTCGCGTCGGATCGCGCAGTGTTGGCTGACCTCTTCTATACCGGCCGCGACGCCGGGCTCGCCATCCGCACGCCGGTGCCGAAGGGGCGGCCGGGGAATTACTACGAACAGAACTTTGCGCTGCGTTCCGGCGAGGGGCCTGTACTCTACATAGCGGAAGATGCCCCGATCTGTGGTGCCGCGACTTTGCCCGCCTTCGCGCCGCTCAACACCGGAACGGCGCTTATGCGGGGCGCAATCTTCCGAACCTACGTCGTACCTGCGGAGTGCCTGAATGCGCTCCGCTGACTTCAGACGCCTGACGCGCTTCTGGCTCGTCGCCTTCGTCCTTGCGGGCGCGATCTTCCTGCTCTGGCCGGGCCTCGATCTGGTGGTGTCGGGGGCGTTCTTTACGCCCGGCGAGGGGTTCACGCTGACCCGATCCAGATCGATCGAGATCCTGCGCGAAGCGATCTGGGGCGTGAGTATCCTCGTCGTGATTGGTGCGTCGGCAGCTTTCGTGGCCGCGCTGATCGGGCGGCCGTTCCGCGCGCTTGACCTTCGGCATAGCGCTTTCATCCTGTCGCTCTATCTTCTGGGCCCCGCACTTCTGGTAGACGGCCTCCTGAAACGCTTTTGGGGCAGGGCGCGGCCGGCAAATATCGAGGCCTTCGGGGGAACAAGCCATTTCACGCCACCCTGGCTGCCTGCGCATGAATGCGCGAGCAATTGCTCTTTCGTTTCGGGCGAGGGCGCCGCGGCGACGGCGCTGGCAATCTCGCTCGCTGTACTCGCTCCGGCCGTGCGCCGGTCGGCGCCGCGAGCTTACCGGACCTACGTCGCCCTCGCGGCAATCCTGCCGGTGACGGGGCTTCTTCTACGCGTCATGCTTGGCCGCCATTTTCTGTCGGACACGATCTTTGCAATGCTCTTCGTCAGCGGTATCGCCCTGATCCTCGGCCGCCTCCTTCTGACGCCCCGTCGCGGCTGAGGCCGTGTTGACAACCCCCGCGACTCCCCCTATACGGCGCCCACCTGAACTGCGGGCTGGCTCCGTGTGAGCAGGTATCAGAATTGAAGTGGTCATGATCCGGGCCAACCGCCCCGATCCTCTGGAATTCCACCGCGTCGGCCCCGCGAAGGGGACGAATGCGGTTTTGGTGTTTTGCGGACGCGCAAGGCACAACACATGAGAAAGCCCCCGGAAACGCCGCTGACGAGCGGTCGTTGATCGGGCCGCAAACGAGATAGGGCGAAATTAATGCCGACGATCCAACAGCTGATCCGCAAGCCGCGGGAAGCAAAACCGCAGAAGTCCAAGTCGCAGCACTTGGAAGGATGCCCGCAGAAGCGCGGCGTCTGCACGCGTGTCTACACGACGACGCCGAAGAAGCCGAACTCCGCTATGCGTAAGGTGGCCAAGGTCCGCCTGACCAACGGCTTCGAGGTGATCAGCTACATCCCCGGTGAAAAGCACAACCTTCAGGAACACTCCGTCGTCCTGATCCGTGGTGGCCGGGTGAAAGACCTTCCGGGCGTCCGTTACCACATCCTGCGCGGTGTCCTCGATACCCAGGGTGTCAAAGATCGTCGTCAGCGCCGCTCGAAATACGGCGCGAAGCGTCCGAAATAAGGAGATCACAAGATGTCTCGTCGTCACGCCGCCGAAAAGCGCGAAGTTCTGCCCGATGCCAAGTATGGTGATCGGGTTCTGACCAAGTTCATGAACAACCTGATGGTCGACGGCAAGAAGTCCGTCGCCGAGCGCATCGTCTACAGCGCGCTTGAGCGGGTCGAGGGCAAGCTGAAGCGCCAGCCGATCGAAGCGTTCCACGAAGCGCTCGACAACGTGAAGCCCTCGCTCGAAGTGCGCTCCCGCCGGGTTGGCGGTGCGACCTACCAGGTCCCCGTCGAAGTCCGCCCCGAGCGCCGCGAAGCACTCGCCATCCGCTGGCTCATCACCGCTGCGAAGAACCGCAACGAGAATACGATGGAAGAGCGTCTGGCCGGGGAGCTTAGCGACGCCGTCAACGGCCGCGGCACCGCCGTGAAGAAGCGCGAAGACACTCACAAGATGGCCGACGCGAACAAAGCGTTCAGCCATTACCGCTGGTAAGACCGAAGGAAGGCAAGACAGATGGCACGCGATTATCCGCTGCAGCGATACCGCAACTTCGGGATCATGGCCCATATCGACGCGGGCAAGACCACCACGACCGAGCGGATCCTGTACTACACCGGCAAGTCCCACAAGATCGGCGAAGTCCATGACGGCGCCGCGACGATGGACTGGATGGAGCAGGAGCAGGAGCGTGGCATCACGATCACCTCGGCTGCGACCACCACGTTCTGGCAGCGCCAGGAAGATCCGACCGTCGAGGGCACCTCGGACACCAAGTACCGGTTCAACATCATCGACACACCGGGCCACGTCGACTTCACCATCGAAGTCGAACGCTCGCTCGCCGTGCTTGACGGTGCCGTCTGCCTTCTCGACGCCAATGCGGGCGTTGAGCCGCAAACCGAAACGGTGTGGCGTCAGGCCGACCGCTACAAGGTTCCGCGGATTGTCTTCGTCAACAAGATGGACAAGATCGGCGCCGATTTCTTCAACTGCGTGAAGATGATCAAGGACCGCACTGGCGCGATCCCGGCCCCTATCGCCCTGCCGATCGGCGCGGAAGACAAACTTGAAGGCATCATCGACCTGATCTCCATGGAAGAATGGGTGTATCAGGGCGAGGATCTCGGTGCGTCGTGGGTCCGTCAGCCGATCCGTGAAGGGCTCAAGGCTGAGGCCGAAGAGTGGCACGGCAAGCTCGTCGAGTTGGCCGTGGAGATGGATGACGACGCGATGGAAGCCTATCTGGACGGCAATGAGCCCGACCAGGCGACGCTGCGCAAGCTGATCCGCAAGGGTACGCTGGCGCTGGCGTTCGTGCCGGTGACGGCGGGTTCTGCCTTCAAGAACAAGGGTGTCCAGCCCCTCCTGAACTCGGTCATCGACTTCCTGCCGTCGCCGCTCGACGTGCCGGCCTATATGGGCTTCTCGCCCGATGACGAAACCGAAGAGCGCAATATCGCCCGTTCCGCGGACGATGCGCAGCCCTTCGCCGCGCTCGCGTTCAAGATCATGAACGACCCCTTCGTCGGCTCGCTCACCTTTACCCGTATCTATTCCGGTCAGCTCAAGAAGGGCGACCAGATCATGAATACGACCAAGGGCAAGCGTGAGCGCATCGGCCGTATGATGATGATGCACGCCATCAACCGCGAGGAAATCGAAGAAGCCTTCGCGGGCGACATCATCGCACTGGCCGGCCTGAAGGAAACCACGACCGGCGACACGCTGTCGGATGCCTCCAAACAGGTCGTGCTTGAAACGATGACGTTCCCGCAGCCGGTGATCGAGATCGCGGTCGAGCCGAAGTCCAAGGCCGATCAGGAGAAGATGGGCCTCGCGCTGGCCCGTCTGGCGGCCGAAGATCCGTCCTTCCGGGTCGAGACCGACTTTGAGTTCGGTCAGACCATCATGAAGGGCATGGGCGAACTTCACCTCGACATCCTCGTCGACCGCATGAAGCGGGAATTCAAGGTCGAGGCGAATATCGGTGCGCCCCAGGTGGCCTACCGCGAGACGATCAGCCGCCAGGCCGAGATCGACTACACCCACAAGAAGCAGACCGGCGGCACGGGCCAGTTTGCCCGTATCAAGCTCATCATCTCGCCGACCGAACCGGGCGAAGGTTACTCGTTCGAAAGCAAGATCGTCGGCGGCGCAGTTCCGAAGGAATATATTCCGGGCGTCGAGAAGGGCATCAAGTCGGTCATGGACTCCGGTCCGCTCGCCGGCTTCCCGGTCATCGACTTCAAGGTCGCGCTGATCGACGGTGCGTTCCACGACGTCGACTCGAGCGTGCTTGCCTTCGAAATTGCTGCCCGCGCTGCGATGCGCGACGGCATGAAGAAGGCCGGTGCGAAGCTTCTCGAGCCGATCATGAAGGTCGAGGTCGTCACGCCGGAAGAGTACACCGGTGGCATCATCGGCGATCTCACGTCACGCCGGGGTATGGTGCAGGGTCAGGACACGCGCGGCAACGCCAACGTGATCAACTGCATGGTGCCCTTGGCCAACATGTTCGGCTACATCAACACGCTCCGCTCGATGTCCTCGGGCCGCGCGGTCTTCACGATGCAGTTCGACCACTACGAGGCCGTGCCGCAGAACATCTCGGACGAGATCCAGAAGAAGTACGCGTGATGAGTTTCAGCCGCCATATCGCATCGGGGTTCGCCATGGCCGCACTTGCCGGCTGTGCGACGCCGTCCATTCGGACGGTGGGCGATACTGCTGCCCTGAAGATTGCGGCGGTTTCCGTAGATACATCGAAGATGACGTTCGCGGTCGAAGGCCGGAAATCGGACGTGTCGAAAGAGCAGCTTCAAGCGGATCTCGAGGCGGCGGTCTCGCAGTCTCTGGCCGCCAAGAGCGATCCCGCGGGGATCCCGGTCAAGGTTGAGATCGTGATGTCGCAGCTTCGTCTCGCGCCGCCGCTGGAACGTGTCGTGGCAGGCACCAGTTCGGCGACCGGGCAGGTCACCGTCACGGAAATCGGCCAGCCTCGGCGGGTGATCGTGCCGCCGACCGAGGTCGTCGGCAACACCAACAACTTCCGCGCGGTCGCCCTGATCGGCCTCGCTACGACGGCAAGCGTCGAAAAGGATTATCAGGGAACCCTGGCGGGGTTCGCGGACACAATACGCAAGGCCCTCTTCGGGTCTGAACAGTAACACCACGAGAAGGACGAACGAGATGGCAAAGGCAAAGTTTGAACGTAACAAACCGCATGTGAACATCGGGACGATTGGTCACGTTGACCACGGCAAGACGACGCTGACGGCGGCGATCACGAAGTATTTCGGTGATTTCAAGGCCTATGACCAGATCGACGCGGCGCCGGAGGAGAAGGCGCGGGGGATCACGATCTCGACGGCGCATGTGGAATACGAGACGCCGGCGCGTCACTATGCGCATGTCGACTGCCCGGGCCATGCCGACTACGTGAAGAACATGATCACGGGTGCGGCGCAGATGGACGGCGCGATCCTGGTGGTGAACGCGGCCGACGGCCCGATGCCGCAGACGCGCGAGCACATCCTGCTCGGCCGCCAGGTCGGCATTCCCTTCATGGTGGTCTATCTGAACAAGATCGATCAGGTCGATGACGAGGAACTGATCGAACTGGTGGAGATGGAAATCCGCGAGCTTCTGTCGTCCTACGAATATCCCGGCGACGACATTCCGATCGTCAAGGGCTCGGCGCTGGCGGCGCTGGAAGGCCGCGATCCGGAGATCGGCGAGAACTCGATCAAGGCGCTGATGGAGGCTGTGGACAGCTACATTCCGACGCCGAAGCGGGCGGTGGATCAGCCGTTCCTGATGCCGGTCGAGGATGTGTTCTCGATCTCGGGCCGCGGCACGGTTGCCACCGGCCGGATCGAGCGTGGCATCGTGAAAGTCGGTGAGGAGGTCGAGATTGTCGGCATCCATGACAACAAGAAGACCGTCTGCACCGGCGTCGAGATGTTCCGCAAGCTCCTGGATCAGGGCGAAGCGGGCGACAACGTCGGCCTTCTGCTGCGCGGCATCGAGCGTGACGGCATCGAGCGCGGTCAGGTCCTGTGCAAGCCGGGTTCGGTCAAGCCGCACACCCAGTTCGAGGCCGAGGCCTATATCCTGACCAAGGAAGAGGGCGGCCGCCACACGCCGTTCTTCGCCAACTACCGTCCGCAGTTCTACTTCCGCACGACGGACGTGACCGGGACGGTGAAGCTGCCGGAAGGCACCGAGATGGTGATGCCGGGCGACAACCTGAAGTTCGAGGTCGAGCTGATCGCCCCGATCGCGATGGAAGAGAAGCTCCGCTTCGCCATCCGCGAAGGCGGCCGCACCGTCGGCGCAGGCGTCGTGTCCAAAATCATCAAGTAAGACGACGGTTCGAAGCAGGCCGGACAAGAGGTCCGGTCTGCCTCTCAACTGATTAAGCCCGCGAGAGGCAAGACAATGTCCAGTCAGAATATCCGCATCCGGCTCAAGGCCTTCGATTACCGCGTTCTGGATTCCAGCACGCAGGAAATCGTCAACACGGCCAAGCGCACGGGCGCCACGGTGCGCGGTCCGATTCCGCTGCCGAACAAGATCGAGAAATTCACGGTTCTGCGTGGTCCGCACATCGACAAGAAGTCGCGCGACCAGTGGGAAATCCGCACGCACAAGCGTCTTCTCGACATCGTCGATCCGACCCCGCAGACCGTGGACGCGCTGATGAAGCTCGACCTCGCCGCCGGCGTCGACGTCGAAATCAAGCTGAACTGAGGAGGGCACCCATATGTTGCGCTCTGGAGTAATCGCAAAGAAGCTGGGTATGACCCGGCTCTTCCTCGAGGATGGCCGCCAGGTTCCGGTGACTGTCCTGCAACTGGACAACCTGCAAGTCGTGGCGCAGCGCACGGCTGAGCGGGACGGCTATTCCGCCGTTCAGCTCGGCGCTGGCGCCGCGAAGGCGAAGCGGACGACCGCCGCGATGCGGGGTCATTTCGCCGCGGCGAAGGTGGAACCGAAGCGCAAGATCGCGGAATTCCGCGTCAGCGCCGAGAACCTGATCGAAGTTGGCGAAGAAATCACGGCGAACCACTACTTCGCCGGGCAGTTCGTCGACATCGCCGGTACCTCGATCGGCAAGGGCTTTGCCGGTGCCATGAAGCGGCACAACTTCGGCGGTCTGCGCGCGTCGCACGGTGTCTCGATCTCGCACCGTTCGCACGGCTCGACCGGCCAGTGTCAGGATCCGGGCAAGGTGTTCAAGGGCAAGAAGATGGCCGGTCACCTCGGTGCCGTCCGTGTCACGACCCAGAACCTTCAGGTCATCAAGACCGACGCCGACCGGGGCCTGATCATGGTCAAGGGCTCGGTTCCCGGTTCCAAAGGCGGCTGGGTGACGATCAAGGACGCGGTCAAGAAGCCGCTGCCTGAAGGCGTCATCCTGCCGGCCGCCCTGCGCTCGACTGCCGAGATGAACCGCAAGCTCGCCGCCGAGGCAGCTGCCGCCGCCGCCGCCGAGGAGGAAGCCGCCCGCAAGGCCGCTGCCGAGGTCGCCGCCGCTGCGGAAGCCGAAGCGCTTGCCGAAGCCGAGGCGTCGATCAAGTCCGACAAGGACCATGCCGACCCGAACGCAGAGCCGAGCGACGCTCCGGATGCCAAGCCGGAAGGAGAGAAAGAATGAAACTCGATGTGATCAAGCTCGACGCCAAGAAGGCAGGCTCGATCGATCTCTCCGACGAGATCTTCGGGCTCGAGCCGCGCGCCGACATCCTGCACCGCGTTGTCCGCTGGCAGCGCGCCAAGGCGCAGGCTGGCACCCATTCGGTGCTGGGCAAGTCGGACGTGTCCTACTCGACCAAGAAGATCTATCGCCAGAAAGGCACCGGCGGCGCACGTCACGGGTCCCGCAAGGCTCCGATCTTCCGTCACGGTGGCACCTACAAGGGTCCGACACCGCGCAGCCACGCACATGACCTCCCGAAGAAGTTTCGGGCGCTCGGGCTGAAGCATGCGCTGTCGGCGAAGGCCGGTGCGGGTCAGCTCATCATCCTCGACAGCCTCGACATGAAGGACGCCAAGACCAAGGTTCTCGCGAAAGCCGCGAAGGAACTCGGCTGGAAGCGTGTTCTCATCATCGACGGCGCCGACGTGAATGAAAACTTCGCCCGCGCGGCGGCCAACATCGAAGGCATCGATGTGCTGTCGTCGATGGGCGCCAATGTCTATGACATCCTCAAGCGTGACACGCTCGTGCTCACCAAGGCGGGTGTCGAGGCTTTGGAGGCCCGTCTTGGCAAAGGGGACCTGAAATGAGCGTGAAACCCGAACATTACGACGTGATCGTCAAGCCGATCATCACCGAAAAGGCGACCATGGCCTCCGAGGCCGGCGCGGTTGTCTTCCAGGTGACGAAATCCGCGACCAAGCCGCAGATCAAGGAAGCGATCGAGGCGGTCTTCGGCGTGAAGGTGAAGGCGGTCAACACCTCCATCACCAAGGGCAAGGCAAAGCGCTTCCGCGGCCAGCCGGGCGTGCGGAGCGACGTGAAGAAAGCCTATGTGACCCTCGAAGAGGGGAACACTATCGACGTCTCTTCGGGGCTTTGATAGAAGGCGGCGAATCTCGCGGCCCCGGTCACCGGGGCCGTGATGTTTTTTCTAAATCGGGGACCTTCGGGGCCCTACACCCAACGGACCGATAGGTCCAAAGCAACGGAAGACAGAGAGCATGGCACTCAAGTCGTATAAACCGACGACGCCGGGCCAGCGTGGGCTGGTTCTGATCGACCGTTCGGAGCTTTGGAAAGGTCGCCCCGTCAAGTCCCTCACCGAGGGTCTGACCAAGACGGGCGGCCGGAACAACACCGGGCGCGTCACATCGTGGCACAAGGGCGGCGGCGCGAAGCGTCTGTACCGCATCGTAGATTTCAAGCGTCGCAAGTTCGACGTCCCGGCGACGGTGGAACGGATCGAATACGACCCGAACCGCACCGCCTTCATCGCGCTGGTCAAATACCAGGACGGCGAGCAGACTTACATCCTGGCGCCGCAGCGTCTGGGTGTGGGCGACAAGGTCGTCGCCGGCGCCAAGACCGACGTGAAGCCCGGCAACGCGATGCCGTTCTCGGGCATGCCGATCGGCACGATCGTCCACAACGTCGAGCTGAAGCCCGGCAAGGGCGGTCAGCTGGCGCGCGCCGCGGGCACCTATGCCCAGTTTGTGGGCCGTGACGGTGGCTACGCGCAGATCCGCCTCTCCTCGGGTGAGTTGCGCATGGTTCGCCAGGAATGCATGGCGACGGTGGGCGCGGTTTCGAACTCCGACCATTCGAACCAGAATTACGGCAAGGCCGGCCGCATGCGGCACAAGGGCATCCGCCCGACCGTGCGCGGCGTCGCCATGAACCCGATCGACCACCCGCATGGTGGTGGTGAGGGCCGGACCTCCGGTGGCCGTCATCCGGTTACCCCCTGGGGCAAGGGCACCAAGGGTAACAAGACCCGCAAGAACAAGACGACGGACAAATATATCGTCCGCTCGCGCAATGCGAAGAAAGGGCGTTAATCCATGTCGCGTTCTGTTTGGAAAGGCCCATTCGTCGACGCCTATCTGCTGAAGAAAGCAGAAAAGGTGCAGGCTTCGGGCAAGTCGGAAGTGATCAAGATCTGGTCGCGCCGCTCCACCATCCTGCCGCAGTTTGTCGGCCTCACCTTCGGGGTCTACAACGGTCAGAAACACATCCCGGTCAACGTCTCGGAAGAGATGATCGGCCAGAAGTTCGGTGAATATTCGCCGACGCGGACCTACTACGGTCACGCGGCCGACAAAAAAGCCAAGAGGAAGTAAGCCATGAGCAAGGAAAAGAATCCGCGCCGCGTGGCCGATAACGAGGCCTTCGCCAAGTCGAAGATGCTTCGCACCTCGCCGCAGAAGCTGAACCTCGTCGCCGCCATGATCCGCGGCAAGAAGGTCGACAAGGCGCTTGCCGATCTCACCTTCTCGAAGAAGCGGATCGCGCTGGACGTGAAGAAGTGCCTGCAATCGGCGATCGCCAATGCCGAGAACAACCACGGTCTCGATGTCGACGGTCTCGTCGTCACCGAAGCCTATGTCGGCAAGAACCTGGTGATGAAGCGCGGCCGCCCGCGGGCGCGTGGCCGGTTCGGCAAGATCATGAAACCGTTCAGCGAGCTGACCATCAAGGTGCGGCAAGTCGAGGAGCAAGCATAATGGGACAAAAGGTCAACCCGATTGGCATGCGCCTCCAGGTCAACCGCACCTGGGACAGCCGCTGGTATGCCGACAACAAGGACTACGGCAACCTGCTTCTTGAAGACCTCAAGATGCGCGAATTCATCCATGATTACGCCAAGCAGGCCGGTGTCTCGAAAGTCATCATCGAGCGGCCGCACAAGAAGTGCCGCGTGACGATCTATACCGCCCGCCCCGGTGTCATCATCGGCAAGAAGGGCGCGGATATCGAAACGCTGCGCAAGAAGCTGGCGAACTTCACGGATTCGGAGCTTCATCTCAACATCGTTGAGGTCCGCAAGCCGGAACTGGACGCGGCGCTTGTCGCCGAGTCCATCGCGCAGCAGCTTGAGCGTCGTGTCTCCTTCCGGCGTGCCATGAAGCGCGGCGTTCAGAATGCGATGCGGATGGGTTCGCTGGGCATCCGGGTCAACGTCGCGGGCCGCCTTGGCGGTGCCGAGATCGCCCGGACCGAATGGTACCGCGAAGGTCGCGTGCCGTTGCATACGTTGCGCGCCGATATCGACTATGCTCTGGCCGAAGCCAAGACCCCCTATGGCATCATCGGGATCAAGGTCTGGATCTTCAAGGGCGAGATCATGGAGCATGACCCGCAGGCGCATGACCGCAAGGCCACCGAAGCGCAGGACGGTCCCGGCCCCCGTGGTCCGAACCCGCGTGGCCCCAACCCGCGCGGCCCGCGCCGCGACGCCCGGTAAGGAGTGAGATAGATGCTTCAACCGAAACGGACAAAGTTCCGCAAGCAGTTCAAGGGCAAGATCAGCGGCGAAGCCAAAGGCGGGTTCAACCTCGACTTCGGCGGCTTCGGCCTGAAGGCGACCCAACCCGAGCGTGTCACCGCGCGCCAGATCGAAGCGGCCCGCCGCGCGATCACCCGTCACATGAAACGTCAAGGCCGGGTCTGGATCCGGATTTTCCCGGACGTTCCGGTTTCCTCGAAGCCGGTCGAAGTGCGGATGGGTAAAGGCAAAGGCTCCGTCGATTTTTGGGCGGCCAAGGTCAAGCCGGGCCGCGTCATGTTCGAGATCGACGGCGTGAACGAAGTCACCGCCCGCGAGGCGCTCCGCCTCGGCGCGATGAAGCTGCCGATCAAGACCCGGATCGTGGTTCGCGAAGACTGGTAAGGTCTCGCCCCATCGGAGTGACTGGAAAAGGCGCGCCTTCTGGTGCGCCTTTTCCACGCACGAAATGCCGTGTAATGCACTGTAGATGCGTTCTATTTTTCGCGGCGTTGCCCGTTTCTTAACCCGCTCGGGGCACGCGGCTACGGCCCGCGTAGGTCAGGACCCCCAGACCGCAGGCATGCTCCATAACCTGCCGGTCATCCCCAGGCGTAGTTGAAACTGACCGAGATACGGTCCTCTTCGGACATGTTCATCGGCACTTCATGCCTGAGCCAGCTTTCCCACAAAAGGACATCGCCAACTTCGGGTTGGACATAGACGAACTGCCGCAACTCCTCGGGCGCCTTCTTCCGGCGTGGCGGGGCGGCCATCATCATGGCAAGCCGGGGGTCTTCGAACTTGATTGCGCTGGTCCCCGCCGGCATCGCGACATAGGTCGTGCCCGAGATCACAGAATGGGGATGGATATGCGCGGTGTGGATGCCGCCCCCGGGCAGTATGTTGATCCAGAGGCTGTCGAGCCTGATCTTCTTGTCGCCGAGGTCGAACTGCAATTCCTTCACGAAGGCCGCAACATGCTTGTCGAGTACCTTCACCAGATCCTTGAAGATCGGGAACCGCCAGCCGAGATCGGTCAGCGAGGCATAGGAGGTATAACCGGGAAACCCGTGCTTTTCGCACCACTTTTGCCCGGCCTCGTCGTCCTCGGCGATGGAGAGACAGGAGGTTTCCATCTCGGCGGGATCGATGGGCTTGCCGTACTCCGAAAGCGCGGCACGGTAGAGGTGGGTCACGAAGAGTGAGGATATCTGGGACATGAGGATGTCATAGCCGAGACGAAAGCGGCAGGCGAGGGGGATGTTTGGCTGGCTGTGCAAATGAGGTGATCGTTGGCGAGGCGCTCCGCCTTTGTGCGATGAAACCGCCGGTCACGACCGGGATCGTGGTTCGCGAAGACTGGTAAGGTTTCGTCCGATCTGGATGACTAGAAACGGCGCACCTCCGGATGCGCCTTTTCCGCGCGCAAAATGTCATTCAACTCATTGAAATATATAAATAAGTGTTTTTCGTTAAGGGATTTTGACGTGGTCGCGGGGCGGGCTCGTCTGGTGGTGGGCCTGGCGGGGATCAGAGATAGCTCGTGATCGCTGGAGCGTCGTGTCGATCGTGCCTGCCATCGACATAGACGACAGCTGCGGCGGCGAGCGTCTCGGGCGAGACATCCTCGAGGCAGCCAATATTGATGCCGTAGATCCGCTGCCCATCGGGCGTCGTGCCGATGCCGAAGGGGCGAACGCCGCAGCGGTGGCAGAAATAGTGTTCGTTCTTCATCGAATGGAAGAGGTACTTCGTCAGCAGGTCTTCCCCGGCGAGGACGCGCACCCTTTCCGGCGTCGCGATGGCGGGCCAGAACCGGGTCCGCGAACAGATGCTGCAATTGCAGCGGTAGGTTGGTGCGGTGAGATCGATCTCCGCCTCGAACCGCACGCCGCCGCAATGGCAGGAGCCGGTGTAGGTCTTCAGCATGACGATACCTCCCGCTAGCATCGGCCTGCGCCTGGCGCGGATGCACGGAAGATGATCCGGCTGCGGTCGATAGAAGTCAATTGTCGCCAGTCGCCGAGGCGCGGTCCGGGTCCGGTCGACGGCGATCGGGTGAGTTTACCAGCTAGTTCCGCAGTTCTGACGCGATCTGTCGAGTACTTTTTTCAGCTGTCGCACTGTAGTGGCTTGGGGTTGTTTGAGGTCTTCCATTTCCGCCATTCGAGACTCACCAAGATACATCGCCTCGGTCCAAAGCGCGTAGAGTTCAGGCGACAGATATTTCTGAGAAACCCCAGCCATACAAACGCACTGCCGGACAGATGAGCCATTGAGACGGTTTTCGGCATGTGCCTTCTGGCACATCTTGGAAGCCGAGATCGCCTCAGCGGACGAGGTCCCGACCATCAGAAGCCACAGTACAAGCGCGGCATTCGGGTATCTCATGGGTTCGGGTCCGAGCGCTGAAGAACGTTGTGTCACAGCGCCTATCTGCACGAATGGGTGTTGACAACTTTCGATTGAGAAACAGTGAGTTTCTGGTCCGACACGCCCATTTCAACATCTGCTGCGAACCTTCCGACGAATATGGCGTTTGCTTTCGGGGTGCGATGGACCGTATCAGTACTCTGGCACTGACCAGAGCACCGCCTCGAATCCACCCCCCAACCTTTTCCCTTGCCCTCTCACCACCCCTCCTTTATAGGGACCCATCCTGCGATTCCGGGCGACCGGATTCGTGGGTCTATCATTGTCTCCACCGGATCAAGGGTGACCCGTCAGGGCCCTCTGGTGATGTGAGAAGGAAAAGGCGCATGAACGCCACCGAACTGAAGACGAAGACGCCCGACCAGCTTCGTGATGAGCTGATCGCGCTGAAGAAGGAGGCCTTCAACCTCCGCTTCCAGCAGGCCACCGGCCAGCTTGAGAACACCGCCCGCATGCGCGTCGTCCGTCGGAACGTCGCCCGCATCCAGACCGTTCTGAACCAAAAAGCCGCTGAAGCGGCGGCGAACTGAGGACCACGCATATGCCCAAACGTATCCTGCAAGGCACCGTGACCTCGGACAAGAACGAGCAGACGATCACCGTCCTCGTCGAGCGTCGCTTCAAGCACCCGCTGCTGCACAAGACCGTGCGGAAGTCGAAGAAGTACCGCGCCCATGACGCGGAGAACAAATTCAAGGTTGGTGACTCTGTTCGTATCGAAGAGTGCGCGCCGATCTCGAAGACCAAGCGTTGGACCGTTGTGACGGAAGCCTGAGGCTTTACCCCACAACATCCTTCTGAACGAAACCCTGGGGAATAGTCCCCAAAGGTCGGGAGAAACCAAATGATCCAGATGCAGACCAATCTGGATGTAGCTGACAACAGCGGCGCTCGCCGTGTTCAGTGCATCAAGGTCCTGGGTGGTTCCCATCGCCGTTACGCCTCTGTGGGCGACATCATCGTGGTGTCGGTGAAGGAAGCCATCCCGCGCGGCCGCGTGAAGAAAGGTGACGTCCGCAAGGCCGTCGTCGTACGCACCGCCAAGGAAGTTCGCCGTGAAGACGGCACCGCCATCCGTTTTGACCGCAACGCCGCCGTCATCCTGTCGAACCAGGGTGAGCCGGTCGGCACGCGTATCTTCGGCCCGGTGGTTCGCGAGCTGCGCGCCAAGAACTTCATGAAGATCATCTCGCTGGCTCCGGAGGTGCTCTGATGGCTGCCAAACTCAAGAAAGGCGACACGGTCGTCGTCCTTGCCGGCAAGGACAAGGGCAAGAAAGGCGAGATTCAGTCCGTCGATCCGAAGGCCAACAAGGCCGTGGTCGAAGGCATCAACATCGCCATCCGTCACACCAAGCAGTCCCAGTCCGACCAGGGCGGCCGCCAGCCGAAGGCGATGCCGGTCGATCTGTCGAACCTCGCGGTAATGGACAAGAACGGCAAAGCGACCCGCGTCGGCTTCCGCATGGACGGCGACAAGAAGGTGCGTTTCGCCAAGACCACGGGAGACGTGATCTGATGCTCGACACAGCAACATACACCCCGCGCCTCAAGGCCGTTTACGCCGCGACGATCCGTCCGGCGATGAAGGAAGAGTTTTCCTACAAGAACGACATGCAGATCCCGCGTCTGGACAAGATCGTCCTGAACATGGGCGTCGGCGAGGCCGTGAAGGACACCAAGAAGGTCAAGCAGGCCGCCGAGGAGCTGTCGCTCATCGCCGGTCAGAAGGCCGTCATCACCCACGCCAAGAATTCGATCGCGGGTTTCCGCGTTCGCGAGGAAATGCCGCTGGGCTGCAAGGTCACGCTGCGCGGCGACAAGATGTACGAATTCCTCGATCGTCTCATCAACGTGGCGCTCCCGCGCGTCCGCGACTTCCGCGGCGTGAAGGGGTCCTCGTTCGACGGCCGTGGCAACTACGCGATGGGCCTGAAGGAACATATCGTGTTCCCCGAGATCGAATTCGACAAGGTCGATGAAGTGCTCGGCATGGACATCATCATCTGCACCACCGCGCCGACCGACGCGGAAGCGAAGGCACTGTTGAAGTTTTTCAACATGCCCTTCACCAGCTGATCGCGGAGGAACGACGAATGGCGAAGAAATCCATGGTGAACCGCGAAGTGAAGCGCCAGAAGCTGGTCAAACAGCATGCTGCCAAGCGCGCCGCACTCAAGGTGATCATCGAAGACCAGTCGCTGCCGATGGAAGATCGGTTCAAGGCGACGATGAAACTGGCGCAACTGCCCCGAAATTCCTCGGCGACGCGGCTTCACAACCGCTGCCAGCTGACGGGCCGTCCGCATGCCTATTACCGCAAACTCAAGCTCAGCCGCATCATGCTGCGCGATCTCGCCTCGATGGGCCAGATCCCGGGCATGGTGAAGTCGAGCTGGTAAGGAGGACAAATCATGTCGATGAACGATCCTCTGGGCGATATGCTGACCCGCATCCGCAACTCGCAGATGCGCGGCAAATCCACCGTCCGCACCCCGGCCTCCAAGCTTCGCGCCTGGGTCCTGGATGTGCTGGCCAGCGAAGGCTACATCCGGGGCTACGAGGCGGCGACCTCCGCCGATGGCCATCCGGAGCTTGAAATCAGCCTGAAATACTACGAAGGCACCCCCGTCATCCGCGAAATCAAGCGGGTGTCCAAGCCGGGCCGCCGCGTCTATGCCTCCGTCAAGGACATTCCGAATGTCCGTAACGGGCTGGGCGTTTCCATCGTCTCCACGCCGAAGGGCGTGATGTCGGATGCAGCCGCACGAACCGCCAATGTTGGTGGCGAAGTGCTCTGCACCGTATTCTAAGGAGGGTTCGATGTCTCGTATCGGCAAAAAGCCCGTCACCGTCCCATCGGGCGTCACCGCCACGATCAGCGGTCAGAACATCGAAGTGAAGGGCCCGAAAGGTACCCTTTCCTTCACCGCGACCGACGATGTGACCATCGCGCTCGACGGCGGCGAAATCTCGGTGAAACCGCGCGGCACCTCGAAGCGGGCGCGCCAGCAGTGGGGCATGTCGCGCTCCATGGTGGCGAACCTCGTCGCAGGGCGTGACCGACCGGCTTCAAGAAGGAACTTGAAATCAACGGCGTCGGTTATCGCGCGAACATGCAGGGCAACGTCCTGAAACTGTCGCTCGGTTACAGCCACGAAGTGAATTTCGAGGTTCCGAAGGGTGTCACCGTCACGACCCCGAAGCAGACCGAGATTATCATCGAAGGGTCTGATCCGCAGCTCGTCGGCCAGGTCGCGGCCAATATCCGCGAATGGCGTCGCCCCGAGCCCTACAAGGGCAAGGGCATCAAATACAAAGACGAGTATATCTTCCGCAAGGAAGGCAAGAAGAAGTAAGGACGCGAAAAATGGCAAACAGCAAACGGGAACTGTTCCTCAAGCGCCGCCTGCGCGTCCGGAACAAGCTTCGCAAGATGGCCGACGGGCGCGCGCGCCTCTCGGTTCATCGGTCCAGCAAGAACCTCAGCGTTCAGCTGATCGACGACGTCAACGGCGTGACCCTTGCTGCGGCATCCACCTTGGAAAAGGATCTGGGTGTCGTCGGCAAGAACAACGTCGAAGCGGCGAAGAAGATCGGTGCGGCGATCGCCGAGCGGGCCAAGAAAGCCGGTGTCGAAACCTGCTACTTCGACCGCGGTGGTTTTCTCTTTCACGGCAAGATCAAGGCTTTGGCCGATGCTGCGCGTGAAGGTGGCCTGAAGTTCTGATGACGGCGGGTGGCGCATACGCCACCCCGATGATCCGGGGGCTTCGCGCCCACCAGGATTGGCTCAAACGGCGCGAAAGCCGCGCCACCATGTAAGGAATGCCTCATGGCAGAACGTGATAACCGCCGGGACAATCGCAGCCGCGATGAGAACCCTGAATTCGCCGATCGCCTCGTCGCGATCAACCGTGTCTCGAAGACGGTCAAGGGCGGCAAGCGCTTTGGCTTCGCGGCCCTCGTGGTGGTCGGTGACCAGCGCGGGCGCGTCGGCTTTGGCAAGGGCAAGGCCAAGGAAGTGCCGGAAGCGATCCGCAAGGCGACCGAACAGGCGAAACGCTCGCTGATCCGCGTGCCGCTGCGCGACGGCCGCACGCTCCACCACGATATCGAGGGCCGTCATGGCGCTGGTAAAGTCGTGATGCGGACGGCGCCGGCCGGGACCGGGATCATCGCCGGTGGCCCGATGCGCGCCGTGTTCGAGATGCTGGGCATCGCGGATGTCGTCGCCAAGTCGATGGGCTCGGCGAACCCCTACAACATGATCCGCGCCACCATTGACGGCCTGAAGCACGAATTGAGCCCCCGTATGGTCGCGCAGCGCCGTGGCAAGAAGGTCGCCGACATCCTGAAGAAGCCGGACGCTGCCGAGGCACCCGCCGAAGCAGCAGAAGCGTAAGGAGCAAAGACCATGGCCAAGAAAACCATCGTCGTGAAGCAGATCGCTTCCGCCGCCCGCCGCCCCGACGTCCAGCGCCGGACCCTGATCGGTCTGGGGCTGAACAAGATCAACCGCACTCGCGAGCTTGAGGATACGCCCTCAGTCCGCGGCATGGTCAACAAGATCCCGCATCTTGTGACGATCATCGAAGAGCGCGGCTGAAACGCGATGGCGGGGTGAACCCCGCCCTACGGAACAACAACACGCCCCGGTCGAAAGACCGGGGCGTTTCCCGTTGATTTGATGCGTCGCGTTGCGAAATTTGCTTGCGCGAACGAGAACAATAAGGGAACATTCCGGCGATCCTGTGAGGAAATCCGCCATGTCTCCGCCCGAAACACACTCCCATGATTTCGACTTCGAATTCGGCGCATGGCGTGTTGCGCACCGGCGGTTGAAGGACAGGCTTGTCGGCAGCGACGACTGGGAGGAGTTCGCAGGTTCTTCCGAGACGCGCCCGATCCTCGGCGGCAACGGCAATCTTGAAGACAACATCCTGGAGTTTCCCGGCGGCGGCTACCGCGCCATCGCGCTGCGGTCCTTTGACGCCGCGACCGGCCGCTGGGCGATCTGGTGGCTTGATGCGCGCCGCCCGCATCACCTCGACGTGCCGGTGATCGGTGGCTTCGAAGACGGCGTCGGAACCTTCCTGGCGGAGGATGAGCTTGGCGGCCGTCCGATCCTGGTTCGGTTTCTCTGGTTGAGGACCGACACAGGGAGCCCGCGCTGGGAACAGGCCTTCTCCCCGGACGGGGGGCGAGTTGGGAAACCAACTGGACCATGGATTTCACGCGGGTTTGAGCCGGTGCACGGCGTGATTTTTGGGGCAGTTTCGGATACCAAAGTCTGTGTCCGCGTGCCGCATGAGACCCCTTGCACCGTCGGGAATTATGCTACGATGCACCATCGCGGCGCCGGGCGACGGAGGCGTCGGGCGGTCCCGCGATCCGACGAACAAATACGATGGGAGGAAACATGTCCGACTACACAGGCGGCTGCAAACACGTTCACGCGCATGCCACGGCTGAGCCGATCGACAACCATGTCTGCCACTGCAACGTCTGCAAAGCCGTCACTGGCCAGCAGACGACCCATGTCGCCTTCTTCAACTACGGCGACCTCAAGGTGGACCACCCCGAAAAACTGAAGCGTGTGCCCTTCAATGCGAACAATCCCGATGGGCCGCTGGAAATATGCCTCTGCACCGACTGCGGGGCTGTGGTCATGCTTGACGACAAGCAAAAGCGCATTCGTGTCGCTGTGCCGAATGTGATGGGCTACGACGATGCCCATTTCCCGAAGGCCACCTACCACGCCTTTTACGACAACACGAAGGGCTATCCGAAGCCGGCCGATGGCCGGCCGGTTTATGAAGGGCTGCGCCCGGAATTTCGCTGGCCAGCCGGTGCCTGACTGCTGAGCATTGCGTCGGACGCGGGTGTATCCATGCGTCTGACGCAATG
Source organism: uncultured Alphaproteobacteria bacterium (assembly GCA_963710285.1). Classification (GTDB taxonomy): domain Bacteria; phylum Pseudomonadota; class Alphaproteobacteria; order Rhodobacterales; family Rhodobacteraceae; genus Albidovulum. The sequence goes on along the minus strand of CAVPZT010000006.1, from coordinate 829,408 downwards.
CGGGGCTGCCGAGACATCTCTGGTCGCCGTGCCGTGAGAGGTCTACCTCTCTCACGAACAATAATGACGACTGAGAGATGAAAAATGTTTGCCGCACAAAGCCATACCGGCCTGCTCAATGAATTCGCCCGCGCCGTTTCCAGCATCGGCCGCGCTGTCGCGATGGTTTTCTCCGCTGATCCGGCTCCGTATTGGACCGACTACCTGCGCGAGACAGATCGTCGCGCCCGCTGAGATCGGAATGAGATCGCAAAAAGCCCCGGTGATCCCAACGGGGCTTTTCTTTGCGCAGGGCAAGACGCCCATTGCGCACCGCGCTATCGCCCTTGATCCGCGCCGGCAACCCGTCTATACGCCCCCGGTGGTCCCTCGGGCCCGATTTCACAAAGAAGAAACGCCGTGTTTGGCCGCTCCCGTCGCTGGGGGCCAACTCCGGCAAAGGAGAAGCGACATGAAACTGAATGAACTCCGGGACAATCCCGGTGCCGCCAAGAAATCAAAGCGCGTCGCCCGCGGCCCCGGTTCGGGCAAGGGCAAGACTGCGGGCCGCGGCATCAAGGGTCAGAAATCCCGCTCGGGCGTCGCCATCGGTGGTTACGAAGGCGGCCAGATGCCGCTCTACCGCCGCCTGCCGAAGCGTGGTTTCACCAAGCCGAACGCCAAGAAATTCGCGGTTGTGAACCTCGGTCAGCTTCAGACCTTCGTCGATGCCGGCAAGCTCGACGTGAAGGCGGAGATCACCGAGGATGCGCTGGTCGCATCCGGTGTCGTGCGCCGCAAGCTCGACGGTGTCCGTGTTCTTGCCAAGGGCGAGATCAAGGCCAAGCTGAAGCTTGCCGTGACCGGTGCGTCCAAGGCGGCGATCGCCGCGGTCGAGAAGGCCGGTGGCTCGCTTTCCGTCACGACTGCGTCTGCGGCTGAATAAGGTGTTGTGGGCGGCGGTCCTGCCGCTTACATAGACACGTGTTTTCCAACGCCGCCGACCGGAAAACGGTTCGGCGGCGTTGCCCATGAAAGAGACTGGAATGGCATCTGCTGCAGAGCAAATGGCGGCGAACCTGAGCTGGGGCGCCCTTGGCAAGGCCACCGACCTTCGCCAGCGCATCTTCTTCACCCTCGGTCTGCTGATCGTCTACCGCCTCGGGACCTATATCCCGGTGCCGGGCATCGACGCGGACGCGTTGCGCAAGTTCATGGACAGCGCGAACCAGGGCATCGGCGGCATGCTTCAGATGTTCACCGGCGGCGCGCTTGGCCGGATGGGCGTCTTTGCGCTTGGCATCATGCCCTATATCTCGGCCTCGATCATCGTGCAGCTTCTGACGGCGATGGTGCCGTCGCTCGACCAGATGAAGAAAGAGGGTGAGCAGGGGCGGCGGAAGATCAACCAGTACACCCGCTATGCCACGGTCGCGCTGGCGACCTTCCAGGCCTTCGGCCTTGCCCGCAGCATCGAGGCGGGGGATCTCGCCCATGATCCGGGGCTATATTTCCAGGTCGCCTGCGTCATCACGCTGGTCGGCGGCACCATGTTCCTGATGTGGATTGGTGAGCAGATCACCGCGCGCGGGATCGGCAACGGCACCTCGCTCATCATCTTCGTCGGCATCGTCGCCGAGATTCCGGGCGCGCTCGCACGGTTTCTCGAACAAGGCCGTGTCGGCAATATTTCCGCCGTGGTCATCATCAGCGTGATCGTGATGATCATCGCAACCATCGCCTTCGTGGTCTTCATGGAGCGCGCGCTGAGGAAGATCCACATCCAGTATCCGCGCCGCCAGGTCGGGATGAAGGTCTATGACGGCTCGTCCTCGCACCTGCCGATCAAGGTCAACCCGGCGGGCGTCATCCCGGCGATCTTCGCGTCGTCGCTTCTCTTGCTGCCGACGACGATCTCGACCTTCTCGGGGGCGCAGACCGGGCCGGTCATGTCGACAATCCTGGCCTATTTTGGTCATGGCCAGCCGCTCAATCTCTTGTTCTTCACCGCGATGATCGTCTTCTTCTCGTATTTCTATACGGCGAACGTGGCGTTCAAGTCCGATGACGTGGCCGACAACCTGAAGAACCAGGGCGGCTTTATTCCGGGAATCCGTCCGGGCGCCAAGACGGTCGATTACCTCGACTATGTCGTCGCGCGCATCCTTGTGGTCGGCTCCGCCTATCTGGCCCTCGTTTGCCTGCTGCCGGAGATTCTGCGTTCGCAGTTTTCGATTCCGTTCTACTTCGGCGGCACCTCGGTCCTGATCGTGGTGTCGGTGACGATGGACACGATCAACCAGATCCAGTCACATCTTCTGGCGCACCAATACGAAGGGCTTATTGAAAAGTCCCAGCTGCGCGGCAAGAAAAGGCCGGGGGGGCGCAAGGCACCTGCCCGCCGCTGAACCCATCCACCGACCGAGGGGGACCGTCGATGGTCAATATCATTCTGCTTGGCCCGCCGGGAGCGGGGAAGGGGACTCAGGCCCGCCGCCTGGTGGAGGAGCGCGGCCTGGTCCAGCTTTCGACGGGTGACATGCTGCGCGCTGCGCAAAGCTCCGGCACCGAGATGGGCCGCAAGGTTGCCGAAGTGATGGCCGCCGGGCAGCTTGTGACCGATGAGATCGTGATCGGCCTGATCGGACGAGAAGTTGGCCGGACGGCGGCTCGGGGTTCATCTTCGACGGCTTCCCGCGGACGCTGGCGCAGGCCGATGCACTGGGGCAGCTTCTGGAACGCTCTGCGCAAAAGCTCGACGCGGTGATCGAAATGCGGGTGGATGATGAGGCGCTGGTGGAGCGCATCACCGCACGTTCGACCTGCGGAAATTGCGGCGAGGTCTACAACGATATCACCAAGCCGATTCCGGCCGGCGGCAAATGCGCCGCCTGCGGCGGAACAGAGTTCAGTCGCCGCGCCGACGACAACGCCGAAAGCCTTAAGCAGCGGCTGATGGAGTATTATAAGAAGACCTCTCCGCTGATCGGTTACTACTATAATGCCGGCAAGCTCGTCTCGGTCGACGGGCTTGGAGAAATCGAAGACGTGGCGAAATCCATCGCGGAAGTGCTGGATCGTCCCGCCACATCTTGACGCCAGTGTGAAATCCCACTAGGTCACGGCGTCTCAGATGAGAATCGTCTTGATTTGATGAAATTTATGTTTCGCGAATCGGACTGATAAAGTCGGCCCGAAGGTCTCGACCCTCGGGCCAGAGTTGTGAAAAAAGGTTCCGGCGCTACGGAACCGCAACGAAAGGAAGACACGCGTGGCACGTATTGCTGGCGTTAACATCCCGACTGGGAAACGCGTCCCCATCGCCCTTCAGTATATTCACGGCATCGGCAACGATATCGCCCACAAGATCTGTGAGGCCGTCAAGATCGAACCGTCCCGCCGGGTGAATGAGCTTTCGGATTCCGAAGTGCTTGCCATCCGCGAACATATCGACGCGAATTACACGGTCGAGGGCGACCTGCGCCGTGAAGTTCAGATGAACATCAAGCGTCTGATGGACCTTGGCTGCTATCGCGGCCTGCGTCATCGCCGCAACCTGCCGGTGCGCGGTCAGCGGACCCACACCAACGCTCGTACCCGCAAAGGCCCCGCAAAGGCCATTGCCGGCAAGAAGAAATAAGGGGGCGTTGAGAGATGGCACGCGATAAAGTCCGCATGAAGAAAAAGGAACGCAAGAACATCGCCGCTGGCGTTGCTCATGTGAATTCCTCGTTCAACAACACCAAGATCCTGATCTCCGACGTTCAGGGCAACGCGATCGCCTGGTCTTCGGCCGGCACGATGGGTTTCAAGGGGTCGCGTAAATCGACGCCCTATGCCGCCCAGATGGCCGCTGAAGATGTGGCCCGCAAGGCGCAGGAGCACGGCGTGAAGACGCTGGAAGTCGAAGTGCAGGGACCGGGTTCGGGGCGCGAAAGCGCGCTACGCGGTCTTGCCGCCGCCGGTTTCAACATCACGTCGATCCGTGACGTGACGCCGATCGCGCATAACGGATGCCGCCCGCCGAAACGTCGGCGCGTCTGACGATACATTCGCAGTCCGGGCCGTGCTGAGTGCGCGGCCCGGATTGTTTTCGTTTTTTTCCTCGGGCGTTCCCGGAGGCCGGACATGATCCGGGAACAGGTATGGAGGCAGAACGCATGATCCACAAGAATTGGGCAGAGCTCATCAAGCCGCAGCAGCTTGAAGTGAAGCCGGGTAACGATCCTCAGCGTCAGGCGACGCTGATCGCCGAACCGCTGGAGCGGGGCTTTGGCCTGACGCTCGGCAACGCGCTGCGCCGCGTGCTGATGTCGTCGCTTCAGGGCGCGGCCATCACGAGCGTGCAGATCGACAACGTCCTGCATGAGTTCTCATCCGTGGCCGGTGTGCGTGAAGACGTCACCGACATCGTGCTGAACCTCAAGGGCGTGCGGCTCAAGATGGAAGTCGAAGGGCCGAAGCGCCTCTCGATCTCGGCCAAGGGTCCGGGCGTCGTCACCGCTGGCGACATCTCGGAAACCAACGGTATCATGATCCTGAACAAGGATCATGTGATCTGCCACCTCGACGAGGGCGCGGATCTCTTCATGGAACTGACCGTCGAAAGCGGAAAGGGCTATGTAGCGGCCGACAAGAACCGGCCCGAAGACGCGCCGATCGGACTCATTCCGATCGATGCGGTCTACTCGCCGGTCAAGAAGGTTTCGTACGAGGTGCAGCCGACCCGCGAGGGCCAGGTGCTCGACTACGACAAGCTGACCATGAAGATCGACACAGACGGTTCGCTGACCCCGGACGACGCCGTGGCCTATGCCGCGCGCATCCTTCAGGATCAGCTTGGCATTTTCGTCAACTTCGAAGAGCCGGAATCGGCGTCGAAGGGCGAGGCGGAAGACGGGCTTGAATTCAACCCGCTCCTTCTCAAGAAAGTCGACGAGCTGGAACTTTCCGTCCGTTCGGCCAACTGCCTGAAGAACGACAATATCGTCTATATCGGCGACCTGATCCAGAAGACCGAAGCCGAGATGCTGCGCACCCCGAACTTCGGCCGCAAATCGCTGAACGAGATCAAGGAAGTGCTTTCGGGCATGGGCCTGCACCTCGGCATGGATGTCGAGGACTGGCCGCCAGAGAACATCGAGGACCTCGCCAAGCGCTTCGAAGACCAGTTCTGATTGACAATTACGGGGGCTGTCGGCTAGACGGCCCCCAAAATGCCCGGACTGCCGGGGAACAGATGGGCGAAAACGCCCCAAGGTGAGCGCGCCGAGGACCACGGCCGCCGGACAAAGCAAAATGAGACGTTAGGAGATTATCATGCGTCACGCCCGCGGCTATCGCCGTCTGAACCGCACCCATGAGCACCGCAAGGCGCTTTTCGCCAACATGGCCGGGTCGCTCATCGAACATGAACAGATCAAGACCACCCTTCCGAAGGCGAAGGAATTGCGTCCGATCATCGAAAAACTCATCACGCTCGCCAAGCGTGGCGATCTGCACGCCCGCCGTCAGGCTGACGCGCAGCTCAAGCAGGACAAGCATGTGGCCAAGCTCTTTGAGGTGCTTGGCCTGCGCTACAAAGACCGTCAGGGCGGATACGCCCGCGTTCTGAAGGCCGGCTTCCGTTACGGTGACATGGCGCCGATGGCGATCATCGAACTGGTTGACCGCGATCCGTCAGCGAAGGGCGCCGAGGACAAAGCGCGGGTCGAGGCGGAAGAAGCGGCCGAAGGCTGACACCTCGAGAACCCTACACGGCCGAAAATGAGAAACCCCGCCAGATTGCTGGCGGGGTTTCTCCTTAATCAGGTCGGATAATCTGTGCTAAATGCCACTGATGCTCAGTTCGGCTCCATGCGAAATTCGGCGCGTTCGCATCTGATGCGTTCGGTGATGCCGTCGATCACAGCGGAAAGCTGCGCATCGGCGAGCGGCGTCGCGCCGAGAAACTCAAGCAGATCGGTTCGTGCGGCATCAGGAAGCCGCATGAGTTCGAGCAAAAAGGCCCGGATTGATAGTACGCAATATGCTAACCCTCACGTCAAAACTACGCAGTTCAATTTAAGGTTGACGCTCGCCAAAGCAACTTGTCTAAAAGGACATGTCCTCAATGCCAACGCTCGATCCGCTCCTTCACTCCCTCTCACTGCTGTCGCCAGCAGGGTATTTTGTCGGCTTGCATATCCGCTACGCCTCTCCCTTGATGCAGTTCTCAAACTACAATCAGGAGTGGCTGGACCACTATACTGAGCAAGCCTATGCGCTGAGGGACCCGACGATCGCGTGGGGTTTTTCGAAGGAGGGAGCAAGCCGTTGGGCAGATTTCGGAATTCCCGATCCGTTCGGTGTGTTCGATGACGCCCGGCGGTTTGGACTGGTCTACGGGCTCACAGTCTCCTGCGGCCCGATTCGTTCAAGGACAATATCAAGTTTCGCGCGATCCGATCGCGATTTTACCGATGTAGAGATCGACAAGATCTCGCAACTCGTTCGGCGGCTGCACGATATTACGGAACCGCCGGAAAGCCTGACCAAAGCCCAGATCGAAGCCCTGCGGTGTATCGCGGCGGGTGACAGACATGCGGCCGCAGCAGCCAAACTGAACATATCCGAAAGTGCTCTGAAAGCGCGTCTGACGTCGGCTCGGCAAAGGCTGCTTGCCCGAACGACGGCAGAGGCAATTCAGCGCGCCAAAGACTACAGGCTGATGTAATCCCATGTATCCCGTTTATTTGCATGCAGGGCGAGTGCGTTTACCCAAGCAGGAGTCCGACCATGCAAACCACCATTCTATCCTTCGAGAATCTCCATAATCACGGAGAACTATTTGCCAATCTCTTTCGGGCGCGAAAGCAATCCTTCATCGTCGAAAAGCGATGGAACCTGCCCGAAGCGCTCGACATGGAGTACGATCAGTACGATACCCCGGCGAGCCGCTGGATCGCCATCCATGACGAATTCGGCGAAGTTTATGCGGGTATCCGCCTGACACCGACCGTCGCGAAGTGCGGCATCTACAGCTATATGATCCGCGACGCGCAACGTGGCCTTCTGGCCTCGCTTCCGGCCGATCTTCTATCCGAGGAGGCGCCGGTTGATTCCAATGTCTGGGAATGCACCCGCGTCTTCGTTCTGCACACCGTGCCGCAGACGATCCGCCGCCGCGTTCATGGCTATATGGTCGAGGCGATGGTGAAATCCGCGCGCGAGCTTGGCGCGACGCAGTTGATCGCCATCACGCCAGCAAACTGGCCGCGTTGGTACGGGCGCTGCGGTTTGACTGCGGTCGGGATTGGACCGGTGATGTGGATCGACGACGGCGACTATCAATGCGTCCGTATCGACCTCGCCACGAAGATGCACTGACGCGAAGCTGCTTGGGTAAGGCGCCGCGCGACGAACGCGGCGCCATTCTTCGCTTTTGTCGGCCCTGTCGCGGCGCTAGTCTTCGCAGGCGATGACCGACCTATTCGATCCCCCCCATGATGCGAGTGCTCCGGCGCCGAACAGGCCGCTGGCCGACCGGCTGCGTCCGGCGCGCCTTTCGGATGTGATCGGCCAAGAAAAGGTGCTGTCCCCGGACGGCCCCTTGGGCGCGATGGTCGGATCGGGGAGCCTGTCGTCTCTCATCCTCTGGGGCCCACCTGGCGTGGGCAAGACCACCATCGCGCGCCTTCTGGCGGATGCGACGGACCTTGCCTTCATCCAAATCAGCGCGATCTTCACCGGCGTGCCGGAGCTTCGTAAAGTCTTCGAGGCCGCCAAGCTGCGCCGGTCGCAGGGCAGGGGGACCCTACTTTTCGTCGATGAGATTCACCGCTTCAACAAGGCGCAACAGGATGGCTTCCTGCCGCATATGGAAGATGGGACGATCCTTCTGGTCGGGGCCACGACCGAGAACCCCTCGTTCGAGTTGAACGCCGCCCTTCTCAGTCGATCGCAGGTCATCGTGCTGGAACGCCTGTCTCTGGCCGATCTTGAACGGCTGGCGCAGCGTGCGGAGAAAGACCTTAGCGCGGCTTTGCCATTGAAGGCAGCCGCACGCGACGCGCTTCTGGAAATGGCTGATGGCGACGGCCGCGCGCTTCTCAACCTCATCGAACAGGTGGCGGCATGGAAACTGACGCAGCCGATAGATTCCGACGCGCTGGCCAAGCGACTGATGCGGCGCGCGGCGAAATATGACAAGTCGGGGGACGAGCACTATAACCTCATCTCCGCACTGCATAAGTCGGTGCGCGGGTCCGATCCGGACGCGGCGCTCTACTGGTTCGCCCGGATGCTCGAAGGCGGCGAGGACCCGCGCTACCTCGCCCGCCGCATCACCCGGATGGCGGTCGAGGATATCGGTCTTGCCGATCCGCAGGCGCAGACGGTCTGCCTGCATGCCTGGGAGCTTTACGAACGACTCGGCAGCCCCGAGGGCGAACTGGCTCTGGCGCAGGCGCTTGGCCTATCTCGCCCTCGCGCCGAAGTCGAACGCCGGCTACGTCGCCTACAAGGCGGCGCGCGACCTCGCGCGCAAGACCGGGTCCGAGCCTCCGCCGAAGCATATCCTGAACGCTCCCGACGAAGATGATGAAGGAACAGGGCTACGGCGCGGGCTATGCCTATGACCACGATGCCGAGGACGGGTTTTCGGGGCAGAACTACTTTCCCGATGGGGTGAGGCGACCGGTCCTCTATCAGCCTGTCGAGCGCGGCTACGAGCGGGAGTTGAAAAAGCGCCTCGACTGGTTCGCGAAGCAGCGCGACAAGCGCGGTGGTTGACATTGCGCGCGGCTCCGCAGAGGAAAGCGCGATGATCCAGACGCTTTTTCAGGTCGCCCTTGGCGGCGCAATCGGCGCCTCGGCCCGCTACCTCGCGGGCGTCGCGGTTCTGCGAAGTTTCGGGCCGCACGAGTTTCCGCTCGGCGTGATCGTGGTGAACATCATCGGCTCATTCCTTATGGGTGCGCTGGTCGTGTTCCTTGGGCAGAAGGGGCTGTCGCAATGGAACGCACTTCTCGCAACCGGCGTGCTGGGCGGCTTCACCACGTTTTCATCCTTCTCTCTGGAAACCTGGCGGTTGATGACCATCGGGCGCTACGACCTTGCGGCGCTCTATGTCGGGCTGTCGGTCTTCGCCTCGATCCTCGCGCTGATCGCGGGGGTCCATGTCATGCGAACGGTGCTTGTGGCATGAGCGGCGTTCGTATCCTGACCGTGGGCGAGACCGAGGGTGAAAGCCGGCTCGACCGTTGGCTGAAAAAGCGCATTCCCACGATGACGCAGGGCGCCATCGAGAAGATGTGCCGCACCGGGCAGATCCGCGTGGATGGCGGCAGGGTCAAGGCCGCGACGCGGGTGACGCCCGGTCAGCAGGTGCGCGTGCCGCCCTTGCCGAAGACCGAGGGCTTCGTTTCGCGCCGCGATCCCGAGGCCGTGCCGGAGACGGATGCCGAGATGATCCAGGCCGCCGTCCTTTGGAAGGACGAGCACATCATCGCGCTGAACAAGCCGCCCGGCCTGCCAAGTCAGGGCGGATCGGGGCAGGGCAACCGCCATGTCGATGGCCTGACCTCCGCCCTGCTGTTCGGCTTCAAGGATCGCCCGAAGCTGGTGCACCGGCTCGACAAGGACACCTCGGGCGTTCTCTTGCTCGCCCGGACCGACCGGATCGCGCGGGCGCTGTCCGAGGCGTTCCGGTCGCGCACCACGCGCAAGATATACTGGGCCGCCGTCGCGGGCCTGCCGTCGCCGAAGATGGGCACGATCCGCTTTGGCCTAGTGAAGGCGCCGGGGCATGGCCGGGGTGGCGAGGGCGAAAAGATGATCGCTGTCCACCCGGCACAGATCAATGACACCGAAGGCGCGAAGCGGGCGACGACGGATTATGCGGTGCTTGATCACCTCGGCACGCGCGCGTCCTGGGTGGCGCTGGTGCCGGTGACGGGGCGGACGCACCAGCTTCGCGCCCATATGGCCGAGGTCGGTCATCCGATCATCGGCGACGGCAAGTATGGCGGTTCGGGGCAAGAGAATCTCGGCGACGGATGGGGCGCGCAGTTGGGCGGCGAGATCAGCCGCAAGCTGCATCTGCATGCGCGGTCGATCACCTTCGACCATCCGATCAAGCGGCAAGCGCATCACCCTGACCGCGCCGATGCCGGACCATATGGTGCGGACATGGAAGACCGTGGGCTGGTCCGAACATGACGCCCCCGCCGATCCCTTCGACGAGACGGCGGAATGAGCGACCCGAAGCTTGTCGTCTTCGACGTGGACGGGACGCTTTGTGACAGCCAGCACCATATCGTCGCGGCGATGGAGCATGCCTTCGACGCCGAGGGATTGGCCTGCCCACCGCGCGCGGTCGTCCTGTCAATTGTCGGTCTGTCGCTGCCGGTCGCGATGGCGAGACTTGTCCCCGATCTGCCCGTGCAGATGCAGGACCGCCTCGTCGCGCACTACAAGACCGGCTATGCAGGCGAACGGGCTGCACGGCTTGCGCCGCTTTACGATGGCATTCCCGAGGTGATCGCCGCGCTCTCGGAACGCAAGGACGTGATCCTTGGCGTGGCCACGGGCAAGTCGCGCCGCGGGCTTGACCAACTGCTTCTCGGCCACGGGATGGAGGGCGTGTTCTTCACCCGTCAGGTCGCCGACGATCATCCGTCAAAGCCGCACCCCTCCATGCTCCTGACCGCCATGGCAGAGGCCGGTGTCGCGCCGGGGCGGACGGCGATGATCGGCGACACGACCTATGACATGCTCATGGGTCGGGCGGCAGGCGTTTCGACGCTGGCGGTGACGTGGGGTTATCACGGTGAAGGCGCGCTGGCGGCGGAACTGCCCGACCGGATCGTTGGCTCTGTCGCAGACATCACCGGGGCACTTGAGGAGCTTTGGGAGCGGACATGACCAGCTGGACGGCGAAACGGTTCTGGAAAGAGGTGACGCTCGACAAGACGCCGGACGGCTACGCGATCCGGCTCGACGCGCGCCCGCTCCGCACGCCCGCGAAGCAACCGCTGATCCTGCCGACCGGCCTGCTGGCCGAAGCTGTCGCGGCGGAGTGGCGGGCGGTTGAGAGCATCGTCGACCCGCGTCGGATGCCCTTCACCCGCTCAGCCAATGCGGCGACCGACAAGGTGGCGCAGCAATTCTCCGAGGTTGCGGATCTCATCGCCGACTATGGCGGCTCTGACCTTCTGTGCTACCGCGCCGAGGCGCCGGAGGCGCTGGCCGCCCGGCAGGCGGCGGCCTGGGACCCGGTCCTCGACTGGGCAGCGGAGCGCTATGGCGCGCGGCTTGCTGTCACGCGCGGGATCGTGCCGGTGGCGCAGTCCTCTGACGCCCTCACGGCACTTGCGGCCGCCGTCCATGGGACGACGCCTTTCCAACTCACCGCGCTTCACGATCTCGTTTCCATCTCCGGCTCTCTCGTCATAGGGCTCGCCGCGACGGAGCCGCAGAGCGATCCCGAAGCGCTCTGGGCGTTGTCGCGGATTGACGAAGATTGGCAGATCGAGCTTTGGGGAAAAGATGAGGAGGCTGCCGAAGCGGCCGAGGCCAGGCATCTGGCTTTCCTGCATGCGCATCGATTCTGGCGATCCCTTCGCGCCGCCTGACGCCCCCGCCGTTTCCGCTACCAGCGAAGAGGCAAAGCCGCCTAATCTCTTGGCAGAATCCCCCACGGCAAGCCGCAAGATCACTTGACGTGTCGCGCGCAACGGTCCTAACTGGCCCGCACTGGGGATCACCCTAATATCGGCGTCAGGACAACCTGACCAAAATCACCTGTCCCACAGGGGGACAGAAACTCAGGAAGAGGTAAGCATGAAAAAATCCGTATTCCTCGGGACGCTCGCGGCCACCGCCCTGCTTGCAGGGTATGCGTCGGCCGGAACGCTCGAAGACGTAAAAGCCCGTGGCGAACTGATCTGCGGCGTCAACGTCGGCTTGACCGGCTTTGGCCAGCCCGACGCCAGCGGCAACTATCAGGGCTTTGACGTTGCGATCTGCAAAGCCATCGCGGCTGCGGTTCTGGGCGACCAGACCAAGGTCAAGTACGTGCCCACCACCGGCGAGACTCGCTTTACCGCGCTTGCTTCGGGTGAAGTCGACGTGCTGGTCCGCAACTCGACTTGGACCTATTCGCGCGACACCGACCTGAAGTTCGACTTCGCCGGCGTGAACTACTACGATGGTCAGGGCTTCATGGTGAAGAAGGACCTCGGCGTTTCCTCCGCGAAGGAACTGAACGGTGCGACGATCTGTATCCAGACCGGCACCACGACCGAACTGAACCTTGCGGACTTCTTCAAGGTCAACAACATGACCTACACACCGGTCACGATCCAGGATGACGCGGAAGGCCAGCGACAGTATCTCGCCGGTGCCTGCGATGCCTACACGACCGACGCTTCGGGCCTTGCCGCCGTCCGCGCGACGCTGCCGGATGCTGACAACCACATCATCCTGCCCGAGATCATCTCGAAAGAGCCGCTCGGCCCGGTCGTGCGCCACGGCGACAACAATTGGGGCGACATCGTCCGCTGGACCTTCTACGCGCTGGTTGCCGCCGAAGAATATGGCGTCACCTCGGCCAACGTGAACGACATCGGCAACACGACGCAGAACCCCGAAGTCAAGCGTCTGCTGGGCACCGAAGGTGAATACGGCAAGATGATGGGTCTCGACCAGGAATGGGCCAAGCGCGCGATTGCCGCTTCGGGCAACTACGGTGAGATCTTTGCCGCCAACATCGGCGAAGTCGACCCCGATCGGCCTTGCGCGTGGTCTGAACGCGCTCTGGACCCAGGGCGGCCTGATGTACGCTCCGCCGTTCCGTTAAGTTTGCTGCTGCCGAAGGGCGCCCATGCGGGCGCCCTTCGGTGATATGACAGGGACGATACAGCCGGACGCAGGGGCGGGACCCTAACAGACCGACACAGTCGGCGGGCGACCGGATTGGGGGAAATTACCAATGGCTATGGCTACTTCCACGCCGAAGGAATCCTTTCGGCTCAGTATGCTCATCTACGATACGCGGTTCAGATCCTACACGATCCAGGTCGTGGTTCTGTTCCTGTTCATAGCGGCGCTGGGCTGGCTGGTGAACAACACGGTCGAGAACCTTGCGGCGAAAGACCGGACCTTCGATTTCGGGTTCCTCTTCAACCGCGCGGGCTACGATATCAATCCGCACCTCATTGATTACACCAATGACGACACCCACGGCCGCGCGCTTCTGGTCGGACTTTTGAATACGCTTTCGGTCGCGGCGCTGGGCTGCGTGTTCGCGACCATGCTCGGTGTCATCGCGGGCATCCTGCGCCTGTCGTCCAACTGGCTCGTCGCGCGCCTTATGACGGTCTATGTCGAAGTCACCCGCAACGTTCCCGTCCTTCTGTGGATCATCGTCATCTATGTCGCGCTGGCCGAAACCACCGCGGCGCCGAGTGCATTCAAGATTACCCCGGACATGGTGAAGGATGGAATTCAGCCAGAATCCTCGATGCATCTATGGAACAGCGTGGCGATCACGAATCGGGAGATTTCGATCCCCGAGCCACTTTTTTCGCGGCCGCTGGGAGACATCAGTCTTTATTTCTTCAACGTCTCGATCGAACTTCTGGTTCTCATCGCCGTCATCACCGCGTCCGTGATGGCCGCGCGCTGGATCACCCGGCGTGCCACGCGCATCCAGGAAGAAACCGGCGTGCGCCCGACGACCTGGTATCTGCGGCTGGGCGTTCTGTTCATTCCCACGCTGATGCTGCTGGTCGCCCTTGGCTTTCATATCGGCAAGCCGTCGATGTGGAAGACGGACGCGAGCGGTGCCTACATTCTTGTCGACAAGAGCGGCACCGAACTGGTTGATACGAACGGCCTCGCGCTACCCGACGCCGAAGGCTCACGCGTCACCTCGGGCTTCAACTTCCGCGGCGGCATTCAGATCACCCACGCCTTTACCGCGCTTCTGATCGGCCTGGTGTTCTATACCGGCGCCTACATCGCCGAGATTGTCCGCGCCGGCATTCAGGCGATATCTAGCGGACAATCCGAGGCGTCCTATGCTCTGGGCATGACGCCGAAGCGAACGATGAATCTTGTCATCCTGCCGCAAGCGCTGAGGGTGATCATCCCGCCTCTTATCTCGCAATACCTGAACCTGACGAAGAACACCTCGCTCGCTGCGGCAGTGTCGTTCATGGACCTCAAGGGCACGCTTGGCGGCATCACGATGAACCAGACCGGGAAGGAGCTTGAATGCATGCTCCTGATGATGGGCATCTACCTTCTGCTCAGCCTTCTCATCTCATCCGTGATGAACGTCTACAACAAAGCCGTCGCGCTGAAGGAACGCTGAGATGTCAAACCAGGCGATGCCGAACCCCTCCTTCGTTCGCGACGCAATGCTGCCGCCGCGTGAGCCCCCCACGAAAGAGCCGGGCGCGGTCAAATGGCTGCGTGAGAACCTGTTTTCAACATGGCTGAACGCCGCCCTGACCTTCCTGGGGCTTCTCGCTGTCGGTTGGATTTTGTGGCATGTCGTGCCCTGGCTCCTGAATGGGGTCTGGGATGCGTCCTCACTGGGGGAGTGCCGTGAGAAAGTCGCGGCGCTGCACGGACCGAACGCTTCCGGTGCCTGCTTCGCGGCGATCCATGAACGCTGGCATCAGTGGATCTTCGGCTTCTACCCGCCCGAGCTATACTGGCGGCCGACGCTGGCGCTTGTCCTCGCGCTGGCCGCACTTGTCCCGATCCTCTTCGACTGGGCACCGCGCAAACTGCTGTGGCTGACCTTCGTCGCGCCGTTCCTGACGGTCTGGCTCCTCTGGGGCGGGTCGATCTGGGGGCCGTTCTTCGTCATGGTGGCTTTCGCTGTGATCGGTGCGTTCGTCTACCTTTACTCCGACCGCCTTGGCGGTATCCTGACCTCACTAATCGTCATCGGGCTGGTGCTCACGTTGTTTCTGAACCCGGTCTCGATCCTCATCAGCATCCTCAGCAACATTGTCACGCTCTTTGGCCTTTTGCCGTGGGATCCGCTCAGCTTTCTGACGCCGCTGGGTGACAAGGCGGGCTGGATTTTCCCGCTATCCGACAGTGTCGCCGCAGTCTTCCACAAGATCATCCCTCTGGGGATCGAGGCGGTCGACAGCGACCGCTTCGGCGGCTTCCTTCTGTCGATCACCATCGGCATGGCGGCCATCGTCTGTTCGCTGCCGGTAGGCATTCTTCTGGCGCTTGGCCGTCAGTCGGACATGCCGCTCGTTAAGACACTATCGGTGGGCTTCATCGAGTTCATCCGGGGCGTCCCGCTGATCACCATGCTCTTCACGGCGACATTGTTGTTGCAGTACTTCCTGCCGCCGGGGACGAATTTTGACGTGATCCTGCGCGTCATCATCATGGTCACGGTCTTTTCCGCGGCCTACATCGCCGAGGTGATCAGGGGCGGTCTCGCCGCCCTTCCGCGTGGCCAGTATGAGGCGGCCGATGCGCTTGGTCTCGACTATTGGCAGGCGCAGCGGCACATCATCATGCCGCAGGCGCTGAAGATCTCAATCCCGGGAATCGTGTCGAGCTTCATCGGCCTGTTCAAGGACACGACGCTGGTCGCCCTCGTTGGTCTGCTCGACCCTCTGCAAGGGATCACCAAGATCGTCCGCGCCGACATCGCGTGGAAGGGCCTCTACTGGGAACCCTATGTCTTTGTCGGCCTCATCTTCTTTGTCTTCTGCTTCGGCATGTCGCGGTATTCCATGTACCTCGAGAATCGCCTGAAGCGTGATCATAGTTAAGGGAGCTTCCCATGTCGGACCCACATGCCGTTTCGCGCGAAATCGACCGCAGCCATATGCAGGTCAGCGAAGAGGTCGCTGTCGAAATCACCAATATGAACAAGTGGTACGGATCGTTCCACGTTCTGCGCGACATCGACCTGACCGTTCACCGAGGCGAACGTATCGTCATTGCCGGACCATCCGGTTCTGGCAAGTCCACGCTGATCCGCTGCATCAACCGGCTTGAGGAACATCAGGCCGGCAAGATCGTCGTGGATGGGATCGAGCTTACCTCGGACATCAAGAACATCGACAAGGTGCGATCGGAGGTTGGGATGGTGTTTCAGCACTTCAACCTCTTCCCGCATCTGACGATCCTGGAGAACTGTACGCTGGCCCCGATCTGGGTGCGGAAGGTGCCGAAGCGGGAAGCCGAGGCGACTGCGATGCATTTCCTCGAAAAGGTGAAGATTCCCGAACAGGCCAACAAGTACCCCGGCCAGCTTTCGGGTGGTCAGCAGCAGCGCGTGGCCATTGCGCGCTCGCTCTGCATGAAGCCGCGGATCATGCTTTTCGACGAACCTACTTCGGCGCTTGACCCCGAGATGATCAAGGAAGTTCTCGACACGATGATCGAGCTAGCGGAAGAGGGGATGACAATGCTTTGCGTGACCCACGAAATGGGCTTCGCCCAGGCCGTCGCGAACCGCGTCATCTTCATGGATCAGGGCCAGATCGTCGAGCAGAACGAACCCAACGAGTTCTTCAACAACCCCAAATCGGATCGGACCAAGCTGTTCCTCAGCCAGATCCTCGGCCACTAGGCGACAACGAGTTTGAGGGACGCCCCGGCCATCGATCGGGGCGTTTCGCTTCAGCGGTCCTTTTGCGGAACAAAAAAGTCCAGCACGCTGCCCAGCCCCGGCTTCACATCCGCCCAGCTTCCGACCTCGAAATCGACAACCAGCGTCGCGGCGGTCGGGTAACGCCGAAAATCCACATCGACCGGCGCACGTGCTGGCAGCATTGCGGCAAGCTCGCCAATCCCCGGATTGTGCCCGATCATCATCACGCAGTCGCCGGTTGCCTTCCGCAGCACATCAAGCATCACATCGGGCGACGCTTGGTAGAGACTGTCGAGATAGCGGACGTTCGGCATCACCTCCAGCGGCGCCGCGACGGTCATTTGCCAGGTTTCACGCGTCCGCGCCGCGGCTGAGCACAGCACCTCATCAGGTTCATAGCCGCGCGAATGCAGCCATTCGCCAAGTTCCAGCGCCGCCCGCTGGCCGCGTGGGTTCAGCGGGCGGTCGTGATCGTCCATGCTCGGGTTGTCCCAAGAGGATTTCGCATGGCGGGTCAGGATCAGACGGCGGTGGCCCAAGGTCATCTATGAAAAAGCCTCATGTGATAGGCGGATTGCTCGGGCAGCCTGCCATAGGCATGTGACACCGGGCAAGCGCGGCGTAGGGCGCAACCTGAAGAAAGACAGTCTGCACCTCCTGCCGTGTCGAGAAAACCGTGACAGGCGGGGACATCGTACCCGTTTTCCGTCAGCGCCCCGACAGGGCAGGCGTCAAGACACGGCTTGCCATCGCAGGTGTCACACGGGCGTTGGGGTGAGGCAGAAGGCAGGTCGAGACGTTCGCGAAGGGCGATGGCGCCGCGATAGGAGACCATCAGGCCGGCCGTCTCATGAACCAGCAGTGTCACCGGCGAGGACCATGCGCGTCCGGTCCTGAGCGCCCAGGCGTAAAAAGGATGATAGGGCGGGCCCCCGAAGGGAAAGAGCGCCTGTCCGCCGAGCGACAGGCTCAGATCGCCGATGATGCGGGAAGACCAGCGGTCGATCGGATCGGGCTGGCCATCGGCCCATTCGCGCTCGGCCGTGAGGTGCGCCCAAAAGCCCGGCTCTTCGGGGCCGAGCATGACGAGTGTTCCGTGTGCCGGGCGGCAGGCCGTCCCCGTCCGCCGCATGAAACGCCCCGAAAACCCCGAGCTTATGCGCGGCGGCGGCGGCGGCGATCGCCGCAAGCGTCGTCACCTGACCCGAGGCTTCACACGCGGCTCGGTCGAGCGGATCTGGCTGCCCGCACCGTGGTCGGTGAAAAGCTCCAGCAATACGGCGTTCGGAACGCGGCCGTCGACGATCGTCACCGCGCGCACGCCGTCCTCAAGCGCCTTGAGCGCGGTTTCGGTCTTGGGGATCATGCCGCCCGCCACGGTGCCATCGGCGATCATCGCGCGTACTTCCTTGGGCGTAAGCTGGGTGACAACCTCGCCTGCCTTGTTCTTCACGCCCGCCACGTCCGTCAGCAAAAGCAGCCGGTCCGCCTTCAGCGCGCCGGCAATGGCGCCCGCCGCCGTGTCGCCGTTGACGTTGAACGTCTCGTTGTCGGCCACGCCGGTCGCGACCGGCGCGATGACAGGAATGATGCCCGCAGCGTAGAGATCGCGGATCACCTGCACGTTCATCTCGACCGGCTTGCCGACGAAACCCAGCTCCGGGTCGTCGGCCTCGCAGACCATCATGTCGTCATCCTTGCCTGAGATGCCCACGGCTCGACCGCCCTGATCGTTGATCGCCTGCACGATGCGCTTGTTCACAAGGCCGGAAAGGATCATCTCGACCACTTCGACCGTCGCCTTGTCGGTCACCCGCTTGCCGCGCACGAATTCCGACTTGATTCCGAGCTTCGCGAGCATGTCGTTGATCATCGGCCCGCCGCCATGGACAACGACCGGATTCATTCCGACCTGCCGCATCAAGACGATGTCACGGGCGAATTCGGCCATCGCATCGTCGTCGCCCATCGCATTGCCGCCGAACTTCACGACGACAACCGCGCCGGAATAGCGTTGCAGATAGGGCAGCGCCTCGGAAAGCGTCCGGGCGGTGGCGATCCAGTCTTGATCCATTGTCTGTTTTCTCATCGACGGTTCCTCGGGCGGTACGGCAGTGTTACCCGGCGTCGGCGTGACTGCCAAGGGCGGCTCAGTCGATCCCGGCAATGATCGCGCGCAACGTCTCGACCCCGTCGCCCTTTTCCGCCGAGGTCATCACGATCTCAGGATAGGCGGCCGGATGCTTCTGAAGGGCGCCACGGACCTGGGTCAGCGTCTTTTCCTGTTCGGCGGCCTTCACCTTGTCGGCCTTGGTCATCACGACCTGAAAGGTCACGGCGGATTTGTCGAGAAGGGTCATGATTTCCTCATCCACTTTCATCACGCCATGCCGCGTGTCGATCAGGACGAAGGCGCGGCGGAGCGTCTGGCGGCCAGAAAGATAGGCCTTGAGCAGGCGCTGCCATTTCTCGACTACAGCCATCGGCGCTTCGGCATAGCCATAGCCCGGAAGGTCGACGAGGTAATGGCTGTCCCCGGCGGTGAAGAAGTTGATCTCTTGCGTCCGGCCCGGTGTGTTCGAGGCGCGCGCGAGCGACTTGCGCCCGGTGAGCGCATTGATAAGGCTCGATTTGCCGACGTTCGAACGCCCCGCAAAGCAGACCTCCGCGCGGTCAGGGGGCGGCAGGCCGTCCATCGCGACGACACCTTTCAGGAAGTCGACCGGCCCGGCAAACATCAGCCGCCCCATTTCGCGGGCGGCTTCGTCAGGTGGATCGGCCAGAAGAAAGGGGATCGTCACGGCAAAAGCTCCATGTCGTCGCCGCGCCGGAGCGTGCCACCGTCGACAACCGTCGCATAGACGCCAAACTCCTGCGCGCCATGGAGCGCGTTCAGTGCGCCGAGCGTATCCGCGTCACGCGCGCCTGTCTTTGGGTTCGCCGTCGTGGCAAGGCAGCGCACGATATGTTCCTTGACCTCGAACACGACTTCACCGATGCGAATACGCTTCCCGATCCAGCCTCGCTCCTCCCAAGGCTCCAGTCCGTCGAGCCAGAGATTGCCGCGCCAGCGCAGAGGCGACAGTTCAAGGCCCATTTCGTCGCCAAGTGCATGGTTGGAGGACAGGGACAGGATCGAGACCGAAGCAAAGTCGGTATCCGTCATCGCGACGTCAGCGGCAGAATAGATGCGCTTAGGCTGGGCGCGGTCGGGCGGGCAAAGCGGGCGTACCCAGTCAAGAAAGCGCGCGGCATCCTCCGCATCGTCGGGACGGAAGCGGATGTCGGACCGGTCCGGGTGGCGAAGCGTTATCTCACCCCGGGTCTCGTCCAGTTCCGCGTCAATCGCCATCAGGGCCGGTGCCTTCGAGCCTCTCGAAAAGTTCTGACAGGCAGCCCATGCGCCCTCCTCGATGCGCGCGGCATCATGCGCCACAGCCCAGTGCCGATCCCAGGGCAGGGTGGCACCGGGGCGCAGGCTCACCTCTTGCAGTGTCTCGCGCCCATGCGATTTGAGCGGATGGCGCTGGATCGAGGCGAGGTGTGCACTCATTTCTCGGCCGCTTTGCCGCGTTTGAAGCCCGACTTGATGTTGCCGAACAGGTCGGGTCTTTTGCCATGCATCGACATGATCGTGTACTGCTGGATGAAGGTGATTGTGTTGTTGGTGATCCAGTAAAGCACGAGACCCGAGGCGAAGCTGCCCAACATGAACATGAAGATCCAGGGCATCCAGGCAAAGATCGCCTGTTGCGTCGCATCCGTGGGCGCGGGGTTCAGCTTTTGCTGGAACCACATCGAGATGCCGAGAAGGATCGGCAGCACGCCAAGCGAGAAGATGAAGAAGATGCTGCCATGTTCTGGGGTTGCCCAGGGCAGAAGACCGAAGAGGTTGAGGATCGACGAGGGGTCGGGCGCGGACAGGTCACGAATCCAGCCAAGCCATTGGGCGTGATAAAGCTCGATCGTGACGTAGATGACCTTATAGAGCGAAAAGAAGATCGGGATCTGGATCAGGATCGGCAAACAGCCCGACGCCGGATTGACCTTGTTCTTCTTGTAAAGCTCCATCATGCCCTGCTGCATCTTCTGGCGATCATCGCCGGCAACTTCCTTGAGCTTCTCCATCTCGGGCTGAAGCTCCTTCATCTTCGCCATCGAGACGTAGGATTTCCGCGCCAGCGGGAAGACCAGCGTCTTGATGACGAAGGTCAGCGCGATGATTGCCCAGCCCATGTTGCCGATGGCGCCGTGAAGCCAGTGGAGAAGGCGGAACATCGGTTTCGTGAGGAAGAAGAACCAACCCCAGTCGATGGATTCGACGAAGTTCTTGATCTGCGGGCGGGCCGGGTCGATCTTGGCGCCAAAGAGGCGGTCGATCCAGTCCGGCTCATTCTGGTAGCGGCGGATCGTGTCCCATTCCTTCGCGCCGGCGAAGAGCATCGTCGGCACCTCGGCGGTCGCGCCTGCCGCGACCTCCTGCACCGGCATGCGGGTTTCGGCCTGATAGATATCGCCGCTGGCCACATATTTCGCGACTGACTTGAAGGGGGTGCCGGGCTGCGGCACCAGCGTCGTCATCCAATAGGCGTCGGTGAAGCCGATCCAGCCATCATGGGCGGCGTCGATCACATCGGCCTGGCCTTCGCCAGCGACGGTGTCGAGTTTCGGGATGGCGGAATATTTCAGGTCGCCGAGTTCTCCGTCGGTGTTCCGGACGATACCCTCGTGGCGCACATATGCACGCTGTGCTTTCGGGACGCCGTGGCGCACGACGATGCCGTAGGGGGCAAGACGGACGGCCGCGCCGGTCTGGTTTTCGACCGACTGCACGAGGGTGAAGAGGTAATTGTCGTCGACCGAGATCTTGCGGTGGAAGATCAGGCCTGCGCCATTGTCCCAGCGCAGTGAAACCGGCGTACTGGGGGTAAGAGCCGTGCCTTCTTCCAGCGTCCAGAGGGTCCGCGCGCCGGGGACCGCATCGGCCGCGAGACCGCCTGCCGGCTGCCAGCCATAGACGGCGTAATAGGGCAGTGTTTCGCCCGTTGCGGTGCCGCCGACCGGGGACAGCAGGCGCACGTCTTTCGAATCCGCCTTCAGCGAGTCCTTGTAGTCCTTGAGGCTGAGATCATCGAACCTGCCACCGAAAAGCGAGATAGAGCCTGTAAGCCGCGGGGTGTCGATCTGAATGCGCGGGGCGCTGGCGATTTCTGCGGCAACACCGTCGATCGCGGCGGCTTCGGCAGGTGCGGCCGTCGGCGCGGGCAGGGCGACGCCGGGGGCGGCTGCGCCGACCTGTGCGCCGGTGGCGGTCGTCTGCGCCGTCGTGTCGGGCTCGGGCTGCGGCGGCGGGAAGAACGTGACCCAGCCGAGTATCACGAGGAACGAAAGCACCGTCGCGAGAATGAGATTCTTGTTCTGATCGTCCATAGGGACCCACCGCCCGCCTTATCTAGGTTTCGGCAGGTTCAACAGAACGAGCAGGCAAAGGTCAAGCGGTTTTCGGGGCAAGGAGGCCGCGTGGGCCGAATGCTTCCTCGCCTTTCCGGTCTTTCGCCGCTTGGGACTACACGGCCTTGCGCCCGGTCAAGCCGGGGGTGCGCTCAAGCTTCGCCTGATGTCGCGCCAGCCAGTCGCATGTCGACTGCATCGGCATCGGGCGGGCGATCGCGAAGCCCTGCACATGCGAGCAGCCAAGCTGCGCCAGAAGCGTATGTTCGCTTAGCGTCTCCACCCCCTCGCCGATCGTCTTGAGCCCAAGTTGCTCGGCCATCGAGAGGATTGCGGCGACGATCTTTTGCTGGCCGGGATCGGTGTCCACGCCCGAGACGAAGCACCGGTCGATCTTGATGCGCTTGACCGAAAAACGGCGGATCGCGGCGATCGAGGCATGGCCGGTGCCGAAATCGTCAAGGTCGATGCCGCAGCCGAGATGGGAGAGCGCGGTGAGGTTGCGGACGATCACGTCGTGATCAGTATCGGCTACGACCGATTCCAGGACCTCGATCGTAAGCCGTTCGGGCGGCAGGTCGAAACGGTCAAGCTCCCACTTCAGCCGTGCGACGAGGTTCGCGTCGCGCAGATCCTCGGACGAGAAATTGACCGAGACGGCATCGACATGATGCCCCGCACGGGCCCAGGTGCGCAGCGCGGCCAGCGCCTGTGTCAAGACGGTTTCACTCAGCCGTGCACTCAACCCGCTTGCCAGAACGGCAGGTAGGAACTCCGCGGGCGGAAGGATACCGCGCATCGGATGCATCCAGCGGACCAAGGCCTCGAACCCCGTGACCGCCCCGGTATCCGTCGAAAGCTGCGGCTGGAAGAAGGCGACGATCTCACCATTGTCGAGCGCCGCCTCGATCTGATCGCGCAGCACGCTTTCCTGTTCGGCGCGATGGCGGATGTCCGAGGTGAAGGCCCGGATCGCGCCGGGGCCGTTGATCCAGGCCTCGTTCAGGGCCAGTTCTGCCGAGGCGAGAAGGGCGGTGCCCGTTGCTTCGGGGGCGCGGGAGAGCAGGCAGAAACCGATGGAAACGGTGAAATGAACGGTCGTGCCGTCCAGGCTGACCGGTTCGCCGAGCGATTTCTGCATCCGCCCGGCGATCTGGATGGCGGTCTCAAGGTCGATCCGGCGCCGCGACACCACGGCGATGGCAAAGCGCCCGCTGTCGAACTGACGTAACACATCGCCATCGCGGACGACACTGGCGAGCCGATCCGCAACCGCAAGCTGAATGCGTTCGAGGCCGCTTTTGCCGTAGGTCGAGAGCAAGGTATCCGGCGTATCGAGGCAGATGGCATAGCAGGCCGTTGTGTCGGCCGCTGGCGCCCTTTGGGCGATCGCCGCATCCAGGGCGGCGCAAATGGCATCACGCGGGCCGATGCCGGATACGCCGCCCGGCGCGGCAGGATCGGTCTGCTGTATCGCGCGCGTCGCGGACAAGACCGCAAGGGGCAGGCCGAGGCCTGCCGCGATGGCCGCCCCCTCTGCCCCGAAGAAATAGGCGCCCGCCGCAACGCCCGGTCCCAGTGCCAGAACATCGGCCCTGAGAAGCTGTGGCACGCGCAGCGCGAAGTCTCGGATCGCCATCATTGCCCTCGTTCTTTGGAGCAGTTTTATCTGCCCGATGAGAACATCCGTAGAACAAGGGTCTGAGCGAGAGGTTAATAGCCCCGAAGCTGTTTTCCGGAAATTTGACTCAACTCTGCAGCGTTTTCTTGCCGCGTCAGCCCGGCGAAATCGAAAAGCGCGGTGTCGAGAAGATGCGATGAACGCGCGTTCATCAACGCGCGGAACATAACCTGCCGTCGGCCCGGGCTGCGCGCCTCCCAGCCATCAAGGATCTGCTTGACCTGCTGGCGCTGCAAGCCGTCCTGCGAGCCGCAAAGATCGCAGGGGATGATCGGATAATTCATCGCTTTGGCGAAACGCTCGCAATCCGTCTCGGCCACGAAGGCGAGCGGGCGATAGACGAAAAGATCGCCGTCCTCGTTGAGAAGCTTCGGCGGCATCGTTGCCAGTCGACCACCGTGAAAGAGGTTCATGAAGAAGGTTTCCAGAATGTCGTCGCGGTGGTGTCCCAGAACCACCGCCGAACAGCCCTCCTCACGCGCGATGCGGTAGAGGTTGCCGCGCCGGAGCCGCGAACAGAGCGAGCACATGGTCCCGCCCGGCGCAATCTTTTCGGTCACGATGGAATAGGTGTCGGCATATTCGATCCGATGCGCGACCCCCATGCGCGTCAGGAATTCCGGCAGCACGGTTGCCGGAAAGCCGGGCTGACCCTGATCGAGGTTGCAGGCGAGAAGATCGACCGGCAGAAGACCGCGCCACTTCAGTTCATGCAGGACGGCGAGCAGCGTATAGCTGTCCTTGCCACCCGACAGGCAGACCAGCCAGCGTGCGCCGCGTTCGATCATGCCATAGGTCTCGATCGCTTCGCGCGCCTCGCGCACGATGCGCTTGCGGAGCTTCTTGAACTCCGTGGATCTTGGCGCGCCGTGAAACAGCGCGTGGATGTCGTCGAGATCGTCGTCAAGCATGGGAATGAGTTCCGCACTGGGTGGTAAGCCATTGCCATAAGCAATGCGCTTTGTCATCGTCAAACCGGGTGATGAAGCGGGGGGGCGCGGCTTGGAAGGGCGCGGCGCAGCGGAACCGGTGGAAGACGGACGGGCGTCCGCGCCGCGCGGGCTCGGCCCTTGGCTTGGCATTATCGTCTTTGGCTTCGGTAGCGCGGCCGGGTTCCTGATCGCCTTTTCCGGTCTCGCTTTCCTTGAGGACAGCGCAGGCGTCATCGTCCTCGTATTCCTGTCGGCGCTCGCTGTTGTGGCGATCCTCGGTGCCGTCATCTTCATCGCGCGCAAACCGATCTTGCGGCGCATTTTCGGCCATGCCCAGACCGAAGTCGAACGGCTCGCGTCGCCGCTCGCGGAGTTGGCCGAACGCGCGATCGAGCGCGACCCCAGCGGCGCGACGAAGGCGGCGCGGGATGTCGTGTCGCTCGCGCTCGCGCGATATGCATGGATCACCGCGCGGCGCTGGGTGATTGCCTCGCTGACCGCGCTCATCGCCGCGATGGCGGCACTTGCAGGCACGGCGCTTCTGTTCAAGCAGAACCAGCTGATCGCCGTGCAGTCCGACCTCCTCAGGGAACAGAACGGTCGTATTCAGGAACAGACCGTCCTGCTGACGCAGGATGTGCAGCTGGCCGAGGCGGCGCGGAACGCGGCGCTCGCCGTCGAAATCACCGGGATTGCTGCAAAGCTCGGCGCCGCGCTCGATCGGATCGACCCGCAACTCTCGGCGGTGGGCGATGCGGGCGCGCTCTTCAACGCGCTCGATCCATCGGACCTCGACCGTGAACTGATCCTGCGGATCACCTCGATTTCGCGGGCGACGCAACCCTACCGCTTCCTCGATCTTGGCGTGAGGTCGCAGGACTTCGGCGACAAGCTTCGGCATGCGATGCTGCGGCGCCGGGGCGATCTGCCACAAACCTACGACCGCATGGCGGCGGCGTTCAGCTGGCAGGAGGAAGGGACGGAGAATCGCCTGATCGATCGTCCGGCGAGTCCCGAGCGTGGCCAGTTGCTGACGGTGCTGCTTGGCGCGGGCATCCACAATCTCGACTGGCTGAACTTCGCCGGGCTGGACCTGTCCTTCGCTCATCTGCCGAATGCCGATATCGCGATCCTGACCGGGCTTGGCGCGCGCCTCTCATTCGCGGATTTCACCGGCAGCTACCTTGCCGGCGTGGACCTTGGCGGCGCCTCTCTGGAAAATGCGCGCTTTCGCGGTGCGCAAATCCGTCAATCGACCTTCGCCGTGGTCGGGCCCGATCGCGTGCGTGCGCCGTATCGCCCCGAGGACGCACCTTTCAGCACATTCCTTTCGGGGGCGGATTTCGACCGGACAGTGCAACGTGGAACGGGGTTTTCGGGTGCCTATCTGACTGCTGCAACCTTCGATGATGCGGTGCTGATGCAGCCCGATTTCAGCGATGCGGTCCTGGGCGCGGCGACCTTCCGTCGGGCGGTGATCGTCGGCGCACGCTTCGACGGGGCCATTCTCAAATCCACCGATTTCGATGGCGCCATCATTTTTGGCCAAGACGTGCTGACAGAACTTGCCGCCGTGGCGGCCGAGGGCAGTTTTATCGCGAACCGCTACCGCGCGGAGCCTGTCACGATGGACGAGGTCATGGCGATCAACGGTGTCTATCAGAACTTTGAGCCCACCGAGATCGAAGCCGCCGCCGGGGGCGGGACGCCATTCCGGCTTGTCCGCGTTCAGCCATTCGAGGACTGATCGGACTTTTGCGCATCGCTGCCCGGAACCGGGTCATAGCCTGATCCGCCCCAGGGGTGGCAACTGCCGATACGCCGGACGGCAAGCCAGGTTCCTTTCACCGCGCCATGGCGATCCAGCGCCTCCAGCGCATAGGCGGAACAGGTCGGCTGATAGCGACAGGAATGGCCGATCCAGGGACTGAGGAGCAGGCGATAGGCCCGGACAGGCAAGGCGACGATATGCGCGAGGGGGCTCATCCCGTCGCCGCGTGGATCTGTTTTAGCGCGCGGCTGAGGTCGGCGCGCATCGCCGCGAAGTCGCGGGTTGCGGTTACCGCCGGGCGGCCGACCAGCACATAGTCCCAGCCAGCATGTGCCGATACGGGCAAAACCATCCGCGCGATTTCGCGCAGGCGGCGTTTGGCGCGATTGCGTGCCACGGCGTTGCCGAGTTTCTTGGAGCAGGTGAAGCCGACCCGGATCGCTTCGGGCGCGGCGGTTTCGCCATCGCGTCGCGCGCGGGCCTGAAGCAGGAAGCCAGGTGTACCCTGTCGCCGCGCCTGGGCGGCGCGCAGGAAATCGGCACGTTTGGAGAGAACCTCCAAAACGACCACCGCCGGAGGCGCCTCCGCCTTCGGGCCAATCTGGCCTTCTGCGGGTTCCTCCGGCGGTGTCATGCCGTTTGCCTTGTGGACTGGCCTCAGGCCGAAAGAACCTTGCGGCCCTTGGCGCGACGCGCGTTCAGGATCTTGCGACCGGCTTTGGTTGCCATGCGCGCACGGAAACCGTGGCGGCGGGCGCGAACGAGGTTCGACGGTTGAAATGTGCGCTTCATCGCTTCAGCTCCGGTAGGGGCGACCCAAACCCGCCGGGGACGGATTCGAAGGCCACTTTCATTCGAAGCCCGGCTCATAGACGGGGGGCGCGTCCAAGTCAACTCGCTGCCGTGCGTTTTTCCGCGCCCCCGGTCTGAAACTTTCGGCCGCGACGCCACCTATCGGCAATACGAAGTGAGAGGTTTAAAGCGGCACGGCAAGTACATATTGTCTGTCACACCGGAAGGTGCCGCGCGGAAGCGGTTCCGCAGCACTCTGCCGGCGCTGGAAACGGGGCGCGCTTAATGTTCTTCAGAACGCTGTCAGGTCGGTTCCTCATTCTGACGGCTCTGTTCGTCATGCTCGCGGAGGTCTTGATTTTCGTGCCCTCCGTGGCCCGGTTCCGCGAAGACTATATCCTGTCGCGCCTTGAGCGGGCGCAGATCGCCTCGCTGGCGCTTCTGGCCACGGACGGGATGATCGATGAGACCCTTGAGAAAGAGCTTCTGGCCAATGCCGAGGTGCACAACGTCGTCCTCCGCCGTGACGAGGTGCGGCAGTTGGTTCTGTCGTCGCCGATCCCCGCGCCGATCGAGGAAAGCTATGACCTGCGCGACGCGCCCGCCTGGGAACTGATCCGCGACGCGCTTGTCACGCTTTCCAGGCCCGACAATCGCGTGTTCCGGGTGATCGGCGATCCGGTGAAGCAGGCCGGGCTGCTCATCGAAGTCACCATGGACACCGGCCCGCTTCGGACCGCGATGATCGACTACGGTTTTCGCATTCTCGGCCTCTCGGCGGTGATATCCGCTGTGACGGCGGTTCTGCTGTTTCTCGCGGTCCGGCGGCTCTTCGTTTCGCCGATCCGCCGCGTCGTGCGCGCGATGAGCCTTTATGCTGACGCCCCCGAGGATGCGCGCCGTATCATCGCGCCCGAGGCGTCGATCCTCGAGCTGCGCGAGGCGGAAGAGGCGCTGAAGATGATGCAGCAGCAACTGACCTCGGCCCTGCGCCAGAAGGAGCGGCTCGCCCAGCTTGGCAGCGCAGTCGCAAAGATCAGCCACGACCTGCGCAACATCCTGACGACCGCCCAGCTCTTCGCCGACCGGATGGAGGACAGCGACGATCCGATGGTCAAGCGGGCGGCACCGAAGCTCGTCAGCTCGATCAGCCGTGCAGTCGGACTTTGCGAGGCGACCCTGACCTTCGGCAAGGCCGAGGAGCCGCCCCCGACGCTCACCCGCTTCATGCTCGCCGAACTCATCTCTGATGTTGTTGAAAGCGAGAAGGTGGCGGTTGGCGACGGATCGGTCGAATTCCTTGTCGACGTCGCGCCGACGCTGGCGATCCGGGCCGATCACGAGCAACTGCACCGCGTGCTGACCAACCTCGTGCGCAACGCGAGGCAGGCGATCGAAGCGAAACGTCGTCCGGGGACGATTGAACTCGCCGGCGGCGAGACGGAAGAGGGCTGGTGGATCAGGATCGGCGATACCGGCCCTGGCCTTCCCGAACGCGCGCGCGAACATCTGTACCAACCCTTCCAGGGCGGCACTCGCAAGGGCGGCACCGGCCTTGGCCTTGCCATTGCGGCGGAACTGGTGCGCGGGCATGGCGGACAACTGGAATTGCTCAAATCCGACGAAGGCGGGACCGAATTCATGATCCGCCTGCCCAGGGACCTTGCCAGCTGACATTGATCACACGCGCTCCTATGACTGCCGGGGCGGCGGGACGGAGTGCACCGAATTCTTGCCAATGGCCCTTGCATTGCCCGGCTCCCGCCGCTAAATCCCACTCCCACGCACCCGTAGCTCAGCTGGATAGAGCATCAGACTACGAATCTGAGGGTCGGGCGTTCGAATCGCTCCGGGTGCGCCATTTTTCCATGATGCTGACGCTGCGCGGATATCGGCCGTCGCCTGCGCATGGCTTTGTCTGTGATGCGCGTTCCGACACCCGACGGATCATCGCCCCGCAAACAGATCGGTGAAATCATTCGACGCCAAGAAACACCCTCTAACTCTTCAACTGTGGAGATATCCCCAACCCGGTGGCGGTCGGAGCTGACATGCGACTTCTCGGACTGGTTCTTGGTGTCGCCCTCGCTGCGCATGCGGCGGAGGCGCGGCAATCGCCGGATTTTTCGCGCGGCAGCACCTATGTCATGCAGCTTACCGGTTCCCAATACGCGAGCGGGCTCGGCAGTTATCTCGTGACCCCGCTAACGAAAGCCTTCCGCGTCACCGGGCTTCGCCATGACGGCAGCCCCAGGGCCGCTTTCGCGGCGACCGTAGAAATCGGCTCCGATGGCGGCAAACGGTACGGCAAGGGCGACGGTGCAAGGTTGCATTATGAGCGGTTCGTGACGGTCGGTCTGTCGCCTGCCGACGCGGGCATCGAACGGAACGGCAAGGCGATACCCAGCTTTTCAGTCACTGTGAAATTTTTGACCCCGAATGAAGATCGGGTGGACGTGCCAAACTGTCTGATCGTTTTGGCCACGCAAGAACTCGCCGCCCGCTACAAACCCAACGGACCGGTAACCGTCGTTGGCAAGGTATGCGCGCGCCGCTCCGGTAGGCGCCGAGGTCATATCGATGTAACGTCATTCGCGCCGACCGAGCGCGCCCTGCGGTCAACTGTTGAAGCGGGATAGTGCTTTGGACGACCGCCCATATCCAGTGTGGCAGATTTTGATGCGGGGAAGACCGGAATCTATGGTGCTGCGAGAGAGGATTGAACTCTCGACCTCTCCCTTACCAAGGGAGTGCTCTACCACTGAGCTACCGCAGCGCCGGTCCGGGGCGCGTGTTAGACGCAAATCCGCCCTCACGCAAGCGCAATCTGGACCCTTCCAGCCATCCGCTATAGAGAGGGCGGCATGGAAGAAAATAAAGCCCGTCCTCATCCGAAAAAGACCGAGAGCGAGCGTGAGTCGCGGCTCAAGTCGGCGTTGAAGGCGAACCTGCAAAAGCGCAAGGCACAGGCCAAGATGCGCGGTCAGGCGGCAGAGACGAGCAAAGAGGAAAGCTGAGGCAGGCATGGATTCGATCATCGTCAGGGGCGGCGCGGAACTCTCGGGCCAGATCACCATCGCGGGGGCGAAGAACGCCTGCCTCGCGCTGATGCCCGCGACCTTGCTGAGCGACGACCCGCTGACGCTGACCAATGCGCCGCGGCTGTCGGACATCAAGACGATGACGCTGCTGTTGCAGTCGCTGGGGGTCGAGGTGACTTCGATGCAGGGCGGGCGGGTGCTCGCCATGTCCTCGCACGATCTGGCGAGCCATACTGCGGATTACGAGATCGTGCGGAAGATGCGTGCCTCGAACCTTGTCCTCGGACCCTTGCTGGCGCGCTGGGGTCGGGCGGTCGTCTCGCTGCCCGGCGGCTGCGCCATCGGGGCGCGGCCGATGGACCTGCATATCCATGGCCTGGAAGCGCTGGGCGCGGAGATTGAGCTGAAGGACGGTTACCTGCATGCCGAGGCGAAGGGCGGGCTGAAAGGTGCGGTGATCGAACAGCGCTTCGCTTCTGTCGGGGCGACGGAAAATATCGTGATGGCGGCGACGCTGGCGAAAGGTACGACGGTTCTGAAGAACGCCGCGCGGGAGCCGGAGATCGTCGATCTGGTGAAATGCCTGCGCAGCATGGGCGCGCAGATCGCGGGCGAGGGGTCGGGCCAGATCGAGATTCAGGGCGTCGACCGGCTACACGGCGCGACCCATCCCGTCGTTGCCGACCGGATCGAGCTTGGCACCTACATGATCGCGCCGGCCATCGCCGGGGGTGAGCTGGAACTGATCGGCGGGCGGCTCGACCTGCTTCCCGCCTTCGTCGAGAAGCTGCAAGAGGCGGGCGTGACGGTCAGCGAGACGAACAACAGCATCAAGGTCGCCCGCGCCAATGGCCGCGTCCATTCGGTCGATGTGAAGACCGAGGTTTTCCCCGGTTTTCCGACCGACCTACAGGCGCAGATGATGGCGCTGATGTGCACCGCCGACGGCACCAGCGTGCTGGAAGAGACGATCTTCGAGAACCGCTTCATGCATGCGCCGGAACTGATGCGGATGGGTGCGGAGATCGACGTCCACGGCGGCCATGCCACGGTGAAGGGCGTCGATCGACTGAAGGGCGCGCCGGTGATGGCGACGGACCTCCGCGCCTCCGTCTCGCTCATCCTCGCCGGGCTCGCGGCCGAGGGTGAGACGGTGGTGAACCGGGTCTATCACCTTGATCGCGGCTATGAGCGGGTCGAAGACAAGCTTGGTGCCTGCGGCGCCCAGATCGAACGTATCCGGGGCGAGTGAGGGCTTATGGCTGACGCGACATTCGAAGAGGGCGCCGAGCGGGGCCTGACCCTCAAGGCCCTCGAGGCCGGGGACCTTCAGGTCATCTCCAGCCTCGTTCAGGACGCGGTCCTGACCGGCGCCGATATGACCTGGCGCCCGAGGGAACGGCGGCTTGCCCTTCTGGTCAACCGCTTCCGCTGGGAGGATGCGTCCCGCGCCGAGAGGGGAAAGCGCCCCTATGAACGGGTGCGGTCGCTTCTGGTGATCCACGGGGTGCTGTCTGTCGCCTCGCAGGGTGTCGACAAGGGCGACAAGGATGAGGTCCTGTCGGTTCTTTCCGCCGACTGGACGGAGGGCGAGGATGCGGCCGGGATCGTCACGCTGGTTCTGGCCGGTGACGGCGCGATCCGGGCCAGTGTCGAGTGCCTCGACGTGACGCTGAAGGATGTGACGCGCCCCTATCTTGCGCCGTCGCGGCATATGCCGAAACATCCCGACTGACGGTATGATCCCTCCGCAGGGATCTGTCGGTTCACATGATCCGAAACCAACCTTTCGCCGTGCGAACGACCAAATTACTTTGCAGCGCCTCTGATCACGGGCAACAGGATCGTCCATGCCGGATAGCTATATCATCTGCGGCACCCCACGGACCGGAAGCACTTTGCTTTGTGAGCTGATGGCGGCGACAAAGGTCGCCGGAACTCCGGACTCATTCTTCATGCGCGAGGTTGATCCGGTCTGGATCGAAGAGTGGGGGCTTCCCGCGCGTGGAATCCTGAGTGATCGCGACTATAGCGCAGCCTACCTCAAAGCCGCGATCAAGTCGGGAAGGGGCAGAACCACAATCTTCGGGCTTCGGCTCATGAGGGCAAATCTCGAAGAACTTTCATCACTGATCGACAAGGTTTTCTCAGGCTTGCCATCTGACAAGGCGCGGCTGGAAGCTGCCTTTGGCGATATCCTCTACATCCACCTGACGCGTCAGGATACGCTCGCCCAAGCGGTGTCGATGGTTAAGGCGGAACAGACCGGCCTTTGGCACATCGCGCCGGACGGGTCGGAAATCGAGCGTCTCGCACCGCCGAGGGAGCCGGAATACGACTTCGACCGCATTGCAGCGAAGGTCGCAGAACTGGCGCGGTATGATGCTGGCTGGGTGACCTGGTTCAGGTCGCAGAAGATCGAACCATTGCGCATCGACTATGAGAGACTTGCCGCGAATCCGGCGGCTGTCGTGACGCGCATCTGTGATGCCCTGGGCGTTCCCACGCCAGCCCACCGCAGCCTTCGCCCCGGTGTTGCCAAGCTGGCGGATGCTGTCAGTGCGGACTGGATGCGTCGGTATCGACGGGACCTTGAGGCAGCCGCATCCCGCTAAGTTTCCCCGGCGTCCGGAGACCCCGCATCGTGGCCGCACAGGCTGTGGCGGCGATGGACGGGGAAAGGCCGGGCGGCGGACCGCCCGGCCCGGTCTTTTACTTGAACTTCCGGATTTCGCCAGAGGCGAGGCGCGAGAGGTAGCTGTCCACCTCGCGCTTCACGATCGGCATCAGGACGTAAAGCCCCATGATGTTGACGACCGCCATGGCGAAGATCGCAGCATCCGAGAAGTCGATCACCGGCCCGAGGCTCGCCGCCGCTCCAACCACGATGAAGAAGCAGAAAAGGAGCTTGAAGCTCAGTTCCTGCGTCCTGCCCTCGCCGAAGAGGTAGGTCCAGGCCTTGAGGCCGTAGTAGGACCACGAAATCATCGTCGAGAAGGCGAAGAGGATCACCGCGATGACGAGAACGTAGGGGAACCACGAGAAGGCCGATGCGAAGGCGGCCGAGGTCAGGCCGACGCCTGTTGCACCGGTCACGGTCTGGATCGTGCCACCATCTGTCAGGAGATACATGCCCGTCGCCGGATCGGTCACGAGCTGTTCCGTGAAGATGATGACAAGGGCGGTCATGGTGCAGATCACCACCGTGTCGATGAACGGCTCCAGGAGCGAAACGAAGCCCTCGGTGATCGGTTCTTTCGTCCGAACGGCGGAGTGGGCGATGGCGGCAGAGCCGACGCCCGCTTCGTTCGAGAAAGCCGCGCGCTTGAAGCCCTGGATCAGCGCTCCGACCATGCCGCCCGCGATCCCGGACGAGGTGAAGGCGCCTGCGAATATCTGGCCAAACGCCTCACCGATATTGTTGATGTTCATCAGGATGATGACAAGCGCCGAGCCGACATAGAGGATGCCCATGAACGGCACGATCTTCTCCGTCACGCTCGCGATGGATTTGATCCCGCCGATGATGACCGCAAACACGATGGCCGCGAAGACGATCCCGGTGATCCAGCCCGGATAGTCGCCGAAGACACCGGCAAGCTGCTGATGGGCCTGATTGGCCTGGAACATGTTGCCGCCGCCGAACGATCCGAGGATGCAGAAGATCGAGAAGAGAACGGCAAGCACCTTGCCCCCCGGCATGCCGCGTTCGGCAAAGCCCTTGGTCAGATAGTACATCGGCCCGCCCGAGACGGTGCCGTCGGGATATTCGTTCCGGTATTTCACGCCGAGCGTGCATTCGGTGAACTTCGACGCCATGCCGAGAAGCCCGGCCAATATCATCCAGAACGTGGCCCCCGGACCGCCGATGCCGACGGCGACCGCGACGCCGGCGATGTTGCCAAGGCCGACTGTGCCCGAAAGTGCCGTTGCCAGCGCCTGGAAGTGGCTGACCTCACCCGCGTCGTTCGGGTCGGAATAGTCGCCCTTCACGAGCTGGATCGAATGCTTGATGACCCGGAACTGGATGAAACCGAAGTAGAGGGTGAAGACCGACGCGGCGATCACCAGCCAGGCGACGATCCAGGGGAAAGAGGTGCCCGGGAAGGGCGCGAAGATGAAATTCACGAACCAGCCGGTCGCGCTGGCGAAGGCTGCGTTGATCTTTTCGTCGGTCGTCTGTGCGGCGGCCATCGAGGCGAAAGATAGCGCCCCGGCCACGCCGAACATGGCGCGCGTCAAGAGTTGCTTTTTCATGTGAGTGTCCCTGTTGCTTACGGCACGATGGTGCAAGGCACCGGCGCGATCTGGGCGAGCGATCCGGCGACAGAACCGAAGAGGCGCTCCACGATGGTCGAATGGCCGGTGCGACCGATGAATATCTGTTTCGCACCCGCACTTTTCGCGATGTCGCACAGCGTTTCGGCGACATGGCCGTATTTGATGACCGTCTCGATCTTGATGCCGCTGCCTTTCAACGAGTCTTCCAGCGGCTTCATCACCGCCGTCGCGGCGCGGTCGAGTTCCTCGCTCCGCCGCTTGTGCCGTTCAGCGAGTTCCTCGGGCGTGAGGAACGAGTAGGGCGACCATTCCAGCACATGAGCTATCAACAGTTTTCCGCCGCTGGACTTGGCCTGGCTTAGCGCGAGGTCAACGGCACGTCGGGCCGCGTCACTCCCGTCATAGGCGGCGACATAGGTATCAGCCATCGTTCACTCCCTCTTTGATCCCCATTTCGCGGGGTATCCAAGTTTTGCGCGAAATCGATGGGATCATGTCCCTTATTTGGCGACTTGAGCAATAATATGCGGAATCTGATGCTACATTTTGTCTTGGAGCGCAATATTATTCGAAACATATGAAGATTTGAAATCGAATCTTGTGACTGGGCTAAGGGTCGACTTTCCGTCTGGGGCGCGGCGCGACAATCCGACACCGCGCTTTGACTTGCTCCGCAGCACCGGCGCGCCTAAACCGCCGAAGTCGGAAGGGAGCGTCATGGCCAGATCACCCGCTATCGTCAACGAAGAGCGCGCGGTGTCGCGTGAGGTCGGCGCGCTGCGGGGGCTTGTGCCGTTCCTCAGGCCCTACCGTGCGTTGATTGCAATGGCCGGGCTGGCACTGGTGTTGACCGCCTCGATCTCTCTGGTTCTGCCCCTGGCGGTGCGGCGGGTCGTCGACGGGTTCAATCAGGGCGCCGCACTGCTCGACAGCTATTTCGCGGGCGCGCTGGCGATAGCGGCGCTTCTCGCGCTCGGCACCGGGGCGCGGTACTATCTGGTCACGCGGCTTGGCGAGCGGGTCGTCGCGGATATCCGCAAGGCAGTCTTCGACCGCGTGATCGGGATGAGCCCCGCCTTCTACGAACGCATCCTGACCGGTGAGGTCGTCAGCCGCATCACCACCGACACGACGCTGATCCTGTCGGTCATCGGTTCCTCCGTGTCTATCGCGCTCAGGAATATCCTGATCCTGCTCGGCGGGCTCGTGATGCTGTTCATCACCTCGCAGAAGCTGACGCTTCTGGTCTTCCTGATCGTCCCGGCTGTCATCGTGCCGATCATCACCCAGGGCCGGCGGCTGCGGAAGCTCAGCCGCGAGAACCAGGACTGGATCGCCATGTCCTCGGGTTCCGCGTCCGAGGCGCTGGGTGCGGTGCAGACGGTGCAGGCCTTCACCCATGAGGCTGAGGCGCGCGGCGATTTCGCCAAGGTGACGGAGCAGTCCTATGCCTCCGCCAAGCGCCGCATCCGGACGCGGGCGCTGATGACGATCATCGTGATCTTCCTCGTCTTCGGTGGTGTGGTCGGCGTCCTCTGGATCGGCGCGCGCGATGTCCGTGCCGGGTCGATGAGCCCCGGTGAGCTTGTGCAATTCGTGATTTACGCCGTGCTGACGGCGGGATCGGTCGCCGCCCTGTCTGAGATTTGGGGCGAGCTGCAGCGCGCCGCCGGGGCGACGGAGCGGCTGGTGGAACTTCTGGGCGCCGCAGATACCGTCAACGACCCCGCCACGCCTGTCCCGCTGCCGCGCCCCGCCAAGGGCGATATCCGCTTTGAAGGCGTCACCTTCCGCTACCCCTCGCGCCCCGATCAGTCGGCGCTGGAGGGGATCGACCTTCATGTCCGTCCGGGCGAGACGGTGGCGCTCGTCGGCCCCTCCGGGGCGGGCAAGACCACGGTGATCCAGCTTCTCCTGCGCTTCTACGACCCGCAGGAGGGGCGCATCTGCCTTGATGGCATTCCCCTGACTGGGATGCGGCGTTCCGACTTCCGGGGGGCGATCGCGATCGTGCCGCAGGACCCGGCGATCTTTGCAGCCTCCGCGCGTGAAAACATCCGCTATGGCCGCCCCGGCGCAAACGACGCCGAGGTTGAGGCCGCCGCCCGCGCCGCCGCCGCGCATGAGTTCATCGCCGCTTTGCCCGAGGGCTATGAAAGCTACCTCGGCGAACGCGGCGTGATGCTCTCCGGCGGCCAGAAGCAGCGCATCGCCATCGCCCGCGCGATCCTGCGGGACGCGCCGGTCCTTCTTCTCGATGAGGCGACAAGCGCGCTCGACGCCGAAAGCGAACGGCTGGTACAGGCCGCCGTCGATCATCTGGCCAAGGGCCGGACAACGATCATCGTTGCGCATCGTCTGGCCACGGTGAAGAAAGCCGACCGCATTGTCGTCTTCGATCAGGGTCGTATCGTCGCCACCGGCACACATGATGCGCTGGTCGCTGAAGGCGGGCTTTACGCGCGCCTCGCCCGGCTTCAATTCACCGAAGGTCTGGCTGCCGAATAAGCGGGCCGCACCGACTTTCGGTTGCAATGGCCATCCGCCGACAAGATAGTAGGCGCGCCGGACGGACTATCATGTCCGTCCAGAGTGCAACATGAGTGGAGAATACAATGGGTGTTTGGAGTTTCGTTAAAGGCGCTGGCAAGAAGCTGTTCGGCGGTGGCGCCGCCGAAGCCGCGGAAGCGCCGGCTGCGGACGCGCTGCAGAAGGAGATCAAGGATCTTGGCCTTGATGCCTCGGGACTCGACATCAAGGTCGAAGGTGACAAAGTAAAAGTCTCGGGCAATGCGGTCAGCCCCGAGATGAAGGAAAAGGTCATCCTTGCGGTCGGCAACGTCGAAGGCGTTGCGCAAGTCGAGACCTCCCATGACGACGACACCAAGGACGCGGTCTTTCATACCGTTGTCAAAGGCGACACGCTTTCGGCCATCGCCAAGAGGACGCTGGGCAATGCCAACCGCTATCCGGAAATCTTCGAGGCCAACAAGCCGATGCTGAAGCATCCCGACAAGATCTATCCCGGTCAGATGCTCCGCATCCCGAAAAAGTGATGCGCTCTTTGGGTTTTTACGACTTGTGACGCGGCGTCCCGGTTTCGGGACGGCGCGTCACACTTGCCGACTGCCTGCCTTTTTTGCCACCTTTGTTCTAGGGAGGCCCGTTGACGGGCAATAGGGGAGGATTGAATGGCGCGCTTCGCAACGATCGCCGACCGTGACTTCATTGAGCATGAGATGGAATATGCGCAGCGGGACTTGCCGGTCACGCTCTACCAGTTCCTGACCCGAACCCGGGATGCCCATCCGAACCGCCCGGCCGTCAGCTTCCAGCTGCTCTCAGGCCCATCCGACCCCGCCGTCACCCTCACCTGGTCTGACCTGCACCGCGAGGTAAACCGCGCGGCCAACCTGTTCCGCAAGCTCGGCATCGGCGAAAAGGACGTGGTCGCCTATCTCCTGCCGAACTCGCTCGAGACCCTCACGACGTTGCTCGGCGGTGCTGTGGCGGGGATCGTGAACCCGATCAACCCGCTGCTGGAGGCCGAACAGATTGCCGCCATCCTGCGTGAGACCGGGGCAAAGGTCCTGGTCACGCTGAAGCCTTTCCCGAAGTCCGATATCGCCCACAAGGCCGCGAAGGCCGTCGCGAACGCGCCCGGCGTGGAAACCGTGGTCGAGGTCGACCTCAACCGCTATCTCACGCCGCCGAAAAGCTGGATCGTCCCCTTCATTCGCCCGAAGAACCCGGTGCACCACAAGGCCAAGATCATCCCCTATGGCCGTGAAACTCGGGCGATGCCGGCCGACAGACTGACTTTCGCCGATAGCACCGGTGACCGTGTCGCCTCCTACTTCCACACCGGTGGCACCACGGGCATGCCCAAGGTCGCGCAGCACAAATATTCCGGGATGGTCTACAACGGCTGGCTCGGCGGCAAGCTTCTCTTCGATGAAACCGACGTTCTGATCTGCCCGCTACCGCTCTTCCACGTCTTCGCGGCCTATCCGGTCCTGATGTCGGCCATCGCCAGCGGCGCCCATGTGGTGCTGCCGACGCCCGCAGGGTATCGCGGCGACGGCGTCTTCGACAATTTCTGGAAACTGATCGAACGCTGGAAGGTGAGCTTTCTCATCACAGTGCCGACCGCCATTGCGGCCCTCATGCAGCGTCCCGTCGATGCCGATGTCTCCAGCCTGAAGACAGCGCTGTCCGGCTCCGCGCCCCTGCCGGTGGAGCTTTACAACCGCTTCAAAGCCGCGACCGGGGTTGAAATCTCGGAAGGCTACGGCCTGACCGAGGCGACCTGCCTTGTGTCCTGCAACCCGGTGGACGGCGCCAAGAAGATCGGTTCGGTCGGCATTCCGATGCCCTACACCAATGTTCGCATCCTGATGAAGACGGCCGACGGTTTCCGTGAATGCGGGACCGATGAGATCGGCGAAATCTGCGTCTCCAATCCCGGTGTCTTCGAGGGATCGACCTACACGGAAGTCGACAAGAACCGCGATCTTTTCGCCGAAGGCCGCTTCCTGCGCACCGGCGACCTCGGCCGGATCGACGCGGACGGCTATCTCTGGATCACCGGACGGGCCAAGGATCTCATCATCCGGGGCGGTCACAACATCGACCCGGCTGAGATCGAAGATGCGCTTCTGAGCAATCCGGCCGTCGGTTTCGCAGGTGCCATCGGCCAGCCGGACGCGTTCGCGGGCGAGCTTCCCTGCGCCTATGTCGAACTGGTTGCGGGGGCGACGATCACCGAGGCGGAGCTTCTCGATCACGTCCGCGCCCGCATCCACGAACGCGCCGCCGTGCCGAAGTATATCGAAATCCTGCCCGAACTGCCGAAGACGGCGGTCGGCAAGATCTTCAAACCCGATCTGCGCCGCCTTGCCATCGCACGGGTCTATGACGCCGCCCTGGCCGAGGTCGGGCTTGCGGTCCGGGTGAAGGAGGTTGTCGAGGACAAGAAGCGCGGCCTCGTCGCGCGGCTGGAAAAGACCGGCGATGTGGACGAAGACGCGGTCACCCACAAGCTTGGCGAATTCACCCGGCCTTGGGAGTGGGCCTGAGGCTGTCTCGCCTCGCGGGTTGCGACAGATTTTTGGGCCGATTTTCCCCGCTGCGACATGATCTGTCGCGAAAAGGCGGGGAAACGGACGCCAGACATTGAAATCTTCCGCCCGTACCGGTTCACTGGGACCGGAAACGGAGGGGACCATGCGCTATTCGGGCCTGAACGTCCTGATCGAGGGGCTTCGCGGCAACAAGGGCTGGAAGCCGGTCTGGCGCGAGCCTGAGCCGAAGGCCGAATACGACATCGTCATCATCGGCGGTGGCGGGCACGGGTTGGCCACGGCCTATTACCTCGCCAAGAACCACGGCCTGACCAATATCGCGGTCTTGGAGAAAGGCTACCTCGGCGGCGGCAATGTCGGGCGCAACACCACGATCGTCCGCGCCAACTACTTCCTGCCGGGCAATTCGGAATTCTACAGCCATTCGCTGAAGCTCTGGGAAGGGCTGGAGGCCGACCTCAACTACAACGTGATGCATTCGCAGCGCGGGCTCATCAACCTCTTCCATTCCGACGGCCAGCGCGACGCCTTCGCCCGGCGCGGCAATGCGATGATCAATCAGGGCGACGATGCGGAGCTGCTGGACCGCGAAGGCGTGCGCCGGCATCTGCCCTATCTCGATTTCGAGCAGACCCGGTTTCCGATCTATGGCGGGCTTCTGCACCGGCGCGGCGGTACCGCGCGCCACGACGCGGTCGCCTGGGGTTATGCGCGCGGGGCGGATCAGCGCGGCGTCGACCTGATCCAGAACTGCGAAGTCACAGGGATTGACATCAAGGACGGTCGCGTCACCGGTGTGCAGACCTCGCGCGGCGCCATCAAGGCCAAGAAGGTGGGCATCATCGTGGCGGGGCGTTCGGGGCAGGTGGCCGCGATGGCGGGGATGCGGCTGCCGGTGGAAAGCCATGTCCTGCAAGCCTTCGTGACCGAGGGGCTGAAACCCGTCATCGACCATGTGGTTTCGTTCGGCATGGGGCATTTCTATATCAGCCAGTCCGACAAGGGCGGCCTCGTCTTCGGCGGCGATCTGGATTTCTATGCGTCCTACGCCGCGCGGGGGAACCTGCCGATGGTCGAACATGTGATGGAGGCGGGCATGACGCTGATGCCGATGATCGGCAAGGCAAAGGTCCTGCGGTCGTGGGGTGGGATCATGGACATGACGCCCGACGGCTCGCCCATCATCGACAAGACCGACGTGGGCGGGCTTTTCATCGACTGCGGCTGGAACTACGGCGGCTTCAAGGCTGTGCCAGCCTCCGGCTGGTGCATGGCGCACTTGATGGCGACGGGGGAGCCGCACGAGGTCGCCCGCCGCTTCCGCCTCGACCGTTTCGCCACGGGCCACCTTCTTGATGAAGAAGGCACCGGGTCACAGCATAACCTGCACTGAGGGGAGAGAAGTATGCGCATAAACTGCCCCCTCTGCGGTGACCGCGACCGGCGCGAGTTCACCTATTACGGCGCAGCCGTCTATGCCGACCGCCCCGCCGAAGGGGCCGCGCCCGAGGCATGGGACGACTACCTCCACCTCCGCGACAACCCGGCGGGCGAGACCGTGGACCTCTGGTATCACGAGCTTGGCTGTTCCGCCTGGATCGAGGTCACGCGCAACACCGTGACCCATGCGATCACCGCGACGCGGCTCCTGACCGACCGGAAGCGGCCCGCGACGAAGGGGACCAAGGCATGAGGATCGCGGGCAAGGGCCTTGTCGACCGCAACACCCCGGTCGGGTTCCGCTTCGACGGCAAGGATTATACCGGCTTTCAGGGTGACACGCTGGCTTCGGCCCTTCTCGCCTCCGGCGTGAAGGTATTCGGCCGGTCGTTCAAATACCACCGCCCGCGCGGCGTGATGACGGCGGGGTCGGAGGAGCCGAACGCGCTCGTGACCGTAGGCCGTGGTTCCGCCCAAGTCCCCAACGTCCGCGCCACGATGCAGGAGATCCACGCGAGCCTTGATGCGCGCGGGCAGAACGCCTGGCCCTCGGTCAATTTCGACCTGATGGCGGTGAATGATCTTCTGTCTCCATTCCTTAGCGCGGGCTTTTACTACAAGACCTTCATGTGGCCGCGTAAGCTCTGGGAATCCTTGTACGAACCGGCGATCCGCCGTGCTGCGGGCCTCGGTGCACTGTCGAAAAAGCACAACGAGGATCGCTACGAAAAAGCCTATGCCTTCTGCGACCTTCTGGTGATCGGCTCCGGCCCCGCAGGCCTGATGGCGGCAATGACCGCCGGACGCGCCGGGGCCGACGTGATCCTCGCCGAAGAGGACGCGCGGATGGGCGGACGGCTTCTGTCTGAGACGCACGAGGTTGCGGGCAAGCCCGGTGCGGACTGGGCGGAGGAGGTTCTGGCGGAACTGTCCACCATGCCCAACGTCCGGCTGATGACCCGCACCACCGTCACCGGCGCCTATGACGGCGGCACTTACGGCGCGATCGAACGCGTGGGCCTGCACCTCGCGCGCCCGCCGATGGACCTGCCGCGCGAATGCTTCTGGCGGATCGTGGCCAAGCGCGCGATCCTCGCCTCGGGCGCGCATGAACGTGCCATCGCGTTTGCCAACAACGACCGGCCGGGCGTGATGATGGCAGGCGCCGCGCGCGCCTATCTCAACCGCTGGGGCGTGGCGCCGGGGCAGACCGTCGCGGTCTTCGGCAACAATGACGATGCTCATCGGACCGCGCGCGATTTCAAGGCGGCGGGCGTCAAGGTCTCGGCCATCATCGACGTGCGCGAGGATGCGAACGCGCCCGATGGCGTGACGCTCCATGCCGGGGCGCGGGTCGTCGATACGGTCGGGCGGAAGGGCCTGCGCGAGGTCGTCGTCGCCGACCGCGCGGGCCGGATCACGCGCATCCCCTGCGACTGCCTCGCGGTCTCCGGCGGCTGGAACCCCGCGCTGCATCTGACCAGCCACATGAACGGCCGACCGGTCTGGCGCGACGATATCGCGGCCTTTGTCCCCAAGCCTGGCATAGTGCCGGGACTGGAGGCGGCAGGAGCGGCGCATGGGACTTATGCGACGCAATCCTGCCTGTCCGAGGGCGCCGGTGCCGCCAAAACCGCACTTTCCGAACTTGGGCGCAAAGTGCCGAAGATCGAACTGCCTCAGGCCGAAGACGGCGCGATCCGCATCCGTGCCTATTGGAACGTGCCGGATGCCAAGCACCGTGCCTGGCTCGACTTCGCCAATGACGTGACAACGAAGGACGTGCGGCTGGCGGCGCAGGAGAACTTCCGCTCCGTCGAACACATGAAGCGCTACACGACGCAAGGCATGGCCCCCGATCAGGGCAAGAATTCGAATGTCGCGGCCCTTGCGGTGCTGGCCGATGCGACCGGGCGCGGCATTCCTGAGACCGGGACCACGACCTTCCGGCCGCCCTACGTCCCGATTTCCGTCGCCGCCCTCGGCGCGGGCGGACAGGGCAAGGGCTTCGCGCCCGAACGCCTTACCACCTCGCATCAGGCCAGCGTGGAGCGCGGCGCGCCGATGATCGAGGCGGGGCTCTGGTATCGTCCTTCCTATTTCCCGCGTCCGGGCGAGAAAAGCTGGCTCGACAGCTGCAACCGCGAGGTCGCGATGGTGCGCGAGCGGGTCGGAATCTGCGACGTCTCCACCCTCGGCAAGATCGACATTCAGGGCGCGGATGCGGCGCGGTTTCTCGACCTTGTCTATACCAACACCTTCTCGACCCTGAAGCCGGGCCGCGTCCGCTATGGGCTGATGCTGCGCGAAGACGGGATGGTGATGGACGACGGCACCACCGCGCGGCTGGGCGACAGCCACTATCTGATGACCACGACCACCGCCGCCGCCGGCCAAGTGATGCGGCATCTCGATTTCGTTCAACAGGCGCATTGCCCCGGCTGGGACGTGCACATGATCTCGGTCACCGAGCAATGGGCGCAATTCGCCGTCGCCGGACCTTTGGCGCGGGAGCTTCTGAATTCGCTTCTGGAACAGCCGATCGACGATGCCGCCTTGCCGTTCCTCGGCTGTGGTTCGGTTCGCGTGATGGACGTTGACGCGCGACTCTTCCGCATCTCTTTCTCGGGCGAGCTGAGTTATGAGATCGCCGTCCCCGCCCGCCATGGCGCAGCACTTTGCCGCGATCTGGTCGCGCGCGCCGAAAGTCTCGGCGGCGGCGCCTACGGGATGGAGGCGCTGAACGTCTTGCGCATCGAAAAGGGCTTCATCACCCATGCTGAGATCCACGGAAGGGTGACGGCCTTCGATATCGGCCTGCAAGGCATGGTCTCTCAGAAGAAGGATTGCATTGGCAAGGCGGCCTCCGAACGGCCCGGCCTGACCGGGGCGGAACGCGAGCATCTCGTTGGCCTCAGGCCAGTTCCGGCGTCAAAGCAAATCGGTGCGGGCGCCCATCTTTTCGATGAAGATGCGGAACCCATCCGCGTGAACGATCAGGGCTATGTCACCTCGGTCTGCTGGTCGCCAACTCTGAAAAGCCACCTCGGCCTCGCCTTCCTGAAGAACGGGCGTGCCCGGTATGGCAGCCGGGTGCGGTTGGTCGATCACCTGCGGGGCACCGACCTTCTCTGCGAGGTCGTCAACCCCGTCTTCTTCGACCCGGATGGAGGACGTGCCCGTGCCTAGCCTGATCGAAAAATCCGCCTGCGACGGTCTCTTGCCACGCGTCTCCGGCGGAATGACCCTCTCCGAACTTCCCTTCATGCGCGTGACCTCGGTGACACCGCTGAACGGCAAAGCCCGCGCCCTTGGCTCCGAACTCAAAAAGCTGGGGTTGGGCTGGCCGGTTCCTGGGCAATCGCAAACCTCCGGTCACGCGTCGATCCTCTGGACCGGTATGGATCAGGCCTTTCTGATCGGCCCTGATCCTGCGCCGCTTGCAGGCATCGCGGCGTTGAGCGATCAAAGCGACGCTTGGGCGCGGATGCGGATCAAGGGTCCTGGCGCGGTGGCGGTTCTCGCGCGGCTGGTGCCGCTCGACCTGCGGCCGTCGTCTTTCGCAGATGGGCAAGTGG
Source organism: uncultured Alphaproteobacteria bacterium (assembly GCA_963710285.1). Lineage (GTDB taxonomy): Bacteria > Pseudomonadota > Alphaproteobacteria > Rhodobacterales > Rhodobacteraceae > Albidovulum. The sequence continues at coordinate 784,754 of CAVPZT010000006.1, read as the reverse complement.
CCCGCACCGGCCTTAATCACATGATGACGATCCTCCTTCGCGCGGGCGCAGATAGCTTCGACATCATGGTCTTCCGGTCGATGGCCGGGTCGGCGGTGCACGAGCTTCACCAAGCGATGGAGGCGGTCGCCGCCCGCGCCACCTTGAACTGACCACAGCGGGGGCGCTGCCCCCGTCCCGGAGTAAATCCGGAACTCCCCCGGAGGTGTTTGAGAACAGAAGAAGACTGCGGCTTTCCCTTCTTCTGTTTCCAAGTACCTCCGGGGGTGAATGCGCCTCAGGGCGCAGAGGGGGCAGCGCCCCCCTTGCCCGGCCCGTCCGAAGAGCCGATATTCACGGGATGAGTCTGCCCCCCGGTTTCCTCGACGAACTGCGCACCCGCGTCTCGCTCTCCGGCGTGATCGGCCGAAAAGTCATCTGGGACAACCGCAAATCCAACCAGGCCAAGGGCGACATGTGGGCTCCATGTCCGTTCCATCAGGAAAAGTCGGCCTCGTTCCATGTCGACGACCGCAAGGGCTATTATTATTGCTTCGGCTGCCACGCGAAGGGCGACGCGATCTCGTTCCTGAAAGAGGCCGAGAACATGTCCTTCATTGAAGCGGTCGAGACGCTGGCGCGCGAGGCGGGGATGCAGATGCCGGCCCGCGATCCGAAGGAGGCGGAAAAGGCCGATCGGCGGAGCGAGCTCGCCAAGGTCATGGATGAGGCGGTGCGTCACTATCGGTTGCAGCTGAAGACCGGGGCGGGCGCCGCCGCGCGGGACTACCTCGCGGGCCGCAAGCTTTCGGAAGCGGCACAGGACCGGTTCGAGATTGGCTTTGCGCCCGAGGGCTGGCAGGGGCTTTGGGATCAGCTCAAGGGGCGGGGCATCGCGGATGAACTCATCCTCGGGGCGGGGCTCGCCAAGCCAAGCCAGAAGGGCAAGGCGCCCTATGATGTCTTCCGCAACCGCATCATCTTTCCGATCCGCGACGCGCGGGGCCGCTGCATCGCCTTCGGCGGTCGCGCGATGGACCCGAACGACAGCGCCAAATACCTGAACTCGCCCGAGACCGAGCTTTTTGACAAGGGGCGCAGCCTCTACAACCACGGACCGGCGCGCGAGGCGGCCGGGAAGGGCCAGCCGCTCATCGTCGCCGAGGGGTACATGGACGTGATCGCGCTCGTGACCGCAGGGTTCGAGGCGGCGGTCGCGCCTTTGGGCACTGCGATTACCGAGGATCAGCTCCGTCTCCTCTGGCGCATCCACCCTGAGCCCCTGATCATGCTCGATGGCGACACGGCCGGCATACGCGCCGCCACCCGGCTCATCGACCTCGCCCTGCCGATGGTCGAGGCTGGGCAGGGGTTGCGCTTCGTCATCCTGCCCGAGGGCATGGATCCGGATGATCTGATTCGGCTGCGCGGCCGCGATGCCTTGCAAAAGGCCGTCGACACGGCGCAGCCGATGGTGAACCTCCTCTGGCGGCGGGAGACCGAGGGCCGCGTCTTCGACAGCCCCGAGCGGAAGGCAGCGCTCGACAAATCGCTCCGTGCCGCGATCAAGCAAATCGCCGATGCGTCGATTCGCGCGCATTACGGCGATGAGATCAATCGACTCCGTCGGGAGCTTTTCGGTACCGGCCGCCCGGCCTTCGTGCCGCGTGCGCCCGGCCGGGCCTGGCGCGGTCAGCCAGCGCCATCACTCCCCGCGACGCGCGGCACGCTTCTGGCGGCGGCCAGCGGGCCGGAGGTCGAGGAATATCTCCACGAGGCGATGATCCTTGCCATCGGGCTCACCCATCCCCGAACGCTGGAGCGTTTCGAGAGTCAGTTCGAGACGGTCGGAATGCGCGATCCGGGCCACGACCGCCTGCGCCACGCGCTTCTTCGTCAGCTTCACGCCGAACCCCTGACCGAGAGCGATGCTTTTCGCAGAAAGATCGAGTCCGCAGCGGGACCGGAGGTTGAAAAGCTTCTGGGCCTTGCCCATGTCCGCATCGCGCCGCCGCTGCGCAGCGCGTCCGATTTCGATCTTGCCCTGATGTGTCTCGCCGAGGAATTCGCCAAGCTTGAAGCGCGCCGCGGCGCCCAGGCCGAAATCGCGGAGGCGATGGAGGATCTGGGCGGTCTTGCCGACGAAGGGCTCACCTGGCGTCTCACACAGGTTGCCGAGGCGCGCCACCGGGCGGAGCGATCGAATCTCGACGAGGTGTCCGAAGGTGGCGAGGACCGCGCCGCGATGTCTGCCCAGTTGCAATCGCTGATCGACGGCGCGGCCTGGATCAAGAAGAAACCCTGAACGCGGCGGGCGCCGAGATTCGGCCCCTGTGATTCGTCGCCGTGATTCGCTACATAAATACGACCGATTCGCACCGGCCTGCCCGCCGGTCCTGAAGAAGCAAGGAGCGCCTATGGCTGCCAAGGACACCGACGATCAGAAGACCGACGATCAGGACAACGAGCATACGCTCGACATGAGCCAGGCGGCGGTCAAGAAGATGATCGCGGATGCGCGCGAGCGCGGCTACATCACCTACGACCAGCTCAACCAGGTCCTGCCGCCCGAACAGGTCTCGTCCGAGCAGATCGAGGATGTGATGTCGATGCTCTCCGAGATGGGCATCAACGTGATCGAGGACGACGAGGGCGGCGAGGATACCGACAACGCGGGTGCCGTGGTCGAAACCACGACTTCGCGCGAGGTGGCGCTGTCGTCGTCAACGACCGAGACGCTCGACCGCACCGACGATCCCGTGCGCATGTATCTGCGCGAGATGGGCTCGGTCGAGCTTCTGAGCCGCGAGGGCGAAATCGCCATTGCCAAGCGGATCGAGGCGGGCCGCAACACCATGATCGCGGGGCTTTGCGAAAGCCCGCTGACCTTCCAGGCGATCACCATCTGGCGCGATGAGCTGCTGAACGAAGACATCCTCCTGCGCGACGTGATCGACCTTGATGCGACCTTCGGCCGCTCGCTCGACGACGAGGGCGATGACGATGAAACGGTGATCGGCGGCGGCGACGCCACCTCGTCCAGCAAGACCGATGCGGGCGAGCCCGAGCTGGATGCCGACGGAAATCCGATCCAAAAGGCCGATGACGACGACGACGAGGATGACGAAGCCTCCAACATGTCGCTTGCTGCGATGGAGGCCGCGCTGAAGCCGCGCGTGCTCGAGATGCTCGAAATCATCGCGCGCGACTATGTCGGTCTGGCCGAGATGCAGGACCTGCGCATGTCGGCGACCCTCAATGAGGATGGCACCTTCTCCATCGCCGATGAGAGCGCCTACCAGAAGCTGCGCTCCGAGATCGTGCTGCTGGTGAACGAACTGCATCTGCACAACAACCGGATCGAAGCGCTGATCGACCAGCTTTACGGCATCAACCGCAAGATCATGTCGATCGATTCGAACATGGTGAAGCTCGCTGATCAGGCCCGCATCAACCGTCGCGAATTCATCGACGAATATCGCGGATACGAGCTTGACCCGGCCTGGCTCGACCGCATGGCCGAGAAATCCGGTCGTGGTTGGCAGGCGCTGATCGAGAAGAGCCAGGGCAAGGTCGAAGAACTGCGCAATGAGATGGCCACCGTCGGCCAATATGTCGGCGTCGACATTTCGGAATTCCGCCGCATCGTGAACCAGGTCCAGAAGGGCGAAAAGGAAGCGCGGCAGGCCAAGAAGGAAATGGTCGAAGCGAACCTTCGCCTCGTCATCTCGATCGCCAAGAAGTACACGAACCGCGGGCTGCAATTCCTTGATCTCATTCAGGAAGGCAATATCGGCCTGATGAAGGCGGTCGATAAGTTCGAATACCGCCGGGGCTACAAGTTTTCCACTTATGCGACATGGTGGATCCGTCAGGCGATCACCCGCTCGATCGCCGATCAGGCCCGTACGATCCGTATTCCGGTCCACATGATCGAGACGATCAACAAGCTGGTTCGGACCGGCCGCCAGATGCTGCACGAAATCGGCCGCGAACCGACGCCCGAGGAACTGGCCGAAAAACTCCAGATGCCGCTGGAAAAGGTCCGCAAGGTGATGAAGATCGCCAAGGAACCGATTTCCTTGGAGACCCCCATCGGTGATGAGGAGGACAGCCAGCTTGGCGACTTCATCGAGGACAAGAACGCGATCCTGCCGCTGGAATCGGCCATTCAGGAGAATCTGAAGGAAACCACGACACGGGTTCTGGCCTCCCTAACCCCGCGTGAGGAGCGGGTGCTGCGTATGCGCTTCGGCATCGGCATGAACACCGACCACACGCTGGAAGAGGTCGGCCAGCAATTCAGCGTCACCCGCGAACGCATCCGTCAGATCGAGGCGAAAGCGCTCCGCAAGCTGAAGCATCCGAGCCGGAGCCGGAAGCTCAGAAGCTTCCTCGACCAATGAGCGTCTCCGGCGTGACGCCCCTGGCGCAAGAGCGTGCCTTGGCGACGATCCAGATCGTTGCCAAGGCGGTTATCGCGGGCGAACCTGCCATCACCTATTCCGAGTTGGCGCGCCGGCTTGGCATGTCGAAGGTCAACGGGCAGGGCCTGGCCTCCTATCTCAACCGGGCGGCCGAGATTTGCGCTGAGCACGGGCTTCCCAACGTCTCGACACTCGTCGTGTCGAAGAACAGTCTGGATCAGGGCGCTCCGATGCCGTCGTCCGGATCGTTCTCTGACGGATTTTATGCCAGTACCGGCCTCACGCGGGACGATGTTTTCGCCGAACAGGACCGGGTGCGGGCGTTCGACTGGCGCTCTGTGACGACACTCGGACTTTGAAGCGCCGTGCGCTCGGGGCAGTGAACAGCCGAACGAGCCGTTGAGGCGCGCTTCCGCAGTGCTTTTTCTTCACACACCCTAGGGGGCGGGCGTCGCCTCCGTGATGCTCAACTACAGGCATGCCAAACTTAGGGCGGGGTTCACCCCATCATCCCCTCGCATAATCTTGATCGCCTGTGGGGCGACATCTGCCCCGAAACCGGGCATCATCTTCCATCCCCGCGCTTCGGAGGCCACATGTTCCGCCCGATCCTGACCCTCGCCCTCATCGCCGCCTTCGCCCCGCCCGCGCTGGCCTTCACCGCCAAGAACGGGATGCGCGTTCAGCCGATTGATGCCCGGACCTTCGTCGTCGACTCCCCCAGCCCCGATGCCGAAACGCAATATCTCTGCGCCGCCGGTGATTATGTGATGCGCGCCCTCGGAATGTCGGCGCTAACGCGGATCTACCGCGCCTCGCCGCCGCCGCGCAAACAGGGTCAGGGCATCACCTTCACGCTGGATGAGACGAAGAAGACGCAGATGGCGCTCTTCACCTCCTTCAGCAAGAACAAGGGGGATGGCAGCATCGCCGCTGGCAGCGCGCGCGGCACCTATTGCGATATTGTGCGGATCTTCCGGGATTTCTGAGGCGCGGAACGCCGTCGGTCAAATCTCTGCCAGCACAGCCTCATCCAGCGCCACATCGTAGGGTTGCGGATAGATCGTCGGGATTCGCTGGAACCGATAGCCCACGCCGATGACCTGCGGCCTTCGGCCTGCGGCGCGCAAACCCGCCAGGGTCCGGTCGTAGAAACCGCCGCCATAGCCGAGCCTGTAGCGCTCCGCGTCAAAACCGACGACGGGGGAGATCACCACATCCGGCACGACCTCCGCAGCCGTTTCCGGCGGGATCGGGATATTCCAGACGCCGCGCTCCAGTTTCTCCGCCGCTTTCCAGTCGCGGAAGATCAGCGGTGCGGCTTTGCGGATCACGACCGGCAGGCAGAGCCTTGCCCCTGCGATGCGCTGCTTTGCGGCCCAGCCGCGCAGGTCCGGCTCGCCCTTGAACGGCCAGTAAAGCGCTACGCTGCGGCCCGCAAGATCGCCCAGAATCCGCGTCAGCTCCGCCGCGATCCAAGCATCCGCCGCCTCGCGCGCCGCCACCGGCACTGCCTGCCGCGCCGCGATCAGTCGGGTGCGTTCGGCCTTGCGCCAGTTCGCGACGTCGCGTTCGGTCTCGGCATCCGCGATGCCGCTCACGCTTGGGTCAAGTTCGTGCAGGAAACAGGGCGGGGAGCCGCCACTGTCTTTCTCCGACTGTGCCATTTCCATCTCCTCGGCGTCCATCTCAGCATCGAAGCGAAAATGATGCGAGGGCAAAATCGTCGCTTTGCACCGCAAATCCGCCGCGGTCGGCGGCAGTGGTTTCGAAATCCTTAACGCCTCTAGTAAATTTATTATATTTCAGATAGTTATGCTTTTTTCACGCGCGAAACACCCGTGAAATCCCGCTTCCCAAGTCATGTCGCCGGTCTATACTCGCCGCCATGACGCTTGTCCTCTACTCCGCCCACTACGGCGCCTCCGACCTCTTCAACGCCGAAGTTTTCGGCGGCTTCGAGAGCTGTCGCCGCATCCTCTTCACCGACAAACCGGAGCTGATCCTACCGGGCGTCGAAATCTTCCACGACCCGCTCGACGGCCTCGATCCTGCCCGCGCGTCGCGCCGGGCCAAACTCATGCCGCACCGCTATTTCCCGGATGAGGACTGGTCGATCTGGATCGACAACAAGTCGCGCCTGAAGACCGACCCGAAGGTCGTGCTGGCCGCCGTTCAGGCACAGTCCGACGCCGGGTTCTTCGCCTTTCCTCACTTCCGCCGCGACTGCGTCTATCAGGAGGGGCAGACCGTCTGGGAACTCGGCCTCGACGACTACCGGACCGTGAAGGAACGCATGCGGACCTACCGGGCCGAGGGGATGCCCGAACATGCCGGCCTGATCGAGGGGCATTTCATCCTGCGGCGCCACCATGAACCCGACCTCATCCGCTTCGGTGATCGCTGGTTCGAACATGTCCTGCGCTATTCCCGGCGTGACCAGATTTCCTTTCCCTATCTCGCCTGGAAGCTCGGCCTGAGATACGAGGCGATCACAGCCCTGAACTGGAAAGACACCATCGATTTCACCGTCTTCGACCGCAAGCACCGCAAGCCGGACTTCCCGCCCCGCAATGTTCTCTATCAAAAAGTGCGGAAGCTCTACCACGCCCTGCAAGGGCGCCGCTGATGGAACACCGGACCTTTCATATCGCCACCCGCGGCGCGGGCCTTTACGACTTCACCGGCGAAGTGCGCGCCTTCTGCGAAAGTCAGGGCGACGGTCTGCTGACCCTCTTTGTCCGTCACACCTCTTGTTCTCTCTGCATTCAGGAAAACGCCGATCCGGAGGTGCGCCGCGATCTGACGGAGTTCTTCCACCGCCTTGTGCCGCCCTCGGATCATCCTGCGATGGCCTACCTGACCCATACCTACGAAGGCCCCGATGACATGCCCGCGCACATCAAGGCGGCGCTGTTGCCGGTGAGCCTGTCGATCCCGGTCATCGGTGGCATCCCCACGCTTGGCGCATGGCAGGGCATTTACCTTTTCGAACACCGGCGCGCGCCACATGATCGTCAGGTCGTGGTCTGCCTGACGCGGTAGACGCTCGCGGAGTTTTTCCCAAGCGTTTTTCGGTATCTGGTGGCCGCAATTGCCCCCTACCCAAATCCTAGCGGCCCGCCTATAGTGCCTGTGGATAATCGGGGCTGAAGGCCGAGGGGAAGCTAATGCGCTGTCCGTTTTGCGGAAATGTCGATACGCAGGTGAAGGATTCGCGTCCGGCGGAAGATCATGTGGCGATCCGCAGGCGGCGCTTCTGCCCGGCCTGCGGGGGGCGTTTCACAACTTATGAACGGGTCCAGCTTCGCGACCTCGTCGTCATCAAATCCTCTGGCAAGCGCGAGGATTTTGACCGCGACAAGCTGGAACGCTCGATCCGCATCGCGATGCAGAAGCGCCCGATCGATCCCGAGCGTATCGATCAGATGATCTCGGGCATCGTGCGGCGGTTGGAAAGTCTCGGCGAAACCGACATCCCGTCGAAGACGATCGGCGAGATCGTGATGGAGACGCTGGCCCGGATCGATACCGTAGCCTATGTCCGCTTCGCGAGCGTCTACAAGAACTTCCAGGCAGCCGACGATTTCGACAAGTTCGTCTCGGAACTGCGCCCGACCGGCGCCGCCGAAGAGTGAGCCGAGAGGCCGACCGGCGATACATGGCGCTTGCCCTTGGACTGGCCCGGCGCGGGCTTGGCCGGGTCTGGCCCAATCCGGCGGTTGGTTCGGTCATCGTCCATGACGGGCGCATCGTCGGGCGTGGATGGACCCAGCCCGGCGGTCGGCCCCACGCCGAAACCGTAGCGCTCGCGCAGGCGGGCCGCGCCGCGCGCGGTGCCACCGCCTACGTCACCTTGGAACCCTGCGCACATCACGGGCAGACCCCGCCCTGCGCCGAAGCCTTGGCCGCCGCTGGTGTTGCGCGCGTTGTCTCTGCGCTCGAAGATCCCGATCCGCGCGTGGCCGGGCGCGGCCATGCGCTGCTGCGCGACGCCGGGATCTCAGTTGAGACCGGCCTGCTGGCAACCGAGGCCGAGGCACTGCAACGCGGCTTTCTGAACCGCATCCGCCTTGGCCGCCCGATGGTCACGCTGAAACTCGCGGCCAGCCTTGACGGCCGTATCGCCACCGCGCGCGGCGAAAGTCAGTGGATTACGGGTGACGCCGCCCGGCGGCGGGTTCATGCGATGCGTGCGACGCATGACGCGGTGCTGATCGGCGCAGGCACGGCGCGGGCGGATGATCCCGCGCTCACCGTGCGCGGTCTCGGGATCGGCCATCAACCGGTGCGGGTCATTGCCGCGCGCAAGCTGGACCTACCGACCGATGGCACGCTCGCAAACACGGCGGACGAGGTTCCGGTCTGGCTGCTCCACGGCCCCGCCGCAGCAGCACCTGCAAGGGAGGCTTGGGAGGCACGGGGCGCGCATCTCATCGAGGTAGAGGAAGCGGCGGAAGGGCTCGATCCCGCCGCCATGCTCGCCGCACTTGCGAAGGCCGGCCTCACCCGCGTCTTCTGCGAAGGCGGCGGCCAACTCGCGGCGTCGCTTCTGAAGGCCGATCTCGTCGATGAGCTCGCGCTCTTCGCTGCGGGCATTGCGCTCGGTGCGGATGGCCGACCCGCGGTCGGGCCGCTCGGTCTAGATGCCCTCGCCGTAGCGCCGCGGTTCACCCTCGCGCATATAGACCAGATCGGCCCGGACATGCTCAGCTTCTGGTCGCGTCTCTGAAATTCATCTTGCCGAAAATACCTCCGCCGGAGGCATCCGTCCTCACCGCCAGAGCCACGCCTGGCTGGCGAACAAACCCTGAAGCTTCGATAAAACCCGATTGCCGCGCCCCGGCAGCGGGGTCTCCCTTCGTGCCAGCCGGTCCACTGCAACCTCGGGCGGGCAAGGCAGGCCCGAGACCGGATCGTGGTAGCGCGGATAGGAAATCAGCGCGGCATGGGCGAGCGCGGCGAGGTTCGGTCGTGCCTTGCGCCGTTCCGGCTCCGCGAAGAGATCGCGGGTCAGACCCCAGCCGGCGTAGAACGGCATCCCGAGGCAGGTCACCTTCTTGCCCCGGAGCAGCGCCTCGAAGCCGAGAAGCGATGTGATCGTCCAGACCTCATCCACTGCGTCAATGAGATCGGCGGGGCCCATCTCGCGCAGGATCAGATCAGCATGGGCGAGAGCCTCGGCCTCCGGTACGGCGCCCGCGCGCAGGCCCGCCTCGACATCGGGATGCGGCTTGTAGATCACGATTGCGCCGGGGTTTTCAGCCCGCACCCGTGCCAGAAGCGCGAGGTTGGTATGTTCGGCCCCGGCGCCGAGGCGTATTGAGGCATCGTCCTCTACCTGACCCGGCACGAGGATGCGGTGGCCTTTTGGCAGGTCCGGCAGGGCGGCATGGTCGAGATTGTATTTGCTGAGGCCCGCACGGCGGATTCGCGCGATCAATCGTTCGGCGCGGCGTTCCCCGCCCGGTGGCGGACCTTCGGCGATCAGACGCTCAATATCGCTTTCCCGCAGCGGGTCATAGTAGATCCCGCTCCGGTCGCTCACCAGCGAAAGTGGGGGCACCAGCGCGGCCCCGAGCCCGCGTGAGCGCAGGAATCCGTCTTCCACGCGGCAGAGCGGCACATCGCCTGCAAGATCAGTAAGCGTGTCTGTCTCCGCCCCGGCCCAGACCAGAAGGCCGCGTCCTTCTGCCTTGGCGCGCGACACCGCGCGACCGGGGTCATTTTCGAAGCGAAGCCGCTTTTCGGCCCCGAAGACCTTTTGCAGATGCGCCCGCTTCCAAAGCCGCATGCCCGCAGCGACATAGCCCGCCCGATCGGCGCGATGCGCGCGCAGCCGCGCCTCCAGATGGTCGACCGCTTCCTCGAAGCTGCACAGCCGGTCACGGCAGGGATCGTACCATGTCGGCGCGAGGATCATCGCGGCGGCAAAGAGCTGGGCGCGAGTCAAGGGGCGTTCACGACGGGGCACCGGGTTTTCATCCAGCGTCAGGCCCCAGCCGGAGTAGAATGGCTGCCCGAAGACGCGCGGCTTGTGGCCAGCCATGATTGCCTCGAACCCAAGTTGGGACGAAACGGTATAGACCGCGATGGCGCCGTCCAGAAGCGCCCAGGGTGAGACGGGATCGCTCAACAGCGAGATATGGCCATGCGCGTGACCGTCGTTGTAGTGGCCGGGACGATGTCCGGCGACGGTTTCAGGGTGGCTCTTGATGACGATCCGCGCGCCGGGATGCTCCTCCTGCGCGAAGACCAGCATCTCGCGGAAGGTGGACGCCTTCGCCTTGCCATAGAGGATCGAGGCATCGCCCTGCGTCTGGTCGATGACAAGCACGTAGCCTGGATCTGGAACCGGTGTCGCGGGGTCGAAATTATTGTATTTCGACAAATGGAGATGCTTCAGACGCGCCATTCCATCCCGCGCGCGTTGAAGTATGGCGCCGTCATCCAGCGCTTCGTGCATCAGGAGATGTTCGATGTCGGAGGGTGCGGAGCTGTCGAAATGGACGCCGCCCCTACGGTCGATGAGAAGACCGATCGGCGGCTCACCCCCGTCGCGGCCGGGGCGAATCGACCGCAGAAATGCGTCTTCGATGCGGACAATCGCGGTGTCGGTCAGATCGGCGACGGTCTCGCCGCGCGGGGCGGTCGGGCTGCGACCCCAGACGCCGACGCGATCCTCTGGCGTGGCGGGCTTGCCAAGCCGGATGTCATAACCGGCAAGCCGCAAGATACGCCGCAGCCGTGGCTGCGTCAGGAAGCCGCCGTTATAGACATAGAGCGGCTCACGCGGTTCCACGCCCGCTTCGTGTCCACTGTCATGGTGAACCGCGCCGGGCGCAGCCATCACTTTCCGGCGGCGCTGGAAAGGGCGTTGGCAGAGTTCGCCGTGCCTGTCAGTACCGAAAGGGTCTTTGTCCACTGAACATAGGGTGCTTCGGTGACGTAGACCGTATCGCCATCCCGGATCATGAAATCGCGCGCGTTGAAGAGGCCATCTGGCTCGGTCAGGCTGATGACATAGGCGATGCGCTGTGAGCCGACCAGATCGGGACGGCCCAGGACCTGCCGCGCGACGCCTTCGGATTCGTCGCGCAGAATGAAGACGCCAGTCGGATCGGCGAAGTTCGTGGACAGACCGCCAACCTGCGCGATGGCCTCGACCGCTGACAGGCTCTGCGTCGCGAAGGGAACGCGGTTCTGTGCGCCGGTCGCGCCGAGCGCGGTGAAGGTCCTCTGATCCTTTTCCACCAGAATCACGTCGCCGGGGCGCAGCGCGATATCCATCCGGGGATTGGTATAGAGGTCTTTCAGCCAAACCTTGCCGGACGTGCGGCCCCTCGTCACGGTGATCTGTGCGACCTCGGGTTCGATCGTGACGCCGCCCGCCTTTGCGAGCATCGCCGACAGTGTCCGCGTCGGCTGGGTGATCGGGAAGACACCCTGACCGCCGACCCCGCCCATGACCGAAACGGTGGACCCATCGCCCGCCACGCGCGCAACAGTGACCTGCGGGTCCGGTGTCTGGGCGCTGAGTTTTTCGGTGATGATCTGGCGCAAAGCCTCTGGCGTATTGCCCGCAGCCTTGATGCGCCCGGCATAGGGCACAAAGATATAGCCGGCGCCATCGACCTGCACTTCGCTCAACGCCGTCGCATTGGCCCCGGCATTGGCCAGAAGTCCGTTGTCGACATTTTCCCAGATTGTCAGCCCGAGGACGTCGCCGGAATGAATCACGTCGGACCCGACGAGCCCGGCGGTCTGAAAGGCCTTGGAAAAGCCGAGGCTCGGCTTCACGCCTGTCAGGTCGGTGATGCGGTGATCAACCGGAACGATAAAGGCGTCGCCCTGCTTTTCGACCGAGGCGGAGAAGATTTCGCGCTTGTTCGGACCGGAGCGCGGCAGGCCACACCCGACAAGGCTGCCCGCAACGGCAATACACACCAGCAGGCTGGTTCTACGGCGACTGACGATGACCACGAATTTCGGCTCCTTTGCCAGAACCTGCCAATATTTTTCTCAACGATACCGAAGGGGTCCGCGCATTACCAGTTCGTCTGTTCCGTTCCCGGCAACTGTTGCCGTGGTGCCGCTTTGCCGGAAACAAGCGCGTCATAGGGATCTTCTGCGGAGAGAACCATGTCGACGACCTGCCGAAGGATCTGGCGGCGTCCGCGCGCCGCGTAAAATCCTCCCGTAATCTGAGAGGTTTCGAGAAGATAGTGGCGATAATCGCGATAGCCCCGGCTGTCGGGACGTGTCGGTGCGGCGAAGAAATCCGGCAGCGGCTGGTCCGAGACGAAATCGGGCAGGCTGTAGACCGCCCGCCCCATCGCCTTCAGTGGCAGCCCGCGCCAGAGGACCTGCTGGCCTGCGGTGGAATTCACGGTGACCGCGCTGCGGGCGCTGTCGAGAAGCCTGGCGAGCTTGCCACCGCGCACGAAATGCACCCGGGCTGCGATGTCGAGGCGGCGCGCTCCGGCGCGGATCGTCGCCGCGACGGCGCTGCGGTCATCCTCCAAAGGATGTGCCTTGAAGACGATATGGTGATGCCGCGGAGCACCCTCGGCAAAGGCCTGAAGGCAGGCCTCGACGAAATCGGTGGTCGAGGTGAAATCCGAATGCGCGCGAAAACTCGCGTCATGGTCGAGTTGCAAAAGAACAAGATGATAGGGAAAGCCACCCATCCAGATGCGCCAACTCGCCAGTCGGCGCTGCAGGCTGTGCCATGGCATCAGGACAAGACGCTTGAGATGCAGCCGGAATTCGCTGGCGACCGTTATGCCACGATGCGGGCGAAAGGCGCGGTAGCGGCCGTTCATCGTCAGCACGAAGAAATGATAGAGCGCGCCGTAGAAGATATGTTCGCGCATGTCGCCCCAAGTCGCCGGCGCGCGCGGCTGTTCCATGCCCGATCGCTCGAGCGCACAGCGCATCTCGTCAAGGCTCATCGACATGAGGCGCGAATGCCCGTTTGAACCGCCACGCTCATAGGTCGCCCAATAGGGGCGGAGATAGCCTTCCTCGAAGACATGGACAGTGATGCCGCGCGCCGTCGCCAGCGCGATGGCCTCGGCATGGATCGGGCGTGCGTCGCCGTAAAGGATGAGGTCGGTGATCTTCCGATCGCCGAGGTTCTGTGCGCAGAAGGCCGGCCAGTCCTCGGCCGGTCCGGTAAAGGGCAGGTAGCCCTCGCTGCCCCAAAAGATCTCGTCGCCCCGATTGAAGCCCACGCGCCAGACCTCGGCACCTGCCTGCCGCAGATGCCGCGCAAGCTGCCGGAAAAACGGCCCATGCGGACCCTGAAGCATCAGGATGCGGCGCGGGGCATGATCTGACGGGTGCACATTCATACTCGATCCGGAAATATCTGGCTTCATCTGCCCGGCGCGGCCCCGGATGTCACGGATATTCTGCCGTTTTCCCGCGCGAACGTCCCGGATATGCTGTGTGGACGACAGCATCCCCTGTCTTGCCAGCGGGGGAGCCGCGCGATACCCAAAGCCAAACGGAGGGCGGAGTATGTTCACAGGCATCGTCACGGATCTAGGCGAAGTCCTGCATGTGGAGCAGAAGGGTGACCTGCGCGCGCGGATCGGCACGGCCTACCCGGTAGCGTCGATCACCATTGGTGCCTCTATCGCCTGCGACGGGGTCTGCCTGACGGTAGTCGCCACCGGGACCGAACCGCGGGGCTGGTTCGACGTGGATATCTCTGCCGAGACGGTTTCAAAGACCAATATCGGGCGAAACGGCTGGGCCGCGGGCAAGCGGCTCAACCTAGAACGCGCGCTGAAGGTTGGGGATGAACTTGGCGGCCATATCGTCTCTGGCCATGTCGATGGCGTGGCCGAGATCGTTGGGATGCGGGACGAAGGCGGCAGCACGCGCTTCACTTTCCGCGCGCCGAAATCTCTGGCCGGATTTATTGCGCCGAAAGGCTCGATCGCGCTGAATGGCACCTCGCTGACGGTGAATGAGGTCGATGGCGCCGAGTTCGGCGTGAACATCATTCCCCATACGAAAGAGGTCACGACCTGGGGCGCGGCCAGGGTCGGCGATGTCGTGAACCTTGAGATCGATACGCTTGCCCGCTATGTCGCGCGGCTTCAGGACTGGGCGGCGCAATGATCGTGGGGCCGGGCCATAACGGCGGCCCAAGCCTTGCAGACGGCAAGAGTTGGCGCGCCCATTGCTGGCGCTCGGCGCGCGCTGCGTTGCTGCCGCAACTGCCAGTCGAGGTCGTGCGCCTGCGGGTGAAGCGCGCGGCCGAGATCGGGCTCGACTACAAGACCTATGCCGGGGTCCGCGCCGCGACGGGGCATGACCTCGTCGCGTTTCTCTTCTCGACCAATGCGCTCAGGCTTCTGCGCGAACAGGATCGGATGCGCCCCGGCGATGCGGAGAAGCTGGAACGTCTTGCGCATATCGGCCGCCTTGTCGCGGTGCAGCCGCCGCTTGACCCGGGACGGGTCGCCGCGACACTTGCAAGGCAGAGCGTAGCCGTGGACGCGGCTGAGCGGGCGCCAAGGCTCACGGAAAGCTGGCGCGAGACACGCGAACGGCTCCTGTCGATGGCCGCCGCTGTCCGCGCGCCCGCCGACCGTGTCCTCGTCATTGGCGAGACGGCGTTGGAAGAAGATTGGGCCGCAACCGCGCGAATGGCCGGTTTCCTTCCCGCCGCACGCTATTTCGCCCAGAACGTTGCGGCGCAGCCCGGATAGGCCTCGCCTGTGGGCTGGCAAAATCCCGGTCCATCGGCTATCGCGGCGGAGGAGACAAAAGGACCGCCCGCAATGACCAGCGAATTCTCAGGTGACATCGCTTCGACCGAAGAGATCATTGAGGAGGCCCGCAAGGGCCGGATGTTCATTCTTGTCGATCATGAGGATCGCGAGAATGAGGGGGATCTGGTTATACCGGCAGAATTCGCGACCGCAGATGTGGTCAACTTCATGGCGACACACGGGCGTGGTCTGATCTGCCTGACGCTGACGCAGGCGCGGGTCACTGCGCTTGGCCTGCCGCAGATGGTGACCTCGAATTCCTCGCGGCACGAAACCGCCTTCACTGTCTCCATCGAGGCGCGCGAAGGTGTGGAGACGGGTATTTCTGCGGCCGACCGCGCGCTGACCATCGCCGTCGCCATCGACCCGGCGACGGGCCCGCAGGACATCGCAACGCCAGGCCATATCTTTCCGCTTCGCGCCCGTGACGGTGGCGTTCTGGTCCGTGCGGGCCATACCGAGGCCGCGACGGATGTGAGCCGCCTTGCCGGGCTAAATCCCGCAGGCGTCATCTGCGAGATCATGAAGGACGACGGCACCATGGCGCGACTGCCGGATCTGATCCCCTATGCGAAAAAGCACGGGCTGAAGATCGGCACGATTTCCGACCTCATCGCCTACCGGCGCCGCAACGACAACCTCGTGCGGGAAACGATGTCACGGGCCGTGACCTCGGCCTATGGCGGCGACTGGACCATGCGCGTCTTCACCGACGTGACCGAGGGTGTCGAACATGTCGCGCTGACCAAGGGCGACATCACCACGGCCGCGCCGGTTCTGGTGCGCACCCATGCGCTGAACGTGCTGGAAGACATGCTGGCACTTGGCCCCGCACCGGCGGGCGAGCTTGAGCGCGCGATGCGGATCATCGCCGAGGAAGGCAGGGGCGTTGTCTGCGTCTTCCGCAACCCACGCACCAAGCTTCTGGTCGAGGAAGAGGAAGGGCCCCGCACCGTCAAGCACACCGGGCTTGGCGCGCAGATGCTGTCCTCCATGGGGTTGCGGGAGCTGATCCTGCTGACCGACTCGCCGCAGACGCGTTATCTTGGGCTTGAGGCCTATGATCTGGAAATCGTGGGCACGCGCCCCATCACGAAGGGCTGAGACATGGCCGCCAACGAAAGCCACCACATCCTCGACCTGCCACGCTTTGACCGGGCGGTGAAGCTCCTGATCGTCGTGGCGCCTTACTACAAGGACATCGCTGACAACCTCGTCGCGGGGGCGAAAGCGGTTGCCGAAGCGGCGGGTGCGACCGTCGATCTGGTCGAGGTGCCGGGGGCGCTGGAGGTTCCGACCGCGATCGGCCTGGCCTCACGCATGGCCGATTACGATGGCTTCGTGGCGCTCGGCTGCGTCATCCGGGGTGAGACCACGCATTACGACACGGTCTGCAATGACAGTTCGCGCGCACTGACGCTCCTCGGTCTCAATGGCGCCTGCATCGGCAACGGCATCCTGACCGTGGAGAACCGCGATCAGGCCGTGGTCCGGGCCGATCACAAGGGCCAGAACAAAGGCGGCGGGGCGGCGGCGGCGGCCTTGCATCTGGTCGCACTTTCCCGCAAATGGGCGCGCCAGACCAAAGGCATCGGGTTCAAGCCGAAGGGCGAGGAATTCCGCATCGCCGGGGAAACCGAAGGACCCGCCCGCGCATGAGCGACGACAAGCCGAAAGCCAATTCCACCGCAAAGCGCCAGATGAAGGCCGCGGCGCGGCTTTACGCCGTGCAAGCGCTCTTTCAGATGGAGGCCTCTGGACAGTCGGTGGACCGTGTCGCCCGCGAATTCGAGACGCACCGTTTCGGTGCGGTCTATGATGAGGACGAAATGGCCGAGGGCGACCGCGACCTCTTTCGCCAGATCGTCGAAGAAGCGGTGAACTGGCAGGCCAGGATCGACCAGATGACCGACCGGGCGCTGGTCGCCACCTGGCCGATCGACCGCATCGACCCGGTGCTGCGCGCGCTCTTCCGCGCGGCGGGCGCGGAACTGACCGCCTCGGCGACACCACCGAAGGTCGTCATCAACGAATTCGTCGATGTCGCCCGCGCTTTCTTTCCCGATGGGAAGGAGCCGAAATTCGTCAATGCCGTGCTTGATCACATGGCCCGCGAAGCGAAGCCGGAGGCTTTCTGATGCTGATCGCCGCGAAACTCCTCATCGGTCTTGTCGCGGCCTTTCACATCTACATCCTCTGGCTTGAGATGTTCGCCTGGGAAAGCCGGGGGCCGAAGGTCTTTCGCACCATCCCGAAGGATCTTTTCCCGAAGACCAAGGCGATGATGGCCAATCAGGGCCTCTACAACGGCTTCCTCGCCGCCGGGCTCATCTGGTCCTTGCTGGCAGCGCAGGACATCTGGTGGCAGATCGCGGTCTTCTTCCTGTGCTGCGTCGCAATTGCCGGCATCTTCGGCGGGATGACCGCCTCGCGCCGGATCTTTTACGTGCAGGCCGCGCCCGCGCTCGTCGCGCTTATCCTCCTCACGCTTGGCTGAGCGACTGCGACAGCGTGGCGCTGGGATTTTTCCGACGCCATCGCTAAAATGCGCAAGAAGGGAGATTTGCCATGCCCGCACTCGTCCGTCTTTACATCAAGAATGTTCTTATCGGGTTCCTGCTGTCGGCGGTCTTCGTCACAGCACTCCTCTGGCTCAACGTTGCCAATCTCTGGCACCTGATCTCGACCTCACCTGTGGGCTGGATCGCTGTGGTGATGCTCTTCGTGTTCAACGGGATAGTCTTTTCCGGCGTCCAATTCGCCATCGCCATAATGCGGATGGCCAAACCTGAAGACGGTCCGCGCGGTGGCTTGGGTGTTGTTGCCATGCCTGCCCCCGTCCGATTGACGGCGAGCGTGCGCAAATCGGCAAACGCTCCGCGATAGAACCGCGGCACGTTCGGACGCAGCAGCGTCCGCGGGCCGCGTGCCAATCGCCCATTGCGGCAGGCTTCTGGCCCGATCTACAACGGGCCATGGATATTCAGCTCATCAAAACCTTTCTCGAAGTGTCGGCCACAGGCTCTTTCGGTTCGGCCGCGTCCCGGCTGTTTGTCACTCAGTCGGCCGTGAGCCTACGCATTCAGCGGTTGGAGGACTCCCTCGGTCGAACGCTCTTTACCCGATCGAAAGCTGGCGCGGACCTTACGCCCGCCGGACGGGAGTTCGAAGGCTATGCCATGAGCCTTCTCAAGATTTGGGAGGAGGCGCGCCAGCAGGTCGCCATTCCAGAGGGGTTCACCCGGTTCATCTCGATCGGAGCACAGTATTCGCTCTGGCCGCGTCTGGGCTTTCGACTGATCGACGGCCTTCGTCAGCAGATGCCGGAACTGAGTATTCGCGGTGAACTGGGCCTCCCACCGCGACTTACCCGACTTCTGGTTGAGGGAATGCTGGACGTCGCGATCATGTACGAACCTACGATCAGGCCAGGCTTGCGTGCCGAGCCGGTGCTGGAAGAGGAGCTGGTCCTTGTTGCATCGTGGCCGGACGCCAGGATCGCGGATCTTCCGGGGCGCTACATCATGGTCGATTGGGGCTCGGAGTTCATCCAGAACCATGCTCTGCAATTGCCAAGCCTCGTGTCACCCGGCGTCACTTTCGGATTTGGTGCGCTGACGGCTGACTACATCGCGCGCCGCAACCATGCCGCCTATCTGCCGGCACGCTATGTTGCCCGATTTATCGAAGCAGGCACTCTGCATCCGGTGCGCGAAGCGCCGGTCTTTCCCTATCCCGTCTGGTCAGTCTGGCGCGAAGACATGGATGCGGAGGTGAGCGCTACTTTGCACCGGGTCATAGAGCAGGTGGCGAAGGGGATTGATGCTGAATCCGAAGAGGTGCTCGACAGTTTCACTTCGGCTCCCAATCCGTTGAATAAGCGCCAAACTTTCGAATTCGGCAAATAACATAACAAATACTCATATTAAACATTATTATTATTCGTGTAGCAAATGGGTAACTTGACCCTCTAATCGTCTCCGGGTCCGTTCCGTGGAGTGGAAGCGCCGTCTATATGCGCTTGGCAGACGAAAGGCCGGGCGCTGTGTCCGGCTTCCATGAGAGGGAAGAAACTCATGATGATTTCGAAATATTTTGCAGCCGCGTCCGCCGTGGCGCTTCTGGCCGGCGCACCGGTCTTCGCCCAGTCGACCCTCACGGGCATGAGCGCTGTCAACGATCAGGTGCGCGACATCGAGCGTAGCGTTCAGGACGATTTCGCCCGCTCCGAAGACGAAGCGCGCTTTGGCAATCCTGAAGCCAAGCTCGGCCTGTCGGGCAGCCTTGCCCTGTCCTACTCGGGCAGCAACGGCAACCAGGATACGCAGGACCTGACCATCGGTGCGCGCATGCGTCACAGCACGGGTGTCTTCGTTCAGACGGTTGGTCTTGCGATCGAGTTCTCGGAAGGTGCGGGTACGACCACGGAAAAGAGCGCGTTTGGCGTCTACGATGCCAACTACTACTTCAACAATAGCGACTTCTATGGCTTCGTTCTTGGCCGTATCAACACCGACGGCCTCGCGACGACTGCGGCCGAGTACAAGAACGATGGCTTCCTCGGCTTCGGCCCGGGTTACCGCATCATCAACACGCCTGCCACGACCTGGCGCGTGCAGGCCGGTGTGGGCGCGAGCTACCTTGAAGACGGTGTCGGCGCCACGACGACCGAAGTTGGCTATGTCGCTTCGTCGCGCTTCTATCATCGCTTCAGCGAAACCCTGTTCGCGACGATGGACACCGACATCCTGAAGTCGGACACCGCCCTGCGCGTGAACAACGAACTCGGGATGAACTTCGCCATGACGAAGGCGTTGTCCACGCGGGTCAGCTATATCACCGACTACAACGACGCGCGCGCTATCCAGACCGACAACAAGCTCGGCGTATCGCTGGTCGTCGGCTTCTAAGTCGAAGCCATTTGAAGGAGCGTGAATTGGGGGCGGGGGAAATCCGCCCCCTTTTCATTTGGAAGGCGAAGTGGCGGGAACCGCGGCAACCGTAGAGACGTGAATTTCCCGAGAGCCTGGTTTACCAGGTGGGTGCCAGATACCAGGACCACGGTCCCGGCAGAGCCAGCTCCCTCGGAAGTGATTATCGGCCACTGGAAAAGGGCCTCGTACGAGAGGGGCAGAACCCGCCAGCACACAATCTAGGCATTGCGGCGGAGTGCAGCAAGGGGATTGAAAAGCGGCGTCGCGGCCGGTGCGGATTTCCTGACCTTTTCCATCGCGTTTATGTGATGATATGTCGCACCGCCGGCCTCAATGGGGACGGCCGGTGGTCAAAACAGGAAACGCGAAATGAAAGGAATAGGTCTTCTCTTCTTTGCCTCGGGCGCGGTCTACGTCATGGCTGGAATGCTCTGGGGCATACACATGGGTACCACGCAGGATTTCACCCTTGCGCCCGCCCATGCACACCTGAACCTTGTCGGCTTCGTCACAATGTCGCTGATGGGGATATTCTACCATCTGACGCCGCGTGCGGCGGCTTCCATCCTGTCGCGGGTGCATTTCGGTCTCGCGACGCTTGGTGTCTGGACGATGGTGCCGGGCATCGCTCTGGCCGAAACCGGGCAAGGCGAGGCGCTGGCGATCATCGGGTCGCTTCTGACCGTGAGCGCGATGGCGGTCTTCCTTGTCAATCTGTTCGTGAATGTGGTTTTGTCAAAAGTGGACGGGCTCGCCAACGCTGCCTGACATGGGTATGACTGCAAGACGGCTGCCGGGCGTGAGGCGCAGGTCTGGACACATGTTCACTTTATGTTCATAGTCCGCCCATGCCTCAGGACCTCATGCCCGGCCAGCTTCTAGCGCGTGGCGTTTGCCGCCATATGCTGGATCATGGATTCGTCACGGTCGAGGAAATGGTGCCGTCGCCGGGCCTCAGAGTTGACGTGATGGCGATAGGCCTTAAGGGCGAGATCTGGATCGTCGAATGCAAGTCGAGCCGGATGGACTATGTGTCGGACCGCAAGTGGCAGAGCTATCTGGAGTGGGGCGACCGCTTCTTCTGGGCGGTCGACGTTGAGTTCCCGGTCGATCTCCTGCCGCCGGAAACCGGGCTGATCGTTGCCGACGGCTATGGCGCCGAGATCGTGCGGATGGGGCCGGAGGTGGCGCTTGCCGGGGCGCGGCGCAAGGTCATCACACAGAAATTCGCCCGCCACGCGGCTCTACGGCTTCAGGGTCTTCGCGATCCGGGGCTTACTTCTTCTTTTTCGGGCCTTTAGGGGCGGTCATGCCGCGTGCGGCTTCGGCTGCAGCGCGCAGTTCCTCGGCGATCTCTTCGGCCTCTTCGGGATCGAAGTCGAGCGGCAGTTCCATGCCTTCCGCCTCGACATAGATGCGCACCATGCCGAGTGAGGTCGGCCCGATCTGAAGATTGGCCGCGATCTCGCTTTGCTTGTCGATGCCCATGATGCCGTCCTTTTCAGCCCCTTTCACCCTGCAATAGGCCGCGCCGAAGCGAAGCGCAATCGCCGGGGCTCAGCGCCCGGCCTTTTCCGCGATGCCGGAGGTGCCGTCGCGTCTTTCGAGTTCTTCAAGCACCTCGGCCAGCGTCACATCCCGCGCGGCAAGCATGACGAGCAGGTGATAGAGCACATCCGCCGCCTCGGAGGTCAGCCGCGCGCGGTCGCCCTTCACCGCCTCGATGATTGCCTCGATTGCCTCTTCGCCGAACTTCTCGGCGCATTTCTCGGGGCCTTTTGACAATAACTTGGCGGTCCAGGAGCTTTCCGCGTCCATCCCTTTGCGCGCCTCGATGGTGGCCGCGAGTTTTTCGAGCGTGGTCATGAAAGCCTCATCGGAATGCCCGCGGCGGCCATGTGTTCCTTGGCCTCGCGGATTGTGAAATCGCCGAAATGGAAGATCGAGGCGGCAAGGACGGCCGAGGCATGGCCTTCGGTGATGCCCTCGACAAGATGGTCGAGCGTGCCGACGCCACCGCTCGCGATGACGGGAATATCGACCGCATCCGCGATGGCGCGGGTCAGCGGCAGATTGAACCCGGCCCGCGTGCCGTCGCGGTCCATCGAGGTCAGGAGGATCTCGCCCGCGCCTTTCGCAGCGACGGTTCGGGCGAACGCGACCGCGTCGATGCCCGTGGATTTGCGTCCACCGTGGGTGAAGATTTCCCACCGGCCCGGCGCCACCGTCTTGGCGTCGATGGCGACGACGATGCACTGGCTGCCAAAACGGTCGGCGGCCCCGGCCACGACCTCGGGATTGGCGACTGCGGCGGAGTTGAAGCTGACCTTGTCCGCCCCGGCGAGGAGGAGCGCGCGTACGTCCTCATGCGTCCGCACGCCGCCACCGACGGTCAGGGGAATGTAGCATTGCTCCGCCGTGCGGGTGACAAGGTCGTACATCGTGCCGCGATTTTCATGCGTGGCGTGGATGTCGAGAAAGCAGAGCTCATCCGCCCCGGCGGCGTCGTAGGCCTTGGCCGCCTCCACCGGGTCGCCGGCGTCGATCAGGTTGACGAAGTTGATACCCTTGACCACGCGGCCATCGGCCACGTCGAGGCAGGGAATGATGCGCGTCTTGAGCATTCTGGCGGTCCATTGCCGATCACGGCTTCTTTTATTGGCACGCGCGGCGGATGGCCAGAGCATAGGGATCGGACCGCAAGCGTAGAAAAAGGGGCACGACATGAAAGCACTCTCTCTGGCCGTCGCGATGGCGTTGACGGCGTTTCAGACCGCTGCCGACGTGGTAAAGATTGAAGCGCAGGGCACCGTTCCCGAGGTGATGGATCGGCTGGAAAGCGCAGTGCAGGGTGCCGGCGCGACGGTTTTTGCCCGCGTCGACCACGCTGCGGGCGCGGCGAGCGTCGATATGGAACTCGCGCCGGCGCAGGTTCTGATCTTCGGCAATCCCGCGCTCGGTACGCCTGCGATGCAGGCCGACCCCTTGGCAGGGCTCTACCTGCCGCTGAAGGTTCTGGCTTACGAGGATACCGACGGCAAGGTCTGGCTCGCCTATCAAGACCCGAAAGAGACCTTTGACGACCTCAAGATCGACGATGACGCCGAATACATCGGCAAGATGAAGGGAGCGCTGGAAAAGCTGACCGGCGCGGCAGCGGGCGGTTAACTTCGCCGCCCGACCCGGGCGAGCGCATTCCGCGCGATGAGGATGTGAAAGGGCATGATGGCGGCCAGATAGAGCCGCCCGCCCAGATTGTGCGGATGGACCCACGTCGCGAGTGACACCCGGCCTTCGCGCGAGATCACCGATACCCGGAAATCGAGGTGCCGGTCGTCGAAGCCTGCAATCAATTCATCGCCGCTATCGCTTTCGATTGGAAAGGGGCCGATCTTGTCGACAACAGCCGGGCCGTCGTTGTCGAGCCCGAATGGCGCGGTCGCGAACCGCCGGATCATCAGCAGGACCCGCGCCCAGGAGGGGAAATCGATGATGATCTCGGCCGCCTCTCGGGGCGGCAACACGGACGCTACGCGGTAGCAATCGAGAAAGTCACCGTCCGAACAGCGGGCGTGAAGGGCGCTGAAGCCGGGCAGCGTGCAGGATTGGACTTTCGGAGCAGTCATGCGGATTCGAGCGCGGCGAGCGCCTCGGTCAGATCAATCGCTCCGTCATAGAGCGCGCGGCCTGAGATTGCCCCGGCGATGATGCCTGTGTCGCGGAGCGCGATGAGGTCTGCGAGCGAGGAGACGCCGCCCGACGCGATGACCGGGATCGCGACCGCGCGGGCGAGCGCCTCCGTGGCGGCGATGTTCGGGCCCTTCATCGCGCCGTCGCGCAGGATGTCGGTGTAGATGATCGCGGCGACGCCGGCATCCTCGAAGCTTTTCGCGAGGTCGGTGACCATCACCTCGGTCTCCTCGGCCCAGCCTTTCGTCGCGACCTTGCCATTCCGTGCGTCGATGCCGACGGCGACCTTTCCGGGGAAGGCGCGGGCGGCTTCGCGCACGAGGCCGGGGTTTTCGACCGCGACGGTGCCGAGGATGACGCGGGCCAGGCCTTTCGCGAGCCACATCTCGATCGTCGCCATGTCGCGGATGCCGCCACCAAGTTGGGTCGGCACCTTCACGCGGGCGAGAATGGCCTCGACCGCCGCCGCATTCACGGGCTCTCCGGCGAAGGCGCCGTTCAGATCAACGAGATGCAACCACTCGCAGCCCGCCGCCTCGAACTTCGCGGCCTGCGCCGCCGGGTCGTCGCCGAAGACCGTCGCCTTGTCCATCTCGCCATGCAAAAGCCTGACGCACTGTCCGTCCTTGAGGTCGATGGCGGGGTAAAGGATCATCGGGGGTCTCCGTTGCGTGGGCCTCTTGCCACAGCCGACCAGGGATTGCAAAGCCCGCCAAACGTTACGTAACGCTGGACGAGCTGGGGGAGATTCGCAGATGATCCCGCCAACTGCGAGGGAGGATTTGCAGATGAGGAAGTTCCTGATTGCCGCTGCTGCCGTCATCATCGGGGCCACTGCGGCCACCGCTGATCCGGTTGAAGGCGTGTGGAAGACCAAACCCGACGACAACGGCAATTTCGGCCACGTCCGGATCGTCCCTTGCGGCGCCATGCTGTGCGGGACGCTCATCAAGGCCTTCGACGGGTCAGGCAAGGAAATCGCCTCGCCCAATGTCGGCAAGAAGATCGTCTGGGATATGCAGCCTGCCGGCAGCGGTGCCTATGCGAATGGCAAGGTCTGGGCGCCGGACCGGGACAAGACCTACAATTCCAAGATGCAGATGAGCGGCAATGCCGCTTGCCGTGTCGGGCTGCGTTCTTGGCGGCATTATATGTCGCGCATCGGACTGGACCCGCGTGAAGTGACCTAACCGAAGACCGACCACCCGGTACGGCGGGCGAGCATTTCGACCGCCGCCGTACCGAGCAGGGAATTGCCCTGTTCGTTCAGCCCCGGCGACCAGACCGCGATGGACGCCTGCCCCGGTGAGATGACGAGGATGCCGCCGCCGACGCCGGATTTGCCGGGCAGGCCGACACGGAAGGCGAACTCGCCCGATCCGTCGTAGTGTCCACAGGTCAGCATCAGGGCGTTGATCCGGCGCACCCGTTCCGCCGACAAAAGGCGTGGGCCAACGTCTGCGCCCATCAGGAAACGCCCCGCGCGCGCCAGTTGCGCGCATGACATCTCGACCGCGCATTGGTGGAAATAGGCGCCAAGCGTCAGCTCGGGTGCGTTCTTCAGATTGCCAAAGGCGCGGATGTAATGGGCCAGCGCGAAGTTGCGGTGGCCGGTCGCCGTTTCCGACCGCGCCACATCCTGATTGATGTGGATATCGTCGTCGCCTGCCGCTGTGCGTATGAAGTGCAGAAGCTCACCCAGATATTCGCGGGGGGCGTGACCGGAGAGGACAGCATCCGTGACGACGATCGCGCCCGCGTTGATGAACGGATTGCGCGGGATTCCCTGTTCGTGTTCAAGCTGAAGGATCGAGTTGAAGGCAAGGCCCGAAGGCTCCCGCCCGACGCGCGGCCAGAGCTGATCGCCAAGCCGTCCGAGGGCAAGCGCCAGCGCGAAGACTTTTGAGACGCTCTGGATCGAGAAGGGTACCTCGGCATCGCCCGCAGAATGTTGGCTGCCATCTGCCAGGACGACGGAAATTGCAAAGTGCGCAGGATCGACGCGGGCCAACTCGGGGATGTAGTTGGCCACCTTGCCGCGATCCGGTCTCTCCGCCATCGCAGCGGCGATCTCGTCCAGAATGGCAGCGATTTCGGTCACGGTTTCCATCTGAGGAAGTTGGCAATCAACCGAAGGCCGGTCGCTTGGCTCTTTTCCGGATGGAACTGGGTGCCGACGATGTTGTCGCGCCCGACGATGGCGGTGATTTCGCCGCCATAATCGCAATGGGCGAGCCGGTGCGCCGGGTCCGCTACGCGGAACTGGTAGGAGTGGACGAAATAGGCGTGCTGGCCGGTCTCGATCCCGTCCAGAACCGGATGCGGATGGTCGATGACGAGGTCGTTCCAGCCCATATGCGGCACCTTCAGCGCGCGGTCGGTGGGGTCGATATGCACGACCTCGCCGCCGATCCAACCGAAGCCCGGCGTTTCGCGGTGTTCAAGGCCCCGCGTCGCCAGCATCTGCATACCAATGCAGATGCCGAGGAAGGGAACACCGCGCTTGGTCACCGCCTCGGTGATCGCCTCGGTCATGCCTGTCACGCCGTCGAGTGCTGCGCGGCAGGCAGGGAAGGCCCCGTCGCCGGGCAGGACGATCCGATCGGCGCGCGATACGTCCTCAGACCGCGAAGTAACGATGACGCGGCCCGCGCCGGTTTCCGCCGCCATCCGCTGAAACGCTTTTTCGGCGGAATGCAGGTTGCCGCTGTCGTAGTCGATCAAGACCGTCAGCATCGGATCAGAGCGCACCCTTGGTGGAGGGCAGCGTGTCGCTCCTGGGGTCCGCTTCGACCGCCATGCGGAGCGCCTTGGCGAGCGCCTTGAAGGCGGCCTCGGCTATATGGTGACTGTTGACGCCGTGGTTGCGGTCCATGTGCAGCGTGATGCCGCCGTGGGTCGAGAGCGCCTGGAAGAATTCTCGGACGAGTTCGGTGTCGAAGGTGCCGATCTTCGCGGTCGGGAAATCGAGGTTCCATACAAGATAAGGCCGCCCCGACAGATCGAGTGCGCAGACCACCTGCGCGTCGTCCATGGCGAGCGTGAAATGCCCGTAGCGGCGGATACCCTTCTTGTCGCCGAGCGCCTTCATCAGCGCCTGACCCAAGGCGATGCCGGTATCTTCGACCGTGTGGTGGTCGTCTATGTGCAGATCGCCCTTGGCTCGCACCGTCAGGTCGATCAGCGAGTGGCGCGAAAGCTGGTCGAGCATGTGATCGAAGAAACCGACAGCGGTCTCATTCGAATAGCTGCCGGTCCCGTCGAGGTTGATCTCGACCGAGATGCTGGTTTCCGCCGTCTTCCGTGCGATCTTTGCCTTGCGCATAAGCTGTCCTTTCGGCTGCGCTGCCTTATAGGGCCGACGGGGCGGGCGGCCAATACGGGCTACGCCGATTTTCCCGTGTTGTC
Source organism: uncultured Alphaproteobacteria bacterium (assembly GCA_963710285.1). Classification (GTDB taxonomy): domain Bacteria; phylum Pseudomonadota; class Alphaproteobacteria; order Rhodobacterales; family Rhodobacteraceae; genus Albidovulum. The sequence goes on along the minus strand of CAVPZT010000006.1, from coordinate 757,526 downwards.
GCAGAAAAGCGTTGGCTGTCAGGCGGCGCCGGACAGCAGCTTTGCGAAAGCGGCGATGTCGTCTGCTGTGGTGCTCCAGGAACAGACGAACCGTGCGCCGATCTCCTCGTCATCCGGTCCCTTGGGCGCAGGATCGCCGGGCCAACAGTAGTAATGCGCGCCAGCGGCTTCGAGCTCGCGGTGCACAGCGCGCGGCAGGCTTGCGAAGACCATGTTGGCATCGCGCGGATAAAGCAGCCGCGCGTCCGGATGCGACTTGAAGGCCGCTTCGAGCACGGCGGCCCGTTCATTCGCCGCTCGGGCAAGGCGGAGCCAGAGACCGTCGGTCAGATAGGCCTCCATCTGGGCAGAGAGGTAGCGGTGCTTGGAGAAGAGATGTCCGCCACGCTTGCGGCGCAGCTCGAATTCCCAGGCTTTCGTCGGGTCGAAAAGGACGACCGCCTCGACCCCCATGCAACCGTTCTTGGTGCCACCGAAGGAGAGGATATCCACGCCTGCCTTCCAGCTCATCTCGGCCGGGCTCGCGTTCGTCGAGACAAGCGCATTGGCAAAGCGCGCGCCATCGACATGGATCGGCAGGTCGAACGCCTTCGCGACCGCACAGAGCGCTTCGAGTTCGGCCACGGTATAGACAGTTCCGGCCTCGGTCGTATTGGTCACAGTGACGATGCCGCGTTGGATGGAGTGGACGAAGCCCTGCGGGGTCGCCTCGATCGCTTTCAGGAGAGTCTCCGGCGTCATCTTGCCCATCGCGCCCGGAACCGTGATCATCTTTCCGCCGCCGATGAAGAACTCGGGCGCGCCGCATTCATCCACCTCGACATGCGCGCTCTCATGGCAGTAAACGCCGCCCCAGGGTGGGCAATAGGTCGCCAGCGCAAGGGAGTTCGCGGTGGTACCGTTGTTGACCAGGTAAACCTCGGCCTTCGGCGCCTCGAATATCTCGCGGATCAGCGCGCGGACGCGGTCCATCGCGGCATCGTTGCCGTAGGAGCGCGCGTAGCCCGCATTGGCCGCAATCAGCGCGTCCACGATCTCGGGCGCGGTGCCGGAGGTGTTGTCAGAGGCGAATTCCATCACAGGTCCTCGATAATGTGGTCTTCCCAGTCTTCCTCCGGGACTTCGTATTCCGGCAGCGTCCAGCCGCGCACGGATTCGCCCGCCTCCTGCACGCTTTCCGCGCGGCCCGAGATGAGTGGATGCCAATCGTAAAGTGGCTTGCCCTCATGCCTAAGTCGGTAGGCGCAGGTCGAGGGCATCCAGTAGGCGACCTTAGCTATGGTCTTTGGCGTCAGCACCACACATTCGGGGACGAAACGCTTGCGCTCCTCGTATTGCCCGCAACGGCAGGTTTCATCATCCAGAAGGCGGCATGCGATCCGGGTGAAGAAGACCTCGCCGGTATCGGCATCTTCAAGCTTGTTCAGGCAACACTTGCCGCAGCCGTCGCACAGCGCTTCCCACTCACGCGGCGTCAGTGCGTTGAGCGGGCGCTTCCAGAAATCCGGCCTAAGGCCGTCGCGGGGGATCGGGTCTTTCATCGGCGGCGACATTGCCCGGCGCTGGCGGGAAAGGGAAGGGGTCAGAGTGCCGACACGATCGCACGGGCGCGATCGCAATCGGCGTTCATCTGTGCAACGAGGGCGTCGAGCCCGTCGAACTTCATCTCTGGCCTGAGATAGTCGATCAGAGCGACCGAAAGGTGCTCACCGTAAAGATCGCCGGAAAAATCGAAGATGTAGGTCTCAAGGTTCGGCTGGTTCTCCCCGAACATCGGCCGCACGCCAAGGCTTGCGGCGCCGTCATGGCTGCCCTTGTGCGGCCCCGTCAGGACATCCAGCTTCACGGCATAGACGCCGAGCCGCGGAAGGTGCAGGCCGGACACGCCCATATTGGCGGTCGGAAAGCCGAGATCCTTGCCACGCTTATCTCCGTGCAGAACCTCACCCTCGATCCGGTGCCAATGGCCGAGCATATGCGCCGCATCGCGCGGGCGGCCGTCCGACAAGGCCTTGCGAATTGCGGTCGAGGAAATCTCAGCCCCGTCGAGCGCGACCAACTCAGCGATCGTGACGCCGAAGCCAAGCGCCGCGCCCATCTTGCGCAGCGTCTCAACATTGCCTTTGCGGCCCTTGCCAAAGCAGAAATCCGTCCCGACAGTCACGTGGGATACGCCGAGCGCGCCAACCAGAACATCCGTGACGAAGGCTTCGGCCTCCATCCCCGCCAGCGCGGCGGTGAACGGCAATTCGTAAAGCCGCTCAACGCCCAGCTTTTCCAGCCGGTGCGTTCGCGCCTCGGCGTTCATCAGGCGGAATGCGGGGGCATCGGGGGCGAAAAACTGGCGTGGATGGGGTTCGAAGGTGAGGATGCCCAATGGCGCGCCGTGGCCGCGCGCGAGGTCGATTACCGCCTGATGGCCAAGATGCACGCCATCGAAATTGCCCATCGCGATGGATGCGCCCTTGTCGGCGGCCCCGAGACCCATCCAGTCGTGAAAGATGCGCATCTGCCCCCGTCTGGCGGAAGCATCCGCCGTGGATCAGTCGAACTTGCGGCTCGGCGCCAGAACCAGCGCCTCGCCCTTCAGGACAACCGTATCGCCCACCGCGCAGTGGGTTTCAAGGGTTACACGGCGACGACTATGGTCGATGGCGGTCACCTTAACTTCGGCATGGACGGTGTCGCCTGGGCGGACCGGAGCCATGAACTTCAGGCTCTGGCCCAGATAGACGGTGCCGTGGCCCGGAAGCTGTTCGCCAATGACTGCCGAGATAAGCCCGGCCGTCAGCATCCCGTGCGCGATGCGGCCTTCGAAGATCGTATCGCGGGCGTAGTCGTCGTCGAGATGCACGGGATTGCGGTCGGTCGAGACCTCGGCGAACAGCTCGATATCGCGATCGGTGATCGTCTTCTGGAGATAGCGGGTCATGCCGATCTCCATATCCTCGATGCAGATCGTTCCGCGCGGCAGGTTGTCGAGCATCATCGCGAATCCCGGTTGGCCATGTTGCAGCGCAGCATAAGCTGTTCCGCGCCGCGGTGCAATCCGAGTGGGTAATTTATTTGCTAAAGATTGGCCTTGTCGGCAACAATATTGCCAAAAGGTAGTATTCTATCTCAATCGGCCGATCGCATGGGTCGGCGTCATCTTGTGATCGACCAGCCAGCCGTCCAGCTTTTCCGCCTCGGGATTTTCGGGATCGTCGCCGAAGCGGTCGGCCTCAAGGCCGCCGGTGACGAACAATGTGTCAATCCCCTCACCAAGGCCGCCCTGCACATCGGTAAAGATGCCGTCACCGACGGCCAGCATGGTCGCCGCATCGGTGCTGTGCCCATGCATCGCAAGCTGTTGCCGCGTCAGTTCGTAGATCGGCGGATAGGGCTTGCCGAAGTACAGGGCGGTGCCGCCCATCGTCTCATAGTGCCGCGCCAGAGCCCCGGCGCAGTAGATGCGGGTTTCGCCCATATCGACCACAAGATCGGGATTGGCGCAAAGAAGCGTCAGCCCCTTGGCCTTGGCGTAAAGGAATGTCGCGCGATAGTCCTCAGGCGTTTCCCCCACTTCGTCGAAGGGGCCGGTGCAGACGATGCCCTCGGCCTCTTCCATCGCGACGCGGGTGATCTCCAGCGCGTCGGGCATGTCCGCCGGTAGCGCGGTGAAGAAGCCGTCATCCTTCGCGGGGCCGATGTGATAGACTTTCTGCCCCACCGCGCCCCGGAGCATCGCGATCTGCGCAGCATCGCCGGAGGAAACCACAAGGTCCCAAGCGTCGCGAGGCACACCCATACGGTCGAGCTGTTCGATCACGAAGCCGTTCGGGCGCGGCGCGTTGGTCAGCAGGGCGACAGTACCGCCATTGGCGCGGAAAGCCTGAAGCGCGGCCACGGCGGCAGGGTAGGGTTCCTTGCCGTTGTGGAGGCACCCCCAGAGATCGCACAGCAAGGTGTCATAGCGCGAAGAGATATCGGCCAGCGATTGGATGATCTGCGGCATGGTGCGCCTTTCGGGATGTCGGAAAGCAAAAGGGGCGCACGCTCGCGCCCCTTAATCATATTGGTCGGGTCTCAGACTTTCAGCGCCGGGATGATCTGCTTCTTGCGGCTCATCACGCCGGGCAGGACAACGGTGTCGCCGGTGACCTTGGCGCCGAAGGACGCCTCGGCGACCTGCTTGACGAAATCGTTCGGCACGAGAAGCGTCGCCTCTTCCTTCAGGATGTCGATGACGAACAGAAGCACCTGGTCCGCGCCATCTTCCTTGGCGACGCCTTCCATCGATTTCATCAGGCTTGCCTTGCGGTCGAGTAGCACCTTCGGCGCGGTGGTCTCGAGCACGGAAACCCGCAGCTCTTTGCCGCCGACGTTGTACTCCTTGGAATCCATCCGCAGAAGCTCTGCATCCGAGAACGCACCCACGTCGGACTTCGCCTCGAACATCTCAGCGGCATAGGACGGGATGTCGATGCCGAGGTCCTTTGCAAGATCCTCGGCTAGCGCCTTGTCTTGTTCGGTCGTGGTGGGCGAACGGAACTCCAGCGTATCGGAGAGGATGCAGGAGAGCATCGCGCCCTTGATCTCGCGCGGCATCCTGGCGGCATGCGGACCCATCAGATTGTGCATGACCGTCGCGGTGCAGGCCAAGGGCTTGATCGTGATGTCGATCGGACCCGCTGTCTCAAGTCCGCCGGTCAGCTTGTGGTGATCGATGATCTGGATGATGTCGGCGGAATTGATCCCCGCCGGCAGCTCTGCGGGGTTGTTCGTATCGACGATGACAACCTTTTCGCCGGCGGCGACCTCGGAAATGATCTCTGGCTTCGCCAGCTTCCACTTCTTCAGGACGAAGGCCGCTTCGGTGTTCGGTTCACCCAGCAGTTTCGCCTCGGCCGGTTGCTTGCGATGCTCCGTCAGATACCAGGCCCAGATAATGGGCGAGCCGGTGGAGTCTGTGTCGGGGGATTTGTGGCCGAAGACTTTGATCATGATGCTATCCGCTGAACGATGTGAGGTCGCGCGCCTTATAGGCAAGGCACGAGCGATTGTCACGACGCCTGGCGTAGCGCACATCGCAGAGGTGCCTTGCGTCCGGGGCAGGGCTGTCAGCCCGGCTGGAACATCCGTCGCTCGATGCGGAACCCGGCGCGTTCGAGAAGTGCAAGCACCCCGTGTTCGCCCGAAAGGTGCAGCGCCCCGAAGGCGGCGAATACCCGTCCATGGCTCGCGGCATCCTCGATGATCGGAATCCAGCTTTCATTCCGCTGGATCATCAGTGCCTGTTCCATGATGGCATAATCGGCATCGACTTTCTCATGCGTCATGTCCGCCATTCCATAGGCAGCGATCCGTCCGAATTCCCAAGTCACGCGCGCATCCTCATCGAAATAGGCCCGCGTCAGCGTCGCCATCATGTTTTCGGACTGTTCGCCCATCGCGAGGGTCATGCGGATCATCTCGATTTGAAGATCTTGCGGCAGGGTCTGGAAAAGCTTGAACGCGGTGTCATAGGGCTCGAGCGCGCGAATCGGAATGCGGCGTTCCTGCGCGCGTTCGATGATGCGGATATCGAGGCCGCGCGTCTCTCCGTCTGCAAGTTCAGCCATCATGCAGGGTGGCGTCGAAAGCATCATCGTGGCGTACCATGGCTGCATCTTCGCGGCGAACATGGCGGGAACGCCGCGAGCGGTCATGGCATCGGCCAAGGCGCGCCAATCCGCGTCCGGCAGCAATTCCGGCAGCGTCGGCCCCTGCATGATGAAAAGGAGATCGGGGCGCGTGGCCATGTCGGACTTGAGCTTGTCGGTTTCCGTTGGCCCGGCTTCGACCAGGACAACCGACGCGACATCAAGCTGCGGGCGGATCTGCTCCATGACCAGATCGTGGCGCGGATCGTCGAAGTGATAGGTCCCGATGATATCCACAACTTGGCTGCCGCGCGTTGCGCGCCAGACATTGCCACGGCCATAAGGCGTTGCGTCGATCGTCGCCGTGATCGCGGCCCGGTCTTCGGGCGAAAGGCCAGGCAAGAGATCATTCCCCTGACACTCCGCCCAAAGCGGCGCTGCGGGCAGCGCGAAAAACAGCGCGAGTACGATATGTCTCAGCATCCTGTCCCCGTTCGGCTCCGAAACCGTCCCACATCCTATCTGGACCATGCAAGGCTTTCCGCAAAGGCGGCAAAGCGGCGATTTTGTGGCATCGGGGGAGTTGACTCGCCTCGCCCCGACGCCTAACTAGCAAGCCGTTAGCACTCATGCCAAGTGAGTGCTAACGGAATATAACCTGGAACCTAGGGAGTGTTACCAGATGGCATTCAAACCGCTTCATGACCGTGTGCTGGTCAAGCGCATCGAAGGTGAAGACAAGACCAAGGGCGGTCTGATCATCCCCGACAGCGCCAAAGAGAAACCCGCCGAAGGCGAAGTCGTCTCCGTCGGCGAAGGCGCCCGCAAGGATTCGGGCGAACTGATTGCGCCGTCCGTCAAGAAGGGCGACCGTATCCTCTTCGGCAAGTGGTCGGGCACGGAAGTGACGATCGACGGCACCGAAATGCTGATCATGAAGGAAAGCGATATCCTCGGCATCATCGCCTGAGACCCGCTTTCTTAACCGAAATCCAGACAACCAGGAGCAAGCAAAATGGCTGCTAAGGACGTCAAATTCAACACGGATGCCCGCGACCGTATGCTGCGCGGCGTCAACATCCTCGCCGATGCGGTGAAGGTGACACTCGGCCCGAAAGGCCGCAACGTCGTTCTCGACAAATCGTTCGGTGCGCCCCGGATCACCAAGGACGGCGTAACCGTCGCCAAGGAAATCGAGCTTTCCGACAAGTTCGAGAACATGGGCGCGCAGATGGTGAAGGAAGTCGCTTCCCGCACCAATGACGAGGCCGGCGATGGCACCACCACCGCGACGGTTCTGGCCCAGGCCATTGTCAAGGAAGGCATGAAGTCGGTTGCCGCCGGCATGAACCCGATGGACCTCAAGCGCGGCATCGACCTTGCCACCGCGAAGGTTGTCGAGGCGATCAAGAAAGCCGCCCGTCCGGTCAACGACAGCGCCGAAGTCGCGCAGGTCGGCACCATCTCGGCCAACGGCGAGGCCGAAATCGGCCGCCAGATCGCAGATGCGATGCAGAAGGTCGGCAACGAAGGCGTCATCACCGTCGAAGAGAACAAGGGTCTTGAGACGGAAACCGAAGTCGTCGAAGGCATGCAGTTCGATCGCGGCTACCTGTCGCCCTACTTTGTGACCAACGCCGACAAGATGATCGCGGATCTCGAAGACTGCCTGATCCTGCTGCACGAAAAGAAGCTTTCGTCGCTTCAGCCGATGGTTCCGCTGCTGGAATCTGTGATCCAGTCGCAAAAGCCGCTGCTGATCATCGCCGAGGACGTGGAAGGTGAGGCTCTGGCCACGCTCGTCGTCAACAAGCTGCGCGGTGGTCTGAAGATCGCCGCCGTGAAGGCGCCGGGCTTCGGCGATCGCCGCAAGGCCATGCTGCAGGACATCGCGATCCTGACCGGCGGCCAGGTGATCTCGGAAGACCTCGGCATGAAGCTTGAGAATGTCGGTCTCGACATGCTCGGCAAAGCCAAGAAGATCTCGATCAACAAGGACAACACCACTATCGTCGATGGCGGTGGCGAGAAGTCCGAGATCGAGGCCCGCGTCGCCCAGATCCGCACGCAGATCGAGGAAACCACCTCGGACTATGACCGCGAGAAGCTTCAGGAGCGTGTCGCGAAACTTGCCGGCGGCGTTGCCGTCATCAAGGTCGGCGGCATGACCGAGATCGAAGTGAAAGAGCGCAAGGATCGCGTCGACGACGCGCTGAACGCGACGCGTGCCGCGGTTCAGGAAGGTGTCATCGTCGGCGGCGGTGTCGCACTCATGCAGGCCGGCAGGTCGCTTGACGGTCTGAAGGGCGCCAACTCCGATCAGGACGCCGGCATCGCCATCGTCCGCCGCGCGCTCGAAGCGCCGTTGCGCCAGATCGCCGAGAATGCCGGTGTTGACGGTGCCGTGGTCGCGGGCAAGATCCGCGAGTCGAAGGACAAGAACTTCGGCTTCAACGCGCAGACCGAAGAGTATGGCGACTTGTTCAAGTTCGGCATCATCGATCCCGCAAAGGTCGTGCGCCATGCGCTCGAAGACGCCGCCTCGATCGCTGGCCTCCTCATCACCACCGAAGCCATGGTCGCCGACAAGCCGGAGCCGAAGGGCGCTGGCGGCGGCATGCCCGACATGGGCGGCATGGGTGGCATGGGCGGCATGATGTAATCACGCCGTTCCGTTACGGAACAGAAGGGGCCCCGGAAACGGGGCCCCTTTTCGTTTGCGGGCCGGACATGCCTCTTGCGGACGAGTTTTCACACGTGAGGTCCTTATCAAGACATTGAACTCTAATTATTTTGGAAAATTGTTACAGAGACTCTCACCAGGTCTTCGTCCCGACGATGTCTTCAATGTCCGCTTGGAGCCCTCTGCTGACCTAAGTCGAGCTGCGCGCTGCATGACGGTCGGCTCGAGGGCGAACTTCGACGGCCTGCAAGGAACGAAGCAGGGAAATAACAGTCCAGCCGAACAATATTCGAGGACCAGGCAAAGCCATCTTTCTAGAACGTGGCCAGGCCTGGCTACGACATTGGTCGCATTAAGGCCAACTTCAAAGCAGACGGCGTTGAAACGGCAAATCAGTACTCGATTTCCGAGTGGTGGATGGACCCAAACACCAAAGGAATCTGGCGAACGTTCCCACGACCTGAGAACGAGATTTTCTATGTTTTGGAAGGAACGATGAGCTTTCTTATCGGTAATGAATGGCGCGATGCAGAAAAGGGAAGCTTCGATCTTCGTACCCGCCGGGGTTCAGCATGACTTTGAAAACAGAAGTAAGACGCGGGCAGGAGTGTTGAATATCTTTGCGCCGGGCGCATTTGAGGCCAACATGCCTAGCATAGTCGATTGGTTCAAAGAGTATCCTCCTGAGGACGCGACCTGAACTAACCTACTGTTGCTGACCACAAAGCAGTCATTTGGTCTAACTGGCAGAACGGCAGCTTTGTCCCGCAGCGCGGACCCCAGTAAGGTTGCCATGGCACCGCCTACCGCATCAGCCGTGCGCGATCCTGATGATCTCAAGCGTGACCGTACCCGCCGGGCGCGTCCACTCCACGGCATCGCCGACGCGCGCGCCGGTCAGGGCGCGGGCGAGCGGGGATTGCGGGGCGATCCGGCCCGCGGTGGCGTCGGCCTCGTCCTCTCCCACGATCTCATAGGTGGTTTCGGCATCCTCTTCATCGATGACGGTCACACGCGCACCGAAGGCAACCTCATCCTTCGGCTGATCCGACGGATCGACGACGATTGCACTGCGCAGGCGCGCCTCAAGATAGCGGATATCGCGCTCAGCCGCGCGTTCGGGGAGGGTGTCGAGCCGCTCTGCCCGTGCCTTCAGACGCGCAAGCTCAGCCTGCGCCGTCGCCAGACGGTCGCGCAAGGCGGCGAGACCGCGCGGTGTCACATAGTTCGGGTGCGGGCTGATCGGCAGGTCGGGCAGCGGCGTGGTGTCCGGCCCGTCTTCCTTGACGAAGGCGCGGCTCACAGGACGATGACCTCCAAGGGATCGTAATGGGCGATGCCCGGCGCGCCGAAGGCGACATCGGGCAGGCTGTCGGGTTTGAAGCGGATCGCGGCCAGCTCCTCGCGGCTGAAGAACTGCCGCTTGGTCACCACTTTCTCGGGGTCGCGCCAATCCGCTGAGATCTGTCCCGCCGCGACATGGCAGCGGAAATACAGATCGACCTGATGAAAGCCCGTCGCCGGGTCGTGAAATTCGTTGACGAGCGCCAAGGGACCGACCCCGACGATCAGGCCGGTTTCCTCATGCACTTCGCGGATCAGGTTCTCCGGCAGGGATTGGCCAGCCTGCGCACCGCCGCCCGGCGCGCACCAAAGATCGCTGACCCCACCGCGATAGGCGTTGACGAGCAGGAGACGGCCCTCGTCGACGATAAGGGCGCGGGCGGCGAGGCGGGGCATCCGGGGTTTCATGGGCGTGCAGAGTGACGAAGCGTCACGCCCGGCGCAAGGCCCTCCCACGAGGCGGGGTATGTGACTATGTTCGCTGCCATGTGGAAAACGCTTGCCGCCGCCCTGCTCCTGTCGCCTGCCGTCGCAAAGGCCGACTGCGTGGTGCTCTTGCACGGGCTGGCGCGCAGTGAGGATTCGCTTCTGGTGATGGCGGCGGCGCTGGAGGGCGCGGGCTATCGCGTGGTGAACGAAGGCTACCCTTCGACCAAGGAGCCGATCGAGACGCTGGTCGCGGATTATGTCGGGCCGCAGATCGCCAAATGCGGCAATGAGAGGGTGCATATCGTCACCCACTCAATGGGCGGCATTCTCGCGCGGGCCTGGCTTGCGGGCCACAGGCCGCCCGTCATGGGCCGGGTCGTGATGCTTGCGCCGCCGAACCACGGTAGCGAACTTGTCGATGAATTCCGCGATCTCGGGCCGTTCCAATGGCTGAACGGCCCGGCGGGGCTGGAGCTTGGTACCGATCCCGGCAGCCTGCCCAACACGCTGCCGCCGGTGCATTTCGATCTTGGCGTGATCGCGGGGGACACATCGCTCAACCCGGTCTATTCCGCCTTGATCGAAGGGGTGGACGACGGCAAGGTCAGCGTCGCCAGCACAAGGATCAAGGGCATGCGCGACCATATGGTCCTACCGGTGACGCATACGTTCATGATGATGAACCCGCTTGTCGTCGCCGAGACCGTCGAGTTCCTGAAGACCGGCCGGTTCAACCGCGATCTGTCTTTCTTTCAGGCGATCGGAGAGATCACGACGGGCGAGTGAACGGCGAGGCTGGACCCGCTGCCGGTTTCGCCGCAGAGTTTCGGGACCTTGAAACGCGGGAACGATAGCGGCGGTACGGTCCTGATCCTTGGCAGCGCGCCAGAGGCCGTGGTGGCGCGTGACTGGCCGCGCAGCGCGTTCGACACCATCGTTGTCATCAATAACGCTTGGCGCATCCGGCCGGACTGGGATGTTCTGATCCATCCGGAGGACTTTCCCGAGGATCGCCGCCCGATCGATCTGCGGGCGGGGCAGCGTATCGTGACGGCGGCGGAGTATGTGCCGGTGCAAAACGGGTTCGGCGGCTTCGTCTATGCCGGTGGCACCATGGCTTTCACTGCGGGATATTGGGCGCTTGGTGCGCTGAGGCCGCGGGTTCTGGCGTTCTTTGGCTGCAACATGGTCTATGCGGATGCGGGCGCCACGCATTTCTACGGTACGGGCGCGGCTGATCCGCTGCGTGCCGATGTGACGCTGCGCAGCCTTGAGGCAAAATCGGCGCGGCTGGCGTTGATGGCGGCAGAGGCCGGGTGCCGCTGTGTGAACCTCTCGGAGGGCGCGAGCCGGCTGGTGTTTCCCCGCGCGGCGGTGGATGGGTTGGCGGAGGAGCTCCAGCCCGCCGCCGACAGCGGGGCGCTCGACGACGCCAGGGCGCGCGAGGCGGTGCTGGGCTATGTCGTGCCGTCGGGGCGCTACTGGCAGGAAGAGGCGCGCTTTGATCCAGCGAAGATCGACGCCCTCGATGCGCTGTGGCTGAGGGCCTATCGCGGCTAGGGTTCAGCTTTTCGGGGCGATCCGGTTGACGTGACCCATCTTGCGGCCCGGACGCGCCTCGGCCTTGCCGTAGAGATGGATCGCGGTTTGCCCTTCGCGGGCGAGATCGGGGACGCGGTCGATGTCATCGCCGATCAGGTTCTCCATCACCACATCGGCATGGCGCGACCCGTCGCCGAGCGGCCAGCCCGTGACCGCGCGGATATGCTGTTCGAACTGATCGACGGCGCAGCCGTTCTGCGTCCAGTGGCCGGAATTATGGACGCGCGGGGCGATTTCATTGACGACAAGACCCCTGTCGGTGACAAAAAGCTCGACCCCCATGACGCCGACATAATGCAGCGCATTCAGGATCTTGCCGGCGAGAAGGACCGCATCCGTGCGTTCGGCATTGCTGAGTTGCGCAGGCACGGTCGTCGTGCGCAGGATGCCCTCACGGTGGACATTCACGCCCGGATCATAGGCCGCGACTTCCCCCGAGACGCTTCGCGCGGCGATGACGGAGATCTCGCGGCTGAAGGTCACGAAGCCTTCGTAGAGGGCGGGCGCGCCGGACATAGCGGCAAGCGCGGTCTCGGCATCCTCGGGTCCGGACAGCCGCGCCTGTCCCTTGCCGTCATAGCCAAGGCGGCGGGTCTTCAGGATCGCCGGGCAGCCGATTTCCTCGATCGCTTCGGCGAGGTCAATCTCATCATCCACCGCGGCGAAGGGCGCGGTTTTCAGACCAAGATCGTGCAGGAAGGCCTTTTCGATGAGGCGATCCTGGCTCACCGTCAGGGCGCGGCGGTTCGGGTGAATCGGGCGATGCGCCTCAAGCGCGTCGAGGGCAGAGGTGGGGATATTCTCGAACTCATAGGTGATGACATCGACCGAGACCGGCGAAGGCTGCAAGGGCCGCATGATCGTCATAGGGTGCGGTCGTCACCCGGTCCGCGACGTGACCGGCGGGCGGATTGGCGGCAGGCTCATAGATATGGGTCCGGTAGCCGAGACGTGCGGCCGCGACCGACAGCATCCGGCCCAACTGGCCGCCGCCGAGAATGCCGATGGTGGCGCCTGCGGGGAGGGGCTTAGTCATCCTGAGGTTCATCCGGGATCGAGGCGGACAGGGCGTCGCGCCAGGCATCAAGCCGCTGGGCGAGGTCCGCATCCTGAAGCGCCAGGATGCCCGCTGCCATCAGGCCTGCATTGGCCGCCCCCGCAGCACCGATGGCCATCGTCGCCACGGGAAACCCCTTCGGCATCTGCACGATGGAATAAAGGCTATCGACACCGGAAAGCGCCTTGGTCTGCACCGGCACACCGATCACCGGCACACGGGTTTTCGACGCCATCATTCCCGGCAGATGGGCCGCGCCGCCGGCACCGGCGATGATGACCTGAAGCCCACGCTCCACCGCTGTCTTGCCATAGGTCCAGAGCCTATCCGGCGTCCGGTGGGCTGAGACGATCTTCGTCTCATAGGCGACGCCAAGCTCATCGAGCACGCCCGCAGCCTCGCGCATCGTCGCCCAATCGGACTGCGAGCCCATGATGATGCCGACCTTAACGCTCATGCCGTTCTCCGTCTGCCGGAAGGGAGCGCGCACTATAGCCACGCGGCAAGAACGCGCAATGCCGTCAGGCGATGATATCGGGCGTGAGAATATCCTCGATCCGCGCGATCTTGTCCTTGAGCATCAGCTTTTGCTTCTTCAGCCGCCGGAGCGTGAGCTGATCGGACCGGCCCGACGCCTCCATCGCATGGATCGCCTCATCGAGATCGCGGTGTTCCTGGCGCAGGACGCCAAGCTCCACCTTGAGCACTTCGATATTGTCCATTTCGAGATGGGCGTTCATTCGAACCTGCGAGTCGGGATGTGGTCGGACCCGGAACATAGCAATTCCGGGGATTTGCGGAAAGCTTTTCGATGGACCCGCCCTTGCCGTGGGCGCGCGCGCGAACCATATCATAGGCAAGGTCGCCGCAACCGGGGCCTTGCTGAGTGTCGCTTGAATCCGAGGACATACCACAAGATGACGAAACTGACCTTTGCCGCACATCCCTTTCTTCTGGGCTTCGACCAGCTCGAACGCCTTGTGGAACGCACCGCGAAATCGGGAAATGACGGCTATCCCCCTTTCAATATTGAACAATCCTCGGAACATGGGTTCCGCATCACGCTGGCCGTCGCGGGCTTTCGCGAAGCTGATCTGACGATCACGGTCGAGAATCGGCAACTCGTAATCCGGGGGCGCCAGCCGGAAGATGCCGACGAAGGCCGCGTCTTTCTCCATCGTGGCATCGCCGCGCGCGCGTTCCAGCGGACTTTCGTGCTCGCCGATGGTGTAGAGGTTGCGGCGGCACAGATTGAGAACGGACTTCTGCATGTCGATCTGGAGCGGGCGGTGCCCGAAAAGACCGTGCAGACGATCCGGATAACGAAAGGCTGAGGAGAGCAAGAATGGATACGAAATTCGACTTTGGACCTGAGACGGGCGATCGGATCGTCTACGTGCGCCCCGTTGCAGTGGCGGACCTTCCCGATGAGGTGCGCGAGCACGCGATGGGCCTCGACACGATCTATGCGGTCCATGACTCTTCGGGTGAGCGGTTGGCGCTGGTCAGGGACCGCCAACTGGCCTTCATCGTCGCCCGCCAGAACGACATGGCGCCGGTTAGCGTGCACTGACCGCCGCGCGCGGGATTGACCTACGACGGAAATCGTCGCTCATTGCGTGCAATGGGGCAGTCGCGCGTTCGCGACCCGGAAAATTGCATCGAGAGGGACCTATGGCCCATGTGAAAGGTTACAGCCGCGCGCAGATTTTTCTGCATTGGGGTATCGTTCTGTTTTTGATCGTGAGCTATGTGAGCCACGATGCGATGAAGGCCGCTTGGATCGCGATCCATCAGGGCCGCGACGCCTATGGCAATACGGCGGCCGTCCATGTCTGGGTGGGATCGGCAATTCTGGTGCTGGCCCTCCTGCGTTTGCTGCTGCGTGTCGGCCGTGGGGCACCGGCGCTGCCGGAAGGCGGCCATCCCATCACCGATCTGATCGCCAAGCTGACCCATCTCGGGCTTTACCTGGGGGTTATCCTCATCCCCGCGTCGGGCTTGGGCGCATGGTTTGGCGGGTTCGACTTCTCGGGTTCGGTACATGAGGTGCTGTTCAACCTTCTTCTTGCGCTTGTCGCGCTGCATGTCGCTGGCGCGCTTTATCACCAGTACGTGCTGAAGGACGGCCTTATTCGTCGCATGACACGCGCCGAGTAGGCGCAGCGGCGACCAAAGAAAAAGCCCCGGTTCGCACCGGGGCCTTGCTGTATCTGGCGTGACCGTATCAGGCCTTGATGAGGCCCATCGATTCCAGCTTCAGAATGACCTGATGCGCACAGTTGTCGACATCGACATTCTCGGTCTCGACCTTGAGTTCGGGGTTCTGCGGTTCCTCGTAGGGGTCCGAAATCCCGGTGAATTCCTTGATCTTTCCGGCGCGGGCGAGCGCGTAGAGCCCCTTGCGGTCGCGGCGTTCGCATTCCTCGACCGAGGTCGCGACATGAACCTCGATGAAGGCGCCAAAGGCCTCGACCATCTCGCGCACCGCACGGCGGGTGGCGGTGTAGGGTGCGATCGGGGCGCAGATCGCGATGCCGCCGTTCTTGGTGATTTCCGAGGCGACATAGCCGATCCGCTTGATGTTGATGTCGCGGTGCTCCTTTGAGAAGCCGAGTTCCGAGGACAGATGCTTGCGCACCACGTCGCCGTCCAGAAGCGTTGTCGGGCGGCCGCCCATCTCCATCAGCTTGACCATGAGCGCATTGGCGATGGTCGATTTCCCGGATCCGGACAGGCCGGTGAAAAAGACCGTGAAGCCCTGTTTGGCGCGTGGCGGCGAGGTGCGGCGCAGCTCCTGCACGACATCGGGGAAGGAGAACCAGTCGGGAATGTCGAGCCCTTCGCGCAGGCGGCGGCGAAGCTCGGTCCCGGAGATGTCGAGAACGGTGGAGCCTTCCGGCACCTCGTCCACGGGGAAGTACTGGGCCTTTTCCTGCACATAGACCATCTGTTTGAAGTCGACCATCTCGATGCCGATTTCGTTCTGATGCTTGGCGACAAGCTCCTGCGCGGCGTAGGGATCGTAGAAATCCTTGCCTTGGGAATTCTTGCCCGGCCCGGCATGGTCACGACCGATGATCATATGCGTCAGGCCGTGGTTCTTGCGGATGATCGCGTGCCACAGCGCCTCGCGCGGGCCTCCCATGCGCATGGCGAGGTTCAAGAGGCTGAGATGCGTGGTCGAGGCCGGATACTGGTCCAGCACCGCCTCGTAGCAACGGACGCGGGTGAAGTGGTCGACATCGCCCGGCTTCGTCATGCCGACGACGGGGTGGATCAGGAGGTTCGCCTGGGCTTCGCGAGCGGCACGGAAGGTCAGTTCCTGGTGCGCGCGGTGTAGCGGGTTCCGGGTCTGGAACGCCACGATCTTGCGCCAGCCGAGCTTGCGGAAATAGGCGCGGAGTTCATTCGGCGTGTCGCGGCGCGATTTGAAGTCATAGTGGACCGGCTGCTGGATGCCTGTGATCGGACCGCCGAGATAGATCTTGCCGGCCGTGTGGTGCAGATAGTTCACCGCGGGATGGGCGAGGTCGTCGGCGCCAAAGACCATCTCGGCCTCGCGGGCCTTGTTCGGCTCCCATTTGTCGGTGACAGAAAGGATGGCGAGGATCACGCCTTCCTGATCGCGCAGTGCGATATCCTGACCCGGTTCGACGTCTTCCGCGAATTTCTCGCTCACGTCGAGGTTGATCGGCATCGGCCAGAGCGCGCCATCGGCCATGCGCATGTTCTCGACCACGCCATCATAGTCGGCCTCGGTCATGAAGCCCTTCAGCGGGTGGAAGCCGCCGTTCATCAAAAGCTCAAGATCACAGATCTGGCGCGGGGTCAGGTCCCACGAGGGCAGGTTGCCAGCCTCGTGCTTCAGCTTCTGCGCGGAATCGTAGGAAACATAAAGCTCCGGGATCGGAGCGAGATTGGGAAGCGACATTGGCAATGGAACCTCTGCATGAACGGACGAGCGGCCCGGAAGGCCGTGTTTGCGCGGCGGCATAGACCCGAAACGGAGCGAAATTCAAGTCATGCCTGCCATGCGTCGGGAAAATCGGACGATTAGTGCGGAAATACTGCGGCTCCGCGAAAACTGTTGCCCTGATGGCGCTGCGGCCGGGATGGGTCCTTTGAGGGGCGGCGGTCTAAAAGCGCACGATCACCAGATGGGCCGGAGCGGGGAAAGCGACCCGTCCGTCTGGGTCCTGAAATCGCGCAAGCCGGTCCTTGACAAGGGTCTTCAGCCGCGCCTTCTGCGCGTCGCTTACGGTTTCGGCCAACGTCCAGCCGCCGATTTCAGTATCGATCCAGCCGTCGAGAGAGGCGTGGCGTGCGGTTCCGTTGAGAGTGAGAATGCGCGCCGGCGAGAGGCCCGCTCGCGTCAGTTCCGTTTCGATATCCGCCCGCGCCCCAAGGCAGAAAGGGGCGGAGAGGGCTTCGGCCGCCTCCGGCCCCACGACTTCGCCCAGAAGCGGGATGAGCACGTCGTAGCCCGGCGAATTGGCGACACTGTCCCAGACCAACAGTCCGATCTGCCCGCCTGGTCGCGCCACCCGCCGCATTTCCCGAAGCGCCGTGGTGCGGTCGGCAAGGAACATGAGCGCGAATTGGCACATCACGGCGTCAAAGCTGTGATCGTCGAAGGGAAGCGTTTCGGCGGGCGCCTCGTGCCATTCGATTCTGTCGGATTTACCGCGCGCGACGGCAAGCATGGCGGGATTTATGTCGACGGCGGCGACGCGGGCCGCAGGACCGACGCGGTCTGCGGCGGCAAGCGCCGCGATGCCCGTACCGCAGCCCACGTCGAGAACCGCTTCGCCGTTGCGAAGCGAAAGGGCATCGGCAAGCTCGGGCGCGAACTGCCCGAAGAGCGCGGGCACGAACTGGCGGTCATAGATTTCGGCGGCTGTCATGCTGACTTGGCCGGCCTTGGCTTCGGTCATCTTGGTCATCACGATCTCCTTTCGGCGCCGAGTGTCTCATCGGGGACGACGGTGCCGAAAGTGCAGAAACTGTAGTAGTCTTGGGTGCGTTGCCCGCCAATATGGTTGCACGAAAGGAGGATCCATGCGGCGCTATGGACAATTCTGCCCGGTCGCCAAGGCCGCCGAGGTCTTCTGCCCGCGCTGGAACGCCTTGATCCTGCGCAACATCCTTTGGGGGGCGGAGAGGTTTACCGATATCCGGCGCGGCGTGCCGATGATGTCGCAAACGCTTCTAAGTCAAAGATTGAGGGAGCTTGAGGCGGAGGGCATCGTCGCGCGGCGGCAGGAAGGGCGGGCGGTGCTTTACCAGCTGACCGAAGCGGGCCGCGCCTTTTCCCCGATGATCGAGGCGATGGGTGTCTGGGGTCAACAGTGGGCGCGGCGCGCGCTGGCCGAGGGCGAAGTCGATATGGACCTGCTGCTTTGGGGGCTGGAGCTTGGCGTCGATCCTTGCGCGCTCGGCCCGCGCGCGGTCGTGCGGATCGAGTTCACCGACGCGCCGGATCACAAGCGCTTCTGGTGGTATCTTTGCGAGAATGGCCGCACGCAGCTTTGCGTCGACGATCCGGGCGGCGAGACGGACCTTTACCTCGCCGGAGCGGTCGCGGATATGATCCGCGTCTATCGTGGGGATATCAGGCTCGCCAAAGCGCTTGACGACGGGGTGCTGGAGGCAATGGGCGGCCACGCGCGCACGGCACTTTCCGCCTGGCTGAACCTCAGTCCGCTGGCTGAAGTTCGGCCCCGGCGGGCAGGCTAGGCTCCCGCTCCGCCAGCCAGCGTTCGGCATCGAGTGCCGCCATGCAGCCCATCCCGGCCGAGGTCACCGCCTGGCGGTAGACATGGTCGGTCAGGTCGCCCGCCGCGAAGACGCCGGGAACCGAGGTTTCGGTGCTGCCGGGCTTCACCTTCACATAGGCGCCGTGATGGAGCTCGACCTGGCCCTTCACCAGTTCCGAAGACGGTGCATGGCCGATGGCGACGAAGAAACCGTCGCAGGGAACGACGGTTTCGACGCCGGTCTGCACATGCTTCACCCGCACGCCAGTTACGCCGAGCGGTTGTTCGGTGCCGAGAATTTCCTCGACCGTGTGGTTCCAGAGCGTCTCGATCTTGGGGTTCTTGAACAGGCGATCCTGAAGGATCTTTTCCGAACGCAGCGTGTCCCGGCGGTGGATCAGCGTGACCTTGGTCGCGAAATTCGTCAGGAACAGCGCCTCTTCGACGGCGGTATTACCGCCGCCGATCACCACGACCTCCTTGCCGCGGTAGAAGAAGCCGTCGCAGGTCGCGCAGGCGGAGACGCCGAAACCCTTGAACTTTTCTTCCGACGGCAGGCCCAGCCACTTTGCTTGTGCGCCGGTGGCGAGGATCACAGCATCGGCGGTATAAGTCGTGCCGCCGTCACCTTTCGCGACGAAGGGCCGCTTGGAGAGGTCGAGCGCGGAGATGTGATCGGAGATGACCTCGGTTCCCATCGCCTTGGCATGAGCTTCCATCCGGACCATCAGATCGGGACCCTGCACCTCGGTATCGCCGGGCCAGTTCTCGACCTCAGTCGTGATGGTCAGCTGTCCTCCGGGCTGGATGCCCTGCACCAGAAGGGGATCCAGCATA
Organism: uncultured Alphaproteobacteria bacterium; assembly: GCA_963710285.1. Taxonomy (GTDB): domain Bacteria; phylum Pseudomonadota; class Alphaproteobacteria; order Rhodobacterales; family Rhodobacteraceae; genus Albidovulum. Next base: position 738,191 of record CAVPZT010000006.1, on the reverse strand, counting down.
GCGCGCGCCGAATAGACACCGGCGGTGTAACCTGCGGGGCCGGAGCCGATGATCAGAACCTTGGTGTGGCGCGTGTCGCTCATGTTTCTGCCCTTCATCTAACGTCCAGCGCCATATAAGCAGAGCCGCCGGGAGGCGAAAGCCCCAGATCGGGAAAGATAAAAAGTTGCGCCGGCTTGGAATATTATTGCGCAAAATCTGCGCGACGAGTAAGTTCCGCGAAAATTCAGGAGAGCGAGATGAGTGCCAACAGGCTCGACGAGATCGACCGCAAGATTCTTGCCGAGTTGCAGGCTGACGGCCGTATGACGAATGTCGAGCTCGCCCGCCGTGTCGGAATCTCTGCACCGCCCTGTCTGCGCCGCGTTCGGACGCTGGAAGAGGCGGGCTATATCAAGAGCTATCACGCGGATGTCGATGCCCGCGAGTTGGGCTTCGAAGTCCAGGTCTTTGCAATGGTGCGCCTGCACAGTCAGGCCGAGGCGGACCTGTCGGCCTTTGAAACCCGCTGCCGGAACTGGCCGCTGGTCCGCGAATGCCACATGCTGAACGGTGAGATCGACTTCATCCTGAAATGCGTCGCCCCCGATCTGTCGAGCTTTCAGTCCTTCCTGACCGAGCAACTGGTCAGCGCCGACAACGTGGCGAGCGTCAAGACAAGCCTTGTGATCCGCGTGGCAAAGGACGAACCCGGCGTTCCCTTCGAGGTGATGGAGGAGAGGCTGCGGCGCAACGCCTGAGCGCTGCGCCGCCCGTCCGATTAGTAGGAAAGCGCGGTCTCAACCTCGCGGGCCGAGAGGCGCGGATGCGCCATCGGGCCGAATTCGGCAAAACCCTTGAGATGCGGGAAGAGACCGAGGAACTCCGCCGCAAGCTGCGGGTCGAGCCGGTCGCTCAGATCGCCGCCGGGGTGAAAGCTTTCGATTTCAAGCCCCGCCGCGCGGACCGACCCATGATGCTCAAGCATCAGGTGGAAGACTGCTACCGGGGCGACGGGCGTCACGTCGATAATGCTGACGCCGTCTACGAAGGACCGCGCCGGCGCATAGCTTGATGCGACGCCGGTGGCCATGCGGCTGCGGGCGTCGCGCAGCAGAATCCGTGCGCGCGGCCCAAGCACCAGGTCCGGCATCGGGCGTCCCACGCCGAAGGCATCCGCGGTGATCCGCGTCATCTTCGCGGCAGAGACGCCGGGGATGGTGCAGTTCGGGAAAAGTGTCATCGAGCCGACCCAGGTGATGCGCTCGCTCCGGCCCTCGGCGGTCAGCGCCACCATGCCCGGCACGATGTCTTCGATCGCCACGGGGCCTTCGGTCGTCGCGATGACGGTGCCACGTGCGAAGGCGGAAAACGCCTCTTCGATCTCCGGCATTGCCGGGGCGACGCGCATCGCGCATTCGATCATCCCGTCAGGCGTCAGATAGGCGATCTCATAGCGGCGGGTCAGCCGCGAGGATTTCGTCAGCGATGCGGGTTTTGTCGTGGATGCGGTGTGGAAGGAAGCAGGTGTGGAAATTTGCGGTGAAAAAAGATCAATTGGCAGCCGGGAAACGGCTCTACTGGGATACGACACGCGAACAGCCTTTCGGTCTGGTCTTTCTGCTGGGCCCCCACCCGTAAATGCAGACTGACTATGCGAACAAACTGCTGATTTTCAGTGTTCTTGTCAAAGTTCGGAGATGATTTCGGGGGTACTGCTGCGCAATGGGCCCCTCGAGTGCTCATTTGTTCATCGCGGCCGAACGGGCACCTATCTAAAAAGACATGTCCCTGAAAAACCTACACAACTTCTGCGTGCGAATCGAATGTGTGGGGCTGGCGGAACGCGAGAGGAGGGGGAATGCGTTCCGCCAGTTCGCAATACCCATGCGGGCGGGCACGGGCGAGGGGCGAAAGGTCAGCGGGGGTAGTTTGAAACCGGAAGCCGGCCGGATCAGCGGCGGGTGGCGGTTTGGCGGGCGCCACGCTGCCAGGGGAGGGTGAAATCGGGTTCTGCGCTTTGCTCAAGAACCCATTGCATCCAGCGGCGCTGCGGTTTCATCTGACTGCTCCTTTGCCTCAATGTGCGACCATATTGGGGTCGCTTCGGCCAAATCTTCCGTCCGGCTCAATCAAGGTTATCGCAACGCATTGCGGCGGGTTTTAGGCAGATTTTGCGGTTTTTTTGGGATGAGGCGATATCAGCGAAAGGCGGATTTTCTCATATTCGCAGTGCCTTGCCACCTATAGCCGAATACCGGCGATCAGACGGCCATAGTCAGCCTCGTGCCGGTGGACAGAGCGGCGGTAGCTGTAGAACCGTTCGGCATCGCTGTAGGTGCAGTGCCCGGTCCATTCCGCCTGTCCGACCCCATGGTCGCGCAGACGATGAAGCCCGAAGGCGGGCAGGTCGAATTGCATCCGGTCGCCATTGCCGCCGGCGAAGAACCGCGAATAGCCTTCGTCCTCCGCCAGGAACTCATCCAGGAATTCCGGCCCGACCTCATAGGCGCGCTGGCTGATCGTCGGCCCGATCACGGCACGGATTGATCCACGCCGCGCGCCCAACGCCTCCATCGCGTCGACCGTCGCCTCCAGCACGCCTGAAAGCGCCCCGCGCCAGCCTGCATGCGCCGCACCGATCACACCGGCCCTGTGATCGGCCAAGAGGACCGGCTGACAATCGGCCGTGAGGATGGTGAGCACCACGCCCGGCACCGCCGTCACCAGCGCATCGGCGCGCTGCTGATCGGCAATCGGGCCGGTAATGGTCACGACGTCGGCGGAATGGACCTGCCGCACGCCCGTCAGCGCCGAGGATGCGACGCCCAACGCCGCCGCGACACGTTCGCGATTGATCGAAACCGCCTCGCTTTGATCGGAAGAGCCGGGGCCGCAATTCAGACCCTGAAAGATGCCGGACGAAGCGCCGCCCTTGCGCGTGAAGAACCCATGCGCAAAGGGCGCAAGCGCGTCGTGGGTCAGGATTTCCAGCGTCATCGCAGGGGGTCCAGTCCGGGTGGCATCGGCGCGCCTGACGGAAAGCAGGCGATGGCCTTGAACAACTGTCCCATTTCGCCGGGATCGGTCAAGCGCCGATGCGCGGCAAGATGGCTTTGCAGCACCGTCCCGCTGAGGCCGCGCGCCAGTGCCTCGCGCACGGGCCGCGATGCCGAGCCGGTCGAGGAAGGGGCCTTGTGCGGTCATTGCCGTGCTGGCGGCCCCGGCGCAGGTGAATGCCAGCGCCAGCGCCTCGAAATCGACATGGGCGGTCAGGTCGGCCTCACCCGGCGCCGCAAACGGATCGTCAGGCTGGTGGCCGCGAAGCGCCTGAAGCGTGTCACCCCGCGAATGCCAGTCGCCGTAGTCGATGGCTAGCGCGACGCCGCCCTTGGCGGTGATCCGGCAGGCGATGTCGCCGGCGATGGCGGGGAGGGCGGGGCAAAGCTCCACGACCTCGCCCTCGGTCGTGTCGCCAAGACGCCCGACAAGGAAGCCGTATCCGGTTTCGGGGCCGAAACCCGGCGCCAGCTTGCCGCCCGCAACGCCCACATGCCGTTCGCGCCAGCCTTGCCCTGACCGCAGGAACTGCCGGATCGGGAGGGCGTCGAAAAATTCATTGGCGACAAGGTAAAGCGGGCCCTCGGGCAGATCCTCGATCCGGTCATGCCATGTCACATCCACCCCGCGCAGCGTTTCCATCTGCCGCGCGCGCAAAGCGGGCGAGGCTTCCACCAAATGCACCCCCGCGGCGTCGCGCATGCCCGGCACTTTCGCGATGGCGCGCAGCGCATCGGCCATCAGCGTCCCGCGCCCCGGCCCGATCTCAGCCAGCAGAAACGGCACGGGCCGCCCCTGATCAAGCCAGCATTGCGCGAGGAAGAGGCCGATCAGCTCCCCGAACATCTGGCTGATTTCCGGCGCGGTCGTGAAATCCCCGGCCTGCCCGAAAGGATCGCGCGTGGAATAGTAGCCGTGGTGCGGGATGCAGAAGGCATTCGGCCATGTAATCGGCCATTGTCATCGGCCCCGTCGCCGCGATCCGCGCGGCGAGGATTTCGGCCAGCGGGGTCATGGCCGTGTCCGTGACCGCCCGATGAACCAAAGCCCCGCAAGGATCATCGGCAGCGACAGAAGCTGTCCCATGGAGACGCCGAACGCGCCAATCTGCACGACATGGCCAAGGGGATTGCTGGCGGAGATGAACTGCGCATCCGCCTGCCGGAAGAACTCCACGATGAAACGCGACAGCCCGTAGCCGAGAAGGAAAACGCCAGTCATCAGGCCGGGCCGCTTCAATGCCCCGCGCGAAAGGAGAAGGAAGAGCACCGTGCCGAGGATCAGCCCCTCCATCCCCGCCTCGTAAAGCTGGCTCGGGTGCCGCGCGCAGAGGCCGGGCGCGATGTCGGCGCAATCCTGGGCCGCGAGGCCGGGGAAGATCACGCCCCAAGGCAGGTCGGTCGGTCGACCCCAAAGCTCGGCGTTCACGAAATTGGCGAGTTGCCCGAGCAAGAGCCCGATCGGGGCAACCAACGCCATCGCGTCCGATAGCTGCAGGGCGGGAACCTGGTAGCGGCGACAGAACCAGAGACCCGCGACGACGACGCCGAGGAAGCCGCCATGAAAGGACATGCCGCCTTCCCAAACCTTCAGGATTTCAAGGGGATGCGACAGATAATAACCCGGCTGGTAGAAGAGCACGTAGCCCAAGCGCCCGCCGAGGACGACCCCGAGGATGATCGCGGTCAGAAGATCCTCGACCTTCTTCGGTTCCATCGGGGCGGTATCGCCGGGCCAGAGCTGCGGGCGCTTCATCAATGCGACAACGATGCGCCAACCGAGTACGAGGCCGACGATATAGGCCAGCGCATACCAGCGCAGATGCAGATCCCAGCCAAAGAGCGGAATCTCGATGGCGTTCGAGATGTCGGGAAATGGGATCGCGGCGCGCATTCAAGTCTCCTTGCGCCTTCTCAGAACCTCTCCCCGCGGCGAAGTCAACCTTGAGCTTTACCGCCCTCATGCGCATATAGGCGGCAGCGCCGACAAGGCCCGAACGGAGGCAAGCGATGACCGGACCGAACAAGTTCTTCGATGACATGTCGAAGCTGATGACAAATGCGATGGGTGTCGCCCAGGGGGCCCGGACCGAGGCGGAAACAGCGATGAAATCCTGGATGGACCGTTGGCTCGCCGATCGCGATTTTGTCACGCGCGAGGAATTCGACGCGGTTCGCGCCATGGCCCAGAAAGCGCGCGAGGAGAATGAAGCGCTGAAGGCGCGCATCGCCGCGCTGGAGAAACCCAAGAAAGGTTGACCGGCCTCAACCGTGCCAGGCGGCGATGGTTTTTAGCGTCGTGAAGCCATAGAGCGCCTCGAATCCCTTTTCGCGGCCATGACCGGACTTTCCCGTCCCGCCAAAAGGAAGTTCCACCCCGCCGCCGGCGCCGTAATTGTTGAGAAACACCTGACCAGCCCGCACTTTCCTCGCCAGCCGCATCGCCCGGCCCATGTTCTCGGTCCAGACCCCGGCGACAAGGCCGTAGTCGGTGCCGTTGGCGATGGCGATGGCCTCATCTTCGTTCTCGAACGGAATCACCACCTGCACCGGCCCGAAAATCTCGTCCTGCGCCAGGGCGTGATCGGGTTGCGCATCGGCATAGAGCCGAGGCGCAAGATAGTAGCCGCCCTTCGGCGCGTCCGACGCAATCCGACCCTCGCCGGCAAGGGTCAGCCCTTGCGCCATCCCCAGCATCTCCTCGATCCGCGCCTTCTGTCGCGCCGAGATGATCGGGCCGAGGTCTAGATCGGCGAGCGCCGGACCCGCAGTCAGTTCCGCGATCCGCGCACCCATCCGCTCCACCACCTCATCATAGCGCCGCCGCTCCACCAATATCCGCGACCCGGCTGAACAGGTCTGCCCGGCATTCTGGATGCCCGCGTTCACGAGGAACGGCAGCGCCCGGTCCAGATCGGCATCGGCGAAGACGATCTGCGGCGACTTTCCGCCAAGCTCCAGCGTCACCGGCACGATGTTCCGCGCCGCCGCCTCCTGCACCATCCGGCCCACGGGAACCGAGCCGGTGAAGGAAACATGATTGACGCCGGGATGCGCGGCGAGGGCCGCCCCGGCCTCCGCCCCAAGTCCGGTCACGATGTTGAGAGCACCCGCCGGAAACCCCGCCTCCTCCGCCAATCGCCCGAGGGCCAAAGCGGTCAGGCATGCATCCTCGGCTGGTTTCACGACGCAGGCGTTGCCCGCCGCCAACGCCGCGCCGACCGACCGGCCAAGGATCTGCATCGGGTAATTCCAAGGGACAATGTGGCCGGTTACGCCGTGAGGCTCACGCAAGGTGTAAACCGTGTAGCCGTCGAGATAGGGAATCGTCTCGCCCATCAGCTTGTCGGCGGCGCCGCCGTAGAACTCCATGTACCGCGCCAGCGCCAGCGCATCGGCCCGCGCCTGTGTGAGGGGCTTGCCGACGTCGAGTGCCTCCAGCCGTGCGAGGTCCTCGGCACGGTCGAGCACGATCTGCGACAGCCGCAGCATCAGCCGCCCACGCTCCGCTGCTGTGAGCCGCCCCCAGTCGCCATCGCGCGCCGTACGTGCCGCAGCGACGGCGGCGTCCATATCCGCCGCGCCAGACCGCGCTATCGCGCAAAGACCGGAACCGTCCGATGGGTTGGTCACGTCGATCTGCCCGCGATGTTCGGCGCTGCGCCAGACGCCACCGATCAGGATTTCATCGCTCGGGAACCAGATCGCATCCTCTGTCATATGATCCTCTGCTTGAAAGCGGGCGGGGCGCCGCGTCGCGGCCGCTGGTCAGCTAGTCACAAGCGCCGGAACGCGTCAAGAAAGCCGCGATTCCGATTTAGCCCACATCATTTGCCGTTCGGATCGGGCTTATCCACAAAATACTGCTTTACAGGGCGGCCGTTTGCCTGCCACCATATCTGGTAAGGACGGTGGCAGGCAAACGCCGATCCTTGCGAACTCTCCCTGCTTCTTGTGGCTCTCGCGCCGCGAGGGGCAAGACAAAAAGAGGCCGGGCATGACAGCTTCCGAGGGCTATCTTAACACCGATGATCTGCATCCGATCGATATTGTCGAGACACTGGCGGCGCATCACGACTGGGACTTCGACCGGGTGACAGACGACCAGATCGCGATGGCGGTCGAGGGCCAGTGGCGGACCTATTCGATCACCCTCGCCTGGTCGGGCTATGACGAGACGCTGCGCCTCATCTGCACGTTCGAGATGGACCCCGCGGAGGAGCGTGTTCCGGCGCTCTATGACGTTTTGAACCGCACCAACGACATGGTCTGGACGGGGGCCTTTTCCTTCTGGCGCGAACAACGGCTGATGGTCTGGCGCTACGGCCTGTCGCTGGCTGGTGGACAGATCGCGAGCGCGGAGCAGGTCGACCGGATGATCGCCGAGGCCGTGACCAACGCGGAGCGCTTCTACCCGGCCTTCCAGCTTGTCTGCTGGGGCGACGACAGTCCCGAACGCGCGATGGATGTCGCAATCGGCCAGGCCTACGGCCGCGCCTGAGCGCTGCCGCTTCGGGGGTTTTCCTTCCGCCGTGGATCGCGCATCTTGCCGGCTGAAGGGAGACGCGTGATGGACATGACAGCGGTGCGCGACCGGGGCCTCGTGCTTCTTGGTTGCGGCAAGATGGGCTCGGCGATGCTGGCCGGATGGTTGAAGGGCGGGCTGCCTGCGACGAGCGTCTGGGTGCTCGATCCCCATCCGTCGGATTGGCTGAAGGCGCAAGGTGTTCATCTGAACATGGACCTGCCAAAACGCCCCGCCATCGTCCTCGTCGCGGTGAAGCCGCAGATGATGGCAGACGCGCTGCCAAGCCTGAAGCGCCTCGGCGGTGGAGAGACGCTCTTCCTCTCGGTCGCCGCAGGCACGAGGATCGCTTTTTACGAAAGCGTGCTAGGTGGCGGCACGCCCGTCGTACGGGCCATGCCGAATACCCCCGCCGCGATCGGAAAGGGCATTACCGCGATCTGCGGGAACGGGAAGGCGACCGCTGCCCATCTGATGCTTTCCGAAGCGCTTCTGTCGGCGGTGGGTCAGGTCGTGCGGCTGGACGGCGAACACCAGATGGATGCGGTGACGGCGGTCTCGGGCTCCGGCCCCGCCTATGTCTTTCACCTGATCGAGACATTGGCGGCGGCGGGCGAGGCCGAGGGCCTGCCCGCGCCTTTGGCGCTACAGCTTGCCAAAGCGACGGTCGCGGGCGCGGGCGCGCTTGCGGAAGAAGCGACCGAAGATCCTGGTCAGTTGCGGGTGAACGTGACATCTCCGGGCGGCACGACGGCTGCGGCGCTGACGGTCCTGATGGACGAGGCGCGCGGCTTTCCGGCGCTGTTGAAACAAGCGGTCCACGCCGCGGCCGAACGGGGCAGGGAGCTTGGCCAATGACTCTCAGCTTTGACGATTTCCTGAAAGTCGATATCCGCGTTGGACGTATCATTCGGGCCGAGCCTTTCCCGGAGGCGCGCAAGCCCGCGATCAAGCTCTGGATCGATTTCGGGCCTGAGATCGGCGAAAAGAAATCCTCCGCGCAGATCACCCTGCACTACGAGCCCGAAGAGCTTGTCGGGCGTCAGGTTCTTGCCGTGGTGAACTTTCCTCCGCGCCAGATTGGACCGATGATATCCGAGGTCCTGACGCTGGGTGTGCCGGACGAGGAAGGCGAAGTCGTCCTGATCGGTCCTGGTCACGAGGTTCCTGTCGGAGTCCGCCTTTTCTGATTTCGCCGCGCCGTTCGGCGCGGCGACCCGCCGGGGGACGTCCCGTCCCCCGGACCCCTTGGGCGTAAATCTGGACAGAAAGTGAAAGGTAGGACTCGGTTAACCTTCTTGCGTCAGCGTCACCTCGCGGTACAGGCTGGCGAGCCGATGACCGCGACAGGAAGTGACAGCCCCCTTCGATTTCGGAGGCGGGCTGTCTCACTTTCTGTCCTGAAATACGCCGATCCCGAGAGGGTCGCGCCTCGGGCGCGGCCGCGAGACATAGGAATGGCGCCGTAAGGCGTCTCCTTAGGATAGCAGGCTGTCAGGCATGCGAAGGTCACCGATCTCCTCGCGCCAGTGACGGCGGCAGAGCGAGACATAGGTTTCATTGCCACCGATCTGGACCTGCGCGCCATCCCTCAGGGCTCTCCCGTCAGCGCCGCGGCGGACCACCATGGTCGCCTTCTTTCCGCAGTGACAGATCGTACGGACCTCGCGCATCTCATCAGCGATCGCGAGCAGAGCGGCGGAGCCCGGAAAGAGGTTGCCGCGGAAATCCACGCGGAGGCCATAGCACATCACCGGTAGACCGAGATCATCGACGGCACGGGCGAGTTGCCACACCTGTTCCTCGGTCAGAAACTGCGCCTCATCGAGGAAGACGCAATCAACCTGACCGGCGTCGAGACGCGCTTTCAGCTTTCTGAAGAGGTCGATCTGGGTGTCATAGATATCCGCCTCCTCGCCGATGCCGATCCGGCTGGCGATGCGGCCTGTGCCGCTGCGGTTGTCGAGGCGCGCGGTCAGAAGGTAGGTCACCATGCCGCGTTCGCGGTAGTTGTGTGATGCCTGCAAGAGCAACGTCGACTTGCCCGCGTTCATCGTCGAGTAGTGAAAATAGAGCTTCGCCATGGCTTTGGATTACACGCTGCCGTTTGCGCTGCAAAGGGGGACGCGGTGCGCGCCTATTCCCGTGAGCTGGCATTGTGCTTGGCTCATCGGCGCAGCGGAACGCCTGTCCGGGTGGCAAGGACCGGTCCTCGTGCGACATCACGTTCGCCGCACGAGGACCAGCCTCACCGCACCCATGTCAGAGGCGCCGCACTGCTGCCGGACGAACCGGCTCTGCCGTTCCTGCTCGGCAGAGGCGCGACGACCTCACCCCAAAACCGGCTCAGGAAGCCGGCAACTCGTATGCCCCAAGCACACGAGGCGGTTTAGAAATGACAAATCCGGGGCGGCGCATTAATGGGAAGTTGAGATTTGTTTTCCCCTGCGTCAGGGCCGGGGGGTGAAAGGTGCGGATTATGCGGAAACCGGCGGCAGGCTACTTGAAGAAACATACCGAGGCCCTGGTGAAGGACGTTGGCATCGAGGCGGCGGCCGGCCTCTGCGGCAAGTCCAAGGCGACGCTCGGCCGCTACTATTCCGACGACCCCGATCACGCGGATCGCTTCATGCCGATCGATGTCGTCGCCGCCCTTGAGGCGGCGGCGCGGTTTCCGCATGTGACGGCTGCGCTGGCCGATCTGAAGGGCATCACGCTTTCGCATGACAGTGACCGCAAGAACACAGGGCCCGGTGGGGTCAATTCCGACGTTGTCACGCTGTCACAGCAATTCGCCATGCTGATGGGCGAATACAACATGTCCATCGAAGACGGTAAGATTTCGATCAACGAGGCGAAGCGGCTTCTGACCGAAACGCTGGCGATTCAGAAGGTTCTGATCGACATGAAGCTGCATTTGCAGGAAGAGGCCTCCTGATCCGCGTGGCGCATCGGCCACAATCGGCCGAAACTGCGACACTCTGACACAGGCGCTCTTGTCGTCGCCGCGGCCTTCGGCTATGCGAGGCGCCATTCGCAACCCCATAGGCAAAGGAGGCACGACATGATGACCACTGCAATCGCCATCAGCGGCCTCTATGCCTCGTGCCAGATCATGGCCTGGGGACTGCGCCGCGCCTAAGGCGGGCGCAACGCCATTTTTCAAACTCTGACAAGACGTTAGCGGCCGCCCGGCCGGGCATTTCCGCGCGCGTCATTCGCAACTTTCTTCTGGAGGCGCCGGACCGGGTGAGACCCGCCGGCGGATGCACAAGATGATTAAGACTCTGAGACCCCTGCGGGGCGCCAGCTTGCGTCCCGAAATCGACAAGCTGATCGACGATTTCGGCCGTTGGGACGTGCTTCGGGCCGCGTTTCTGGCGGTCGTCCAGCCGCCGCGCCGGATGCTGGAGGCGGGCGATCTGCCGGACCGCCTGCGCCGGGACATCGGGCTGCCGCCCGTCAATGTTCCGCGCGATTGGCGGATGTTGCGATGAAGCCACGGCGCCGGGTGCGGGAATGTCACATGCACCCGGCGTACACATCCCGTGCACAGCCGGTGCAGACCGCCGGCCTCACGGCGTCTTAACGCGCCCGCGCGATCCTCGGGCTGTGCGTTCGAGAGGCCGAGATGACAAAACTGAACAACCTGACCAAGACCCAGCGCCCGCATTATCACTACATGGCCGACGCCATGCGGCGGCTGGAGCATGACCTGCACAATGCCATCCACATGACCGGGAAGATCCCGCTCGGCTGGCACGAGATCGCCAAGTCGCGCGGGCGCGGCAAGATGCGGCGGATAACGCTGCGGCTGGAAGAGGATGTGATCCGCTTCTTCAAGTCGATGGGCGAGGGCTACCAACCGCGCATCAACGATGTGCTCCGGGTCTGGATGTACGGCCGCCTCGCCGGCGTGATCGGCGGCGCGGAGACGACGGATTACTACAAGGACGGCCAGACCTATCACGACGGCAGGAAGCCGGCATGGGGGTCGTTCTACGCGGATTCGGTCGAGGCGACCGGCGAGGAGACGGCACGCGAGTTCGCCGAGATGGAGGCGGAGTTCGACGAGATGGACCGCGAGACCTGGCGCGGAAAGTGAGGGGGGGCTGGCGCAAGCCCGCCATAGACGCTTGCCGGGGCAGGGCGCGGCGGGATAGTCCGGCGGGGCGGAAACCGGAGGCGATCATGCGGGCAGTCTGGATAGGTATCGCGGCGCTGGCCGGGGTCTTGTGCGGCCCGGCCGCGCTCCGCGCCGATGAGCGGGAATGCCGCGCCAATCTGAACGGCGTCGAGGTCCGGCTGTCCTATGATGCCGATGCGGAGGTCTATGCGTCCTTCCGCGAACGCAGGCTCACCCGCCGGTCGACCTGTCCGGGGGCGGTGGTGATCGCCCATATGATGCCGGGCCTCAGCGACGGGGAACGCGCGATGTTCTGCGCGGTCTATGACGACGGGGAAGGCCAATATCGTACCGTCGCGGAGGGGCCGCGCGACGCCTATGGCCGCTGCGCCAAGCCCTCGCGCGCCTGCCGCTTCGTCAACGCGACGAAGGACGAGGTGTTATCCATCGGGGCGCTGGGCCGCGACATGGCGGTGGCCGGGGTGCAGTCGGCGAGAAACAGCGCCGGCGCGCTGGTGCTGAGCGGCAAGGCCGGGGTCCTGGCGGGCGCGCTGGGCGAGGCCGGAGGGGCGGCGGCGGCGGCACTCGCCGCGCCGGGCGTGCTGGCCGGGGCGGCGGCGAGTGTGGTCGTGGTCGGCGGGGCGGTTTATGTGTGTGGGTGAGGGGGGTGGTGCGCAATGAATGCGCAGCCACGAGCCTACTGCTTGCTGCAAAGCATGAACTGTGCCTGAGGTTAGGCCGCATGGCATTTGGTGCCGAGGGTGGCTGGGAGAGCAGAAAAGTGCGATGAGGGCGTTCAAGCTTTCGCTGATGGACAGTCGGTAGTAAGATTGGTGCAGCTTGCGTCGCTGCAGCTGACACAGGATGGTCCTGACGATTGGTGACGTTTTAGGTCAGGTCCGTTCCGACGCAGGAAAGACTACTCAAGAGAGCCATGGCCAGATCGCTCAGCTGAAATCAGCCGCGGTGCTTTTCTGCGAGACGATCGACCGCCAGGTGTCGATCACGCTTTGTCGCTGAAGAACGCACATATTGACAGATCCGATTGTATTTAGTGCGCTCGCGACGGTTCGGTTGATGGGTATGAGGCTGAAGTTCTTATTGAAGTCTGTGACGCTCTATGAAGCGAGAAATCAGTCTTCTGCTATCCGAAACTCTATGCAGACTGAAAGTTCGAGCGGCAGCTAAAGTAGGATGTTATCCGTGGCAGCTTCCGGCTATGGCATAACACGAAAGCTGACGCATAGGCGGACTGTCTTGATGATCATACGCTGAGAATTTAGGCAGTCAGGCGCTGCGACTTACCGAAAAAGTTTTTTGAGTTAGTCTATAGGATTTCAGCTGAAGCGGCAGAAGCCGGACTAATGCTTCAAGGTACCCTCAGTTCTTTGGCAATTATCATGTCGAACGTCACGTATATTACCCACTGCGCATAGTAATGGCGCAATTCTTGAGCAATTGGAGGAGCGCAATCCAGTCGTTTACGTCGAGGAGGGCGGCGGTGGCATAAATTCTCTCAATTTCTTATGAGACGGTTGGTCTAGATGCCTTCAGGCAGCACCATTTGGCAAGTGGTCGGCATAGGTCAAGCGGCGTCGAGACAAAGTTCAGTTCCAATAGGCTTTTTGATTCGACGTTATCCTGAAGCCATTCCGAAAGAAAGATATGACACAGTTGGATTTTCGACAATTCTAGACCGAGACACAAGGAGCAGAGCGCCCGAACCGCCCCCACGGGGCGGGCGATTCTCGCCCACCCCTCGGCTCGGGCGCTGCCCTATGTTTCGCTGGAAATCCGTGCGTTGGGACGGCTTGTTGGCGGAGATCGCGGGGTGAACCCCGCCCTACGTGTCTCAATCGGCCCGATCCTTGCGGATCGGGCGTTCGACGCTGACGACCTTCCACTGGAAGGTCGTCCGGGCGCGTCTCACCCCTGCAACGTCCGCACCCCGATCCCCTCGCCCCGTGCCTTCATCGCCTGCACGGCGGCAATCGCCCCCGCCGCCGTCGTGAAATAGGGGATCTTGTCGTAGAGTGCGACGGCGCGGATGCTGCGGCTGTCCTCGATGGCCTGCTGGCCCTCGGTGGAGTTGAAGAGGAGCGCGATCTCGCCGTTCTTCAGGCGGTCGACGATGTGGAGCTTGCCCTCCTGCCGGCCCTCATAGACCTTGTTGACGGTCTCGGACTCGATCCCATGCTCGGTCAGGAAGGCGGCGGTGCCGCGGGTGGCGATGAGGTCGAAGCCCATCGAGACGAGGTCGCGGGCGGCTTCGGCCATATCGGCGGTCTTGTCGCATGTCCTTGATCGAGATGAAGACGCGGCCTTCCTCGGGCAGGACGGTGCCCGCCCCAAGCTCGGCCTTCAGGAAGGCGAGCGGGAAGGTGCGGTCCCAGCCCATGACCTCACCGGTCGAGCGCATCTCGGGGCCGAGGATCGTATCGACGCCGGGGAAGCGGGCGAAGGGCATCACCGCCTCCTTCACGCTGAACCAGGGCGTGATCGGGTCGGCCAGCGTCATCGGATCGGCGTAGGGCAGAGCGCTGTGTCGGGGCCGACGCCCTTGCGCATAGGGCGCGCGCATCGGGAAGTTCGACAGCGGCTCGCCCGCCATCAGCCGGGCGGCGATGGAGGCGATGGCGCTGTCCGTGGCCTTGGCGACGAAGGGCACGGTGCGGCTGGCGCGGGGGTTGACCTCGAGGACGTAGATCGCGCCGTCCTTGATCGCGAACTGGACGTTCATCAGGCCCTTGACCTTGAGGGCGAGGGCCATGTCGACGGTCTGGCGTTTCAGCTCTTCGACGGTTTCGGGCGTGAGGGAATGCGGCGGCAGGCAGCAGGCAGAGTCGCCGGAATGAACGCCGGCCTCCTCGATATGCTCCATGATGCCGGCGACATGGACGTTGGTGCCGTCGGAGAGCGCGTCCACGTCGACCTCGATGGCGCCGGAGAGGTAGCTGTCGAGAAGGACGGGGTTCTTGCCGGAGACATCGACGGCCTGCGTGATGTAGCGCTTGAGGTGATCCATGTCGCGCACGATCTCCATCGCGCGGCCGCCGAGGACGTAGGAGGGGCGGATGACGAGCGGGAAGCCGACGCGTTCGGCGATGTCGATGGCCTGTTCGTCGGAGGAGGCGATGCCGTTGACGGGCTGCTTCAGGCTCGAGATCGTGGAGGAGCTTCTGGAACCGCTCGCGGTCCTCGGCGAGGTCGATGGCGTCGGGCGTGGTGCCGAGGATCGGGATGCCCTCGGCTTCGAGCGCGTTGGCGAGCTTCAGGGGCGTCTGGCCGCCGAACTGGACGATGACGCCGTGGAGGGTGCCGTTTTCCTGCTCGACCCGGAGGATTTCGAGGACGTGTTCCAGCGTCAGCGGTTCGAAATAGAGCCGGTCGGAGGTGTCGTAGTCGGTGCTGACCGTCTCCGGGTTGCAGTTGATCATGATGGTCTCGTAGCCCGCATCGGTCAGCGCGAAGCAGGCGTGGCAGCAGCAATAGTCGAACTCGATCCCCTGGCCGATGCGGTTCGGGCCGCCGCCGAGGATGACGACCTTCTTGGCGTCCGGTCGGGCGCGCCTCGCATTCCACGTCGCCCATCGCGGGGACCTCGTAGGTGGAATACATGTAGGGCGTCTGGGCCTCGAACTCGGCGCCGCAGGTGTCGATGCGCTTGAAGACGGCATTGACGCCGAGGCGGGTGCGGGCGCGGCGGACCTGATCCTCGTCGCGGCCGGTGAGGGTGCGCCAGCCGGGCATCGGTGAAGCCCATCATCTTGAGCCGGCGCAGGCCGCTTTCGGTGACGGGCAGGCCGTCTTTGCGGATTTCGGCCTCTTGTTCGATTATCTCGCGAATGCGGGCGAGAAACCACGGGTCGAAGGCGGTCGCATGTTGGATTTCGTCATCCGTGAGCCCGTGGCGCATGGCCTGCGCGATGAGCCGCAGGCGGTCCGGGGTCTGGAGCGAGATCGCCTTGATGACGGCGGCCTTGTCGGGCGCGCCCTCGATCTTGATCTCGTCAAAGCCGGTTAGGCCGGTCTCCATCGAGGCCAGCGCCTTTTGCACGGATTCGTGGAAGGTGCGGCCGATGGCCATCGACCTCGCCCACCGATTTCATCGCGGTGGTCAGCTCGGCCTTGGAGCCGGGGAATTTCTCGAAGGCGAAGCGCGGGATCTTGGTGACGACATAGTCGATGGTCGGCTCGAAGCGAGGCGGGCGTGACCTTGGTGATGTCGTTGTCGAGCTCATCAAGCGTGTAGCCGACGGCGAGCTTCGCGGCGATCTTGGCGATCGGGAAAGCCGGTGGCCTTGGAGGCCAGCGCCGAGGAGCGCGAGACGCGCGGGTTCATCTCGATCACGACCATGCGGCCGTCTTTCGGGTTGATCGCCCATTGGACGTTCGAGCCGCCGGTTTCGACCCCGATCTCGCGCAGGACGGCGATCGAGCCGTTGCGCATGATCTGATATTCCTTGTCGGTCAGCGTCAGCGCCGGGGCGACGGTGATCGAATCGCCGGTATGGACGCCCATCGGATCGACGTTCTCGATGGCGCAGACGATGATCGCATTGTCCGCCTTGTCGCGGACGACCTCCATCTCGAACTCTTTCCAGCCAAGGAGCGACTCGTCGATCAGGACCTGCGCCATCGGCGAGGCGTCGAGGCCCGAGCGGCACGATGGCCTCATACTCATCCCGGTTATAGGCGACGCCGCCGCCGGTGCCGCCGAGGGTGAAGGCGGGGCGGATGATGGCGGGCAGGCCGACATATTCGATGGCCGCCAAGGCCTCGGCCACGCCCGCGTTGATATCGTATTTGCCGTTCGGCTTCTTCGGCGCGGCGATGATCGTCGCCTTGGGGTTTTCCAGCCCGATCCGGTCCATCGCCTCGCGGAACAATTTGCGATCTTCTGCCATTTCAATGGCCTGCCGATTGGCGCCGATCAGCTCAACCTTGTACTTGTCCAACACACCCATATCGGCGAGCGCCAGCGAGGTGTTGAGGCCGGTCTGCCCGCCCATCGTCGGCAGAAGCGCGTCGGGGCGTTCCTTTTCGATGATCTTGGCGACGATTTCCGGGGTGATCGGTTCGATATAGGTGGCATCCGCCATGCCTGGATCGGTCATGATCGTGGCGGGGTTGGAGTTGACCAGGATGACCCGGTAGCCTTCCTCGCGCAGCGCCTTGCAGGCCTGTGCGCCGGAATAGTCGAACTCGCAGGCCTGTCCGATGACGATGGGCCCGGCTCCGATGATCATGATCGACTTGATATCGGTTCTTTTCGGCATCGGTCCGCCCCCAGTTCGCAAATTGTCCGGGGTTATAGCCAAGACGGGCGGGGGCGCAAGGGCAGAAGGGCGCTCGTCGGGGCGTCTGGCGGCAGGTAGAGCGCGACCAGGACCGCGAGCCAGGCGGCGCAGGAGAGCCAGATGTAATTCGCGACCGGCCAGGGCAGGCTGTCGATCGCGACGAAGACTGTAGCGTAGCGAGGGGATGCGCGACCGCCAGTGCCAGGAGCGTCGCCACGCGGAGACTGAGAAGGCCGAAGAGGCCGGGCAGCAGGAAGCAGCGGCAGCAGGTAGTAGTGAAGCCAGCCGAGCGGGCCGAAGAGCGCGAGGATGAGCGACAGCGCGAAGACGCCGATGCCGCGACGGATCGGGCCGGTGACCGATCCCGAGCGCGCGGAGGAAGGCCGCGAGGATCGCGAGAGCGGCGAGTCGAGAGGCCGGCGGTCGAGCCAGCCCGGAATGTCGTCGCAGGATGACAAGGTAGCTTTGCGGATCGAAGCGGCGCGCGCAGGCCGAGCGCCGAGCCCGCAGCAAGGAGCGCGGGCAGGAGCGAGACGTTGACGCGTTCAGAAGGGCCGTGCCCCGGACTTCCCGAGGCTTGCGAGAAAGATGACGTGCATGTCGGCACCCGCCAGCGCGAGGCTGAGACAGCCCGAGCGCGCCGCCGATGACGGCGAAGGCCGCGATGCGCCCGGTACTGCCGGTCGATCAGGAAGACCAGCACGAAGGCAGCGGGCGTGAGCTTCAGCGCGGCGGCAAGCGCGAGCGCGGCCCCGGCCGCGACGGGCCGGTTCCGGCGTCGAGGCTGGTCAAGGCGAGGAGGATCAGGAAGCTGACGGTGATCGTCGGCTGATTGTGCCAGAGTGCCACGTAGGACTGGATGCGCTGGCCATGAGCGCGACGAGGCCGAGCGCCGTCCAGAGCCGACAGCGGCATCGTGGTCGGCCTGCAGAAGCCGCGCCGGCCAGCAGGACCGAGGCCGGCGAGCATCGGGACTGCAACAGCGTGACAGCATTGGCGAAGCCTTGCGGCGCCGAGAATCGCTGGTCAGGGGCGCGATCAGCACCACCCAGATCGGCGGATAGACATAGGGGAAGCTGATCTTGTCGGTGATCCCGAGTTCCGTCCATGACCGGTACCCATTCGGCGCGGCGCCGCCGAAGAAGCCGGGCGGCGCGGCGTAGATGAGGTCGATCTGGCCGGTCTGCCAGAGGTGTCCGGCGATGTAGAGGGCGGAGAGATCCTCGGCCCAATGGCCCCATTGCTGCCAGATCGCATAGGCGACCCAGAGCGCGAGCATGACAAGCGCCGCGCCGCAGGTCCTGCGCGGGCGAGAGGTCGCCGGGGCCTCGGGCCGGTGTTGTCGGGTCGGCATGTCCATGATCTGGCTTCTGACGTGGTTCTGGGGCGAGATATGGCGCGGTTGCGGGACAATCGACGCAATGCGAACCGCACGCGCCCGGCGCTTGCCCTTGACTTCGCCCGCGTCACAGGGTGTATCGGCGCGAACCACCGATACCGCCTCTCGAAAGGGGACGCATGATGCACGCCTATCGCAGCCATACCTGCGCCGATCTGAACAAGTCCCATGCCGGCGAGACCGTGCGGCTGTCGGGCTGGGTGCACCGGGTGCGCGATCACGGCGGGGTTCTCTTCATCGACCTGCGCGACCATTACGGCATGACCCAGGTGCTGGCCGACAGCGACAGCCCGGCCTTCGCCGCGATCGAGCGGCTGAAGGCCGAGACGGTGGTGCGCGTCGACGGCCGCGTGAAGGCGCGGGATGCGTCGCTGGTGAACCCGAAGATCCCGACCGGCGAGATCGAGGTCTATGTGACCGATCTTGAGGTGCTTGGCCCGGCCGAGGAACTGCCGCTGCCGGTCTTCGGCGAGCAGGACTACCCGGAAGAGACGCGGCTGACCTACCGCTTTCTCGACCTGCGCCGCGAGGGGCTGCACCACAACATGATGCTGCGCTCCGAACGTGGTGCGGTCGATCCGCAACCGGATGTGGGACGCGGGCTTCACCGAGTTCCAGACGCCGATCATCACCGCGTCATCGCCCGAAGGCGCGCGCGACTTTCTCGTGCCGTCGCGGCTGCATCCGGGCAAGTTCTACGCCCTGCCGCAGGCGCCGCAGCAGTTCAAGCAGCTGATCATGGTGGCGGGGTTCGACAAGTATTTCCAGATCGCGCCCTGTTTCCGCGACGAGGACCCGCGCGCCGACCGGTCGCCCACCGATTTCTACCAGCTCGACCTCGAGATGAGCTTTGTCGACGCAAGAGGATGTCTTCGCCGCGATCCAGCCGGTGATCCAGGGTGTCTTCGAGGAATTTCGGCGGCGAGCGTCAGGTCGATCCGGACTGGCCGCTGATTTCCTACGCCGACAGCGCGCTCTGGTATGGCACCGACAAGCCGGACCTGCGCAACCCGATCAAGATGCAGGTGGTCAGCGAGCATTTCGCGGGCTCCGGCTTCGCGATCTTCGCGAAGCTTCTGGAGCAGGAAGGCACCGAGGTCCGCGCCATTCCGGCGCCGAGTGGCGGCAGCGCGCAAGTTCTGCGACCGGATGAATGCCTTCGCCCAGAAGGAAGGGCTGCCGGGGATGGGCTACATCTTCTGGCGCGAAGCCGAGGACGGGACGACATGGAAGCCGCAGGCCCGCTCGCCAAGAACATCGGACCGGAGCGGACCGAGGCCATTCGCGCATGCAGCTTGGCCTTGGCGAGGGCGACGCGGCCTTCTTCCTTGGCGGCAAGCCGGAGCAGTTCGAGGCCGTCGCGGGCCGCGCGCGGAAGGAGATCGGGCGCGAGCTGGGCCTGACCGAGGAGGGCGTCTTCCACTTCGCCTGGATCGTCGATTTCCCGATGTACGAGAAGGACGACGACGGGCAAGATCGACTTTTCGCACAACCCGTTCTCGATGCCGCAGGGGGGCATGGAGGCGCTGATGGGCGATCCCCTGAAGGTGCTCGGCTACCAGTATGACCTTGCCTGCAACGGCTATGAGCTGGTGTCGGGCGCGATCCGCAACCACAAGCCGGAGATCATGTTCAAGGCCTTCGAACTGGCCGGCTATGGCCGCGACGAGGTCGAGAAGCGCTTTGGCGGCATGGTCAAGGCGTTCAAGTACGGCGCCCCGCCGCACGGCGGCTGTGCCGCCGGGATCGACCGGATCGTGATGCTGCTGGCCGACGACCGCGAACATCCGCGAGGTCATCATGTTCCCGATGAACCAGCGCGCCGAAGACCTGATGATGGGCGCGCCATCGGAGCCGATGAACGAACAGCTGCGCGAATTGCGCCTGCGGGTCATCCCGAAGGAGTGAGGGGCCGGCATACCCGTGAGGCCGCCCGGCAAAACGAAAAGCCGCGCCCGTAAAGGCGCGGCTTTTTCATGTGGCGGCGTTGCGTCGCGTGTTCAGAACGCGCGGGCGGCCGTTGCGGCGATCGAGAAGGCGAGGGTCAGCAAACCGGCGGAAAACACCGTCCAATGGGTGATCCGGGTCAGTTTTTCGTTGCTGACGACGCGGAGAATTGCATCTTTCATAACACCTGTCCTTCGCCTGAACCGTTCACGTCGAACCTTTCACCCCCAAATTTCGCGTTGGATTGCGGCAGGATTGGGGAAAGCTGAGGACCGGCTGGTGGCGAATATGGTGTCTTTTCTGGATGCCCCGCGCGGCGGTCCCTGTACCCGGCGGTCGGTCGCAGCCGATTTCCGTGCCGCGCGGACCGTCAGAACCCCGTATTCGCGGCGAGACGGTCCTGCACCATCCCGCTGACCCGGCGGAGCGGGCCGTTGGCGCGGTCCTTCAATAGTGCCTCGGCGGCGATGCGCAGGTCAGGGTCATGGGCCGAGAGGGCGAGGCCAGAGAGGAACCGGGCGACATAGTCGAGATCGCCCTCCGCCTGCGGATCGAGCAGCAGGGCGGCGCGGGTGAGATCGTCGCGAAGTGCCACCGGATCAGGGGAAAATGCAGCCTCCACCGCCGTCGCCGGGGTGGCGCGCGGTTGATCGGGCAGAAGCGTCAGGATCACGTCCTGAAAGCTGGCGAGGCTGTCGATGGGCTTGGCAAGGAAGCGGTCGGCCCCGGCGGCGAGAGCCGTCCGCCTCGGCCCTCGGGATCGCCGCTGGTGGCGAGATCGCGGGCACGCGCGGGCTTTGCCGCGCGACCTCGTCGATGAGGTCGAGGCCGGAGCCGTCGGGCAGGCCGAGATCGACGATGACCACCGTCGGCCGGTAGCATGCAGATGGCGTTGCGCCGAGCGCAGGCAATCGGCGCGCCTGATCCGCGCGCCGGAGCGCAGGCACATAAGGCGCATCGCCTCGCAGGCGAAGCGGCTGTCTTCGACCACGCAGCACGCGTCGACGCCGAGAAGCGGGCGATCGGTCGTCGGTTCGCGCGTCTGCGGCAGGAAGTCCGAGAGGTGTCGGGCATGGCAGTGCTCCGTCGTTCGGGGCCGGGTCATGCGTGAGCCCCGAGTAAGACAGGCATTGCCTAACGGAACGTAAAGCGCGCCTGCGGCGAAGCGCGCCGCTTGCGCGGACCGCCGGCCGCCGCCGCATAAGCGGCGAGACGCAACACCGGGGGATTCACCATGATCGGACGCCTGAACCATGTCGCCATCGCGGTGCCGGACCTCGACGCCGCCGTCGGCGCAATATCGCGACACGCTGGGCGCCAAGGTCGGCGCGCCGCAGGACGAGCCGGATCACGGCGTCACGGTCGTCTTCATCGAACTGCCGAACACCAAGATCGAGCTGCTTTATCCCCTGGGCGAGGCCTCGCCGATCGCGGATTTCTCGACAAGAACCCCTCGGGCGGCATCCATCACATCTGCTACGAGGTCGAGGATATCCTCGCCGCGCGCGACCGGCTGAAGGCGACGGGCGCGCGGGTTCTGGGCACGGGGGAGCCGAAGATCGGCGCGCATGGCAAGCCGGTCCTGTTCCTGCACCCCAAGGATTTCAACGGCTGTCTCGTGGAACTGGAGCAGATCTGATGAACCTGACTGGCGGTATCGTCCTTTTCGCGGTGATCTGGTTCATCTGACCTTCTTCATCGCGCTGCAGATCCGGCCCGACAGCCAGGCCGAGGCGGGCGAGATCGTGCCCGGCACGCCGCCGGGTGCGCCGGCGAACTTCCAGCTGAAGAAGCAAGGTCATCTGGACGACGATGATCACGATCGTGCTCTGGTCGGTGATCGCCGGCGTGATCCTCTCGGGCGTGGTGACGCTGAAGGATATCGACTGGTTCGGGCGGCTCGACGATCTGCCGCCGACCGGGTGCAGTGATGCCTCAGAGCTGAGGCGCGCGGTCCTCGTCGCCGAGGATGCCGTGGACAAGATGCGTGAAGGCGGCGGCGGCCAGCACCGGGATCGCGATGTTCAGGATCGGGACCGTCAGCAGAAAGGCGATGGAGATGCCGGTAAGCGTGATCGCGCCGGTGTTGCGCTGGCCGAGCGTCGCGGTCGTGTCGGCATCCATGTGCCGCCGGGCCACCATCTGGAAATATTCCCGCCCGAGGAGCCAGCCGTTCGCGCCGTAGAAAAAGACGGGCGCGAACGGGCCGAGGAACGGCGTACAGGATCAGCGTGACGAGCGAGACGCCGAGCGTGACCCCAGGATGGCAAGCGCGCCGGGGATGCTTTCGAAGAAGTCCATCGCGGTGCCGGGGCGGGCGGGGTAGTGGATGTCCTCGACCGTATCGGCGACGTTTTCGGCGTAAATGCCCGAAAAGCCCGCCGCGACCGGGGCCATCAGGAAGAACCCCATGAGCGGCAGCAGCGCCAGCGAGCCCCAGGAGAGGATCGAGGCGAGGGGACGGAGCCGCCGAAGGGCAGCGTCAAGCGTTTCCGGGGCGAAGGCGCGAAGGGCGAAGAAGGCCGCTGCCTGAAGACCGAGGAAGATCAGGAGGGTCAGGCCGATGCCTTTCATCAAGCACGCCGAAGACGCGCGGTCGGAGAAGGTCGGTCCGAGGCGAGGAAAAGCGCGCGGATCATGGCGATCACTCCGCCCAGGTCGTAAGCGCCGCGACATCGGGGCGCGGACGTTCGGGCGGCACCGCCCCTCGGTCCCGATATGGACGAAGCCCGCGACCCATTCGCCGTCGGCGAGGCCGAGCGCCCTGGTCGCAAAGGCATGGTCATGGGCGGGCCAGCCGGTGAGCCAGCACGCGCCCCAACCCGAGGCGAGCGCGGCATTGACGAGCGACAGGCAGACCGCGCCGGTGGAAAGGATCTGTTCGATCTCGGGCACCTTGACGGTCTCGCGCGGCACGCGGATCACGGCGACGGACAGCGGACTTTCGGCGAATTGCGAGATGCCCTTGGCGGCGCTGTCCTCGGCCATGCCGGTGGCCTTGGCATGGGCAGCGGCATCTGCAGCAAGTCGGTCGAGGGCGGAGCGTTCGAGGACGACAAAGCGCCAGGGTTCCAGCTTGCCGTGGTCGGGCACGCGGGCGGCGGCGGTCAGGATCGGCATCAGCGCGGCGCGGTCGGGCGCAGGCGCACGGAGCGTTTTGGCGGGCCGTGACCGGCGCGTCAGGAGGAACTCCATCACCGTCTCGTTCATCACGGCCGGGTTCACGGTGCCGTCGGGGATATCTTTCATCGCCTGCTCCTTGTCGCCCGCCCGATATCACGGCTGGGGCGGCGGATTTCAATGCCGGGCGGGGCGTCAGAGGCCGAAATACTCTGCAAGCCGGGTAAGATGGGCGGAGACGTGGGCCTGCCACTCGGGCCCCGGCTGGCGTTTGCCGAGAGTTTCGGCAAGGGGGTCGGGAACGCGGATTTCGGTGCCGGAAAGCACCTCCATCACCGCATGGCCGCAAAAGGGGACATAGGTTTCCGAATAGCCGCCCTCATGGACGAGGATGAGGCGGCCGTCGCAGAGCTCCTCGGCCGCCTCCATCATCTGGCGGGTCATCAGCCGGAAGGTCTCGGCCGTCGCCAGCATCCGGCCCAAGGGGTCGAGCGCGGCCGCGTCATAGCCGCAGGCGACGATGATGGCGTCGGGGCGGAAGCGGTGAAGGGCGGGCAGGATGATCCGCTCCATCGCCTCAAGGTAGCTTTGATGCCCGGTGCCGGGCGGCAGCGGGATGTTGAGGTTGAAGCCGTGGCCCTTGCCCTCGCCGCGCGCGGTCGCATCGCCGGTATCGAGGGGATAGTTCCGCTCCTGATGGAGCGAGATGGTCAGGACCGTGGGGTCGGTCCAGAACACCGCCTCGGTCCCGTTGCCGTGGTGCACGTCCCAATCGACGACGGCGATGCGCCGGGCGTGGCCCTTGGCCTGCGCCGCACGGACCGCGACGGCGATATTTGCCATGAGGCAAAAGCCGTTCGGCCAGTCGGGCAGGCAGTGATGGCCGGGCGGACGGGAGAGGGCATAGGCGTTGCGCGCCGCGCCGGTCAGGACGGCCTCAACCGCAGCGCTGGCAAGTCCCGCCGAAAGTGCGGCAATCTCATACCCGCCCTTGCCGAAGGGGGTGCGGAGGCCAAGCTCCCCCCCGCCCGCGTCCGACATCGTCTTGAACGTGTCGAGATAGCCTGCGGGATGGACACGGAGGAGGTCGTCGCGGCTGGCCTCGGGGGCGGAGGAGACCGCAAGCTCCCGCATAAGGCCGGAGACCTCGAGCAGGTTCTTCAGCCGCCGCTTGGTCTCGGGGCTTTCGGGCAACCCGCCGCCCGGCTGGACGAAGCCGCCGACGGGCAGGGTCAGGGAATAATTCCCGCCGCCATGCCAGAAGCTGCGTTCATCGGTGAAGAAGGCTGTGGTCATGGCGTCCCCCGTTTGGCAGGCAGGCTAAAGCACGGGCGGCGAAAGCTCTAGCGGGGTTGGAGTGGTGCGGTGGGAGATGCGGCGAAATGGCGGTGGGCCGCGTTACGCCCGGCGCCGAACCGGAGCCGGGCGCGCGCCTGCCCGTGGGGTGGCGCTGCAACACTCCTGCGGGGCACTTTATGGTGCAAACTACCTCCATTTCCGGTGCGGTGCGCGCGGTTGCCAAAGCGCCAGCCCGCCGGGACGGGCAGGCGCTCGCCCGGCGGCTTCGCCTTGTTCCGGGCGAAGGGGCCATGCGTGAATGGCGGCGCCGCCCGCATGAAGGATGTCGGATCGGAGGTCGGAGGCTGCATCAAGCCCAAAATGAAAAGTGTTTGCTAATACTTGAGCTTAGAGGATACTTCTCTTTGCTTGGTCAGTCGCGGTGCAACATTGAACAACTGGCTACGATGAAGCTTCCAGAAGGCCGGATTGCGCTGGCGTCCCCTGAATTCAACAATATTCTGACGGCCGTCCATTCGTTCCATGACGGAACGTTAGGTTGCGCATGCTTCGATTACCTCGGGCCCATGGCTTTCATTGACACTATGTGGTTCGGTCCAGAATTAGGGAATAATCCCAAACCGATTATTGGTTGCCTTTTTTGGTTTGATCTGAATGAATTAAAGCAAGTTGAAGAGCGCGCTTCCTATTATGACAGGGGAATTCATCGCATAAGCGTAAGCGATGCGACCAGCTCAATCGAAATTCAATTCCTAGACGAGCCCTTTGAAACACTCGCGTTCAAGTTCGGCCGGGAAGCAAATTTCCAGTTCATCACCTCGCGTTCGTTGGGCGACACGGCTTTAGAACGCAGGTAAACAGCGTCAAAATAACGAAAATGGAGCGCAACATGAGCCCCGCTATCCCGCCCGCCACGGTTCCGGGACACGCCCAAGGAAATCGCGATGACCGACCTCGCCCACCTCGCCCGTCCGGGCGCTGAAATCGCGGTACGCGTGACGCCCAAGGCATCGCGCGACCGGATCGTGGTCGAGGATGGCGCGATCCGCATCTATGTCACCGTGGTGCCGGAGGATGGCAAGGCCAATCAGGCGGTGGCCAAGCTTCTGGCCAAGGCGCTGGGCGTGCCGAAAACGGCGCTGACCCTGATCCGGGGGGCGACGGCGCGGGACAAGGTCTTTCGGCTGGACTAGGCCTTGGTGCCACTCTGGCGCATGCGGTAGACGCCTTCGGGCAGTTCGAGTGCGGCGGCAAGCTCGCGCAGCTGGCTCATCGACATCACGATCTTCACGACCTCGTCCTTG
Source organism: uncultured Alphaproteobacteria bacterium (assembly GCA_963710285.1). Classification (GTDB taxonomy): domain Bacteria; phylum Pseudomonadota; class Alphaproteobacteria; order Rhodobacterales; family Rhodobacteraceae; genus Albidovulum. The sequence continues at coordinate 712,133 of CAVPZT010000006.1, read as the reverse complement.
CGGGGGTCGTATTGTTCGATGGTGATGCATTCCTCGAAGGCCTGAATGGTCACATCTTCCTCAAGATGCGGTTGGCCCTCATCGACAAGGGTGATGACGGTGGCGTCGAAATCGTGCTCGATGGTGAACATGGGGACAGGTTAGCGCGGGACGGCAGGCGGCTCAATGGCGAAACCGGTCGGGAGGGTCGCACAGAGGCGTGAGGGCGCATGCGGCCCCTTCCGGTACGCTGCCTGCGGCGCTATCCTGGGCGCGAACGGCCGCAGAGGGCCGAATGAACCGGAGCAGAGCCTTGAAACCCATTGCCGCGCTTGTCGCCGTAGCCCTTGGCCTCTCGGCCTGTATCTCCACGGAGCCGGAGCGCCCGGCGCCGATGCCGATGCCCGTCGGGGCGGTCTATGGTGATGCCGGGCCGCGGATGTCGCCCGATCAGGCGGTGCAGACCTTCGTGGCCGTGCGTGACCGCATGGAGCCGGTGATCGAGGGGGCGTGCCGGCAGGAATCGCGCGGCGCGAATTGCGATTTCCAGATCGGTGTCGCGGATGACCCGAACCTGCCGCCGAACGCCTTTCAGACGCTTGATAAATCCGGCCGGCCGGTGATCGCCTTCACGGTGTCGCTCATCGCCGATGCGCGCAACGCCGATGAGATCGCCTTTGTCATGGGCCATGAGGCGGCGCATCATATCGCGGGCCATATCCCGCGCCAGCAGGCCAATGCGCAGATCGGCGCGGCTTTGGGCGCGGCGCTTGGGGCGGCGATGGGCGGCGGCGATCAGTCGGTACAGTTAGGCCAGGAGATCGGCGGCAGCGTCGGCGCGCGGCGCTATGCCAAGGATTATGAACTCGAGGCCGACGGGCTGGGGACGGAGCTTGCTTATCGTGCGGGCTTCAACCCCGAACGGGGGGCGGCCTTCTTCACCCGGATCCCGGATCCCGGCAACGCCTTCCTTGGGACCCATCCGCCCAATGCCGAACGGATCGCGACGGTGCGCCGGACGCTGGCGCGGCTTGGCTGGACCCCTGCGGGCTGAGACCCCGGCCTCGCCGCTCGGCTTGACTTGGATCAATGCAGCGCAGCCGGTCTGAGGCGATCCTGTCCCGGTCGGCGCGGCGACGCGCGGTATGGAGAAGTGCCTTGGCCCGAGTCATCCCGTTTTCCGAAAAGCCGGCGGCGGATGCGCCGCTTGTGCCCTATTTCCTGACCGATCGCGCCGCGCGCCGCCACGGCGTCGATCTGGCGGCAGCACTGACCACGGGGCTGATGTCGGTGGAAGATTTCCGTGCGATCCTCGCGGCCTGCCGGGTCTGCGTCGATGCGGCAGGCTCCGAGATGGCGCGGCAAGACCCCTGCGCGCCCATGACGCCGGAAAGCTGCGCCAACCGCGCGATTCTGGACGGCCTGCGCGGGATTGTCTGAGGTTTTCGCCTCCTCCGTATTTTCCGAGAGATCGCGAACTGGTGATTGTCGCAGCTTCGCTCTACTCTGCCGCCGCACGGCAGGGGAACGGACGATGTGGCGAAGTTTATCGGATGAACTGCGGCGGCTGGGGCAGACCTCGGCCTATTCCTGGCAGGGGTTTCGCGCGGCCTGGGCAAGCGAGAAATCGGTGCGGCAGTGGATGCTGGCCAATGCGCTTTCGGTGATCCTTGCCTTCACGCTTGATCTGACCGCAGGGGAACGCGCGTTGATCGTGACGCTGGGGCTGATCGTGCTGGCGGCGGAGTTGTTCAACACGGCGATCGAGGCCATTGTCGATCTGGTCTCGCCCGATCATCATCCCCTGGCGGGCAAGGCGAAGGATTGCGGTTCGGCCGCCGTGGCGCTGACCGCGCTGGCGGCAGGTGCGGGCTGGCTGGTCATTCTGTTCGGCTGATCGGGGCCGGGCCGGCGACCTCGAACAGAGGAGAGGGAGAGACAATGATGGGGAGATGTTCGGTCTTTCTCTCGGCGATGCTCCTGTCCGCCTGCCAGGCCGGGACGCCCGATGCGGTGCCGCCCGGCCTTGAGACGACGCTGCCCTTGAAGGACGGCTACCGCGACGCCGCGGACCGTTGCCGCCGGGTTGGCGAGGATGCCTACACCAACCGGTTCCTCGACGATGCGGCCGATCTGGTGGCCTGCCCCGAAGGTGTGGCCGATCTGAGCGGTCTCGAAACGGCGGCGCGTGTCGCGGTCAAGGATGGCTGGGTGCTCTTCTCCGTGCCGCGCGGCTGAACCGGACTGTGACGCGGAGCGCCCGTTCCGGGCGCAAGATATGTCTCGCCCTTCGGCTTCGCCTGCAGGGCTCGCGTTGCCTCCGGCGGGAGGTATTTGGGAACAGAAGAAGGCGGGGTCAGGCGAGACGGCCCCAGAGGTCGTAGTCTCCGGCCTCGTCGACGAGGGCGGTGACGATGTCGCCGGGGGCGAGGGTCTCGAACCCCTCGTCGATGAAGAGATTGCCGTCGATCTCGGGCGCATCCGCCTTGGTGCGGCAGGTCGCGCCTTCGTCGTCGACGCTGTCCACGATGACCTCGATCCGGGTGCCGACCTTCGCGGCGAGTTTCGCCTCGGAGATCGTTTGCGCCTTTTGCATGAAGCGATCCCAGCGGTCCTGCTTGACCTCTTCCGGCACGTGATCGGGCAGGGCGTTGGAGCGCGCGCCGGCGACGTTTTCGTACTGGAAGCAGCCGACGCGGTCGAGTTGCGCCTCGTCGAGCCAGTCGAGCAGGGTCTGGAACTCCGCCTCCGTCTCGCCGGGGTAGCCGACGATGAAGGTCGAGCGCAGCGTGATCTCGGGGCAGATGGCGCGCCATGCGGCGATCTCGTCCAGCGTCTTGCGCGGCGGCGGCGGGGCGGGCCATGCGGCGGAGCGTGTCGGGGTGGGCGTGCTGGAAGGGGATGTCGAGATAGGGCAGCACGAGGCCTTCGGCCATCAGCGGGATCAGGTCGCGGACATGGGGGTAGGGGTAGACGTAGTGGAGCCGCACCCAGGCGCCGAGCGAGCCGAGGTCGCGGGCGAGGTCGGTGATATGGGCGCGGTGGTCCCGTTCGGCTCGGCGTGCTTGATATCGACGCCGTAGGCCGAGGTGTCCTGGCTGATCACCAGAAGTTCCTTCACCCCCGCCTCGACCAGCTTCTCGGCCTCGCGCAGGACCGCATGGGCGGGGCGGCGGACGCAGGCGGCCGCGCATGTCGGGGATGATGCAGAACTTGCACTTGTGGTTACAGCCCTCGGAAATCTTGAGATAGCTGTAGTGGCGCGGGGTCAGCGTGACGCCCGTCGCGGGCAGGAGGTCCACGAACGGGATCGGGCGAGGGCGGCACCGCCTCGTGGACCGCATCCAGCACCTGCCTCGTATTGATGCGGTCCGGTGACGGCGAGGACCGAGGGATGCGCGCCGGTGATGTAGTCGGGCTCCGCGCCCGAGGCAGCCGGTGACGATGACGCGGCCGTTTTCCGCCAGCGCCTCGCCGATCGCCTCGAGGCTTTCGGCCTTGGCGCTGTCGAGAAAGCCGCAGGTATTGACGATGACCGCCTCGGCGCCCGGTAGTCGGGGCTGATCGCGTAGCCCTCGGCCCGCAGGCGGGTCAGGATGCGCTCGCTGTCGACCAGCGCCTTGGGGCAGCCGAGCGAGACCATGCCGATGGTCGGCTGGCCATCGCGACGGCCCGCGTCGAAGACGGGGCGGGGGGCGAGGTCGGGGCGGAGGTTGGGCGGGTTCTGCGGCATGTCGCGCCTATAGCCGAGCCTCGGGGTTTCGGAAAGGCCCCGTTACGGCCTCAACCGCCATCCCGTGCGGAAGATCGCCCAAACCGCCACGATCCCGGCGAGGAGGAAGAGCGCGAGGGCGGCGAGGGAGGCCGCGACGGGCACGTCGGCCATCCCGAAGAAGGCCCAGCGGAAGCCGGAGATGAGGTAGAGGACCGGGTTGAGATGCGCGACGCCCTGCCAGAAGGGCGGCAGCATCGAGGCCGAGTAGAAGGCGCCGCCGAGAAAGACCAGGGGTGTGATGACCATCAGGGGGATGAACTGCAACTGCTGCCAGTCCTTCGCCCAGATCCCCAGCAGAAAGCCGAAGAGCGAAAAGCCGAAGGCGGTGAGGATCAGGAAGCCGAGCGCCCAGATGGGATGCACCAGCGGGATATCGACGAAGAAGAGCGCGGTAAAGTAGATCACCACCGCGATGATCACCGATTTCAGCGCTGCCGCCCCGACATAGCCCATCACCACCTCGATGAAGGAGACCGGGGCCGAGAGGATCTCATACATCGTGCCGACGAATTTCGGGAAGAAGATGCCGAAGGAGGCGTTGGAGATCGACTGCTGGAGAACCGTCAGCATGATGAGTCCGGGGACGATGAAGGCGCCGTAGGACACGCCCTCGACCGACTGGATGCGCCCGCCGATCGCCGCGCCGAAGACGACGAAGTAGAGCACGGTCGAGACCACGGGCGAGGCCAGCGATTCCCAGGGCGTGCGGTAGAAGCGCGCCATTTCGTGTTGAAAGATCGTCCTGAGCGCCCGCCAGTTCATGCCGATGTCCTCCACTAGCCTCAGGAACACCTCTTCGAGCGAGGATTGTTCGGTCTCAAGATCGCGGACGCCTATCCCGGCCGCGGCAAAGCCCGCGAGAAGCCGCGCGATGCCGCTGCGGTCGGCGCGGGTGTCGTAATCGTAGCTGACGTGGGTGCCGTCCGCCGAGAGCGTGAGGCCGTGGTCCGCCAGCGCCTCGGGCAGGGCGGTGAGAGGTTCCGCCAGTTCGACGGTCAGGCGCTTGCGACCGAATTCATGCATCAGCTTTGCGGTATCCTGCACCAGCAAGAGACGCCCCTTGTCGATGATGCCGATCCGGTCGGCCATCTCTTCGGCCTCTTCGAGGTAATGGGTGGTGAGGATGATGGTGACGCCATCGGCGCGCAGGTTGCGGACGACCTCCCACATCTCGCGCCGGAGGTTCACGTCGACGCCCGCCGTCGGCTCATCGAGGAAAAGGATGCGCGGCCCATGCGACAGCGCCTTGCCGATCAGGACGCGCCGCTTCATGCCACCTGACAGTTCATTCAGCTTTGCGTCGCGCTTGTCCCAGAGGGTGAGCGATTTCAGGACCTTTTCAAGATGCGCATCGTCCGGGGCCTTGCCGAAGAGCCCGCGCGAGAAGCGCAGGGTGTTCATCACCGTCTCGAATGGTTCCACCGCGATTTCCTGCGGCACAAGGCCGATGAGCGCCCGTGCGTGCCGGTAGTCGCGTACGAGGTCATGGCCGTCGACCAGAACATGGCCGCCGCCTGGCGTCACGAGCCCGCAGAGAATCGAGATGAAGGTCGTCTTGCCGGCACCGTTCGGGCCGAGCAGCGCAAGGATCTCGCCCTCGCGGATGTCGAGCCTCACACCCGAAAGCGCGGAGGTGCCGCTTGCATAGGTCTTGGAGAGGTCGTGAACCTCGATGATCGGACGCATGGGGATGGCTCCTGTTCGCGGGCCGGAAGCTCGCCCTCCGGCGGGCGGAAGGAAAGCATGTCAGGGGCGGGCCGGGCGCCTTAGCGGCGGCGGTCGCGGCGTGAGGACATCGGCTGGAACGCCACGCCGACATGGGCGTCGCAATAGGGCTTGCCCTGCTGGGTCGAGAGCCCGCAGAACCAGAAATCCTCGGTCGCCGGGTCGCCGATCGGCCATTTGCAGGTCCGCTCGGTCAGTTCCATCAGGGAAATCCTGCGGGCCTTCTTCTCCACCTCACGGACGGAGGCAAGCGCCTCGGGGCTGATCTCGCCCGCCGAGGGTTGCGGCGGCAGAGGCTGCCCGGCGGGGATGATCTGGCGGCGCGAGGATTGTGTCACCGGGGCCGCAGGGGCGGCTTCCGGCGCGGCCTTCTGTTCGGCGCGCGCAGCGCCCCCGGCGGGCTTCACGGCGGCGGGCCGCGCCTCTGCGGCCTTCTGCGCCGGTTCGGCCGCTTTCGGCTTGGCAGCTGGTTCGGGTGCCGAACCGACGCGATTTGACAGGCCGAGACGATGCACCTTGCCGATGACCGCATTGCGGGTCACGCCGCCCAGCTCCTTGGCGATCTGGCTCGCCGACTGGCCTTCGCCCCACATTTTCTTCAGCGTCTCGACGCGCTCGTCGGTCCAGGACATGGTCGTTCCTCGGTCTGGGGCCTATGCATCCGGCGCATCTGCGCGCACGGGCGGGCTGGAATTCGGGTTGGCCCCATTTTAGCGGAGACATGCCGAGATACAAGCAATGAGGCCCGGAGGCAATACGCGCCCCTCTCAGGCGTTTCGCCGCAGTTCCATCGTGACGCCGGTCGCGGCGACCAGAACGAACGCGACCATGAGGATGAAATCCTGCGGCGCGCCGAGGAGGATCGCGGCGGAGCCTCCGACCGCCGCCCAGAGTGCCGGAAGTACAAGCAGGTAGCGAACGGGCCGCCATACGCCGCCGAAGAGCATCCCGATCGTGAAGATCGTCGTCGGGCAGGGAGCCACGCCGAAGACCGGAACCGCGGGCCAGACATGACCGGCAAGCCGCCCCCAGAGCGGATAGACGACAGGCGCGAATAGCACGAGCAGCCCGCCGATGGCCGACCGCGCCGTGCCACGGAACGAAAACCTGAGATCGGCGTGCCGCAGTGCCACCCAAAGAAGGAGTGCGGCCTCGAGGACGAAGGCCGCCCCGAAGACGCGCGCTGCCGGATTGATCCCGGAGAAGAAGAGCCAGTGATATCCGATCCCGTTCACGAGCCACATCGCGGCAAGCACCGCCAGGACGAGCGCGGCGGGCGCGCCGCGGCGGCGCGCGGCGAGGGCGGCGATCAGAAGGCCCGCCACGAAGGCGACACTTTGCAGCGGCCAGATTGCGTCGTTGTAGCGCGCGAATACGGCGAAGAAGTCGTCAATCGAAAATGGCATGACCACAGCCCTTCGTGACCGTGCCGGTCACGGCGCGATGATGCGCCCTCGTGGTCTTGCTGCAATGACTTGGATCAACGTGCGGAATTGGCCAATAACCCCGTGGACAGCGCCGTGCTTTCCCGCTATGCCGCGCCCATGACGCACCGGACCCGCCCCTTCGCCCGTCCCCGACGCCGCCGCACCCGCGCCTGACGTCCGTCTGCCCCGTGGCCCGCGCCTTTGCGGCCACACCCCCTCAGATCGTTGACACCGTCCCGCCCTTGAGGCACCCCTTGGCCTTCCCATTCGGAGTTCACGCATGATCCCGACCGTCCTGCCGACCTATAACCGCGCGCCGCTTTCCTTCGTGACCGGCGAGGGCACCTGGCTGACCGAGGCCGACGGGACGCGATATCTCGACCTCGGCTCGGGCATCGCGGTCAATGCGCTCGGCCATGCCAATCCCGATCTCGTCGCGGCACTGACCGAACAGGCGGGCAAGCTCTGGCATGTCTCGAACGTCTACCAGATCCCCGAGCAGCAGCGGCTGGCTGATCTCCTGACCGAACACACCTTCGCCGATACCGTCTTCGTCACCAATTCCGGCACCGAGACGGCGGAACTCGCGATCAAGATGGCGCGGAAGTACTGGTATGAGAAAGGGACGCCGCGGGCGGAGATCCTGACCTTCGAGGGCGCCTTTCACGGCCGCTCCACCGGCGCCATCGCCGCGGCGGGGTCGGAGAAGATGGTCAAGGGCTACGGCCCCCTGATGCCCGGGTTCCGGCAACTGCCCTTCGGCGATATCGACGCGCTTGAGGGGGCGATGAGCGACCAGACCTGTGCCGTGATGCTGGAACCGATCCAGGGCGAAGGCGGCATCCGGCCCTTTACGGACGAACAACTCAAGCGCGTCCGGGCGCTTTGCGACGATAACGGCGCGCTCCTCATCTTCGACGAGGTGCAATGCGGCATGGGCCGGACCGGCAGGCTCTTCGCCCATGAATGGGCGGGTGTCGTGCCGGATATCATGATGGTCGCCAAGGGCATCGGCGGCGGCTTTCCGCTTGGCGCCGTGCTCGCCACCGAAAACGCCGCCTCAGGCATGACCGCGGGCACGCATGGCTCGACCTATGGCGGCAACCCTCTGGCCTGCGCCGTGGGGTCGCGGGTGATGGAGATCATCGCCGACCCGGCCTTTCTCGCGGAAGTGAACCGCAAGGGCGCGCTCTTCCGCCAAAAGCTCGAAGGACTGGTCGCCGCCCATCCCGGCCTCTTTGAGGCTGTGCGCGGCCAGGGTCTGATGCTCGGCCTCAAATGCAAGGTCGCACCCGCCGACGTCGTGAAAGCGGGCTACGGCGCGCATGTGCTGACGGTGGCCGCCGCCGATGACACGGTCCGGCTCCTGCCGCCGCTGACCATCAGCGACGCGGAGATCGAGGAGGCGCTGCGACGCCTCGACGCCGCCGCCACCGCGCTCGAAAAGGCGCCCGCACCTTCTTCTGTTTGAAAATACCACCGGGGGTCCGGGGGCAGGAGGCCCCCGGGCGACGTCCCGGTCAAGGACCGCACCATGAAAAGCTTTCTCGACATCCACACCACCGACGCCGCCGAACTCCGGGGCATCATCGATCAGGCCCGCGCGATGAAATCGGCGCGGAACGGTCGCCCGAAGGGCACGCCCGACGACGAACAGCCGCTGAAGGGCCGCATGGTGGCGCTCATCTTCGAAAAGCCCTCGACCAGGACGCGGATTTCCTTCGACGTCGGCGTGCGCCAGATGGGCGGGCAGACGATGGTGCTGTCGGGCGCCGACATGCAGCTCGGCCACGGCGAAACCATCGCCGACACCGCACGGGTGCTGTCGCGCTACGTCGATCTCATCATGATCCGGACCTTCGAGGAGCAGACGCTTCTCGAGATGGCCGAACACGCCGATGTGCCGGTCATCAACGGCCTGACGAACCGCACCCATCCCTGTCAGATCATGGCCGACGTGATGACCTACGAGGAACATCGCGGCCCGATCGCGGGCAAGAAGGTCGTCTGGTCGGGCGACGGCAACAACGTCTTCGCGAGCTTCGCCCATGCCGCCGCGCAGTTCGGGTTCGATCTGACCTTCACCGGGCCGGAAACGCTCGACCCCGAGCGGGAATGGATCGACTTCGCCGCCGCGAAGGGCCACCCGATCACCGTCGACCGTAACCCCGAACGCGCTGTCGGAGGCGCCGACCTTGTCGTCACCGATACCTGGGTGTCGATGCACGATCCGCAATCGGCGCGCGAGCGGCGGCACAATCAGCTTCGATCCTATCAGGTGAACGAGCACCTGATGAGCCTCGCCAAGCCCGACGCGCTCTTCATGCACTGCCTGCCCGCGCACCGCGATGACGAGGCGACCTCGGCGGTGATGGACGGTCCGCATTCGGTGATCTTCGACGAGGCCGAGAACCGGCTCCATGCACAAAAAGCGATCATGCGCTGGTGCCTCGGCCTCTGAACCAGGCGGAGCGCGCGTTCCGCGCGCAAGATACCCCTCTCGCGGCCCGGCGTTCCGCCGAGCCGCTCGGATGCCTTCGGCGAGGATATTTGGACAAAGCCGAAGGGGGAATGCAAAGACACCCGGGCAGAGCCGCAAGAGGCTCTGCCGGGCGCCTTCGGCTTTGACGGTCATCGGCATCCCTGCCTGTACCGCGTCACGAGCCTCGTCGATGAAGCTTAAGGAATCCTTACCCGCGTTCGGCTTTGACCAAATATCCCGGGGGTGAGCCCCGGACCTGTCCGGGGCGAGGGGGCAGCGCCCCCTATCTGCCCCGAGGCTTGGCGCGGAGCGTGGGTTCGTGTGCCGTGGGGTCCTCTGGCCAGGGATGCTTCGGATACTGCCCGCGCATGTCTTTCCGGACATCCTCGTAGGATGTGGCCCAGAACCCCGGCAGGTCGAGCGTCGTCTGGACCGGGCGTTGCGCGGGGGAGAGGAGCGTGATGCGGAGCGGCATGCGTTTCGGGCCGACCGTCGGGTGCTCGGTCACGCCGAACATCTCCTGAAGGCGGAGCGTGATCGACGGGTGGTCGCCTTCGTAGTCGATCGGGATCCTGCGGCCGAGTGGCGTTTCGAAATGCGCGGGCGCGAGGCGGTCGAGATGTTGCTGCTGCTCCCAGGTCAGGTGGTTGCGCAATGCCTCGGTAAGATCGAGGGCGCGAAGGTCTGCCTCGCTGCGCTTGCTGGAAAGGTAGGGCAGGAGCCAGGCCGGGTCCGAGAGAAGCGCCGCATCCGACAGGTCGGGCAGGTCGGTGCCTTCGTGGCGGAGCAGATTCACCCGTGCGCGGAGGCGGCGGGCGGGCGCGCTCCAGGGCAGGCCGATCTGGCAAAGGCCGTCGAAGGCGGCGCGGGCGAGCGCCTCGGGCGGAGCGTCGTCCAGGTGCCGGTCGTCGAGGATGAGTGCGCCGAACCGTTCCTGCCTGCGGGCGATGACGCGGCCCTCGCGGCGGGACCATTCGGTGACGTCCTGCCAGCGGCTATGGTCGCCGTAGAGGCGGCGGAGCGCCGCTTCGGGGATCGAGAGACCCTGGCGGACCTTCGCCTCGCGCGGATCGCCGTCGAGATCGGTGGCGACGATCAGGCGGGCGGCTCCGAGGGGATCGCCCTCGGCGGCGATGGCGCCCTTGCCGCCGGAAAGCACGTAGCGCGGCGCGTCGCCCTTGCGGCGCAGGCCGATGCGGTCGGGATAGGCGAGGGCGGCCATTTCGGCGGGGGTGAAGGTCTCGTTCACGGGCTCGACCATGCGGGCGAGGCGTCTGGCCTCGGCGCGGATGCGCTCGATGGTGCCGCGGTCGGGGGTGAAGGGATGATCCCCGGCGAAGTGCTTCGGATCACGGATCGCGGCGAGGCGCAGGGTCAGGTCTGCGGGTGCGCCGCGCAGGGGATCGCGGTCCTCCAGCATGGCAGCAAGTGGGGCGGCCTCGGGACCTGCCGTCACCAGCATGTGGGCAATGCGAGGGTGAAGCGGTAGCGCGGCGATGGTGCGGCCGTGGGCGGTGATACGACCTTCTTCCAGCGCACCAAGATCGGTCAGGAGTGCCCGCGCCTCGGCAAGGGCCGGGGCTGGTGGCGGCGTGAGGAAGGCGAGGTCTGCGCCGTCTGAGCCCCAAAGCGCGAGTTCCAGGGCAAGGCCGGTCAGGTCGGCGGCGGCGATCTCGGGCGGCGGGAAGGGGGCGAGGCCGCCTTCCTCTCCGCGCGTCCAGAGGCGGTAGCAGGTGCCTTCCGCCACCCGGCCCGCGCGGCCCCGGCGCTGTTCGGCCTCGGCCCGCGTCACCCGTTCGGTGACAAGCCGCGACATGCCCGAACCGGGATCGAACCGCGCCCGCCGGGCGCGGCCGCCATCGACGACCACGCGGATGTCCTCGATCGTCAACGAGGTTTCGGCGATGGATGTGGCGAGGACGATCTTGCGGCCCGCGCGCGCCGGGCTGATCGCGGCGCGCTGGGCGGCGAAATCCATCGCGCCGAAGAGCGGACGGATGGTGCAATCCTTGGGCAGGCGGCCCTTCAGTTGCGCTTCGACCCTGCGGATCTCGCCTTCGCCGGGCAGGAAGACGAGGATGCCGCCCTCGGTTTCCTCGGCGGCTTCGGCGACAAGCCCCGCGACGGCGGCCTCGAAGCGCATGGTTTGCAGCGTTGGGCGCGCCAGCCACCGCGTCTCGACCGGAAAGGCGCGGCCTTCGGAGGTGATGACGGGGGCGGCTTCGAGCATCGCCGCGACGGGTTCTGCGTCGAGCGTCGCGGACATGACGAGGATCGTGAGGTCGGGGCGCAGCGCCTGCCGCACCTCCCACGCCAAGCGCGAGGCCGAAGTCGGCGTTGAGCGAGCGTTCGTGGAATTCGTCGAAGATGAGGGCACTTACGCCGGAAAGCTCAGGGTCCGACTGAAGCATGCGGGTCAGGATGCCTTCGGTCACGACCTCGATCCGCGTGGCCTTCGACACCTTCGCCTCGCCCCTTATGCGATAGCCGACGGTCTCACCCACGGCTTCGCCCAAGGTTGACGCCATGCGTTCGGCGGCGGCGCGCGCGGCGAGGCGGCGGGGTTCCAGCATGACGATGCGGCCCTTCGCCAACCCGGCTTCCAAGAGCGCCAGCGGCACCCGCGTCGTCTTGCCCGCGCCGGGCGGCGCTTGCAGGACGGCGCGGCCCGTGTCGCGCAAGGCGGCGATCAGCGCAGGCAGGGCTTCGTCTATCGGCAGGCGGTCCATCATGGTGGCGCTTATCGCCCGATCCGGGGCGCATTTCCAGCGGCAGGGCGGCTGGCACTGGACATTGGGTCCCGCGCGCGGGCAGAAACGGGCGAGCAAGGGGACGGAGCCGCCAATGGATGTGACGAAGCTTGCCGAAGGTGTGGCCGCGGGCGACCGCCGGGCGCTGGCGCGTGCGATCACGCTGGTCGAAAGCGGGCGGGCCGATCACCGGATCCATGCGGCGGAGCTTCTTGCCGCGCTTGGCACCGGGCGGCAGGCGCTACGCATCGGGCTTTCGGGGACGCCGGGCGTGGGCAAGTCGAGCTTCATCGAGGCCTTCGGGATGATGCTGACGGGGCAGGGGCTGCGCGTCGCGGTGCTGGCGGTCGACCCGTCCTCGGCGCGGACGGGTGGGTCCATCCTCGGCGACAAGACGCGGATGGAGCGGCTGTCGCGCGACCCTTTGGCCTTCATCCGCCCCTCGCCCAGCCAGACCCATCTCGGCGGTGTCGCCCGGCGGACGCGCGAGGCGGTGGCCGTGTGCGAGGCGGCGGGTTTCGACGTGGTGCTGATCGAGACGGTGGGCGTCGGGCAATCCGAGACGATGGTGGCCGAAATGACCGACATCTTCGTGCTGCTCCTCGCGCCGGCAGGCGGTGACGAATTGCAGGGCGTCAAGCGCGGCATCATGGAGATGGCGGATCTGATCCTCGTCAACAAGGCCGATGGCGCGCTGAAGGCGACGGCGACGCGGACCTGCGCGGATTACGCGGGGGCGTTGCGCTTGCTGAGAAAGCGGCCGCAGGACCCGGAGGGCTTTCCGAAGGCGATGTGCGTATCCGCCGCCGAGGCGGTGGGCCTCGATACGGCCTGGGCCGAGATGCAGGCGCTGGCGCAAGAGCGGCAGGAAAGCGGCTGGTTCGCCCGCCGCCGCGCCGAACAGTCGAAACGCTGGTTCGAGGAAGAGGTGCGCGCGGGGCTTCTGGCGCGGCTGACCGGCGATCGGGCGATCCGTGCGAAGATGGAGGCGCTCGGCGACGCGGTCGCGTCGGGCGAGCGGACGTCGGCCGAGGCGGCGGCTGACATGCTGGCGGCTTTGCGGGGCGCCTAGTCGGCGACCCGCACGGGCTGGCCGTGCGGGGTGGAGAGATAGGCCGCCTCCCAGCGGTCGCGCATGGCGGCGGCCTGACCGGCAGTCGCGATTCCTGAGCGGTCGAGAAGACTTTCCAGCGTTTCGAGCCAGGCGGCGTAGTAATCCGCGCCGCCGTCGAGTTCCCGTTCCGCGCCGTGGCGCTTCAGCGTGGCGCCGAAGGCCTCCGCCCATGTCGGCCAAGTGAAATGACCGGCCTCGGACAGCGCCACGGTCAGCGCGAAAAGCTCCGCCTGCCAGGGTTCGGCGAAGGGGCGTTCGGGCGTCATGCCGGTTCCAGATAGCTTTGCCAGAGGTCGAGCGTGACCTCGTCGCCCTCACGCTCCGCCTCGCCCCAGAGATCGGCGGCGGCGAAGGCGACGGCATAGAGCGGCTCGGGGCATTCGCCGAGGCCGTGGGCGTTGGTGTCCGGCAGGACATGCGCGCCGTGGGTCAGGATCACCGTGCCGATATGGCCGGCGGCATAGGCGGGCAGGCGGGTATGCCCGCCGGGGATGAAGGCGTTGCGGGCGGGCAGGCGGGTGCGGACGCGGTCGCCGATGGCGAAGCTGGGGGTCACGTTGCTGGCGCGCGTGTAGAGCGTGCCCTTGGCGAGGGCGGGGCCGACGGCTCCGGCGCGGAAGAGCTTTTCGTGGGGGCCGGACGGGGCGGCCTTTCCTGCGGCCAGTTCGTCTTCGGTCACGAGACCCTTCGCGACCAGAAGATCGGCCAGCGCGGCGATCCATTTCTCGTAATAGGAAAAGCGGGCGTAGTCCCTTGGCGCGAGGCTTTCGCGGGCGTGGCGCGCGGCGTCGATGGACCATTGCCCGAGGCCGCCTGCGGCGAGTGTCAGCGCCAGTGCGCTGCGGTGCCACTCCGCCGCGAAGGGCACCATGCCCTGCGGCTCGGGCGTCACCGGTCCGTCGCCATAGCGACCGCCCATGTCGTGGATGCGGGTCACTTCGGCGCCTCGGGCAGGCCGGTGCCGATCATGGAATCACGGGTGACGAGTTCGGCAAGGGCGTCTTCGCCCATGCCTTCGGTGCCATCGGGCCGCATCGGGATCACCAGATACCGGACCTCGGCGGTCGAATCCCAGACCCGGACGCGTTGCGCCTCGGGCAGGGTGACGCCGAATTCCACCAGCACCTTGCGCGGTTCGCGCACGGCGCGGGCGCGGTAGGCGTCGGATTTGTACCAGGCGGGCGGGATGCCTAGGAGCGGCCACGGATAGCAGGAGCAGAGCGTGCAGACGACCATGTTATGGGTCTCGGGCGTGTTCTCGACCGCCACGACATGCTCGCCCTGACGGCCCGAGATGCCAAGTTCGGCCATCGCCGCGTTGGCGTTTTCGAAAAGCCGCGCGCGGAAGGCGGGATCGGCCCAGGCGCGGGCGACGACCTTCGCGCCGAGATGCGGGCCGACCTTCGTCTCGTAAGTGTCGAGGATCGCGGCCATGGCGGCCGGATCGACGAGGCCCTTGGAGACAAGGATCGTCTCGAGCGCCTTCACCCGGAGCGCGGGCCCGGGTGGCAGGAGCGAATGCGGATGGTTGTGATCGTCATGCGGCATGGGTGAAGGATGCGGCGGTGTCGGCGCGAAGTCCAGTGCGGCGTGATCCTGCGGAGCGCCCGGTACCCGGGCGCAAGATATCTCTCGCCCCCGGCGCTTGCGCGCCGGGGCTCGGGCCGCCTCCGGCGGGCGTATTTGGGGACAGAAAGTGAAGGAAACGCCCGATTTTCGGCGGAGGGGTCGAGACGAATCAACTAGGGTGAGCCGCATGATGCTTGAGCTTCCAGATCCCGAACAGCTTTATGCAGCGCTTCTGGCACGCGATGCCGCTTATGACGGTCGGGCCTTTGTCTGCGTCGCCTCCACCGGTATCTTCTGCCGCCTCACCTGTCCCGCGCCGAAGCCGAAGCGGGAGAATTGCACGTTTCATGATACCGCGGCGGCCTGTGCCGCGCAGGGTTTCCGGCCCTGCAAGCGCTGTCATCCGGTGGGCGGGGCCGAGCCTTTTGTCCTCGACCTTCTGGCCGCCTTGCAGGCCGATCCCGGGCGGCGCTGGGGCGAAGCGGATCTTGTAGCGCGGGGGCTCGACCCCTCGACCGTGCGCCGCGCGTTCCGGCGCGCCTTCGGCTCGACCTTTCTCGACATGGCGCGGGCGGCGCGGCTCAGGGCCGGGTTCGGGGCGCTGAAAGCTGGCGGGCGGGTGATCGAGGCGCAGCTCGACGCGGGCTTTGCCTCCGCCTCGGGCTTTCGCGCCGCATTCGCCCGGCTTCTTGGCCGCGCGCCGGGGAGCTTCACCGGGCGCGAGATGCTGAAGGCGGAGTGGCTCGATACCCCCCTCGGCCCGATGATCGCGGTCTGCGATGCCCGCGCACTGCATCTTCTGGAATTTGTCGAACGGCCTGCCCTGCGGTCGGAGTTGGGCCGTTTGGCGGCGCTGGTAAAGGGTGACCTCGGCATCGGCCGGACCGGGGTGACGGATCGGATGGAGGCGGAGCTACGGTGCTATTTCGCCGGGGAAGGGGCAGGGTTCGAGGTGCCGTTGGCGTTTCATGGTAGCACCTTCACCCGCGCGGTCTGGGACGAGCTGATCCGCATTCCGGCCGGCGCGACGCGGAGCTATTCCGAGATCGCCCGGGCGATCGGTCGGCCCGAGGCGGTCAGGGCGGTGGCGCGGGCCAATGGCGCGAACCAGATCGCGATCCTCATCCCCTGTCACCGGGTGATCGGTGCGGATGGCGCGCTGACCGGCTATGGCGGCGGGCTCTGGCGGAAGGAGCGGCTGATCGCGCTGGAGCGGGGCTATGCGGAACGGGATCCGCACCGCGCGGCGGGAGGCGTCGGGGCGGCACGCTAGTTCGTCGGGCCGTCCCCTTTGTTTGTCCGCCAGCACGGCGTCGCAGCCTCATGTTTGGCCTCTGCGGCGGTCAGGCCGCAATCGTCGAGAAGCCGGGTGTCGAGGCGCGAGAGCGCGATGCGGCTGCGCCGCCGTGCCTGCCAGAGCCGCAGAAGGGTGGGAAGGGCCAGGCGATATCCGTTTGGGTGCAGGATACGTGAGAGCGAACGCATGGGGTTCTCCTTCGGTGTGACGCAGTCATGATTGCCGATTGCCCCGCGCGCATGCTTCGCTTACGATCAAACTATGAATGATGGCCCCAATATCGCCCGAACCGCCGCCCTGATCGGCGACCCGGCCCGTGCCGCGATCCTCATGGCCCTGATGCGCGGGCAGGCCCTGACCGCGAGCGAGCTTGCAGGTGCGGCGGGCGTCGGCCTGTCGACCGCGTCGAGCCATCTGGCGCAGCTCGAGGCGGGCAGGCTGATCGCGGCGCGCAAGGCGGGGCGGCACAAGTATTTCGCGCTGACGGGCGAGGATGCGGCGCGGGTGATCGAGGCACTGATGGGCTTTGCCGGGACCGATGTCGGGCAAAAGCGCCAGCCGGGGCCGCGCGACCCGGCGCTCAGGCGGGCGCGGGTCTGCTACAATCATCTGGCGGGCGAACAGGGCGTGCGGCTCTATGACAGCCTGCTTGCGCGGGGTTTCGTCACGGCCGCGCCGGGCGGGCTCGCGCTCAGCGATGCGGGGCGGGAGTTTGCGTTGACGCTCGGGGTGGATCGGGAGGCGATGGCGGGCGGGCGCGGGCCGCAATGCCGCGAATGTCTCGACTGGTCGATGCGGCGCAATCATCTTGGCGGTCGCGTCGGCCGGGCGTTTTTCGCGGCGATCGAGGCCAGGGGCTGGGCGCACCGGGTGACGGGGACGCGGGTCGTCGCCTTCACCTCGGAAGGAGAGCGGGGCTTTGCCGCCGCCTTCCCGATTGCCACGCGGGCAGGCGATGAATCACTTGACCTCGGGCGGCTGAGGACGTAAATCGCCCGGACAGAATTCAGGGAGCCGCCACGCGCGGCGCCCATTCGTGTTGTCGAATGCCGGGCATGAAGCCCAGAGAATAAGGAAGAAACCCATGTCTCGCGTTTGCGAACTGACCGGTAAGGGCCCGATGACGGGCAACAACGTGAGCCACGCGAACAACAAGTCGCGCCGCCGCTTCCTGCCGAACCTGAACGACGTCACGCTGATCTCGGACGCGCTCGGCCAGTCGTTCAAGCTGCGCATCTCGGCCCATGCCCTGCGCTCGGTCGATCACCGTGGCGGCCTTGATGCCTTCCTCGCCAAGGCGAAGGATGACGAGCTTTCGGCCAAGGCGCTGAAGATCAAGAAGGACGTGGCGAAGTCTCAGGCCGCCGCCTGAATTTCGCGTCACGGACAACGGTTGAGGCCCCGCTTCGGCGGGGTCTTTTGTTTGTGCGACGCCATCGTTTCGGTCCTGCGACCTTTTCTCCGACCGGGAAGTTCAGGCTTTCGCGGCATCGGGCTTCGGCCTAGAAAAGGTCGATGACCGGCATCCAGACCCGCAAGGCCGTTGCCCTGATCCTCATCGTCGCGATGGCGGCGATGGGCTACGCCGCCGCAATGGCGCGGGGGCAAAGCCAGGCCGGCGGGCAGGTGCTGGTTCTCTGTTCCGGCGGCGGCCTCGTGCAGGTCACGCTTGACGAGAATGGCAGGCCGACGGGCGACACCCATATCTGCCCCGATCTCGCCTTCGGCCTTCTTGCTGCGCTGGAGGTTCTGCCGCCCGATGTGCTGCGCCCCCTTGCCCTCTCCATCGACGCACCGCAGCCCTTTGCGGCTGCCGATCTTCACGGGCAGGCGCCCGCGGCGGCACAGGCGCGGGGACCCCCGGTCCGGATCTGACCTCATCGCGATTTCAGAAACCGAACCAAGGACCAAGAGAATGAGACCCTTCACATACGCCCTGACCGGGCTTGCTTTCGCGTTTGCCGTGCCGGCCTTCGCCCAGGATGGCGTGACGATCGACGGCGCCTATGCCCGCTTCATTCCCGGCGCCATGTCGGGTGCGGCCTTCATGGTGCTCGAGAACCATGCGGCGGTGGACGACCGGCTGACGAGTGTCACCTCGGAGGTGGCCAAGCGGGTCGAGTTGCACACGCACAAGGCTGGCGCCGATGGCATGATGCAGATGATCCATGTCCCCGAAGGCTTTGCGATCCCGGCGGGCGGAACCCATGAGCTGAAACGCGGCGGCGATCATGTGATGCTGATGGGGCCGACCCGGAAGCTTCAGGATGGCGACACGATCTCGGTTACGCTGACATTCGAGCATGCGGGCGATGTGACGGTCGAAATTCCGGTCGACAACGCGCGCTGACGCCGCGTCCGGGCGCCGGAATATCCAGCCCCGGACAAATGGCGACCAGGATGTCGCGGGCGGCGCAGACGCGCGGCCCGCCGCATCTCTTGGGCCGGTGTCAGGGCGGTGGTGGAGTTCATGGGCTTCGTTCTCCACCGCGTGACGCCGGTCAAGGCCGGGGAGCGCGGGTCCCTGACGATCCGGGCGCACGGTCCGGCGTTCCGCTGAGCCAGGCAGGTGAGGGGGCGCTGCCCCCATCGCCGCGGCGCGCGGCGATTCCCCCGGAGTGTTTGCGAACAGAAGAAGCTCAGGGCGCGGTGACGAGGCGATCGACCCAGGCCGGGACGATCTCGCTCGCCGGTCCGTGCTGGGCCTCTTCGAAGAGCGTGGCGTTTCGGGACGGTTCGAGGTTCAGTTCCACCGTGCGCGCACCGGCGGCGCGGGCGGCAGCGGCGAAACCTGCCGCCGGGTAGACCGTGCCGGAGGTGCCGACCGAGAGAAAAAGGCCGGACGTTGCGAGGGCCGCGGCGATCCGGTCCATGTGATAGGGCGTCTCGCCGAACCAGACGACATCGGGGCGGGTCCGGGACGCGGTGCAGGCCGGGCAGGGGTCGTTGAGGCCCATCACTTCGGGCGCCGGCCAGCGGTGGCCGCAGGCGGCGCAGAGCGCGGTCAGGTGGGTGCCGTGCATATGGATCACCGCGTGGTGGCCGGCGCGTTCATGCAGGTCATCGACATTCTGGGTGATGAGCGTGACCGGGCCGCCGTAGTCGCGTTCCAGCCGGGCGAGGGCGACATGGGCGGCGTTCGGTTCGGCACCGCGGACACGCGCGCGCCGCCAGTTGTAGAAGTCGAGGACAAAGCCCGGATCGCGGGCGAAGCCTTCGGGTGTCGCCAGATCGCGCCAGTCGTAGCGCGACCAGAGCCCGCCGACGTCGCGGAACGTGCCAAGGCCGCTTTCGGCGGAGATCCCGGCGCCGGTCAGGATCACGATGGGTGGCTTTGACATTGCGCTTGTCCCATGAGATGCGATTGCCATGAAGCCTATCCTCTTTGTCTGCCTCGGCAATATCTGCCGCTCACCGGCCGCCGAAGCGGTCTTTCGCCGGAGGGCGCGTGTCGCGGGTCTGGCGGTGGAGGCCGATAGCGCGGGTACCGGCGCCTGGCATCTCGGCGCCCCGCCGCATCGGGAGATGATCGCGGAAGGCGCGCGGCGGGGCTATGACCTGCGCCCCTTGCGCGCGCGACAGGTGGTGTCGGGCGATTTCGCGCGGTTCGGCATGGTCCTGGCGATGGATCGGTCGGTCTTCAGCGACCTTGGCCAGATGCCGCTGCCGCATGGGGCCGCGTTGCGCATGTTTCTTCGCGATGGCGGCGATGTGCCGGACCCCTGGTACACCGGCGATTTCGCGAGGACCCTCGACTGTGTCGAGGAGGGTGTCGCGGCCCTGCTGGCGGAGATCCGTCGCTGACTCAGCCCGGTGCGCAGAGCGTCCCCGCCGTCGAGGCGAAGCTCTGGTAGCGCGCCCAGAAGGTCTTGTTCCGGCTGCTGTTCGACACGCGGATTTCCTCGGCCTTCTCAGGGTCCGTGAAGAGCCGTGCGGCGAGTTTCTGATCCGACCCGGAGAGCGTCATTTCCGCCACGTTCTGGATACAGGCGCAGAGCGGCTGGCTTACGCTTCTGCCCGAATTCAGGCAGGCGCTGCCGACGGGCCCTGAAACGGCCGCGGTCGCAAAAAAGGTCATGGCTCCAGTCAGCGCAAGCATCGCGCGCATGGTCGTCCCCCGTTATCCGTTCCCGATGCGGGGACCGTTCAACCGGCCCCTCTTGGCGCGGGAGTATGCATGCTACGTCGGCATCGTGCAATCGTTCAGGTTGTAGAGGGTCTGCGGCAGGCTGTCGCTGAGGCCTCAACGCCGGATCTCGAACCCCGTCGGCACGGTGTCCGGCGCCACCGCGTCCGACCAGACATCGGTGACGCGCGCCGCGCCGGGGCCTTCGCCCATCGCCGTGAGCATGTCCTGCACCGCATCCTCCGGTCCCGCGATCGCCGCCTCGACCGAGCCGTCGTCGCGGTTCTGCACCCAGCCGCGCAAGCCGAGCGCCACCGCCGCGCCGTGACACCATGCGCGGTAGGCCACGCCCTGCACATGGCCGGTTACGCGGATATGAAAGGCGACCTCGCGCATCCTCGGTCCCTTGGGTTCCAGCAACGCACATCAACATAGCACGGATTGCGCGCCAATGCCCCGCGCCCCATTGACCGGCCCGGAAATCCCGCGCATATCCGCGCCATCATGACCGAGCTTTCACAGATCCGTAACTTCTCCATCGTGGCGCATATCGACCACGGCAAATCCACGCTCGCCGACCGGCTGATCCAGCTGACGGGGACTGTCGCCGCGCGCGACATGAAGGCCCAGATGCTCGACTCGATGGATATCGAACGCGAGCGCGGCATCACCATCAAGGCCCAGACCGTCCGCATCGACTACCCGGCCAAGGACGGCAAGACCTATGTGCTGAACCTGATCGACACGCCCGGCCATGTCGATTTCGGCTATGAGGTCAGCCGGAGCATGCGCGCCGTCGAAGGCTCGCTGCTGGTGGTGGACGCCACCCAGGGCGTCGAGGCGCAGACCCTCGCCAACGTCTATCAGGCCATCGACGCCGACCACGAAATCGTGCCGGTCCTCAACAAGATCGACCTGCCCGCCGCCGAGGTCGAGGCGGTGAAGCGCGAGATCGAGGACGTCATCGGCATCGACGCCTCCCAGGCCATCCCGATCAGTGCGAAAACCGGCCTCGGCATCCCCGATGTGCTTGAGGCGATCGTTCACCGCCTGCCCGCGCCGAAGGGCGACCGCGACGCGCCCCTGAAGGCGATGCTGGTGGACAGCTGGTACGACCCCTATCTCGGCGTCGTCGTCATGATCCGCGTCATGGACGGCGTGATCCGCAAGGGCGACCGCATCAAGATGATGCAGACCGGGGCGGCCTACGGTGTCGACAAGCTCTCCGTCCTCAAACCCCAGATGGTCGATATCGCGGAACTCGGCCCCGGCGAAATCGGCATCTTCACCGCCTCGATCAAGCAGGTCCGCGACACCCGCGTCGGCGACACCGTCACCCATGAACGCAAGCCCTGCACAAAGGCGCTCCCCGGCTTCAAGCCCGCCCAGCCCGTCGTCTTCTGCGGCCTCTTCCCGGTCGACGCCAACGACTTCGAAGCCCTCCGCGACGCCATCGAGAAGCTCGCCCTCAACGACGCCTCCTTCTCCTCGGAGATGGAGACCTCCGCCGCCCTCGGCTTCGGCTTCCGCTGCGGCTTTCTCGGGCTTCTCCACCTCGAGGTGATCCGCGACCGGCTCGAACGCGAATACGATCTCGACCTCATCACCACCGCGCCCTCGGTGGTCTTCAAGCTCTACATGCGCGACGGTGAGGTGAAGGAACTTCACAACCCCGCCGACATGCCCGACCTGACCTATCGTCGATCATATCGAGGAGCCGCGCATCAAGGCGACGATCATGGTCCCCGACGACTACCTCGGCGACGTGCTGAAGCTTTGCCAGGACCGCCGCGGCATCCAGGTTGACCTGACCTATGCCGGCTCCCGCGCGATGGTGGTCTATGACCTGCCGCTGGCCGAGGTCGTCTTCGACTTCTACGACCGGCTGAAATCGGTGACCAAGGGCTATGCCAGCTTCGATTACCAGATTTCGGAATACCGCGAGGATCAGCTCGTCAAGATGTCGATCCTGGTGAATGACGAACCCGTGGACGCCTTTGAGCATCATGGTCCACCGCGACCGCGCCGAGGCGCGCGGGCGGCTGATGTGCGAAAAGCTGAAAGAGCTGATCCCGAGGCACATGTTCAAGATCCCGATCCAGGCCGCGATCGGCGGCCGCGTCATCGCGCGCGAGACGCTGTCGCGCCATGCGCAAGGACGTGACCGCGAAGTGCTACGGCGGCGATGCGACGCGGAAGCGGAAGCTGCTGGACAAGCAGAAGGCCGGCAAGAAGAAGATGCGGCAGTTCGGGAAGGTGGAGATTCCGCAGTCGGCGTTTATTTCGGCGTTGAAGATGGATGGGTGACATGACCCTCACCGCGAGCTAAAGCAAAAGGTACTTGCCGACTTAGGTCGCGGCGGGAAACTCAGGAGATTTGGGCACAGTTCCTGCAGTGGTCGCTCACGAAGCAGGCCCCTCGATGGGTTTTTCGCTGGGCAAAGCCAAACTAACCCTCTTAGGCCCTCGATTGGGCGACTTAAGGGGTATAAAGTAGACCAGAAATTTTGCTCGTTCAACGAGTTTAAAAGGCACGCCTCAGTTATTTTAATATTCAAACTTTGATGATGACTGATTGGCTCGCTTGGCGCAACATCAGGCCTTCCGATCGACTTCTCAACTGGACATATAACCCTCTTGTCGCTGCCTCTTTCCACGCAGCTTCAGCTAGAGGTAAGCCGACGGGAGTATATATGCGATGGAAGTTCGGCACTTTGGGTACCAGGACGAAGATACCACATCAACGTCGGGTCCGTTTGACATTAAAAAGAACGTGTTCCTGAGAACCCCATCCTATATTCCTAGACTGCGTATGCAAAAAGGACTGTTTTCAGCTCACGCTGGCCGAAAAACCTTTTGCCTCGAAGATTGTAAGTAAATTCTCCTTCCTGCAGACAGAAAGCTTGGCCTTCGTAGATTGCTTTTCAACCTTGGCGTGGATTCCGGCTTTTTGACGATCCGATTTAGACGGCCTAACCGCAACACTCCGTTGGCGTCTTGCTAATGGATTCCTGCATGAGGTTGGAACGATGGTAGCCATATCATCTTCGCAAAGCAGGCTTGCCGAGAAGCTTCAACTGGCCGCTGTGGCTTATGACATGGCAAACAAGGATGATTTCACTCCACTGATGGAACTGTCAGAGAGAACTATATTCGAAAGTATCGACGTTCATGGTGATTCCGCCGTGGTGGACGGTATCGTTATTTTGCTCCTCGCCAGTACAGCATATGCTGCAGCGCTCAATTTATGGCAGAGATGACGGTGAAGGTGGCGTTTCTTGGGAAGACGCATATCCCGCAAGAGTTTATTTTGCGCTTGACGATGACGTACCTTCAGTTGAACGAATTGATGTCGCATACACGTTCGTTCTTTGAACTCGAAGAAAGTAGGCGAAATTCAAGCCGTAGCATGCCGTCGCAAGCCGTAGGGTGGGGTTCCACCCCACCACTGTGCCACCCATCCATCCCCCCGCCCGATTTGTCCCGCGACAAATCGGGCCGCGCCTGCCTGCCCCCGGCAGGCGCGTTCCGCGCCCGCCCAGGCAGACGCGCCCCGATTTACGACCGACAGCGCCAGCGGAGACCCCCTTGCCCTCCGGCTCACGCCTCCGGGCAATCGGACCGGGGAACGCGCCACTGGCGCCTTCCCTTTCGGTCCTCGGGCGCGCCTCCGTCTTCCCCCCGAACCCCCGCACATTGTGCTACACTCCCCCTCGGGTGGGTGTTCCGGATCGGCCCGCATCGCGTGGGCCGGGTGGGTTCGTGCCCATCCGGGAGGATGACAAAATGGCTCAATACATCGTCACCGGCAGCTATACTGCTGCCGCGATGAAAGGCATGATCGCCCATCCGAGCGACCGCGAAAAGGCGACCGCCGCGCTCATCGCCGGGGCGGGCGGCAAGATGGAAAGCTTCTTCCTGACGACCGGGGACAGCGACTTCATCATCCGCGTGACCACCGACAACATGGTGGGCATGCTTGCCGCCCTCATGGTGACCGGGGCCTCGGGCGCCGTCACCGGCCTCAAGACCGTGCAGTGCTTCACCTCGGCCGAGTTCCTCAAGGCGCAGAAGGCGGCAGGAGACATCGCCGTGAAATACGCCGCACCGAGCTGATCGCAGCGCGCGAAGGACCCGGAGGCGGGGTCATGCCCCGCCTTTTTCATGCGGTGGCTCGAAGCTACGGATACACTACGCGAACCCGACGGAGGCCCGACGCGCCCGAACGCAGAGACCGTTGCCGCCCTCGCAACAGTCGGCCCGCCCGCCGGAGGGCCGGAGGCAGCCCGAAATCCCTTTCGCAGGTGCAGAAACCCGCGCCTTCGGCGATTTTTCAATTCGCCGCCGCAACCCTCTGCCGGAAAGCCCATAATCGGGTTTTCCACAGGATATCCACAAGAGATATCAAGGACTTATCCCCCGGAATCTTTCATGCCGCACTGCTTTTCGCTTGCGCGACTCAAGGGGGATTGCGAACGTCCCCTTACCGCAACGGATCGCAAGACACCGGGCGGGGCGCAAAGGCCTCCGGGTGCGTTGGGCGGGAAGGTCGGACTTCGGTCCGGGTCGGAACCCCAAGGTGATCGGAACGCCGGCGGATCGTGGAAAGTCTTCGGACTGGAAGCGGTCGCGGTGTCGCAAGGGCCGGAGCGGGCCACGAAGGGTCTTCGGGTCCCAAGTGGTTGTGGCGGTTCCATGAATTGTCGCAAACTGGTGGAAAAGCCCGGCAACGGGTGGACCTCATCAGGAAGGCGTCAGGGTGTGTCGCAAGGCACGTGCGAAGACCGCGTCTGAGCACCTGGCGCCTTTTCTGATTCCGCTTTCCAACTCCCCAAAACGCAACGGGACCCGCCTGAAACCAGGGGGCCCCGTCCGCATCAGAGATGCACTACCGCGTCTGTAGCACCTGTGCGGCAATCCTTAGACGGAATGCCGCCGAAGATCAACAAGATCTCGCGCGATCCGTGTGAAAAACCGCCAGATATGCGGCCGGAGGCTACAGTTAGTGGGAGACAGGCAGCGTGCCCCGCAGGCCTGCCTGTCCACAGATACCACGGGTGAGTTGATTGAACGCAATTGCGAAACGCCCGCCCCCCGCAAACGCCTTGCCATCCCCTCCCAATCCACCGAATGTCCAACGAAAGGACCACCCATGCCCGTTTGTCCGCTCTGTGCCTCGGAAGCCGCGCTTGCCGAACAGCCCGTTCCCGGCGGGCGGGACGGGGCTTCCGTACTCATCTGCGCCCTCTGTGCCGCGCAGATCGCCGGGTCGCCGGACCCCAACCACTGGCGCGGCCTCGCGACTGCGATGTGGTCAGAGGACCCCGCACTTCAGGTCATCGCCGCCCGGATGCTCGTCCGTCTTTCGGGAGAGCCCTGGGCGCGCGATCTTTCGGACCAACTCTATCTCGACGACGATACCCGCGCCTGGGCCGAAAATGTTGGCTCATCCGTCACCCACCGCGACAGCAACGGCACGATCCTCGCGCAGGGCGATACGGTCACGCTGATCAAGGACCTGCCAGTGAAAGGTGCGGGTTTCACCGCCAAGCGCGGCACCGCCGTGCGTGGCATCGCGCTTGTCGCCGACAACTCCGCCCATATCGAAGGCCGCGTCGAAGGGCAGCGGATCGTCATTCTGGCCGAGTTCGTGAAAAAGCGCTGAGCCTCAGAAAAGCCCGTCACCGCCCTTCTTGTCCTCGACCACCTGATCGGCGATTACCGCGCCGCCCGCGCCGATGACCAAGGGCGCGCAGCCCGAGAAAAGTATCGCTGTCACCCCGAGAAAACCCATTGTCCAGATGCGCCGCATATCCCACCTCACTCCGTTCCTTGAATGAGGCTAGACCAGATCATCTATGCCACCAAGCCGTTACGCGGCCGTCCGGCAAACCGTGACCTGATTGCGCCCGTCAAGTTTTGCGCCGAGCAGCGCCATATCGGCGCTGTTGACCAGATCCTCGACCGTCATCCCCGCCAAGGCCGCGGTATTGCCAAGCGCGAGGCCGATCGAAGAGGTGACGGCGATCGCCCCCATCCCGTACGGGAGAGAGACAGGTGCCTCCGCAACGGTGCTGCGCAGACGCTCTGCCGCGAGACAGGCATCGGGGAGCGTGGTGTCGGGCAGGACGATGAGGAATTCCTCCCCGCCGATCCGTGCCAGCAGATCGACCGGGCGGAGATGCGCCGCGAGCCGCGCCGCGACCTCGACCAGAACCGCGTCGCCTGCGGCGTGCCCGTAAGTGTCGTTGACCGATTTGAATCGGTCGAGATCGAGGACCATCACCGCAAAGCCACGCCCCGCCTCGGTCGCTTGTTCGGCGATGCGGGCGAGATGGGCCATCGCGTAGCGTCGGTTGTGAAGCCCGGTCAGGGGATCGGTCATCGCCAGCTTGAGCCGGTCTTCGAGGCTCTCGCGCAAGCAGTCCGCCTGCCGCTTGCGGCTCACCTGCATCCGGATTCGAAGCGCCATCTCCGCCGGATCCGCATCCGCTTCGATCAGGTCATTCGCGCCGAGATCAAGCGCCATCGCCGCAGTGTCGCGCGCGCCCGCCGGCAGAACGACACAAATTGCGGCGTGACGGGTGATCTGGCGCGACCTGAGTTCGGACATCAGCCGCAGCCCGCTGCCCGGCTGGGCCGGATCGACGCCAAGCACGAAAACATCGGGGGCGAGGAATTGCTGATCGATGGCCATCGCCTGATCCGGGTCCATGGCGACGAGCCGGTCGGAGATAAAGGGCTCAAGCTCCCGCCGCCAACTTTCCTGCGTCGTCGCGCATTGCGAGACCAGGCCCACGATCGCGCGCGGCGCGAAGGCCGTCGCCGGTTCCGCAAAGCCAAGTTCGCGGTAGGTGCCCTGGCGCAACCCGAGTTCCCGCGCCGTCTCGCGCGCACGCAGAAGGCTGCGGAGCCGCGCAAGCAACACGACCTCATCCAGCGGTTTCCAGAACACCTCATCGGCGCCAGCCTCCAGCGCTTCGATCTTGCGGGCCATATCGCGAAACGCGGTGACCATGACGACCGGAATATCGCGCGTCTGCGGGTCGGACTTCAGCCGCTGGCAGACCTCGATTCCGTTGAGATCGGGAAGCTCGACATCGAGCAGAATCAGGTCGGGACGATTCGCGCGCGCCTTCTCAAGCGTCTCTGCGCCGCTAGAGGCTTGAAACGTCTCGTAGAATGCTGCGGCCAACTTGACTTTCAGCACGATCCGATTGGTCGCGACATCGTCCGCAATCAGGATTTTCCCGCCCACGGAACCCTCCATCCGCTTTACTTCGTCGTACCATCCGCTCATCTTTTGTTTGCAATGGTTAAGAATTGATTTCGAAAGGGCTGACGGTTTCGTGAATACAGCGATTGCGCAGGAACATGCCGAGACGGTCGCTTTGCAGGCCCTGGCGTGGCTTTTGCAGGCGGACCACCATCGGGACGCATTCCTGGCGGCGAGCGGCCTTTCCCCCGACGACCTGCGCCAACGCGCGGGCGATCCTGAAACTCTTCTTGCCGTGATCGACTTCATGCTTGGCGACGACCTGCAGGTTATGGCCTTCTGCGATGCGGCCGGATTGCCCTATGCAGCGCTCATGTCCGTGCGCGCGGCGCTGCCGGGTGGCGCAGAGTACAACTGGACCTAGAGGCGATCTTGCCTTCGGCAAGGCGCTCGGCCAGTGTGGCGCGGCAGGGGCGGGGGCAGGGCAATGGGCGCGTTCGACGGCATACTCTTCGACAAGGACGGCACCTTGTTCGACTTTCGCGCCACCTGGGGCGCCTGGTCGCTGCGTGTGCTTGAGGAGCTGGCGGCGGGCGATCCCGCGCTGCTCGGGCGCCTTGGCGACGCGATCGGCTTTGACGTGGTGACGCGCGATTTCGCGCCGCACAGCTCTGTCATCGCCCACACGGCGCCCGAGATCGCCCTGGATCTTCTGCCCCATCTGCCGGGGCGGCCGGATCATGCCGCGCTCGTCGCGCGCATGAATGCGCTGGCGGCGGAAGCGGAGCCCGCACCCGCCGTCGCCTTGCGGCCGCTCTTCGAGGCATTCCGTGCGCGCGGTCTGCGCATTGGGCTTGTGACGAATGACGCCGAAATCCCCGCCAACCAGCATCTGGCGCGGGCGGGAGTGGCGGAGTTTTTCGATTTCGTCGCGGGGTTCGACAGCGGTCACGGCGCCAAGCCCGACCCCGGCCCGCTTCTGGCCTTTTGCGCGGAGGAACGCCTGGAGCCGGCACGCGTCGTCATGGTGGGCGACAGCCGCCACGATCTGATTTCCGGGCGCGCGGCGGGTATGTCGGTCGTTGGCGTCCTGACCGGCATCGCGGCGCGTGAGGACCTTTTGCCCTTTGCGGACGCGGTTTTGCCGGATATCGGCCATCTGCCCGACTGGCTGGACCGCTTCCCCATCGGGGCCGTCCCGGCCTAGCGTCAAAAACGACGCTTTCGTGTCGCATTGCGTTGCGCAGCACGTCTGCGGAGCCACAATGCTGGCCGCGAAGCACCGGAGGTTCAGAATGTCGGATGTGCAAAAGCGCAGGCGTGCGGGCGGACGTGCGGGCCATGCGGAACGCGCGGGGGTGCGGGCGATTGACCAGATGTCCTGGCGCATTCCGGTCAATCCCGATCGCCCCATAGAACCTTTGGACGAGGACGGAGTCGCCGCCATCCACAAGGGCGCGATGCGCATCCTGTCGGAGATCGGCATCCGATTTCTGAACGCCGAGGCGATCGAGATTTTCGCGAAGGCGGGCTGCACCGTCGAGGGCGAGAACGTCCGCATGGACGAGGATTTCGTGATGGAGATGGTGCGCCGTGCGCCCTCCGAATTCACCGTCACCCCGCGCAATCCCGACCGCGCCTTGCCGATGGGCGGCAAGCATATCCTTTTCGGAAATGTCTCCTCGCCGCCGAACTATTGGGATCTTGAGCGCGGCAAGGTCTCGGGCTTCATGGAGGGGTTCCGCGATTTCATCAAGCTGACGCAGTATTTCAACTGCATCCACTTCGCAGGCGGCTATCCGGTGGAGCCGATCGACATTCACCCGTCCGTCCGCCACCTCGACTGTCTCTACGAAAAGCTGACGCTGACCGACAAGGTATGCCACGCCTATTCGCTGGGCAAGGAGCGCGTCGAGGACGCTATGGAGATGGTGCGGATCGCGGGCGGCCTAAGCCACGACGAATTCAGTGCCAAGCCGCGGATGTTCACCAATATCAACTCCGTCTCGCCCCTGAAGCACGATTTCCCGATGATCGACGGAACGCTGCGCATGGCGCGGGCGGGGCAGGCGGTTGTGGTCACGCCCTTCACGCTGGCGGGGGCGATGGCGCCGGTGACGATGTCGGGCGCCGTGGCGTTGTCGATTGCCGAGGCACTGTCGGCCATCGCCTTGCAGCAGTATGTGGCGCCGGGATCGCCCTCGATGATCGGCACCTTCACCTCGAACGTCGACATGAAATCCGGCGCGCCGGCCTTCGGCACGCCGGAATATATGCGCGCGACGCAGATGACGGGGCAGCTTGCGCGGTTCTACGGGCTACCCCTGCGGTCTTCGGGCGTCTGCGCGGCCAACGTCCCGGACGGGCAGGCGATGTGGGAGACCTGCAACAGCCTATGGGCCGCGATGCAATCGGGGACGAACCTTGTCTACCACGCCGCCGGATGGCTCGAAGGCGGGCTGATCGCGTCGCCTGAGAAATTCGTCATGGACTGCGAAGTCCTCCAGATGATGCAGCGCTACATGGAGCCGCAGGTCTGGGCGACGACGCCCGACGATATCGCCCTCGACGCGATCCGCGAGGTGGGGCCGGAAGGCCACTATTTCGGCTGCCAGCACACCCAGGACCGCTACTCCACGGCGTTCTACGCGCCCATCGCCTCGGACTGGCGGAACTTCGAGGCCTGGAAGATCGACGGCGCTGTCTGGACAGCGGAACGCGCCCACCGCATCGCCAAGGCGATCCTCGCCGATTTTGAAGCGCCGCCAATGGAGGATGCGATCCGCGAGGAGTTGCAGGCCTTCGTCGCCCGACGCAAGCAAGAGGGCGGGTCGCCGACCGATTTCTGAACGATTTGCCCTTTCTTAACGGCTCGCCCCTTAGCGTTGCCGGAAAGAATGAGGGCAGGCACCGTGCACGGGCTTATCAACCGATCCATCCAGCATTTCCTGCGCGATACCTATGGCAGCGCACTTTGGGACGCGGTCGTTCACACCGCGGACCTGCCGCCGCAGGGGTTCGAGGCGCTTCTGACCTATGATGACGAAGTGACCGACGCGATGGTCCTTGCGGCCTCGGCGCGGCTTGGCAAGCCCCGCGATGCCCTCCTCGAAGATTATGGCATCTACCTCGCGCGGAGGGAGGGGTTGCGGCGACTTCTGCGCTTCGGCGGCGCCGACTTCGTCGATTTTCTCTATTCTCTGGAAGAGCTTCCTGGGCGTATCCGGCTCGCTGTGCCTGACCTCGTGATCACGGATATGGCGCTTTGTCATCCTTCGCCGGGTCAGTTCCGGCTTGATATTCGCGATGGTCCTCAGGGTTTCGTTCATGTGATGTGTGGCGTCTTGCAGGCGATTGCGGATGATTTCGGGGCGCTGGCGCTCATCGCGGCATCAGACGGGGGGGGCGCACCTTCGGTCCAGATCGACCTCATCGAGGCGAGCTATGCCGCCGGCCGTAACTTTGTTCTAATCCTTCCGGACAGCCTGTGATGGACGGTGGCCTTGCCTTCGATCCGATCCGCGTTGGCTTTGCCGACCTTGCCCGGCTGATGCCCATGCATCTCTGGATCGACAGCAATGGCCTGATACGCGCGACCGGGCCGACGCTCGCGAAGCTCCGGCCCGAGCCGATGGGTGGCTTGCCCTTCTTTGACGTCTTCGATCTGCGCAAGCCGCTTGGCGTGACGACGGCCGCCGATCTCGCCGGGCTGGCCGGGCACCGCATCCTGATGGCTGTCCGCGACGGTCTGCCGCATACACTTCGCGGTGTCGCAGTGCGCGCTGGCGAAGGGCAGGGCACGTTCATCAATCTCTCCTTCGGTCTTGCGGTCGCCGAAGCGGTGCGCGACCACCAGTTGAGCCACGCCGATTTCGCACCGACCGACCTGACGGTGGAACTTCTCTACCTGACCGAGGTCAAGGGCGCGGTGATGGGCGAACTTGCCGCGCTGAACGCCCGGCTGCGCAAAGCGCATGAGCAGGCCGAGGCTGAGGCGATGACCGACCCGCTGACCGGTCTAACCAACCGGCGCGGCTTCGACGCCGCTCTCAACCGCGCGCTTTCGGCCGCAGAGCGCGGCGGCGCCTTTGTCCTGCTGCACATCGACCTCGATCATTTCAAGGAAATCAACGACAGCCTTGGCCACGCCGCGGGCGATGAGGCGCTGATCCATGTCGCCGCGGTGCTGCGCGCCGAATTGCGCGGTCAGGATATTAGCGCGCGGGTCGGCGGCGACGAATTCGTCGTGCTGGTTCAGGGGCGGTGCGACGACGACACCGCCCAGAGGCTTGCCGGCCGGTTGATCGCCGGAATCGAGTGCTTCACGCCCCGCGCGGAGGCGTCGGCGCGGCTTTCGGCAAGCATCGGTGCAGTGCTCTCGCAGCACCACCCTGCGCCAAAAGTTGATCAGCTTTTGGCCGAGGCGGATGCAGCCCTGTACAAGGCCAAGCGCGCTGGTCGCGCGCGCTGTGTCGTCGCCCGGTCGTGAACTATCCACCGTCGGCGCGTGTCACGCCAAAGCGGGCGCGGCGCCCAATCTGCGTCGTTTACTTATGGTGTCGCACGGATGACCCGGACCGGCTCACTCGACGTGACCGGGGGTCCGTGCCGCTCAGCCTTGGCGTCACCTGCGCACTGTCATTCCTAGGTCGCAATACTGTGCGAGCGTTGTGCAACGGTAAGACCACCGCCTTCCAAACAGGTGATCCGGGTTTCTCGGTTTATCCCCGACATTCCAAGTGATTCACTTGGTTTTATAAGGGATCGCAGCGTGTATCGCCTGATAACTTGGTTCATCGCATCATGACCGACAAAATATCTATGAAATGCCAAAGCTCACGGAGAAATCTGTCCGCAGACTGGCGTCACTCGAACGCACGACGCAGAAATACTGGTAGATCAAGGTCAAGGGGTTGGCTCTCTGCGCCGGGAGGTACGCAAAGACCTGGTCATTCCATAAGGATGTGTTCAGGACAGTAGGATTCCTGGGCCGCGCTCGTTCTTTCACGTTCCAGTGAAGGATGGCGGCACAAGCTTCGACGACGCGACCGTCGCAGCATTTGGCCTCGTCGGGGTGCCGTCAGTCGTATCGCAAGGTCGTCATCATGCCAGCTGCCATGTGGTAGACGTTGTGACAATGGAATGGCCAGTCGCCCGGATTGTTCGCATCGAAGGCGATCGTGACGCTCTCCATAGCGGGAACAAGGACTGTATCCCGCATGGCACCGTTGAACCGGGCGGTGCCGATGCCCGTGACTTGGAAGTGATGGCCGTGCAGATGCATCGGATGCGACATCATCGTCATGTTGCGCATCGTGATCTCGACCCGGTCCCCCTGGGTCACGGTCAGCGGCACACGGTTGTCAAAGCTTCGACCGTCGATGCCCCAGAAATAGGCCATCATGTCACCGGTCAGGTCGCAGGTCAGCCTCCGCGTCACCGGCGCGTCCGGAAGTGACGACATGGCGATGAGGCGGCGTTCGAGGTCGAACAGCACGGGCGGCGCGGTGTCGGGGGCGAGCTGGTCCAGCTTCGGGATGTCGGCGCCCGCCGTGGCCAGGAAGATACCGGTCCGCCGTCGGTCGCCTTCGCGTTGAGCGAAGACCGGCAAGGCGGATGCGGCATCGGGGATCTCGATGTCGATATCCAGCCGCTGGGCCATCGCGATTTCGAACCGTGTGCCGCGCAGGGAATTGACCGGCATTCCATCCACGGCAACCAGCCTACCGGGTAAGGTGCCGAGGTCGAGCCAGAAGTTGGTCGATGAAGCGCCGTTGATGATCCGCAGGCGGACCCGGCCGCCACGCTCGACGCGGACGATCTGGGGATCACCCAAGTCGCGATCATTGGCAAGGAAGGCGTCGAACTCGATGTCGTTCAGATCCATCTGCATCATGTCATCCATCGACATGGCGCTCTGATCCTTTCCGTCCATATCCATGTTCGAATGGTCCATCCCCGCCATGCCGCCCGGTTGCATGCGCATCATTCCCGATGCCATACCCGCCATGCCGGAGCCGACGTGAGTGGCCTCGCCGCCGGTCAGCTTTGCGAGCAGTTCTTCCGGTGGCGTGAAGCTAAAATCGTGGAGCATGATGACGACGTCCTGACGGTCAGCGGCACGATCATCGGCGTCGCGAATGACCAAGGGTGCCGCCATCAGGCGCGGTTCCTGCAATCCGTGATGCGAATGGAGCCAGTTCGTCCCCGCGCGGGCTAAATCGAACGCGTAGTCATGCAACCCGGCCGGCGGGACAAGCGCCTGCGACAGGTCGGTGCCGTCTTGGGCGAATGGCGGGGTGAGCCCATGCCAGTGGATTGCGGTCGCCTCGCCGCTGTCGTTCATGAGGCGCAGATCGAATGCTTGCTCCATGTCGAGAACAAGCCCGGATTGCCCTGCGTCATTGGTGATGCCGAATACGGTCGCTGCCTTGCCATCCACTTCTAGGATGCGGGTGCCAATGCGAAGCGTGTCGCGCGGAGCGGCCGCGCGCGTGGGGCCTGCCACGCCACCAAGTGCGACAGCTAACGCCGACTGACCGGAGAGTCTGAGAAAGCCACGGCGGGAGAGCGGGAAAGATGCGGTCATTTGAATCGTCCATCCATTCGGGTTGTCAGGTTCGGAGTTGTTCTCGCCCGGATCGCCGCAAGCGAGCGGACGAAACGGCAGGCGATGCCGTTCGCAAATCCAGGCAACCGGTCCGGATCACAGCTTGACCCTCCGCAGCCGTAGCGCGTTCGAGATCACCGAGACCGAAGACAGACTCATCGCCGCCGCCGCGATCATCGGGGACAGCAGCAGACCGAAGACGGGATAGAGCACACCGGCTGCCAGCGGCACACCTGCCGCGTTGTAGACGAAGGCGAAGAAAAGGTTCTGCTTGATGTTCCGCATCGTCGCGAGAGCCAGAGTCCGCGCCCGGACAATGCCGACGAGGTCTCCGCTCAAGAGCGTGATGCCAGCACTTTCTACGGCAACATCGGCGCCGGTGCCCATCGCGATCCCGACATCAGCCGCCGCAAGAGCCGGCGCGTCGTTCACACCGTCGCCCGCCATCGCGATCCTGTGACCCTTCGCGCGCAGATCATCGATGAGCTTCTTCTTGTCTGCCGGCAACACTCCCGCTCGCACCTCGTCGATACCGAGCTTATCGGCAACCGCCTTGGCGGTCCGTTCATTGTCGCCGGTTGCCATGATGACCCGCAATCCAGCTTTGTGAAGGTCACGGATCGCCCCTGCCGTGGAGGTCTTGATCGGATCGGCGACGGCGACCAGACCTGCCAGCGCACCGTCAATGACGACATACATAGCGGTCTTGCCCTCCGCTCTGAGTGTGTCTGCAGCGTCATCTGCTCTGGCGGTATCCAGCCCCATGTCACGCATCATCGCCGGATTGCCGAGGGCGAGGTCGTGGCCGTCAGCCCTGCCGCGCACGCCCTTGCCGGTAACCGCATCGAAATCCGAGGTCTTGGTGAGCTTGACGCCCCTGGCCTCTGCGCCTGACACGATCGCTTCCGCCAGAGGATGCTCGGATCCCCGCTCCAGAGATGCCGCCAATCGCAGAACCTCGTCCTCGCCGACATGGCTAATGGCGACCACATCGGTCAACTTCGGTTTGCCTTCGGTAAGCGTGCCGGTCTTGTCAACGATCAGCGTATCGACCTTGGACATCCGCTCCAGCGCCTCCGCGTCCTTGATCAGAACCCCGGCCTGCGCCCCACGCCCCGCTGCCGTGGTGATGGAGATCGGTGTCGCAAGACCGAGTGCGCAGGGGCAGGCGATGATGAGGACGGAGACGGCGGCGGCAATCGCAAATGCCAAGGCCGGGGCCGGACCCCAGATCAGCCACGCCACGAACGCGGCGACGGACACCGCCACCACGGTCGGCACGAATACCGCCGAGACCTTGTCGGCCAACCCCTGGATGGGCGCGCGAGAGCGTTTGGCCCCCGCCACCATCTCGACGATCTGGGCAAGGGTCGTGTCGGCACCGACCCGCGCGGCCTCGATCACCAGCGAGCCGTTCTTGTTGATCGTCCCGCCCGTGACATGGTCGCCTTCGGTCTTCTCCACCGGCACAGGCTCGCCCGTGATCATGCTTTCATCGACGGAAGAACGCCCCTCGATCACTCGTGCATCCACCGGGATGCTGTCGCCCGGCCTGACGCGCAGCCTGTCGCCCTGCATCACGTTCTCCAGCGGCGCGTCATACTCCGTGCCGTCGTCGAGGATGCGGCGTGCTGTCTTGGGCGCAAGGTCGAGGAGCGCGCGGATTGCGTCGCCGGTGCGTTCGCGCGCCCGGAGTTCCAAAACCTGACCCAGAAAGATCAGCGCGACGATAACGACCGCCGCCTCGTAATAAGTGCCGACGCCGTCCCGCATGCGATATTCGGCGGGAAACGCGCCGGGCAGGAAGGTCGCGAACAGCGAATAGAGATAGGCCGCGCCCACACCAACCGAGATCAACGTCCACATGTTGGGTGACCGGTTCGCGATGGAGTCCCATCCGCGCCTGAAGAATGGCTGCGCCGCCCAAAGGACGATCGGTGTGGCGAGCAGGAACTCGATATAGGTCGCGATCCGGTGGCCGATCCAGTCGCGGAGCGGAACACCGACCATCTCGCCCATCGTCAGGATCATCAGCGGCACAGTGGCTGCCGCGCTGACCCACATCCGCCGCGTGAAATCGACCAGTTCCTCGCTCGGCTCGTCGGTCGGCGTCATGGGTTCCAGCGCCATGCCGCAGATCGGACAGCTTCCAGGCACATCCCGAACGATCTCGGGGTGCATGGGGCAAGTATACTGCACACCAGATTGCGCGATCTCGCCTCGTTTGGCGGCGTTGCCCGAGATGTAGAAATAGGGATCAGCGTCAAATCTCTCCTGACATTTGGCGGAGCAGAAATGAAAGGTCGCTTCGCCGAACTTCGTGGATCGTGCGCCTTCCTTCACCTCGACCGTCATCCCGCAGACCGGATCTTTCGCTGTCCCGACACCGCGCTCAATTGCGGCCTCGCGATGCTGCCCGCGCTGGTCGTGTTCCATGAGAGACTCCAAGTCGGCTGGACAAAGGTGAGATATCGGCCTTCCAGTCACTGGAAGGTCAAGGATATAGGGACTCACCAATTCGTGAGGTCCGGACGTTTGACCTTCCAGCACTGGAAGGCGCTTTGCCGGTGTCTTCTTCAATTGATCTCATGATCGCAGACTTCCAGCAGAAAGATATGTCCCTCCGAATGAGGCAAATTCGTCCTTATCTGATCGGTTCGCTGGCCGTTGCCGCACTTGCAGCGATCTATTTGATCATGCGTCCTGGCTCTTTTGCACAAATCCCTTAAGGGATTCATCTTGTAAATCCAGCGTGGTAGATGGAATGCATGAGCAGACCCACCCCCCCGACCTACCAGACCAGGAACTGGCCGGCCTACAATGAAGCGCTCAAGCGCCGTGGCTCGCTGACGATCCATTGGCCGGTAGGCGATTGCCCGCAATCGCCGTAAGGCTGGTTTGACCCCGAGATGAGCTGGGAGGCCGCGGCGTCAGGCAGGCGTGGCCGCCGGCAGAGTTACAGCGATGCTGCCATCCAGACCTGCCTTTCAATGAAGGTGCTGTTCGGCATGGCGTTGCGCCAGACGACCGGGTTTGTCGAGAGCCTGCTGCGCCTGATCGGCCTGGACTGGACGGTGCCGGACTTCAGCACCCTATCCCGCCGCCAGAAGACCTTGGCCGTCAACATTCCCTACCGTGGGGCCAAGGGACCGCTGCACCGGCTGATCGACAGCACCGGCATCAAGGTCGAGGGCGAAGGCGAATGGCACGCGCGCAAGCACGGCGGCCCCAAGCGGCGGGTCTGGCGCAAGATCCACCTCGGGATCGACGAGCAAACACTGGAGGTTCGGGCCGTCGAGATCACCGGGAGCCATATCGGCGATGCACCCGTCCTGCCTGACCTGCTCAGCCAGATCCCGGCCGAGGAGGAGATAGCGAGCGTCACCGCAGACGGTGCCTATGACACCCGCAAATGCCATGATGCCATCGCCGAGCGCGGCGCTCATGCTGTCATCCCGCCCCGTAGAAATGCGAAGCCGTGGAAGACCGTCGCCGCGGGTGCGGTGGCCAGAAACGAGGCCCTGCGGGCGGCGAAATACCTCGGCCGAGCGATCTGGCGAAACGGGAGCGGATACCATCGACGAAGCCGTGCCGAAACCAAGATGCACTGTATGAAACTGTTGGGGCAGCGCCTCAGGGCGCGGGACTTGGACCGACAGGTCGCGGAGGTTCAACTCCGTATCGCCGTCCTGAACGGCTACACCGCGCTTGGCATCCCTGTCACAGAAGCTGTGGGATGAATCCGTCCGGGGAAAGGGGATCCTCGGACATCAGAGGCTTTGTCCAACAGAGCCGATCTCCTCTCTCACTCTCAGGATTTTAGCGCCTCGGCCGTGGTAGACGTCCGAGGGCGTCAGATTGCCCAGGCTCTCGTGGTAGCGGCGGTTGTTGTAGTGCTCGACGAAGGCGTCGATCTGCCGCTTCAGGTCGCCGGGCAGAAGTAGTTTTCCAGCAGGACGCGGTTTTTCATGGTCTGATGCCAGCGCTCCGTTGCCCGGCAATGGTTTGCCTGCAAACCATGAGAGGGGGGCTTGCCCCGGGTCTGGGGATGGTGTGGCGCCCCGCGGGTGTGATCCATGCCCTTGGCGTCGAGATAATCGGCCAGATCCGCCGCGACGTAAGACGAACCGTTGTCGCTGAGAAGGCGCGGCTTCTGCACGACTGTCGCGTGATCGCAGCCCGAGGCATCCAGCGCCAGGTCCAGCGTGTCGGTGACATCTCCGGCCTTCATCGTGGTGCAGAGCTTCCAGGCGATGATGTAGCGGCTGTAGTCGTCGAGGATCGTGGAGAGGTAGAACCAGCCCCAGCCGATGACCTTGAGATAGGTGAAGTCGGTCTGCCACAGCTCATTGGGGCGGCTGGTCTTGTCCCGGAACTCATCGGCCGCCTTGATCACGACATGGGCTGGCGCCGTGATCAGATCCTCGGCCTTGAGGATGCGGTAAGCCGAGGATTCCGAGACAAAATACCGCTTCTCATCGGTGTATTTCACCGCCAACTCCCGCGGCGTCAGGTCCTCATGCTCCAGCGCGAACTCGACGATGGCTTCGCGGATCTCATCCGGGAGGCGGTTCCACACAGACCTGGGTTGAGGTGACGGTCCGCCAAGCGCGTCAAGCGCCACCCTCGGACCAACGGTCATACCAATCGTAATAGGTGCTGCTGGGGATGCCGAGCATCGTCAGCGTCTGCCGGGTCGGCAGATGCGAGGCCTCGACAGTGCGGATGATCTCAAGCTTCTCGGATGCGGGATACCTCATTCGTCGTACTCCCCATCCCCGATCATGCTTTTTTTGAGCAGACGGTTCTCCAGGGTCAGGTCGGCAACGACTTCCTTCAATGCCGCAGATTCCGACCGCAGTTCCTTGACCTCCGGGGCCGTCGCCTGACGGGCCGTATCGCCGGCCAGCCGGTGCTTGCCCGCCTCGAGGAATTCCTTCGACCAGGAGTAATACAGGCTCTCGGTGATCCCCTCGCGGCGGCACAGCGCGGCAATGCTCTCCTCGCCCCGCAGGCCCGCCAGCACGATCCTGATCTTCTCCTCGGCCGAGTAATGCTTGCGGGTCTTGCGGCTTGATGCCCCTGACCAGCTTGTCAGCGGCGTCCTTCGATGTTCCGGATTTCTTGTTCATCTTCGCTCCATAATGGCTTCGATGAACCAGAAATCCTCCGTTGCTAAAACCCCAAATCTGTCCGATAGGCGCTGACGTCAGACAGACGGCTCCTGAAGACGGATGCGGCAGAAAGGGAGGTGCCACTTCATCCGTTCCTCGGCGAAAGGCTGTCCCGCTTCCCATCGCAGGGCAGGCTGTTTCCGGATCTTTCGGTGGCGAAGGTCACGAAGCGGTTCGCAAGGCTGCGCAGGGACCTTGGCATCGACCGTCCGGGGCTGGTGTTCCACAGCACGAGGAAGTGGTTCATCACCCAGTGCGAGCGTGGCGGTGTGCCGGAACACTTCACGGCTACCCTCGTCGGCCACCAGTCGGCACGCTCCGAGAACCGGCTGACCTACTCCATCTATTCCGCAGGCATCTCGGACGAGCAGAAGCGGGCGATCGTGGACGCCATCCCGGTGCCGGAGGGGCTCAAGTGGCGTCTCTGGTCCCCGATATCGACGCCTTCGAGGAGCGGGCCGCGATCCTTGAGTACGAGGCAGGCCTGAAACGAGACGAAGCCGAAGACCTCGCAGCGCAGGCCCAAGGCTTCAGGGACGCGGACCATTTCCGGCAGGTGCTCGCGGATTACCTGATCACGGGAAAACTATGAGACTAAACCTCGGCGGGGACCCCAGCGGTCTTCGCCGGGGATTCCTTGTTTTTCTGTTTTCTCTGAGGAATCCGCCAAAGTCGGCTCTGAGCCGATAGCGACCGGGGCCAAGCCGCAGGCTACTACCGCCAGAAGTCACGGTGCGGTGCGAGAAGCTCACCTTCAATTTCGGGGAAGGGGCCGTGCACCTCGATCGTCTTCTGTCCGGAATTGAGCACGGTTCTTGCAGCTAGGTTCATGGTCGGGTTCTCGGCATGGTCACCGGTCAGCGCAAGGAGTTGCGTTTCCTCATAACCATAGACCAGACGCCCGATGTTAGCCCAATAAAACGTACCCGCGCACATGGCACAGGGCTCGCCAGTTGAGACCAACGTGCAGGACCAAAGAAACTCCGGCGAGTATGTGGCTGCAGCGCGGCGGGCGAGCTCCGTTTCGGCATGACGCACCGTGTCGATATTGCCTTGGCGCATGAGGATCGTGTCGTCGGGGCCGACTAACACCGCGCCGAACGGGTGATGACCATGTGCGGCCGCTCTGCGGGCGACGGCGTTGGCCTCGAGAATGTGGGCAATCATCTGGTCGCGGGTCATGTCGAGCAGCCCACCCTACCTTTTAGGGGATGAGGTAACAGCGTCGCCGGGTAGGGAGGACAACTAATTCCAACCCTAAGCGCGGAAAACATACCACAGTGTATGCAACCCGAAACTCGAAAAGATTGGGCTGGTCCTGACTTCGGGGCCAGTGCCACCCCCAATTCCGGCACTCAACTACCGAAAAGCTATGAAACTAGACCTCGGCGGGGACCCCAGCGGTCTTCGCCGGGATTTTCCGCTTTTCTTTTTTCTTGCGTATGGCTGCAAGGTTGGCCTTGAGCCGGGAACGGATTTACCCATGCCGCCTTCCCAAGCGTGAGCGCGCGACCACGAAGTAGGTCTACAGAGCCCTAACTGCGATCCAACTCCCCCAGAAGATCAGCGCTACGCCTGCAACCTTGCTCGCGAAGCTTCCGTACGGTGTTAGTTTCTCGAAGGCAACAAAGGCGGCCAGACCCACAATCCAATAGAGGTTCATGATGCCACCAACGAAGAGCAATGCCATTAGAAACCAACAACAGCCCAGGCAGTACGCTCCGTGTTCGAGTCCCATTACGAAAGCTCCCGCGTGCCCTGATCGCCGCCTTTCGGTGAGGAACTTAGCAGGAGAGCGACAGTGGTTGAGGCAAGCCTGTTTGAGCGAAGTAAATTGAAAAACACCTGATGCGATCAGGACAACTGCTCCCGGCAGAGTATCGACCAACGTCATCATGGTTGCGGAGACGAGGCCGACTGTTTCTAGCACCCACTGCGCCGTCGTAGCCACTAGACTGAATATCGCCCAAACAACTAGGTAACCGCCAAGGAAAATGGTCGAAATCGACGGAGCATGCTCCGCTTCCGAACTGACGCGCAGTAGCGCTGAATAGAGAAGCACGGTCCCTGCGACGCTGGGCAGCATCATCGCGACCATCATCACCCACCACATCAGCAGAACGAGCAGCGCGTAAGCCAGAAGTCCAGACGCCCAGGACCTGCGAGCCGGGCATGTCATGCATATCTCGCATTGCCGTCATTTGCAGTGCAGTCATTCGCATGCCGACGCCGTAGACGGTGTATACACCAGCCAACACGAAGAGGATCATGACCATCAAGATCAAGATGCGACGGTCACGTCGGGAGCAGGCGTTCGATCAACCCTGTGTCGGTCATGCCCTCGCGCTGGTCAGGCGGCCTCCAGAACGCCCTTACTGGACAGATGTATCTCGACGATGTGCACGTGGGTGTCTCGGTTGTTTTTCAACTCGATGGCGCCGCTGGTCTTGGTCGTCCCTTTAGCCATTTCGGCCACACGGAACTCAAACCCATGCGGCAAATTGATCCGCGCACGGTGCTCGGCTCCGGTCACCGGATTGGTGATTGGACCGGCTTCAGTCTCGAATACGCCTGGAACTGAGATGCGCCCCCTCCGGGGACTCCATATCAATCTCGAGACCGATTGGCTTGACCAGATTTTCCAGCTTGTTTGGTGACATCATCGAAAACACCCACCACATTGTGGCCATTTCCTCGGTATCCTCTCCGCTCATTATCTTGAAGAGCGCTTCTTTCTGGGCGGGTGTACAGGATTCGTCGACGATGTACTGCATCGTGCCGTTGCCCTCGTGGATGGCGCCCGGCCAGTGCGCGACCAGAGCTGATTTCGTGCCAGCCGAGTCGACGTCGCCATAGTAACCTCTGTCGAAGGAGAACGCGGCGACTGCTTCGCAGTTGCCCGAAGTCGGCAGCGCCATGAACTGACAAGGACAACCAGTTGCACAGTTGCAATTTGCCAGTTCGTGGCCGTGGAGTTCCCAAGATGTCATGATCAGCCCCCCGTGGTGACAGTTGGACGGAATGACTATACTACAATGAGGTTCTTGCGTCGACTTGCGTCCATGCGCAGACAGTAGGCTTCTAAGGTTGCACAACTCAGGCCGAGTTATCCGAATTTCAGACGTGCCCCACCCCCATCCAGCCCCTCCCACCAGCGGCCCAGAGAATGGCGCCCTGAGGCAGGTCTGGCTCAGGATGGGGATAGGGTCATGCAGGCTGTAGCATCGGCCCAGAGAAGGCCCTCCGTGGCAGTCTGCGGCCATGCCAGCGGTGTGGTCGGAGTGAGGCCTGCCAGAGGTCCGTAGCAGCCACCCTGAGACGTCCCCCGGCTACCAGATTGCCCCAACGACCGCCCCAGTTTCGGCAGCCAGTGGCAGTTCTCTAACCCTTTCATCGACGGGGAGGGAATCCTACCGCCCCAGCCACCTTCCGAGACAGCAGGCGACATAGGGGCTACGGGGCACTTCGCAGGAAACCCCCGTAGCCCCTATGTCGCCTGCTGTCTCGGAAGGTGGCTGGGGCGGTAGGATTCGAACCTACGGTACACGGTACCAAAAACCGACGCCTTACCACTTGGCCACGCCCCAACTGCGCGGGTTCTTATCCAAGGCGGCATCGCGCCGCAAGATGCAAATGGAAAAAATGACGTTGTTCCCCGCGCGAAAGCGGCCTAGTCGAACGGCGTGATGAAAGTCGATGTCGCGATCCTTGGGGCCGGTGCGGCCGGTATGATGTGCGCGATCGAAGCGGGGCGGCGCGGGCGTAGCGTGCTGGTTATCGACCACGCGGCGGCGCCGGGGGAGAAGATCAGGATCTCGGGTGGGGGGCGCTGCAATTTCACCAACCTTTCGGCCCCGCCGGAGCGGTTTCTGTCGCAAAATCCGCGCTTCGCGGTGTCGGCGCTGAAACGCTTCACGCCGCGTGATTTCATTGCGCGGGTCGATGCGGCGGGGATCGCCTGGCATGAGAAGACGCTCGGTCAGCTTTTCTGTGACGGCAGCGCGCGGCAGATCGTGGCGCTGCTGACGCGGCAGATGGCGGAGGCGGGGGCAGAGCTCTGGCTCGGCACGACCGTCGAGTCGGTCGAGCGGGGCGAAGGGTTCGCTATCCGGACGAGCCGGGGCATGGTGTCGGCGGGGTCCCTCGTGCTGGCGACGGGCGGCAAGTCGATCCCCAAGATGGGCGCGACGGGCCTTGCCTATCAGGTCGCGGCGCAGTTCGGGCTTGCCGTGACGGAA
Organism: uncultured Alphaproteobacteria bacterium; assembly: GCA_963710285.1. Taxonomy (GTDB): domain Bacteria; phylum Pseudomonadota; class Alphaproteobacteria; order Rhodobacterales; family Rhodobacteraceae; genus Albidovulum. Next base: position 668,651 of record CAVPZT010000006.1, on the reverse strand, counting down.
ACGCGGCCTGGGCTGGTTCCGCTGACCTTCGCGGAGCAGGAGTTGGAGCGAATGAAGGCGCTTGCCGGCATCGCAGTCCCGGCGCGGGTGCGGTGCGGCAAGATCACCTTCGAGGAGGGGTTTCTCTTTACCCATCGCGGGCTTTCCGGGCCGTCGATCCTCCAGATCAGCTCTTACTGGCGTGAGGGACAGGCGATTGCGGTCGATCTCTTGCCGAATGCCGTGCTCGCGGCCGAACTGAAGGCGCTCCGTGGGGCGAATGGCAAGGGGTCGCTTCTGCGCGCCCTGTCGGGATTCCTGCCTGAAAAGCTTGCCCGCCATGTGATCCTTCGGGCGGGGATGGACGGAGCATCCCGGCTTGCCGATCTGTCGAACGCCGCGATCGACGGAGCTCTCCGGTGAAGCGCATGACTGGATAGTCAAGCCGGTCGGAAGCGAGGGTTACCGGACCGCCGAGGTGACGCTCGGTGGGGTGGATACGAAAGACCTGTCATCGCAGACGATGGAGGCGCGGGCCTGTCCGGGGCTTTTCGTGATCGGTGAGGCGGTCGATGTGACCGGCTGGCTTGGCGGGTATAATTTTCAGTGGGCCTGGTCCTCAGGTTGGGCGGCGGGGCAGGCGGTGTGAAATGCGCCGGTTTCAGGCGTGAAACGGATCGTAAGAAATTGAACTAAATTGATATTTTTAAGTTCGATAACCTGACGGAACGGATTGCGGCGGCCGATCGCTGGATGCCGGGTGCGAACCAAGGCGGGCTGTAACGGACATTCTGCAGCATCCGGAGCAGGGGCGGCTTCTGACTTTTGACACGGTCGGAGGTCTCTGACCGGTCCCGGTCATCCTCCCCATCGCAAGAGACGCGCGGCACAGGCCAGTATGAGCGACGCCGCCATCTGCTTTGGCAAATTGATATTCCGACTCAACGGATTGCAACCAAGGCGGGTCACTTTTCCAACCGTCTCGGAATGGCCCCTTTGACGCCACGTCGTTGCTCCGCCGGATCCGCATCGACGTATGGGAACTGACAGGAAACCAATGCAAAGGATTGCAGTACTTAGGATGAATTGGCACGGCAGACTTATTGGGACATCAGTAGCTGGTTCGCACGTCGTTGAACAACGACGGGCATCGCCCCTCCCGCTTCTGCGGTGCGCCGGCTGATGGCTACCTATTCCAACATCCATTTTTATGACATCGACCCGTTTGGCGTTTTCTCGACGACGACCGGTGGGACAGCCAACTACACCGGCCCGGCGCTGGCGACGGGCACCGCCGCGATCACCGACAATGAGCAGGGGATCGAGGGTCTGACCCTCGATGACGACAACGCCGGACGAGAAACCGCGACGGCCGACGTGACGATCGGCGGCTTGACCTCGACCGGCTCCAACGTTGATGCCGAACGAACCTGGACGCTGCTTGATACGGTGACCGGGCAGACCTTCCAGATCATCGCGTTTGACGTGGAGAACGGCGCCGCCTCGGGCATGTATCTGGTGTCCGAAATCCCGCTAGTCGCGGGCAGAGGCTACCAGACGCTCGCCTATGACAGCAATCCAAACGCTGCAGCCGGTGATCCTGTCCTGACATATGACGACTATTTCGCCGCGTGGGGCGCCGGTAACGACCATGTTGACGGAACCGGCGGCGACGACCTGATCGACAGTATTTACACCGACGCCGATGGCGAGGTCATTGATGGCGACGACGGCACAGGCCCGTCGGGCAACGAAGATATTGTCTACGCTGACGACGGCAACGATACCGTTCTCGCCGGAGATGGAAACGACACCATCTTCGGCGGTGCCGGAGACACGCCCTCGAGACACTCGCTCAGCGGTGGTGACGGTAACGATGTCATCCATGGCGATACTGGCGCCGGCCCTGTCGCGCCGACATCCGAATTTCTGGACTGGATCGCCGCCGGCCCAGACGAGGCCAATGTCGAAGGCGGATTTACACAGAACACCGGGACGATGGATGTCACCATGTCCTGGGTGAATGACGGTGGTTCGAGCGCCACCGGAGCTTCGGTGGAACGGGGCGACAACACTTATGTCGGTGGCGGTGAGCCGTTCGATCCCAATTCCTCGTTGGTACTTGACGGTGCGGGTGGGGCAAACACCTCGACCACGACGGTAAGCTTCGCGGCTGCAAACGGATCTGGCATGACCGACGAGGTCGAGAGTGTCTCGTTTCGCCTCAACGACGTCGACAGCGGAGCATTCGTGGATACGCTGACGATCAACGCCTATGACGCCAACGGCAATCCGGTGACGGTCACAATCACGCCCTCTGGCGACGAAACGGTATTGGGAAACACGGTTGTCGGCGGCCCGGGCAACGATACACCGGCATCGGCGAACGGCTCTGTTCTGATCGAGATTCCCGGGCCCGTGTCCTATTTCGAGATCATCTATGAGAACGGCGGAACCGGCCGCCAGATCGTTCACGTCTCGGACGTGCATTTCGACACGCTTCCTTTGCCTGCGGTCGGCGGTGACGACACCATCGACGGCGGCCTCGGCGTCGACATCATGTACGGAGAGATGGGTAACGACACCTTTATCGTTGCCGAAGGCGACGTGGCCGATGACGGCGACGGCGACGATACGTTCAACATCGCCGATCTCGGCGAGGCCGGCTCGTCCGCCATCGTCATCACGGGCGGCGAAGGCGGCGAAACCGTTGGAGATACGCTGAATTTCGGCGGCCAGATCAGCGATCTCAGCGACATTACCTATACCAACGCCGATGATGCCTCGGGCGGCCTGTCCGGTTTCGTGACGCTGAACGACGGCACGGTCGTCACGTTTTCGGAAATCGAGACACTGGTCATTTGCTACGCTCAACGGACCCGAAGCGCGGCCTTGTCTGAAGGTCGGCGAAGTCAGGCGACTGCTCGCGGCGCGTGAAAGTCGCACAAGGCTGGCGGCGGCCTAGCGCAGGCAGAGTACCCGAATTTCGGTGCGGTCAGACCCGCAGGGGATCGGCCTTGGCGATCTTGTCGAGGGCCATCAGGGTTTCCAGGAGCCGCTCCATCTGATCCAAAGGGATCATGTTCGGGCCGTCCGAAGGGGCGTTGTCGGGATCTTGATGGGTTTCGATGAAGACCCCGGCTATGCCGAGGCTGACGGCGGCGCGGGCCATCACCGGGGCGAATTCGCGCTGGCCACCGGAGGCGCCGCCGAGGCCACCGGGTTGCTGCACCGAATGGGTGGCGTCCATGATAACCGGATAGCCGGTCCTGGCCATCGTCGGCAGCGCGCGCATGTCGGCGACCAGGGTGTTGTAGCCGAACGAGGTGCCGCGTTCGGTCAGAAGGATGCGGTCATTGCCGGTGCTCGCGACCTTTTCGGCCACATTGGCCATGTCCCAGGGGGCGAGGAACTGACCCTTCTTGATGTTCACGACGGCGCCGGTTTCGCCTGCCGCGACCAGAAGATCGGTCTGGCGGCAGAGGAAGGCGGGGATCTGGATCACATCCACCACCTTGGCCGCGATCCGCGCCTGTTCGGCATCGTGAATATCGGTCAGGACCGGCAGGCCCATGGCGCGGCGGAGGTCGCCAAGGACCGTCAGCCCGGCGTCGATCCCCATGCCGCGTTTCCCGGAAAGCGAGGTGCGGTTGGCCTTGTCGTAGCTGGCCTTGAAGACATATTGCGCACCGTGGCGGGCGCAAATCTCGGCCATGCGGCCGGCGATCATCTGGGCGTGATCGGCGCTTTCAAGCTGGCAGGGGCCGGCGATGACCGTCAAGGGATGGTCGTTGCCGGTGGTCAGGTCACCGATCCTCACGTCTTTCGTGGTCGTCATGGCGGTCCTCAGGAGGTCACCTGCTCACGCAGGATGGAGGCGGTGAGCGACAGCATCAGGTAGATCCCGCCGAAGATCAGGAAGGCCAGAAGCGTGTTCTCAAAGGCGCGGGGATAGGTCGGCTCGTCCGGGGCGACGGGGTTCACGCCCAGCGAGAGATAGCGGACTTGGCGGTTGGCCTCGATCCGCGCCGTTTCAAGCTGCGTCATCGCCTGGGCGAGCAGGTGCTGCCGGGTTTCGAGATCGGCCTCGGCGATGCGCATTTCGCCCGATACCTGCGCGAGAGAGGCAGTGTCGACGCTTCCTTCGGTCAATGGCCGGCGCAGGCTCGCGACAAGGGCTTCTAGCCGCGAGATGTCGCCCTTCGTGCCATCGACCCGTGCGGCATTGGGTTTGGGGTTGTCGAGAAGCTGTTGCAGCTCGAGGCGCTTCTTCTGCAACTCGGTCTCAAAGGTCGAAATCTGGCCCATCGCAGAGGTGCTTTCGGTGCGCGGGTCGAGCACGCCTAGCTTTTCCTGAAGATCAAGGATCTTTGTCTGGGCGTCGGTAACCTTGGCCTCTGCATCGTCGAAGCTTTCCCGCGCGCCTTTCATCTGGTCTCCCCGAAGACGTCGGGTGAGGTGATCGACCTGCTCTTCGGCATAGCCGAGAAGCGCCTCGGAGAATTTCTGGCTGATGGCGGGATCCGAGGCGACCACCTCCATCTTGACGATGCCTTCGGTCGGGTCGTAGCCGATCTTCACCATACGCTTGTAAAGCCGGTAGGCTTCTTCATTCGTCGCATCGGGATCGAGGCGCTGGATCGGGTCGATGTCGGGTTGGCTGAAATGCGCCTTGAAGCCAAGGTCCGCGTCAAGCCGCAGCATCGCTTCGCGCGATTGCAGATAGGATTGCACGGTGATCGAATCCTGCGAGGTCGCGAATTGCGTGCCGCGGAAGAGTGATCCGAGGCCGCCCGCCTGTCCTTCTGCCTGCTGGATGACGAATTCGCTGCGCGTCGCGTACATCGGCGTCGCGATGCTGAAATAGTAGACGGCTGCGACGAGCGTCGGCAGGATGACGAAGGCGGCAAGGCGCGCCATCAGCATCAGGAAGTTGCGGCGACGGCGGCGGACGATGTCCTGCTGCATCCGCATGATTTCCTGCGCCCGCTGCGCCTCACCATAGCTTGGCTGGGCCGGGAGCGATTGCGAGGCACGCACTGTCTCGGGAAGCTGCACCCGGTCGTCGCCGTCTTCCTTGCCCTTCACGAGCGCGAGCGCGGGGGAGGAGGCGTTGAACGGGTCGATTCCCTTGCGGCGCAGGAGCAGGACGGCCTCATGTTCATCGGCGGCCTTGATGCCGTTCTTCTGGGCGACGCGCCGTGCGGTGCGCAACTGCCGCCCGCTCAGCCCTTCGGCGCGGATTGCGGCAAGCGCCTCCTCCTGCGCTGTCGCTGTGGCGGGCTGCGGGTTCGGATCCGGGAGATAGGAGGCTTCGCCGAACCCGTCATCCTCTGCCCCCGGCGCGAAGGGCAGGTCATCGTCGGGCTGCCGCGCGACCTTGCGGACGCGCGCGGTGGCCCCGGCTTCGGACGACCGGCGAATGCGGAACTTCGGGGCTTTAGGAGGCGTAGTCATACATCCGCTTCGCTTCTTCCAGGCTCTCGAACATATAGAGCTTTCCGTCCCTTAGCACAGCCGCCTGTCGGCAGAATTTCTCGATCGTGGCGGGCCGGTGCGAGACGATCACAACGGTCGAGCTTCGCAGCCGGTCGCGCAGGATCGATCCGGCCTTGCGGTTGAACTCCACATCGGTGGTCGAGGGCATGCCTTCGTCGATCAGGTAGATGTCGAATTCCAGCGCCAGCAGCAGCGAAAAGGTGAAGCGCGATTTCATGCCCGCGCTGTAGGTGCCGATCGGCATGTCGTAATATTCGGCGATGCCGCAAAGCCAGCGGCTGAACGCCTCGACGTAATCGGGATCAAGGCCGTAGAGCCGCGCGATGAAACGGGCATTTTCGCGGGCGGAATGCTTGGCCACGACGCCGCCCATGAAACCGAGCGGAAAGGACACGCGGCTTGTCTTGCGGATTGCACCCTCATCGGGCTTTTCAAGCCCGGCCATCATGCGGATGATCGTCGTCTTGCCGGTGCCGTTCGGCGCGAGGATGCCAAGCGATTTGCCCAGTTCGACGCGGAACGAGGCGCGGTCAAGGATCACCTTGCGCTGCTTTCCGGTCCAGAAGGACTTGCTCACATTCTCGAACTCAAGCACCCGACTGCTCTCGCCTTGCCTGACGGTTCCCGCGGTTTTAGGGCCGCGCAGTTAATTTTCGGCTACACGAAGACCGCGCCGGAATTATGGCGCGGCACGGCTTTCTTGGCAACGCGCGCCGGAGGGGCGGCACGGTGGTTGGATCTCAGCTCTCGACCTTCTCGACCCGCAACAAGATACCGGCGAGAATCGACAGCGCGGCAGCGCCGAAGCTGAAGACCGCGCCCATCTTGGCGGCATCCTGCACCGGCCCGGCCGGGAAGGCGACCGAGGCGACGAAGAGTGCCACGGTAAAGCCGATGGCCGCGACCACGCCCACGACGAAGAGATCCGGCATTCGCATCCCGTCTGGCAGGCCAAGCCCCATCGGTTTGGCCGCAATCCAGCCCATGATGAAGATACCAACGGGCTTGCCGATGATGAGGCCCAGAAGAACGAGCCAGGTCGGTTCGGAAATGGCGCTGAATTCGACGCCCGCATTCAGCAGGCCGAAGAAGAAGAGCACGATCTCAACCGGATATTTCAGGTGATGTTCGATCCAGTTCAGAAGGTCGGTCAGATATTGCTCGGCCTCGGCGAAGATGCCGAAGGCGCGGTCGGCATGCGGGATCGTCGGCACGATAGGCAGAAGGCCAAGAGCGGGGTGAATGCCCGCCTCCTGAAAGCCGAACCAGCTTAGGCAGCTCGCGACGAGGTAGGGCCAGAACGAGAGTTTCTGGCGGACCCAGGTCGAGGTCGGGCGAAGCTGATTGCCGCGGTCCAGGTAACGTGGCAGCCAGTTGCAGAGGATGAAGACGGCGAAAGCGGCGCCGAAAGAGAGCAGGAGCCAGATCGGTGCGAGTTCGCCCGTCGGGTAGAAGATCGCAAGGATGATGAGGCCCGCCGCGTCATCCGCGATGGCCAGCAGCAGAAGGAAGCGGATCGCGGGGTGACCCGCGCCAAAGACCATGCGCCCGACGAGGTAGGAAAACGCGATATCGGTCGCGGTCGGGATCGCCCAGCCGCGGTGCACCGTCTCGAAGACGCCGAGCATCGCCGCAAGCCCGAGGTAGACCGCGATGGGGCCAAACATGCCGCCGGCCGTTGCGATCAGGGGGGTCATCGCCTTTTTGCCGCGCAGGGAGCCGTTTTCGAGGATCACCGCCTCCCAGACCTCTTTCGCGGCGATGGCGAAGAAGAAGGCCATGAAGACATCGTTTACAAGGAAATGCAGCGTCAGCGTTCGTGTGATGCCGCCGCCCTCGGCATGGGCTTCGCCGATGAAGAAGTCATCGACGAGGACGGCGTGGACGAAATGGTGATAGCTTTCGGCGTTTATGTTGGCCCAGACGAGGGCGATGAGCGCGCCGGCGATCAGGAGGAGCGAGTAGTTGGTAACGTAGTTCCAGACGCGATACATGCCGATCCCCCATAACGTGTCCGTCCGGAATAATTGATCGCATCGCGGCGGGCAAGGGAAAGCCCCCGGATTGCGGCATCGCGGCGCTGCGCCTATCCTCGCGCCATGTCCGAGATGTCTGCCCCGATCGCGTGGCCCGAACTTGAGGCCGGCATTGCGCGCTGCCGCCTCTGCGCCGATGAATTCGCCGCAACCGTGACGGCGCACGCGCCGCGTCCGGTCTTCTGGGCGCGACCTGCGGCGCGGGTTCTGATCGCCGGACAGGCGCCGGGCGCGCGGGTCCATGCCTCGGGCCAACCCTTCACGGATCCGTCGGGCGACCGTCTGCGCGAGTGGCTCGGGATCGGCGAGGAGATCTTCTACGACCGGGACCGCGTGGCGATCCTGCCGATGGCCTTCTGCTTTCCGGGCTATGACGCCAAGGGCGCAGATCTGCCGCCGCCGAAGCGCTGCGCGACAACGTGGCGCGAAGCGGTGCTGTCGCAGCTGCCGCAGGTCGAGGTGATGTTCCTTGTTGGCGGACATGCGCAGGGCTGGCACCTCGGACGCGAGGCGATCAAGGGCGGTGTGACGGCGACGGTTGCGCGCTGGCGCGACCATGCGCCCCGGATCTTTCCCTTGCCTCATCCTTCGTGGCGCAATACCGGGTGGCTGAAACGCAACCCGTGGTTCGCGGAGGCGCTTTTGCCCGCCGCGCGCCAGCGCCTTCAGGATGTGCTGCGCTCGTGACCGATCTTACCCCTCTTGATCAGGCCCACGCGGCAATGGTGGCCGCCCCCGACGTGGACGCGCCCCGCCTGCGGTTCCTTGAACGTCTGGCGGATGCGGAACTGTTCCTGCTTCTGGCCGAAGAGAGCGACGGCGCGGTGATCCGCCCGGCGGTCTTCCGGCTGGAGGAGGGCGACGTTGCGCTGGCATTCGACCGTGAGGACCGACTTGCCGCCTTTTCCGATGGACCGGTGGCTTATGCCGCCCTGCCGGGGCGGATCGTGGCGCGGGAACTGGCGGGGCAGGGCCTTGGGCTCGGCCTCAACCTTGGCGTCGCGCCCTCGTCCTTTCTGCTGGATGCCGGGGGGCTTGCCTGGCTCAATCAGACGCTCGGCCATGGGCCGGACCGGGTCGATGCGCGACCGGAGGCGTTCCACAAGCCCCTCGGTCTGCCCGAGGCGCTTCTCGCGGCGCTGGACGAAAAGCTCGCGCGGCTGGCCGGTCTGGCGGCCTTTGCCGTCCTCGCGGGGGTGACCTATGAGGGCGGGCGCCGGGGCCATATGCTGGCCTTCGCCGGGGCTGCGGACGGCGCCGAACCGGCGCTTGCGAAGGCGGTGTCCGAGGCCCTGATCTTTTCGGGCCTCGACGCGGGCGAACTGGACGTGGCCTTCCCGGGCGAAGGTACGGCCGCGATGGCGGCAATCACGGCGCAGGGGTTGCGCTTCGATCTGCCGGAACCTGTGATCGAAGAGGCGCAGATCATCGGCGGACCATCCGCGCCAGGGATGGACCCGGAGCGTCCGCCGAAGCTGCGCTAGTAGCCGCGCTTCCGGTCGACGCGGTAGAGAAGCGGTTCGCCTGCCTCGGCACGACGGATGTTCTCGGCGATGACGCGGGTTGCCGTCACGGCCTTGGTATCGGCGGCGATATGCGGCGTGACCGTCACCTTGGGATGCGCCCAATAGGGATGGTCGGGCGGCAGCGGTTCGGTGCGAAAGACGTCGAGCGTCGCATGGCCGATCTGCCCCGCATCGAGTGCGGCAAGAAGGGCGTCGTCGTCGATCAGGGGGCCCCGGCCGGGGTTCACGATCACCGCGCCCTTCGGCATCAACGCGAGACGCGCGGCGTTCAGAAGGTTCCGCGTCTCATCCGTGAGCGGCATCAGGAGGACCGCGATCTGGGCCTGCCGCAGCACGGATGCCAGCCCGTCTTCGCCGGCATGACACGCGATGCCGGGGATATCCTTCGGCGTGCGGCTCCAGCCCATCACCGGGAAGCGGAGGTCGCGCAAGGCTTCTGCGCAGGCGCGGCCAAGCTCGCCCAGCCCGAGCATCGCGACGGGCCGCTGGCGCGCGAGGGGCGGCTTCACGCCATTCCGCCAGATGCCGTCCTGCCCGAGAATGTGGGCATCCATCCCGAGATGATGGCGCAGGACGTGACCGACGACATATTCGACCATGCTTTCGGTCATGCCGGGATCAACCATCCGGCAAAGCGGTTGGGTCAGCGTGGCATCGGGGGCGATCCGTTCGACGCCGGCCCAGAGGCTCAGCACCGCCTTGCAGCGGGTGAACGGGGAAAAGCCGGTCAGTGCGTCGTTGGGCGCGTAGACGATATAGTCGACTGAGGCAGGGTCGGTCAGCGCGGGCGAGAGGGTCGCGTCGATCCCCGCTTCGTGCAGCGCCGCCTTGAGATGGGGGCCGTATTCCGGCCAGTCCGCAGGCGGGGCGCTGAAATGGATGGAAAGGGTCATCGGTCTTTCCCTATCGCGGGCGGTGGATATGCGCGCTTTGCACGAGGCCGAAGGAGGCCAGAAGCACGATCATTGCAGTGCCTCCGTAGGAGACGAGCGGCAAGGGCACGCCCACGACCGGCATCAGACCCGTCACCATTCCCATGTTGACCGTGAAGAAGAGGAAAAACGTCCCTGCGATGCCGTAGATCAGAAGGGACGAGAACCTGTCGCGGTTGGTCAATGCCGAAAAGACGCAAAAGCCGATGATGAGAACGTAGAGAAGGAGAAGCGACAACGCCCCGACAAAGCCGAATTCCTCGGCCAGCGTGGTGAAGATGAAGTCGGTATGCTTCTCGGGCAGGAAGTTCAGCCGCGATTGTGTGCCCTGCATGAAACCCTTGCCGGCCCAGCCACCCGAGCCGAGCGCGATCTGCGCCTGCGTGATGTTGTAGCCGGCGCCAAGAGGGTCGGAGCCCGGATCAAGGAAGGTGTCGATGCGCTTGAACTGATAGTCCTCGATCAACTGCCAGTCGGTGCCACGGCTCTCGAAGACGGTGAAGATCAGGGCGACGACCAGTGCGATGACGGTGCCGAAGTACCAAAGGCTGACCCCCGCCGCGAACATCACGATGCCGCCGCCGGCGATCAGCAGGATCGCGGTGCCAAGATCCGGCTGCTTGAGGACGAGAAAGGTGGGAAAGAGGATCAGCAGGACCGGGATCGCGACCCAGAGCGGGCGCGAGGTGCGCTTGATATCCAGCCAGTCGTAATAGGCGGCGAGCAACATCACGAGCGCGATCTTCATCAGCTCCGACGGCTGGATCCGCAGCGGCCCAAGTTCGAGCCAGCGCTGCGCGCCCTTGCCGATGTCGCCAAAGAACTCCACCCCGACCAGAAGCGCGAGCGCGAGGCCATAGGCAAGCGCCGAGACGTTCCGCCAGAACCAGATCGGCACGAAGCTGATGACGAACATCACCACCATCCCGGCAACGAAGCGCTTCATCTGCGGTTCGGCCCAGACCTCGAGCCGGCCGCCGGCGACCGAATAGAGCATGAGGAACCCGACCGAGGACACCGCTGCCAGAAGAAGCGCCAGAGGCCAGTTGAAATAGAACACCTTGCGCAGGCCGCTCGGGACGGTTTTGACATTATACTCAAGATAGCTCATGCCCGCGAGTTCCCGGTGCTGTCTTCGGGCGGCAGCGCCATCAGCTTCAGCTCATTCTGTTCGGCCTCGATCCGGTTGCGCTGGCTTTCCGGATAGGCGGTCAGGGGCGGCATCCCGCCGCTCATCGCGCTCAGAAGGATGTCGCGCGCTATGGGCGCCGCGGCGGTCGAGCCGCCGCCGCCGTGTTCGACGACGACAGACACCGCGACCCGTGGCGAGTCATATGGGCCGAAGCAGACGAAGAGCGCGTGGTCGCGCCGTTCCCAAGGCAGGTCATCGTTCGAGATGACGCCGCGCGCGCGTTCGGCGACGGTGATGTTGCGCACCTGGCTGGTCCCGGTCTTGCCCGCCATCCGCAGGGTGTCGTCGACGACGCGCGAACCGTAGGCCGTGCCGCGGCGGGAGTTGGACACGTCGAACATGCCCTTGCGCACGGCGGCAAGATGGGCGGTGTCGATGCCAAGTTCCGGGACAGCTTCCTCGGCGACATCGGTGCCGCCGATCGCCTTTACAAGGCGCGGCATGATTGTCCGGCCCGAGGCGAGGCGCGCGCTCATCACTGCAAGCTGGAGCGGTGAGGCCAGCACGAAGCCCTGACCGATGCCGGAGTTCAGCGTGTCACCGATCAGCCATTCCTTGCCGTATTTCTTGCGCTTCCAGTCCTTGTCCGGCGCCAGACCTTCGGAGACAGCCGACAGCGGCAGGTCGAACCGCGCGCCGATGCCGAGCCGCCGCGCCATCTCGGAAAGCTTCTCGATCCCGACGCGCTGCGCGACTTCGTAGTAAAAGACGTCGCAGGATTGTTCGAGGCTTTGAGTCAGGTGGACATGGCCATGACCCGCGCGTTTCCAGCAATGGAAACGTCGGTTGCCAAGCTGCATGTAGCCCGGACACCAAACCGTTTCCTCCGGCCCGATCACGCCCGCCTCAAGTGCCGCAAGGGCGGTGACGATCTTGAATGTCGATCCCGGCGGATAGGCGCCCTGAACGGTTTTGTCGGCAAGAGGCCGGTGGTCGTTTTCGGTCAGGGCGCGATAGTCCGGGCCCGAGATGCCGCGCACGAAAAGGTTCGGGTCGAAGCTTGGCGCCGAGGCGATGCCGAGAATGTCGCCTGTCACCGTGTCGATGGCGACGGCCGCCGCGCTTTCGGCGCCGAGGCGCGCGTGCATGTAGTTTTGCAGCCGCCGGTCGACGGTCAGCTGCACATTGGCGCCGGGATCGCCTTCCTTGCGGCCGAGTTCGCGCATGACGCGGCCGGTTGAGTTCACCTCGATGCGACGGGTTCCGGCCTTGCCGCGCAAAAGATCCTCAAGCTTGGCTTCGACACCGAGCTTGCCGATCTGGAAGCGCGGGATCTGCAAGAGCGGGTCGGGGTCGTCGAGTTTCGACAGATCGTAATCGCTGACCGGACCGACATAGCCCAGAACATGGGCGAAATCGCCAGCTTGCGGATAGACGCGGCTGAGTCCGACCTCGGTGGTGACGCCGGGCAGGGCAGGGGCGTTCACTGCGACGAGGCTGAACTGTTCCCAGGTCAGGCGGTCGGCGACCGAAATCGGAAGGGTAGGGCTGCGGCGCGCAATCTCGTGCCGCGTGCTTTCCAGATCTTCCTCGGTCAGCGGAATCAACTGGCGGAGCCGCGAAAGCACGATTTCGGGGTCGCCCGCATCTTCGGGTGTGATCGTGATCCGGTAGTTCTGTTCGTTCCCGGCGATGATAGCGCCGCCGCGATCGACGATCAGACCGCGCGCGGGCGGCAGCAGGCGGATCTTGATGCTGTTCTCTTCGGCCAGAAGCTTGAACTGGTCGGCCTGATCAACCTGAAGGTGCCGCATGCGGAAGGCCAGCGTCGTCGCCACCACCGCCTCAATGCCGCCGAGCATCAGGCCGCGGCGGCTGATACGGCGGGCGCTTTCCTGGGTGTCTTTGGGCGAGCGTCTCATATCCGATGCCCCAATGCGTCGATCTGCCCGGTCACCGCCCGTCTCAGACCAAAGATCCAGACCGCGGCGAGAGCCACGAAGGGATAGGCGGCAAGCGAGGACAGAACCTCGAGTATGGTCAGGTCAAAGCCGCTTTGCGGTACCATGAAAAGGGCGAGGATCAGGCGGTTCACCAAGGTCATCACCATGATCGCGGCCGCGAAGATCGCCCATTCCAGTGCAAAGGGGAGATCGCGCAGCAGAACCTCGCGCGAGCGGACGAATTCGGTCGTGACGAGCGCGATCAGCGTCCAGAGGCCGGGCGGGCGCATGCTGAGGAGGTCATCGACGGCAAAGACCGCGACGATGATGAGCGCGGGCAGGTAGTCCGCGCGCCTGAGAAGCCAGACGAAGGTCAGGCACAGGATGAGGTCGGGTCCGGGCCAGTGGCTTGGCATGGCGCTGAGCGGCAGGACGCGCAGGAAGAGGATCAGCGCGGCGAGCCCCACGAAGAGGAGCCGGTAGCTGATGCGTGAGGCGGTGACCGGATCAACCATCGCCCGGCTCCGTCAATGCAGGCGGCACACCCTCGGGAAGCAGAACCGAGGGCAGGACCGGCGGGTAGGCGGGCAGGACCAGCCCACCCGCCTCATTGATCGTTTCGGCGGGGTGACTTCTCAGAACCCGCATGAAGCTCAGCCGCTCATAATCAGCAGCAAGGCGGACGCGGAGACGACGCTCGCTGTCGGCCTCGATCACCCCGACCAACAGGCCCGAAGGAAAGATACCGCCGTCACCGGATGAGACCACCCTGTCGCCGGGGCGCACCTGTTCGGGCGTTTCCAGAAACTCGATGGGCGGTGCTGCCGTGTTGTCGCCCACCAGCATGGCTTTTTGGCCAGATGGCTGGATCGTCACCGGAATGCGGCTTGAGGCATCGGTGAGGAGGATCACCCGCGCCGTGCGGTCGCCGACGCCCGAGATGCGGCCGACAAGGCCAAGGCCGTCCATCGTCGCCCAGCCATCCACGATCCCGTCGCGCGAACCGACGTTCAGAAGCACCGATTGCCGGAAGGGCGAGCCGCTGTCGGCCAATACCACGCCGGAGACCGAAGTCAGCTTCGGGTCGAGCCGCACCTGGTTCTGGGCCAGAAGCTTGGCGTTCTGCTGTTCAAGCTGGACGGCGGCCTCTTTCCACGACTTCATGCGCTGCAATTCGCGGCGCAATTCCTGGTTCTGGTCGTAAAGGCTCGCGTAGGACTGAAAGCCCGCGACCATGTCGGCAAGCTTTGTCACCGGAATCAGGGCCCAGTCCATGCTGGGGATGACCCGGTCGACAAAGGCCGCGCGGAAGCGTTCGACGCGGGGGCTGTCGATGCGCCAGATGAGGAAGGCCAACAGCAGGATAAACGCCAGAATCCCGATCAGGATGCGGCGCACGGGGGTCCGAAAGTCGTAGTCAGCGTTGCGGTCTCTTGCCACGCGCGGCCTCGCTCAACGGGCGCTGGGCGCTCTTGCTCAGCTCTCGTAATCTATCACATGCCGGAGTTGTTTTTCATATTCCAGCGCTTTGCCGGTTCCCAACGCTACACAATTCAGTGGCTGGTCGGCGATGGAGATGGAAAGCCCGGTCTGCTCGCGCAGCGCGAGGTCGAGTTCGCCCAGAAGCGCGCCGCCGCCGGTCAGCATGACGCCGCGGTCGACGATGTCGGCGGCCAGATCGGGCGGGGTGGCTTCGAGCGCGGACATCACCGCCTCGCAGATCTGCTGGACGGGTTCGGCGAGCGCTTCGGCAACCTGCGCCTGATTGATCTCGATCTCTTTCGGGACGCCGTTCAGAAGGTCGCGGCCGCGGATCTGCATCGAGGCGCCGCGCCCGTCGTCCGGCATGCGCGCGGTGCCGATCGAGGTCTTGATGCGCTCGGCAGTGCTTTCGCCGATGAGAAGGTTCTGCTGGCGGCGGAGGTGGGAGACGATCGCCTCGTCCATCCGGTCGCCACCGACGCGGACCGACCGCGCATAGACGATGTCACCAAGCGAGAGGACGGCAACCTCGGTCGTGCCGCCACCGATATCGACGACCATGCTGCCGGTCGGATCGGTGATCGGCATGCCAGCGCCGATGGCCGCCGCGATGGGTTCCGCGATCAGCCCCGCGCGGCGCGCGCCGGCGGAGAGAACCGACTGCCGGATCGCGCGCTTCTCGACCGGGGTCGCGCCGTGCGGGACGCAGACGATGATCTTCGGCTTGGAGAAGGTGGTGCGGCGGTGGACCTTGCGGATGAAGTGCTTGATCATCTCTTCGGCCACGTCGAAATCGGCAATCACGCCTTCGCGCATCGGGCGGATCGCCTCGATGGAACCGGGGGTGCGCCCGAGCATCAGCTTGGCATCCTCTCCCACGGCGAGGACCTGCTTCTTGCCGTCCTTCACGTGATAGGCCACGACCGAGGGCTCGTTCAGAACGATGCCCTTGCCGCGCACATAGATAAGGGTGTTCGCCGTTCCCAGGTCGATCGCCATATCCGACGAAAACAGCCCACCAAATCCCGCCATGATCTTCCCCGTTCAACAATAGATAAGGCCCGCGACTCGAAGCGCGCGGGCCGTCGTTCTTATAGGCGTCGGCCGGGGGTAGCGAAAGGGGGCAGCGCGCCGCTTCGCGCAGGTTTTTGCCAGGTTGTCAATATCGAACATTTACGGGCCGGCATTGTCACCAGCCCGCAAAAAAATATCACGAAACCGACTTCAGCTCCTCTGCGGGCTTGGTCTTGGCCCGCCGCACGATGAGGTTGTTCAGCGCGCTGACATAGGCCTTCGCGCTGGCAACCACCGTGTCGGTGTCCGAGGATTGGCCCGTAACGATCTTGCCGTCCTCTTCCAGGCGTACCGAAACGGTGGCCTGTGCATCGGTGCCTTCGGTCACGGCATGTACCTGATAAAGCGCCAGCCGCGCCGTGTGCGGAAAGAGCTTCTTGATCGCGTTGAACGTGGCGTCGACCGGACCGTCGCCCTGCGCGGTGACCTGATGATCGACCCCGCCCACGGTCAGGATGAGATCGGCGGACTGCGGCGCCTCGGTGCCACAGATCACGCGCATGAACTTCACCTGGAGATGATTGCCGACCTCGGACGTGCTGTCAGCCATGAGGGCGACCAGGTCGTCATCATAGACTTCCTTCTTGCGGTCGGCCAAAGCCTTGAACCGGACGAAGACGTCGTTGAGCTGATTGTCGGCCAGCTCAAAACCCAGATCCTTGAGTTTGGCGCGCAGCGCGGCGCGGCCCGAATGCTTGCCCATGACGATATTGGTCGCGGCCAGACCGACATCCTCGGGGCGCATGATCTCAAAGGTCTCGGCGTTCTTCAGCATCCCGTCCTGATGGATGCCGCTCTCATGCGCAAAGGCGTTCTTTCCGACGATGGCCTTGTTGAACTGCACCGGGAAGCCCGACACGGCGGCCACGCGGCGCGAGATGTTCATGATCTTCGTGGTGTCGATGCCGGTTGAGTAGGGCATGATGTCGTGACGGACCTTGAGCGCCATCACCACCTCTTCCAGCGCGGTGTTGCCGGCGCGTTCGCCGAGCCCGTTGATCGTGCATTCGATCTGCCGCGCGCCCGCCTCGACCGCGGCGAGCGCAGTTCGCCGTCGCCATGCCGAGGTCGTTGTGGCAGTGGGTGGCGAAGATCACCTCATCGGCGCCGGGCACCTTTTCGATCAGCATGCGGATCAGCGCGGCGCTTTCGCGGGGCGCGGTATAGCCCACGGTGTCGGGAATGTTGATCGTGGTGGCGCCGGCCTTGATGGCGATTTCCACCACACGGCAGAGATAGTCATGCTCGGTCCGCGTCGCGTCCATCGGCGACCATTGCACGTTGTCGCAGAGGTTGCGGGCATGCGTCACCGTCTCATGGATGCGCTCCGCCATCTGGTCCATGTCGAGATTGGGGATCGCACGGTGCAGGGGCGATGTGCCGATGAAGGTGTGGATGCGCGGCCGTTTCGCGTGCTTCACCGCCTCCCAGCAGCGGTCGATATCCTTGATCTGCGCGCGGGCGAGGCCGCAGATGACGGCGTTCCTGGCGGCTTTCGCGATGTCTGACACTGCCTCGAAATCGCCCTCGGAGGCGATGGGAAAGCCCGCCTCTATGACATCAACGCCCATCTCGTCGAGCATCTCGGCGATTTCCATCTTTTCGTCATGCGTCATCGTCGCGCCGGGCGATTGTTCACCGTCGCGCAAGGTGGTGTCGAATATCACCACGCGGTCGTCTTTGGGTTTCGTGCTCATATCCTGATCTCTCTTCTTCGTCCTAAGCGTGCTTGGCGCAGTGTCACCTCTGAGCGGTCGCGCCGGAAGGCACGCTCAGAGGCGGCTAAGGAGGAGCAGGCCACGAAGCGGCAGGGCGCGGGATGCGCCGGACAGTGCAAGGATATGCAGGCTTCGTGTCATGGGGGCGGACTATATAAAGAAATACGCAGAGGGAAAGAGGTTTTTTCTGGGTTGAAGACGGTTCGGCAAGTTCCTGTCACGGTGACGAATTTTTTCCGGCACCCGCTGGAGTGGATCGCCGCAGGCCCGTAGTATCGAGCCGAGCAGCGCCAGAGCCAACGAGCCCAGATGCAGGACAATCCTTCCCCCTATGCCGACCTTCCGCCCGAGGCCTATTGGCGCACAGGGGTCGCCGATGCGGGTCTGTACGGGTTGAAGGGGCTTTGGGCCTCACGCTGGGTGCTGCCCTCGGATGCGCGGTTTTCCACATTCGGGTCGTGTTTCGCACAGCATATCAGCCGGGCGCTGATCGCGCGCCAGATCGCCTGGGTCGATGGTGAGCCTGCGCCGGGGCGCTGCCCGCCCGAGGTTGCGCGAAAGTACCACTACGGCATCTTTTCCGCCCGAACCGCGAATATCTACACCGCCGCGCAGCTTCTCTATCTGGTGCGGCTTGCCGCCGGAAAGATCGCGGTCGACGTGGCCGAATTCTGGGAAGACGGCGGGCGGGCCTACGATTCCCTCCGCCCCGCGATCGAGCCAAAGGGGTTCGCGAGCCGGGAAGAGGCGCTTCTAAGCCGCAGGTCGATGGTCCGGGCGTTTCGGCGCGCGATCGTCAGGCCGGATGTTTTCGTCTTCACCCTTGGCCTCACGGAAGGGTGGGAGAATGCCGAAACGGGTCAGCCCTATCCGATGTGTCCCGGCACCGTGGCGGGGCAGTTCGATCCCGATGCCCATGTCTTCCGCAATTACAGCGTTGCGGAAATCACGCGCGACCTTGCGGCGGCGATCGCTTTGATGCGCGGGCTCAATCCGTCGCTGAAAGTGCTTTTGACGGTGTCGCCGGTGCCGCTGACCGCCACGAAATCCGGCCAGCATGTTCTGGTCGCTACGACCTATTCGAAATCGGCCCTGCGGGCGGTCGCCGGGGAACTGGCGGCGGCCGACGCTTCGGTCGATTATTTTCCATCCTACGAGATCATTGCCGGCGCGCCTGCGCGGGCCGGGTTCTTCGCGCCCAACATGCGGTCGGTCGAGCCGGCGGGCGTGGATCTGGTCATGCGGCATTTCTTCGCGGGTCTCGATCTCTCGGGGCCGCCTGCCCATACCAAATCCGGTGGCGCCGATGATCCTGGCGAGGCCGCCGCCGAAGCGGAGATGGCCGCAGAGGACCTCGCTTGCGAGGAAAGCCTTCTGGAGGTTTTCAATCGTGGCTAGGTCGCAAGTGTTGCCGGACCTTCTGATCGTCGGAGACAGCCACACCGCCGCACTGAAGGCGGGGTGCGATGCGCATGGGCTGACCTCCGAGGTAATGGGATTCTCCGGCAATCTCTGGCATGCGGGTCATATCGTGCTTCACCGTACCCACGGCCTTTGGGTGCGTGGCGCTGCGATGCAGGCGCGGCTGAAGGCGGTGCAGGAGAACCTTGGCGGCGGCAGCCTCTTGCGGCCCGATCTGCCGGTGCTCGCCTCGGTGGGCTTCCACCTTGGACGCCTGGTGCCGCCGTTCGGGTTTCGCGGCATGACATCGACAGCGGAGGAGTTCGAGGCGGCGGAGGATCGGCTTTTCGCAAGTTCGGCCCTGATCGCCGATTACGCCGAGCATTTCCGCAGGCCTCACATCCGGTTTCTCATGCGGATGGCCCGGCAGGCGCCGGTCACGGCGGTGGCACCACCGCATTTCTACGCGGCGCCGAACTACCGGGCGTTTTATGATCACCTTGCGCGGGCGATCCGGGGCGTGGGTGTCACGCTCTACGATCCGCGCGATGACTGGGGGCAGGTTACGGCACCACTCGGCTCCGACTATCTCGCCGAGGACGGGGTTCACGGCAATCAGGCTTATGGCGCGAAGATCATCGGCCACATGCTCGAACGCGGTATGATCCGGCGGCGGGGCGCCTGAGGCGCGGGGCTACTGCGCCGGGGCCGCGCCATCGGTGGCGGTCGCCGGGGCGGAATCGGGCGAACCGTCGGTCGTCGCTTCGGGCGCGGGCTTTGTCAGCGCGCCTTCGGTCCACTCACCCGACGCCGTCTCGCCCGTGGCATAGCGCATGACGCCTTCGCCCTGACGCTTTCCGGCTGAGAACATGCCCTCGTAGACATCGCCATTGGCGTAGGTCGCCGTACCCTTGCCGTCGATCTCGCCTGCTTTCCACTGGCCGGAATACTTGAACCCGTCGGACATGGCGATCTCACCCTGACCCTCGCGCTGGCCCGCGACGAAGCCGCCGGTATAAATGGTGCCGTCGGCATAGGTGGCAACGCCCTGACCTTCGCGCTGACCGGCTTTCCAGTCGCCGTCATAGGAATAGCCATCGGGATAGGTCATCTTGCCCTTGCCCTCGTTCTTCCCGGCAGTGAACGTGCCTTCGTAGACAAGGCCGTTGGCATATGTGGCCACACCCTGACCTTCGATCACGCCGTCTTTCCAGTCGCCTTCATAGGTCGCGCCATCGGCATAGGTGATCTTGCCTTTGCCATTGGCGAGATCGTTCGCGAACTGTCCCTCATAAACCGACTTGTCGGGATAGGTGACCTTGCCCTGACCCTCGATCCGGCCCTCGGCCCAATCGCCGTCATAGATATAGCCGTCGGTGCCGCGGAAGACGCCCTTGCCCTGACGCTTGTCGGCGACGAAGCCGCCTTCGTAGGTGTCGCCATTGGCATAGGTGACCTTGCCCTGACCCTGCCGCTTGCCGCCGACGAAATCGCCCTCGTAGACATCCTTGTTGGGCTGGGTGAGCATTCCCTTGCCATTCATCTGCCCGTCGACCCAGGCGCCGTCGAAGGTCAGCCCATCGGCGAGCGTCAGCTTGCCTTGCCCGGCGCGCTGGCCGCGCAGCATGTCGCCCTCATAGACGGCGCCGTCGGGATAGGTGATCTTGCCCTTGCCCTCCTTGATGCCCATCACCCAGTCGCCTTCGTAGGTATAGCCGCCGGGGCTTTCCATCTTGCCCTTGCCGTTGTGCAGCGCCTTGGTGAAGCCGCCGGTGTAGGTCACGCCGTTGGCGTAATGCGCGGTGCCCTCGCCCTGAATCTCGCCGTTGACCCAGTCGCCTTCATAGGTGCCGCCATCGGCGAAGGTGATCTTGCCCTTGCCCTCGGGCTTTCCCTTCACGAAGGCGCCGGTATAGACCGAGCCGTTGGGATAGCGCGCCGTGCCCTCGCCGAGGATCTCGCCCTCGACCCAGTCGCCGGAATATTCGTAGCCGTTCGGCAGCTTGTAGGTGCCCTGGCCGTGTTGCTTGCCGTCCTTGAACGTACCCTCGTAAATGCCGCCGTCATCGTATTCCTTGGTGACGACATCCTGCGCCAGCGCGCCGAGCGAAGGGAGAATCAGCGCCGCAACGACAAATCCCCGAAGTGCCATCCTGCCCATACGCATCATGTTCAACGCACCTTTTCCCCACTGAAATCCGTGCTCGGCGCCGCGCCCCCGGTTCGCGGAGGCGGCGGTTCCGTGCCAACTGCGAACCTAGAGGGCGGGCTTGACGCTGACAAGAGTTCCGAGCCGAGATCGCGGGCAGGCTTTCGCCGCCGGACAACTCTGCTAAGAGGAAGGGGAGACAAAGCCGGGAGTTCCCGATGGCCGACCGATTCCGCCTGACTTTGGCGCAACTTAACCCCACCGTGGGCGCGATTGCCGACAATATCGCCAAGGCGCGTGAGGCTTGGGTGGCCGGGCGCGAAGCCGGGGCCGATATGGTCGCGCTGCCTGAAATGTTCGTGACGGGCTATCAGACTCAGGATCTTATCCGCCGTCCGGCCTTTCACCGCGATGCGATGCGCGCGGTCGAGGCGCTGGCGGCAGAGATCGTGGGCGGCCCGGCTTTGGGCATCGGCGGACCCTGGGCCGAGGGCGGCAAACTCTACAATGCCTATTTCATCCTGCGCGACGGCCGGATCGAGGCGAAGATGCTGAAGCATCACCTGCCCAACGAAGATGTCTTTGACGAGGTGCGGATTTTCAATGTCGGGCCGATCTCCGGCCCATACCGGATCGGGCCTCTGCGGATTGGTACGCCGGTCTGCGAGGATGCCTGGCACGACGATGTGGCCGAGACGCTGGAGGAAACGGGGGCGGAGGTTCTTTTCGTTCCCAACGGTTCGCCCTACCGCCGCCGCAAGATCGACCTGCGGATGCAACATATGGTGTCCCGGGTCGTCGAAACGGGGCTGCCGCTGATCTACCTCAACACGGTCGGCGCGCAGGACGATCAGGTCTTTGACGGGGCGAGTTTCGCGCTCAATCCCGGTGGCAAGCTGATGATGCAATTGCCGCCGATGGTGGAGGCGATGTCGCATCTCGATCTGGAAGGGGGGCCGGAAGGCTGGCGCATCCTGCCGGGCGAGATGGCCGCACAGCCGGATGACTGGGAACAGGATTATCACGCGATGGTCCTCTCGCTGCGCGACTATCTGGGCAAGAGCGGGTTTACCAAGGTTTTGCTTGGGCTATCAGGCGGTGTTGATTCCGCGCTGGTTGCGACCGTCGCTTCGGACGCGATTGGCCCGGAGAATGTTCGATGCGTGATGTTGCCGTCGGAATATACCTCAGCCCATTCGCTCGAAGATGCCGCCGCCGTCGCAGAGGCGCTCGGCTGCCCCTATGACACGGTGCCGATCGAAGCGCCGCGCGATGCGGTCGAGGCCGCCCTGGGGCCGCTCTTCGTCGGGACGACACCGGGCATTGCGGAGGAAAACATCCAGTCCCGCCTGCGCGGGCTGATCCTGATGGCGATATCGAACAAGTTCGGCGGCATGGTTCTGACCACCGGCAACAAGTCCGAGGTCGCGGTCGGCTACTGCACGATCTATGGCGACATGGCGGGGGGCTATAACCCCTTGAAGGATCTCTACAAGACGCGCGTGTTCGAGACCTGCCGCTGGCGCAACCGCAATCACCGCGACTGGATGATGGGACCGGCGGGCGAGGTCATCCCGCCGCGCGTGATCGACAAGCCGCCGTCGGCCGAGCTGCGAGACAACCAGAAGGACGAGGACAGTCTGCCGCCTTACGAGGTGCTGGACGCGATCCTCGAACGGCTGATCGAGGGCGAGCAATCGGTCGCAGAGATCGTTGCGGCCGGGTTCGACCGGGCCACCGTGAAGCGGGTCGAGCACCTCGTCTATCATCTCGGAACACAAACGCTTCCAGTCCGCACCCGGAACGCGCCTGACGACGATGGCCTTCTGGCTGGATCGCCGCTATCCGATCGTCAACCGCTGGCGCGACGAAAGCTGAGGCGGCGGCAACAAGGCTGGACAGGCCGGGGCAGCGGGCGCAGCATTGGCGCATGGCGAACAAGACAACCGTAACCGGGCAAGATCCGGCGGACTTTCTGGCAGGGGTCGAACCGGCGCAGCGTCGCGACGAGGCCTTGGCGCTCGACCTGCTCTTCCGTGACGCGACGGGTTTCGAGCCGCGCATGTGGGGGCCGTCGATCATCGGCTACGGTCGCTACAGCTACCGCTACGATAGCGGCCGCACGGGCGACTCCCTCGCCACAGGCTTCAGCCCGCGCAAGGCCGCATTGTCGATCTACATCCTGCCTGGATATGCCGATTTCGGCCCCCTTCTCACCCGTCTCGGCAAACACAGCGCCGGCAAGTCCTGCCTCTATATCAAACGCTTGGCGGATATCGACATGGACGTTCTGCGCGAACTCATCATTGCCGGACTGACCGATCTCAGTCGGCGCTGGACGGTTTCCCCGGACTAGGTTCTGTTCACCGGCGCACACAGTTTCGATCATCTTGGGGAACTGACACGGTCGCTGTCGTCTTTAGTCTTCTCAAGAGACGTTCCGTCAGGAGGAATCACCGTGAGCAAGCCGAAGATCGCCGTCATCTATTATTCAACCTATGGCACCAACCACGCCGTGGCCGAAGCAGCGGCGAAGGCGGCGGAGGCCACCGGGGCCGAGGTGCGCCTGCGCAAGGTGCGCGAGACGGCGCCGCAGGAGGTTGTGAACGGGCAGGATGCCTGGAAGGCGCAGGCCGCGAAGAGCGCGGACATCGAGACCGCCTCGCCCGACGACATGGACTGGGCGGAGGGGTATTTCTTCGCAGGCCCGACGCGCTACGGTGTCGTCGCCAGCCAGATGCGCGCCTTTATCGACACGCTCGGCCCCTTGTGGATGAAGGGCGCGCTGGCCAACAAGACCTTCACCGCGACGACGAGCGCCCAGAACACGCATGGCGGGCAGGAGGCGACGCTGCTGTCGTTCTACACCACGGCGATGCATTGGGGCGCGATCCTTGTCCCACCGGGCTATACCGATCAGTCGGTCTTCGATGCGGGCGGCAACCCCTATGGCTATTCCGCCAATGCCGGCGCCTTCGACGACAAGGGCAAGGCAGCCGTCGCGCATCAGGCCAAGCGGCTGGTGGAGATGACGAAGAAGATCAAAGGCTAAGGCTCAGACCATCTCGCAGGGGCATTCGCCGATCAGGCGAAGTGCATCCTCGGGACGACAAAGCTCCGTCGCTTCGGTCATCACGGCGGCGCTGGCGGCGGCCACCGCGGCCGACAGCGCCTCGGAGTGGTCGGCCTCGCGCGCAAGGGCGAGCGTGAAGGCGGCGAGAAAGCTGTCGCCCGCGCCGGTCTTGCTGACCACTGGAACATTGGCGGCGCGGCAGAAGTGGCGCGCGCTATCCGTGGCCAGCACCGACCCATCCGCGCCGCGTGCGATGATGACGATCTCGGCCGCGCCGTCGCGGACCAGCGACTGGGCAAAATCGGCGGTGTCGGCGCGGTTCGGCAGGGGGCGGGTCGCCAGCGCCTCGGCCTCAACCTCATCCATGCGCAGGACAAGTGTGGGGTGTGCGGTGTGGCGCGCCGCTGCCAGCGTCGCACCGGAGGTGTCGAGGATCAGGTGCGCTTGCTTCGTGGCCAGCCTTTGTGCAAGCCGGGCGGGCAGATCGTCGGGCAGGCCTGGCGGCATACTGCCCGACAGGACGACGAATGCGTCTTTCGGGCAGGCCGCGGCCACCGCATCCAGGGCGGCGTCACCATCGGCCTCGGTCCACGCGGCGCCGGGCATGACGAAGCGGTATTGCTCGCCAGTATCGCGGTCGATGACCGACAGGCTTTCACGGGTCTCGCCCGGTGCCCGAAGGTAACGGGCGGTAATCCCGTCTGTCTCCATCGCCGATTTCAGCCGCTCCCCGGTCGCCCCCGCCAGCGCGACAAGGGCGAGGCTTTCGCCGCCGAGACGCCGGATCACCCGGCTGACGTTGATGCCACCGCCGCCCGGATCGACGCGGGGCGCTTCGCAGCGAAGCTTTCGCCCGGGCCGGACCGAGGCGGTGGCGGTCGACAAGTCGAGCGCGGGGTTCAGTGTGACGGTGACAATCGGGGTCATGGCAGGTCCGGGTTCGGTCTGCCCCAGACTGACAGGAAAGCCGGGGCCCGTGAAGGCCCCGGTTCAGACTTAGCCGAGCATGAGCTGATAGGAGGAGGGTACATAGCGGAACCCGTCGCCATTCTCTTCGATGAAGCCGGTCGCGGGGAAGGGCATGTGATAGCCGATGAAGGGCAGGCGGTCGGCGGCGATCATGCCGAAGACCTTGCGCCGGGTTGCGGCGGCGGCGGCCTTGTCGGCGTCGAACTTCACGTCCCATTCGGGATAGGCGAGCGACCAGATGTAGTGGTTGGCGGTGTCGGCGGTGATGACAAGACCCTTGCCACCGCTTTCGACCATAAGGCCATGTGGCCGGGCGTGTGGCCGAACGCCTCAATCGCGGTGATGCCCGAGGCGACCGCGCCGCCGTCATCAAGCATCGCGATCTTTTCGGCGAAGGGCTTCACATTGGTGTCGAAAAGCTCGTTTCCGGCCTTGGACCAGAAGTCGTATTCGGTCGACCCGGTGACATAGACCGCATTGGGGAACGTCGGCGCACCGCCCGTCACCATGCCGCCGATATGGTCGGGGTGCATGTGGGTAAGGACGACTTTGTCGACATCCTCAGGGCTATATCCGGCATTGCTGAGGGCTGAGGTAAGCCCTGCGGGATCGGTGCCGGTGTCGAAAAGGATCACCTCCGCGCCGGTGTTGATGATCGTCGGGGTGAAAAAGAACTGCGCGACATCGGTCGGGATGAACGCCGCCTCGGAGGCTGCGGCGAAGTCTTCGTCCGAGGCGTTCAGGCCGAAGATCTGGTGCGGGTCGGGGACGGGCCGGGTGCCCGCGAGAAGCGTCGTGACCTCAAAATCGCCGTGTGTGAAGCGGCTGAAAAGCGGTGTTGTCATGCCTTTCATTTCGGCTTTGGCGCGGGCCGGCTGCGGCATGAGGGCGATCAGGGGTGCTGCGGCGCCAGCAAGAAGGGCGTGGCGGCGCGTCAGTCCGGGTCTGGCGGTCATCTCGTCTCTCCTGATTGTGGTGATCTTCGTTAGTTTGATACGGATGCCCGCGGATTCGGATCACAAATACGTGTCGAGGCGGCCGCTATCTGAAAAACCTGAGCAGGTAGGGCGCGAGGAATGAGGTCGCGACGGCATTCAGCGCCATGCCAAGCCCGGCAAAGGCCCCCGCCGTCGGGTTGACCTGGAAGGCCCGCGCGGTGCCGATCCCGTGGCTCGCGACGCCGACCGCTAAGCCGCGTGCCCGCCAGTCGCGGATGCGCATCAGGTTCAGGAGCGGCGTTGCGAAGACCGCGCCGGTGATGCCCGTCAGGATCACGAGAACGGCGGTGAGGGTCGGCGCGCCGCCGATCTTTTCCGCGATGCCGATGGCGACAGGCGCGGTCGCGGATTTCGGGGCGAGAGAGGCAAGCTCCGTCCCGCCGACGCCGAGTGCAGCGGCGATGGCGACGGCCGAGCCTGCGGCGACGGCTGAACCGACGAGCACGGCGGCAAGAACCGGTAGCGCCGACCGCCGGAGGCGCGCCAGATTGTCGTAAAGCGGCAGCGCGAGCGCCACGGTCGCGGGTCCGAGAAGGAAATGCACGAACTGTGCGCCCTCGAAATAGGTTCTATAGGGTGTGCCTGTCGTCCAAAGAATGAGTGCGAGAAGGGCGACCGCGACCAGAACGGTGTTCACATAGGGCTTTCGGCCCGACCAGCGATAGCAGGCATCGCCCACGGCATAGGCGATGAGCGTCAGGGTCAGCCAGAGAAGTGGGCCTTCTGATAGGTAGCTCCAGAACGTGGCGAGATCATTCATCGGCTGACCCGGTGATCCGCGCCACCGCGACGAAGGCGAGAGCCCCCGCCGCGATGGCAAGAAGAGTAGACACGACCACTGCGATGAGAAGTGAGACCGCCTGAGTACCCAGCGTCGAGATATGGCCAACGACGCCGACGCCCGCGGGGACGAAAAGCAGCGACAGGTTGGCAAGAATGCCCTGCGCCGTGGGGCGCATGAATTCGGCGAAGCGTTGCGATGCTGCAAGCAGGCAAAGCATCAGGAGCATTCCGATCACCGGCCCCGGCAGCGGAATGGCGAGGACCCGTTGAGCGGCTTCGCCGACAAGCTGGCAGGCGAGAAGGGCAAGAAGGGCGTGGATCATTGGCGGCTCCGGGTCTGTTGAGCCGAAGCTAGGCCGAGTGCGGTCCTGCGCCAAACGGAATTGCGGGTGGAGTTATTCCCACCAGCGGTCGATTGCCGCGATCTCATCGTCCGACCAGCCGAAATGATGGGCAAGCTCATGCACCATCACATGGGCAACAAGCTGGCCGAGGCTTACGTCGCCGCGTTCGGCCCATTCGTCAAGGATCGGGCGGCGGAAAAGCCAGATCACGTCGGGCCGGTCGACAACATCCATCACCGATTTTTCGGTCAGCGGGATGCCATCGTAGAGCCCGGTCAGCTCGAACGGGCTTTCGACATTCATCTCGTCGAGGAAATCGTCCGGCGCGAATTCCTCGACTCTGAGGATGACCGACTGCGCCGGGCCGGAAAATTGCGGGGGCAGTTCCGCGACGGTTGCGCGCGCCATCTGTTCGATCGTCTCAAGATCGGGCGCCACGCGCCCCAGCCAGTCATTCATGCATATGCCTCGTGTCCAGGGGCATCATATGGACAAAATTGGCGTCCTGTGAAAGAGGGGGGCCGACAGGAGATATCCCATGACCGTGACCCGTTTCGCCCCGTCGCCCACCGGCTACATCCATGTGGGCAACCTGCGCACCGCGCTGATGAACTACCTGATCGCCCGCAAATCGGGCGGCACGTTCATCCTCAGGCTCGACGATACCGACCGGGAGCGGTCGAAGCAGGAATATGCGGACGGGATCAAGCAGGACCTTGAATGGCTGGGTCTGACCTGGGACCGGGTCGAGCGGCAGTCCGACCGGCTGGACCGCTATACCGAGGCGGCGGCCGCGTTGCGCGAAAGCGGCGATCTTTACGAGGTGTTCGAAACGCCGACCGAGCTTGACCTCAAGCGCAAGAAGCTGCTGAACATGGGCAAGCCGCCGGTCTATGACCGCGCCGGGCTGGCGCTGTCGGCGGCGGAGAAGGACAAGCTGCGCGCCGAGCGCGAGGGCTACTGGCGCTTCAGGCTCGACCAGAAGCGGACGGAATGGACCGACGGGATTCTGGGCGATGTGTCGATTGATACGGCGTCAGTGTCGGACCCGGTCCTGATCCGGGCGGACGGGCAGGTGCTTTATACCTTCGCCTCTTCGGTCGATGACGTGGATATGGGCATCACCCATATCGTGCGCGGCGCCGACCATGTGACCAATACCGCGACACAGGTGCAGATCATGCGCGCGATGGGCGGCACGCCGCCGGCCTTCGCGCACCACTCGCTTCTGACCGGGCCTCAGGGCGAAGGCCTGTCGAAACGTCTCGGCACGCTGTCGCTGCGGGACCTGCGCGCACAAGGTGTGGCGAAAGAGGCGCTCTTGAGCCTGATGGCGCGGCTCGGCTCCTCGCAGCCGGTCGAATTGAAGATGTCGCTGGATGAGATCGCCGACGGGTTCGAGCTGTCGCAGTTCGGTGCGGCCCCGACCAAGTTCGACGCCGAAGACCTCTGGCCGCTGACCCGCGCCCGCAACCACGCGCTGCCCTTCGAGGTGGTCAAGGACCGCGTTGCGGCGCTCGGCGTGCCTCAGGAGATGGCCGAACGCTTCTGGCGGGTCGCGTCGCAGAACATCACCAAGCTCGACGATCTTGGCGCCTGGTGGGAGCTGTGCCGCGACGGCGCGGAGCCTGTGGTCGCGCCCGAGGATGCGGAGTTCGTGAAGGAAGCAATGGCGCTTTTGCCCGCGCCGCCCTTCGCGGAGACGACTTGGTCCGACTGGACCGCGAAGGTCAAGGAGGCGACGGGGCGCAAGGGCAAGGGCCTGTTCATGCCGCTGCGTCTGGCCGTGACCGGGCAGGCGCAGGGGCCGGAGATGGCAGAGCTGATGCCGCTTCTGCAAAAGGTCCGCGCCCGGGGGTGACCGACACGGGGGCGCTGCCCCCGTTCCCGCCGGGGCGGGAACTCCCCCGGGGTATTTCCGGCAATGAAGAAGCAGGCGGGTGGCGACTTATCGCGTCGCCAGTTCCACCAGCTTCAAACAGAGCTTCGTGGCCGCCGCCATGTCCTGCACGCTGATCCATTCCAGCGGGCCATGAATCTCTTGCATACCGGTGAAGACGTTCGGGCAGGGCACGCCCATCTCGGTCAGGCGCGAGCCGTCGGTGCCGCCGCGAATGGGGATCGAAACCGGCTTCAGCCCGGTGTCGCGGCAGGCGGCGCGGGCGAGGTCCACCGGCGTCATGTCCTTTTCCAGCCAGTAGCGCATGTTGCGGTATTGCGGCGTGATCTCGCAGGTGATCTCGGCGCGCGGTTCGGTGGCCTGAACGGCGGCGCAGACCTGTTGCAGGAGCGCACCCTTGGCGGCAAGGCCGTCGCGTTCGAAATCCCGCAGGATCAGCTTGATCTTCGCCTCGGCGGCTTTCCCTGCCAGTTCGGTGATGTGCAGGAAGCCCTCGCGGCCGGATGTCGTCTCGGGCGTCATCGTTGCCTGCGGAAGGAGCGCGATGATCTTCGCGGCCAGATGCAGGGCGTTCACGAGTTTTCCGGTGGCGAGCCCCGGATGGATCGACACACCCTTGATCGTGACCACCGCCCCGTCGGCGGAGAAGCTTTCGTATTCGATCTCGCCCAGCTTGCCGCCATCGAATGTATAGGCGAAGTCGGCGCCAAGATCGGCGGGCAGTCGCGGATGGATGCCGCGGCCGATTTCCTCGTCCGGCGTGAAGGCGATGCGGATCTTCCCGTGCGGGATGGCGGGATTGGCAATAAGATGTCGCGCGGCGGTCATGATGACGGAGACGCCCGCCTTGTCGTCCGCGCCGAGAAGGGTGGCGCCACTTGCCGTAATGATGTCGTCGCCGGTCTTGGTGCCGAGATAGGGGGACGCCTCGGGCGATAGCGTCAGGCCCGGTGCGTCCGGGTAGGTGATTGCGCCGCCATCGTAGTTGCGGTGGACCCGTGGCTTCACGCCCGTCGCGTTGAACTGCGAGGCGGTGTCGACATGGGCCAGAAGGCCGATGGTCGGGGCCTTGGCGTCGGTCGTCGCCGGGATCGTCGCGAGGACCACGCCGTAATCGGTCAGGTGGAGGTCTGACGCGCCGATGCCTTCCAGCTCCGCGACCAGGAGGCGCTGGAGGTCAAGCTGGATCGCTGAACTCGGCGAGGTGTCGGAGGTTTCGTCACTTTGCGTGTCGATGGCGGTATAGCGCAGCAGTCGCGCTTCCAGTTCGGCGTCGAATTCGGTTCTCATGGGCACCTCCGATCTGGCGCGATGAGGGCAGCGGTGGCTGAGCGTGTCAAGGCCGTCCGATGCGGGCGATGTCCATCGCGGCGATGTGCGCATCGACCAGCCCGCGTTCCTGCGCGGTCAGGGCTTGATGGCGCGGGTAGATCGGGTTCGTCCGGTCATCGAAAAGGCCGGACCATCCTGCGGTCGAGGCAAAGAACCGTTCCACGCCAGCTTCGCCGAATTCGCGGAGAAAGCCCTGCACCACGGTATCGAGATAGCTGAGCAGGATCGGATGGCGCGCCTCGGGATCGGCATGTTTCGGATCGATGGCGTAGATTTCGACGATGCGCGCCCAGCCCGGCGTCTGGCTCAGCATCGGCGGCGCGACGGCATGGCGGCGATAGGCCCCCTCGCGTTCGTCCAACACCGTCCAATCCCCGCCCGGCACCTGCGCGATCAGCCCGTCGATCCGTGCCTCGGCGGGTTCGACCGAGAGATAGGCAAAGGGCCGAAGCCGGGTGTGCCGCCAGACCCGCCGCCAGCCTGTCAGGATCGCCGGGGCGGCGGTCGCATAGGAATGCGTCGCCCGGTTGACGAGTGATCCGTAGCCGAAGAAGGCGGGGTCAGATGGTCCGGTCATAGGCGCTGACATGACCTGTCGTTCGCATCGGCGCAAGCCCTCGTCGCGCGACGCCGGTGAAGCGTCGCATCCGCTGCAAACCGCTTGCGCGGCGCGCGCGTTTCGGGCTATCGCTGGTCGCGTCAGATACGGGAGAATCCGGCTGGACCCAGGTCCGAAGCCGGTGCCGAAGGAGCAACCGCCCCGGTAAACTCTCAGGCGCAAGGACCGTTCTGGCGATGGAACTCTGGAGAGATCTCGCACGATGCGGGGCGCCGAAGGGATAACGATCTCAGGCGAAGGGACAGAGGGGGCATCGGAACGGGCGGCGCAGGCCGCCCCCATGCGATGCCGGATCAACGAACCGGCGAGATCAAGGGGAGGGCGGCGATGGCCGACCTGAAGCGAACGGTTCTTTACGATCTTCATGTGAGCCTTGGGGCGAAGATGGTGCCCTTCGCGGGCTACGACATGCCCGTGCAGTATCCGATGGGGGTCCTGAAGGAGCATCTGCACACGCGCGCGGCGGCGGGGTTGTTCGACGTCAGCCATATGGGTCAGATCATACTGACCGCGAAGTCGGGCAAGGTCGAGGATGCGGCGCTGGCGCTCGAACGGCTGGTGCCGGTCGATGTTCTGGGGCTCGCTGAAGGCCGCCAGCGCTATGCCATGTTCACCAACGACGCGGGCGGCATCCTTGACGATCTGATGATCGCCAATCGCGGCGATCACCTGTTCCTGGTGGTCAACGCCGCCTGCAAGGAGGCCGATTTCGCCCATCTGAAGGCGGGCCTGCCGGATTGCGACCTGGGCATGATCGAGGATCGCGCGCTTCTGGCGCTTCAGGGGCCGCAGGCCGAGGCGGCTTTGGTGCGGCTGGTGCCGGATGTCTCGGAGTTGCGGTTCATGGATGTCGCGATCCGGCAACTGGACGCGGCGGAACTGTGGATTTCCCGCTCGGGCTATACCGGCGAGGACGGATACGAGATTTCCGTGCCGAACCGTTTCGCCGTGGCATTCGCGGAGCGGCTTCTGGCGATGGAAGAGGTCGCGCCCATCGGCCTTGGCGCGCGGGATTCGCTCAGGCTCGAGGCGGGCATGTGCCTTTACGGCCACGACATCGACGAAGGGACCACGCCGGTCGAGGGGAACCTCACCTGGGCGATCCAGAAGGCCCGCCGGGCCGGCGGCGCGCGGGAGGGTGGCTTTCCCGGCGCGGACCGTATCCTCAAGGAATTGGCCGACGGCCCGTCCCGCCGCCGCGTGGGGCTGCGCCCCGAGGGGCGCGCGCCAATGCGCGAGGGGACGGAGGTCTATTCCGCCGACGAAGGCGGCGCGCCGATTGGCAAAGTGACCTCCGGCGGTTTCGGCCCGTCGATCGAAGCGCCGATGGCGATGGCATACCTGCCCGCCGATCTCGCGGAAGGTTCGACGGTATTTGGCGAGGTGCGCGGCAAGCGCCTGCCCGCCATCATCGCGCCGATGCCGTTCCAGCCGAACAATTACAAGCGTTAACCATCAGGGATGAGATCCATGAAATACACCGAAGACCATGAATGGCTCCGCGTCGAAGGCGATCTCGTCGTCGTCGGCATCACCGAGCATGCGTCGGAGCAACTCGGCGATGTCGTCTTCGTCGAACTGCCCGAGGCGGGAAAGACCGTCAGCGGCGGCGATGAGGTCGTTGTGATCGAAAGCGTCAAGGCGGCCTCGGACATCCGCGCGCCCCTGGATGGCGAGATCGTCGAGGTGAACGCCGACGTCGCCGACAATCCTGGCATGGTGAACGAGGACCCGACCGGCAAGGCGTGGTTCTTCAAGATGAAGGTGGCCGACATGTCCAAGCTCGACGGGCTGATGGACGAGGCCGCCTACAAGGACCTGATCGGATAAGGACGACACCCATGACCTTCACCCCCACCGACTACGACCCCTACGATTTCGCCAACCGTCGCCATATCGGGCCGTCGCCCTCGGAAATGGCGGAGATGCTCGAGGTGCTGGGGGTGAAGGATCTGGACGAGTTGATCGACCAGACGATTCCGCAATCCTTACGTCAGGACGAGCCGTTGAAGTTCGAGGCGCCGAAGTCGGAACGCGAGCTTCTGTGGTTCATGCGACAGGTCGCGAAGAAGAACCAGGTCTTCACCACCATGATCGGGCAGGGCTTCTACGGCACCGTAACACCGCCCGCCATCCAGCGGAACATATTGGAGAATCCGGCCTGGTACACGGCCTATACGCCCTACCAGCCGGAGATTTCGCAGGGCCGGCTCGAGGCGCTTCTGAACTACCAGACGATGGTCTGCGACCTGACGGGTCTCGAGATCGCCAATGCCTCGCTTCTCGATGAGGCGACGGCAGCGGCAGAGGCCATGACGATGGCGCAGAGGGTGGCGAAGTCGAAGGCCGCGACCTTCTTCGTCGACGAGAACTGCCATCCGCAGAATATCGAGGTGATGCGCACGCGGGCGGAGCCTTTGGGCATCGAGGTGATCGTCGGCGACCCGGCGAAGCTCGACCCCGCCAAGGTCTTCGGCGCGATCTTCCAGTATCCCGGCACCTATGGCCATGTCACCGACTTCACGCCACATATCGCGAAACTGCACGAGGCCGGGGCGGTCGGCATCGTCATCGCCGATCCCCTGGCGCTGACGATCCTGAAGGAGCCTGGCGCGATGGGGGCGGATATCGCCGTCGGCTCCACCCAGCGCTTCGGCGTGCCGATGGGCTATGGCGGGCCGTCGGCGGCCTACATGGCATGCAAGGACGCGCATAAGCGGTCGATGCCGGGGCGGATCGTCGGCGTCTCCATCGACGCGCAGGGCGGCAAGGCCTACCGGCTGTCGCTGCAAACGCGGGAACAGCATATCCGGCGCGAAAAGGCCACCTCGAACGTCTGCACGGCGCAGGCGCTTCTGGCGAACATGGCGTCTTTCTACGCCGTCTTTCACGGGCCCATCGGGCTGAAGGCCATAGCGCAGCGTGTTCATCGCCGCACCGCGCGGCTGGCCGAGATTCTGGAAGGCGCGGGCTATGTCGTCGGGCCTGAACATTTCTTCGACACGCTGACCGTCGAGGTCGGCGGGATGCAGGGCGTGATCCTCAAGTCCGCGCGGGACGAGCGCATCAACCTGCGCAAGGTCGGCAAGACGAAGATCGGGATTTCCCTTGACGAAACAACGCGTTCCGAGACGGTCGAACGCCTCTGCCGCGCCTTCGGGATCGAGGGCGCGAAGGATGGCGAGGCGCCGTCCTTCCACGTCCCGGCGGAGTTGCTGCGCGACACCGACTATCTCACGCACCCGGTCTTCCACATGAACCGCGCGGAAACCGAGATGATGCGCTACATGCGGCGGCTGGCGGACCGCGACCTCGCGCTCGACCGGGC
Organism: uncultured Alphaproteobacteria bacterium; assembly: GCA_963710285.1. GTDB lineage: Bacteria > Pseudomonadota > Alphaproteobacteria > Rhodobacterales > Rhodobacteraceae > Albidovulum. The sequence goes on along the minus strand of CAVPZT010000006.1, from coordinate 634,434 downwards.
GATGATTCCGCTCGGGTCCTGCACGATGAAGCTGAACGCGGCGGCGGAGATGATGCCGATCACCTGGCCGGAATTCGCCAACATGCACCCCTTCGCGCCCGCCGATCAGGCCGAAGGTTATGCCGAGCTGTTCCAAGACTTGTCGGAAAAGCTTTGCGTCATAACGGGTTACGACGCGATGAGCCTTCAGCCGAATTCCGGCGCTCAAGGCGAATATGCGGGGCTTCTGACGATCCAGGCCTATCACCGGGCGCAGCGGCGACGCGCATCGGAACGTCTGCCTGATCCCGACCTCGGCGCACGGCACCAACCCGGCCTCGGCCCAGATGGCGGGGATGAAGGTCGTGGTGGTGAAGTCGGCGGCGAATGGCGACATCGACGTCGAGGACTTCCGCGCGAAGGCGGAAGCGGCGGGCGACAGCCTTGCCGCCTGCATGATCACCTATCCCTCGACGCATGGCGTCTTCGAGGAAACCGTGCGCGAAGTCTGTGAAATCACGCATGAATTCGGCGGTCAGGTCTATATCGACGGGGCCAATATGAACGCCATGGTCGGGCTTGTCCGGCCGGGCGATCTGGGGGGCGATGTCAGTCACCTCAACCTCCACAAGACCTTCTGCATCCCGCATGGCGGGGGTGGGCCGGGAATGGGGCCGATCGGGGTCAAGGCGCATCTGGAGCCTTACCTGCCGGGCCATCCGGTGACCGGGGGGCAGGAGGGGCCGGTCTCGGCCGCGCCTTGGGGCTCGGCTTCGATCCTGCCGATCAGTTGGGCCTATATCCTGATGATGGGCGGCGAGGGGCTGACGCAGGCGACCAAGGTTGCGATCCTCAATGCCAACTACATCGCGAAGCGGTTGGAGGGGGCATACGGCGTTCTCTTCAAGGGCAAGCAGGGTCGGGTCGCACATGAGTGCATTCTCGACACGAGGCCTTTTGACGAAAGCGCCCATGTCACAGTGGACGATATCGCCAAGCGCTTGATCGACAACGGTTTTCACGCGCCGACGATGAGCTGGCCGGTGGCCGGGACGCTGATGGTGGAGCCGACGGAATCGGAGACGAAGGCCGAGCTTGACCGCTTCATAACCGCGATGCTGTCGATCCGCGAGGAGATCGCGGCGATTGAAAAGGGCGAGATGGATGCCGAGAACAATCCCCTGAAACATGCGCCCCATACCGTCAACGCGCTGATCGGCGACTGGGACCGGCCCTACAGCCGCGAGCAGGGCTGCTTCCCGCCGGCCTCGTTCCGGGTGGACAAGTACTGGCCGCCCGTGGGCCGGGTCGACAACGTCTATGGCGACCGTCACCTCGTCTGCATCTGCCCGCCGGTCGAAAGCTATGCCGAGGCCGCCGAATAGCCGAAAAAGGGCGTGCACAACCCGTACACCGGGCGTACACACCGCGTACATACGCCGATCCGGTTTCCCGGATCGGTGTGGGGCGCCTCCAGTCCGCTCAGACCGGGATGCGGCTTTCGTACTCGCCCTTGAGCTTTTGCCACATATCCCAGAAGGGCGCGGTCTTCGGACCGCCGAGTTGCGTCTGGAGCACGTCGAGATGGGCGTGCCAGCCCGGTCCGACCATGAGGACCATGCCGCGATCCGCGATCTTTCGGTGGGTGAGCGTGAGACGAACCTTGTCGCCCTCGGGCTCAAGCTCGATCTCGACCTCGCTCGCCGTGCCGAAGGTGAAGGCGAGGCGGTGCGGCGGATCGACTTCGAGGATGCGACTTGTCATGGAGTGCTCCGCGCCGAACCCTTCGGGGCGGGTGCCCGGCGGTGTCGTCAGATCGTCGTTGCGCCATGTGAGCTGGAACTCCGCCCCCTTGGTCAGCGGCATGTCGCCGGCGGCGAGCCATTTGCGGCGCTTTTCGCTGTCGGTGAGGTAGGACCAGACCCGATCGATCGGACCGGGGAGGAGGCGTTCGATATGGAGCGTGTCGGGGGCGGTCAGCTTGCCGTAGAGGTCGAGCGTGTCGGCGGGTGTCATTTCGCGGTTCCTTTCGGTTTCGGCGGTGGGGCGGCGTCTTCCTGCCGCAGGAGGTCTTCGAGCGTATCGAGGCGGCCGGTCCAGAAGCGCCGGTAGCTGTCGAGCCAGTCATGCGCGGCGGCCAGCGCCTCGGGCTTCAAGTGGCAGACATGGGTGCGCCAGCGGATCTCGCGCCGGATGAGGCCGGCGGTTTCGAGCGCCTTGACGTGTTTCGAGGCGGCGGCGAGGGAAATGGCATAGGGCTGCGCAAGGTCTGATGACCGTGCGCTCGCCTTCCGCGAGGTCGCGGATCATGCCGCGCCGCGTCGGATCGCCGAGGGCGTGGAAGACGGCGTTGAGCTGGGGTGATTCTGATTTAACCATGATGTTGAATGATGGGCGCGGTTGGCGCATGAGTCAACCACTTTGTTGAATGATCGGGGGTGGCGGTCGGTGTCCGACCGTCCTGACGCCTTGCTGCGACTTGATCTTGAACAAGGTGGCGCTAGGCTGGGTGTGCTTTCCGTCATCGGAGGAAACAGAAAAGGCGCGCACGAAATGGAAATCACCCCTGCCGCAGTCGTTCAGGTCATTCTTCTGGCACGCGAGGAGGCTGTCGGGGCGTCCGAGCTTCGCCAGTTCATCGGCAATCTGCCGGCGGACGAGAAAGCAGAGTTGACCGCCATCGCATGGATCGGGCGCGGGACCTTCGAGGCCGAGGAATTCGATGAGGCCGTCGCGACCGCCGCCGCCGAGGCGACGACGCCGACCGAGGATTACCTGATGGGAATGCCGCATCTGCCGGAGAACCTCGAGGGTGGGCTGGAGGCTTTGGGCATCGACGTGACGGGCGAGGAGGAGGACCTTCTCTGACCCTTGCGGGATGGCTGTCCACTTCCGATATATTCGGTAAGTCGAATGTGAGGTGAGGATATGACCGACGGGGTCAAACTGGTCTGCGAGACCTGCGGGCAGGCGAACCGGGTGCCGGTGGCGCGGCTGAGCGAGGGGCCGAAATGCGGCTCCTGCGGCGACCCTCTGGTTTCCGGCAAGGTGGCGGAGTTGGACCTCGCCACGCATGACAAGGCGACGCGGGGGGATCAACTTCCGCTGATCGTCGATTACTGGGCGCCCTGGTGCGGTCCCTGCCGGATGATGGCGCCGGAATTTGCCAAGGCGGCGGGCGCGCTGAAGGGCAAGGCGCGGTTCGCCAAGATCAATACCGAGGCGTTTCCGGCCGTATCGCAGCGGATGGGGATACGCGGCATCCCGCTGCTTGTGCTCTGGAAGAACGGCCGAGAAGTGGCGCGGCTTCCGGGTGCCCGGCCTGCGGCCGAGATCGAGGCCTTCGTCCGCTCACACGGGTGACGTGGCGGCGATGCCCTCGGCGCGCTGCACGGCGTTGCTGAGTTGCCTGATGCGGGCGCGGTCCTCTTCGAGCACCAATGCCGCTTCGGCAAGCTGGGCCGCGCGCTCCGAGGCTTTCTGCGCGGCCTCGGCCATCTCTGCATCGCCCTGGCGGACGAGCGCGGCGAAGGCCTTTTGCAGGCGGCTTTGCACCTCGACCATTGCAGCACCGTCGCGGGCGATGGGATTGAAGCCGTCGGCGACCAGATCGTCGCTGGTCACGGCAGGCAGGAAGACATGCGGGCAGGTTGGCGATTCTTCATCTGCCGGGCGTCCGCCGTTGACGAGCAGGCCGGTAATCCGGTCGACGATGTAGATGGCGGTGCCGGGATCGTTCACGGCGGGCGAGAGCGCGCGTTGGGCGATTTCCGAAAGCACGATCACCCCAAAGCGAACGTCCTGCTCGTAGGTGCGTGCGTGGTCGATGGTGAAGGCCCGCGAGAAGCTCATCGTGGTCGAGATCGCCCGAATGGCGGCAAATGACATCGCCCTCCACGACATAGGCACCGACAGGGGCGTTGACGTAGATCTGCGCGGCGCCCTCGCCTTCCGCCAGCGCGTTCAGGCGACCGATGTCGATGTGCTGAACGTAGCCGGATCGCGCCGCGGTCACGCTTCGGGACGCCGCTGCGGGCAGCGGGGCGTCGTGGGGCGTCGGGCAGGCGCCGAGTGCGGGGCGGTTTTTCCAGTCCTCGAAGGCGTCCTTCATGGCGGCCTCAAGCTCGGCCACGGTATCGGGGATGCTGCCGACGCGGGTCAGATGCTCGATCCAGCCGAGCATCGCGATCACCACGAGCACCAGAACGGCGATGGTCACGAGAAGGATGACGGCGGAGGCGGCCTGCTGGTAATAGCCGGTGCGCAAAAGTACCTGAGCCGTCAGCGCGTAGACGAACGCCCCCATGAAGGTCGCCAGAACGCGCTGCGTGACCGGATCCTCGGAGACGAACTTGTGGGCGCGGGGGGTGATGCCACTGCTGATCGCGTGGCGGGTCGACATGATGACGCCAAGCGAAAAGGTCGTGACGGCAAGCATCGAGGACGACAGCACGGTGAGGATGTCGAGCACCGCGTCGATCTGGATACCTTCGACAAGGGACTGTGGCAGATAAGGGCCGAATACGCGGCTGAGGAACGCGGCGAAGAGGGCCAGAAGCGCGAAGGCCGACGTCCTGACCCACATCTGCCGAAGAAGCCGCCTGAGGCGGAAAAACGACTTCGAGACGAGCTTTCTAGTCTTCATTGGCCGTGCAACCTGTTGACCGTGAACAGGACTGACAAGTTCTGCGAAAAGCGAAGTGGATGGCAAGTGGCTTCTTGACACCGCCCCGGTTTTGTCAGAAACACCGCGCCGGTGTGGGGCAGTAGCTCAGTTGGGAGAGCGCGTCGTTCGCAATGACGAGGTCAGGGGTTCGATCCCCCTCTGCTCCACCAAACACTTCCTTTAAATATTTGAAATTGCTTAATTATCTTTCGCGCATTGATTCTATTTCCCCCTGTTCGTCCCCCAATAGTTCTTGGAACTCATTGGAACATCCCGGTACCATTCGTCAGGCTCATAACCTGAAGGTCGTAGGTTCAAATCCTGCCCCCGCAACCAAATTTAACAAAGATTACAGCAGCTTAATAGCCTCCCTCGCGGGAGGCTTTTTGCGTTCCGCGCCCGTGTCAACACTGTGTCAACAAAACGCTGGCGGCAAACGTCGGCGAATGACGCGGAAACAGCCGTCGGGGCTGCATCGCCCCGACACTATAGACGACCTACGTCACCACAATTGGGGACGGAGTACCGCTCCAAGAGACGCGCAGGGCTCTGTTGCACAAATCCCTTAAGGGATTCATCTTGTGAATCCAGCGTGGTAGATGGAATGCATGAGCAGACCCACCCCCCCGACCTACCAGACCAGGAACTGGCCGGCCTACAATGAAGCGCTCAAGCGCCGTGGCTCGCTGACGATCCATTGGCCGGTAGGCGATTGCCCGCAATCGCCGTAAGGCTGGTTTGACCCCGAGATGAGCTGGGAGGCCGCGGCGTCAGGCAGGTGTGGCCGCCGGCAGAGTTACAGCGATGCTGCCATCCAGACCTGCCTTTCAATGAAGGTGCTGTTCGGCATGGCGTTGCGCCAGACGACCGGGTTTGTCGAGAGCCTGCTGCGCCTGATCGGCCTGGACTGGACGGTGCCGGACTTCAGCACCCTATCCCGCCGCCAGAAGACCTTGGCCGTCAACATTCCCTACCGTGGGGCCAAGGGACCGCTGCACCGGCTGATCGACAGCACCGGCATCAAGGTCGAGGGCGAAGGCGAATGGCACGCGCGCAAGCACGGCGGCCCCAAGCGGCGGGTCTGGCGCAAGATCCACCTCGGGATCGACGAGCAAACACTGGAGGTTCGGGCCGTCGAGATCACCGGGAGCCATATCGGCGATGCACCCGTCCTGCCTGACCTGCTCAGCCAGATCCCGGCCGAGGAGGAGATAGCGAGCGTCACCGCAGACGGTGCCTATGACACCCGCAAATGCCATGATGCCATCGCCGAGCGCGGCGCTCATGCTGTCATCCCGCCCCGTAGAAATGCGAAGCCGTGGAAGACCGTCGCCGCGGGTGCGGTGGCCAGAAACGAGGCCCTGCGGGCGGCGAAATACCTCGGCCGAGCGATCTGGCGAAACGGGAGCGGATACCATCGACGAAGCCGTGCCGAAACCAAGATGCACTGTATGAAACTGTTGGGGCAGCGCCTCAGGGCGCGGGACTTGGACCGACAGGTCGCGGAGGTTCAACTCCGTATCGCCGTCCTGAACGGCTACACCGCGCTTGGCATCCCTGTCACAGAAGCTGTGGGATGAATCCGTCCGGGGAAAGGGGAACCTCGGACATCAGAGGCTTTGTCCAACAGAGCCGCTGCAATTGCTTGTCTTCAAGTCGGCTTTCTCTCCTCGGAGCTTGAGGAAAAACGTCAGCATATCTCGGGGCACCTCAGGTTAAATGGCTCGAAGAGCCATTCGCCGTCGCGCAGATCTGCCGTACTCCAATCGATCAACCTCAATAAAAACTGCGTTCTTCGTTTTTCCTGTGTGGCGAGGAGATGACTCAAAAAACCCTGTCATGAAACTTGAGCTACCACGGAATAATCCGACGTCACATCCGTTTTCCTGATGCAGCCACCAAGGCTGCGATGAACCTCAGGAGACGAAGATGCGAATTATGAAAACTCTGACGGCAGGACTTGTGTCCGCGATCGCGCTGACGACCGGTGCACAGGCCGGTTCCACACCGACCGCGACCGCGCCGATGACCGAATTCAGCGTGATTCACCTGGCTTCGATGACCCGTGCCGAGCGGCGGGCCTTGAGGGCTGAGCAACGCGCGCAACGGCGTGCCAACAACGACGACAGTTCGAATTCGAACAGCAACTCGAATTCGAACAGCAACTCGTCGAGCAACTCGAACTCCAACTCCTCGAGCAACTCCAACTCCAACAGCTCGAGCAACTCGAATTCGAACTCTTCGAGCAACTCCAACTCCAACAGCTCGAGCAACTCGAATTCAAACTCGTCCAGCAACTCTAACTCCAACAGCTCGAGCAATTCCAGTTCCAACAGCTCCAGCAATTCGAGCGATGATGACGGCGACGACGATTGACCCGAAACGGATCCTACTGATCACGAAATGGAAACCGGCCCCTCGGGGCCGGTTTTCTTTTGTCCGTCATTGACCGAGAGTGGCGGTCCGCGTGTTACCGCTTGGCGCGGGCCTTCGTGCGATACCAGCCCGTTTCGGACGTCGTGTTGCGCTGCACCTTCACCCGGTCTTCCCGCTCGCCCGGACGTTCGGCGCGGATATCGGCGGCAATTTCGGTGCGTCGCGGCGGAACGGGATCACCTGCACGATGGGCGAGCCCTTGGCGATCATGTGCAGGCCGTCCGGGCCGGTCGCGAAGAATGGGAAATGCACCGGCGAGCGATAGGTGTCGGTATCGACGATGCCCGAGACGACCTCGAACACGCCATTGGGGCGGTTCATCGGGTTGATGAACAGACAGCTCCAGCCCGGCGGTGTGATGATCGTCCAGAAGTTGTGGAACTTGCACGGCGGGCGATCGCCGAAGGGGTTGCCCTTGACCTGGTGCATCCCGTGGTTCGACGTCAGCGGCCGGTCGAAGTCCCAGCCGGTGTCGACGGTCTTGCCACCGTCGGCGATCTCCATGCGCAGGGTCGCGGGCAGGGTCAGGATCCAGCCGGTCGTCATCGCGTCGAGAAACGGCATGCAGCGCTTGATGGTCAGGCCGGTATCGGTGGGCGACACCGCATCCGGCGTGACGGCAGGCAGTTTTCGAAACCAGTCGGGCAGATAGCTGCGAGCGGGCGTCGGGGGCGCAATCACGCCCTCGTCCTTGGGGTCGCAGAGAAAGCGGATGGTCTTGGGGGTGCGGTCGAAAAACATCGGGAAACTCCGTCAGAGGGGACTACCCTGACAACGCTTCCCACAGGACTTTATTCCACGAAATCCGCGCTTTCAGCCTGAATTTCGCAAAGCGGTCCCAACTGCACCAATCCAGCGCCGAACACCGCATCGCGGCCCGGATCGCCCAGATCGCGTGCGCCTTCCGTCAGGGCCTGCGCGACTTCATTCACCGTCATGTCCCGGTTCCGGGAAAGGGCCATCGCCACTGCAGCCGTCACAAAGGGTGCGGCGAACGAAGTGCCGGTCTGCCCGCGAGCCCCGCTGATCGAGGCGGCCGACCAGACCTCCACGCCCGGAGCCGCCAGATCGACATGGGGCCCCTGGCCCGCACGCCGGTAGACCGCGCCGTTGCGATCCACCGCAGTCACGCTCAGCACGGCGCCATAGCCGCCGGGATAGGCGGGATCGGCCTGCGGCCCGTCATTGCCCGCAGCGGCGACGACAACAATATCAAGTTCGGCCAACCGCGTGATCATGCGTTCAAGCACGACATTCGGGGGGCCGGACAGCGACAGGTTCATCACGTCCACATTCTCGGCGGCCAGCAGCTCCATGGATCCGACCAGGTTGAAGACATCGCTGCGCTGGTCGTTTCCGACCGCGTGAAACGCGTCGATGGCGACAAGTGTCGCTTCCGGAACCAGACCTGGCGACCGACCATCGGGATCGCCGATCAGGATCGAGGCGACTGCTGTGCCATGTTGTCGGCCCGATGGCTCGCCCCCATCCGGCGGAGCGCTGATAACGGTCAGCCGCGCCTGCTCGAATGCTTCGTGATCGGCGTTTATGCCGGTGTCGATCAGACCGATCCGCACGCCTGCTCCGCACATCTGCGCTTGCGGATCGGCTGTCCATGCGACCAGTTGGAAGCCTGGGCAATGGGGCGCGTTGCAATCGGGCCCGGCTGTCTGGTCGGGGCGGTAGAAGTGATTGAAATCCGCAGTGGCACCGGTAGGCAGGGCGCGCACCTCGTCGCGTGCTGCGTCCAAGGGCGTATCGGGTGGGATGCGCAGCCGGTGCGAGATCAAAGCCAGGAGGGTGATATCCTCCGTCTCGATCACTTCATACCCACGAGCAAGAAGCACGCCCAGGTCGCCTTCCGACAAGTCGAGCGCGACGATTTCGTCCGGGGCACGGATAACAGTGGGCGACGGTGCAAGCGGCGTTGCCGGGGCTTGGGTGCGTGGACCGCCCTGGGTGGGCTGCGGGCGGGTATCGCCGCCACCGGCACCGCTCGGTCACATCATCGTCATCGTCATCGTCATCAGCCCACGCGGCCGTCACCAAGCCGCCGTCGCCAAGCACAATCGGGACAGCCACAACAAGACCGAAGGCCAAAAGCCATCTGAGCAGGTAGCCCGAAACGGATAGTGCCATGGTCGCTTCCTTGTGCAGCCGAAGGCAGGCATTGAACTCGGCCTGCGTGCAGTCGATACTCTATCAGGCCGGATGCCTCAGATACCGGGAAAACGGGCAGGGCGCCGGCTTATTCCAAGGCCCGCGGAAAAAAGAAAGCATCGACGATGCAAGATCCCTTCGCCGATGACATCATTGCGCTTCTGCCCAACTTGCGGCGTTTCGCGATCTCTCTTTGCAGGTCGAGTGATACGGCGGATGATCTGGTTCAGATCACAGTGGAGCGCGCCTTCGCCGCCCGCGCCAGCTTCGATCCCGCGACACGTCTGGATGCCTGGCTGTTTCGGATCCTGCGCAATGCCTGGATCGACATGGTGCGCCGGTCCAAGACACGCGGGACTGAGGTTGACGTGGCAGACGCCCCGGATGCCCCTGCCGTTGATGGTGAGAAGACGGTCGAGACCTCGCTGATGTTGCAATCGGCAAAGGCCGCAATTGATCGGTTGCCACCTGGCCAGCGCGACGTGATCTTGCTGATCTGCGTGGAGGAGTTGACTTACAAGGAAGCGGCCGCCGTGTTGGACGTGCCAATCGGCACCGTCATGAGCCGCCTGGCCCGGGCGCGGATCGCTATCGCGAAGGACATAGGAATAAATCCGCCGATGGCGCGTTCCCCCCGAACAGAAGGAGACAAGACATGAACGCCGCGCGGTTCACCGATGAAGAGTTGATGGCCTATGCCGACGGCGAGTTGTCCGAGGAGCGCGCAGCAGCACTCGACCTTGCACTGGCTGACGATGAAGCCTTGGCGGACCGCCTGGGCCTCTTCATCGATACGCGCGCCATGGCGTTCGATGCCCTCAGGCCGATGCTGGACGAGGCTGTGCCGGACCACCTCGTGCAACATGTCCGCGATCTGGCAGCCGCAAACCCCGCGCCAGAGCCAGCTTCAAGTGTAATCGTATTTCCGCAGGGACGATCCGGCGTCCCGATCTGGCAACTGCCCCTCGCCGCAAGTATCGCGCTAGCCATCGGCCTCGGCGGAGGTGCGCTGCTGCGCGGCCCGGGAACGAACGGAACCGGGATGGAGATCGCCGCCGTATCCGATCCCGGACTGACCGACGCCCTTGCCGCACTGCCCGCAGGGGAAAGTAGCATACTGGCCGACGGCGCGAGGGTGGAGGTCATCGCGACCTTCCGGGCAGCCGACGGCTCGGTTTGCCGCGAGTTCGAGGTTGACCAGAGCGATGGAACCACGTTCGTCTCCATCGCCTGCCACGACGGAGAGGACTGGCAAATCCGCTTCGCCATCGCAGCCGCCGGAAGTGATGAGACGGGATATGCGCCGGCGTCCTCCCTGGAAGCGCTCGACGCCTATCTGGGCGCCACCGTAGCGGGACCACCCCTGTCCGCGGAAGACGAAGCGGCCGTCCTTGCCGACCTCAGATGACATGAACGGCGCCTGAAAGGGACTGACCGCTTCCGATGGTTTCTCTGCCCGGACCGTGGTGAGAGCCGCGAACCATCACGCAATCCGCATGTCTTGCGGATCGATATGCCATCTCATGCAATCGAACGATCCGACACTCTTTGTCCACGTCGGTAGTGCGAGTTGCTGCTTTGACGGATCATCGGTCCTGCGGGCGGCCCTGCGCGCGCCTGCGGTTGACATGCGTTCTTGTTTTTCCATCGCCCAGCGGGTTCGAGCGGTCCGATTGTGCCGCCCGGAGTTCAGGGCCTTCGACTGCCATGACACCGCGCTTTCACCTCCCCCTCGTCAAACCGTCGTCTGACTTCCCGCAACGCAGCGAGAACACGTCTCCTGTGCCGGAATAAAGACGCGCACGGTCCGTTGACCTGCTGACCATCTAACCCACGGACCAGATTAGACCATTTCCGACCACCGGTCCGATCTGTTCGTGGTCTCCGTTGCGACAAAGGGGGTCTGCAATGACGAATGACCACAATTATCCGCCGTCGTCCCCGGCCGACACGGTTCATCTGACCGGACCCACAAGGCCGCGATCATGGGTGGCGGGTCAGGCGAGGCCAAAGCGATTCTGGATCGTCGCGGCCGCGCTCCTAGCCCTCTGGGTGGTCCTGTTCGTGCACTTTGGTCTCCTGCGTACCGAAGGACAGGCGCAGGCAAATGTGGGAACGGTGCTGTCTGCGATCGCCCTTCATATGCCCTACCTTGCGATTCTCGGCTTTCTGTTCTTCGGTATGGTCGAGCGTATTGGCTATATCAAACGCGCGCGCCGATCCGTGCAGGCGGGACGTTTGCCCGCACAGGCCCCGCACGTCTGTGTGCAACTTCCGATGTTCAATGAGGATGCCGTGGCCGAACGCGCGATTGCCGCTGCGGCGGCCATGCGGTGGTCCGCCGGGCGCCTTAGCCTTCAAGTGCTTGACGATTCGACCGATCCCGCCATTCGTGAACACGTCCGCGCGGCCTGTTCCCGGATCGAGACGCAGAGCGGAGTGCCGGTCCAGTTCATCCACCGCAAGGACCGCAGCGGCTACAAGGCAGGCGCGCTCGAAGCGGGGCGCCGTCAGACCAATGCCGAATTCATTGCGATCTTCGATGCCGATTTCCTGCCGCCGCCCGATTTCCTCGAACGGGCGATGCCGCATTTCTATGATCCTGACGGTGCACCGGACTCTGGGCTGGCCCTGGTCCAGACGCAATGGGGGCATCTCAACGACGAAGCCTCTCCCCTCACGGCGGCACAGGCGATGTGGGTGGACGATCACCACACGCTGCAACAATCCTGGCGATCGGAGGCGCTCGGCTTCGTCAACTTCACCGGAACGGCGGGTGTCTGGCGTGCCGCAGCGATCGAGGCTGCGGGGGGCTGGAGATCGGCCAGTCTGGTCGAGGATTGCGAGCTGAGCTTCCGGGTTCTCTTCGCGGGCTACCGGACCCGCTTCGTGAAGGAGATCGTGGCACCTGCGGAGCTGCCCGAAACCCTCGCCGCCTATCGCCTGCAACAGAAGCGGTGGACGCAGGGTTGGGCGCAATTGCAACGCTTGCACTTCATGACGCTGGTTAGGGGCTTTGAGACCGGCGTGGCACGCAAGGCGATGCTGGTCCATATGATGTGCATCGGCTGGCAATGGCCGCTTTGGGCGCTCTGGATCACGTTATTGCCGTTCCTGATCGCAACCGGGCTTTGGGCGGGGGTCATTGGAACGCCTGCCGCGCTCATGGTCTATGTTGCACCGCCGATCGGCTTTGCGCTCTTTGCAAGCGCCTTGGCGACGGTCGAGGCGCGCGCGACCTATGCTGGCCGTTGCGCCGGGTTGCCGTTCGCACGCATGCGCCGCTTCGCTCGGATCGTGCCCTATCTGGCGGTCAATGCGGGCATGCTGCCACATCACCTCTGCGCCTTTGTAGAGGGTTTGTTCGGACCGATGCATGCCGAGTTCGAGCGCACCCCGAAAACGGCCTCGGTTACGACGGCTGTCGCCGTTCCGAAGGACATGCGGGTCGCCGACGCAGCAGCGGCATCCAGCGTTCGACGGGTGCGGCTTCCCTATCTTTTCACTGAGGCAGCATTGGTTGGAACGCAGGCAACATGGATGATGCTTTTCACGAGCCAAGGAAACCCATTCGCGGCGCTTGGCTCCGGAACGGTTCTCATCTGCATTATCATTCTGCGCGTTTCGCCCGCACTTGCGGTGTGGCGCTCTCACTTGTAATCGGTTTCGGGTTTTTCTCGGTTCGGGTGTCGTCCTGTGCAAGTCATGCCCTAAAGGACTATCGGTGACCACGTACGCGCCGTCGATCCGCCGTGCTGCAATCAACGAGCGTCAAAGATCAAACGCATGATGACGCGGTTGACGCCTCCGCATTTGGCGACGAGCATGCACATTCACTTGATCCAGGTAGACCGCATCGTACAAGCCTAGGCTGCTCGGTTGCAGCCATGCTTTGTACTTGAACACCTCGAACAAGGCAGATCGAAATCCCATCTTACGGTTTCTTGACCCAACCTGATGCCAACTGACAACCGAGTCCTGTTGATGGGATAAATGGTGGGACAGCGCCAAATGGAATCTCTTTTCCCGTTTTATTTCAGAAACATAAAGGGAAGAAATGGCAGCCCGTAGGGGAGTCGAACCCCTCTTTTCAGGTTGAAAACCTGACGTCCTAACCGATAGACGAACGGGCCACGTCTGGCGTGCGGCGGTGTTTAGGGTACCCCGCCCCGACTCGCAAGGGGGTTTTTGCAGTTTTTTGACAATGCAATGTCTCAGGCTTCCGCCGCATCGTCGAGCTTCATCTGCACGCTGGTCCGGCCTTGCCAGTGGTTGAGTTCCAGCCGGCCGGCAAGGTGGAAGCGACGTCCGCCATGCGCCATGAGGCGCGGGCCGATCGGCCCGTCGAACGCACCAAAGAGAATTGCGTCCAGCGATGCGCCCAGACCATCGGAAAAGCTGATCTTCAGGTGATTTTCTCCGATCTCGGCGGGTATGGGTGATGGCAGTGTCGGCGAAGGCGAAGCGTGGAGCGGGGGCGCCTTGCCCGAAGGGACCGGCGCCGTCGAGCTGTTCGACCAGATCGCGTGTCGCGGCACCCGGCATCAAGAGCGCGTCGATGCGCAGATCGCGCGGTCCGGCCGTACCCGCGCCCTGTCGCGCCAGCAGGACCGAAAGCCGCTCCATCGCCGCCTCGATCTTGTCCTTCTCCACCGTGAGCCCCGCGGCCATGCGGTGACCGCCGCCTTTCAGAAGCAGGCCCTCAGCCGCCAGCCGCTGGATCGCGGCGCCAAGGTCGACGCCTTCCACCGACCGCCCGGAGCCCTTGCCGAGATCGCCATCAAGGCCGATGACGATAGCGGGGCGGTTCGTCGCCTCCTTCAGCCGCGCTGCGACGATGCCGACGACGCCGGGGTGCCAACCCTCGCCGGCCGCCCAGACGAGTGGCGCGTCAAGCCCGCGCGCTTCTGCCTGCGCCATCGCGGCGTCGCGCACCCGGTTCTCGATGTCCCGCCGCTCGGTGTTGAGCATGTCCAGCCGCTCGGCCAATGCGGCGGCCTCATGCGGATCGGCGGTGGCAAGGAGCCGCGCGCCGAGATCGGGCGCGCCGATCCGCCCGCCTGCGTTGACACGGGGTCCGAGGAGGTAACCGAGATGATAGGTCGTCGGCGCGCGGTCCATGCGCGAGACATCCGCCAGCGCGGCAAGCCCGATGCGCTCGCGCCGCGCCATCACCTTCAGCCCCTGCCGTACCAACGCCCGGTTGACGCCGATCAGCGGCGCTACGTCGGCGACAGTGGCCAAAGCCACGAGATCGAGCAGCGCCATGAGGTCGGGGCCGGTTACGCCATCGCCTCGCATCTGCCGGTTCGCCTCGACCAGCATCAGGAAAACCACGGAGGCGGCGCAGAGATGGCCAAGTTCGTCCGCTCTCGTCCTGCCGGTTCGGATTCACCACGGCCAGGGCGGGGGGCAGGGTCTCGCCCCCGAGATGGTGGTCGAGGACGATGACATCGGTCCCCTCGGCGGCGGCGATGGCCTCATGGCTCAGCGTTCCGCAATCGACGCAGATGATGAGGTCATGGTTCGCGGCGAGCCCTGCCATCGCGGGCGCATTCGGGCCGTAGCCCTCATCGATCCGATCCGGGATATAGAGCGTTGCGGCACGTCCCATTCCCGCAGCCAGGTCAGCAGAAGCGCCGCCGACGCACCGCCATCGACGTCGTAATCGGCGAAAACCGCGATGCGCTGCCGCGCCCGTCACCGCCGCCAGAAATCGCGCGGCAGCCCTTTCCATGTCCTTGAGGCTACGCGGATCGGGCAGAAGGTCGCGGATCTGGGGATCGAGAAAGCCCGTCGCCTCTTCGGGTGCCACCCCGCGCGCGACGAGTATCGCGCGCGAGCGGCAGCGGGCAGGCGGGTCTGCTGCACCATCGCCTCGGCCAGCCGGTCGGCCTCGGCCGCGGGCCCAGTCCAGCGCCGCCCGGTCAGCGAAGCTTCGACGCCGAGAAACACGGTCATGCGTATTGCCCCGCTCAGGCAAGGGGCCGCAACGGCCTGCCTGCCCATTCATCTTGCCTCAAATACCTCGGGGGTCCGGGGGCAGCGCCCCCGGCCTGCTCCGAAGATTCAGCGGATCGGGTTGCGGTAAATCATCCGGCGAACCGACCCGGTCTTCGACCGCATCAGGATCGTCTCGGTCTCGATGAAGCTCGGCTCGCGCCGGACGCCGCGCACGATGGAGCCGTTGGTCACGCCGGTCGCCGCGAAGATCACGTCCCGCGTCACCATCTCGTCGCGCGAATAGATGCGGTTGAGATCCGTGATCCCGGCCTTTGCGGCCCGCCCGCGTTCGTCGTCGTTGCGGAAGAGGAGCCGTCCCCACATCTGCCCGCCCATGCATTTGAGCGCCGAGGCCGCAAGCACACCCTCGGGCGCGCCACCCGATCCCATGTACATGTCGATCCCGGTGATCTCGCTTTCGGCGCAGTGGATCACGCCTGCCACGTCGCCGTCGGTGATCAGCCGGATCGCCGCACCTGTGGCGCGAACCTCGGCGATCATATCCTCGTGCCGCGGGCGTTCGAGGATACAGACCGTGATATCGTCGGGATTGCACTTCTTCGCCTTGGCGAGCGCCTCGATCCGCTCGGTCGGGCTCATCTCGAGGCTGACGACATCCTTCGGCAGGCCGGGGCCGATGGCGAGCTTGTCCATATAGACGTCGGGCGCGTGCAGAAGCGTGCCGCGCGGGGCCATGGCGATGACGGTCAGCGCGTTCGGCATGTCCTTGGCGGTCAGCGTCGTGCCTTCGAGCGGGTCGAGCGCGATATCCACTTCCGGTCCGTTGCCGGAGCCGACCTCCTCGCCGATGAAGAGCATCGGCGCCTCGTCGCGCTCGCCCTCGCCGATGACGACGGTGCCCTTGATGTCGAGAAGGTTGAGCTGGTCGCGCATCGCATTGACCGCCGCCTGATCGGCCGCCTTCTCGTCGCCGCGCCCGATGAGGCGGGCGGAGGCATGGGCAGCGGCTTCGGAGACGCGGGCGAGGCCCAGCGAGAGCATGCGGTCGTGGAATTCCTGGGCGTTGGCCATGACGGGCTCCTGCCAAATGGCGTTGAGTTCAGATGCATCTAGCCGGTCGCGGCGGCAGTGCGGCAAGGCGCCTGGCGCCCATCCGTCAGACGGTTTCGATGCGGATCGCCACCGGCTCGCCCATCACGACGCCGGTCGCAGGCAGGCGGCGTCAGCGCGTGGTCGATCGCATCGCGCGTCGTCTTGTGGGTGACGATCAGCACCGGGGCCGAGGTGTCGGCATGGCCGTATTGCCGCATCCGGTCGATGGAGATGCCCTCCTCGCCGAGAACCGTCGCGACCTTGGCGAGCGCGCCGGGCTTGTCGGCAAGCTCCATCCGCAGGTAATAGGGCGCCGGCGCCGTGGCCTTCGCGGCCACCGGATCGGCGAGCGACGCGGCCGGCTGGCCGAAGGTCGAGATCCGGCTGCCGCGCGCGATCTCGATCACGTCGGACATCACCGCCTCGGCGGTCGGGCCTTCGCCCGCGCCGGCGCCGCGCAGCACGATCTGGCCGACGCTGTCGCCTTCGAGCACCACCATGTTGGTGCCGCCCTGCAACTGGCCAAGCGGGCTGTCGGCCGGCACGAGACAGGGCGACATGCGCTGTTCCAGCCCGCGCCCGGTCATCTGCGCGACGCCCAGAAGCTTGATCCGGTAGCCCATGTCGGCCGCGCGTCGGATATCGTCGATCGAGATCCGGCCGATCCCTTCAAGCTCCACCGCGTCGAAGGTCACCTTGGTGCCGAAGGCGATGGAGGCCAGAAGGCTGAGCTTGTGGCCGGCGTCGATGCCGCCGACGTCGAGGTTGGGATCGGCCTCCAGATAGCCGAGCTGCCGCGCCTCCTCGAAGACCGCGTCGTAGGGCAGGCCCGCGCTTTCCATCCGCGTCAGGATGTAGTTGCAGGTGCCGTTCATCACCCCCATGACGCGGCGGATCTCGTTCCCCGCAAGCCCCTCGGTCAGCGCCTTCACCACCGGGATGCCGCCCGCGACGGCCGCCTCGAAGCGGATCACATGGCCCTTTGCCTCGGCCGCTTCGGCCAGGCCTGGCCGTGGAGGGCGAGCATCGCCTTGTTCGCGGTCACCACGTCCTTGCCGGCGGCGATGGCCGCCCGCGTCGCGTCGAGCGCCGGGCCCTCGGACCCGCCCATCAGCTCGACGAAGACATCGACATCCTTGCGGGGGGCGAGTGCGACCGGATCGTCCTCCCAGTGCATAGGCGGAAAGGTCGGCATCGCGGTTCTTGGTGCGGCTGCGGGCCGAGACGGCGGTGATCGCGATCTCGCGCCCGGTGCGGCGGGCGAGAAGGTCGGCATGGCGCTGGACGATCTTCACGGTGCCGATGCCCGACCGTGCCAAGACCGGCAATGCCGAGACGCAGGGGTTTGGACATCGGGTTCTCCGTCGAACGGTCTGAAGATCTGTCTGGCGGGTGTTAGCTCGTTGCGCCGCGGCTTGCAACGCGGGCGGTGCATCGGTTCGCCTGCACGGCGAGCTCGAGCGTCCGCAGCCGCGCCGCGCGCGTGCCCTGAGCGCCGCGGCGCGGGCCTCGAGCGCGGCGCGGCGGGATCGGTCTGCGGGCAGCGGCGGGACAGCGGCCAGGAGCTCATCGACCGGCGGAGCGTCGGGGTAGGCAGCCGACGTCACCGTCGGGCGCGCCGGCGCCGCATCGAGGGCGGGCGGCGGCGTACAGCCCGCAAGGGCGGCCAGGAGCTGCGAAGAGCAGGGCGGTGCGGCCCATGGTCGGTCTCCTGCATCGGCCAGAGCAGATTAGCCCCGCAGCGCGGAACGGCCGCAAGCGCGATGGCATGGTTCTTGTATTGAACGGATGTTCAGATAATCTGGCGGCATGGCACGCAAGACCGGTTCCCATTCCGAAATCACCGGCCCGCGCATCCGCGACGCGGCGCTGAGGCTTTTCGCGCGCCATGGGTTCGCCGCCGTCTCCATGCGCCAGATCGCGGCCGAGGTCGGGCGTGCAGGCGGGCGCGCTCTATCTCTACACGCCCGACAAGGAAACGCTGCTCTTCGACCTCCTGCGCAGCCATATGGACGATCTGATCGGCGGCCTGGGCCGAGGCCGATCCGGGCGAGCCGCCGCTGGCGCGGCTCGAGGCCTTCGTGCGCTTCCATATCCGCTTCAACCTCGAACGGCCCGACGCGGTCTTTCTGTCCTACATGGAACTGCGCAACCTCGGGCCCGAGAATTTCGCCGCCATCGAAGGCGTTCGCGCGCGCGACTATGAAAACCAGCCTGGAAGCGATCCTGCGCGAAGGGCAGGCGGCGGGGCCTTTGTCGCTGCCCGACACCAAGATCGCGACGCTGGCGATCATCGCCATGCTGACCGGCGTCACGACCTGGTACCGCGAAGGCGGGCGGCTGAGCCGCGCCGCCGTCGGTGATCATCTACTGGGAGATGGTGCGCAAGACGCGTCGCGGCCTGAGCCGGCCATCAATGCGCCGACTGGATGAAGCTGCCGTTGCGCAGATCCGCCATCGCCTGCCTGGATCTCGCTCTGCGGTGTTCATCACGATCGGGCCGTGCCAGGCCACCGGCTCCTCGATCGGCGCGCCGGAGATGAGGAGAAACCGGACGCCGTGATCGCCGGCCTGAACCGTCACCTCGTCGCCGGTGCCGAAGCGGATCAGGGTGCGGTTGCCCGAAAGGTCGCGGATATTCACCTCCTGCGCCCATGACCTCCTTTTCCAGAAGCACGCCTTGCGGGCCGGCTCGCATCGGCGAAGCGCGCCGCACCGTCGAAGACATAGGCGAAGGCGCGGCGGTAGGTGTCGATGCGGAAGGTCTTTTTCACGCCCGCAGGCACGAAGATATCGAGGTATTGCGGATCGGCGGCGATGCCGTCCACCGGGCCGCTCTTGCCCCAGAAGTTGCCGACGATGACCTTCACGCGCGTGCCGTCATCGTCGATCACCTCGGGGATGTCGGCGCCTTTCACATCCTGATAGCGCGGCGCGGTCATCTTCAGCGCGGAGGGCAGGTTGGCCCAGAGCTGGAAGCCGTGCATCTGGCCCTTGGCGTTCCCGAGCGGCATCTCCTGGTGCAGGATGCCCGACCCGGCCGTCATCCACTGCACGTCGCCCGCACCGAGCCGGCCGGCATTGCCGAGGCTGTCGCCATGCTCGACCGTTCCGGCGAGGACATAGGTGATCGTCTCGATGCCGCGATGGGGATGCCAGGGAAAACCGCGCAGGTAATCCTCGGGCCGCTCATTGCGGAAATCGTCGAAGAGCAGGAACGGATCAAGTTCCTTCGGATCCTGAAAGCCGAAGGCACGGTGCAGATGGACGCCGGCGCCTTCCATCGTCGGACGGGCGCTGCGGGTTTCAAGGACGGGGCGGATGGACATTGCGGTTTCTCCTGTTCGTTGGCCGTCAATATAGGGCAGGAATGCGGGCGGGAGAGGGGGTGCGCGCAAGCCGCGCGCACAGACCTTGTTCGGGGCGCGCAGCGCACGAGGCCGCCAAAGGAAACGCCCCGGCGAGGGCCGGGGCGCGCTGTAGGAAATGTCGGCCCGGAGCCCTGCGTCAGGTCGAGCCGTCGGGCACCACATCACCATCGGTCGTGTCGTCGTCGCTGACGTTGTCGCTCGGGTCGATATCGGTGTCGTAGATGCAGGCCGGGATCGATCCGTCATTCGCGTCCCAGGCGATGCAGGACGTGAAGCGCGGGCGGGTGGTGATGAATTGCTCGATACCACTGTGCCTTCAGGCCGATATTGAAGATCGGTTCATAGGCCATGAAGGTTTCGACGACGATCACATAGTCGCCGACGGCCATCATGGGGATGCGGTTCGCCTTGGTCTGTACTTCGATGCTGGTCATGCCGCCCGTCGCGCCGGTCGCGTAGGACCAGGCGATCTTGTTCAGGTCGTCGTCATTGTCCCAAAAGACGCTCGACACCCGGATCGTCGTCGGCGCGCGAGAAGGTGAGGTAGTCGAAGAGCGTATTCATGCCCTCGACATAGTTGGCGTTGATCGCATCCGTCTCACGCGCGAGATGAGGTCGGCAACCGTGTAGGCGCCCTTCTGGTTGACGTTCTTCTGTCGGTAGGCGTCGAAGAACTGGAACGAGGCGATGTACCACCAGATCAGGAAGGTGCTGGCGATGACGCCCTCGACCGGCATCGCGCCCTTTTTCGCTTTCCGCAAAGTGGCAGCCCCAGAATTCGAAGGTGCGACAGGATCGACATGTTAGCTCCCCGGTTCGGGTTCGTTGACGAAGGCAGTGGTCGAGATCAGCGCATAGGCTCCGGTATTGTCCTTCGGCAGGTGGAAGCCAAGGCCCGTGGTCGGCACGATCGGGTCGAACTTCGCGCAGGCGCGGATCAGCATGAGTTCGTCACCGGCGCCCGAATTGAACGCGTCTGTCGCGCGAGCTTGATCGGTTCGTCGCGGTCGATGCAGATCGGCCCGCGCGCCGAGCGGCTCCCAGGTGATCGTGGAGACCGGGCGAAGCTCGATCAGGAGCACGTTCATGCAGTCCGGGATAACGCCTGCGCGGTTGCAGACGATCGCTTGAAATCGTCGTAGTCGCCGGTGATCAGTGGCCGAGCCGCAGGTCGCGCACCGACATGTCGAGCGCACGTTCCAGCATGACATGGCGCAGCATCAGCATGCCCATCTCCAGCGAGGAGATGACGAGCATCATGAAGAAGGGCAGGAAGAGAAGGAACGGGATCGTCGCCGTTCCGTCCTCTTCCGGCGACCTTCGCCGCCCGCAGCCAAGCCGCATGACAGAAACGTTGCCATCAGTGGGTCAGCCTCAGCTTGTTGATCGACTGCACGATGCCCGAGAACGCATCCTCGATGTCGAGACCTTCCACCTCATAGTGGCTGGCGTCCGAGCTCTGCGCATTGCGACAGCAGTTGCTGGCCACCGGTGGGCGCCTCGAAGGCGATGGTGTAGATACGAACGTCCTGGGCCTTCGCCGCGCGCAAAGCGACAGAGTCTGGCCGTCCTTGTCGTCGTTGACGTAGGTATTGACCTTCGGATTCGACACCGACGCCGGGCGCCACTGGTTGCGCAGTGTCGAGCTGCCGTAGGCATCGTAAATGATGTTGTCCGACAGGTAGTAGATCGACATGCGCTCCCAGACTTCCTGCCAGGTCATCTGGACGGCTTTCGGCGTGACGCCGTTATAGCCGGTGTCGTTCACGTTCGAAGTCGAGCAGTTTCTTCGCCGCAGTCGCATGTCGTCACGGAGCGGCTGCCGTCACCCCACGGGTGATCCAGCCACTGTCAATCTCGGTGCTGTAGTACTGGTGCGACGAGGCAGTCGTAGAGCGAATACTGGTTCACGGTGTAGTTGTTGCTCGCATAGTGGGTGTTGCGATAGAGCGGGCTGCACGCCAGTGTTGTACGGCCCGCCAGAGCCGCCATTCGACGCATTGCGCAACTTGTATTCGGTCGTGTTCTCACCATCGGTCATCAGCACGATGATCTTCAGCACCTGACCGTCGGTCATAGGCGAATGGGCGGCCACTTACGGCAGATCGGCAGGTCGCCATTATCGATCATGTCGGTGACCACGCCCTGCATCGAAGGATCGAGCAGAGCAGCCCCCCACTTCATCCCGAGGTCGATCGAGGTGTTCCCCTCAGCCCGCAGGCTGTTGATGAAGGTCTTGAGCTGGCTACGATCACTCGAGAACGGGCAGAATTTTGCGATCAGCAGCCGGGTCGCAGTTTAGCAGCCTCGGCGGGCTCGCCTTGTAGAACGGGTCAAAGTGGCCGTTGCGCTGATACTTGCGGTCGGACGGATTATTCCCGAAAGAAACCGCGGTCGTGGTGAAGTCACCCTGAGACGGATCGAATTCGATGCAGTTCGAATTCGTCTGCTCGGCGGTGACGTTGAAATAGCTGATGAGATTGTTGCTCAGCGACACCTGCGTCGAGTAGGGAATGATTGAGATTGAAACCTTGTCGTCCTCGGCGGAGTTGAAAATCTGATCGACGAAGGATTTGGCCGCCGGGATGAGGTTGTTGATGCGACTGCCGGCCATTGACCCCGACACGTCAAGGATAAGTGAAATCTCGATCTTTCCAACGCTTTCTTCGGCGGTGGAGACACCCGGCGTGGACAGCGTCTTGACGCCGACAAGGCTCATGAACCAGGTCGGCATGGTCTCTGCGACCGAAACACTTGACGCGCCGGGAATCGCCATGCGAGCTGTTGACGACAGTGATCTGATCATCGGTCGGCGGCCTCAGGCCGGCCTTGCGGAAGTAATCTTTGACCACCTCCTTCGGTGCCAGCGACTGCTGAAGATCGGCAGCGGCGAGCGATGCGCGGTCAATGGTGTTCTGAAGCGTGGTCCGGCGCTCTTCAAACCGCATGAGGTCGAGAGCAACGCCGCTCAGCATGAGCATCATCACGAAGCAGAAGAGACCGAAGATCAGCAGGGAGCCTTCTTCGTCCTTGCGGAACGCGTTCAGGCGGCGAAACCCGCCCCGAGACATCTGCTTCCTCAAATTCTTAGAGGTCATCATGGAAAACTCACGCATCGAAAACCCTCTTCACGTCGGCAATTTGGCAGCGCATTCGCCGGATACACATTGCACCGCAACCTATGTGCGGATGACTTGCGGCAAAAATTGGGCAAAGGGTGCGGCGAAAATAGGGCGGACCCAAGTTAAGAGGTTGATTGGCCTAGCTTCGTGTCCGTTTGTGCGTTCTGGGCATGAATCGTGACCAAAGAAGGGACAATCAGAAGTTGAGACTCGGCTCCCGGATCGGGTCAGGCGGGCATTCCCCAGTCTTGAAATCAGCGTTTCCGGGGCGATTTGCACGATTTCGGACCGTTCTGACGCGAGGCTGGACGGTCCGGCGCTGGGGCGATTTGGAGGCGGGTACCGGAATCGAACCGGTCTACACGGATTTGCAATCCGCTGCGTAACCTCTCCGCCAACCCGCCGGAGCCTCGCGTTCATTAGGTTTTGCGCCTTGCGGCGTCAAGCGGTTATCACGCCGCGCGTCGCCGCGGACCGTTACTCTGTGCCCTGGCAGGCCGTCACCGGGATGCGCTGGCGGAGGGCGCCGGTCTTTCCGTCGAAGATCAGGAATTCCTCGCCCGCGGCACCTGTCGCGACGACGCCGACCCAGCCGCGGCCCATCGTGATCGTCTCGGCGGCAAGGCCTGCGGGCATCGCTACAGTCTCGGGCAGGACGGGGCGTGCCGCAGTTGCCGACGGTAAGCGGATGACAAGCAGCGTCACGATGGTTATGAGGCCAATGATCATGGTCCCGGCCAGTGCGGTGACCAGGAATTTCAGGAACCGGAGTTCCGGCGGCGTGGCCGCATCGGTGCTCGGGTCGGTTGGGGCAGGGGGCATGTCGGACATCGCTGGGGCCATCGTGAGGGTCGTGATCGGGCCGAACCCGCCTGACCGCCTTGATAAGGCGCTGGCGCGGGATGTGCCAGAAGAAGCGTCGCTGTCGCGGTCGCGGATCGCGAAACTGCTGGCCGAGGGCGCGGTCCGGCGGGGCAGCGAAGCCGTCACCGACGCCAAGGCCCGCGTGGCCGAGGGCGAGGTCTACGATATCGCCGTACCCGAGGCCGCCGAGGTCGCGACGACAGGCCGAAGCGATCCCCCTGACCATCATCTACGAGGACGACGACCTCATCGTCATCGACAAGCCCGCCGGAATGGTCGTCCATCCGGCACCCGGATCGCCGGGCCAGACGCTCGTCAACGCGCTCTTGCACCACGCGGGCGACAGTCTGTCCGGGATCGGTGGCGAGAAAGCGGCCCGGCATCGTTCACCGGATCGACAAGGACACCTCGGGCCTGCTCGTCGTCGCGAAATCCGACAGGGCGCATCACGGGCTGGCCAAGCAATTTGAGAAACATACCGCCGAGCGGCGCTACCTCGCGCTGGTCCACGGCGTTCCCGATGCCGCCGACCCGCGACTGCACGGCATCAAGGGGACGAATTTCGAGCCGGGCGGCGTTCTGAAGATCACGACGCAGCTTGGCCGCCACCGCACCGATCGGCAGAGGCAGGCGGTGACCTTTCACGGCGGCCGCCATGCGGTCACGCGGGTGCGGTTGCTGGAAAGCTTCGGCCAGCCGCCCTCGATCGCCCTGGTCGAGTGTCGGCTGGAAACCGGCCGCACCCATCAGATCCGTGTCCATATGGCGCATGTCGGCCACGGCCTTGTCGGAGATCCGGTCTATGGCGGTCGCCGAAAGCCGTCCGCCGCCGCCCTCGGGCCCGCCGCTACTGAGGCCATCGCGGCCTTTCCACGACAGGCACTGCACGCCGCGACCTTGGGTTTTGCCCATCCCGTGACCGGCGAAATGATGCGCTTTGAAAGTGCGCTTCCATCCGACTTTGCCGATCTGATAGGCTGTCTGCGCGGCATATGACGACAATGCGGTCGCTAATTCTGAAATTTCCGTGAAAATCTTGACATAATTGGTCGGGAACCGACCGAATTGCGCACATAAAGCGTTAAACTGACTGTACTAGCACCTGACCTTGCGGGAACACGCGATGTTTCCTAGATCACGGGGTCGGGTTCAGGGAAGGAAAAGACATGTCGAGCTATGCCAATCTCCCGGCGCCAAGTCCTGAACAGGGGCTGAACCGCTATTTGCAGGAAATCCGCAAGTTTCCGCTTCTTGAGCCGGAAGAGGAATACATGCTGGCCAAGCGCTGGGTTGACCACGAAGACAGCTCGGCCGCGCATCGGATGGTCACCTCCCACCTCCGTCTCGCCGCGAAGATCGCGATGGGTTATCGCGGCTACGGCCTGCCGCAGGCCGAGGTGATCTCCGAGGCGAATGTCGGCCTGATGCAGGCGGTCAAGCGGTTCGACCCTGAAAAGGGCTTCCGCCTTGCGACCTATGCGATGTGGTGGATCAGGGCTTCGATCCAGGAATATATCCTGCGGTCCTGGAGCCTTGTGAAGCTCGGCACCACCTCGGCGCAGAAGAAGCTTTTCTTCAACCTCCGCAAGGCCAAAAGTCGCGCATCGGCGCGCTGGAAGAGGGGGACCTCCGTCCCGAACATGTCGCAAAGATCGCGCATGACCTCAACGTAACCGAGGATGAGGTCATCTCCATGAACCGGCGTCTGTCGGGCGGCGATGCCTCATTGAACGCCACCGTCGGCTCCGAGGGTGAGGGTACGGCGCAATGGCAGGACTGGTTGGAGGACGAGGATGCGGACCAGGCCTCGGACTATGCCGAAAGCGATGAACTCCAGGTCCGCCGCGAACTTCTTGAACGCGCGATGGAGGCGCTGAATGATCGTGAGAAAGATATCCTGATGCAGCGCCGTCTGGTCGATGACCCGGTGACGCTTGAGGAGCTTTCGGAGCAATACAAGGTCAGCCGCGAACGCATCCGCCAGATCGAGGTGCGCGCCTTCGAAAAGCTTCAGAACGCCATGCGCGACCTGGCGAAGGAAAAGGGCATGCGCGTTCCGGCGTGACCTTCACCGCGTGCGGAGGAATTGGTCGATGCGGGTGAATACCTCCGCGTCATGACCGATCCAGATGTGCCCGCCGGTGGGAAAGCTGAGCAGTTCCGCCCCCGGAACCGAAGCGGTGATGTGCAGCGCGGCATCATGGGTCAGAAAGCGGTCGTCCTCGCACGCGATGGCGAGCGTCGGCGCCGTGATCCGGTCCAAGGCCTGGGGGCGCGGCGATCCGGCCTGGGACGCGTCATTCAGCAGGCCGTCGGCGCGGGCGCTGACAGGCAGAATGGTATGCAGGATTTCCCATGCGCGCTCCTGCTCCTCTGGCGGCGCA
This sequence comes from uncultured Alphaproteobacteria bacterium, assembly GCA_963710285.1. Lineage (GTDB taxonomy): Bacteria > Pseudomonadota > Alphaproteobacteria > Rhodobacterales > Rhodobacteraceae > Albidovulum. The sequence continues at coordinate 608,396 of CAVPZT010000006.1, read as the reverse complement.
AGGTGGATCAATCCCGGATCTGTCGCCAGAAGCGTTTCGTACATCGTGTCTTGCGCCAGTTTCATTCCCGCCCAGAACAGGAAATCCGACCGCAACCCATATCGCATGATCGCCGCGCCAAGCGCGTTCGGCCGCATCGGCGGTCGGCCTGGCGCATAGGCCGCGGGAACGAGCGCGACCAATGCGCTGCACCGGTCGGGGTGGCGTATCGCGAATTCGATCGCGGGGATCGCGCCTGCGGAACCACCCATGACAGGAAGCCGCTCGATCCCCAGCGCATCGAGAAGATCGGCCAGGGCGTCGGCCTGATTTGCCGCCGAAGGGTCCGGCGGCATCGCCGTTCCCGGATATCCGAAGCGCGACGGCGCAAGAATTCGCCAGCCTGCCGCCGCGAGCCTTCGGCAGAACAGCAGCCCCTGGTCGAATCCGCCGCCCGTCCCATGCAGCATCAATGCCGGAGGCCCGGCACCTGCCTTGGCCCATTGGCAGCGGCCGAAGCGGGTCTGCGTCGAGTGTGTGGGAATTTGCAGGCTTCGTTTCGCCTGCGCGATGTCGTGGCGATAACTTGACGCGACCGGCAGCATCGTCACCGCAGCAGCAGCCAAGCCCAATGCAAGGGCGGTGCGTCGGTTCATCGCAGCCTCCGATCGGACGGGAAATCCATACCGAACTGCCGTCCCGCCGACCATGATCAGAATCAACTGGCGGTACCGGGCATTGCATGACCTCTTCCGCGCCGCTACCGATAGGTGGCGAGGCAAACGCGGAGGGGCGATCATGAAGGTCTTGAACTGGGGTGTCCTCGGCGCCGCGAACTTCGCGCGTGAGCACATGGCCCGCGCGATCCATGAGGCCGAGGGCGCCCGGCTTTACGCCCTGGCGACATCGAGCGCCGAAAAGGCGAAAGGTTTCCTCGACTTCTGCCCCGATCTTAAGGTGCATGACAGCTATGATGCGCTTCTCGCGGACCCGGCGGTGGAGGCGGTCTATATCCCGCTGCCCAATCACCTCCACGTCGAATGGACCCTGAAGGCCATCGCCGCCGGAAAGCATGTCCTGACCGAAAAGCCCATCGCGATGAACGCGAATGAGATCGACGGGCTGATCGCCGCACGGGATGAATCCGGCCTCCTGGTGACCGAGGCCTACATGATCGTCCACCACCCGCAATGGCAGCGCGCCAAGGCGCTGGTCGGAGACGGCGCGATTGGTCGTATCCTCCATGCGGATGCGCATTTCAGCTACGACAACCGCTCCGATCCCGGCAACATCCGCAACCGGCCCGAAACCGGCGGCGGCTCAATCCCCGATATCGGCGTTTATACCTATGGCTCGGTCCGCTATGTGACCGGAGCCGAACCGACCCGCCTGAAATCCCGCATCATCCGCGAAAACGGCGTCGATGTCTTTGCGCAGGTTGTGGGCGATATGGCAGGACCGGCAGGCCCCTTCACTTATCACGCCATGACCTCGATGCGCCTCGCGCCGCGGCAGGAAGTGCTGTTTCAGGGCGAAACCGGCACCATCCGCATGACCGCCCCCTTTAACGCTGGCCTCTTTGGCGAGGCACAGCTGCACATGCTCTGCCCCGGCCAGCCCGACCATATCGAACGCTTCCCCGGCGCACGGCAATATCGCAATCAGGTCGAATGCTTTGTCCGCGCGGTTCGCGAGGGCGTGTCCTATCCATGGAGCCTTGAAGACGCGAAAGGCACGCAGGCGATGATCGACAAGGTTTTTGCGAGTTCGGATATTCTTCCGGATTGACCAAGATCACGGCGCGGCCTGCCCGGATGTCTCATTCTTCAAGGTGACATAGGGAGGTCCCGCCATGAAACCTGAACGAACTCTTATCCTCATGATTGACGACGCCGAAGCGCGTTTCCTTATCAACGCCGGCCCCGGCACAGGATTGCAGGAGCTTTCAAGCCTATCGCTGGAGCAATTCGACGACATGCAGACCGGCTACGATGACCGCCCCGGGCGGCAGACCGGGGGGCCCGGCGGCGCGGCACGTCACGGCTTCAATCCCGAAGAGACGATGGAAGGTCTCAACCGCGCACGCTTCGTCGGTCATGCCGTTGAAGCGCTTGATGCGGAATGGGCGAAGGCGAAGGCCGACCGACTGGTCGTGGCCGCGCCGCCGAAGATGCTCGGCGTTCTTCGCAAGGCGCTGCGCGGCGCGCCCGCTGCTGCACTGGCCGCCGATCTTGCCAAGGACCTGATGAAAATTCCGCTGAACGATCTGCCGAAGCATTTCGAGGACGTCATCAAGCTCTGACGCTCACTCCTGCGGCAATGCCTGTTGCAGAAAGCGCACCATGTTGCCGCCCATCACCTTGGCAATCGTAGGTTCGCTCAGTCCCTTGTCGATCAGCGCCTGGGTGATCGCGGGCAGTTCGGAGACGTCAAAGGTCGTCTTCACCGCGCCGTCGAAATCCGACCCGAGCGAAACGTGATCCTCGCCCACCAGATCGATCGCGGCGACGATCGAGGCCGCAATGCCCGCAGGCGTGTCGTCGCAAGTGACCTCCTCCCAGAACCCGATCCCGATGATGCCGCCGCGTGAGGTGATGTTCTTCATCAGATCGTCGGGAAAGTTCCGCACCGTCTGGCACTGGCTGTAGATGCCGGTATGGCTCACCACGACCGGCACATCGACCATGTCCAGCACCTCGCGCGCCATCTGCGGCGAGGCATGGGCGAGGTCGATGATCATGCGCTTCCCGACCATCTTTTTCACCACCGCGCGGCCGAAAGCGGTCAGCCCCTTTGACGCCCCCGCCTCGCCATGCAGCGACGCGCCAAGCTCGTTGTCGAAGAAGTGTGTCAGCCCCATCAACCTGAACCCGGCATCGTAGAGCCGGTCGAGATTGGCCAGATCGCCCGACAGCGCATGGCCGCCCTCGGCCCCGAGGATGCCGCCCACGACCTTCTCGCCATTCTCGCGCCGCGACAGCACCGCGTCGAGATCGGCGCGGCTGCGCACGATCTTGAGCATCTCCGGCGCCTTTTCCTCGGCGATGGCAAGTTGACGGGCCTGTTCCAGCGCCCGCTCGGTCAGGTCGAGCCAGCTTCGGAACGGCCGCAACTGGGCGATGTAGAGCAGCGTGATGTTGTCGCGCGCGGCAGCGGAGTTCTTGTCGTAGTTCAGCCCCGAAGGGCTTTTCGTCACCGTGGTGAAGATCTGAAGCGCGACATTGCCTTGGATCAGACGGGGCAGATCTACCTGCCCACGGGTTGACCGTTTCGTCAGATCGCGACCCCAAAGCAGGCTGTCCGCATGCCAGTCGCCGATGATGAGCCTCTCGTGCATCGCCTCCGCCGCCGGGCCGACCGGCCAGGGCGTGTGTTCGGCGACCGAGTTCTGACCACGCTCCACGAACCCCGGCGCGAAGAGGAAGAAGCCGAGCGCGCCGAACACGATCAGCGCCACAAGGGCGCGCCAGACGAACCGCATCAACTTCCTCCTCCGCGAATCTACGAGGCGAGGATCTGCTGAACCTCATATTTCTTCAATGTCGACCGGGCGGAAGAATAGGCGAGAGCCTGCATCGCGGGAAGGCCCGGAAATAGCGCGAGAAGCTCATCGCGCTGGGCGGCATCCATCGCGGAGAGGGTCGCCGCGCCGGGTTGGAAGCTTTCGGTCCAGACCCCGTCCGACATGACGATTTCGTGCCTGTCGAACATGAGGTGCAAATAGCTTACGCCCGCTGCGGCCGCGTCCTGCACGATCCCCGGCTGGCCAAGGAAATAGTGCGCAGGCGCAAGCACTTCGGCTTCGCCGGATATCAGCTCAGCATAGGCACCCGTCATCAGCAGGCGATGCTGCGGCGAGACGCGCATGTCGCGGGTGGGCAGGCCCTGCCCAAGCGCACCCGCCCCGATCAAGACCGGGCGCAGCCGAGGATGGCGCATGAGTTCGGCCGGTGTCAGATCGCGCCGCCCGATCCAGCGGATCGCCTGAAGCCCATGATCCAGTGTCGCCACGCGGTCGCCAACTCTCAACGCCTCGACGGGAATCGGGCCGCGATCGGTTTCGATCAGCGTGCCGGGCGTGAAACAGGGAACGACCGTCTCGATATTCGAGAAGGTCATCGTGCCGATGACATTACCCAGATTGTCGAGAAACTGGATCGTGCCGTTCTCATGGTCGGGGGTGGAGAATATGATATTGGTGTTCGCCTTGGTCCAGCCGGAGCCGAACAGGTCGAGCACGTCGTTGTCGGTGTTGCCCGGATCCTCCGAGCCATCGACCACATCACCCGTCGTCAGGCCAAGGAACCGGTCGCTTCCAAGGCCGCCGGTCATCGTATCGCTGCCCGCGCCGCCGTTCAGCGTATCGTTGCCGTCGCCGCCATCGACATAGTCATTGCCCGCGCCGCCGAGGATGCTGTCGGTGCCAGCCCCGCCGAGGAGCGAGTCATTGCCGTCACCGCCGTCGATGGTGTCGTTGCCGATGCCGCCGAGGATGGTATCGTTGAACGCGCCCGTGCCGCCGAAGAGCGAGTCATTGCCGTCGCCGCCATCGATATAGTCGGCCTCGGTGCCGCCATCGACGTAGTCGTTGCCCAGACCGCCGAGGATGCTGTCGGTGCCCGCGCCGCCAAGGAGCGAGTCATTGCCGGCGCCACCGTCGATGGTGTCGTTGCCGATGCCGCCGAGGACGGTGTCGTTGAAGGTGCCCGTGCCACCGAAGAGGGAGTCGTTGCCGTCACCGCCATCGATGTAGTCGGCCTCGGTGCCACCATCGACGTAGTCGTTGCCCGCGCCGCCGAGGATGCTGTCTGTGCCGGCGCCGCCGAGGAGGGAGTCATTGCCGTCACCGCCGTCGATGGTGTCGTTGCCGATGCCGCCGAGGATGGTGTCGTTGAACGTGCCAGCGCCACCGAACAGGGAATCGTTGCCGTCGCCGCCATCGATACTGTCAGCGCCGGTGCCGCCGTCGACGTAGTCGTTGCCGAGGCCCGACAGTACGGTGTCATTGCCCGCTCCGGCGCGGACGCGGTCATCCTGCCAGACTGTCCCCGCGCTCGATATGCCATCGCCGTTGTCGATCCTGTCGGTGCCGTTAGCGATCGGCTCGACATAGCTGGAATTGATGAGATCGTTGCCGGCGGTGCCTTCAATGTAACCATCATCGAAGCCCGTGAATATCCGGTCGGCCGTCAGATCAGCGCCGGTTTGCGCGACCGAATTGAAGGTGATCGACTGAATCGGCTTCGCCTCATAGGCTACCGTGTCGGCGTTGGCGGTGAATTCGGGGGCCAGAAACATCTGGCCGGTGGTCGACTGGACAAACACCGCCGTGACTGTGGCGCTCGTTCCATCGGCATAAGTGATCGTCGCGTTGTACTGGACACTGTTGTCGAAGACGAAAGTCTGGCTTCCGGCCCCGATGTCCGTCGTGAACTGGTCGTTGGCGACGCTGTTATTGGAGTCCAGCGCCGTAGCCGAACCGCCATTGTTGATCATCGTCGCCGATGTGATGTGATTATAGAGCGGGTCGGTGGCTGATCCGTAAGTTCCCAGGAAGAGGTTGCGACCCTCCGCAAGGGTATTGCCTTCGGTCGGGTCAAGGACCGAACTCGAGGTGCCGAGGTAAATCCAGTTGAACGTTGTTGCCATGCGTCAATCCATCCATTTGAGCATGGAGATCGGCGTGGCTCCGCGGGCAAGATGCGCCGCAGGCCGAATTGGCCGAAGATCGTGATGGTCCGTCATCTTCACACTCGTAGTACCCGACACGCCGGGCGCAAAACTCACACACAAGAATCGCAGTCGTTTTACACCCCAAATTGGCGCCATTAAGGCATTCTTTGTGGCCGTTGATAAATTTTCCGGGCACAGGTGCGCTTATTCATCATCCGTTGGCGAAGGTGCGGCGGACGGGAGAGGTTCAGTCCTCCATCGCCTCCAGCTCGTCGATCATTCCGGCGATCATGCTCAGCCCCTTGTCCCAGAATTTCGGGTCCGAGGCATCGAGACCGAAGGGCGCAAGCAACTCCTTGTGATGCTTCGAGCCGCCCGCCTTGAGCATGTCGAAATACTTGGTCTGGAAGTCAGGCAGCCCCTCCTCATAGGCGGCATAAAGCGCGTTCACGAGGCCGTCGCCGAAGGCATAGGCATAGACGTAGAAGGGCGTGTGGACGAAATGCGGGATGTAGGACCAGAAGGTCTCATAGCCCGGCATGAAGTCGAAGACCGGCCCGAGGCTTTCGGCCTGAATGCTCATCCAGAGCGCATTGATATCCTCGGGCGTGAGTTCGCCTTCCTTCCGTGCAGCGTGCAGCTTGCATTCGAAGTCGTAGAAGGCGATCTGGCGGACGACGGTGTTGATCATGTCCTCGACCTTGCCGGCGAGCAGGGTCTTGCGCTCGTTCTGGTTCTTCGCCTGCGCCAGAAGTGCGCGGAAGGTCAGCATCTCGCCGAAGACGCTCGCGGTTTCGGCCAGCGTGAGGGGCGTCGATGACAGCATCTCGCCCTGCGGTGCCGCTAGCACCTGATGGACGCCGTGGCCAAGCTCATGCGCCAGTGTCATCACGTCGCGCGGCTTGCCGAGGTAGTTGAGCATGACATAGGGGTGGACGTCGGTGACGGTCGGATGCGCGAAGGCGCCCGGCGCCTTGCCCGGCTTCACGCCTGCGTCGATCCAGCCCTTGTCGAAGAAAGGTTCAGCGATTTTAGCCATTTGCGGGTCGAAGCTCGCATAGGCGTCCATGACGGTCTTGCGCGCGGCCTCCCAGCCCACGGTCTTCTTTTCCTCGATCGGCAGGGGGGCATTGCGATCCCAGACCTGAAGCCGGTCGAGCCCCATCCACTTTCGCCTTGAGCTGGTAATAGCGATGGCTAAGGCGCGGATAGGCGGCGACGACGGCGTTCGCGAAGCGCCTCGACCACCTCCGGCTCCACATCGTTCGCCAGATGTCGTGCGGCCTGCGGCGAGGGCATCTTGCGCCAGCGATCCTCGACGTCCTTTTCCTTCGCCAACGTGTTATGGACGCGGGCGAAAAGCCTGATATTCTTCTCGAAAACCTCGGCGAGCGCACGGGCACCCGCCTCGCGGCGCGGCCGCTCCGGCTCGCTCAGAAGATTGAGCATCGCCTCAAGGCTCAGCGGCTCCTCTTCGCCCTCGACGGTGAATTCGAGCCCCGCCATCGTCTCGTCGAAAAGCTTGTTCCAGGCGGTCGCGCCGACGACCGAATTATCGTGCAGGAAGCGTTCGAGCTCATCGGAAAGCTGGTAGGGCTTCATCGCCCGCATCCGGTCGAAGACCGGCTTGTAACGGGCGATTTTCGGATTAGCGCCGAAAAGCGCGGTGTAAGCGTCGTCCTCTATCCGGTTGAATTCCAATGAGAAAAACACAAGCGGCGTGGTGAAATCCGTGATCCTGTCCTGGCAGTCGGACATGAACTTCGCCCGCGCCCCGTCGATCGTGTTCTGGTAATAGCGCAGCCCCGCGAAGGACATGATCCGGCCCGCGACGCTTTCGATCCGCTCGTAGCGGTGGATGCAGTCGAGCATTCCCTTCGCGTCGAGCGTCGCAAGCTTGCCTTCGTAATCCGACGCGAAGGAGGCGCAGGCGCCTTCCAGCCACTCCATGTCGCGCTTCAGTTCCGACGCATCGGGCGCGGTGTAGAGGTCGCTCAGATCCCATTCGGGCAGTTTTCCAAGGCCCTTGCCGGAACCGGCGGTCGCGTCGAAGACAGGGCGGGGAAGGCGGATCGTCATGGCGTACCTCGTTGAAATGCGTCCGGCAGAGATAGGCACCGCCGGGGAGGGAACGCAACCCATCCGCCTTTCGCCTTGCTTCAAATACCTCCGCCGGAGGCGTCCCGCGCCCTCAGCCCTGCGCGGCGAGGAGGGCCTTGAGGCCATCGAGCGTATCGATCTCGGCCACCGGCTTGTCGCGCCGCCAGCGGACCATGCGGGGAAAGCGCAGCGCGATGCCGGATTTGTGGCGGGGCGAGGCCTGTATCCCCTCGAAGGCGATTTCGAAGACCAGTTCAGGCGGCACCCGCCTGACCGGGCCGAACCGCTCCAAGGTGTTCGCCCGCACCCAGCGCGTGATCTCGGCGAATTCGGCGTCGGTCAGGCCGGAATAGGCCTTGGTGAAGGGCACGAAATCCTCACCGTCCCACACCGCGAAGGTGAAATCGGTGTAAAGCGTCGCGCGCCGCCCGTGACCTGCCTGGGCGTAGATCATCACCGCGTCGACCGTCATCGGGTCGACCTTCCATTTCCACCAGTCGCCGCGCTTGCGGCCGACGCCGTAGGCCGAGGCGCGGGACTTGAGCATCAGCCCCTCGGCGCGCCTCTCGCGCGACGTCTCGCGCGTTCGGCCGCAAGCTTGGGCCAATCGGCGAACGTCACTTCCGGCGACAGGCCGAGCGGAGCCTCAGGCGGCAGATCTGTCATCAGCGCGACCAACCGCGCGCGGCGGTCGGCGAAGGGCAGGGCGCGGATGTCCTGCCCGCCCTCCTCCAGCAGATCGTAGGCGAGCATCATCGCGGGCGCTTCCGCCAAGCAGCTTCTTCGGCACGTCTTGCGCCCGATCCGCTTTTGCAGGTCGGCGAACGGGCAGGGGCGCTTCCCCTGCCCAGGCGAGGACCTCGCCGTCGATCACCGTGCCGTCGGGCAGCCAGTCCTTCGCCCGCGCGAATTCCGGGAAGCGGTCGGTGATCAGCTCCTCGCCGCGCGACCAGAGATGCAGCGTGCCGCCGCGCAGGACGAGTTGTCCCCTGATGCCGTCCCATTTCCACTCCGCCAGCCAGTCGCCGGGATCGCCCAGCGTCTCGGGCGCGGCCTCGAGCGGATAGGCGAGGTAGAAGGGATAGGGCCGCGACAGGTCGGCTTCGGGATCCTTCGCGTGGATCAGCGTCTCGTAGCTCACCGTCTCCGGCGTCCAGCTTCCCATCAGCCGATGCGCCAGTTCCGCCTCGTCCAGCCCCGTCGCCTGCGACAGCGCCCGCGTCATCAGCTTCTGGCTGACACCCATGCGGAAGCCGCCGGTGATGAGCTTGTTGAAGAGGAACCGCTCATCCTGCGGCAGGCCCGTCCAGGCTTCGGTGATCGCCGCGCGCCGGTCTTCGAGGGGCCGACCGGTCAGCGCGCGGATACGGTCTATCCAGGCAGCAAGGCTGAGGTCGCTTTCGCCCGAAGGCTCCGGCAGGACCAGCGCGATGGTCTCGGCCAAATCGCCGACCACCGGATAGCTTTCCTCGAACAGCCAGAGCGGCAGCCCGGCCTCTTCCGCCGCCCATTCCCGCAATTCCGTCGCGGTCACGCTCCGGCGGGGGCGGCGGCCCGACAGCAGTGCGATAGTCCAGAGCCGGTCGGGTTCCGGCGCCGTGCGGAAATACTCCGCCAAAGCCGCGACCTTGGCGTTGGTCGCGGTCGTGCCGTCGAGTGCCGCGAAAAGGCGGGCAAAGCGCTTCATTCCGCCTCCTCCCCGGCATCCTCGCCTGTGAACTCGGTCTCGACGATCCCCGCCTCGTAGCCCTTCTCCTCCAGCCAGCGGCGGAAGGGCTGGACATAGCCATGCGTGACGAAGACCCGCTCCGCCCCCGTCGCCGCGATGGCATCGTTCAGCCCGTCCCAGTCGGCGTGATCGGACAGCACGAAGCCCGTGGCGAAACCGCGCCTGCGTCTCACCCCGCGCAGCCGCATCCAGCCCGAGGCGAAGGCCTCCGCCGAGGGCCCGAAGCGCCGCGCCCAGGGGGTGCCGAGGGCGGACGGCGTGGCCAGCACCAAAGCGCCCGCGGCCGAACCGGTATCCGGCGTCACGCGGGCCGTCGCGGGCAGGGCGATCCCCTGCGCGCGAAGCACCTCGTTGACGTTCTCGACCGCTCCGTGGGTCAGCACGGGGCCGATCGACAGATCGAGATGCGCGAGGATGCGCTGCGCCTTGCCGAGCGCATAGGCGCCAAGGACCGACACCCGGCCCGCCTCGCGATTGGCGCGCCACCAGCCGTTGATGTCGGCCATGACCTCCGCCTGCGGCGCCCAGCGGAAGACCGGCAGGCCGAAGGTGCATTCGCTGATGAAGGTATGGCAGCGCACCGGAGCGAACGGTTCCGAAAGCGCCGTCGGGCGGGATCTTGTAGTCGCCCGACACCACCCAGACCTCGCCGCCGACCTCGACCCGGATCTGGGCCGATCCGGGGACATGGCCGGCTGGGTGAAAGCTGACCGTGGCGTCGCCGATGCGAACCTCCTGCCCGTAGCGCACCGTTTCGACCGCGACATCGCCAAGCCGCAGCTTCAGGACCGGAGCGGCGGCCTCGGTGCACAGATAGTGCCGGTGACCGGGACGGGCGTGATCCGAATGCCCGTGGGTGATGAGCGCACGATCCACCGGCCGCCACGGGTCGATGTAAAAGCCACCGGCGCCGCAGAAAAGGCCGCGTTCGGTGAAGCTGAGAACATCGGAACGGGTCATGCTGTCATAACGCTCCGGCGTGCCATGAAGTGCCACTTAAACATTCGCATCTTGCCGAAAATCTGTGCGATTGAACAACGGCGCGAAGCGGTTTCCGCTATTCTCCTTTCAATCCGGTCGGTGGCTGCCTAGTCTTTCATCATAGTCGGGTGAATGGGGATAGGTATGGGATCAGCGTTCTTTAACGAGATGTTCGACGAAAGTGGCGTCAGGCCCCATTACGCGAAGCTCGGAGACTGGACGCAGCACATGCCCGCCGAACTTCGCCAGATGAAACAGGCCGAGGCAGAGGCGCTCTTTCGGCGCATCGGCATCACCTTCGCGGTTTATGGCGAGGGCGGCGATCCGGACCGGCTGATCCCTTTCGACATGTTCCCGCGTGTCTTCACCCAGACTGAATGGCGCCGGCTTGAACGCGGCATCAAGCAGCGGGCGCGGGCGCTCAACACCTTCCTCGTCGATGTCTACGGCCGCGCTGAGATCATCCGGGCGGGGCGCGTCCCCGCGCGGCTGGTCTATTGCAATGAGGCTTATGAGAAGGCCGTCGTCGGGTTCGTGCCGCCGAAGGGTGTGTTCAGCCATATCGTTGGCATTGACCTCGTCCGGACCGGGCCGGGCGACTTCTATGTGCTGGAGGACAATTGCCGCACACCCTCCGGTGTCAGCTACATGCTGGAGAACCGCGAGATCATGATGCGGATGTTTCCGGCACTCTTCCGCGAGAACCGGATCGAGCCGGTGGAAGCCTATCCGGAACTGCTGCGCCGCACGCTGGCCTCGGTCGCGCCCGCGCGTTGCGAAAGCGAACCGACAGTCGTGATCCTGACGCCGGGCCATTTCAACTCCGCCTACTACGAACACTCCTTCCTCGCCGACATGATGGGCGTGGAACTGGTCGAAGGGCCGGATCTTTTCGTTGAGGCGGGCTTTGTCTGGATGCGGACGACCGAGGGGCCAAAGAAGGTCGACGTGATCTATCGACGGATCGACGACGCCTTCCTTGATCCTCTCTGCTTCCGGCCGGATTCCATGCTGGGCGTGCCGGGCCTCATGGATGTCTATCGCTCGGGCGGTGTTACCATCGCTTCGGCCCCCGGCGCCGGCGTGGCCGATGACAAGGCAGTCTATACATATGTGCCCGAGATGATCCGTTTCTATCTCGGCGAGGAGCCGATCCTTCAGAACGTCCCGACCTGGCAATGCGGCAAATCCGATGACCTTTCCTATGTGCTCGACAAGCTGCCGGAACTGGTGGTGAAGGAAGTACATGGTTCCGGCGGCTACGGGATGCTTGTCGGCCCGGCATCGACCAAGGAACAGATCGCCTCGTTCGCGGACCGCATCAAGACTGACCCCGACAACTATATCGCGCAACCGACGCTGTCCTTGTCGACCTGCCCGTCCTTCGTCGAGGAGGGCATCGCGCCCCGCCATGTCGACCTGCGCCCCTATTGTCTGGTTGGCGAGAAGATCGAGCTTGTGCCGGGTGGGCTGACACGTGTGGCGCTGACCGAGGGATCTCTCGTTGTCAACTCGTCGCAAGGTGGCGGCGTCAAGGACACATGGGTATTGGCGGAGTGAAAGAATGCTGAGCAGAACCGCCGCCAACCTCTTCTGGATCGGCCGCTATATGGAGCGGGCCGAGATGACGGTGCGCTTGCTTGAGGTAGGTGCGCGGATCTCGCTTCTGCCGTCGGCCGGGTTCGGCTACCGCAACGAATGGGATTCCATTCTTCAGGCCTCTGGGACGGCAGCGGGTTTTGCCAAGAAGTATGGCGATGCGGTCCAGCGCAACATCGAAAGCTACCTGTTCTTTGACCGTGACAACCCGTCTTCCGTCGCCTCCTGTCTCGAGCGCGCCCGCGAGAACGGGCGGATCGTGCGGACCGCGCTGACAACACAGATGTGGGACGCGCTCAACACCGCCTTTCAGGAAATGCGCCAGTTGGAGCGGCAACCGAGAAGTGACCTGGATCTCAGCCAACTCACCGAATGGACCATGCGCCAGGCCGCGTTGCTGCGCGGCACGATCGAGACGACGCACCTGCGGAATGACGGCTACGATTTTCTCGGCCTTGGCTATGCGCTGGAGCGTGCCGACAACACCGCCCGCCTGATCGACGTGAAATACTATGTGCTGCTGCCCCGGATCGACTTCGTGGGATCGGAACTTGACAATTACCAGTGGACGACCCTTCTCAGGGCGCTTTCAGCGCATCGCGCCTTCCACTGGGCCTATGGCGGCGACGTGACGCCGCGAAAGATCGCGGATTTCCTGATCCTGAACAGCAAGTCACCCCGGTCGCTGAAGGCCTCCGTCATGGCGCTGGCGCGCCATCTCGAACATCTCGAGGCGGCTTACGACCGTCGGACGGCGGCGCAGGAGGCAAGCGAAGCGTTGCGCGACGGGCTGAACCAGGTGACGGTCGAAGATATCTTCGAAGAGGGGATGCATGACTTCCTGACCCGCTTCATCGAGCAGGTGAACGAGATTGGCGGCATCATCTTCAAAACCTATCTGAGCGGAGAGGCCCGATGATCATCTCGGTCAGTCACCGGACTGTCTACCACTACGATTCCCCGCTTCGTGTCGCTGTGCAAAGCCTGCGGCTGACCCCGTCGCAGTTCGACGGCCAGCGCACGCTGAGCTGGGAGATCGCGGTCGAAGGCGGCACCCGTGGCGCCGCCTTTCGCGACGGCGCGGGCGACTGGATCGAAAACTGGTCGGTCAGGGGCCCCGCCGATGCGGTCGAGGTCATTGTCACCGGGCAGGTCGAGACGACCGACCTCATCGGCGTTCTGCAAGGCCATAAGGAATATGTAAATCCGCTTGTCTACATGCGCTCGACGCTTGCCACGCAGTCCGATGCGGCGTTGTCGGCGCTGGCGGCCGAGGCGACCAACGCCGAGGCGACACCGCTTGACAACGGCCATGCGCTGGCCCGTGCGGTGGCCGAGGCAATCAGCTACAAACCCGGCGTGACGCAGGCCCATACCTCCGCCGCCGAGGCGCTGGCGCTGGGCGAAGGCGTCTGTCAGGACCACGCCCACGCCCTGATTGCGGCGGCGCGGAGCGTCGATATCCCCGGTCGCTACGTCTCGGGCTATCTGATGGCCGATGCCGATGGCAACGCGCATGAGGCCGCCCATGCCTGGGCCGAGCTTTGGATCGACGGTCTTGGCTGGGTTGGTTTTGATCCTGCGAATGCCTGCTGCCCGAACGAGCTTTATGTCCGCACCGGCTCCGGCCTCGATTCGCGCGACGCGGCCCCGATCCGGGGTATCGCCAGCGGTCCGGGCACCGAGACACTCGACGTCACCGTTGCAGTTACCGCAGCGCAGCAATAGTGTCTGCTCGCTCAGACACCAAAGGGATCGGGTAAACTCAAATGACCTATTGCGTCGGCCTTCTGTTGAATGAAGGTGTTGTGTTGCTGTCCGATACGCGGACGAATGCCGGTCTCGACAATATCGCAATCTATCGCAAGATGTTCATCTTCGAAGAGCCGGGCGAGAAAATTGTCGCCATCGTGACTGCGGGCAGCCTCTCCGTCACCCAGACCACGATCGCCGAACTGACCGAGGCGATCGAGCATCCCGAGGCGACACCAGACACCTCGATCATGCTGGCGCCAACCATGCTCAAGGTCGCCGAGATGATCGGTGACGCGCTGTCCAAGGTGCGTCAGACGGTCGACGACCGGCTGGCCACGATGCGGCAGGGGGCTTCGGCCTCGATGATCGTCGCGGGGCAGCGCAAGGGCGGCGCGATGCGCCTGTTCCTGATCTACCCCGAGGGCAATTTCATCGAGGCGACGGAGGATACGCCCTTCCTCCAGATCGGGGAGCATAAGTACGGCAAGCCGATCCTCGACCGGATCGTGCGGCCCGATACCACGCTGGAGGACGGCCAGAAGGCGGTTCTCCTGTCCATGGATTCGACCTTGCGGTCGAACCTGTCGGTGGGGATGCCGCTTGATCTTGCCGTCATTCGGACGGACGAATGCCGGGTCGGGCTCAAGCGTCGGATCGAAGCGGGCGATGAGGATTTCCGCCAGATGAGCGAAGCCTGGTCGCAGGCGCTGCGCGACGGATTCACTCGGATCGCACTCTGAGGCCGCTGCTGCGTTAGCGGTTGCGGCCGAAAAGCGCCGCCGCACCGTCATAGAACCGCTTCCGGATCGGCGGTTTTTCCATCATCAGCTCGTGTTCGGCGTTTTCCACGAGGTCGAATTCCGATCCCGGCCATCTCGCCATCCGCTCCTTGATCGCGTCGATATGGACGATCCGTTCCGCGACGCCAAGGACGGTGAGGCAGGGGCAGTCGGGCGCCGGCATCGCGGCGAGCCGCTTGGTCTCCAAAAGCGCCTGGCCGAGCCATTGCAGGGTCGGCCCGCCGATCGCAAGCTCCGGATGGGCGGCCATCTGGCGCTGCATGAACTCGAACATCTCGGGGTCGCGGGTGAGAAGGTTATCCTCAAAGGGCGCGATCAGGACATAGGTCTCCCGCTTGGTGCTGGGCGTGAGTTTTCCGCCGAGCCCGACCTTCGGCGCAAGCGTGCCAAGCGTCCATGCGAGGGGGCGCATCGCGCTTTGCATCTTGATGCCCCACATCGGCGCGGAAAAGGCGACCGCCTTGACCGGCAGGCCTTCATGCAGCGCCCTGAGGCCGATGCAGCCACCCATCGAATGGCCGACAAGATACCAGGGTTCCGGCATCTTCTCGCGTTTCAGCCAGTCGGTGAGGGCGGCCACGTCCTTCTGGTAGTCTTCGAAGTGAATGATATGGCCAGGTGCATCATCGTCCAGCAGACGGTCGGCGATGCCCTGTCCGCGCCAGTCGAGCGCGGCCATCGAATAGCCCCGCGCGGCGAATTCGCGTGCGGCGGGGCCATATTTTTCGATATATTCAGTGCGCCCGGGGAACAGAAGCACCGTCCCCTTGTTCCCGCCGCGCCAGTGCGCGGCACGGATGCGAACCCCGTCGGAGGTGCGCAACCAGACGCAGACCTGACCCGGCGGCGCGTCGGCCACGTCACCGTAGAACGGCGCTGCTTCGTCCATCAGGACAGTGCTGCGCCCAGTTGCATCGCAAGGCCCATATCGCCATCGACGGCAAGCTTGCCCTGCATGAAGGCGGCGGTCAGGATTCACATCGCCCGACAGGATGCCCTCGAAGGTCTCACGGTCGGCGGTCAGGGTCACGTCGGCACCGTCATCATCGCCCGCACGCACGCCCGCACCGTCGATGATAAGCGCGCCCTCGCCCTCGATGATGAATTTCGCCGTGCCGGAAAAGCCGCCCGAAAACTTGTCTTGCAGCGCGGCCACGGCTGCGTTCACCACTTCGCTCATGTCATCCTCCAAAATGTGACTGCCGGGGCTCTCGCATTCCGGCGCGGTTGCGCTACACTCTGCCGTGTAATGACTGCTTTCGCCACCCGTTTCGGTTCACTTTGCGCGGCTTTTGCCGCAGCGTTATTTCTATGTGTCTCGCCCGCCGGGGCGGCGAGCCCCGATATGGACGGGCTTTACGCCGAGCTAGCCGATCCCGACAATCCCGCATGGGAGCGCGCGCAAGCCGACATTCTTCGCGAATGGTCGAAATCCGGCTCTCCGACGATGGACCTTCTGCTGAAACGCGGAAAGGAGGCGATGGAGGCGGGCGATCTTGAGGCGGCGATCGAGCATCTGACCGCCTTGACCGATCATGCGCCGGATTTCGCCGAGGGCTGGAACGCCCGCGCGACGGCCTACTACCTTGCCGGTGCGTTCGGCCCCTCGCTTGCCGATATCCGCAAGACGCTCGCCCTCAATCCGCATCATTTCGGGGCCTTGACGGGGCTTGGCACCATCCTCGAGCAGTCGGGGCGGCCTGACGAGGCGATGCGCGCCTATCGCGCCGCATTGGCCTTGAATCCCCATCAGGAGAATGTCAGGCAAGCGCTTGAGCGTCTGGAGAAAGACGCAAACGGCGTCGATATCTAGGAGAGCGCGAGATGGCGGCGGAGACGAGGATCACCGCGGTCCTCGGGCCGACGAATACTGGCAAGACCCACTATGCGATCGAGCGGATGCTGGCGCACCGCACCGGGGTCATCGGCCTTCCTCTGCGTCTTCTCGCGCGGGAGGTCTATGACCGCGTCGTCGCCGCGCGCGGGCCGTCGGTCGCAGCGCTTGTGACGGGCGAAGAACGCATCGTCGGCGACCGCGCGCAATACTGGATCTGCACGGTCGAGGCGATGCCGACCGACATCGGCTGCGATTTCCTCGCCATCGACGAGATCCAGCTTTGCGCCGACCCCGATCGCGGTCACGTCTTCACCGACCGTCTCCTGAACGCGCGCGGCCTGCATGAGACGCTGTTCCTCGGCTCCGACACCATGCGCGGCGCGATTGCAGCCCTTGTCCCCCGCGTCCAGTTCATGAAGCGCGAGCGGTTTTCGGAACTGAGCTATGCAGGTTCGAAAAAGCTAAGCCGGATGCCCGCGCGGAGCGCCATCGTCGGGTTTTCGGTTGAAAACGTCTATGCGATGGCCGAACTCATCCGCCGCCAGAAGGGCGGGGCGGCGGTCGTCATGGGCGCGCTCAGCCCCCGCACGCGCAACGCACAGGTCGCGATGTATCAGAACGGCGATGTCGATTATCTCGTCGCCACGGACGCCATCGGCATGGGGCTGAACCTCGACATCGGCCATGTCGGCTTTTCGGCGACATCGAAATTCGATGGCTGGCGGATGCGTCCGCTTTTCCCCCACGAACTGGCGCAGATCGCAGGTCGGGCCGGGCGCCATACGACCTCCGGCACCTTCGGCGTGACCGGGGAGGCGGGCGCGCTTCAGCCCGAAGTGATCGACGCCATCGAAAACCATCGCTTCAGCCCGATCCAGCGGCTCAACTGGCGCTCGGGCGATCTGGAGTTTGGCACTATCGACCGGCTCATCGCCTCGCTCGAGGTCTCGCCCAACGACGAGTGGCTCCAGCGTGGGCGCGAGGCGGACGATCTGCGCGGGCTGAAGATGCTTTCCGATCTGCCCGCAATCCGCGACCGCGCCCGGCACCCCAAGGATATCCGTCGTCTCTGGGATGTCTGCCGCATTCCCGATTTTCAGGGCATCTCGGCGCAGGAGCATGCCAACCTTCTGCAACGCATCTTCGGCTTTCTCCAGCACCCCGGCCATGTGCCCGACGACTGGCTTGCGGCGCAAATCCGTCTTATCGACAAGACCACCGGCGACATCGACGCTTTGTCAAAACGGTTGGCGTATATCCGCACATGGACCTATGTGGCACAGCGTTCCGGCTGGGTTACCGACGAAAGTCATTGGCGTGGCGAGACGCGCGCTGTAGAAGACCGCCTGTCGGACGCCCTTCACGGTGCCCTGACGCAAAGATTTGTGGACCGGCGGACGAGCGTGCTCCTTCGCCGGCTCAAGCAGAAGGAGGGCCTCGTGGCCGAGGTGAACGACAAGAGCGAAGTGACGGTCGAAGGCGAATTCGTCGGACGTCTCGAAGGGTTCCGCTTTCAGCAGGATGGATCGGCCACGCCGGATCAGGCCAAGACGCTGAAGCAGGCGGCCTACGAGGCGCTGAAACCCGAATTCCATCTGCGTGCCGACCGTTTCTACAACGCGCCGGACACCGAACTCGACTTCACCGAGCAGGGTGGCCTCATGTGGGGCAACTCCGCCGTTGGCAAGCTGGTCAAAGGCGCCGAGGCGCTGAAGCCGCAGGTCGAGGCCTTCGTCGATGAAGAGGCCGGGTTCGATGTGGCCGAGAAGGTCCGCCGCCGTTTGCAGCATTTCATCGACCGCAAGGTCGCGACGCTCTTTGAGCCTTTGCTCAACCTCGCCCGTGATGAGGCGCTCGCGGGTCTCGCACGCGGCTTCGCCTTTCGCCTGACCGAGGCGATGGGCGTCCTGCCGCGCGAAGGTGTCGCCGATGAGGTCAAGGCGCTCGATCAGGACATGCGCGGCGCGCTGCGCAAACATGGCGTGCGCTTCGGGCAATACACGATCTTCCAGCCGCTTCTCCTCAAACCCGCGCCGACGCGGCTGCGTCTGGTGCTCTGGTCGCTGTTCGAGGGGCTCGACGAATTCCCCGAAAGCCCGCCACCGGGTCTGGTGACGGTGCCGAACCTGCCGGACGTGCCGAAGGGTTACTATACGCTTTCCGGCTATCACCCGGCTGGCGCGCGGGCGATCCGCATCGACATGCTCGAACGCCTCGCCGATATCCTGCGCACGCAGGACAGCCGCGCCGGGTTCGAGGCGACGCCCGACATGCTTTCGATCACCGGCATGACACTGGAACAATTCGCCGACCTCATGGCCGGCCTCGGCTACAGGGGCGAGCGGGGCGAGCGCGAGAAGGTTCGGGCCGAACCCGTGGCCGCGCCGCTTGCCGAGGGCGAGGTCGCCAATCCGATCACCGAGGACGAGGCCGCGATCCAGACGGTCACCGAGCCCGAGGTCTTCTATACCTTCACCTGGGCGCCGAAGCCCCGGGTCCAGCGTGGCGACCGTCCGCAGCGTGGCCGCAAGCCCGAGGGTGCGCCCGCCGAGGGCGGTGCCCGGCGTGAGGGCAAACCGCGCAACGGCAAGCCGCAGGGCGGCAAGCACGGAAAGCCGGGCGGCAAGGGCAAGCGCGAGGAGCAGGGGGATCGCAAATTCGAATCCCGGCCGCCGAAGCGCGACCGGATCGACCCCGACAACCCCTTCGCCGCCGCACTGATGGGGCTTCGCGACAAGATCTGAGGTCGCCTTGGCGGACGAAGACCGCATCCGCATCGACAAGTGGCTGTGGCAGGCGCGGTTCTTCAAGACCCGCAGCCTTGCCGCGGAAGTCGTCACGAAAGGCCATCTGCGCCTCAACGGCACAAAAATGGCCAAGCCCGGTCGCGCCGTGGGGCAGGGCGATGTCCTGACCTTTTCACAGGCACGGGCCGTCCGCGTGGTCAGGATTGTCGCTTGCGGCACAAGGCGTGGCCCGGCGGAGGAGGCGCGGGGGCTCTACGACGATCTTGCGCCGCTGGCCGAGGACGGCGGACCGTCCGGTAAAGCGGGTGCGGAATAGCGTTCCGCCGCTGCCGCTCCTGCCCGTATCGCCGGTCTTTCCGGCGGGGTCCGTCTTGAATGATCCGGGGCTTGGGGATAGGTAGCTGAAAACCGTCCAAAGCCGGATGACTGCCATGACCTATGTTGTCACCGACAACTGCATCGCCTGCAAATACACCGACTGTGTCGAAGTCTGCCCCGTGGATTGCTTCTACGAAGGCGAGAACATGCTGGTCATCCATCCCGATGAATGTATCGACTGCGGGGTCTGCGAACCGGAATGCCCCGCCGATGCGATCCGACCCGATACCGAGCCCAATCTCGACGAATGGGTGGAGTTCAACCGCAAGTATTCCGAGATGTGGCCGGTCATCACCCAACGCAAGGATCCGCTTCCCGATGCCGAGGCGCGCGATGGTGAGGCCGACAAGCGCGACAAGTATTTCTCGGAAACGCCGGGCGCAGGGGATTGAAGCGAATCGCCGGCTGATTCGGTCCGGCGGGCTATTCCGGCCGCCGAATCGCCCGGCTTCGCCGTGGTTTTAGGACGTAACTGTCGAATTTCATCGACGAATCCCGGCTTTACCGGGCGGGCCTTCCAAACTGGCCGGTTTAGTGTTATGCTACTGTCATGTTTGGATGAGGACACCTGTGCAAAACCGTAGCCTTCACTGGCAGCGGCAGGGGCGTTTGACGAAAATCGAAATCTCGTGGACCAGCGATCATTCGATCGCAGGCCCTTTTTTTCGCCCGAGTGACAGGTTCATGTGCGAGGATACGCGCGAATGAGCAAGACCAAGAAGAGCGACTTCCGTCCCAACGACTTTGTCGTTTACCCGGCCCATGGCGTCGGACGGATCATTGAGGTGGAAGAGCAGGAAATCGCGGGCATCAAGCTCGAGCTTTTCGTGATTTCCTTCGAAAAAGACAAGATGACCCTGCGCGTGCCGACGCACAAGGCGAATGAAATCGGGATGCGCCAGCTTTCGTCGCCCGATCTCATCACCAAGGCGCTTGAGACGCTGAAGGGCAAGGCCAAGGTAAAGCGCGCCATGTGGTCGCGCCGCGCCCAGGAATATGAGCAAAAGATCAACTCGGGCGATCTGATGGCCATTGCCGAAGTGGTGCGTGACCTGCACCGTTCGGACGACCAGCGCGAGCAGAGCTATTCCGAGCGTCAGCTCTATGAAGCGGCACTTGAGCGTCTGACCCGCGAAGTCGCCGCCGTGTCCGGTGTCGACGAAGCCGGCGCGCAGAAGACGGTGGATGATGTGCTGGTCTCCCGCGTAGCGGCCTGACCGACACGCTCGACCAATCCTGCTCACGGATAGAGCGCGGCCTTTACGGGCCGCGCTTTTGCTTTGCCCCGCTACTCCGCCGCGTCGGAAACTTTGCCTTCCTTCCGTGCCTTGGAAAAGCGCGACAGAAGCTCGGCTTCAAGGTCGCGGTTCAGCTCCTTGGCGCGCGCCACGTATTCGGGATTCTGTTCGACCGGAACGCCGGGCTTCCAGACCTCGGCAAGATCGCGGACGGCGGCGCGGTCGAGGTGGTAGAAGGTCTTTTGAATCTCGGACGCCTCGTATTCGGATAGCCCGACGTTTTCCAGCACATAGCGGCCGGCCCTGACGCTGCTGTCGAAGTATTCCCGCACGATGTCGTTCGCGCCCGCACGATAAAGCTCGAACACATGCTCACGGTCGCGGGCGCGGGCGATGATGTGAAGATCCTCACGCTGGCGGCGCGCATAGGCGACGAGCCGCGCCGAAGCCTTCCGGTCGTCGAGACAGACGACCAGCACCTGCGCCGCATCAAGGCCTGCCGCAGCCAGAAGCTCGGGCCGCGTCGGATCGCCGACATATCCTTTGAAGCCGAATTGCCGCAGAACCTGAATCACCTTCAGGTCGTGATCGATAACTGTGGTCTTGAATCCGGAACTGGTGACCATCCGGTTGACCACCTGTCCGAACCGGCCGACGCCCGCGATGATGATCGGCTGCTGTTCGTCGATCTCGTCGTCCGGTGCCGTTTCGCCGTCGTCGCGCATGTGCTTGGCGATATAGTCCTGGAGCATGAAGAAGAGCGGCGTCAGGAACATCGACAGCGCGATCACGAGAAGAAGGCTCTGCGCGACGCTCTGCGAGATGATCCGCTGGGTGAGCACGAAGGAGGTCAGGACGAATCCGAATTCCCCCGCCTGCGCGAGGCCGAGCGTGAAGAGCCACTGATTCCGCCCCCTGAGCTTGAAGAGCCAGCCGAGAAGATACAGGACCGCCCCCTTCGCGATCATCATCGCGAGCGTCAGGCCGATGATGGTGAAGGGCCGGGAAAAGAGCGTTTGAACGTCGATTCCCGCGCCGACGGTGATGAAAAAGAGACCAAGAAGCAGCCCCTTGAAGGGCGCAATATCGCTTTCCAGTTCGTGCTTGAACTCGGAGTTGGCAAGGACGACCCCGGCAAGGAAGGTGCCAAGTGCCGGGGAAAGGCCGACCATCAGCATCAGCGAGGCGATGGAGACGACGATCGTCAGCGCGAGGGCCGTGTTGATCTCGCGCAGCCGGGCACGGTGGACATAGGCATAGATCGGTCGGACGAGATAATGCCCCGCAAGCACTGTCGCCACAACCGCACCGAGCGTGACCAGCGTGACGCCCCAGCCCGGCAGGCTTTCGATGAAGGTCGCCGCGATCGTGTCCTTGCTCTGCGCTTCGGCCAGCGCCCGCGCGCCGGGCAGGGCGAGCAGCGGCAGGAAGGCGAGGATCGGGATGACCGCGATGTCCTGCATCAGGAGGACCGAGAAGGTATTCCGGCCGCCCGCGGTCTGCATCAGCCGCTTTTCGCTGAGCGTTTGCAGAACGATGGCGGTCGAGGAGAGTGACAGGATCACGCCAAGCGTGAAGGCGGTGCGTCCGTCGAACCCCAGAGCGAGCACACCGAAGGTGACCACAAGCGTGGTCAGCGCAATCTGCAACCCGCCAAGGCCCAGAAGCTTGTCGCGCATGTTCCAAAGCGCCTTCGGCTCAAGCTCAAGGCCGATCAGAAACAGCATCATCACGACGCCGAATTCCGCGAAATGCTGAAGGTCGTGCATTTCTGACCCGGCGAAGCCCAGGATCGGGCCGATGACGATCCCCGCGACCAGATAGCCCAGAACCGATCCCAGCCCGAGGCGCGACGCCACGGGGACGGCGATCACCATGGCGATCAGGTAAAGCGAGGCCTGAAAAAGAAAACTTTCCATATCACCCTTCGATCGGAAATGTCGTATCGGCGAAATACCCGTGGCACACCACCACCTTAGCACGTACCCGGAGAAATGCAGGGTTCGCGCGCAGTTGGGGACGATCGGGCGGGGCGCCGTGGCTTGACCATCCGGTCACAGCCTAACCGCCAGCCCCGGCAATGGCACATCAACTTCGTGTTTCAAGCACGCAATATATCGGGGGAGTTCTGACCGACGCACCGGGTGGGCTGAAGCCGGGCCTAGCCCTTCTTCACCATCTTCAGAACGACGGTCTTGCCGCGCTTGACATAACTCACCTCGCTGTCGCCGATTGCCGCGATCGTACCGCCGTCGAAACGGTCGCCAACCTTCACCTTGATGAAGCGCCCGGTCGGCATCCGGATCAGGGCCCGTCGGCTCGAAGAGGAGCCAAAGACCCCGATCAGGCTGATCTCACCGAGGTTGATCGCGTTCTTCACCGTGGCCTGCCGCGAGACGGTGACCGAAGTCGGCATGTTCGGCGCCAGTGCCACGGGTTCGGGTTCGTCGATCTCTTCGACGGCCTGTTTCGCCGGTGCGGGTGCGGCCGCGACGACGGTGGCAGGTGCGGGCACGGGGGCTGCCGCGGCGGCAGAGGCGACAGCGGAGGCAACGGCGGCATCGACGGCTTTGGCGAAATCCCTCGGTCGGCTCGCCGGACGGCGCGATGAGGCGACCGCCTGCGCGGTCGCCGAGGCTGTCCGTTCCGCTTCCGCCTTGGCGGCGGCGGCCGCGGCTTCGGCCAGCGCTTCGGCCTTGTTGCGGGCGGCGGCGGCGATTGCGACCACGACATCGGGGCGTGCCTTGGGTTTCGGTCCGATACGGGCGGGGGCGTCGGCCACAGCTGGCTCGGCGGCTGCGGTCTCAGGCGCGTTACCGGTCTCGGGCACGAGTGCGGCGCCGTCATCCGGCGCCGCCGGGTCTGTCGCGTCCGGCGCCACTGGCGCGGCGATCGCGGGCTCGGCGCTGCCGGGCCGCGTCGGCGGAAGAAGCGGCGGCTTTCCTGCGAAAAGCGTGAAGCCACCCGGCGTGATGACGCCTTCCGGCGTCGGCACGATAAGGCCGCCTGGTCCGAAGGTGACCACGGTGCCGAAGGGCGGCGGCAACGGCTGACGCAGCGGCGGATTGTCGGTCACCGTACCGTCCGCGTCGGGCAGATCCGCAGGGCTTGCAAGGTCGCCGGGGCCGGGTGCGGCGCTCGAAATCGTCGGGGCGCCGGGCGCGTCTGCTTCAGGCAAAGGCGACGGCGCGGGCGCGTTCAGCGGTACGTCGCGCGGGGCCGCGACCGTAGGCGCGGGTGGGGGCTCGGTGGCCGCGCCATCCGTACGCGGGTCACCAAGCGCCGACGCCACGGCCGCATCGGTCGCGCTTTGTTCAACCGGCGGGGCCGCGATCTCGGTCTCGGCAGGTGCGGGCTCGGGCGCGATGTCTGGCGCAGCCTCAGTCGTGTCCGAGGGCGGTATCACATCTTCGGTCTGGGCGTCGGAAGCCTCCGGCGCGCCAATCACCAGCTCTGCGGGCGCGTCCGTTTTACCACCGACGAAGAGCGAGCCAAACGCAACCGCGGCCATCACCAGGATCAAAAGACCGCTCAGATAGACAAGCGTCCGCGCAGACGTTTTTCGCGCCGACGCCGGAAGGCGGCGTGCGCCCGCGATCCGGGCGCCTTTCGGACCCGCCGCAGCCTCGAGGACTGGCGCGGCGAGCGGCGGCTGTGAACTGTCCGCCCGGCGGAGCTTCTGCTGCGCCAGGGTGCCGTGCGCGGCATCGGGGATCGCGCCGAGAGCGGCACGGCCGAGGCCGCTGCGCCGCTTGCGCACCGCAGCCGAGGCCGCGGTGTCCTCGTCATTCAACAGGTAGGGAATATCGAGGACCGGCGCAGTGATCGCTGCCAAGCCATCCGCGATCCGTGGCGCGGGCAGGTCCGGCACTGCCTCCGGCGTCGTCAGATGCAGGCGGTTCGCGGCGCTGCGCAGATCTTCCTCATCCTCGGGGCGCTGGGCCACCGGCGCGCGGCGGGTCTGGAATGCGGGCGGGACGGGGTCGCTCTCGGCATCCGGCAGGCTTCCTTCGAGAACGGAGAAGCTCTGGTCCGCCGCCTCTTCGTCGATGGCGATGAAGGGGGCCTCTTCCGGCTCGGCGTCTGTCGGCGAAGGTGCTGCCTCGGCCGGGGCGGCGGGGCGAGGTTCATCGGCTGGCGCATCGGCATCCGACCGGTCCAGAGACACGTCAGGGCCATCGTCGGCGGGCAAGGGCGAATCCGCCTGAAGCTCCGGCAGTGTGCTGTCGTCGGGCTCCGGCACGGACGCCGCCTCGGTCAGTTCCTCCGCCTCTTCAGCTTGCTCGTCCGCCTCGTCCTTCGCTGCCTCATTTGCGGCGGCCGCCATCTCTTCGGCAACGGTTTCGGGGCGATCGGGTTCGCCTGCCTCAGGCGCGGCCTCAGGCTCCGCTGCCACATCTGTCTCGGGCACGATCTCCGGCAGCGCTTCCTCCGCCGGAATGCTGTCGGCGACGACGGAGAGGCTGGCCTCGGTGGCTGCGGGCTCCACCGCGTCGGGTGCGTCGGCCTCAGCGCGCGGCGCAGGAAGCTTGCCCACGATACGGACCGGATCCTGATCCCGGTCAAGCCGCGTCCCTTCGGGCAAATGCTCGGTCGCGCGGGAGGTGATGCCAAAGAACGGCTCGCCCGCAAATTTTTCGGGCGGCGGAACCGCCACGAATGAGACCGGATTGAAACCATAGGTTTCGGCGAAGGCCTCGGCCTCATCGAGCGTGATCCGCGCGATGACGGCGACGCGGGCCCGCCCGCCCGCGCGCGACCAGTCGTACACAAGCTCGGACACCGGATAGGGCGTACGCCCCTTCAGGCCGTTCACGATATCTGCGCGTTGGCCGACGCGGTCGTTCGATGCGGTTTCTATCTCAGTATAGAGGATCTGTGACAGCGGCAGGATCAGCTTGGTCGCGAAACCTTCGGGCGCAAGCGTCGCCGCCTGATCGCATAGCGCCTTCAGGCTGGCGTCGAGATTCGCCGCGCCGAGGTCAACCTTGCCGACCTCCAGCCAGCCCTCATCCGAGCGGCTGAGCAGCCTGACGGCATCATTGTCGAGATCAAGCGCGAATGCGGGTTTCATTCCGGGCAACTAGCATGGCTGCGGCTCCCACCGAAGCCGGGGATTTTCACTTTTCTGTCCTAAAGCAGAATTCCGCCCAAGGAAAGCTGATGTGCCCAAGGATCGACTTGCGGGATGCGTCAAAGAACGGAAGATGACCGCAATGCCAAGGAGGTTTTAATGCGTGTATTCCCCGTTCTCGCCACGGCTTTGATGCTGGGCCTGCCTGCTTTTGCCGAAACCATGCCGGCGACGATTTCCGTGACCGGCGAAGGCAAGGTCGAGATCGCGCCCGACATGGCGATGCTGAATCTCGGCGTCACAACCGAGGCGAAAAGCGCCGCCGCCGCTTTGAAGGCCAATTCCGAGGGTATCGCGGGCGCCCTGTCTCGGCTCAAGGAAGCCGGGATCGAGGATCGCGACATGCAGACGAGCGGTCTGTCCCTGAATCCGCGCTATGATTACAGCCGCGACGGAAACGACCCGAAGATCACCGGCTATATCGCGTCGAACATGGTGACGGTGCGAGTGCGCGATCTTTCGGTGCTCGGCCAGACGCTGGACGCGGTTGTGACGGATGGTGCGAATACGCTCGGCGGACTCAGCTTCGGCCTGCAAGAGCCTGATACTGCGACGGATGAGGCGCGCCGCCGCGCTGTCGCGGATGCCGCGCACAAGGCCACGCTCTATGCCGAGGCGGCGGGCGTGAAGCTCGGCCGGATCATCTCGATCAGCGAACAGGGCAACTATGGCGGCCCGCAGCCGATGATGATGGCCGAGGCACGCTTTGCCAAGGACGGCGGCAGCGTGCCGGTCGCCTCGGGCGAACTGACGGTGGGCGCCACGGTCAGCATCACCTATGAGATCGCGGAGTAACCGGCGTTTGGTTGCGCGGACCCCCAGGTTTCCCTTCGGGTCCGCGCGCGCTCTTCAGTCCAGCGTCGATCCGCCGAACTCTCCTCAGGCCGTGGCCTTCGCCAGCCCCTGATCGAGATCGGCGATGATATCCGCCGCATCCTCGATCCCGATCGAGACGCGCACCATGTTCGGCGCGGCCCCCGCCGCCGCCTGCTGTTCCGGCGAAAGCTGGCGGTGGGTGGTCGAGGCCGAATGGATGATGAGCGACCGGGTGTCGCCAAGGTTGGCGACGTGGCTGAACAGTTCCAGCGAATCCACCAGCTTGACGCAGGCCTCGTAGCCGCCCTTCACCGCGAAGGTGAACAAGGCACCGGCACCCTTCGGATAGAGCTTCTTCGCCCGATCATAATAAGGTGAGGACGGCAGTCCCGCGTAGGTCACCGACTCGACGCGGGGATCTTTCTCCAGCCACGCGGCGACCTTCCTGGCGTTCTCCACATGCCGCTCCATCCGCAAGCTCAGCGTCTCGATCCCCATCAGGGTGTAATGCGCGCCCTGCGGGTTCATCGTCATGCCAAGATCGCGGAGGCCAATGGCGATGGAGTGGAAGGTGTAGGCGAGGCCGCCGAAGGTCTCGTGGAACTTCAACCCGTGATAGGCGGGCTCGGGCGCGGAGAGCGACGGGAACTTGGCCGAGGCCGACCAGTCGAACTTGCCTGAATCGACGATCGCGCCGCCGGTCACGGTGCCGTTGCCGGTCAGGTATTTCGTGGTCGAATGGACGACCAGCGTCGCCCCCATCTCGATCGGGCGGCAGAGGTAGGGTGTGGCCGAGGTGTTGTCGACGATCAGCGGCACGCCCGCCTTGTCGGCGACCTTGGCGAGGGCAGGGATGTCGGTGACATAGCCGCCGGGGTTGGCGATCGACTCGCAGAAGATCGCGCGGGTGTCGTCGTCGATCGCGGCCTCGACGGCTTTCAGATCGTCGGTATCGACGAATTTCGCCGACCAGCCGAAGCGCCGGATCGTGTGGCTGAACTGCGTGACTGTCCCGCCGTAAAGCCTTGTGGAGACGACGATATTCCGCCCCGGACCCATCAGCGGGAAAAGCGCCATGATCTGCGCGGCGTGGCCCGAGGAACAGCAGACCGCCCCCGCGCCGCCTTCGAGCGTCGCGATCCGTTCGCCAAGGGCGGCGACGGTCGGGTTGGTCAGGCGGGAATAGATGTAGCCCACTTCCTGAAGGTTGAACAAAGCCGCCGCGTGATCGGCGTCGCGGAAGACATAGGCGGTCGTCTGGTAGATCGGCACCTGCCGCGCGCCGGTCGCCGGATCGGGCCGCGCGCCCGCGTGAACTTGCAGCGTGTCGAAACCGTAGGTCTTGGTCATGTGAATATACTCCGAGATGCGTCGGGCGTGACGTTAGGACAAGCGCCTGCGGCGCACAACGCATTCGCTCACCCCGCATCACCGATTGGCGCGGAGAGCCTCCGGAGGACGCGGTAGGTTGCCTCTTGCGCCTGTCGGCACCGGTCGGTGCTTTCGCCATGCGCCAGCATCTTCCGGCGCCGACAGAAGCGCCAGCGCGACCGCGGCCAGCCTGCCTTCGGCGCAAGCCGTCTTGCCACCAAAGGCACTGGCGCGCGTTTGTTTGGGCGGGAGCGGTCTGAAGCGCGACGGGCGCGTCAGCCGCGCAGGCGGATATAGGCGCGCTGGCCACCCCGGATCAGAGCGACCTGCCAGTCGCGGCCGCCCTTGGCGATCTCTTCCGTGAAGTCGCTCGCATGGCTGACGGGGATGTCATTCAGCCCGATCAGGATGTCGCCTGCCTCAAGTCCGGTCTGTCGCGCGGCGCCCGCGACCCCGGTCACCACGACGCCTTGCGCCGTCAACGGCAGTCCAAGCTTGTCGATCAACGCAGGCGTCATGTCGGCCAGCGCGAGGCCCGAGAAGATGCTGCCATCCCCAACGGTCACGCCCTTGGCGTCACGGCCGGGGGCCGCGATCAGGGTCACCGCCGTCTCGGTCAGCTTGCCCGCGTGCCAATAGGCCAGGGGGATCTGGGCGCCAACGCGGTGGGTTGCGAGCCGATAGGACATTTCCTGCGCGCCGTCGACCGGCTTGCCGTCGAGCGCGGTCATCACGTCGCCCGTCGCAAGCCCCGCCACCGCAAAAGGGCTTTCGGGATGCAGATGGGTCACCGCGACGCCATGCGGGGCAGGCAGGCCCATCGCCTCGGCCATGTCGGCATCGACGGGTTGCACCTCGATCCCCGACCAGGGGCGCTGGATCTCGGTCGCGCCGGCCTCGGCCTGCGCGACATATTGCGCGACGAGGTTGGACGGGATTGCAAAGCCGATCCCGTTCGACCCGCCCGAGCGCGACAGAATCGAGGTGTTGATGCCCAGAAGCTGGCCCCGCATGTCGACGAGCGCGCCGCCGGAATTGCCCGGATTGATCGGCGCGTCGGTCTGGATGAAATAGCCCTGGCCCTGCCCAAGTCCCGCGCCCGCGCGGGCAAGGCCGGAAACGATGCCGCTTGTCACCGTCTGACCAACGCCGAAGGGGTTGCCGATGGCAAGCACGAGATCGCCCACTTCCGCCTCATCCGAATCCGCGAGCCTCAGTTCCGGCAGATCCTTCGCACCGTCGAGTTGCAGCACCGCCAGATCCGCGGCCTCATCGGCCAGGATCACCCTGGCATCGAACTCGCGGCGATCGTTGAGGACGATGCGGATTTCATCGGCATCGCCCACGACATGGTAGTTTGAGACGACAATCCCGTCCGCGCGCAGGATCACACCCGAGCCAAGCGAATTCTGAACCCGCGGCGCGGCGTCGCCGAAGCTGAAGAACTGCGAAAAGAAGGGATCGTTCGCGAAGGGGCTGACACGCTCCGCCACCACCTTTCGGGCGTAGATGTTGACCACTGCGGGCGCGGCCATCTTGACGACCGGGGCGAAACTCAAGGCGATCTCGCCTTCGTTGATCGGCAGCCGCGTCTCGGCCGGTGCGGCGATGGGCAGCGTCAGCGCAAGGATCAGACCAACCATCGGGAACGGGCGCATCAAGGGCTCCTGCACGTCAATCAAGGCTGATCGGACCCTCATCCGCAGGCGCTCGGAAATCAAGATGCGAATGCTTCACGGCTGCGCTACCACGCGGTGGCGACCCGGCCCCCTAACGCAGCCAGAGCCCCGCGCGCTTGATCGGATTGCGGATCGCCTGTTCCTTGCGGGGCAGGTCGTTGCGGTCGAACATCGCGCGGATCTTTTCGCCCTTCCGCTGGTAGACAAGCTTTTTCAGCGGCTCATGTTCCTTCAGCACCTTTTTTATCGGATTGGGCGCGATCGCCGCCTCCAGCGCCGCCACGGCCGCATCGCTTTCGCGGGCGTAGAGAAGGGGCAGGGTGCGGTAATGGCAGGTGACATCGCCATCGAGACCTGCCAGTTCCGCACCCGGCCGGCCGCCGCCGAAGGAATGGATCACCAGTGGCAGCGCCACCTGATCGAGCCAGGGGTCGAGCGTCTGGCACACCAACTCTTCCGGCCCCTCGTCCCGGATCGCCAGTGCGTAGTCGAGGAACCTTTGCCCGAACGCCTGCGGAGAGCGGTGAAAGAACCAGCCCGCGTTGAAATAGAGATACCGCTCCCAGTGCTCGTCGGGCTGCGAAAGGTCGAGGCTCGATGCGAAGTCGAGCCCGAACTTGTCGTAGAGCGACTGCCAGGTCGCCGCGTAGCCCGGCCCGTAAAGCTCGATCACCGGCCAGGTCCCCTCTCGCCGCATCGAAGCGGCGGGTTTGTCGAAATCGAAACCCACGCTGTCGATGGGCTTGGTAAAGATCGTATCGGAATCGAAGAACACGAACGGTTCGTCCGGCAGCGCAAGCAGCCCCTCGATCTTGTTGCCATAGGGATAGCTTTGCCCGAAATGACGGTTCTCGAAGGGCAGGATCTCGACGCCGAGGCTTTGGATGAGGGGTTTCAGTGGTGCTGGAACGCGCGGATCGTCCTTCCAGCGGGGTCCCGGCTGCGGCTCGCCCATGAAGAGACGCCCGGCGAAATCGGGGTTCGCCGCACGGAAGGTCGCGGCGAAAACCGCAGCCTCATAGCCAAGCCGCCCGGACTGGCCGATGAAGAAGATGTTATAGGCCGCCGTGTCCGCCGCCTTGCGCGCCATGACTGTCCCCGATCCGTTGTCGGGGAGTTATAGGCCGTCAGCCCCTCAGGTCCAGCGATCCTTGAAATCGAAGGCGAAATCGTAGCCGAAAAGCCCCGCCGCCCCGCCGGTATGCAGAAAGACGATGCGCTCGCCCTTCTTGAAATGCCCCTTGCGGACGAGGTCGATCAGCCCCGCCGCCCCCTTGGCCGAATAGACCGGGTCAAGGAGGATCCCCTCCAGCTCCGCGAACATGGCGATCGCCTCCAGCCCGCTTTCGGAGGGGATGCCGTAGCCGTCGCCGACATAGTCGCAATTCGCCACCACGTCCTCGCGCTTGACCACGCCCGCGCAGCCAAGTTTCTCCGCCGTGGCATTGGCCAGCGCGAAGACATTCTCCTCCTGCTTCGGCTTCGGTGCACGGACACCGATGCCCAAAAGCGGAATCCCCGCATTCGTGGCCTTCAGCCCGACGATCAGCCCCGCCTGCGTCCCCGCCGAGCCGGTCGCATGGACGATATGGTCGAGCTTCAGCCCCCGGTCGTTGACCTGGCCGAGCAGTTCGAAGGCACAATTCACATAGCCAAGCGCGCCGGTCGGGTTCGATCCGCCGCCGGGGATGGTATAGACCTTGCGGCCCTTCGCGCGGAACTTCTCCGCGACCTTCTCCATCTCGGCATTCATGTCGCCGCCGCCGGGGCGCTTTTCCGTCGTCGCGCCATGAAGATGATCCAGCAACACGTTGCCGTTGTGGTTGTAATTGGCGTTGTTCGATCCGGTACGGTCCTCGAGGAGGACATGGCACTTCATCCCCAGCTTCGCCGCGAAGGCCGCCGTCTGACGCGCGTGGTTCGACTGGGTGGCGCCTTGCGTCATCACCAGGTCCGCGCCTTGCGCTTCCGCCTCCGCCATCAGGAATTCGAGCTTGCGGGTCTTGTTGCCGCCGGTGGAAAGCCCGGTGCAGTCGTCGCGCTTGATCCAGATCTCCGGCCCGCCAAGCTCCGCCGTGAGGCGGTCCATCTTCTCAAGCGGCGTCGGCAGATGGGCAAGGAAATGGCGCGGAAAACGGGCGAGATGCATGGGGGGACTCCTCCGGCTGTGCGGCTTATCTATAGGCGCATGCGGCGTGCGGCGTAAACGGACGATTTTCGCGCGGTGCTATCCAGGGCCGGGGCTTGGCATCTTGGCGGGGCGATGGGATAATTTGGCAGTATCTTTCGCACCGTCTGTTCCATGACCGCTTTGCGAACGAAGTGGCCTCTCCTCTGATACCCTGAGTACATTCACAGGGGGCACGCAACGTCGGCGGCCGGCCCGCGAAATTCTTCGCGAGTCGCGGGGAAGGGTTGCGCCGGGTGGTCCCGTGGCAAGGCAATCCTGACTTGCTCGACGAACTTGATGATCGCAGAATATTGGTGCGTCTGACCTGCCAATAGGAGGATGCTTTGGTCCTCAAGGGAAACCGAACACCGATTAGGCTCGACAACGGCGGTTTCATCGCGTTCCCCAACATGCCCGGATGGGTTGATCCGAAATCGAAGGATCATGGGTTGGGCCCGCTTGCGATGATTGTCCGGTCGGTGCTTGAACCTGGTCGCCTCATCGCAATGCATGAGCATCAGAACGACGAGATCATCTCATGGGTGCCCGATGGCGTGATGCGCCATGACGACCGGACAAACGGCAAGCTGGTCATCGATCAGGGCCATCTGATGGTCATGAACGCAGGCCGAAGCTTCTGGCATTCCGAAGAGACGCTCCGCAGCGATCCGCCACTCGACATGCTGCAGATCTTTGTCAGACCGCACGAAGCAGATATGGAACCGCGGATCCAGCATGGACCGGTTGCAGTATCGCCTCCGAACGTCTGGCGCCACCTTTTCGGGCCGGAGGGAACCACCGCTCCCTTCAGTGTTCGCAACGAAGTGGACTTTTACGACATCCGCCTGGAGGCGGGCGCCCGCCTTGATTTCCCGGCGATGGAAGGGAGGGTTCTCTATTTCTACGTTTTCAGCGGTGCAATCACGGCGGCCGGCCAGTCATTCGGCGAAGCCGAACAAGGATTGCTGCGCGATGGTGGACAATTGAGCCTTGAGGCCACCGTTTCCGGGATTTCGGTGGCGTTTCTCGTGGATCCTTGCGCCAGGATCACCAGAAAGGGAACCGTCGGCGACAACCGAAAGATCCCGCCCGCATTTATTTTCCGGGCTCTGCAACTCTGGGGGAAACTGCGGCGCGGCCGACGCCGTGCTGCAACCGCAAAATTGTAGATGACCGGGATAAAGCTGGGCAACTGCGAATAGATGCGGCCGGTCAGAGCAAAGAACTGCGCCGAATGCCTGCTATCGGTTCGGACCGGCCGTTCCCCCTCTCTTCACCCCTTGGGCGGTGCAAAGAGCATCCCGATCACCGGTCCCGACAGCTCGCGCAGGAGCTTCTCCCGCATCGCGCGCTCGTAGTCGCCGAATCCCGCCGCCTCGATGACAAAGGCCCCCGGACCCCGGATCATCGCCTCGCGATAATATTCGGCGACGTCATGCTCCCCGCCCTGAATGGCCAGACCGTTGACCACGATGCCATCAAACGGAAAGGCCCGATAGGCTGAAGCCGGCGGAAAGCCGTCGTTCGTCACCCCGTCGCCCGCGACATCGATCGTCCGCGCATAGCAATCGGGGCCGTTCTCGAAAAGTGTCGCGCCGAAGCCAAGGGCATCGCCAAGCGCCGTCGGCAGATCGTCGCGGGCCCGCACGCTGCCACCGATGGCCTCGGAAGCGCGAGTCAGATCGCCAGCCGTCTCGATCCGCGTCCAGGGCAGCAGCACGTTTTGCGCGAACCGCCCGCTCCACTCATAGACCGCGAGGGTGACCGGTGTCCCAGGGTCCGACAGGAACGCCTCCGCTACCTCGGGCGCGAGGAGGGCCGCCGCCATCCCGCCGCGCTGCAACCCGTCCTCCTCCGCATCGACCGAGGCCGAGACATCCATCGCCAGCACCAGCGCAAGCCGGCACTCCGCCGCCCCGGCAGGCGCAGCCGACACCAGCAGGCAAAGGCCTACCAGTGCCCGGTGTTTTCCATGCTGGTCCAAGGTTCCTGCGGCTTCAGCGCCTCCCCTTTCTGCAACAGTTCCACCGAGATGTTGTCCGGCGACCGCACGAAGGCCATATGCCCGTCGCGCGGCGGCCGGTTGATCGTCACGCCATGCGCCTGCAAATGGGCGCAAGTCGCGTAGATGTCGTCGACCGCGTAGGCCAGATGCCCGAAATGGCGGCTGTCCGAGGGCAACCCCTCATCGCCGTCCCAATTAAACGTCAACTCCACCGGGCAGTCCGGCTGATCCGGCGGCGCCATGAAGATCAGCGTGAAGCGGCCCTTCTCGTTCTCATAGCGCCGCACCTCCTTCAGGCCCAGAAGCCCGTAGAACGCCATCGACTTGTCCAGATCCTTCACCCGGACCATCGTGTGCAGGTATTTCACGCCCATGCGCGCCTCCCATCCGTTTGGCCTGAGCCTAGCGCAGCCCGGTCCCGCGCGAAAGCGAGAGGTTATCCACAGCCCCCGCACTTTTTCGTGGATACACAGCCTGTCGTGGGTGCCCAACCGTCAGGCCATAGATATAGTGTAATCCAATTCGCCATGCCGGAGGACCCCCGATGACGCTCACCCCAGACCAACAGGCCGAGATCGCCGAGGCGCGGTCAGAGACCCGACCGACCCTCCGCGCCACATCCCAAGGCATGGAAAAGCACCTCTACCAGGCCCACGAAGTCCTCGACCACGGCCTTGTCCGCGTCATCGACTACATGGGCGACGACGCCGCCATCACCCAGGCGGCCCGCGTCTCCTACGGGCGCGGCACCAAGGCGGTGCAGAACGACGAGGGCCTCATCCGCTACCTCATGCGGCACTGGCACTCGACCCCGTTCGAGATGTGCGAGGTCAAGTTCCACGTCAAGCTGCCGGTCTTCGTCGCCCGCCAGTGGATCCGCCACCGCACCGCCAACGTGAACGAATATTCCGCCCGCTACTCGATCCTCGACCGCGAATTCTACATCCCCGCGCCTGAACACCTCGCCGCCCAGTCCACCGTCAACAACCAGGGCCGGGGCGAGATGCTGGAGGGCGAGGAGGCCGCCCGCGTCCTCGACATCCTCCGCGACGACGCCATGCGCAGCTACGACCATTACGAGGACATGCTGAGCCAGGAGGGCCAGAAGGGCCTCGCCCGCGAACTTGCCCGCATGAACCTGCCCGCCAACGTCTATACGCAATGGTACTGGAAGGTGGACCTCCACAACCTCTTCCACTTCCTGCGCCTGCGCGCCGACGCCCATGCGCAATACGAGATCCGGGTCTATGCCGAGACGATGTGCGACATCGTCCGCGACTGGGTGCCGCTGGCCTATGGCGGCGTTCGAGGATTACCGGCTGGGCGGCGTGACGTTGTCGGGGCAAGGCGATCGAGGTGTTGAAGCGGCGGCTGGCCGGGGAGGCGGTGACGCAGGAGACCTCCGGCATGAGCAAGGGCGAGTGGCGGGAGTTTGAGGGGGTTTGGGGGTGAGCAAGTGGCGATTTCTGGACCATTCGTGCGCGACTATCTTTGGGAAGCTTCAGCGTACCTTTAGTGAGCCAATGGCTGCGCTAGAATAGACTTCCGGAGTAATTCTACGGTACGCTTTGTCGGGCATTCGGTCGGCAAGCGGATGCAACTGTCAATGCAGCAGCAGGTTCAGAAATTCTTACTAGTCGGCTGTAATTGATCACCCCAATGATCCTCAACCCTCATCGATCTGCCAATCTCGGTATTGTCTTGAAACGCATCGTCAGGGTAAATAATCTAGTATGATTCGTCGTCTGCGAGTTGCCGAAATCGCCTTATCGGATTTAGCAGATAATCTAAGAGAAGCTTGCCTCGACTGTCACTTAGCCAGCTGTCGCAAGAAGAGTCATATATCCTTCACGCATGGATTCGTTGCAAAGCTGCATTGCCTTCTGCTGGTTTGTGCACAAAACCGTCCGTATGTCTTAGGCGATCCAAGCCTTCGGTACCATCTATGAGAACATCATCAGCGATGCGATGCCTAGGACATCTTCTGCAAAGACGGTTGTGCTCGATGGTAGTCCATTTAGATCTCGAAAGTAGTACATTGAGCCAGAGAATTGATCAAAATGGTTAAAGCATTTCGCCGATTGTTGCGCTAAATGTGCCAAAGTTCTGTCCGATAGACGTATCGACACCTCTGACGCATACTCTGAATCAAAAAATATCACAGCGTGTACCAACCTTGCAATCTCGACGATAGTCGAGCCGTCGAGCTTATATTGCGCATATTGACCCGCACGCAAGGGTTGCCGGGATGCGATCGAACAATTAATGTTTGTCGATTCGCTTCCGCCCGATATTTGCGAGCATAAGCCGTAGGGTGGGGTTTCACCCCATTCCTGTCCCCGCCGGCTCCTCCGCGCACACCCCACCTCGCGCCGGAACTGCCGTCGCATGGTGGGGTATAACCCCACCCTACAAAACCGCTTCTCCGCCGCCGTCGCGGTGATACGACGAATACGGCCAATTCTCGGGGCGCTCCACCAATCCGTGTTTGACCGGGTTGATCCAACAATACTCGGACATGCGCCCGGAAATCGTCCTCGTCGCGGATGTGGTGTTCCCAATACCGGCGCTGCCACACGCGCCCGTCTCCCTTTGCCATCTTCGACCGCGTGCGCGGCCTGCCGTTGATCGTAGGGTGGGGTTCCACCCCACCGTCCGCATCCGCCACCCGCGCGTCCGGTTCGGGACTTTGCGCCATGGTGGGGTAAAACCCCACCCTACGCGCGACCGCCGCATTGTCCGCGCCGGTCAATGCCCGTGTGAACCGCGCCTTGATCGCGCCCATCCGCGTCGAAAAATCCGCGTCCCCCTCGGGCAATGTCCATATGCAATGGAAATGGTCCGGCAACACCACCCATGCGTCGATGGCAAACGGACGCTCCGCGCGTGTCGCCCGCACCGCGTCGCGCAATACCTCGACCTCCCGGACGAGTGTGTCGGCGCCGCGGTCCGCAAGCGTCACGGTAAAGAACACCGTCGCACCGGCGACCTTGGGGCGGAGGTAACGGGACATGCCCGACCTTCGGCCTTTCACGGTTAAGGCCGGGTTAATCGCCTCCGGCCAACCGGGCCGGGAAATGCGCCACTGGCGCTTTCCGCTCCGGCCCTCACCGCGCCTGAACGTAGATCACCGGCGTGCCGCGATTGCGGATGCGCTCATAGGTCAGCCAGACCCGCTCCACGTTGCGGCGCTTGCCGTAGAGGTCGATGGAGCGGGTGCACTGGTTCGGCTTGAGCGTGTTGCGCACCTGAAGCTTCTGATATTCATCGTTCGCGAAACGGACGGTGAAGTCGAAGATGCGGATCGGGCGCTGGACGACGCAGAGCCGCACCTCGCCATAGCGACGCTTGCCCGCCACGCTGATCGAGTCCTTGTCCAGGCCCCGGCCGACTTCCTTGGACCCGATGGTGGTCCATTCCCGTAGCGGGGCTCTGTCCGCCACGGCGGAGGTCGCGGTCGCGATCGCGAGAGCGCCGGCAAGTGCAAGCTGCTTCATCATGGATGTCGCCTTCCGGGTTGGGTTTACGGTGTGTCATACCACAACGCCGAAAGCCGTGCTGCGGTTCCTGCCCGCGCTCACGGCTTCTTGTCGCATTTGCAATGTTAACCGACCGCGCGCCCGAGGACCGGGCGCCGCGTCAACGCCGGCCGCTGTCGCGGCCCTGTCGTTACGGATGCGCTACGGACGCACTACGGAAACCCTACGGATACCAGACGCCGGTTTTCGGCGCCCGGCGCTCACTCCGCCGCGATGTGTTCGTCTTTCGGGGGATGGATCACGTCGGTCGAGATCACGAAGGCCTCGGTCCCGACCCGTGCGGCGATGGCGCCGATATTGGGGGCCTTGTCGAAGATGAGGTCTTCGGTCGTGTGACCATCGCGGGAGACATGGACGATGTAGATGCGGCGCTGCTCCGGTGCCTTCGGGACCGCGACCTGATGGCGTTGCCGCACGCGGCTGATGAAATCGTTGGCTGCCAGTTCGATGGACATCATTCCCCCTCCGACCTTCTGTTCCTTGGGGAAACTCTGCGCCCGGTTGGGGAATGTGGCAAGTTTAAGGCGCAATCGGCGCCGTTTTCCGGCCCTGGGTCCACGGCTGGCGAACAGAGGCGGGGCGGCGGGAATATTGTTGCCGGTCGACGAGAGAATCACGTCCCAACGCACAGCCTTCCGCGAAAGAAAGCCCCGGCCAAAGCCGGGGCAGGATGGGAGCGTGCGTCGTCGGGGCGGGCCGGGAGGGGGCCCGCCCCTCGGGCTCTGACCCCGCATCGGGAACCGTTACCCTGGGACCGCCCGTAAGCGAATGACTTGAGCCTGACGCCACGTCAGCACTCTGCCCCGCTTCCCCGCGGCACGACAGTCCGGAATTCCGGTAGCTACTCCGCCGCCATCGGCAGCTTGAGCCTGATCCGCTCGCGCAGGCTTTTCCGTTTCATCCCGATGGCAACGACAAAGGCCTGATCCCCCGCCCGCGCCGCGATCTGCTCGAGCGTCGGCACGGAGGTGAAGGTAAGTTCCTCGGTCCCCACGCCATCATAGGTAATGGTGACCGCAAATTGCGAAATCCGCGTCAGCAAGCGTCGGCGGCCCTTGCGCGCCTGATCCGTCAGGCGGCGCCCCGTCTCGCTCGATAAACGATCAATCAACTCGTCAGACACGTTAAACTTGGTCATGACACACCCCATCTGTTCGGTGCCGAGTGGTCCGGCGCCGTCAACTTCGGTGCGGGCAGCCCCGCGCGTTCCGATTGCCCCCAGTGGCAGAACCGGGATAAACCGTGCCTTGCGGGGCATCAAGGACGGGTTCTGTGACGGAAAAGCCGCATCCGGAATCTTGCCGACGATGATCGGATTCTTGCCGATCAGGGCCGGGTCGCGGCGGTTCGCTGGCGGGAAGCCGCCGATTTCGATCTGCCGTCAACCGGTCGCAGCAGCGGGCTTGACGGTGCGATTCGACGAAATTCTTGTTTAGAGGGAATCTTGTTTTGGTACGCAATCCAGAGGCGATACTCTATGGCTTGAGCAGTTGCGATACCTGCCGCAGGGCGCGCAGGGCGTTCGAATTGGCAGGGCGGACAGTGGCGATCCGTGATGTGCGTGGCGAGCCGCTGACGGTGGAGGAGCGGGCGCGGTTCCTCGCGGCCTTTGGCGAAAGGCTCATCAACCGTGCTTCGACAACCTGGCGGGGGCTCGACGAGGCCGCGCGGGCCGCATCGGCAGATCTGCTGCTGGCCCAGCATCCGGCCTTGATGAAGCGTCCTGTGATCGAGATGGAGGGGCGGCTGTGGCTTGGCTGGGATGCGAAGGTGCAAGCTGAACTTCTATCATGAAGACGGCCCGCGAAGGGCGGGCCGTCGGGTCGGCGTAAAGCAGAGTCAGAGCAGCTTGAGGTCGCCCGCAGAGGACCGGCCATCGCGACCGGACTGCATCTCGTAGGAGATCTTCTGATTGTCCGCGAGGGACTTCAGGCCCGCACGCTCGACCGCGGAGATGTGCACGAACACATCCTGACCGCCATCATCAGGCGCGATGAAGCCGAAGCCCTTTGTCGTATTGAACCATTTGACGGTGCCGGTGGCCATCCGTTCGTCCTCCTCAGTCAGTTTCCCTGGGCGCCATTGCCCCGGGGCCGTGCAGCCAGGTCTTCCAGGTCTTCCGGCTGCCCCATGACGAGGGAGGCGGTAGGAAAGTCTGCGGTCACGCCAAGAAATGATCGCGAATTCTCGGAAAAAATCAAGATTGTTGCAGCGAGGCCGA
The DNA here is from genome assembly GCA_963710285.1 of uncultured Alphaproteobacteria bacterium. Taxonomy (GTDB): domain Bacteria; phylum Pseudomonadota; class Alphaproteobacteria; order Rhodobacterales; family Rhodobacteraceae; genus Albidovulum. The sequence goes on along the minus strand of CAVPZT010000006.1, from coordinate 568,645 downwards.
CAGTGCGCGAGAACGCGCCAGCAGGCGATCCAGTGAAAGCGGTCCGGCACCGAGGAAGACGAGCGTGAGGAGAAGCGTGACCCAAAGCGTCCGCTGATCGAGGATGAGGGCGCCTGACGCCATGTCGAACCAGCTGCCAAGATCGTCGCCCATGATGCCGTGGCCGAAGATGTCGGTGATGCTCTGCACGACGATGAAGCCGATCATGCCGAGCGCCGCGAGGCGGGTGAAAAGGCCGAGCACGATGAGAATGGGCAGGAAGAGTTCCGCCAATGTACCGGCAACGGCGACCGCCCAGTGGAACACGCCGAGCTTGCTGAAATCGTAGCCGAGATCCTCGACTGTCTTGGGGAAGATCTGAACATAGGCGCCGTCGGTCGGCATGAAGATCCCGGTCAGGCCCATGCCGATCTTGGTCTGGGCGGATGACCAGAAGTAGAAGAAAAGCACAGCCGCGAAGGTCAGCCGGGCGATGGTCGGCAATACGGATGGCGCGGCGCGGGTCAGGGCTTCGGTGATACTGTCGTAGAACTTCAGCATGAGTCGGTTTCCGGTTCCAGTCCGGCGATCGCTCTGCCGGAGATGAGAAGCGACAGGGTCGCGGTCAGATCGAACTCAGGCGCGGCCTCGATCGCCTCGCCAACTGTTGCACCACGGCTCAGCGACTCGATGAAACTGGCCGCACCCTGGGGCAGGAGGTTCGGCACGGGATCGAATTCGGGGCGCAACACCAGCACGTCTTCGGCCTGGCGTTGCCGCGGCGGTTCCCCTCCGGACATGTTGGCGCGCCAAATTCCGTGGATCGGCCAGTCTGAGCGGATCAGGCGAAGGGCGGGCGCAAGGTGGATGCGGGTAGCAAGAAGGGCCTCGGGCGGCAGTGCGCCAAGCGCATCGGTCGGGACCGGATGGGCGTCGGCCGCGTGGTAGGAGCGGCGCAGCGCCAGTTCCAGCCGTGCCATGTCGGGCAGATAACCAAGGTGCGCGACCGGCGGGAAGACCGCGAGAAAATCCGGCATCGCTTCACCATAGAACATCAGGATCGGTGAGGTCGGCGGATGGGCGCGCAGATGTTCGCGCGCCATCGCGGTGAAGAAATCATCGCCGACGAGCTTGCGGACGACGGGAAAGCACTGCCGTAGCGCCTCGGTCAGGGAAACGGTAACATTGTTGCGATAGACATCGAAGCGGCGTCCGGCGGGGCGGCCTTCGGGATCGGTCAGGCCGGGCGGGGCGGGCCGATCGGGGTCGAGAAGGGCGGCGCGGAAGTCGGATTGGTTCATGCCAGCACCTTGCGCAAGATGCGCGCGGCGCGGGTGGCTTCCTCGGCCAGAACCGGCCAGTCGGGCACGTCATTGTCCCATTCGATCAGCGTCGGGCGCGGTCCGCCCTTGATGATGGTGTGATCGTAAAGCTGCCAGACCGGATCGACGACTTCGGAGCCATGGGCGTCGATGAGGAGCGGCGCTCCCATGTCGTCGCTGCTCTCATCATGGCCGCCAAGATGGATCTCGCCGACGAGGTGATGCGGGAAGCGGTCGATATAGTCGTAGGGGTCGGTCTTGCGGTTGGTGCAGGAGACGAAGACGTTGTTGACGTCGAGCAGCAAGCCGCAGCCGGTGCGGTTGGCAAGTTCGGTCAGAAAGTCGATCTCATCGAGGTTGGTCTCGGTGAAATCGAGATAGACCGAAGGATTTTCCAGCAGCATGCGGCGGCCAACATGGGCCTGCACTTCGTCGATGTGATCGGCGACGCGGGTGAGTGTTTCCTGCGTATAGGGCAACGGCAAAAGATCGTTCAGGAAATCGCTGTCATGCGTCGACCAGGCGAGGTGTTCGGAAAAGCTCGCAGGGTTCAGCCAGCCGCAAAGATGCTTCAGCCGGGAGAGGTGGTCATGGTCGAGCCGCCCTTCGCAGCCGATGGAGAGACCGACGCCGTGGACCGAGATGGGGAAGCGTTTTGCGAGATGGCGGATCTGGGCATGCGGCCGCCCACCGTCGCCCATGTAGTTCTCGGCATGAACCTCAAGCCAGGTGACCGGGGCCGCATTGGCAAGGATGTCCGAAAAATGCTGGGGCTTGTAGCCGACACCCGGCCCGGCGGGCAGGCCCGATTTCGCCGTTTCGTCAAACATCTCGTCCACCTCAGCTTTTGTGGGAGCGACCCGGCGCGATGGCACCGGGTCGCTTTTGCGTTGGCCGAGGATCAGCCCTGCGGCAGATCGCGGTCAAGCGCTTCGAGCGAGCCCATGCGGCCGTCCGGAAGTTCCATCGTGGCGCAGGTGCCAGCCGGGACGAGCTTCCAGGAATTGCCCTGATAGTCGACTTTCGAGGTGCCTGCACAGGTCGTGCCCGCGCCGGCGGCGCAGTCGTTCTGGCCGGCCATGGCCACGCCGAAGCACTTTTCCTTGGCGTCGTCCGCCGAAGCGGGCGTGGCGAAATGCGCGGAGAGAGCGGCGGCAAGCGAGCCGGCGACGGCCAGAGATTTTGCGGAGTAAGTCATCGGAGGTTCCCTTGTTTCTAGTCAGTGTCGATCATTCGACATGAAGAAGGTAATCAGCGACGTGGGTCACACGCCACTCACGAACCCGTTGCCCACGGGCGCGTGAAGTCAGGAAACAGCGCAGATATAGCGCGGTCCGAAACAAGAAGGGGTGCGGCACCGCGCCGCACCCCTGTTTTCTATGGATAAATCTCAGAGGAGGTCGGGCGGCGTCGCTTCGGCGCGGAACGCTGCCAGCGCTTCCTCCAGCGCAAGCGTTTCGGTTTTTGTTTCACCGAGACGGCGGATTGAAACACTCCGGTCCGCGACTTCCTTCATGCCGATGGCGAGGATTGCGGGCACCTTGCCTACCGAATGCTCGCGGACCTTGTAGTTGATCTTCTCGTTCCGGGTGTCAGCCTCGGCCCTGAGACCGGCGGCACGCAGCTTCGCCACGACCTCGTTCACATAGTCGTCGGCATCCGAGACGATGGAGGCGACGACGATCTGCCGGGGGGCCAACCAGAAGGGCATCTTGCCGGCGTAGTTCTCGATCAGGATGCCGATGAAGCGCTCGAACGAGCCAAGGATCGCGCGGTGGAGCATGACGGGACGGTGCTTGGCGCCATCCTCGCCGACATATTCCGCGCCGAGCCGGACCGGCAGGTTGAAGTCGGCCTGGAAAGTGCCGCATTGCCATTCGCGCCCGATCGCGTCGGTGAGCTTGAAGTCGAGCTTCGGCCCGTAGAAGGCACCTTCGCCGGGATCGATCTCGAAATCGTTCGTGACCTTGCGGACGGCATTTTCGAGCGCGGCTTCGGCCTTGTCCCATATCTCGTCCGAACCGACGCGCACGTCGGGGCGGGTCGAGAGCTTCACGTCGAATTTCGTAAACCCGAGATCGCGGTAGATCGACGACAGAAGCCCGATGAAATTCGCGCACTCCGCTTCGATCTGATCCTCGGTGCAGAAGATATGGGCATCGTCCTGGGTGAAGCCGCGCACACGCATCAGCCCGTGCATGGAACCGGAGCTTTCATAGCGGTGACACGACCCAAACTCTGCCAGCCGCAGGGGCAGGTCGCGGTAGGATTTGAGGCCTTGGTTGTAGACCTGCACGTGACAGGGGCAGTTCATCGGCTTCAGCGCGTTGATCCGCTTTTCCTTGGCACCCTCCTCGTCCACCTCGACGATGAACATGTTCTCTCGGTAAGCCTCCCAATGGCCGGAGCGCTCCCAGAGGATGCGGTCGACGACCTGCGGGGTCTTGATCTCCTTGTAGCCCGCTTTGCCGAGCCGGCGGCGCATGTAATCTTCGAGCGCGCGGTAGATCGTCCAGCCGTTCGGATGCCAGAAGACCATGCCGGGTGCTTCTTCCTGAAGATGAAAGAGCTCCATCTCGCGGCCGAGTTTGCGGTGATCGCGTTTCGCGGCCTCCTCCAGCATCGTGAGGTAAGCCTTCAGATCCTCGCGGTTCTTGAAGGCGACGCCGTAGATGCGTTGAAGCTGTTTCTTCGTATGGTCGCCACGCCAGTAGGCCCCGGCGACGGACATCAGCTTGAAGGCATCGGCGGGAAGCTGGCCTGTGTGTTGCAGGTGCGGGCCGCGGCAGAGGTCCTGCCAGTGACCATGCCAGTACATCCGCAGGGGTTCATCGCCGGGGATCGCCTCGATCAACTCGACCTTGAAGGGTTCGTCCTTGCGGATGTAGTGCTCGATGGCGCGCGAACGGTCCCAGACCTCGGTCCTCACCGGGTCACGCTCGTTGATGATCGCCTTCATTTCCTTCTCGATCAGGCCGAGGTCCTCGGGCGTGAAGGGCTCGTCCCGGTCGAAGTCGTAATACCAGCCGTTCTCGATCACCGGGCCGATGGTGACCTTCACCTCGGGCCAGAGTTTCTGCACGGCGCGGGCCATGACATGCGCCAAGTCGTGGCGGATGAGTTCGAGCGCCTGTTCGTCGTCCTTCATCGTGTGGATGGCGATCTGTGCGTCAGCCTCGATGGGCCACTGGAGGTCCCAGTGCCTACCATCGATCGAGGCGGAGATCGCCGCCTTGGCGAGCGACGGCGCGATGGACTGCGCGACTTCGGCGGCGGTCACGCCCTTGGCGTAGTCGCGTTTGTTGCCATCGGGAAAGGTCAGGGAAATCTGGCTCACGGGCCTGTCTCCTCGTCGGTTTGGCGCCCACGGAACGCCCGGTTGCGGGTTATGTCGGGCCCTATTTGGTCAATCGTCGCGGCGAAGTCAACGGCCGGGGGTTCCACCCCCGGACCCCCGGGAGTATTTGAGAACAGAAGAAGCAGGGGAGAGCCATGAGCGAGTATTTTGAGACGCCCGAAGGCCGGCGGATCGCCTATGACCGGACCGAGGGCAGGGGGCCGGGCGTGATCTTCCTGGGCGGGTTCCGGTCGGACAAGGAAGGGACGAAGGCGCTGGCGCTGGAGGCCTGGGCGAAGCGAGACGGCCGGGCCGTCCTCCGGTTCGACTACTCAGGGCACGGGGCCTCGTCGGGCGACTTTCTCGACGGCTCCATCGGCGACTGGTTCGAGGATGCGCGATCGGCGATCCTTGGGCTGACGGAAGGTCCTCAGGTTCTCGTCGGGTCCTCGATGGGCGGTTGGATCGCGCTTCTGATGGCACGCGAACATCCCGAGAAGGTGGCGGGCCTCGTCACCGTTGCGGCGGCGCCGGACTTCACGGAAAGCATGTGGGCGGAGTTTTCCGAGGATCAGCGCCGGGCGCTGGTCGAGGAGGGGCATGTGGCGCTGCCGTCGGATTATTCGGATGAGCCCTATCTCATCACGCGGCGGTTGATCGAAGAGGGACGGCGGCGGCTGGTGTCAGCTGATCCGTTGCCGCTGCCGATGCCGGTCCGGATGTTGCAGGGTACGGCGGATAAGGATGTGCCGCTATCGGTCGCGGTGCGGCTGATCGAGCATGCAGAGGGGCCGGACATGCGGCTGACGGTTCTGAAAGGCGCCGATCACCGGTTTTCGACGCCTGAGTGCCTGAAACTGATCGAGCTTTCGGTGTTGAAGGTTTTGCAAAGGATTGGCGATGGGTAAGCTCTTGCGGCTTCTCGCGACGGTTCTGGCGCTCCTGATGGTCGGTGTCGCGATGTTCTGGGTTGTCGGCCCGCGCGAGCCCGCGGATGTCGTGCCGAACTTCGATGCGGCGGCGCTGCCCGCGGATCTCGACGCCTATCTCGCGAACCGTGAGGCGGTCGTCGGCGGTATCGTGCCGGGCACGGAGAAGCGGATCGTCTGGACCGGTGCCGTGGGCGCGACGACAAAGTGGTCGATCGTCTACCTCCACGGTTTTTCGGCGACGTCCGAGGAGATCAGGCCGGTGCCGGACCGGGTGGCGGCGGCTTTGGGCGCGAATCTCTATTTTGCGCGTCTGGCCGGGCACGGGGTCGGATCGGAACGCTTCGCCGGGCCGACCGTCAACGACTGGATGATCGACGTGGCGGAGGCGCTGGCCATCGGGCGGCGGATTGGCGAGAGGGTTCTGGTCATCTCAGCCTCGACCGGGGGCACACTCGCTGCCGAGGCGGCCTTGCAGCCGGAGCTGCGCGGCGAGATGGACGGGATCGTCTTCGTCTCACCCAATTTCGGTGTGCGGGCATGGGCGGCCCGGTTGCTCGACGGGCCGCTCGCGCGCAGGTGGGTCTCTGCCGTCGCGGGCGAGGAGCGCTGTTTCACGCCAGTGAACGAGGTGCAGGCGCGGTTCTGGACCAGCTGCTATCCGACGGTCGGCCTCTTGCCGATGGCGGCGCTTGTCAGGCATGCGGCCGCACAGGATTATTCCGGCGTCAGGACGCCCGCGCTTTTCCTCTTTTCGCCGCAGGATAAGGTGGTGTCCCCCAAGGCGACAGAGGCCTTTGCCGCGAGATGGGGCGGACCTGTGAGCGTGGTGAAGATCACCGTCGGCGCCGGGGACGATCCGTACTCACATGTCATCGCGGGCGACGCGCTCAGCCCGTCGATGACCGCGCCGGTTGCGGAGCGGATCATCGATTGGGCGAAGGGGCTTTGACGCTCAGACGGCGCGTATCGTCGGCTTGCGGGTCTTGCGTTCGGGGCGATTGCCACTGTTCTGATCGATGAAGCGCAGGACCAGCGGCCGGATGTTCTGACGCCAGGATTTGCCCGCGAAGATGCCGTAGTGGCCGGCACCCGGTTCCAGATGGCTCGCCTTCATCTCATCAGGCAGGCCGGTGCAGAGGTCGAGGGCAGCAAGGCATTGGCCGGGGGCGGAAATGTCATCCTCCTCGCCCTCGACGACATTCACCGCGACATCGGTTATCGTGCCGATATCCACATGAACACCGTTGACGGTGAAGATGTTGCGGGCGATCTCGCGGTTCTTGAAGACCCGCTCGACCGTCGAGAGGTAGAATTCGGCCGTCATGTCCATGACCGAAAGATATTCGTCGTAAAAGCGGTTGTGGGCGTCGCGCTCGGACGCCTCGCCCTTGGAAGCGCGCAGGATCTGGTTCGAGAAGGCCCCAACGTGTCGGTCCATGTTCATCGAGATGAACGAGGCGAGCTGCAGAAGGCCCGGATAGACCACGCGCCCGGCGCCGGCATATTTGAAGCCGACGCGCTGGATGGCGAGATGCTCGAGCTGACCCATCGTCAGGCGGCGGCCGAAGTCGGTAACTTCGGTCGGTGCGGCGTCCGGGTCGATCGGGCCGCCGATCAGGGTGAGCGATCGCGGCTGCGCCTCGGGGTCCGCGCCGGCGAGATAGGCGGTGGCAGCCAGTGTCAGGGGCGCGGGCTGACAGACCGCGACGACGTGAATGTCAGAGCCGAGGTGGCGCATGAAATCGACGAGGTAGAGGGTATAATCCTCGACGTCGAACTTGCCTGCGCTGACGGGGATATCGCGGGCATTGTGCCAATCGGTGACATAGACATCGCAATCCGGCAGCAGGCTTTGAACGGTGGAGCGCAGGAGCGTCGAGTAGTGACCCGACATCGGTGCCACGAGCAGAACGCGGCGGCCTTTCGCTTCGCGCCCGACGACGCGGAAATGGATGAGGTCGCCGAAGGCGCGGGTCACCAGTGTATCTATTTCCACCAGGTGGTCGCGGCCATCCTCGCCGACCACGGTGCGGATGCCCCAGTCGGGCTTGATGACCATGCGGGCGAAGCTACGCTCCGTCACACGGCCCCAGGCCGACATGACCTTGAACATCGGATGCGGCACAAGACCCCAGACCGGATAGGATGAGAAGGCGCGAGCCGAGGCGCCGAGCCACTCATTGGTGTTTCGCGCGCTCTCCATGAGATCGTAAGAGAACATACCCTTCATCGCGGTTCCTCTGTCGCCGTTATCGGCTTAAGATTACGTTGCCCGCACAGGGCGAGGTGGCATTATGCTGCACTGCAGTAGAGTAGGGAGGAATGGTCGCGATGGCAACAGATGTTGACGACGGCTCCGTTGAGCAGAACAAAATGAACGAAAACATCGCGAAAATGGAAGATTTGACCCAGCGGCTGGTCAATGCTCTTGCTCACAAACGCGCGCCGAATCCTGCCGTCGAGGCACCGGGGCAGGGGCTTTATGCCCGCGCCGTGACCGCCTATTGGCAGGAGGCGATGGACAATCCGGCAAAGCTGATCGAACAGCAGGCGGCCTATTGGGGCAAGACGCTGCGCCATTTCTCGGATCTGCAAAAGGTCCTGCGCAGCGGTCAGGTCGAGGTTCCGCCCGACGCCTCGCGGAAGGATCGCCGTTTTGCCAATCCGCTTTGGGACACCCATCCCTATTTCAATTTCGTCAAACAGCAGTACATGCGCAACGTCGAGGCCGTCGACCGCGCGGTGACCGAGCTTGACGGGCTGAAGCCGCATGAGCGCCAGCGGGTGGAGCATTTCGCGCGCCAGATGATGGATATGGTCGCGCCGACCAATTTCCTGGCGACCAATCCCGACGCCCTTGAGCGCGCGGTTGAAACCGAGGGCGAGAGCTTGGTCAAAGGGCTTGAAAACCTCGTCCGTGATATCGAGGCGAACCACGGTGACTTCCTGCCCACGCTCGCCGATCCCGAGGCGTTCGAGGTTGGCAAGAACATCGGCGCTACCGAGGGATCGGTTGTCTTCCGCAACCGGATGCTTGAGCTGATCCAGTACAAGCCAACGACCGAAAAGGTCCACGAAACGCCGATCGTGATCTTTCCGCCCTGGATCAACAAGTTCTACATCCTCGATCTGAAGCCCGCCAACAGCCTCATCAAATTCATCGTCGATCAGGGCTACACGCTTTTCATCGCCAGCTGGAAGAATCCCGACCGCGGCTATACCGACGTCGGACTCGACGATTATGTCGAGGACGGGTTCCTCGCCGCGATCGACGCGGTCAAGAAGATCACCGGAGAGAAGAAGGTGAACGCGGTAGGCTACTGCATCGCCGGGACCGTTCTGACGTTGACGCTGGGCGTGATGAAGAGGCGTGGCGACGACTCGGTGAAGTCGGCGACATTCTTCACGACGCTCACCGACTTCTCCGATCCGGGCGAGGTTTCGGTCTTTCTCGATGACGATTTTGTCGATGGCATCGAAACCCAGGTTGGGCGCGACGGTTATCTCGACAAGTATTTCATGGCGCGGACCTTCTCTTTCCTGCGCTCGAACGACCTGATCTACGGGCCCGCGATCCGCAACTACATGATGGGCGAGGCACCGCCCGCCTTCGACCTTCTCTTCTGGAATGGTGACGGCACGAACCTTCCGGCGCGCATGGCGGTGGAGTATCTGCGCTGGATCTGCCAGGACGACCAACTCGCCCGTGGGCGCATCTCGATCTGCGGTGAAACGCTGTCGCTTGGCGACGTGAAGCAGCCGGTCTTCGCTGTCGCGTGCGAGACGGATCACATCGCGCCGTGGAAGGGCTGTTTCAGCGGCTTTCGTCAGCTGGGATCGAAGGACAAGACTTTCGTCGTCTCGGAAAGTGGCCATATCGCGGGTATCGTCAATCCGCCGACGAAAGAGAAATATGGCCATTACACGAACGGGGGGCCGATGGAGAACGCGGACGCCTGGATGAAGGAAGCGGTCTACAACAAGGGAAGCTGGTGGCCGCGCTGGCTCGACTGGATGTCGAAGCGCGCGGGCAAGATGGTCACCGCGCGCCAGATCGGTGAGTTCGGGCTTCCCCGAACTTGATCGCGCGCCAGGTCTCTATGTGCGTGAGCGGCCAAGCGTCTGATTTCGGAGCTGTTTCCGCTACGTCAAAAATTTTTGCTGCACCGCAGCGAAGGGGCTTGAAATGCTGCGGCGCAGCATGTATATCGTTGTCAGGAATTCAAACGGGCGTGCTGCCCTGTCAGGAGAACCGAAATGCAAAAGACCCAGGACTTCACCAAAGTCATGCAGGACATGGCCGCTTCCCTCCCGTTCGACGCGAAAGCGATGCAGGACACTTTCAAAAGCTCCGCCTCTCTCGGCGAGAAGATGACGAAGGTTGCCCTCGAAGCTGCCGAGAAGTCGAACGAGATCTCGTCCAAGTGGACGAAAGAGACCATCGCGAAAGTCGGCGGCCTCGCCAAAGTTCGCGAAGAGCCGACCGACTACTCCAAGGCGTTCAGCGATTTCGCTTCGGCCGCTGCCGAGATGGCCGCTGAGAACCTCGCCGCCTTCGCCGAAGTTGCGAAGAAGGCCCAGATGGAAACCGTCGAACTGATGCTCGCCGCTGGCAAGGACTTCTCCGAAGATGCGACCGCTGCGGTCAAGAAAGCGTCGGCGGATGTGACCACGGCTGCGAAAAAAGCTGCCGCTTCGGTCAAGTAAGACCTGATTACCAAGACCGCCGCTACTCCTCCCTGTCGGACGGTCAAACTCGCGGGCGCCTTTGGCGCCCGCTTTTTTTACGGTCCCCGACGCCGTTCTGCACAAATCCTGCACATCTTCTGCGACGCGCCTGCGGGCGCGCGATGTCATCCCTTGCGGCGGATGATCGCAAAAGGAGTGGACAGTGGGACGACAACTTATCATTCGCGGCCTGCCGCAGGCCCTGGCCCGTGACGCATGGTGGTTGGGCGGCGCTGGCGGTGGCGATCGGCCGGGATCGGCGCGTGGATGGACCGGTCTGGGCGGTACGGGCCATTACCGGGTCGCCGCCCTTGCGGCGCTGATCCTTCTCGCCGACTACCTCTTTTTCCGCCAGACTCCGGGCCTGTCGCTGGTGCTGTTCGCCGCCGCCGTCTTTGCCGCGAGCGGATTTCTCGCTGGTGGGCACGCGGCGGTGCTGCGGCCTGCGGCGCTAGTTGCGTCGGCTTCGCTTCCGGTCATCGACTATGTGCAGACGCTTTCGCTTGTCTTGCTGGCCTGTGGCCTCGTCCTTGGCCTTGCCTGGGCGCGGGGTGGCGCGATCTCCACTACCGGCATCCTGCGCGGGGCAGGGCGGCTGGCGCGGGCGGTGCCCTTCTCAGGCGCAGCCGCGCTGATCTCGGCGATCCGCCGGGGCCTCGGAGGCATCGAACCCGGCGGCGGTTCGCGGGTCTGGCTCCGCTCATGGGCGTTTCCGGCCGGTGGGGCGCTTGTGCTCATCACGCTTCTGGCCGACGCCAACCCGATCCTGTCCGAGTGGATTGCCCGCGCTCTGAACTTCGACCTCGATTTCGAGGCGATGCTTGAACGGGCGCTTTTCTGGCTCGGCATGGGCCTTCTCATCTGGCCGCTTCTGACCGCCGATCCAGCTGCGCTGCCGCAGGCGACCACCACGCCGGGCTTCGGGCGTGGGATCAGCCTGCCGGGCCTCAATCCGCAATCAGTCGCGAATGCGCTTGTCGTCTTCAATCTGGTCATGGCGGTCCAGACGCTCATGGACCTTGGCTACCTCTGGGCCGGGGCGGACCTGCCGGAGGGGATGAGCCATGCGGAATACGCCCATCGTGGCGCATATCCTCTCCTCGCCACAGCGCTCCTCGCAGGCGGCTTTGCCCTTGCCGCGCGGCCCTGGCTTGAGGAGCGCCGCGCGCTCCTCCCGCTCATGGTGCTCTGGCTTGGGCAGAATGTGCTACTCTGCCTTTCCGCCGTCTACCGCCTCAAGCTTTATGTCGATGCCTTCGGCCTCACTTATCTGCGCATTCACGCCGCGATCTGGATGGCGCTTGTCGCGGTCGGGCTCGCGCTCATCGGCTGGCAGATATGGCGGCGCAGGTCGAACGGTTGGCTGATGGCGCGGACGGCGGGTCTTGGCATCTCCGTCCTCTACCTGTGCAGCTTCGTCAACTTCGCCGCGCTCATCGCCACCCAGAACCTTGCGCGCGCCGACTATGACGACCTCAGCTACATCTGCGGCCTCGGGCCGCTGGCGGCGGCTGAAATCCACGCTTCGGGCCGTGCGATGCCCTGCTATGTCGAAGGACCCGGGATTGACGGTTGGCGCGATTGGGGGTTTCGCAAGTGGCAGGTCCGCCGCTATCTGGATGCAACGGAAACGGCGGAGCCGGGGCATGAAGATACTCGTGGTCGATGACGATCCGCGCCTGCGCGAGGTGGTCACCATCGCGCTGGAGCGTGCGGGCTTTGTTGTGGTCGCCGCCGCGGACGGACAGCGCGCCCTGACCCATGCTGCGCGCGAGGCGCCCGATCTCATCGTCCTCGACATCGGCCTTCCCGAGATCGACGGGCTCGAGGTGTGCCGCCGCCTGCGCGCGCGGTCGGACGTGCCGGTGATCTTTCTCACCGCGCGGGATGACGAGATCGACCGCGTGGTCGGGCTTGAGCTTGGTGCGGACGACTATGTGACCAAGCCTTTCAGCCCACGCGAACTGATCGCGCGCATCCGTGCCGTGCTGAAGCGCGCGGGCGGTCCGGCCCCGGCGGCCGTGCTGCGTCATGGCGGCATCGCACTTGATCCCGCCGCGCATCTGTGCCGCGTGGACGGGGTTGAGGTCGCCTTGACCGCGACCGAAATGCGCATCCTCGACCAGCTCATGCGGCGGCCTGCGCTGACGGTGAGCCGGGCGCAATTGATCGCGCAGGTCTGGGGCGCGGGAAGCGATGTTTCGGACCGGACGCTCGACAGCCACCTCAGAAACCTGCGGGCCAAGCTCACCAAGGCGGGGGACGGCGATGCGATACAGACCGTGCATGGCGTCGGCATCCGCCTTGGCTCTGCCGCGCCATGATGCGGAAATGGCGGCCTTCGCTGTGGTTCGTTCTGGGCGGTGCCATGGCCGGGACGCTCGCGCTGTCTCTCGCGGGGCTTGTCGCGTTCCGCTATCTTGGACCCGCTTGGGGTTACGGTGAGGCCGCGGTCGCCCTCGGCCTGGCCATCGCGCTTCTGACGACGGTGCTCTGGCTCGTCCTTCTGCGGCTCTTGCAGCGGCCGATCAGCGGGCTTGCCGCCTATGCCGAAGCCATCCGCGCCGCGCCGGATTCCGTTGTCCCTCCGCCCGATCATTTCGGGACGAAGGAACTGCACCGCATGGCGTTGAGCGTCATCGACATGGCCGCGACCTTGGCGAACCGCGAGGCGACGATCCGCAGCTTCACCGACCACGTGACGCATGAGTTGAAGACCCCGGTCACGGCAATCCGGGCCGCAACGGAACTCCTGGACGACGACCCCGATCTGACCGAGGAGAACCGCGCATTGCTCCGGCAACTCGCCGGCGCGAGCGAGCAGATGCACCGCCAGCTTGAAGCGCTCCGGCAGGTCGCCGCCGCGCGCGAAATGACGCCGGGCGGAGACTGCCGCCTAGGAGATCTGGCGGACGGGCTGACGGCGGAGCATCCTGCGCTGGCGATTGAGGTCCGGGGCGGCGATCTTGTGCTGCCAGTCTCGGCCGAGGCGATGCGCATCGTGCTCAGCCATCTTGCCGGGAATGCCGTGGCGCATGGTGCGACGCGGCTCGACATTCGCTGCCGTGACGATGCGCCGGGGCGGACGGTGACGCTCAGCGACGACGGCAAGGGTATTTCCGACGGCAACCGCCCGCATGTATTCGAGCCCTTTTTCACCACGCGGCGCGAGAACGGCGGCACCGGCATGGGGCTATATATCGTGGCCCGGCTCCTCAAGTCACACGGCGCCGAGATCGCGCTGGAAAGCGTGTCCAAAGGCGCCGCGTTTCGCATCTCGTTTCCCTGAACGCCCGTCCGGTGACTGCGCCGGCGAGCGGGATATGCCGCCGCAGCGCTCGCCACTTCTTTTTGTTGAGTTTTTTGCGGCGCAGCTTAATCTCGCTGCAATGCCGAAAACCTGCTGGAGGGAGAACAGCCATGGCGGAAGAAGCAAAACCGCTCCTGATAAAGCGTTACGCCAGTCGTCGGCTCTACAACACCGAAACAAGCGACTATGTGACGCTTGAGGATATTGCCGCCTTCATCCGCGAGGGGCGTGAGGTCAGCATCATTGATCTGAAGTCGGGCGATGACCTCACCCGGCAGTACCTGCTGCAAATCATTGCCGAACATGAAAGCCGCGGCGAAAGCGTGCTTCCCATCGGAGTTCTGACCGATCTCGTGCGCAGCTACACCACACAGGCGCAAAGCGTGGTGCCGCAGTTCCTCGCGGCGAGTTTCGAGATGCTGCGCGAAGGTCAGTCGAAGCTGATGGAGAACATGACAACATTTCCGAACCCGATGGCCTCCATGCCCGGGTTTGATGCGATGCAGCGCCAGCAGCAGGCATTCCTCAAGTCGATCATGGGTGGCTTTTCGGGGTCGTCAGGACCCGCGATGGAGGAAGAGGAGGCCAAGCCGAAGGGCAAGGCCAAAGCGCAGGACGCTGACGAACTGGCGCAGATCAAGAAACAGCTTGCCGAGCTTCAGACCAAGCTTTCGAAGCTTTAGGCGCGCTTACTCCGCCTGAACCTCGGACGCGGCGGCGATCAGGCCGTCCGCGATCGCGTCGAGTTCCGCGTCGGTCAGCCTGGTGGGAAGTCTTAGGTCGCAGGCGCGCATGAGCATGGCACGGGTCCTTGGCAGGTCGGGAAGATCGCCAAGGAATTGCCAGTTCCAGAAGGCGCGGGCGTTGTCTTTCGAAAGGCCAAAGACCTGAACGCTGACGCCGTGGTGCTTGGCCGCCTCCTGGAAAGCGCGGGCGCGGTCATCGCTCTCAAACCCGCGCAGCATGAACTGGAGCGAATCCGGCGCGCGTTCTTCTTGCGGCAGGGCAGGAGGCACAGCGAACCAAGGATGCGCCGAGAGACGCGCGGCGACGCGGTCATGGCCACGGCGACCTGCGGCGACGCGGGCGGCGATCGCGGGGATTTGCGGCCGGATCACTGCGGCGGAAAGGTTCTGCATCCGCATGTTGTAAAGCGGCAGCCTGTTCTGCCAGTGATGGAAGCTGTTCTGAAGGCCAGGGTGCTTTTTCCAATTATGCTCATAGGCGCCCGACATGATGACGGCGCGGGCCGCAAGCTCCGGATCGTCGGTGACGAACATCCCGCCTTCGCCCGCGTTGACCATCTTGTAGGACTGGAACGAAAAGCAGCCGATCTTGCCTAGCGTGCCGATGTTCCGGCCCGACCAGACGGTGCCGAGCGAATGCGCCGCATCCTCGATCACCGGGATGCCCTTGGCGTCGCAGGCCGCCATGATCGTGTCCATATCCGAGGTATGGCCGCGCATATGGCTGATGAGGACGGCTGAAATGCTGTCGTCGAGCTTGGCGTGGAAATCGTCAAGATCGATGCGCATCGTCTCCCCCACCTCGACCAGCACCGGCACACAATCGGCATGGACGACCGCGGAAGGAACTGCGGCGAAGGTGAAGGCCGGGATCAGGACGCGCGCGTCGCGTGGCAGATCAAGCGCCTTGAGCGCAAGGAACAGGGCTGCTGAACAGGAGGACACGGCGAGCGCATAGCGCGAGCCGAGGAATTCGGCGAACTCAGCCTCCAGCTTTGCGACGGGCGCGCCTTCGGCAGCGGTGTAGCGGAACAGGTCGCCCGACTCCAATAGCCGGTCGATTTCGGCGCGGGCGGCGGCGGGGATGGGTTCTGCCCGGTAGACGTCGGGTGTTTTTGCCGAATGCAGCGTCAGGGTGTCAGGGGCCATCTGTTTGCCTTTTTGAAACTGCCGATTTCAGAATTCCTTACATGATGGACGGCAGAAAGGCTACAGGCCGCCTCGCTGCGGCCTGTGATTGTAGGTGACAATCCGCCTATACGTTCAGCAGCAGGTGCTCGCGTTCCCACGGGCTGATGACCTGAAGGAACTCCTTGTACTCGTTCCGCTTCACCGACTCGTAGATGTCGCAGAACTCGGTCCCGAGCGCTTCGCGCACCGGCTGGCATTCCGAGAAGCTATCAAGCGCATCGCCCAGCGTGGTCGGCAGCTGGTCGGCGTTGATATAGGCGTTCCCCTTGGCCTCCGGGCGCGGCATCTTCTTCTCCATAAGGCCCAGGTAGCCGCAGACCAGCGTGGCCACCATGCCGAGATAGGGGTTGCAATCCATCCCCGGAAGACGATTTTCCAGCCGCCGCGCGGCGGGTTCGGAGATCGGAACGCGGATGCCCGTGGTGCGGTTGTCGCGACCCCATTCCAGGTTGATGGGGGCGGCAAAGTCCGGCACGTAGCGGCGGTAGGAGTTCACGTAAGGCGCCATCAGGGCCACGACGGCGGGCAGATAGTTCTGCATGCCGGCGATGAAATGCATGAATTCCGGCGTCTCATCGCCCTTCGCATCCGAAAAGATGTTCTTGCCGGTTTTGATATCGACCACCGATTGGTGGATATGCATCGCCGAACCCGGTTCGCCCTCGATGGGCTTGGCCATGAAGGTGGCGAAACTGTCGTGGCGCAGAGCCGCCTCGCGGATCAGGCGCTTGAAGTAGAAGACCTCGTCCGCCAGCACGACCGGATCGCCATGCGACAGGTTCAGTTCGACCTGACCCGCGCCGCCTTCCTGAACGATGCCGTCGATCTCCAGCCCCTGCGCCTCGGCGAAGTCGTAGATATCGTCGATCACCTTGCCGTATTCGTCGACCGCCGACATCGAATAGGCCTGATTGGCCATCACGCGGCGGCCGGAGCGGCCGATGGGTGGGATCACCGGCTGGTTCGGGTCGATATTGCGGGCGACGATGTAGAATTCCATCTCGGGCGCCACGATGGGTTTCCAGCCATGTTCCGCGTAAAGACCGATCACGCGTTTGAGCACGTTGCGCGGCGCAAGCGGCACAGGCGCGCCCTTCTGGTCAAGCACATCGTGGATCACCTGGAGCGTCCAGTCCGCCGTCCACGGCACCGCCGTCGCGGTCGAGAAGTCGGGCACCAGCACCATGTCCGGCTCGGTGAATTCGCTTTCGTCCGGCATGTCGGCATAGTCGCCGGTGATGGTCTGGGCGAAGATCGAATTGGGCAGGTGGAAGAACTTCTGCGTCGCGAATTTCGAGGCCGGCATCGCCTTGCCCTTGGCCACACCGGCAAGGTCGGACACGAGGCATTCGACCTCATCCAGCCGACGGTCGGCGATGTAGTCCTGAGCGGCTTGGGGCAGTTTCTGGGTCCAGTCGGCCATGAATCACACTGCTTTCAGTTGCGGGGTTGCTTGAAGAACTCCGCGATCCGGTCGGCGACCGCGGCGGAGGAATTGCTGTCGGCGAAGCGGGCGCGGGCGGCGTCCATGACCTCATCGGGTATCAGGCCCTTGCCGCGTGTTGTCATGAGACCGTCGATGAAATCATTGCCGTATTCAGGATGCGCCTGGATCGTGTAGGCGCGGTCGCCATAGAGAAGGGCGGCGTTTTCGCAGAAGTCGTTGGTCCCGACTGTGTCGGCCGAAGCGGGCTTTTCGACGACTTGATCCTGATGCCAGGCGTTCAGATTGACCTTCTCGCCGCCGAAATCGTAGTCCTGCGGACCGATGGCCCAGCCGCCCTTGAACTTCTCGACCCGGCCGCCGAGCGCCTGCGCGATGATCTGGTGGCCGAAGCAGATGCCGACCACCGGCGCCTTTTCAGCGTATGCCGTGCGGATGAACTCTTCGAGCGGCTTGATGAAGGGATGATCCTCGTAAGCCCCATGACGCGACCCGGTGATGAGCCAGCCGTCGCAGTCGTGGACGTCCTTCGGGAACTCCATGCCCTCGACATGGTAGGAGGTGAAATCGAGCCCGCGCCCGGCAAGCAGCCGGATGAACATGTCGGGATAGTCGCCCATCTTGTCCCTGAGCGGCTCGGGGGCCTGGCCAGTCTGAAGAATGCCGATTTTCATGGTGAGGTCTCTGTCCGGTTTGTCGAAGCGTAGTCCCGCGCGGGGCCGCCGTGCAAGCGGCACCCGCTTGCGTCACACGGTATCGAGGTAGAGTTCGACTTTCTCTTCGGGCGTCAGCTCATCAATGTAACGCAGTTCCTGACGTTTTGTCATGACGAGGTTGCGGATCAGTTCCGCCGGGAAGATGCGTTGCATGATTTCGCTTTTCTCGAAAACGTCGATGGCCTCTTCCCACGTGTCGGGAAGCAACGGCAGATCAAGAGCGTAGGCGTTGCCGGTGATGGGAGGCGGCGGTGTCATGGAGTCTTCAATCCCGACGAGCGCTGCGCCGAGGATCGCGGCGAGCAGCAGATAGGGGTTTACGTCACCGCCCGCCACCCGGTGCTCGATCCGACGCGCGCTTGAGCTGCCCGAAGGAATCCGGATCGCCGAGGTGCGGTTCTCATAGGCCCAGCAGATCGCATTCGGGGCATGCGCCTCGGGCACCAGCCTATCGTAGCTGTTGGCATGTGGCGCGAAGATCAGCGTGCTGTCATGCATGGCGGCAAGACAGCCCGCGACCGCCTGATGCAGGATGTCCGAGCCGTCGTGGCCGCCATTGTCGAAGACATTGCTTCCGTTCTTGTCGAGGACCGAGAAATGGGTGTGCAACCCGTTGCCGGAGTAGTCGGCATAGGGCTTGGCCATGAAGCTTGCCGCGAAACCGTGGCGGCGGGCGAGGCCCTTGACGAGCAGCTTGAAGAGCCAGGCGTCATCGGCGGCGCGCAGCGCGTCGTCGGTGTGCATCAGGTTGATCTCGAACTGCCCGAGGCCGGATTCCGATATCGCCGTGTCGGCGGGAATATCCATCGCCTCGCAGGCGTCGTAGAGATCTGTGAAGAAGGTGTCGAACGCGTCGAGCGCGCGGATCGACATGATTTCCGCGGCCTTTCGCCTTTTGCCGGAACGCGGCGAGAGTGGCACCTGAAGCTTCTTTCCGCTGTCGTCGATCAGGAAGAATTCAAGCTCCAACGCGCAGACCGGCGTCAGGCCGCGTTCCTTGTAGCGCTCGATGATCCGGGCAAGGGATTGGCGTGGGTCGCCCTCATAGGGCTTACCGTTCTCGCGGAACATCCAGATCGGCAGGAGCGCCGTTGGCGCGTCGAGCCAGGGCATCGGCATGAAGCCACGCTCGGTCGGCTTCAGAACGCCGTCGGCGTCGCCGCTGTCGAAGACAAGGGGGCTGTCCTCGATATCCTCGCCCCAGATGTCGAGGTTGAGGACAGACATCGGGAACCGCGTTCCGTTCTCCACCACTGCATCTGCAAAACGGACGGGAACGCGTTTGCCGCGAAGCTGACCGTTCAGATCGGCGGCAGCCACACGGATGGTACGCACCTGAGGGTGCTTTCTAAGCCAGTTCTTCATCATCTCACCTGGTGCCGGGGTCGGTCCGAAACCACCCAGGCTTACCAAAGGCGCCACAGGCAGAAACGGCCCATGCCCTTGGGCCTTCCTCGTTTGATCATATCGGTGTCAGGCGGCGTCGTGCCCCTGTAACTGGCCGAAAAATAGCGGTTCCGGCACCCGAAGAATTTGATCAAATATTGGATACTATCGGATGATCTGTGGACGCAAGCGAATTCTGCTGCGCATGGATTGCGGCAGATGGCGGTTCAGGTAGCGGTTGACTGCGCCGAAAAGCGCGATGAGCGTCAGGGTGAGCAGGATGAAGTAAGCCGCGATGACGGGATAGGCGATGAAGGGGTTGAAGGTCTTCGCCGCGAAATAGGTCGCATAGTAAAGGCTGTCGCCCTGCTGCTGAAAGGCAGGAAACCCCGAGAAATAGACGAGCGTGGTGGCATGAAAGAGAAAGATCGCCTCATTCGTATAGGCGGGCCAGGCGAGCCGCATCATCGTCGGCCAGATGATCCGCCTGAAACGCCGCCAGCCGGACATGCCATAGGCGTCGGAAGCCTCGATATCACCCTTCGGCACCGAGCGGAGGGCGCCGTAGAAGATCTCGGCCGAATAGGCGGCAGTGTTGAGGAAGAGAACGATCAGCGCCCCGGCCCAGGCTTTCGACAGCCATGAGGTCGCAACCGTGATGGTCACGAAGCCGAGCGGTATGTCGATCCCCGCGCGGGGCAGCAGCACGAAGGTCTCGTAAGCCAGGAAGAACTGGATGAAGAGCGGCGAGCCGCGGAAGATATAGATGAACCATTCGGCGGGTTGCCGCAGCCACCGGTTTTCGCTCGCCTTCGCGACAGCGACGGCATTGGCGAGGAAGAAGCCGAAGGACAGCGCGAGGATGCCGAAATAAAGGTTCCAGATCAGGCCCGAGCCGATCAGCGTGACGTGTTCGCAAAACGTGAAATTGCTGCGTGGCAGGAGCCGCTCGCCGATGCCGATGGAACGCAGGCCATAATTCTGGACAGTCTCCCAGCAGGTCATGCGGCGGCCTTCCGTTGCTGCTCGCCTGCGAGCGTCGCCTGACCGTGGCTCAGCCGTGCGGTGATGCGGCGCAGAAACCGTTCAGAAACCGAGGTCATCAGCAGGTAGAAGACCAGAAGCGCGAGGAAGTAGTAAAGCCGCCAGTCCGGGTGCGGATATTCGTAATGCGAGGTCTTCGAACCCCCCAGTTCCCGCGCCCAATAGACGATGTCCCGCACGCCAAGGAGGAACAGAAGCGGTGTCGCCTTGATGAGGATCATCCAGAGGTTCGACAGGCCTGGTAGCGCATAGACCCACATCTGCGGCACGAGGACGCGGCGGAACGCCTGACGGCGGCTCATCCCGTAGGCTTCGGCGGTTTCGATCTGCGCGCGGGGAACCGCCTGCATCGCACCGTAGATCACGTTCGCCGCAAAGGCACCGAAGACGACGGAAAAGGCGAGGACGGCGAGGAAGAAGCCATAGCTCTCGTGAACCCATTGCGGGCTGGTGGACAACGGCAGCTTTGCCGCCGGACACACGACGAAATCGCTGCCCTGCCAGACCGGCTGGTTCCAGTCAGGGCACTTGATCTTGTGACGTATCCATTCGAAGCCCTGATCCATCGCGATCGGCACGAACAGAAAGAAGATGATGTCAGGCACGCCGCGCACCATCGAGGTATAGGCCTTGCCGATCCAGCGGATCGGCAGGAAGTGCGACCGCGCCGCCATCGCGCCGCCGAACCCGAAGGCGAGCGCGATCGGCGCGGTGATGAAGAGAAGAAGAAGGACGACCCCGATCGAAATATAGAACAGCATGTGCTTGCCCGAGGTCAGGTAGCACATGAGCCAGCTCAGACCTTCGAGCGTGGAGGGATCGGCGCAGGATGCGAACATATTGCGGGGTGCCTCAGGGCGAATGGGCGGGGCCTGATGGCCCCGCCCGAAGGGATCAGAAGATCGTGGCTTCGTCGCCGAACCACTTCTTGATCATCGTATTGAGCGTCCCGTCATCCTTCATCGACTGGATCGCGGTGTCGAACTTGCCCTTCAGCTCGGTGTCGCTTTCGCGCAGGCCCATGCCGATGCCGCCACCAAGTTGCACATCCTCGCCAACGAATGTCAGCTCGCCTCCGGACTCTGCGACGATGGGCACGAGGAAGTCCTTGTCGGCAAAGACCGCGTCGGCCTCGCCGTTGCGGACGGCGGCGACGGTTTCATCCGGCGTTGGGTATTCCAGCAAAGTCGCGCCGCTTTCGGCGACATGGCCCGCCTGGATGGTCGCGGTCTGCGCTGCAATGACGCCGCCTGTGACGTCAGCGTCGGCTTTCAGCGCGACATAGGCCGAGGCCGCAGGCGGATAGTAGTTCTGCGTGAAGTCGATGACCTTGTCACGCTCCTCGGTGATCGACATGCCCGCGATGATCGTGTCGTAGTTGCCGGAAACGAGGTTCGGGATGATCGAATCCCATTCGTTCGTGACCCATTCGCAAGTCAGTTCGGCGCGCTTGCAAAGTTCGTCGCCAAGCTCGCGCTCGAACCCGTCGACTTCGCCGGCATCGTTGATGAAGTTATACGGAGGGTAGGCGCCCTCGGTGCCCATGCGGACGGTCTGCGCGCCGGCGATCCCCGCCGTCAGGGCCAGCGCGGCGGCGGCGATAAGAAGATTCTTCATTTGTTTCTCCCAGTTTTGTTTTGAGCTGCTTTGATTGGGTCAGGCGGCAACGGTCGCGCTCAGGAACTGTTGCAGCCGTTCGGTCTTCGGATGGCCGAAGACCTGATCAGGAGGGCCTTCCTCTTCGATCCGGCCAAGGTGTAGAAAGATTGTATGATCCGATACATCCGCGGCAAGCCTCATGTCATGGGTCACCAGGATCATGGTGCGCCCTTCCTCGGCCAGCGCCTTGATGACCCGGACCACCTCCTGCTCCAGTTCGGGATCGAGCGCGGAGGTAGGTTCATCGAAAAGAAGCGCTGTCGGCTCCATGCAGAGCGCGCGCGCGATGGCCGCGCGCTGCTGCTGACCACCGGAAAGCTGCGCCGGATAGGCATCGCACTTTTCGCCGATGCCAACCTTGTCGAGGTATTTCCGCGCTGAAGCCTCAACCTCGGCCCGGTCGCGGCGCAGGACGGTCAGCGGTGCCTCCATCACGTTTTGCAGGATCGTCAGGTGGGACCAGAGGTTGAACTGCTGGAACACCATCGAAAGGTTGGTGCGGATGCGGATGACCTGATGCTTGTCGGCGGGATGACGGTGAAGGCCGGTGCCTTTCCAGTGCACCGCCTCGCCCTTAAAGATGATCTCACCCTGCTGGCTGTCCTCAAGCAGGTTGCAGCACCGCAGCAGCGTGGACTTGCCCGAACCGGACGAGCCGATCAGCGAGATGACCTCGCCACGCCGGGCGGTCAATGAGACGCCTTTCAGCACCTCAAGCTGGCCATAGGCCTTGTGCAGGTCATGTACTTCGATAACGGGTGTGTCTGTCTCTTTCGGCTGATCTGGCACGAATGTTTTCCCCTGAACGCATCGAATAGGGCCGATTATTTGCCATTTTACAATGCGCTTTTTGCGCGACGTAGGGCAAAGTAGCGATCAATCTGCTTAGTTTACCGGCACATCCTGCGAAGGCGGCGGTGGCGTAGGCACCGCAAGATACGCCGTGGCGGGGATGGAGACGAGGCCCGTGAGGCCCAGAGCGGCGCGGTCTGCCCCGGTCAATGCTGCGAAAGCGGCGGCCACGGCACGGGCAACCGGGGCAGGGTCGCGATGCCGCGCGGTGATGAGCGGCAGGCCCGGCGTCGGATCGGTGTGCCCGATGACGCGGAGCTTCGCGGCAAGCTCGGGGTGATGCGCCTCGATCAGCCGCCAGCTGACCGCGTCGACGGCCGCGATGTCGGCCTTGCCCGCCGCGACCGCGCGGGCACTGTCGCGGTGTGCGCCGGTGTGGCGCGTGTGGGTGAAACGCAGTCCGGCCTTCGCCATCTGGTTCTGCGGCGCCGCCCAGCCGGATTGGCTGTCCTGACCGTTGAAGGCGAGGGTGCGGTCGATGAAATCTTCGGCCTCGCCCGGTTCATCGGCACGGGTGACGAAGACGGAGTAATAGTGGCCGGCGGGCGCGTCGGGCAGCGCGTAGTCCGGCGTTCCGACCAGTTCGACCTGACCGTGGAGCCGCGTACGGTAGGGCATCCCGCAGGTCTGGCCCAGGATAAGGCCAGGATTTTCCCAGATGTCCCAAAGGCTTCCGTCGCGAGTGAGGCTTTGTGGCCCGGCGATATCCTCATCGAGCAGTGCCGCGCGGATCAGCGCCCAGAGGCGATCGTGCTCAGACCGGACCTGCGGCCAGTCGTACATCGCAAGGCTGGCGATCATTTCTTTCTGGTCTCGACATTCTGGCGGGCGATGGCCCGGTCACGGTCGCTCACGCCGAGCAGGTCCGCCGTCACCCGGATCATGGCGTCTTCACGCGGGTCGCGGTCGTTGTCGGACAGGGCGACGGACCAGAGCGCCTCCATCAGGCTCATTCGGTCCTCAAGAGGAACCGCCTCCTTCAGCGCCCGGGTGAACCGCACCGTGTCCGGAGCGTTGGTTTCCAATTCTTCGGCATCGGTGCGGACGGCGGCGGCCTCGAAGGGCGACAGGCCGTAGCGCAGGCCGAGAATGCGGTCGATCCTGGCGCGTTCGTCCTCGGTATAGTTCTCGTCCGCGCGGGCCAGCCGCACCAGAAGCGCGCCAAGCGCGCGCTGGGCGTCGGGTTCGGGCAGCCGGTCGGGCTGCTGGGTCAGGAGCGAGGTGAGGATACGGCCGAACATGACGGGCATATAAGGGGTAATCGGCCGGGTGCAAAGCCCGTCGTTCTTCCGTCCCGCAAGCGTAGTTCATCCGTAGTGCATCCGTAACGACAGGGCGTGCGGCGCGTCAGTACTTGCCTGGCACGTAGAGCTCGGGCGGCAGGACCGCGCGCTCGTAGTCGGGGTTGAAGACCCGGTCGGGCAGCGCGATGTCCTCGTGCGGCACTTCCTCATATGGGATCAGGCTCAGCAGGTGGTCGATGCAGTTCAGCCGCGCCCGCTTCTTGTCGTTGCCCTCGACGATGTACCAGGGCGCCTCGGGGATGTTGGTGCGATGCAGCATCTCTTCCTTGGCCTTGGTGTACTGCTCCCACCGGACGCGGGATTGCAGGTCCATCGGGCTGAGCTTCCACTGCTTCATCGGATCGTGGATGCGCATGAGGAATCGCATCTGCTGTTCCTCATCCGTGATCGAGAACCAGTATTTGACGAGCCGGATGCCCGACCGCACCAGCATCCGTTCGAACTCCGGCACGTCGTTGAAGAACTGCTCGACCTGATCCTCATCGGCGAAGCCCATGACCCGCTCAACGCCGGCGCGGTTGTACCAGCTCCGGTCGAACAGCACGATCTCGCCGCCTGCTGGCAGGTGGGGGACGTAGCGTTGGAAATACCACTGGGTCTTTTCGCGATCGGTTGGCGCGGGCAGGGCGACGACGCGGGCGACGCGGGGATTGAGCCGCTGGGTGATGCGCTTGATGACGCCGCCCTTGCCGGCGCTGTCGCGGCCCTCGAAGAGGACGACGACCTTCTCCTTCGAATGCTGCACCCAGTCCTGAAGCTTGATGAGTTCGGACTGGAGGCGGATCAGGCTTTGGAAATAGGTGTGCCGGTCGATCGTCTCGGGGTGGTGGGTCTTGTAGATCCGCTTGATCTCGAGCGAGAGGACGGCGTCCTCAAGTTCCAGTTCGAAATCCTCGTCGAGCGTGTCGGCCAGTTCGGCCTCGAGCCAGTCCTGCGAGGGATGGGTGTCGTTGGGCGCGGTCATGTCGGTCTCCGTCCGGGGGGCTGGCCGGTTAGAGCATGGGAGGATGACGGTCCGGTGACAAGGGTCATCCCGGCCCCCGCATTGACATGACCACGGGTCCAGAGCAGGGAAGGCAGGCGAAGTATCGGCACCGGAGGAGGCACCAGATGGCGAAACGCGAGG
Source organism: uncultured Alphaproteobacteria bacterium (assembly GCA_963710285.1). Taxonomy (GTDB): domain Bacteria; phylum Pseudomonadota; class Alphaproteobacteria; order Rhodobacterales; family Rhodobacteraceae; genus Albidovulum. Next base: position 543,569 of record CAVPZT010000006.1, on the reverse strand, counting down.
TGGAGACGATCGACCATCACGGCTTCCGGATTCCGCGCAATCTGGCGTGGCGGACGGGGCGGCTTGACCGCTTCCGCGAGGTATCGGACGAACATATCGCGCACCTGCGGAGCTACGCGGGCCTCGATGAGGCGCGGCACGTGGTCGAGATCGGTTGCGGCGTCGGTCGCGATGCGATCCCCCTGACAGCGATCCTGCCGAAGGATGGCGGCTATCTTGGCATCGATATCATTCGCCCGTCCATCGACTGGGCCACCGCCCATATCGCCGCGCGTCATCCGAATTTCCGGTTCGAACATTTCGACGTGCAGGACCGGCAACACAATCCCGGCGGCCGTTCGGCGATGGAGAATTATGAGCTGCCCTGCGAGGATGCGGGGCAGGATCTGATCTTCCTCTATTCGGTCTTCACCCACATGTTTCCGGGTGACGTGGCGCGCTATCTGTCGGAATTCGCGCGGGTGCTGCGGCCCGGGGGGCGGATGCTCGCCTCGATGTTCACGATGGAGCGCGACCTCATCCCCTATCTCGTCTCGATCGGCGGCGGGGGCCTCAGGAATTCTACCTTCGCGCATGAGGTGGAGCCGGGGTTCTTCCACAACGACCCCGAGGTCGTGCCGGGGGCGACGGCCTATTCGCTGGCGCGGTTCGGGACGATGGCGCGTGAGGCCGGGTTGTTCCCCGAACGTTTCGTCCGGGGAAGCTGGCGCAAGGACCGGGGCTTTGACGTCGGCGGGCAGGACTCTGGTGATCCTGCGGAAACCGGCGTTCTGAGGGGGTGGGGCGGTCAGCTTTCGACCGCGTGACCACAACAAGCGATGCCAACTCATTTCATGCGCTGGCTGAGGGCCGGAAGGTGAAGGTCCGGTGGACCTTCGCCCGGTCCGATTGCCCGGAGGCGCAAGCCGGAGGGCAAGGGGAGTGAGGCTGTCGCCGTGCGTTGGACAATCGGGGCGCGGCTGCCTGGGGTGAGACCGGATCAGAAACGGTCCGGTGGACCGTTTCCCGGTCGAACGCCCGCCCGCGTCGGGCGGGCAGGGAGCGCGCGGTAACGCGCCTGCCGGGGCAGGCAGGCGCGGCCCGATTTGTCGCGGGACAAATCGGGCGGAGAGGATAGCGCAGTTGCATAGAAAAGCGACCGTGATACTGTCGCGCTGCTTCGCACGCGCGCAGATTGGCACTAGGGGAACTGCAGCCTCGAGCTCGCGCGCCCAAGCATAAAGGTCTGCCGTGCTCGATGTCGTTGCGCTTGCTGACCACTTCCTAAGATACCAGATTCATAGCGCGAATTGGCGTACACCAGTGTTGGAATGCATGCTCGGTATCACGTCCTGACAGCAGTCGAATGACGATTTGACGGTATTTTCTCAAGAATTGCGCTGCTTGAGATAAGCTAGTACCTGCTTTGGTCGCAGCCTCGAGGATGTTAGGCTATCGATAAGCCGCCTGTATGGTTCAGACACCTGTACACGACTGGCTTCCGCCATCAGATGATGCGCGACTGGCTGTATGACCTTCTGCAGCTGTAGCAACTCTTTCATGAAACGGTAGTCGTCCCTCAATGACTCGTTCCAAGGTATCGCAGGGGGCAATTCCAGACGGTGCTGAACAGATCGCCAGTTGGCAGACGCTCAGGACTTGCTGGCCGCCGTCCGTGGACCAGAACAAGAATGAAGAACAATTTGAGACGGCCTCCGAAATTCTGGAGTGAATCGCTTCTGAAACCTTTAAGCCATTGCGTGTAATGGATAGTGGCATAAGGTCCAGATCGCTTGATTCTTCGATTCATTCAACGATGACCTCTGTGCGAAGAATTGGTCGGTGGGAACTTTCGTCAATGCAATGGCCACGACTTAGCTATCAAGTGCTGCTGCATAATAGACTTTCGGGTTTCTGCGGTGACCAAATGTCGCAGAGAGTTCTTGAGGCTTATTGCCAGTTCTACTGGAGCGAAATAAATATTCTCCTCGGAGGTAAAGTCCAGAGGATGTCTTGCAGAAATGGAGGCAGCATGTCGTATTGGTTGTGGAGTAACTCAACTACTCCATCGTCCCCTCACACCAACCGCTCCACCTCCTTCGCCGCCCGCACGAAATCCGCGAACAGCGGATGCGGCGCGAAGGGTTTGGACTTCAGCTCCGGGTGGAACTGGACGCCGATGAACCAGGGGTGGTCCTTCCCCTCGACGATCTCGGGCAGTTGGCCGTCGGGGCTCATGCCGGAGAAGATCAGGCCCGCAGGCCTCCAGCTTGTCGCGGTACTTGATGTCGACCTCGTAGCGGTGGCGGTGGCGTTCCTCGATCACGGTGTCGCCGTAGACCTCGGCGACCTTGGAGCCGGCCTTCAGGTTGCGCGGTATAGGCGCCGAGACGCATGGTGCCGCCCTTGGCGTCGTCCCTTGCGGCGTGACGGTGTGGTTGCCCTGCACCCATTCCTTCAGGTGATAGACGACGGGGGTGAAGCGCTTTTCGCCGGCCTCGTGGTCGAATTCCTCGGACCCGGCGTTGGTCAGGCCGGCGAGGTTGCGGGCGGCCTCGATCACCGCCATCTGCATGCCGAGGCAGATGCCGAGGTAGGGGATCTTCTTTTCGCGGGCGAATTGGGCGGCCTTGATCTTGCCTTCGGTGCCGCGTTCGCCAAAGCCGCCGGGGACGAGGATGGCGTGGAAGCCCTGCGAGCCAGGGGGCGGGGTCTTCGCGCTCGAAGATCTCGGCGTCGATCCATTCGGCCTTGACGCGGGACGCGGTTGGCCATGCCGCCATGGGTCAGCGCCTCGGCGATGGATTTGTAGGCGTCTTCGAGCTGGGTGTACTTGCCGACGATGGCGACGCGGACCTCGCCCTCGGCATTGTTCAGGCGGTCCATCACGTCTTCCCAGCGGGCCAGGTTGGGCTTCGGCGCGGGGGCGATGCCGAAGGCGTCGAGCACCGCCTGGTCGAGCCCGACGCGGTGATAGGCGAGCGGCGCCTCGTAGATCGACTTCAGGTCATAGGCGGGGATGACGGCGTCGGGGCGGACGTTGCAGAACAGCGCGATCTTGTCGCGTTCCTTTTCCGGGATCGGGTGTTCGGAGCGGCAGACGAGCACGTCGGGCGCAGGCCGATGGAGCGCAGTTCCTTGACCGAGTGCTGGGTCGGCTTGGTCTTCAGCTCGCCGGAGGCCGCGAGATAGGGCAGCAGCGTGAGGTGCATGAAGATGCACTGGCCGCGCGGGCGTTCCTGGGCGAACTGGCGGATCGCCTCGAAGAAGGGCAGGCCTTCGATATCGCCGACGGTGCCGCCGATCTCGCACAGCATGAAGTCGACCTCGTCATCGCCGATGTGGAGGAAGTCCTTGATCTCGTTGGTGACGTGGGGGATGACCTGGATGGTCTTGCCGAGGTAGTCGCCGCGGCGTTCCTTCTCCAGCACGTTGGAATAGATGCGGCCGGAGGAGATCGCTGTCGGTCTTGCGGGCGTGGACGCCGGTGAAGCGCTCGTAATGGCCAAGGTCGAGGTCGGTTTCGGCGCCGTCATCGGTGACGAAGACCTCGCCATGCTCGAAGGGCGACATCGTGCCGGGATCGACGTTCAGATAGGGGTCGAGCTTGCGCAGGCGGACCGAATAGCCGCGGGCCTGCAAAAGCGCGCCGAGGGCGGCCGAGGCGAGGCCCTTGCCAAGCGAGGACACAACGCCGCCGGTGATGAAAACGTAACGTGCCATGCGGTGAAATCTCCCGTGATTGCCTGCGAAAATCTTGGATTGGCCGGGTCGTTTCAGACCGAGCATCACGGGAGTTGAGAGGTAACAGATTCGCGGGCCGCCCGCAACCAGACCGCAAAGGATTGTGGCGCGACGAGCGTCGCGGCCAAAGATTTGTGGTTGGCGCTATTGCGCGGGCGGCGGTGCGACCGGCGCGTCGCCGTTCACCGGCGGCAGGTCGATCGGCGGCAAAGCAGGTTCCGGCGTGGTATCCGCCGGGGCCGTCGCGCCGTTGTCGAGAACCGAGACGCCACGCGAGTTACTTGCCGAAAGCACGGTGAGGGTGATCGAGGTGCCGATGAAGGCCGCGGCGAAAATCCAGGTCAGCTTTTGCAGCGCGCTGGTCGCGCCGCGATTGGACATGACGCCGCCGCCGCCCAGAAGGCCGCCGCCTTCGGAGCGCTGAAGAAGCACGACGCCGATCAGCATAAGCGCGAGGATCAGGTGGACGGTAAGGACAACGTTCTGCATCGGGGCCTTCGGTTTTGCTGACGCGCCTATCTAGGCGGATGGTTGAGGCGGTGCAAGGCGTTTTGGGAGATGACGGTGCGGCGTACTGCGCTCAGCCGTCGATCTCATCCACGCTGGCCTGACCCGAGAGGCGCTGGCGCAGGATCGACCAGGAAAGCCCGATGCCGAGGATGAGCGACAGGACAAGGATGCCGAGCCAGAGATTGACTGACCGGTTGGTGAGCGAGAGCCAGCCCCAGTCGATCAGAACCCACAGTCCCGCGCCGAAGATCGCCGCGATGAGGATTGCGCCGAAGGCGCCGATCGAACGGAGTGTCGCCACGATATAGATCATGTAGCCGACCGCGAGGAGGAGGCCGAGGAAGATCGCCAGCGGCATCTCTTCGCCCCAACTCGCCCGTGCCCAGTGGAGATAGTTCCAGTCGCTCGGGTTGAAGGTCGCGGAGAGGAGCAGGAACGCCCCAAGCCAGCGCAGAAGGATACCCATCGGTCTCTCCCGGTTGATTTCGCTTTCGCTAGCGCGGGAGGACGGGGCCTGTCCAGTCCGATCATGTCGGGCGGCGGGCGGGCCATGTCACCCAAACGGCTGCGATAAGGATCAGAGCGGCGCCTGCCAGTTCGCCCGCGTCGGGCCAGAGGCGGAAGAGGAGGATATCGAAACCGAGCGCCCAGATCAGCCCGGTATAGTCGAAAGCCGCGAGGACAGAGATAGGTGCGCGGGCCGTCGCCTCGGTCGCGACGATATGGCCGATGCCGCCGAGAATACCGGCGAGGATCAGAAGGCCCAGCGTCGCGGGGGCGGGCGTCACCCAGCCGAAGGGCAGGGTGGCAAGGCCGACCACGGTGCAGGTCAGCGCGAAGTAGAATGCGATGGCGCTCGCCGTTTCGGTCCCGGTCATGCCCTTGATATGGACCCGGACGAAGGCCATCGTCAGCGCGTAGCCAAGGGCCGCAGCGACGCCGATCGTTGCCCCCGCGCCGGGCATCGCCATCGCCGCGCCGAAGATGAGGCCGGTGCCGATCAGCCCGAGGAAAACCGGCAGGACAACCTCGCTTCGCATCCGTTCGCCTAGTAGAAGCGCCGCGAAGGGCAACGTCAGCACCGGCGCGAGATAGGCGAGACCCTGGGCCGTTGAGACTGGCAGATAGGCGAGTGAAAGGAAGGAGAGTGCCATGGAGAGCGCGCCGAAAAGGCTCCGTGTCAGATGCGCGCCGGGTCTGCGTGTTCTGACCGCCTGTCCGATGCCGCCGCGCGCCATCGCATAGAGGAGGATGGGCAGGATCGCCACGGCGGAGCGCCAGAAGATGATCTGCCCGACCGGCACCCGGTCCGCAACCGCATGAACGGTGGCTGACATCGCGGTCATCAGGAAGGTCGCCAGAAGCCGGAGACCGACGCCGGAGAAGGAATGGTTGGGAGAGGGCATGGCGAAATGTTAGCGCTAACGAGGCATTCGGGCAAGGCGGTTTGCGCCCCGTGGCCCCGCGCGCGCCATTTTCCGGTTCAATCCCGTCAAGGAGGCCGCTATACGGACCCCGTTTGCCGCATGAGGAGCGAGACGGATGGCCAATGTCGTGGTGGTGGGCGCCCAGTGGGGTGACGAAGGCAAGGGCAAGATCGTCGACTGGCTCTCGGAACGCGCTGATGTCATCGCGCGGTTTCAGGGCGGTCACAATGCCGGCCACACCCTCGTCATCGGCGGCAAGGTCTACAAGCTGAACGCGCTGCCTTCGGGTGTGGTGCGGGGCGGCAAGTTGAGCATCATCGGCAACGGCGTTGTTCTCGACCCCTGGCACCTCGTCGGAGAGATCGGGAAAATCCGCGAGCAAGGTGTGGAAATCACACCGGAAACCCTGATGATCGCCGAAAACACGCCGCTTATCCTGCCGATCCACGGCGAACTCGACAGGGCGCGCGAAGAAGCCGCCTCGAAAGGCACGAAGATCGGAACAACCGGGCGTGGCATTGGCCCGGCTTATGAGGACAAGGTCGGGCGTCGGTCCGTTCGCGTCGCAGATCTGGCCGATGAGGCGACATTGGTGGCGCGGGTGGATCGGGCGCTTCAACACCACGATCCGTTGCGCAAGGGCCTGGGCATTGCCCCGGTGGACCGTGACAGCGCTGATCGCCGACCTGCGCGCGATCGCGCCCGAGATTCTGCAATATGCCGCGCCGGTCTGGAAGGTGCTGAACGAGGCGCGCCGGGCGGGCAAGCGGATTCTTTTCGAAGGCGCGCAGGGCTCGCTTCTCGATATCGATTTCGGCACCTATCCGTTCGTAACCTCCTCCAACGTCATCGCCGGGCAGGCCGCCACCGGTGTGGGCGTCGGGCCGAACGCCATCGACTTCGTCCTCGGTATCGTCAAGGCCTATACGACCCGCGTAGGCGAAGGCCCGTTCCCGACCGAGCTTTTCGACGCGGACGGAGACCGACTTGGCGAACGCGGGCGCGAATTCGGCACCGTCACGGGCCGCAAGCGCCGCTGCGGCTGGTTCGATGCGGTGCTGGTGCGCCAGACCTGCGCGATTTCCGGGATCAACGGCATCGCGCTGACCAAGCTCGACGTGCTCGACGGGTTCGAGACGATCAGGATCTGCACGGGTTATGATCTGGACGGCGCCGTGCTCGATTACCTGCCGACGGCGGCCGATCAACAGGCGCGCTGCACTCCGATCTACGAGGAGGTCGAGGGCTGGAGCCAGTCGACGGAAGGCGCGCGGTCCTGGAATGACCTGCCGGGGGCGGCGGTCAAGTACGTCCGCCGCATCGAGGAGCTGATCCAGTGCCCGGTCGCGATGCTGTCGACCAGCCCCGAGCGTGACGACACGATCCTCGTCACCGATCCCTTCGCAGACTGATGGCGCTCTCGCACAAGGCGCGTCGCCGCTGGTCGCTGGTGATCCTTTTGATCGGCCTGCCGCTTTACATCATCGTCGCGATCAGCCTGACGGGCTGGTTCGGCGCGCGCTACGGCCGCCTGCCGATCCTCGCCGAGGTGGCGGTCTATATCGTGCTCGGCTTTCTTTGGGCCGTGCCGTTCCGCTTTGTCTTTCGCGGCATCGGCAAGCCAGACCCCGAAACGGAAACGGAGCGGTCCGGGGACCGCTCCGCCTGATCTTGTTGTCCGCAGGGCTTACTGCCCGGCGCGGCGCGCCTCGTCCATGAAGCGCGAAGCCTCGCTCAACATGAACTGACCCCGGCGCACCTTCTGGATCTTGCCCTGACGCAGCAGCATTCCGAAAGAGCGCAGCCTGTCTTCCTGGCTGTAGTCCTCATCCTCGGCCATGCACGCGACCTTCTTGATGATCTGCGGACGCGAGAAGTGAGTGATGCCTTCGACGGTCGAGGTATAGGCCGCGGCAGCTTCCAGCAGATCGGGTAGGCTGCTCGCACCGAGACGCTCGGCGAATTCGGCGAAGCTGCGGGCATCCTCGGGATTGAGCGGCACATCGTCGTCTTCGACGATATCATCTTCGTCGATGTCATTGCGCACGACGGCGCTGATGCGGCGCGGACGGACAACGGCGGTTTCCGGCCGGGTTTCGTCGCTCAGGTCGATGCGCTGTTCGGATACGAGCACCAGCGGCGCCATGCGCGTCGAGATCGTCGGGCGCTGCGTCACCGGAATGCTGTCCGACGTCGGCCGACGCGGCCGGACCGCTTTGGAGAGATCGTCGCGGTAGCGCTCGGTATCGTCGCCTGGGACATCGCGCGCGCCCACGCCCGCATCGCCGGACTTCATCTTGCGGTCCGCGACGGTGGCGGCCACGGCGGCCTTGAGATGGGCGATGGCCGAGAAGCGGCGACGGTTTTCCGGGCCTTCGAGCTTCGATTTGGCTTCTTCCATCAGACGCGCGACCGAAGCCTCGTCGTCTTCCGAAGCGCTTTCCAGGATGGCGCGGCCTTCGTGGCTGTCGCGACGCAGGTCACGGGCGACATCGGCGAGATCGCGCAGAAGCTCCTCTTCCTCCTGATCCGGCAGGCCGGTGTCGCCGATGGCGGCGCCGATCTGGGCGAGGATGTCGTTGTCTTCGGCCTCCGCATCCGTCGCTTCGGCGACTTCTTCGAAGTCCTCGTCGTCATAGGCTTTCTCGGACAGCGCGGCCAAGACGGCGGCGGTGCGGTCTTCGAGCGGCGCATCCTCCGGCAGGTCGAAAGAGCCGACCTCATCCGTGTCATCCTCGTCGTAGTCCTCGGTCGAGGCGCGGTCGATTCGGATTACCCGGGCGCGGGGGGCCTCGACTTCAGCTTCGGGTTCAAACTCAGCCTCAGCCTCAACGGAGGCCGCGATTTCTTCTTCCGGCGCGTCCGCGAATGCGGAAAGGTCGAGCGGCAGCGCGTCTTCGTCCAGGCCCTCGTCATCATTGGCCGTAGTTTCTTCGTCCGCTGCAACGGCATCGACAGAAACCTCTGTATCCTCTGCAATATCCTCTGCGCCTTCGTTCGGCCTCTGCGGCCTCGACCGTCAGTGTGTCGTCGAAAGCCTCGGTCGCACCGAAGGCGACGATGCCTTCCTCGTCGCTCTGCGGTTCCACCATTTCATGGGTTTCGGCTTCAGCCTCAACCTCGGCCACAGCATCAACTTCGGACTCGGCCGCAACTTCGACTTCGGCCACAACGTCCGCCGCAACCTCGACCTCGGTCGCAACTTCGGCTTCAAACTCAGCTTCGGCCTCGACCTGGATCGGCTCGACCGCGTCGGCGGCAACGATCGGTTCTGCGCTCTTCGTCGTCGAAGGTATTGTCTTCGAAGGCAACTTCCGCCGGTGTCGCGATCGACATCGCCAGCCTCGGCCTTCAGGCCGGGCATATCGCCGAAGTCGAGGTCAAATCCGAAATCGCTCGCCGGAGCAGCTGCGGCGGCAAACTCTTCCGTGGCCTCGTCTTCTTCGTAGGGCACGGTCTCGGCGTCGGGGACCGGGTCGCGGTGCGCCTCGGCCTTGGCCTCCTCGCTCACGACAGCGCGGATGCGCATCAGCTTTTGGGCGACGCTTTCCGGGATCGACGGTCTCGCGGGGGCTTCGGCAGCGACGGGCGCTGTCGTTTCCGGCATCGGTGCCGCGACAAACTCGGCGGGTGCAGTGTCGCTCGGCTCGGGCCGCAGCACGACGCCGTGGTCGCTGATCTTGGCCTCGACCCTGCGCTGGATCTCGCGCTCGGCGATCCGGTGCAGCATGTCGGCATCTGGAGTCGGTGGCGTTGCACCGAAGTAGCGGTCGTCCGCAGCCAGATCGCGGAAATATTCCGCAATGGCTTTCATCGTCGAGAACGGTTCGTCGAATCCCTCCAACGTACAGGAGAAGGTTCCGTAGGAAACCGTTAGAATCTTACTCGCACCGACCATGGGATGCTCGCTTTCTTATTGTGCCTCTGGTCTTACCCTGTGAGGCAACTTGTGCGGGAGCGTGGACAAAAGCAGGTATATTAAAGGATTTTTTCTGGCCAAGATTGTGTCTCTTTGCCTTATTTGTCATCAATACTGCCATGCCAACGGGGATTGTCCAATCACGGTTACCAGTCACTCTGCTTGGCGCGGGCAAATCTGTCGTTTCTGATCTGGATTGGATGTGTTCCATAGCGCCGACACTTGTCGCAGCCGATGGTGGCGCGAATGTGGCAGTTGCGGCGGGGCGCATTCCCGATGCGGTGATCGGCGATTTCGATTCGCTCACTGACGCGACGCGGAACGCGATCCCGCAGGATCGCCTGCACTATATCGCAGAGCAGGACAGCACCGACTTCGAGAAATGCCTCCAACGGATCACGGCGCCGCTGATTCTCGCGCTCGGCTTCACCGGGGCGCGGATCGACCATGAGCTTGCGGTCTGGAACGTGCTCGCGCGGCGCCGGGACCTGCGGTGCATCGTGATCGGGGGCGAAGATATCGTCTTTGTCGCGCCGCCACGGCTGGAACTCGACCTGGCGCCGGGAACACGGGTCTCGCTTTTTCCGATGTCTCCGGTCAGCGGCGACAGTACCGGGCTGCGCTGGCCCATCGGCGGGATCGGCTTTGCGCCGGATGGCCGGTCAGGGACGTCGAATGAAGCGACGGGTCGGGTGGAGCTGACGTTCGACGCGGGCGCGATGCTGGTGATCCTTCCCCGCGCCGCGTTGGCCACGGTCATCTCGTCGCTAACACCGCCGCCTGCGAGGCAAGCCGCCGGGCGCGTGCCGTCATCCGTTCGCGGTGAATGACATAAAGCCCCGAGCTGACGATGACCCCGATCCCGCTGAGGGTCAGCACGTTCGGGAAATTGCCGAAGACGAGAAAGCCGAAAAGCGTGGCGGTCACGATCTCAAGATAATGAAGCGGCGCCAGCGTCGATGAGGGCGCGAATTTGAGCGCGTAGGTGATGGCCATGTGACTTACGGTCGAGGCGAGGCCGACGCAGAAGACCCATAGCCAGAAGATCCCCTGCGGCAACACGAACGTGGTTGAAGGCTCGCCCGTCGCGGTGCCGAGCGCGAGGAGCGGCGCGCAGATCAACGCAGCGATCAGAGCGGTGTGGAACTGCATCGGCACCGGGTGCATCTGCCGCGAGAGCGTGCGGGTGACGAGCATGTAGAGCGCGAAGCTCACCGCCGTGCCGAGCGGGAAGAGCGCGACAGGTCCGAACGCCGCGAAGGAGGGCTGGATCACGAGGAGCGAGCCGAGAAACCCGACTGCGCAGGCGGCAAGGCGACGCGGGCCGACCTCTTCGCCCATCACGAAACGGCCGATGAGGAGGATCACGAAGGGCTCGACGAAGGCGATGGCGAGCGCATCGGCGATGGGCATGACCCGGACGGCCGCCACGAAACAATAGGTCGAGGCGACCAGAAAGAAGGCGCGCAACGTCACGAGCCCGAGGGCGCGGCGACGGAGTGTCAGGGGTTGGCCCATCGCCATGACGACCGGCAGCATGAGCGCTGCCTGCACGACACCGCGGCCAAGCACGATCATGCCCACAGGCACGCCCTGCGCGGCGAGTTTCGACGCGACGTCGATCAGCGGGGCCGCGATGCAAAAGCCCAGCATGAGGGCGACGCCGGGCAGGATGCGGTCGGGCTCAGACATGCTGTCGGGGCTACCCTCCGGGCGCGGTGGCGTCCATTCCGAAAGCGACCCGTCGGGATAATTTCGCACGGTGGCGACGGCGCCTTTTTCGCCGCGGTATTCCTGTCTTGGCCGAATTCGTCCCGCCCCCAGCGGGGTGGAGGAATACCTGACTGGCACAATTCGCACGTGGAAGTAGTATCTGGCTGCCGGATTTTTCCGCGTGGGTTGTTTATTCTCAAAAGTCATTTTCTGTCGCGGATTGTCGGCGACCGTTCATTTTATTGAAGGGACATTCCAATGCTTACTGAAGCAAGAGTATTGCAACTGAAAGAACAGGGCCGGTATGTCGCCGTCGCAACGACGGGCGACGATGATCTTGGGCCGCTGAAGCTGCTGCCGGGGACGTGGAAGAACACCGATGCGTTCAATGGCCGCGGCTGGAACATGATCGCCCTGCCGTTCGCGACCGGCGCGCAAAGCCCGTTCAACTACCGGCTCCTCGTCAACCAGTACAATGAGGAGCTGAAGTTCACGCTGGTCGACAAGGCGGTGCCGAACCGGGGTATTCCCGAGGTGCCGGGCGAGCCGACGACGGGCGACCAGTTGATCGTGACGCTCGACTTCGAGCAGATGATCAAGCAGATCGCGGCGGACGACCGGATCGCCGCGCCGGGCGTCCCGCAAAGCGGCCTTGCCGGGGCGGCCAATCTGGCCATCCATCATGAGCCGGGGCTGTGGCTCCACATGACGAACAAACCGGTCGAAGGTGTCGATATCGCCCGGTTGAGCACGGTCCCGCATGGCGATTCCCTGCTGGCGTTGGGTCACCATGCCATGCTCGACGGTCCGCCGACAATTCCGCCGGTGAACGGACTGCCGATCGGAGTGCCACAGAATGTGGACGCAAATCCCTATCTCGCCCCCTACAAGCACTACCGCGACAGCCCGTTCAAAGGCATTCTGGACGGCACGCCATTCCCCGGCTTCAACCCGAGCAAGCCCGAGGAACTGCTGACCCTCGGGATGCCTCAGGGGATCAAGCGGACCACGGTGTTGCAGGTCGATACCACGCTCGATCACGCCGGGATCGTCAACATCCCCTTCATCGTGCGGCAGGCCAATGCGGCGACGATGAAATCGACCTTCTGGATCTGCGAGCTTGAGGAAAAGGACGCGAAGGGCAATCCGAAGCTTGTCCTGATGTATCTTCAGGTCGTGGTTCTGGACTTCTTCCCGCGCAAAGACGGTCTGGCGGGCCCGATCCGCTGGCCGCATGTCAGCATCAATGCGATGGAGAAGGTGGCCGAACCGGATACCGAAAAGGCGCAGATGCCGAAAGGCTGAGCGCGCAGAACGGCGGGCGCTCCGGCGCCCGCCGCCTCAACAGTTCGGCACGTTGACCGCAAGTCCGCCGAGCGAGGTTTCCTTGTATTTCTCGTGCATGTCATGGCCGGTCTGGCGCATTGTCTCGATTGCGGCGTCGAGCGGCACGAAATGCTTGCCGTCACCGCGGAGCGCGAGGGAAGCGGCGGAAACCGCCTTGATCGCGCCAAGGCCGTTGCGTTCGATGCACGGCACCTGGACAAGGCCCTTCACCGGATCGCAGGTCATGCCGAGGTGATGTTCCAGCGCAATCTCGGCCGCATTCTCCACCTGTTCGGGCGTCCCGCCCATGACCGCGCAAAGCCCGGCGGCGGCCATCGCGGCGGCCGATCCGACCTCGGCCTGGCAGCCGCATTCGGCGCCGGAGATCGAGGCATTGTGCTTGCAAAGCCCGCCGATGGCGGCGGCGGTCAGAAGGAAATCGCCGATCTTCGACGGTGCCGCCCCCGGCACATGGTCGAGCCAATAGCGGATCACCGCCGGCAGGACCCCCGCGGCACCATTCGTGGGGGCGGTCACGACCTGCCCCCCGGCGGCGTTTTCCTCGTTCACCGCCATCGCATAGGTGCGACATCCAGTCGTTGATCGTGTGGGGTGCCGTCAGGTTCAGCCCGCGTTCGGACAGAAGCGCATCGTAGATCGCCTTGGCCCGCCGCCGCACCTTCAGCCCGCCGGGCAGGATACCGTCGGTGGCAAGGCCGCGATCGATGCAGTCGTTCATCACCTGCCAGAGCCGCGCGATGCCGTCGTTGAGCTCCGTCACCGAGCGGAAGTGCAACTCATTGGCGCGCTTCATCTCGGCGATGGTCTTGCCCGAGGCGGCGGCCATCTCCAGCATCTCGTTTGCGGTCTGGAACGGGTAGGGGCAGCCGGAGGGTTTCGCGGCGCGCTTGCCCGCGCTTTCAAGCTCGGCCCCGGTCAGGACGAAACCGCCACCGATGGAGTAATAGGTTTCCTGAAGGATCACGTCGCCTTGCGCGTCGGTGGCCATCAGGATCATGCCGTTGGCATGGCCGGGCAGCGGGTGATCGTAGTCGAAGACGAGGTCGCGGTCCGGCGTGAAAGATAGCGCCGGCAGACCGGGCGGCGTTACGGTCCCGGTCCTGGCGATTTCCGCCAAAGTCGTCTCGGCCTTCTCGTTGTCGTAGGTGTCGGGTGCGAAACCGGCAAGGCCGAGGATCGTCGCGCGGTCGGTCGCATGGCCCTTGCCGGTGAAGGCGAGCGAGCCGTGGAGCGAGGCCCGAAGTCCCTCTGGGTGGAACGGCGACTGGCGCAGCGTCTCAAGGAACCGCGCACCCGCCACCATCGGTCCCATCGTATGGGAGGAGGAGGGGCCGACGCCGACCTTGAACATATCGAAGACGGAGAGGAACATGGGCGGCCTTTCAGGTAGCGCTGCCCTCGGGAGGGCAGGCATAGGAGGGTTTGGTGAATATCGTGTCCCCCAGCCCTTCGGCAAGGGCCGCGCGGCGTGCGGCGGGGCGCGTCTCAAGTGCCGCAGCGAGGGAATGGAGCGCGGGATAGGTGGAAAGGTCGAACTCACCCGTCCGATCGACGGGATAGAGCGCGAGCCAGCGCAGGATCGCCACGACATAGTAGCCGAGGATCGAGGGGGCCGTGGGCGCAAACCAGCCGGGGTCGGTTTTCGCGAGTGCCTCGAGCAGCGCGAGATGGCGTTCGACGCGCGCCTCCGTGACCTCCAGGAAGTCGTGGACAGCGTCTTGCGAGCCAGCGTGGCGCGCAGGGTAGAAAAGAAGCCGCATGTCGGCGTGAAGCGTGTTCGCGGTGAAGAACAGCCATTTGAGGAACGGCCCGCGCTCGGGCGATCCCGGCGCGGGCGCGAGGGCGCCGTGGGTTTCCGAGAGCCACAGAAGAATCGCGCCGGTTTCCGACAGCGGTCCCTGCGGCGTCTCCAGCGTCGGGATCAGCCCGGCGGGATTGAGCTTGAGATAGGCGGCGCTGCGCTGCTCCTGTCGCGCCCTGTCCACCAGCGCGGTCCGATAGGGCAGGCCTATCTCTTCGAGCGCGAGGCGCACGATGAGCGAGGCATTGTCGGGGGCGTAGTGCAGGACATACATCGGCGCGATCCGTTTCGGGGCGAGAGTAGCGCGGGAAGGGGGCGGCGGCGAAGCTGGAAAACGACGCTTTTCAGATCGTTTCGCGCGGCGGCTCAGGTGATGCGGCGATCAAGCTCGTGCGGGTCGGAGGTTTCGACATGCCAGTAGTCCACCGCGCCTTTCGGCAGGCCGGCGAGAAGGGCGTCGAGGTCACGCTGATGGATGTGGCGGCGGAGCGCCCAGGCGACGGCCGCGATGGCGTGATCGGGCGTAAGGTTGTGATCCTTGCGCACCGCTTGCGCCTCGCGCGTCATCTCCGCGCGGCTGGCGAAGGGCAGGACCGGCGCGGTCACGTCCCAGTTCTGGACGAAAAGCGCGCGCAGGCATGCGGGAAGGAGGTTCGCGAAGGCGATGGCCTCTTCGACGGTCAGGCGGCGGCGGAACACCTGAAGGACGGCATCGACGGCGGTATAGGCGGAATTGTCGGAGGTGAGGTTCAGCCGCTCCTTCGCATCGGCGAGGAACGCCTGCCAGTCCTTGGTGGCATGACGGATCGCCCAGGGCATTGGCATTGAAACCTCCTCAGGATGTGGGGCGGACCGAATTTTACCACTCAGGGCCAGCGAAGCGAGGGCCAAACTGGATAATTCCGGGCGTTTTGCGCTCGCACCTCATCCACATCTTGCTATAAGCATGGCCACGACCGCAATGGAGTGAGTCATGGCCACGGAACTGTCCCCGATCGAGAAAGCGAAACTTGCGGCCTCGCGCCGTGCTGTCGATTTCGTCGAGGGCGGGATGCGCGTCGGGCTCGGCACCGGGTCGACGGCGGCCTGGATGGTGCGCTGCCTCGGCCAGCGGGTGCGCGAGGAGGGGCTGAAGATCACCGGCGTCCCGACCTCGGACCGGACCGCCAAGCTGGCGCGCGATGAAGGCATCAAGGTCATCACGCTGGAAGAGGCGCGCTGGCTTGACCTCACCATCGACGGGACGGATGAGTTCGACCCCGAGTTGAACCTCATCAAGGGCGGCGGCGGCGCGCATTTGCGCGAAAAGGTCGTGGCGACGGCGTCGGATCAGATGATCGTCATCGCCGATGCCGCGAAGGAGGTCGCGCATCTGGGCGCCTTCCCGCTGCCGATCGAGGTCATTCCCTTCGGCTGGCAGACGACCAAGGCGTTGGTCGAGGAGATGCTTGTTTCCTTCGACGTGATGGCGCGCAACGTCACGCTGCGGATGAACGGCGACAAGCCCTTCGTCTCGGACGAGGGGAACCTCATCCTCGACCTGCATCTCGGGCGTATCGGCAATGCGCGGCAGCTGGCGCTGGCGATCAACCAGGTGCCGGGCGTGGTTGAAAACGGGCTTTTCATAGATATCTGTGACCGCGTGGTGATCGGCTACGGCGACGGCCGGGTCGAGGTGCGCGATATCCACAGCGGCACGGTCGAGCGTGACCGGATCGACTTCGCGGCACCTCAGAACATGTTCGCCGATCTCGGCGACTGAGGGGAAGGGCGGCCGCATGGAGTTCGACTACGATCTCTTCGTCATCGGCGGCGGTTCGGGCGGCGTGCGCGCCGCGCGGATCGCGGCGGGCGAGCATGGCGCGAAGGTCGGGCTGGCCGAGGAAGACCGCATGGGCGGGACCTGCGTGATCCGGGGCTGCGTGCCGAAGAAGCTCATGGTCTTCGCCTCGGGCTTCGCGCGCGAGATCGAGGATGCCCGCGCCTATGGCTGGAGCGTCGAGGCGAAGGGCTTTGACTGGACCGCGTTCCGCAAGAAACTCGATGCCGAGCTGGACCGCCTTGAGGCCGCCTATCGCTCCGGCCTGACCAACGCGGGGGTCACGATCCACGATACCCGCGCGACGTTGGAGGACGCCCATACGGTGCGTCTGGAAACCGGCGAGACGTTCCGGGCAAAACACATCCTCATCGCCACGGGCGGCCGGCCCTTCGTGCCCGAGATCAAGGGCGGCGCGACGCTTCTGACCTCGAACGATATCTTCAAACTCGATGCGCTGCCGAAATCGGTGCTGATCGTCGGCGGCGGTTTCATCGCCTGCGAATTCGCCTGCATCCTGAACGGGATGGGCGTCGCTGTGACGCAATTCTACCGCGGCGCGCAGATCCTGCGTGGCTTCGATGATGAGGCCCGGGGCCACGTCGCGGAACTGATGCGCGACGGCGGCGTGAACCTGCATGTCGGCACCGACGTGATCGAGGCAAGGGATGTGAAGGGCGGCGTCTGGGTCAAGTCCACCGACGGGCGCGAGGCGGTCTATGAGAAGGTCGTCTATGCCACCGGGCGGCGTGCCGAATTCCGACGGCCTTGGCCTCGACCGGCCTGGCGTGAAGCTCGGCCGCAGGGGTGAGATCAGCGGTCGATGAGTGGTCGCAGACCGAAGTGCCGTCGATCTACGCCGTGGGCGATGTGACCGACCGGATCAACCTTACCCCGGTCGCGATCCGCGAGGGGCACGCCTTCGCCGATACCGTCTTTGGCGCGAATCCGACCAGAGCCGATCATGACCTGGTGCCGAGCGCGGTCTATACCCAGCCCGAACTCGGAACGGTTGGCATGACCGAGGAAGAGGCGCGCGATGAGCGGCCGATCGAGGTCTACGCGACCTCATTCCGGCCGATGAAATCTGCCTTTGCCGGGCGGCCCGACCGGGTGATGATGAAGCTGATCGTCTGCGCCGAGACGCGCAAGGTTCTGGGCTGCCATATCGTGGCGCCCGAAGCGGGCGAGATGATCCAGCTTGCCGCCATCGCGATCAGGATGGGGGCGACGAAGGAAGATTTCGACCGAACGGTTGCAGTTCATCCGACAATGTCGGAAGAACTGGTGACCATGCGAAAGCCGGTCCGCAAGGCTTGACTTTCAGCCAGGAAAGCCCAGTTGGACGGGAGAAGAAGCTGTGATGGATTTTAGGGGAGACATGTCCTGATGGCGGGAAGCGGAGGCCCTTGGGGCGGCGGCGGCAATTCGGGCGGCGGCGATGATGACGACCGGCCCGGCGGGCGCGGCGGACGACGTCCCGGCGAGGGGCCGCAAATCCCCGACGTCGAACAGATCATGCGCAAGGGCAGCGAACAGCTCAAGGTCCTGATGGGTGGCCGGGGCGGTCGCGGCGGATCGGGCGGCGGGTCCGGCGGCTTTGGCGGCCCGCAACTCAACCGAAGCACGCTGGCCATCGGCGCGCTTGCGGCGGTCGGCCTTTGGGCCTTCGCCTCATTCTACACGGTCAAGCCGGAAGAACAGTCGGTGGAGCTTTTCCTCGGCAAGTTCTCCTCAATCGGCATGCCGGGTCTGAACTTCGCGCCGTGGCCCTTTGTCACCGCCGACGTGATCCCGGTCACGCCGGAGCGGACCGAGGATATCGGTGTCGGGCGCGGCGGGTCCGGCGACAGCGGGCTGATGCTGACCGGCGACGAGAATATCGTCGA
Organism: uncultured Alphaproteobacteria bacterium; assembly: GCA_963710285.1. Classification (GTDB taxonomy): domain Bacteria; phylum Pseudomonadota; class Alphaproteobacteria; order Rhodobacterales; family Rhodobacteraceae; genus Albidovulum. The sequence goes on along the minus strand of CAVPZT010000006.1, from coordinate 525,421 downwards.
TATCGACTTTCAGGTGGTCTGGAACATCAACGATCCGACCAAATACCTCTTCAACCTGCGGGACCCGGAACTGACGATCAACGCGGTGGCCGAATCCTCGATGCGCGAGATCATCGCGCAATCGCAGCTTGCGCCGATCCTGAACCGCGATCGCGGCCTGATCGCCGAGCGTCTGAAGGATCTGATCCAGACCACGCTCGACAGCTACGATTCCGGACTGAACATCGTGCGCGTCAACTTCGACCGCGCCGATCCGCCGCGTGAGGTGATCGAGGCGTTCAAGAACGTGCAATCGGCCGAACAGCAGCGTGACCGCTTGCAGAAAGAAGCCGACGCCTATGCCAACACCGTGCTTGCGGGCGCGCGCGGCGAGGCGGCGCAGCTTCTGGAAGAGGCCGAGGGCTACCGCGCCCAGGTGGTGAACCAGGCCGAGGGTGAGGCGAGCCGCTTCACTTCGGTGCTGACCGAATACAAGAAGGCGCCCGAGGTTACACGAAAGCGTCTTTATCTTGAGACGATGGAACAGGTGTTCGGCCAGATCGACAAGGTCATCATCGACAAGGATACCGGCGGGCAGGGTGTCGTGCCCTATCTGCCGCTGAACGAGCTTGGCAAGAAACCGGCGACCGGAGGGACCAACTGATGAACCGCACGGCGCTAATCCTTCCCGTCCTCGTCATCGCCATCGCGGCGGTCCTGTCGTCGATCTTCATCGTCGATGAACGCCAGAAGGCGCTTGTCCTCCAGTTCGGCCAGATCAAGGCCGTGCGAGAGGCGCCGGGGCTTTATTTCAAACTGCCGCTGATCCAGGAGGTGGTGCGCTACGACGACCGCATCCTCGGGCTCGACGTCGATCCCCTGGAGATCACGCCGCTCGATGACCGTCGTCTGGTGGTGGATGCCTTCGCGCGCTATCGCATCGACGATCTGAAGAAGTTCCGTCAGGCCGTCGGCGCCTCGGGCGAGGCGCTGGCCGAAACCCGGATCGACACGATCCTGCGCGCCCAGACGCGCGAGGTTCTCGGTTCGGTCACTTCGTCCGAGATCCTGTCTGCTGACCGGGCGGCCTTGGCCGCCAGGATCCGCGATGCGTCGCGGAACGAGGCCAATTCACTGGGGGTCGAGATCATCGACGTGCGTCTAAAGCGCACCGATCTGCCCGAGCAGAACCTTGACGCCACCTTCGCCCGGATGCGGGCCGAGCGTGAGCGCGAGGCCGCCGACGAGGTCGCGCGCGGCAATGAGGCGGCGCAGCGGGTGCGGGCGCTCGCCGACCGCACCAAGGTTGAGCTTGTGTCGGACGCGCAGCGTCAGGCCGATATCGCGCGCGGTCAGGCCGACGCGAAGCGCAACGCGATCTTCGCCGACGCTTACGGTGCGGACCCGGAGTTCTTCGACTTCTACCGGTCGCTCGCGGCCTACCGCGATGCGCTCAAGGCCGGCAATTCGACGATGGTCATGGCCCCGGACAGCGAGTTCTTCGACTATCTGAAGTCCGCCGAGAAGAAATGACGATCGGGCTGATCGGCATTCCACTGCTTGCCATCGGGCTGGTGCTTGCGTTCGAGGGGCTGGTGCTTGCACTGGCCCCTTCGCATATCGCCCGGCTGCTGGACCTCATCCGGGCGATGCCGGTCGAGGGCAGGCGCAACCTCGGGCTTGGCGCGATGGCGCTGGGGGCGGCCTTCATATGGCTTGCCCACGGGCTTGGCGGCTGAGAGAATGGCGGAGGCGTGGCGGAACAGGGACTCGATCACAGGCTGTTGATCCGCCGCGATAGGCCTTGAGTTGAGCTGTCCGCCCGCAGACGAAAGAGTTACGATCTGATCCGCCGACTACAGGCGGCCTACCGGAAAGAAGAGGGAGTTCGCCGTGATATCGCAGACCAAAACCTTGGCCATCCTGCGCCAGCGCCTCGACCCTCTGGCGGGGTTTCTTCTTGCGATCCTGGTCGGTCTTGCCCTGACCCTCGCGCAAGCCCAGCCTTCGGCGGCCCGCGCGGCACCGGAATCCTTCGCCGATCTGGTCGACGTGGTCAGCCCCGCGGTCGTCAATATCACCACATCGACGACGATCGCCGCCCCGACGGATGAGGGGCCGATCGTCCCCGAAGGTTCGCCCTTCGAAGACTTCTTCAAGAAATTCGGCAATCCGAACGCCCCGCGCGGTCCGCAGCGGTCGAATGCGCTCGGCTCCGGCTTCGTGATTTCCGAGGACGGCTATATCGTCACCAACAACCACGTCATCGAGGGCGCGGATGAGATTTCGATCGAATTCTTCTCGGGCGATACGCTCGACGCGACGCTTATCGGCACCGACCCCAAGACCGATATCGCGCTTCTGAAGGTCGAAAGCGACACGCCGCTGCCCTTCGTCAGTTTCGGCGACAGCAACGTAATGCGCGTCGGCGACTGGGTCATGGCGATGGGCAACCCGCTCGGCCAGGGCTTCTCGGTCTCCGCCGGCATCGTCTCGGCCCGCAACCGTGAGCTTTCGGGCACCTATGACGATTTCATTCAGACCGATGCCGCGATCAACCGCGGCAACTCCGGCGGCCCCTTGTTCAACATGGAGGGCGCGGTGATCGGAGTGAACACCGCGATCCTGTCGCCCAATGGCGGCTCCATCGGCATCGGCTTTTCGATGGCGTCCAATGTCGTCTCGAAGGTTGTCCAGCAGCTCAAGGATTTCGGCGAAACCCGGCGCGGCTGGCTTGGCGTGCGCATCCAGGACGTGACGCCGGATGTGGCCGAGGCGATGGGGCTGAAGGATCAGAAGGGCGCGCTCGTGACCGACGTGCCGGACGGCCCGGCCAAGGATGGCGGCATGCTCTCGGGTGATGTCATCACCAGCTTCGACGGCGCGCCGGTCGGCGATACGCGAGAACTCGTCCGCCGCGTCGCCGATGCCGATGTCGGCCGTGGCGTGCGGGTCGAAGTGCTGCGTGAGGGCAAGACCCAGACCCTTCTCATCACGCTCGGTCGTCGCGAAGAGGCGGAAAAGACCGATACCCCGGTCGCCGCGACCACTCCCGAAGCGCCTGCTTCCAAGGACGTCCTTGGCATGACGCTCGGCGCGCTCACGCCCGAGCAGCAGGCGGAGCTCAATCTGCCGCAGGGGACCGAGGGCCTCGTCGTGACCAATATCGACGAGACCAGCGAAGCCTATGAAAAGGGTATGCGTTCGGGCGATGTCATCACCGAGGCCGGCCAGCAGAAGGTCACCTCCGTCGCCGATCTGGAGGAGCGGATCACCGAGGCGAAGGATGCCGGGCGCAAGTCGCTTCTCCTCCTGATCCGCCGCGGCGCCGACCCGCGCTTCGTGGCGCTTTCTGTCGAATAGCCCTTCTCCGGCGGGGGAAGAAGAAGGCGCCCGCTCCGGGGCGCCTTTTCGCTCTCGGCTGGCGGGGCGAAGCTCTGGCAAATCCCGATGCAATCGCCTATGTCGGCTCCTGAAAAGTCGGAACGGGAAGGCAGGAATGGCGAAGATCACCTATGTGGAATTTGGCGGCAAGGAACATGTCGTGGAGGTCTCGAACGGGCTGACCGTGATGGAAGGCGCCCGCGACAACGGCATTCCCGGGATCGAGGCCGATTGCGGCGGCGCCTGCGCCTGCTCGACCTGCCATGTCTATGTTGATCCGGCCTGGGCCGACCGGCTTCCCGCGAAGGATGCGATGGAAGAGGATATGCTCGACTTCGCCTATCAGCCCGATCCGGCGCGCTCGCGCCTGACCTGCCAGCTGAAGGTCAGCGATGCGCTGGACGGGCTCAAGGTCTTCATGCCCGAAAAGCAGATCTGATGCGCCGCATCGCGGCAGGGCTGCTGGTGGCGCTTGGCCTCGCAACCCCTGCCGCCGCGCGCTGCACGGCGGGCGACGGACAATGGATCACGCGCGCCTGTTACGACGCGCCAAAGGCGGACGACCTTTACCGCCATGACATCCTCGGCAAGACGCCGGAATGGTCGCGCCTCGTTGTGACGCTGGGCCCGAAGGGCAGGGCGGCGGGCAAGGGCGCGGCGCTCGCCTTCCCGACCGCGCGCGGTCATCTCTACGAGGATATCGCACCGCATCTCGCCGATCTTGACGGAGACGGGCGCCCCGAGGTCATCACGGTCGAGACCGACCACCGCCGTGGCGCGCGGCTTCTTGCGCTTTTCCTCGACGGACGCAGCGCCGGAACTGCCTACATCGGCACGCCGCGGCGCTGGCTCGCGCCCATCGGGGCGGCGGATTTCGACGGCGACGGACGCGCCGAATTCGCCTATGTCGAGACGCCGCACCTCGGCAAGACCCTCAAGATCGTGCGGCTCGACGCGAACCGGCTGAAGCTTGTGGCCGAGGCACCGGGCCTCACCGTCCACCGCATCGGCGATAGTACCATCGAGGGTCAGATCGCCTCCTGCGACGGCCGCCCGACCGTGCTTGCCCTGAACGCGGACTGGACCCGCATCGTGGGCACGACCCTTTCCGGAAGCCGCATCTCGCCTCGAGATCTCGGACCCTATTCGGGTCCGGGAAGCCTGAACCACATCCCGGGCTGTACCTGAGCGTCGCGAGCTTCTTCTGTTCCTAAATACCTCCGGGGGGTCCGGGGGGCTGGCCCCCCGGCGGGTCGGGTCGCGTGAGCGACCTGAAAGCCTAAAGCGCCCGCCAGCCGATATCGCTCCGGCAGAACCCGCCCGGCCAGTCGATCGCATCCACCATCGCATAGGCCCGGTCCCGCGCCTCGGCCAGCGTCTCGCCGCGCGCGGTCACGTTCAGGACGCGGCCACCGGCGGCGATGATCGTCCCCTCGCGCGCCGCGGTCCCGGCATGAAAGACCATATGCGACGAATCCTCCGGCAGCTCTTCCAGCCTCCGGATTTGCGAGCCTTTCTTGTAGGCGCCCGGATAGCCCTCCGCCGCCATGACCACCGTCAGCGCGTGATCGGCGGCCCAGCTCACCTGCATCCGGCCAAGCCGCCCCTCGGCGCAGGCGTGGATCAGATCGAAGGCCTGCGCGCCAAGCCGCATCATCAGGACCTGGCATTCCGGGTCGCCGAAGCGGACGTTGTATTCCACCAGCCGCGCCCGCCCGTCCTTGATCATCAGGCCCGCATAGAGCACTCCCTGAAACGGCGTGCCCCGCCGCGCCATCTCGGCGACAGTGGGCTTCACGATTTCGTCCATCGCCTGCGACAGGATCGGCTCCGAAAGAACCGGCGCGGGCGAATAGGCGCCCATGCCGCCGGTATTCGGGCCGGTATCACCATCGCCCACACGCTTGTGGTCCTGCGCCGTGCCAACCGGCAGAACATCCGTCCCGTCGCAGAGCACGAAGAGCGAGGCTTCCTCGCCTTCCATGAAATCCTCGATTACGACCTCGGCCCCGGCATCGCCGAAGGCGCCGCCAAAGATGTCGTCCAATCCCGCCAGCGCCTCGGCCTCGGTCATCGCGACGATCACACCCTTTCCGGCTGCAAGCCCATCGGCCTTGACGACGATGGGCGCACCTTTCGCACGGATGTACTCCGCCGCAGCCGCCCGGTCGGTGAAGCGCGCATAGCCCGCCGTCGGCGCGCCCGAGGCGTCGCAGATTTCCTTGGTGAAGGCCTTCGATGCCTCCAGCCGCGCCGCCTCGGCCGACGGCCCGAAGGTGAGGATCCCCGCCGCGCGCAACGCATCGGCAACCCCGGCGGCGAGCGGCGCCTCGGGTCCCACGATCACGAAATCAACCGCATTCTCCTCGGCGAAGGTCACCACCGCGGCAGCGTCGAGCACATCGAGATCGGCGCATTCCGCCAGCATCGCGATCCCGGCATTGCCCGGCGCCACGATCAGGCGGTCGCATTTCGGGTTCTGCTTGACCGCCCAGGCCAGGCTGTGCTCGCGCCCGCCGCCGCCCAGGATCAGGATATTCATGCGCACCCCCGCCGTTTCGATTCCGCCGCTTGATAGGGGCGGGAAGGGGCGGTTTCAAGCGATCATGCCGCAGGAGCGCACCGCTTGCCGAAAAGCTGCGCGCGGTTCCGCGCTGAGGTCTTGCGCCTCGGGATGGCTGCGGCACTATGCCGTCGGGCGCCGCTCGGCGGCCGAAAGCGGCAGGTGAAGTAGCAACCCATGGTGTGGTGGAAAGACATCCTCAGCCTTGGCGGCAAGACGGAGCCGCAGCCCCGCACCGCTCCGGCTGCGCCGTCGGCGCCGCCGCCACAGCCCGAGCGGCCCCGCATCCGCCCCGACGATCCCCGCATCGCCGAAGGCCGTGCGGCGCGGCTTCGCCACTGGCAGCGTCTTGGCCAGCCCGAGTCCGAGTCCCTCACCTATCTCGCCGACCCGACGATGCACGGCGCACCGGCATGGCCATCGGGACGGCAATGCTACCATGTCGTGCGCCGCTCCGCTTCGCTCGTCCTCACGACGGACGGGCTCAGCGATCCTTTCGTCGCGAGCCGTGCGACCGAGGAAAGCGGCTATGGCGTCGAGGTCTTCGTCGAAATCCCCGGTGCGGAGACCCTCGACACAGCCGAACTCCGCGACAGTTGGGCCTTCGGCCTGATCGAGATCGTCGCCCAGAACATTGCGGCCTTCGGCGGCATCGCCAACCGGCTCGAGCGCGACGGGATCGTCGCGATGGCGGTGCCGTTGATCCTGTCGCCCGGACCCGGTTGGGTGGATGAGACCGGCTTCACGAGCGTCCTGATCGGCCTTCCCGCGCGCCGCGTCGCCGCCCGGATCGATCTGCCCTTCGGTCCGGTGCGGTTTCTCGCCGCGACGCTCCTGCGTCCGGACGAAGCGCTCTATGCGGCAAGAAGCGCCGAGAATCGTGAAGACCTCGCCGCGCGCCTGCGCGCCTCGGGCGCCGAGCATCTGAGCGACCCGACCCGCGCTTCGCTTCTCTGACCCGTGCGCAGCGGAGGTTTGCATCGCCCCGATGAAACTGGCACCTTGCGCGCGACGGCCAGACGCAGCAGGCAGGATCATGTCCCTCTTCGAAGACCCCACATCAGATGGCCCGGAGGGTGGCGCCAATGCCCCCGAATTCACCGTCTCGGAAATCTCCGGCGCGGTGAAGCGCGTGATCGAGGGCGAGTTCGGCCATGTCCGGGTGCGCGGAGAGATCGGACGCGTCTCGCGCCCGTCCTCGGGCCATATCTATTTCGACCTCAAGGACGACCGCGCGGTGATCGCCGCCGTCAGTTGGAAGGGCCAGGCCGCCCGGCTCAGCCACCGCCCGGAAGAGGGGATGGAGGTTATAGCGACCGGTCGCCTGACAACCTTCCCCGGCCAGTCGAAATACCAGCTGATCGTCGAGGATATCGCACCGGCGGGGCAGGGTGCCCTGATGCTGATGCTCGAAAAACGCCGGGCCGCTCTGGCTGCCGAAGGGCTTTTCGACGCCGCCCGCAAGAAGCCGCTGCCGTTCCTGCCCGAGGTGATCGGCGTCGTGACCTCGCCCTCCGGTGCGGTGATCCGCGACATCCTGCACCGGCTCCGCGACCGCTTCCCCCGCCGCGTGCTGATCTGGCCGGTGGCGGTTCAGGGCGAGAAATGCGCCCCCGAGGTCGCCGCCGCGATCCGCGGCTTCAACGCGCTGCCGGAAGGCGGCCCGATCCCGCGCCCCGATCTTCTCATTGTCGCCCGTGGTGGCGGATCGCTGGAAGACCTCTGGGGCTTCAACGAGGAAATCGTCGTCCGCGCCGCCGCCGACAGCCGCATCCCGCTGATCTCCGCCGTCGGGCACGAGACGGATACGACCCTGATCGACCACGCTGCCGACCGCCGCGCGCCGACGCCGACCGCCGCCGCCGAGATGGCGGTGCCGGTCCGGATCGACCTTCTCGCCTGGAGCGGTGAACAGGCGGCACGCATCGCCCGCGCCATGTCGCACCGGCTCGAGACGCGCCGCCAGCGCCTGATCGACCTTTCGCGCGCCCTCGGGCGGCCCGAAACGCTCCTCGACCCCGCCCGCCAGCGATTCGATCTCTGGTCAGACCGCCTCGGCCCCGGCCTTTTCGCCGCGACAACCCGCAAGCGAGCCACGTTCAACGGCGTCGCGGGCCGGATGCAGCCCGGTCTTCTGACCGGTTTCATCAGCCGGGAACGCCGCCTCCTTCAGGACCGCGCCGCACGTCTTGGTCCCGCCCTAGCCCGGCTGAGCCGCGACACCGCCCGCGACAACGCGCGCCGGAAGGGCGAGCTTGCCGCGTTTGCCGAACGGCTGACGATCGCCCAGCGGACGAGACTCGACGCGCTCGCGCAAAGCCTCGTCAGCCTCGACCGCACGCGCCAGACGCTCGGCTATACCGAAACGCTCCGCCGGGGCTATGCCGTCATCCGCGCCGAGGGCGCCGTCGTCACGACCAAGGCCTCCGCCGAAGCTGCCGCACTTCTGGAAATCGAATTCGCCGACGGTCGCCTCCCCGCCACTCCAGGCGCGACATCGCGACCGCGCAAAGCGAAGGGCGACACCGGCCCGGACCAGGGTAACCTCTTCTGACCGAGCTTCTCTATTGCCGAAATACCCCGGGGGTGCGGGGGCAGGGCCCCCGCTTCGGTCGCCCCGGACCTGATCCGGGGCGAAATCTTCAGACTCCCACGTCGGGCCCCATGCAGGCCATCGGCGCACCACTTTCCTCGACCGCGATCAGCGGCAGGCTCGCCGGATCACCCCGAAACCGCGCGAGAAGTCCGGATTTCGATTGAAAAAACGCCCAGCACTGCGGCTCGGGATTGTCTTCATAGACGAAGCAGATGTCATTGCCTTCGGGATACCATTCGCCCTTGCGGCAATCGTCGCCGAGAAAGGCCCAGACCACCCTGCGGCCCGGCAGATATTGCTCGACCCCGTAGGGCTGCCCGCCGGAATTGTAGTAAAGCGTGCGCCCGACCGTCACCGCGTCGAATTCCTCGGCGGTGAGCGGCTGCCCCGGTTCGGCGGCGCAAACCGGGGTGAGCCCCGCGATCAGGGCAAGGGCGATGAAGACAGGCCGCATCTGACGCTCCGAAGGTTGCCTCCGCAGCCTGCCAGATCGCCGGCCGAAAGGCCAGTGCCCCTCAGGCCGCGCCGCGCCGTTTCAGCGCCGCAAGCCTCGGGTCCATGATGCGGAACCAGAGTGTCGGGATCAATGCGATCGTCGCCATCACCGGCAGTGAATAGGGCAAGAGAGGCGCACGCCCCCCCGGTGACAGCGTCAGTTCCGTATAGGGCCTGCCGGGATGGGCATGGTGATCGGCGTGGCGCGCGGCATTCAGCATCATCAGCCCCGACAGGGGGTGCGGCGCATCCCAGCTATGCTGCGGTCCCGCGGGCATCAGCGTGCCCGAGGGCAGCTTCTCGCGCTGAAGGCCGTAGTGCTGCACATAATCCGACAACAACAGCTGAACCTGCGCATGGGCGCAGAGGAGAAGATAGGCGATCAGCCCATCAAAACCGAAAAGCGCCGTCGCGAGGATGACACACAGCAGCCCTACGGCGACATAGATCGCGTAGGGATTGGGCCGCTTCCAGTCGAAGTCCTTGCCTCCGAGACGATGCGCTTCCATCTCGAACCCCGCCACAAAGGCGCCGGGCCAGGCGCGGGCCGCGAAGAGGTAGAAATTCTCGCCCAGGCCGGCGGTATTGGGATCATCCGTGGTGGCGACGAAGCGATGATGCACCAGGCGGTGGGCCGAGGTGTGATGGCCGAAGAGCAGAGAGATGTAGACCCACATCCCGACCCGGAAAAGCCGTCGGTCGCTGCGGTGGATCAACTCATGCGCGTTCGAATTCGAGACCTGCCCGAACCAGAGTCCGAAGGCGAGAAATGTTCCGAGCCAGCCGAAAAAACCATGCCCCGCGCCACCCGAAAGCGACCAGATCGCCAGCGCCAGAAGCGGGAAGTGCAGCACGGCGAGCGCGGCCGACAGCCGGTTCGCCTCGGCCTCGGGGCGCGGCGCCGGGCCTTCGATGCCGCGGCGTTTGGCGAATTCGTCGATCGCGAAGGTGAGACCGGTCATCCACAGAAGCGCGAGGGCGACCCAGCCGCCGCCGAAGATCGCGGCCAGCAGCAAAAGCGGAACGGGTGCCAGCGTCGCGATGGCGAAAGGCAGAAGCGGTCTCCACCGCGCCGCCTCGGACCTGAGCCAGAGGCCTAGCCGCGAAGGTTGCCGGGGCGCCTTCGGCTTCTTCACCTTCTTCGGTGCCGCGGGCGCGCTTGGCGCAATGTCTTCCGGGTCGCGTGGCCGTTCGGTCGTGGCGCCACCCGTCGCAGGGCGGCGCGCCGTTACCGGCGCCTCGGGCGCGCTTGCTTCAGCGGCGTCCCCTGCATCCGCGCCGACAACGCGCAAAACCGGCTTGCCGCGCTTGACAGAGTCCTCCGTCGTTGCGGCATCCGTGCCGACGGCGGATCGGATAACCTCCAGCATCGCGTCGTCCTGTTCGGTCTCGTTGCCCTTCACGCCCGTTTTCCCATTGCCTCGCCTAGCTTTGGGGCAGATTAAGCGAGCTTCGCGGCAAAATCTTGGCGAAACGCCATGATTGAAGCAGGAAATCCTATCGGCGCTTGCACACCCACGTTGACCCGCCCGTCTCACCATGCCTTTCTCGGCGAAAGCGGAGGAATTGATGATGCTCGCATGGGGCATGGTTCTGATCGGCGCGGCCTTCGCCGCAGCCTACGGACTCCAGGTCTGCGCCGCCCGTCCCTCTGCCGCCAAGACCGTCGTCAAGACCCTCTCCGTCGCGCCGCTCGCACTCGCCGCGCCCGCGCTTGGCGCCCCCGCGACCATCGCGCTCGGCCTCGCCCTCGGGGCGTTAGGCGATTTCTTCCTTTCGCTGAAGGGGGAGCGCAGTTTCCTTGCCGGGATGGCGGCCTTCGCCTTCGGGCATCTCGCCTACGCCCTGGCCTTCCTCAGTGCCGGTGCGGCGCTGCCGGGCCCCGGCGTGCTGGTGCCGCTTCTCTTGCTTGGCCTCTCGACCGAGATCTGGCTGGCGCCCCATACCGGTGCCCTGCGCTGGCCGGTCCGCGGCTATGTCGTCGTGATCCTCATCATGGCCGCTGCCGCCTTCGGGCTGCCCTTCGGTTCCGTCACGCTCGGGGCCGCACTTTTCGTCCTCTCGGACCTCATCCTCGCCGTCGACCTCTTCCGCTTTGGCCCCGACCGCACGAACATCTGGCGTGCACGGGCGCTTTGGGCCGCCTATTGGGGTGGTCAGCTTCTGATCCTGCTCGGCATGGCCGGGGTGCTCTGACCCTTCCATCGCCCGGTCAAATTGACTAGGTGGGATGGAACCACGAGCACGGGGATCGCCGATGTCGCTTTTCAGGAAACTCAAGGACCGGCTCTTCAAATCCTCTTCGAAGCTCGAAGAGGGGCTGGAGGCGATCGTCGCCGATGGCGGCGAGGTGGAAGCGGTCGCCGAAGCCGCGCAGTCTGACCCGACGCCCCCCGAGACGCCGCAGCCGGAACCGGAACCGGCGCCCAAGCCCGAGCCGGAACCCGCGCCGACGCCGGAACCTGAGCCCGAGCCCGCGCCGGTGCCGGAACCCGAGCCGGAGCCCGTACCGGTGCCAGTGCCGGACCCCGAACCCGCGCCGCCTGTGCCGCAAGAGGTGCCGGTCCGCCGCCCGGAAATCCCGGCTCCGCCACCGGTCGAGATTCCCGCAACGCCCGCGCCCGGCTATGAGCCGACGCCCATCGAACTGCCGGACGAAACCCCGGTCGAGTTGCCGCAGACGGAGGCGTCGGCGGAACGCCCCGGCCTTCTCGGCCGTCTCTTCAGCCGGACCGCCAGGCCCGCCGAAGTGCGCAGGGTTCTTGACGATGCGATGCTCGAAAGCCTCGAGGAATTGCTGATCCAGGCCGATATGGGCGTCGACACCGCGCTCCGTGTCGCCGCCAACCTTGCCGAGGGGCGGATGGGCAAGAAGCTCTCGGTGCGCGAGATCAAGGAGATCCTCGCTGCCGAGATCGCCCGGATCATGGAGCCGGTGGCCAAGCCGATGCCGCTCTACAAGATCAGGCCGCAGGTCGTGCTCGTCGTCGGTGTCAACGGTTCGGGCAAGACCACGACCATCGGCAAGCTCGCCAGCCAGTTCCGCGCCGCCGGAAAGAAGGTGGTGATCGCGGCGGGCGACACCTTCCGTGCCGCCGCAGTCGAGCAGTTGCAGATCTGGGGCGACAGGGCGGGCGTGCCGGTGATGACCGCGCCCGAAGGCTCGGACCCCGCCAGCCTCGCCTTCGACGCGATGACGAAGGCGCAGGAAGACGGCGCCGACCTTCTGATGATCGACACGGCGGGGCGGCTCCAGAACCGTCAGGACCTGATGGAGGAACTGGCCAAGATCGTCCGCGTGATCCGCAAGAAGGACCCGGACGCGCCGCACAACACGCTTCTGGTCCTCGATGCGACGACCGGCCAGAACGCACTGATCCAGGTCGATATCTTCCGCAAGATCGCCGATGTCTCGGGCCTCGTCATGACCAAGCTCGACGGCACTGCAAAAGGTGGCGTCCTTGTCGCTCTGGCGGACAAGTTCGGCCTGCCGATCCACGCCATTGGCGTCGGCGAGAAGATCGACGATCTCTCGCCCTTCGACCCCGAGGATTTCGCCCGCGCGCTCGTCGGCACCGAGGCCTGATCCGAGGGTGCCCCTTCCACTTTCATCTTGCCCGAAATACCTCGGGGGTCCGGGGGCAGGGCCCCCGGCGCGGCCGACGGCATGAGCGCCTGGCTCATCTCTCTCGAAGGCACCGAGGCAGGCCGCCATATGGCGCTGGCACTCGCGCTCCTCGCCGCCTTCCTCCACGCACTTTTCGGCGCGCTTCAGAAGGGCCGCCACGATCCCTGGCTCAGCCGCGCCGCCATCGACGCGAACTACGGTGCAATCGCCGCTCCTTTCGCGCTTTTTGTCGTGCCCTGGCCCGAACCGCACATGTGGCCGATCTTCGCGGGCGCCTTCGTGATCCACGCTGCCTACAAGCTTTCGCAGGCCGCCACCTACAGCCGTGGCGCCTATGCCGTCGTCTATCCGGTGGTGCGCGGCACCGGTCCGCTCTTCGCCGTCATCGGCGCCGGGCTGGTCTTCGGCGAGCACTTCAGCCGCGGCCAATGGTTCGGCGTTTTCGTCCTGATCTCGGGGATCCTCGGCCTTGCCGCCTACAACCTCCGCCACGTCACCGCGGACCGCGACCGCATGGTGCCGGCGCTGATGCTCGCGGTCCTCACCGGAGCCTTCGTCGCGCTCTATACGACCTATGATGCCTACGGCATCCGCGCCACGGCAGATCCCTTCACCTTCCTTGCGTGGTTTTTCTTCATCGACGGGGTCTTCATGCCGGTCTATACGTTCCGCCGCTGGCGGCGCGTGCCGACGTCGGAAATCGTGCCGCTCCTCAAGCGCGGCGTGATCGGGGCTTTCGTCGCCTATTTCAGCTTCGGCGCCATCATGTTGGCGACGCGGCTCGACAAGGTCGGTGAGGCGGCTGTGCTGAGGGAGACCTCGACCGTCTTCGCCGCGCTGATCGCCTGGCTGGTGCTTGGCGAACGAGTGGGGCCGCAGAGGCTGGCGCTGATGGGACTGATCGCGGCAGGCGCCGTGATCGTGGAGTTTGCGGGGTAGAAATGGCAGGCAGGAAGATCAACCCGTGGCTGAAGATCGGGCTGGACCTCGGCCCGGTCGTCGCCTTCTTCATCGCTTTCGTGCGCTTCAAGGGCACGACCTTCTCTGTCGGCGGCACCGAGTACGGCGGCTTCATCCTCGCCACCGCGATCTTCATTCCGCTGATGATCGTCTCCACCCTGATCCTCTGGCGTTTGACGGGGCGGCTTTCGGTCATGCAGATCGTGACGCTGATCCTTGTGATCGTCTTCGGTGGCCTCTCGGTCTGGTTCAACGATGAACGCTTCTTCAAGATGAAGCCGACGATGATCTATCTTCTCTTCGCGGGCATCCTCGGCTGGGGCTATCTGCGCGGCAAATCCTACCTCGCGCTGGCCATCGACGACGCCGTGCCGCTTCAGCACGAAGGCTGGATGCTTCTGACCAAGCGCCTCGCGCTCTTTTTCCTCGGTCTCGCCATTGCGAATGAGGTGATCTGGCGCACGATGTCGGATCAGGCCTGGGTCAACTTCAAGACCTTCGGCCTGCCCGGCGCGATCTTCGTCTTCTTCATGGCGCAGAGCGGCATTTTCAGCAAATACGCGGTTGATGAAAAAGGCTGATCGACGGCTGTTCAACGCTTGAACAGCACCTCCTGCGCCTTTTTGTCCGTTTGCAGGTTCGACCGTTTGTCGGCCGCAACGGCGCGGCCGCGCTGAACGGCGGGACGCGCGCCGACCTCGTCGAGCCAGCGCTTCAGATGGCGCTTGTCGTCGAGCGTCTGCTCCTGCCCCTCCCAAAGCGAGGCCCAGCCCCAGATCGCCATATCGGCGATGGAGTAGAAATCGCCCGCGACATAGCGGTTCCTGGCAAGTTGCCGGTCAAGTACGCCGTAGAGCCGCGCGACCTCGGCCCGGTAGCGGTCCTTGGCATAGGGCAGGTCCTGCGGCGGGGTCAGCGCGGGGGCGTATTTCAGGAAGTGATGCGCCTGACCGGCCATCGGGCCAAGCCCGCCCATCTGCCACATCAGCCACTGGTCCACCGCGACGCGGTCGCGTTCGGTGGCACCGTAGAATGTGCCGGTCTTGCGGGCGAGGTATTGCAGGATCGCGCCGCTTTCGAAGACCGAGATCGGCTGGCCATCCGGCCCCTCGGAATCGACGATGGCGGGCATCCGGTTGTTCGGCGCGATCTTGAGGAAATCCGGCTCGAATTGCTCGCCCGCGCCGATGTTCACAAGGTGGAGCGTATAGGGCAGGCCCATCTCTTCCAGGGCGATGGAGATTTTCCAGCCGTTCGGCGTGGGCCAGTAATATAGGTCGATGGGGGCGGTCATGGCGGTTCCTTTCGCTTGGGGAAACCTGTCATGCCGTGTCGGCGATGCAAGGGCAAAAACTCTGCGTGGATGCACAGGGTCCGTTGAGGGCCGCCGATCAAATGATCGCGAAGCTGTCCCGGCTTGCGCCACCGGTCCAGTACATCGGCCTTTCCATCGGCGGCGAGTGCGGTGACGAGGAGGCCGAGAGCGAGGTTCTCGCCGCTCGCGACGCGGATGAATTCCGTCTGCACGCCGCCACTGACTGCCTTGAGGCGTAACCGAAAGCTGCGGCATCGTGGGTTCCGTCGCCTGACATCTGGTGTCGCGGAGCCTGGATACGCCCCCGGAGTACGAATCCCGCATGACCGGATCGCGACGGCATGGCGCTGGAAGCTCTGTTGACGTGACGCCCGCTTGGGTTTATTTCGGCGCTTGTGGCGATTTGTTTACCGGATTGCGGGCCACGTTAAACATGCCGCTAAAGAGGTTGGTGGATGCAGGAAGCCCTCGCACCCCCGCCTTTCCGGTGGGGGTTTTTTTATTGCCGGAGGAACGGCCATGACAGACTGGAAGACACGCACGAAGCTGGTGCATTCAGGCGCGCGGCGGAGCCAGTATGGCGAGATGTCCGAGGCGATCTTCCTCACCCAGAGCTTTGTCTATGAAAGCGCCGAAGAGGCCGAGGCCCGGTTCATCGAATTGGTCCCGATGAGTTCATCTATGCCCGCTACGGCAACCCCACGGTGCGGATGTTCGAGGAACGTATCGCCGCGATCGAGGGGACCGAGGACGCCTTCGCCACCGCCTCGGGCATGGCGGCGGTCAACGCCGCGCTGACCTCGATGCTGAAGGCCGGCGATCACGTCGTCGCGGCGCGGGCGCTTTTTGGCTCCTGTCTTTACGTGCTTGAAATCCTTGGTCGTTTCGGCGTCGAGGTGACACTGGTCGATGGCACCGACCTTGACCAGTGGAAGTCAGCGGTGCGCCAGGGGACGAAGGCGGTCTTCCTTGAAAGCGTCTCGAATCCGACGCTTGAGGTGATAGACGTGAAATCGGTCGCCGAGATCGCCCGTGCCAAGGGCGCGATGGTCGTCGTCGACAACGTATTCGCGACCCCGACCTTCTCCAAGGCCGTCGAACTGGGGGCCGATGTCGTGGTCTACTCGGCCACCAAGCATATTGACGGCGCGGGCCGCTGTCTCGGCGGCGTGGTCTGCGGAACGACGCAGTATATCCGCAAGGTGCTGGAGCCCTATCTCAAGCATACCGGTGCGGCGATGAGCCCGTTCAACGCCTGGGTGATGCTGAAGGGGATGGAGACGCTCGACCTGCGGGTGCGGGCGCAGGCGGCGAATGCGCAAGCCTTGGCCGAGGCGCTGGAAGGTCATCCAAAACTGGACCGCGTGATCTATCCGGGCCTGCCTGGCCATGCCCAGCACCGGATCGCGATGGAGCAGATAGGCGCGGGCGGCACCGTGGTGACGCTTGAGGTCGCGGGCGGGCAAGAGGGAGCCTTCCGTTTCCTCAACGCACTGGAAATCATCAAGATTTCCAACAATCTTGGGGACGCGAAATCGATCATCACCCACCCGGCGACGACGACGCATCAACGCCTTCCGGCCGATCAGAAAGTTCTGCTCGGCATCACGCCGGGCCTCGTCCGCCTGTCGCTGGGCATCGAGGATGAAGGTGACCTCATTGCCGATGTGACGGGGGCGCTTAAGGCGGTCTAGATCCGCCGCGACTGATCCGGCGTCGCGTTTGCTTCGTAATTGATCGCGTAATGTTGGACAAAGACCTGTCGAACCCCACATACTGCACGGTGCGGATGAGGTCCCTTGGAGGGCGCGCGATGAACTTCATCAGGAAAATCGGCGAGGCCCCGGATGCCGAGGACGCCGCCGAAGCTCTGACGATCCTGCGGGAATGGGCGGCGGCTGCCGACCCGGTCGAGGTGGCGCGGCTCGACCCCGCCATCGCGCGGCTCCTGCCGGACGGCAAGGTTTCGAACTATCCAGACCTTTCAAGGATTTATCCGGAGGACTTCAGGCCGGATGCGAACTACCGCGCCTCCATGCCCGATCTTCAGAATGGCCCGTCGAGCCTGATCGTCGGCGCCAAGGCGCAGATCCAGCATGTCGGAATTTCGAACTTCCGCCTGCCGATCGGGTTTCATACCCGTGACGGTGGCGACATCACGCTTGAGACCTCCGTTACCGGCACCGTCAGCCTGATCGGCGAGAAGAAGGGCATCAACATGAGCCGCATCATGCGGTCCTTCTATGCCCATGCCGAGCGGACATTTTCCTTCGCCGTCCTGGAAGCGGTGCTGGACGATTACAAAAAGGACCATGACAGCGTCGATGCCCGGCTGATGATGCGGTTTTCCTTCCCGGCGCGAGTGAAATCCCTCCGCTCGGGTCTGGAAGGCTGGCAGTATTACGACATCGCGCTGGAACTCGTCGAGAAGGACGGGACGCAGAAGCGCATCACCCATCTCGACTATGTCTATTCCTCGACCTGCCCCTGTTCGCTGGAACTGTCCGAACATGCGCGGCAGGCGCGCGGTCAACTCGCCACACCGCATTCGCAGCGGTCGGTCGCGCGGATCTCGGTCGTGGAGGAGGGCGCGAAATGCCTCTGGTACGAGGATCTGATCGACCTCGCCCGTGTCGCCGTGCCGACCGAGACGCAGGTCATGGTGAAACGCGAGGATGAGCAGGCCTTTGCCGAACTGAACGCCGCCAACCCGATCTTCGTCGAGGATGCGGCCCGGTCCTTCGCGGAACGCCTGTTGGCCGAGCCGCGCGTCGGTGATTTCCGCGTGGTGGCGAGCCATCAGGAAAGTCTGCACAGCCATGATGCCGTGAGCGTCCTGACCGAAGGCCAGACCTTCGCCTCCGAAAGCCTCGACCCGCGGTTCTTCGCCTCGCTCCACAAGGCGGGGTAGGGGCGTTCCTCAGGCCGGATATTCCTGCGTTGGGCCGGGTCTTGACTTCCCGCCGGTGTCGAAGCCAACTCCGCGCGCTATGATAGATTTTCGCCCCGTCGGATACGTGATGGGCCTGCTTGTCACGGGGCTGGGCGCGAGCATGTTCGTGCCGCTGACGCTCGATCTCGCGCTGGACAACGGCAATGCGAACGCCTTTCTCTTCGCGGCGCTGGTGTCCTGCCTGATTGGCGGGCTCTCTGCCCTGGTCTGCCGGACGAGCGGGCGCAGGATGATGACGATGCGCCAGGCCTTTCTGGTGACATTCCTCGTCTGGGTCATCATGCCGCTGTTCGGTGCGCTGCCCTTTCTTGCGGGTGCGCCATATGCGAGTTTCACCAATGCGTATTTCGAAGCCGTTTCGGGCATCACCACCACCGGCTCCTCGGTCTTTCCGGGTCTTGATCGCTTGCCCGCGGGCGTCAATCTCTGGCGCGGGATGCTCAACTGGTTCGGCGGGCTTGGCATCGCCTTCGTCGCGATGATCTTCCTGCCGCATCTGCGGGTCGGCGGGATGCAGTTCTTTCGCGCCCAGGGCTTCGACACGCTCGGCAAGACCCTGCCGAGGGCGGTCGACATCGCGCGCGGGCTGCTTGGCGTCTATGTCGGGCTGACGATAGCCTGTGGGCTGACCTATTCGGCGCTGGGCATGTCGCTTCTGGATGCGGTGGTCAATGCGATGGCGACCATCGCGACGGGTGGGTTTTCGACGACGGATGCCTCCTTTGCGCGATACGCCGGCCCGGCCGAATATGCGGGGGCGCTGTTCATGATCCTCGGCAGCCTGCCTTATATCCGCTTCATGCAGCTTGCGAGCGGCAGCGCCACGCCGATCCTGCGCGACATCCAGGTGCGCGCTTATCTTCAGTGGATCGCCCTGGCGGTGGGGGTCGTGTCGGCCTACCGTGTCGTCCTGACCGATGTTCCGTTCGAACAGGTGTTGCGGACGACGCTTTTCAATCTTGTCTCGATCTTTTCCGGCACCGGCTTCGGCTCTGACAACGTTTCGGCCTGGGGGCCATTCGCGGTGGTGGTCGCGGCCTGCGTCGGAATGATCGGGGGCTGCACCTCATCCAGCTCCGGCGCGCTGAGCGTGTTTCGCGTGCAGGTGACCTTCTCCGCGATCCGCTCGCGCATCCGGCTTCTGCATTCGCCGCACCGGTTGGAGCCTGTACGCTATGACGGCCGGACCGTCGATGACGATGCTTTGGGGGCGATCATCCTGCACCTCACCTCCTACATCTTCCTCATCGGCGTCCTCAGCGTGATCCTGAATTTCGACGGGATCGACCTGCAATCGGCCTTTTTCGCGATCTGGACCTCGATCGGCAATATCGGCTTTGGCTTTGGCGCGGAGCTGGCGCGGACGGGAACCTTCGTCGACTTTCCCGACATCGCGAAATGGGTGCTGATTTTCACCATGATCATGGGGCGTCTCGGCCTTCTCGCGGTGCTCATCCTGATCCTGCCGCGGTTCTGGCGGGCCTGAGCCTGCGGGTCTGCTTGACAGCTCTCGCGGGCGAAGTCATGGCTAGGCGCCATGCTCGATCTGCGCCCCGTCGGATATGTGATCGGACTCGTCGTCTCGGTTCTGGGGCTGACGATGCTGGTGCCGATGGTGGTGGACCTGATGTGGAGCGATGGCAATGCCGACGCCTTCGGTGAGGGCGCGCTGATCGCCTTCGTGATCGGCGGGCTGACCTCGGTCGCCTGCCAGAACCACGCGAGGTCGAGCCTGACTGTCCGGCAGGCCTTTCTCCTCACGCTCGGCATCTGGCTTCTGGTCCCGTTCTTCGGTGCGCTGCCGCTTATCATCGGTGAGCCTCAGGTCCGCCTGATCGACGCCTATTTCGAGGCGGTGTCGGGCATCACGACGACGGGGGCCTCGGTCTTTGTCGGCGTGGACGATCTGCCGGCGGGGGTCAGGCTCTGGCGGGGGATGCTCAACTGGCTCGGCGGGCTTGGCATCGCGTTCATCGCGATGATCTTCCTGCCGGTGATGCGCGTCGGCGGGATGCAGTTCTTCCGCACCGAAGGTTTCGATACCTTCGGCAAGGTGCTGCCCCGCGCGACCGACATCGCAGTGCAGCTCTTCTTCGTCTATGTCGGTTTGACGCTGGCCTGCATGGCGGTCTATTCGGCACTGGGCATGGATGTGTTCGAGGCCGTACAGCACGCGCTTGCCACCATCGCAACGGGCGGATTTTCCCCGCGCGCCGCGTCGTTCGAGGGTTATTCCGGCGCGATCCACTATTCCGCCGCACTTTTCATGGTGCTGGGCAGCCTTCCCTATATTCGCTACGTCCAGCTTGTGCGCGGCAGCGCCACACCGCTCTGGCGCGATCCGCAGGTGCGGGCCTATGTCGCGTGGATTTCGGTGGCGGTCGCGTCGGTGACACTCTGGCGCGTCCTGACCAGCGACGACGGGCTGGAGCCGGTATTCCGCACCGCGCTCTTCAACCTCATCTCGATCATGTCGAGCACCGGATTCGCAATGGGCACGTTCGGCCAATGGGGCGGCTTCGCCATCATCGTGGCGCTGTGGATCGGCATCATCGGCGCCTGTTCGGGGTCAAGTGCCGCGGGGTTGTCGGTCTTCCGGGTTCAGATCATGCTGAGCGCGTTGGCCGCGCAGGTCCGGCGCATCCACGCACCGCACCGGATTGCGACGGTGCGCTACGCCGGGCGGGCGGTGGACGGTGACACGATGGACGCCATCGTGCTCTATCTCGGGGCCTATATCCTGACCTTCGGCGTCGCGGCGGCGATCATCATGCAGTCGGGCGTGGATATGGAATCCGCGATCTTTGCGGCATGGACCTCGATCGGGAATATCGGCTACGGCTATGGGCCTCTTGTCGACGCGGAGGGCACCTTCATCGACTTTCCCGATGTGGCCAAGATCGTGATGATCCTGAACATGCTGATGGGGCGGCTGTCGCTTCTGGCGGTGTTCGTGATCCTCCTGCCGCGTTTCTGGCGCGACTGATCCTTGGCTTGACAGGTGGCGGCCCTCGGGCGATGGCTCCCTGATGCAGGATTTGCGCCCCGTCGGCTATGTAATTGGACTTCTCACCGCCTGTCTTGGCGCGACGATGCTGATTCCGCTTGCCGTTGATCTGTCTTACGGCAACGCCCACTGGCAATCCTTCGGCCAAAGCGCCCTGATCGCGGGCGGCACGGGGGTGTTTCTGGCCATCGCCTGCGCCAACGGGGTGCGCGACCGGCTGACCTTGCAGCAGACCTTTCTTCTGGCCACCTCCGTCTGGGTGGCTTTGCCGCTGTTCGGCGCGGTTCCCTTCGCCGTGGGCGCAACCGAGGCGCGCGTCGTCGATGCGGTGTTCGAGGCGATGTCGGGCCTGACCACGACCGGCGCCACGGTCTTCGTGGGGCTTGAGAACCTGCCCGAGGGGCTTTTGCTCTGGCGCTCCATGCTGCAATGGTTCGGCGGCGTAGGGATCATCGTCGTGGCGATGGTGTTTCTGCCGGAACTGAGGGTCGGCGGGATGCAGATATTCCGGTCCGAGGCCTTCGACACCGGCGGCAAGGTCCTGCCGCGCGCCGCCCAGATCGCGGCACAGATCATGTCGATCTACGTCGGCCTGACGCTTCTGTGTCACATCGCTTACGTCATCGTCGGGATGAGCGGGTTCGACGCGCTGAACCATGCGCTGACCACGATGTCCACCGGCGGCTTTTCGACTTCGGACGCCTCGTTCGGCGTCTATCAGGGCGTGCCGGAATATGTCGCCTCGGTCTTCATGGTGCTGGCGAGCCTGCCCTTCGTCCGTTACGTGCAGATGGTGGCCGGATCGGCCCGTCCGCTGATGGAAGACGCGCAGGTCCGCGCCTTTCTCTGGGTCATCGCTGTGCTCGTCGGGGTTCTTACCGCCTTTCGTATTCTCGCGAATGACGATCACGCCGAACATGCCTTCCGCGAGGCGCTCTTCAACGTCACCTCGATCATCACCGGCACCGGTTACGCCAGCGTGGATTACCAGCTTTGGGGCGCTTTCCCGGTCGTTCTGTTCTTCTTCATCGGTCTGATCGGGGGATGCGCGGGGTCGACCTGCTGTTCGGTCAAGATCTTCCGCTATCAGCTTCTGGTCGCGGCGGTTTCCGCCCAGATCCGCCGCATCCACACGCCAAGCGGGGTCTTCACGCCGCGCTACCAGGGGCGCCCGGTCAGTGCCGAGGTGCTGAGTTCGGTCATGGCGTTCCTCGGGATTTTCATCGTCACGCTGGGGCTGACGGCGACCGCGCTGGGCCTCGCGGGGCTCGATTTCGTCACCGCCCTCTCAGGGGCGGCGACGGCGGTTGCCAATATCGGACCGGGATTGGGAGAGATCATCGGGCCCGCGGGCAACTTCGCGAGCATCAACGACAGCGCGAAATGGATTCTCACCTTCGCGATGCTTCTGGGGCGGCTCGAACTTTTGGTCGTGCTCGTGATCTTCCTGCCGCGCTTCTGGCGGGCGTAACCCCAGTCCTATTCCCAGCAGGACACCTGAACCGTCATGTCGCGGCCAATCCGCGCGATGTCCTCCGCCGCCATCGCGCCGGACGCGGCGGCGGGTTCCGCCGTGACGGTCTCGGCAGCGCCTGCCATCGCGGTGCGGATCGCCTCGGCATCGACGGCTATGGCCACGTTATCGGGCAGAATGCGGCCATCGTCGGCGGCCTTCGGCAACAGCATCCCGATCACCTGACCCGCCATGTCAAGCACCGGCCCGCCGATGTCGCCGTCAAGCGTACCGATCTCAAGCCGCTCCCGCGCGTCGTTTCCGCCAAGGTCCCTGGTGTCGGCAAGCGTGCCGAACGTCACCACCGCCTCGGTCAGCGTGTCGGGATAGGAATAGCCGGCCACCGCGATTTCCGCGCCAACGGCGGACGGCCCCTGCCGCAGGCGCGCGACGCCGATCGGCGCGAGCGCGGTGGCAGGTGTCAGCAGCGCCAGGCCCGAAGCATCGTCCCGCGTAGCGACGGTCATGTCGATATCGCCGTCGATGGTGATGCGCCCGCAGCTTTTCACCAGATCGGCCGTGGTCGCCACGCGCCCGGTCGTATCGACATAGAAGCCAGAGCGCGACAGAAGCGGCCGCCGCACGGCGAGACCGGACACGAGATCATTGTGGCTGACCGCCATCGGCGCGCCGAGGCTGTCGTCAAGCGCATGTTCGCCCGTCGGACGGAACGAGGCCTTCATCGCGTCCAGCACCTTGGCCGCGCGCTCCACATCCCCGGCGGGCCAAATCAGGGTGAAGCCCTTGATGAAGCCCCCCCTGAGCGCGACAGATGTATAGGAGTGGATCGTGTCGTTCTGCCCGGTGAGGACGAAGGACGAGGCGTTAAGGCCGCGCTCGCCTTCAAGCGGGACGATTTCCAGCGTCTGCATCAGATCATAGAGGCCGGAGAGTGTCTTCTGATCGCCCGCCTGCGAGATGAGAAGGACGCGGTAGCCCGATCCGTCCTTTTCCTTGTAATGCGCGAAAGGTGCCTGATAGCGGTCAAATTCCACCAGGGCGAGCGGTAGCGTGATCTCAATCCCCGCCTCATCCTCGGCGACATCTTGCAGACCGATGGCCGCGCGTTCGCCTTCGTAGCCGGACAGAAGGCGACCGCGCTGGGCCGTGGTCAGGATGCCGGTGCCCTCAAGCCCCTCGGCCGTCTGCCACGACGCCATGCTGCGCCGGGTGCCCGCGCCGAAAGCTCCGTCGATGGCACCTTGATAGTGGCCGTACCATTGCAGCGCGGCCTGAAGCTCCTTGCGCTCATCGCCGGTGAGCAGCGCCTCTGAGCGCCGCGCTTCGGCGGGGGTTTCGTCCGGAAGGGCGGCGGGAAGGGTCACGACGGCGGTCTCGGCCTCGGTCTCCGCTGGGGCTTCCGGGACGGGCTGTGCGGTCGGGGCAGGGGCGGCGGCTGCGCCGCCCACCGGCCAGAACTGCTGCGCAAATCGGCTGCCGTCGGCAATGTAGCTGTCGTTCGGAATCAGGCGTTCGCCTTTCAGAAGGCCCAGCTGCACTGCGGCCTCGTCGGCGGGAAACGGGCCGATGGCAATCGCATACCAGCCGGTCGTCATCGCAAATCCCGCGACATTGGGGAAGACATTGGCATAGGCCCGCGCGCGCTCCTCGGCCTCGCCCAGCGTCTGGCGCGCCTCGATCTGGACCCAGCTCGCTTGCGCCCATGACGCGGTCGATGCCGCCAGCCAGAGCACGATTCCAACCCAGAGCTTCATCAAACGCATAATCACAAGCCTTCCCGTTTCCGATCGTCGCGAATCCGCCGCCGAAACTAGCAGGATGGGCGGCGGCGTCACGCCACAATCGCCCGGCCGCCGATTGACCCTGCCCGGGCTGTTGCCTATTGAGAACGCGCTTTCCTCCCGCACAGGCGCGCCATGACCCCGACCCAGCCACGTTCCTTCCAGGAGATCATCCTGCGGCTTCAGTCCTACTGGGCGGCCAAGGGTTGCGCCGTGCTGCAACCCTATGACATGGAGGTCGGCGCGGGCACCTTCCACCCGGCGACGACATTGCGTGCGCTCGGCTCGAAGCCCTGGGCCGCCGCCTATGTCCAGCCCTCGCGCCGCCCGACCGACGGGCGCTATGGCGAGAACCCGAACCGCTTGCAGCACTACTACCAGTATCAGGTCCTCATCAAACCCTCGCCGCCCGACCTGCAGGAGCTCTACCTCGGCTCGCTCGCCGCCATCGGCATCGACGCCTCGCTCCACGATATCCGCTTCGTCGAGGATGACTGGGAAAGCCCGACCCTTGGCGCCTGGGGCCTGGGCTGGGAGGTCTGGTGCGACGGGATGGAGGTCAGCCAGTTCACCTACTTCCAGCAGGTCGGCGGCCATGACTGCCATCCGGTCTCGGGCGAGCTGACCTACGGCCTCGAACGCCTCGCCATGTACGTGCTCGGCGTCGATCACGTCATGGACATGCCGTTCAACGATCCCGCAGTCGCCGATCCCGCTGAGCTACGGCGACATCTTCCGCCAGACCGAAGAGGAATACAGCCGCTGGAACTTCGATCAGGCCGATACCGGGATGCTGCCTGAAACATTTCGAGGATGCCGAGGCGGAATGCACCCGCATCCTCGCCGCCCCCGCCGAAGACAAGGCGGGCCGCAAGATCGTCATGGCGCATCCGGCCTATGACCAGTGCATCAAGGCGTCGCACCTCTTCAACCTCCTCGATGCGCGCGGCGTGATCTCCGTCACCGAACGGCAGGCCTATATCGGCCGCGTCCGCACGCTCGCCAAGGCCTGCGCCGATGCCTTCGTCACGACCGAAGCCGGTGGCGGGGTGGCGGCGTGAATGGCAAGCTTGTCGCGGGGTTCATCGTGGTGACCGCCCTTATCGCCGGTGCGGCGATCTATTACCTTCAGGTCTATGCCTTCTATCGCCCCTATGAGCCTGCCTCGGCCACGGCGGCGATCCGCATCACTGATTTTTCCGGAACGGCGGAGCCGATGCTGACCGATGGCTTTGAGGGCATCGACGCCGACAGCTCTCCCCTCCGCTTCCGGGGCTGCTTCAAGACGCCGATGTCGCTGGCGATGCTGAGCGAGACCTATGTGGTCTATCCCGATCCGACGCCCTTGAACGCGCCCTCGTGGTTCTCCTGCTTCGATTCCGGGCGGTTGACCGAGGATATCGCTACCGGCACCGCCGTCGCCTTCCTGTCGGAAAAGAACATCACCCCCGGCGTGGACCGCGTCGTCGCCGTCTATCCCGATGGCCGCGCCTATGCGTGGCAACAGCTGAACGAAAGCGCGGAGAAGTAGATGCCCGACCTCCTCATCGAACTCTTCTCCGAGGAAATCCCGGCGCGGATGCAGGCGCGTGCGCGCGACGATCTGAAGAAGATGGTCACCGACGGGCTGGTCGAGGCCGGGCTGACCTATGCCGGCGCCCACGCGCTTTCCACCCCGCGCCGTCTGGTGCTGGCGGTCGAGGGGCTGACGGCGGAAAGCAGCCCGTGCGCGAGGAGCGCAAGGGCCCCGCCACGACCGCGCCGGAACAGGCGGTGCAGGGTTTCCTGCGCGTCGACCGGCCTGACGCTGGATCAGCTCGAGGCGCGCGACGCGGGCAAGGGGCAGGTCTGGTTCGCGGTGATCGAGAAGCCGGGCCGCAAGGCCGCTGAGATCGTCGCCGAAGTGCTCGAGGCCACCATCCGCAATTTCCCCTGGCCGAAGTCGATGCGCTGGGGCGCGGGCAGCTTGCGCTGGGTGCGGCCGCTGCATTCGATCCTCTGCCTTCTGAGCGATGAAGGCGGGGCGGAGGTCGTTCCCCTGACCATCGACGGCATCGAAGCGGGCAACACCACGCGCGGCCACCGCTTCCTCGCTCCTGCCGCCTTTGCCGTGTCGTCTTTCGACGACTACGCCGCGAAGCTGAAGCGCGCCTTCGTGATGCTCGACCCCGCCGAACGCGCCGACCACATCTGGCACGACGCCACCAACGCCGCCTTCGCCGCCGGGCTCGAGGTGGTCGAGGACAAGGGCCTCCTGACCGAGGTCGCGGGGCTGGTCGAATGGCCGGTCGTCCTGATGGGCCGGATCGGCGAGGACTTCCTCGACCTGCCGCCCGAGGTGCTGCAAACCTCGATGAAGGAGCATCAGAAGTTCTTCTCCGTCCGCAACCCGAAGTCGGGCCGGATCGAGGCCTTCGTGACCGTCGCCAACACCGAGACGGCGGATCACGGCGCGACGATCCTGAAGGGCAACCAGAAGGTGCTGTCGGCGCGGCTGTCGGACGCGAAGTTCTTCTGGGAAAACGACCTGCGGACCGTGGCGCAAGAGGGGATGGAGGGCATGGCCGCCGGGCTGGCCAACGTCACCTTCCACAACAAGCTCGGCTCCCAGGCCGACCGCATCGCCCGCATCGAGGCGCTGGCGCGCGAGATCGCGCCGCTTGTCGGCGCCAAGCCCGACCTCGCCGCCGAGGCCGCGCGGGTCGCCAAGGCCGACCTGCAATCCGAGATGGTCGGCGAATTCCCCGAACTTCAGGGCACGATGGGCGTCTACTACGCCAAGGCCGCCGGGCTGCCCGACGCCGTCGCGAATGCCTGCAAGGCGCACTACCAGCCGCTCGGGCCGTCCGATGAGGTGCCGACCGAGCCGGTCTCGGTCGCCGTGGCGCTGGCCGACAAGATCGACACGCTGACCGGGTTCTGGGCGATTGACGAGAAGCCCACGGGGTCGAAGGACCCCTTTGCGCTGCGGCGGGCGGCGCTGGGGGTGATCCGGTTGGTGCTCGGGAATGAGCTGCGGCTCTCGCTTGACGAGTTCCTCAAGAAGCTCATTGCGCATCCGACTTCGAGCAGTTCATCTTGCTCAATTTGCTGGAGGCTTCGAGCGAAGCGCCATGAGCTGATGTCGCGCGAGCTACTCTGACTTGCGATAGACTGGCAGGACGAAGACTCAGGTCTGCTCGGGATGCAATCGAAGACTACTTCGCGAAGATCGAGCACTGGCTAGGGAAGCCGTTTGGTCAGTTGATCAGCAAGCTCGCGAGTGATGCGCTCAATGAAGGCAGCGACCTCCTCGCCTTCTTCCACGACCGCCTCAAGGTCCACCTCCGCGACGAGGGCATCCGCCACGACGTCATCGACGCCTGCCTCGCCATGCCGGGCAACGACGACCTGACCCTCCTCGTCAAGCGCGCCGAGGCGCTCGCCGCGTTCCTCAAGACCGACGACGGCACCAACCTCCTGCAAGGCTTCAAGCGCGCCAACAACATCCTGACCCAGGCCGAGGAAAAGGACGGCGTCGAATACTCCTTCGGCGCCGATCCGAAATTCGCCGAGGACGAGACCGAACGCACCCTCTTCGCCGCCCTCGACACAGCCGAGGCCGCCATCGCCCCGGCGATGGAGACGGAAGACTTCGCCGCCGCCATGTCCGCGATGGCCGCGCTTCGCGCCCCCATCGACGCCTTCTTCGAGGCGGTGCAGGTCAACAGCGACAATGAAATCATCCGCCGCAACCGCCTGAACCTCCTTTCCCGCATCCGCCAGATCTGCCTCTCGGTCGCCGACCTGACCAGGCTCGACGGCTGACCTCTTTCATCTTGCCGGAAATACCTCGGGGGTCGTTCACCGGTTCGCCATCGGTCCGAGAGCCGATGGACGACGGGGCAGCGCCCCCGCGCGGCGCTGGACAAGTGATAGGAAGCGGGTATTCTGCCGCTTCTGAAAGGGTTGCCGCAGTGCAGAAACAGACGGATTCCAACGCGTTCACCGAGATCACGCCCTCTGCGGCGGTGGATGCCGAGCGCCACGGCTGGCGGGCCAAATGCCTGCAACGGCTGATCCGCCTCGACCTGCCGGTGCCGCAAACGGTGGCGCTGCCCGCCGACACGGTCCGCGCCATCGCCGCCGGGCAGATGCCCGATACCGAACGGCTCGCCGCGATCTTCAATGGCGCGCTCGTCTCGCTCCGGCCCTCGCCCGCCAATCCCGACTGGGGCGGGCCGACGACGGTGCTGAACGTCGGCATGAACGACCGCAAGCACGCCGAGATCAAGGCAGCGCACGGTGCCGCGCTGGCCGACGCGATGTATCTTGGTTTTCTCCAGGCCTATGCGATCAATGTCGCGCGTCTCGATCCCGACATGTTCATCGCCGAACCCTCGCCCGACGCGGTGCGCGCCGTCCTTGCCGCCTATGAGGACGAGATGGAGGAAGAATTCCCGCAATCGCCCGCCCGCCAGATGGCCGAGGTGCTGCGCTCGATGGCGCGCGCCTGGGAAGGCACCACCGCGCGCCTTCTCCGCGAGGCGAAAGGCGCCCCCGCCGACGCGGCGCTTGGCCTTGTCGTGCAGGAAATGGCGCAGCCTTTCGGGCCGGGCCTGTCCGGGCAGGGAACGATCCAGCTGATCGAAAGCGTGACCGGTGCGCCGCAGGTCACAGGGCGCTTTCGTGGTCTCAACCCCGCCAACCGCAAGGCGGAAGAAACACTTTACCTCGTCAAGGACAAGCGCGGCCAGTCGCTCGAGGAGGCCGCGCCGGATGTCTTCGCCGATTTGCAGCGCTACTGCGCCGATTGCCGCCGCAAGCTGCGCGAGGAGATGCAGGTCGAATTCGCGCTGGAAAATGGTTCGCTGCGCGTCATCGACGCGGACCGGGTGCAGCGATCCTCGCGCGCCTCGGTGCGGATCGCGGTCACGCTGGCGAAGGATGGTGTCATCAGCCGCGATGAGGCGATCCGCCGGGTTGAGCCGCGCGCGCTGTCCGAACTTCTGCATTATCAGGTCGACCCGCGCGCGCCGCGCGAAAGGGTGGCACGCGGCATCGCGGCGAGCCCCGGCGCCGCCTCGGGCCGCATCGTCTTCACCGCCGCCGCCGCGCAGGCCGCCGCCGCGCAGGATGAGCGCTGCATCCTCGTCCGCCGCGAGACCGCGCCGGAGGACATTCGCGGCATGCATGCCGCCGTCGCGGTCCTGACCGAGCGCGGTGGCATGACCAGCCATGCCGCCGTGATCGCACGCGGCCTCGGCCTGCCGTGCATCGTCGGCGCCTCGGAGATCCGGCTGAACCCGCGCGAGCGAACCTTCTCCACCCGCGACGGGCGCACCTTCGAGGAGGGGGAGGTCATCACCATCGACGGCACCTCGGGTGAGGTCTTGGCGGGACAGGCGGAAATGCTGGAGCCCGCGCTCGACGAATGGTTTCGCACGCTTCTGCACTGGGCCGACAACGTCCGCGACATCGGCGTGCGTGCCAATGCCGACACGCCCGACGACGCCCGCACCGCCCGGATGTTCGAGGCCGAGGGCATCGGCCTTTGCCGCACCGAGCACATGTTCTTCGACGAAGACCGCCTGACCGTGATGCGCGAGATGATCTTTGCCGATACCGCGAAAGACCGCAAAGTCGCGCTCGACCGGCTCTTGCCGATGCAGCGGGCCGATTTCATAGCGCTTTTCGACATCATGGCGGGGCTGCCGGTCTGCATCCGGCTTTTCGATCCGCCCCTGCACGAGTTTCTGCCGCATGACCGCGAGGGGATGCGCGAACTGGCCGAGGCGCTCGACCGGCCGCAAAGCGAGGTCGTGCGCCGGGTGGAGGCCTTGTCGGAGTTCAACCCGATGCTCGGCATGCGCGGGGTCCGCCTTGGCATCACCATGCCGGAAATCTACGAGATGCAGGCGCGCGCGATCTTTGAGGCGACAGTCGATGCGCAGCGGCGCGGCATCCGGATCGTGCCGGAGATCATGATCCCTCTTGTCTCCGCCAAGCGCGAGGTGGAAATCGTCAAGAACAGCATCGAAGCGGTTGCGGCGACGGTGGGCACGACGACAGGCGTAGAATTCGACTACAAACTTGGCGTGATGGTCGAAACGCCGCGCGCGGCGCTCCGGGCGGGCGAGATCGCGCACCACGCGGCCTTCCTGTCCTTCGGAACGAACGATCTGACGCAGATGACCTACGGGTTGTCACGCGACGACGCCGGTCGCTTCATGGGCGACTACGTTCAGAAGGCGGTCTTCCCGGAAGACCCATTCCATGTGCTGGACGAAGAGGGCGTCGGCGAATTGCTGCTGATCGGCAGTGCGCGAGGGCGCAGAACTCGCCCCGAGATCACGATTTCCGTCTGTGGTGAACATGGTGGAAACCCCGCATCGATCGACTTTTGTCGCAAATCCGGCTTTGATTACGTCTCATGCTCGCCGTTTCGCGTGCCGGTTGCGCGCCTCGCCGCAGCTCAATTTGCGCTCGCCGACCCGCGTGAGGTCGTGGAAAAAGACTAAAAAACGGGCGTTTGCGTGCGCTCAGGGCTTCCGCGGCGGGCTGTGACGACGGTTTCCCGGTTGGAAACGTCGGCTTAAACACGCTGATTTACTGTTGCAATAATGTCGCACGGCTGGACGCCCACACTCCCTTCGTCTATGCGGGCCAAGTCAAAGCCTTGGGGGGCTGTGGCTCGACGAAGTAAATCGGGAAAGAACTATGTCAGTGCTGAAGTGCTGGACCGGGGCCGCGATCGCGGTTCTCGCCCTCGCCGGAGGCGTGCGTGCCGAGATGACGGTCAGCCAATCAAACGACCCTACGGCGGCTTTGGGTGTCGATATCACGACGCTCCTTGGTCAGGAAAAGAACGCCCTTGGATTGGTATCGCCGTCGCGGCTTCAGGCCCTGGTGACTCCGCCGAAGGAGCTCAGAGGCAAGCCTCGCAAGGGCGGCATCTCCTACGATGACGCCTGGCTCGCCGGTCAGCCGGCCGCCAAAGGTGGATCGGACTTCCAATGCCTCGCGACCGCGCTCTACTTCGAGGCTCGCGGCGAGGGTGTTGCGGGGCAGGCTGCGGTGGGTGAGGTGATCCTCAACCGCATGGAAAGCGCATCTTTCCCCAGCACGGTTTGTGGTGTGGTCAATCAGAGCAATGGCCGCGGTTGCCAGTTCTCCTACACCTGCGACGGCCGCACTGATCGGATCCGGGATCAGGGCGCCTGGGATGCGGCCACCAAGATCGCCCGCGCCCTGATGGACGGCGCGCCGCGCGCGCTCACCGATGGCGCCACCTATTTCCACACGCCCTCGGTCCGCCCCTCGTGGTCGCGCCGCTTCGAGCGGACCGCGAGCATCGGCCACCACATCTTCTATCGCGCGCCGATCCAATCCGCGATGAACTGACCTGACGCTTCGGCGCCTCAGAATGCCGCCTTGGGCCTTCCAGCCGGGGCGGCACATTTCTATGATGAGGGCGCGAGGCGGCGAGGGATCCCGATGACCGAAGACATCCGTCAGGCTTTCGCCCATCCCGAGGAACGGGCGGGGTCTGCGACGGCGGGCCCGGTCCTTGACCGGATCAGCCTGCGCGATCACATCGCCCTTGCCGATATCGGCGCCTTTCAGCAGGAACGGGGGCATCCTCAGCGCCTGCGCTTCAATGTCGTCGTGGAACTCAGGCAGCAGCCCGCCGGCGCCGAGACCGACGACGTGGACCGCATCCTTTCCTATGACCGCATCACCGAGGCCATCGCCGCCGAGCTTGAGGCGGAACGGCTGAACCTGCTTGAGACGCTCGCCGAACGCATCGCCCGGCGCATATTGGCCGAGCCGCAGCCGCTGCGGGTCTTTCTCCGCATCGAAAAGCTTGACCGGGGGCCGGGCGCGCTTGGTATTGAAATCGTGCGGTCACGCGCCGATGCCGGTACGTTCGACGTTGCACAGGACGCTCCGCGCCCGATCATCGGCTATCTCGACAATGCCACGATCGATGCGCCGGACCTCGCCGCGCGGCTCGACGCGCTGGCCGGGTCTGGTGCGCCTGTCATTCTCACGGTCGGCCAGCCCGATCTGATCCGCCCGGCTACCGGCCATGCGCCGACGCAACGCCGGATCGACCTCCTTGAGATCGAGCAGAACGCCTGGCGCCTTGCCGCGCGCGACCCGCGCTGTGTCGTGGTCGCCACCCGGACCGAGATCGATTGGGCGATGAAGCACGGCCAGATGGTGGTCTGGGCACCCTCGAAGATCGTGCTCGACGCCCACGACGGGCCGAAGCGCGCCGAAGACGGGCTGGCGCTGGCGTTCTGGCTTGCTGATCATCTGCAAGCACTGCGTGTCATCGTTCACGGGCCTGTCACAATCCCGGCAGGATGCAGCGCGCCGGTTGAGCGCGCATGACGGCGCGGCCTTGCAAAGCGCCGCCAAGGCGGTGAAAAGGCGCGATGGACTATTTCCGGCCGATTGCCCAGACCGATCCGACCCGCCCTGATGAGGCCGTGTCGCTTGCCGGCGGCTGGACCTGGTTTACCCATGTTGAACATTTGACACGGTCGGGATCGCGCGGCCTTGTCCCGGTGCAGGATCTTCCCGCCGCCGTTGCGCGCCGCTTGAGCGCGCCCCGCGCCGCGTTGGCCGGCCTTGCGATGGACCGCCCGCGCCTCATGGGCATCCTCAACGTCACCCCCGACAGCTTTTCGGATGGCGGACGGTTCGACCGGCCGGAGGCCGCCGTCGCCCATGCGGTTGCGATGGCGGCGGACGGGGCGGATATCCTTGACATCGGCGGCGAAAGCACGCGCCCCGGCGCCGCGGAGGTGGGCACCGGAGATGAGATTGCGCGGACCGCCCCGGTGATCCGCGCCCTGCGTGAGCGGGGTGTGGCGGTGCCCATCTCCATTGACACGCGCAAGGCCGAAGTTGTCCGCGCGGCGTTGCTGGCTGGTGCCCGTTTTGTCAATGATGTTGCGGCTTTATCGTATGACCCTCAGATCGCGGGTGAGGTCTCTCGCGCGCGTGTTCCGCTTTGCCTGATGCATGCGCAAGGCACGCCCGCGACGATGCAGGCCGATCCGCGCTACGGCGATGTGCTCCTCGATGTCTACGATTTTCTCGAGGCGCGCATCGCGCAGGCCGAACTCGCAGGCATCCCGCGCGCCCGTATCGTGGTCGATCCGGGCATCGGCTTTGGCAAGACCCTCGCGCACAATCTGACCCTGCTGCGCGGGCTTTCGCTTTTCCACATGACCGGCTGCGCGGTGCTTCTCGGTGCTTCGCGCAAGCGCTTCATAGGCACACTCGGCGGCGCGTCGGCGGCCGAGGCAGACCGGCGCGGTCCGGGGACACTTGCGGTGACGATCGCAGGGCTCCAGCAAGGCGTGCAGATCCACCGCCTCCATGATATTGTCGAAGCAAAACAGGCGCTCCGTCTCTGGCAGGCGGTGACGTTGGGAGAAACAGAATGAGCAGGAAGCTTTTCGGCACCGACGGTGTGCGCGGCACCGCGAACGAGCATCCCATGACCGCCGACATGGCGCTGCGCCTTGGCGCCGCGGCGGGGCGCTATTTCCGCCGCGACGGTTCGGCTGCGCATCGCGTGGTGATCGGCAAGGACACAAGGCTTTCGGGCTACATGTTCGAGAACGCGCTGACGGCGGGATTTACCTCGACCGGGATGAACGTCTTTCTGCTTGGGCCGGTGCCGACGCCCGCGGTGGGGATGCTGACGACCTCGCTCCGCGCCGATGTGGGCGTGATGATCTCGGCCAGCCACAACCCCCATCAGGACAACGGCATCAAGTTCTTCGGCCCGGACGGGTTCAAGCTCTCCGATGAGGCGGAACTGGAGATCGAAGCGCTGGTCGAGGAAGGTGTCGACCCCGCGCAGGCCGTGAACATCGGCCGTGCCAAGCGCATCGACGACGGGCGGTTTCGGTATAACGAACGGGTGAAGGCGACCCTGCCCGCCGGGCGGCGTTTCGACGGGCTGAAGGTGGTGATCGACTGCGCGAACGGCGCGGCCTACAAGACAGCGCCCGAGGTCCTGTGGGAATTGGGGGCCGAGATCATCCCGATCGGCGTCTCCCCCAACGGACTCAACATCAATGAGAAATGCGGCTCCACGGATACGCGGCTGGCGGCTGAAACCGTTGTCGCGCATGGCGCCGATGTCGGCATCTGTCTTGACGGCGACGCCGACCGGGTGATGCTGATCGATGAAAAGGGCAAGGTGGCGGACGGCGACCAGATCATGGCGCTCCTTGCTGCGCGCTGGGCGGCGGAGGGGCGGCTCAACGGCGGCGTGCTCGTCGCCAGCGTGATGTCCAACCTCGGGCTTGAGCGCTTCCTGAGCGGACGGAACCTGCGCCTCGAACGCGCGGCGGTGGGCGATCGCTACGTCGTCGAAAAGATGCGTGAGGGTGGCTTCAACCTTGGCGGCGAGCAATCGGGCCATATCGTGATGACCGATTATGCGACGACCGGGGACGGCCTGCTCGCCTCATTGCATTTCCTTGCAGCCATGGTCGAAGAAGGCCAGCGCGCCTCTGACCTTGTTCATCAGTTCGAAACCGTGCCGCAGATGTTGAAAAACGTCAGGTATTCGGCGGAGAAAGAGCCACTTTCGTCCGAAAGTGTTCGAAAAGTGATTGCTGAGGCTGAGATACGCCTTCGCCACTCTGGCCGCCTGCTGATCCGCAAGTCCGGGACCGAACCGCTGATCCGTGTCATGGCCGAATGCGAGGACGAGGGTCTTCTGGCCGAAGTCGTCGGCGGCATCGTTGCGGCGGTCGAAGCGGCCGCCTGACCTGACGCCGCCGCCCGCTTGGCTGCTGCGGGTCAGATTCTCTGGGCGCGCGTCGTTGCCGTGCTGCACCGCCGCCAAGAATTCGGGCAACGCGCCCGCCGACCGCTGCCACAATTGGCAGTGGAGACCAACGCAAATGCCGCGGGAGTTTCCCGATTCGGCCATGAATCCGGCATCAGCCCATGCCATGCTACAAGCACGCGAAGGGAGGGCGCGTTACCAGGAGCTTGGTGCAAATGATCGAACTGCTCATATCCGCCTGCCTGATGACCGGAAGCGACTGCCGCGAGGTGTCGTTCCTCTACGATGCGCAGGATGTCTCGCTCATGGCCTGCATGGCGATGGGCCAGGTCGAGGCCGCGCGCTGGCAGGTGGCGCATCCCGACTACCGGATCGAACGGTTCCGCTGCGGTGTCGCCGGGCAGAGCAAGTCGATCTGACGGAGGGGCCCCGTTGCCGGGACCCCGCCTGCGGTATCAGTTCCGCGATTTGTCGACCATCTTGCCCTTGGAGATCCAGGGCATCATGGCGCGCAGCTTCTCGCCGACCTTTTCGATCTGGTGTTCGTCGTTCAGGCGGCGGGTGGCCTTGAAGAACGGCTGGCCGACCGAGTTTTCCTGCATGAAGTCGCGCACGAACTTGCCGGTCTGGATGTCCCGCAGAACCTCCTTCATCCGGGCCTTCGTCTCGTCGTAGGGCAGGATGCGCGGGCCGCGAGACATACTCGCCGTATTCGGCGGTGTTCGAGATCGAGTAGTTCATGTTGGCGATGCCGCCTTCGTAGATCAGGTCCACGATCAGCTTCACCTCGTGCAGGCACTCGAAATAGGCCATCTCGGGCTCGTAGCCGGCCTCGACCAGCGTCTCGAAGCCCATGCGGATCAGTTCGACGAGGCCGCCGCAGAGCACCGCCTGTTCGCCGAAGAGGTCGGTTTCGCATTCCTGGCGGAAGTTGGTCTCGATGATGCCCGAACGGCCGCCGCCGATGGCCGAGCAATAGGACAGGCCGATTTCCATCGCCTTGCCCGACGCGTCCTGATGGACGGCGACAAGGCAGGGCACGCCGCCGCCCTTGACATATTCGCCGCGCACCGTGTGGCCGGGGCCCTTCGGCGCCATCATGATGACATCGACGCCGGGCTTCGGCTCGATCAGGCCGAAATGGACGTTGAGGCCATGGGCGAAGGCGATGGCGGCGCCTTCGCGCAGGTTGTCGTGGACGTATTTCTTGTAGGTCTCGGCCTGCAATTCGTCGGGCATGGTGAACATGATGAGGTCGCACCACTTCGCGGCTTCGGCGATGCCCATGACCTTCAGGCCCTCGGCTTCGCATTTCTTGGCGGTGGCCGATCCTTCGCGCAGCGCAATGACGACGTTCTTGGCGCCGGAATCGCGCAGGTTCAGCGCATGGGCATGGCCCTGGCGATCCGTAGCCGAGGATGGCGACCTTCTTGTCCTTGATGAGGTTGATATCGCAATCGCGATCGTAATAGACGCGCATGGGGAGTCCTTTCGTTGCAACTGGCGGCGAGCATAGGGGTATTCAGGTGAATTCCGGTTCAAAGTTTGACGAAACGCCGGTAATTTGCGATAAATCATTCCTAAATTGCCTAGTTTATGAAATAATCATGCATATCGACGATACCGACCGCCGCATCCTGCGGCAACTCATGGCGGAACCCGGACTTGCCACCGCCGATCTGGCGGAGCGGGCGGGCGTGACGGCGGCGACCTGCTGGCGGCGGCTTGAAAAGCTCACCGAGGCGGGCGTCCTCAAGGGCCGGCACGCCGTCATCGACTGGCGGGCGCTCGGCTGGGCGGTCGAGGTCAGCTTGCGCTTCACCCTCGACAAGACCAACCCCCGCGCCTTCGACGAATTCCTCGACGCGGCGCGCGAGGTGCCGGAGGTGATCGAGATCCAGACCTTCCTTGGCCGCGTCGATGTGCGGCTCAACGTCATCGCCCGCGACATGGGCCATTATCAGGAGGTCTACCGCGACCGCATCCTGACGCTGCCGCATATCGCCGATATCGAAAGCCTGATGCTGGTCTCGACGATCAAGGAAACCGGGAGCCTGCCGCTATGATCGACCTTGACGACACCGACCGGGCGATCCTGCGTGCGCTCGTCGCAGATGCCACGCAAAGTGCGGGCGCCATCGGCCGAGCGCTCGGCCTGTCCCAGCCCGCCGCCTGGCGCCGGATCAGGCGCCTGGAAGAGGCGGGGATCATTGCCGGGCGTCGCATCGACCTGGACGCGGCGGCCCTCGGCTTCGGCGTCACCGTCTTTCTCGGCGTGAAACTCGCCACCAAGGGCCGCGTCAGCCTCGAGGATTTCGAACGCGCCGCCACCGCCATCCCCGAGGTACAGACCGTCCAGCATGTCCTTGGCCTTTACGACTACCGCCTCCGCGTCACCGCCCGCGACCTCGCCGATTTCGAGCGTGTGCTCCGCCGCCGGATCATGACGCTGCCCGGCGTCGGCAATGTCGAGGCGAATGTGCTGCTCTCCGAAGAACGCCGCCCCGGCCCCTTGGGCTGATCTTCTTCTGTTCAAAAATACTCCCCGGGGGCATCCCCGTGTCAGCGGGGATGGGGGCGGGAAGCCCCCTTTGCATCCTTTCCGCTTTGCCTTGCGCCCGTCACTGCGCTACCCCAGAGAAAACCAGAAAATGGAGGTTCCCATGCCCGCGCTTCTTCCCAATGTCGACCCCGACGGACTCGAGGAATTCTCGGTCGTCTTCACCGACCGCTCACTCAACCACATGAGCGCGGCGTTCCAACAGGTGATGCGCGACATCTCCGGGACGCTGAAAGAAGTCTACAACGCCGATGCCGTCGCCCTTGTCCCCGGCGGCGGCACCTTCGCGATGGAGGCGGTGGCGCGGCAGTTCGGCAGCGGGGCAAAGGCGCTGATCGTGCGGAACGGCTGGTTCTCGTTCCGCTGGACCCAGATATTCGAGGCGGGCGGCTTCGCGGGCGAAACCCATGTCGCGATGGCGCGCCGCGCGGGGAATGAGCCGCAGGCAGCTTTTGCGCCCGCGCCGATCGAGGAGGTCGTGGCGAAGATCGCCGAGGTGAAGCCCGATGTCGTCTTCGCCCCGCATGTTGAGACCGCCTCCGGCATGATCCTGCCCGACGACTATCTCAAGGCGCTGGCGAAGGCCGCGCATGATGTGGGCGCGCTCTTCGTCCTCGATTGCATTGCCTCGGGCTGCGTCTGGGTCGACATGAAGGCTACGGGCGTCGATGTCCTTATCTCCGCTCCGCAGAAGGGCTGGTCGGCGTCGCCCTCGGCGGGGCTCGTGATGTTTTCCGCCGCGGCGGAGAAGCGGATGGAGGGCACGACCTCATCGAGCTTCGCGCTGGATCTGAAGAAGTGGCGCTCGATCATGGCGGCCTATGAGGCGGGTGGCCACGCCTACCACGCCACCATGCCGACCGACGCGCTCCGCGCGTTCCGCGACACGATGAACGAGACGAAGGCCTATGGCTTCGACCGCCTGCGCGAGGCGCAATGGGCGCTCGGCACGGCGGTGCGCGAGGCCCTCGCCGCACGCGGCATCCGTTCCGTCGCCGCCGAAGGTTTCGGCGCGCCCGGCGTCGTCGTCAGCTATACCGACGATCCCGAGATCCAGAACGGCAAGAAATTCGCCGCGAACGGCGTTCAGATCGCGGCGGGTGTGCCGTTGCAGGTGGGCGAAGGGGATGCTTACCGCAGTTTCCGCATCGGGCTCTTCGGCCTCGACAAGCTTTACGATGTCGATGGCACCGTGGCGCGGGTGAAACGGGCGCTGGACGCGGCGCTGGGCTGAGGCTCAGCGCATGCCGAGCCCGGCCTTCATCAGCGTCGTTCGCACGGGTTTCAGCGAATAGAGCGCGTTGAGCGCCCCGGCGCGCAGGTCACGCAAGGGCTGCGCCGAGAGCATCGAGGTGCGGTTCAGCAGGTCGATCCCCGTCACCCGTGCCTTGACCTCGGGCCAGCGGCGGCGGTGATAGGCGCTCAGCATCGCCCGGTCGCCGAGCCTGTTCGGGCGCGGCCTTCGCCAGATCGAGCAGGCAGGCGAGGTCGGCAAGCGACATGTTCAGCCCCTGCGCCCCGATCGGCGGCACGACATGGGCCGCCTCGGCGAGAAGGGCGGTGCGTTCGGCGCAAAAGCGGTCGGCGATCTGGCTGATGATCGGCCAGACCGAGCGGCGGGTGACGAGCGTGAGCGGCCCGAAAAGACCGGCGGAGCGCGCGAACATCTCGGCCTCGAACTCGGTCACCGGCAGGTCCGCCAGCCGCAGAACTTCCGGCCCGCGCTCCATCCAGACCACGGCGGAGCAGGGCTTGCCGTCACGGTCCGGCAACGGCACCAGCGTGAAGGGTCCGCCGGAGCGGTGGACCTCGGTCGAGACACCGTCATGCGGGATCGGGTGGGTGACGGCGAAGGCCAGCGCCTTCTGGCCGTAACGCATGGTCTTCACGCCGATCGCCAGCGCCTCGCGCACCGGGCTCGACCGGCCGTCGGCCGCGATGAGAAGCCGCGCCGCAACCTGCGCGCCGTCGGACAGCGTCACCCGCGCCTCGCTCTCACGGGTCAGGACAGAGCGGGTCGCGGTCCCGGGACGGAATTGCACGTTCGGCAGGTCGGAGAGCCGCGCGACGGTTTCGCGCCTGAGAAGCCAGTTGGGGAAGTTCCAGCCGAAGGGCTCGTCCCCGATCTCGGCGGCATCGAAATCCTTGACGATGCGCGGCTCCGGCTCGGCGCCACCGGCATCGACGATCCGCATGATCTTCAGCGCGGCCGCATGGGGTGCGAGGCGGGACCAGAGCC
Source organism: uncultured Alphaproteobacteria bacterium (assembly GCA_963710285.1). Lineage (GTDB taxonomy): Bacteria > Pseudomonadota > Alphaproteobacteria > Rhodobacterales > Rhodobacteraceae > Albidovulum. The sequence continues at coordinate 485,683 of CAVPZT010000006.1, read as the reverse complement.
CGGCCTCTTGCAGCACCCGTCGCGACGGTTGCAGAAAGGCGGTCGTGCGCAGGTCAGCGCCCGCATCGCCCTCATCCGTCACCGGGGGGGCGGGATCAACGCAGATCACCGAAAACCCCGCAGTGCCGAAGGCCGCAGCAGCGGTCAGCCCCGCGACGCCGCCGCCGGAAATCAGGATATCGGTCGTCTCGGCCATCTCACGCTCCGCTTTGTCTGGCTGATCCTAGCGCGGCCTGCGCGCACCGTCCAAGCGGCAAGCTGTCGCCGGGGTTACTTCCCGAGGGTGATGAGGATCAGAAGTCGCGAAGATCACCGGAACGGTGGCAAGCGCCGTCAGCCCGAGCGCGACAAGACCCCAGGTCTTGACCGCCATGACCAGGAGGGTGACGAGGATCACGAGGAAGTAAAGGATGTTCTCGCGGCCGCCATGGACCAGGTCGCGGGCGACCCAGCCGAAAAGCGGGATGCGGAAATACCAAGGTGCGCGGCTGAGGCCGGTGAAGGTGGACATGGGGTTCTCCTGTTCGCTGGGGGCTATCTAGATAGCCCCTGCGCAGTTCGCCACACGGCAAAATGCCGCGCGTCAGCGGTGAAGGGCGCGCAGGAAGGCGGCAAGGTCGTCGGTGTGATGGTCGATATGCGGCGCAGGCTCCGGCTCGGGCGCGACATGGACGGTGCGCATCCCCATCGTATGCGGCGCGGACAGATTGCGCGGATCGTCTTCGAACATCGCCGCCTTTGTCGCGTCGATACCGTCACGGGCGAATATCGCCGCGAAGGCCGCGCTTTCGGGCTTGGGGCGAAAGCCCGCATCTTCCACGCCATAGACCGCGTCGAAAGCCTCGCGCAGCCCGCGCGCGGCGAGCACGCGTTCGGCGTAGGGCGCGGAGCCGTTGGTGTAGGCGATCCGTCGCCCCGGCAGCGCGGCGATGGCGTCGCGCAGGGCCGGGTCCGGCGACAGTTGGTCAAGCGAGATGTCGTGGACATCGACGAGATAGGGATGCGGGTCGAGGTCGTGTTCGTGCATCAGCCCGGCGAGCGTCGTGCCGTAGAGCCGCCAGTAATCGGCGCGCAGCCGGTCGGCCTCATCGCGTGGAACATTCAGTGCCTGCATCACATAGGCAGTCATACGCAACTCGATCTGGTCGAAAAGCCGCGCGGCGGGGGGGTAAAGCGTATTGTCGAGGTCGAAAACCCAGCTTCTTACATGGCCGAAATCCGGGGTTTTCGTCGTGCGTTTCATAGGCCCGGAGCCTACCCTCGGGGCCGGACCTTCGCAACGGCCACTTGCCTTGCGTGCGGTCCCATGGCTAGGGTCTGCGCCGGGGACGCGAAAGGGACGGAATGCAGAAGGACGCCTATACGCTGATCCTCGAGGCGATCGACGGCGGCATCTACCGCCCCGGCGACCGGCTGGTCGAGGCGGAACTGGCGGAGAGGTTCGGCGTGTCGCGGACCCCGGTGCGCGAGGCGTTGCAGCGGCTTGAGACGCAGTCGATGCTGGCGCGCGACGGGCGGTCGCTGATCGTGGCCTCGCTCGATCATAACCAGTTGGCGGAGCTTTACGTCGTGCGGGCGGAGCTTGAGGGGCTGGCGGCGCGGCTGGCGGCGAAACATGCGACGACGGAAGAGGTCAGGGTGCTGGCAGATATGGTCAAGGACGACCGCGCCCATCTCAAGGATCCCGCCGCGCTCAGCCGCGCCAACCGTCGCTTCCACAAGCAGATCCATCTCGCCTCGCACAACCGCTATCTTGTCCAGCAGCTTGACCTCGTCCACCGCTCCATGGCGCTTCTGGCGACGACCTCGCTCGCGGCCGAGGGGCGGGGAGAGGCCGCACTTTCCGAACATGCGGCGATCGTCGAGGCGATTGCGAAGGGCGATGGCGACGCTGCGCAGGAGGCGCTGCGCGCCCATATCTCAAAAGCCTTCGAAACACGCCTGAAACTCGATGCTGGGGCGTCGCGAAGCATTGGCGATCGTTGAGCCGGTGACATAGGGCTCGCGCGCCTCGCGCGCGACGAGCCGAAGCTGCGCAGGAGGCCGCGGGATGCCCACCGGCGGGGCGGCGATTTCTGGCGCAGGTTCGGCCAGATCGACGGGCAGTGCGCGGAAATGGAGCCTTGCGGCGGGTGCCGTGCGCAAGCGGTGGCGCGGCGTCAGGGGCGTGACCACCGAGGGCGGCAGGTAGACTGGATCATAAAGCATCAGAACCGACGCCTCTCCGGCTGCCTCCTCGCCGGGTTCCACAACGCCGTGGCGGGTCTTGTCCCAGTAGAAGGGGGCGGTGATCCATTCCCAAAGCGCCTTGTAGGATGAAAGTGAGGCGAGCGGGGCATAAAGGCTCATCAACGGTAGCCAGGGGAGGAGGTGACGGTGCTTGTGCCCGCGCACGGCCCAGAGGCCGAGGATCAGGTTCACCCCTTCGGACAGGATGAAGAGCGCGCCCACCGAGGCCATCAGCCAGCCGGGCATGACGCCGGTCAGCGGATGCGGCAGGCCGAAGGCGACAAGCCAGTAGGACAGCAGGATGGGTGCCAGAATGGCCTGTGTCAGCGACCCGAGGAAAAGAACCTGCACCCCCCAGAAGCGCTTCGCCCCGAGATCGCGCCAGAGCTTTGCGGGATCGCGCATATGGCTGGCCCAGGTCACCGCGTACCCCTTCTGCCAGCGCGACCGCTGCTTCAGCCATGTCAGGACGCGGGCGTTCGGCTCTTCCTCGGTTACGGTGTCGATCAGCTCGGTCCGGTAGCCATGCCGCGCCAGTCTGAGGCCGAGGTCGGCATCCTCGGTCACGTTATGCGCATCCCAGCCGCCCAGCTTCTCGATGATCTCGCGCCGGAAGAAGAGCGTCGTGCCACCGAGTGGAACCACCAGCCCGAGCCGCGCGAGGCCGGGCAGGATGGCGCGGAACCAGATGGCATAGTCAATGGTGAAGCAGCGGGTGAGCCAGTTGTGCCGCGCGTTGTAGAAGTCGAGGACACCTTGAAGGCAGGCGACATCGTCGCCAGCGGCGGCAAAGCGGCGGGCGACCTCGATGATCTGGCCGGGGGCGGGCGCGTCCTCGGCATCCCAGACCCCGACGATGGAGCCGCGGCAGAAATCGAGCGCGAAGTTCAGCGCGCGCGGCTTGGTGCGGACCGGGCCGTCCGGCACGGTGACGATGCGCATCCAGCGCGGCAAGCGGTGACGGCGCAGTGCCTCGCGCGTCGCGGTATCCTCCTCTTCGGTGATGAGGAGGATGTCGAGGAGTTCCTTCGGATAGTCGATCCGGCCGAGGCGCTGGAGGAGGCGCGGTGCGATGTCATCCTCGCGGAAGAGCGGCACCATCATCGAGACGACCGGCAGCTTCGGGGGAATGGGCGGTGGGACGGTCGCGCGGTCCGCGCGATGTGTGCGCATCGTCGCGGCGCTGGCGGCGACCTTGAGCGCCAGTGTAGCGATCAGCGTGAGAATCGCCCAGAGAGACAGGAGGCCCACCGTCCCCTGCGGCAGCGCGATGAGCGCCAAGACCAGCGCGGCGAGGGCGCCAAAGCCGTGGCGCCGGGCCCTTTTGCCATTTTGCCCCCGGCAGCTTTCCGCCTCGGGAACCCGATTTTCCGCGCGCCGGGCGAGGGTGGCGGCGCGCGCGCGCACAAGTGCCGCGCGGATGTCGCTTTCGGGGGCAAGCGCCATGATAACCGGACCAAAGCCACGCGGCAGGACGGCGCGGACGCGGTCGAAATCTTCGGGCCGGGCGGTCGCGATCACCATTGCGCCGCCGGCCCGCCGCCAGGGCAGGACGCCATGCGTGAGACAGAACTCCGTCCCCAAGCGATCGAGAAGGCGAGGGTCGGGCGGTTCCGCGATCAGATCGACGGCCCGCACCTGCCATTGCAGGCAAAGGGCGGCGGTCAGATCGGCCTCGCGCACCCAGCCACGGGTCAGGAGGATGTCGCCGAGGCGGATGTCCTGACGGTCGCGCAGGCCAAGAGCGCGCAGAAGGTTCTCAGGCGCCACCGCCTTCATGTCGAGCAGGATCTGGCCAAGCGGTTTGCGCGCCGGGGCCGGGCGGAACGGATCAGAACGGAAGATCGGGCCCTGCCGCTCGGAGGGCCGGGTCACGACCGCCGGAAAGGGCGGTTCTGAGGTCTCGATCAGGCGCAGATGGGGCGGCGACATTTCCGGGCTCTGGCTCTTTTGTCGGAGCCTCGGAAATCGGAGTTAACAGCGCGTTAACGGCGCTTTGTCAGCAGTCAGCCGCGGCGCGCGCGCATCGCCTCGGCGAAGCGTTCGAAAAGGTAGAAGCTGTCCTGCGGACCCGGGCTCGCCTCCGGGTGGTATTGCACGGAAAAGACCGGGCGATCATTCAGCCGGATGCCGCAGTTCGATCCGTCGAAGAGGCTTACATGGGTTTCCATGACATCCTTCGGCAGTGTCTGGCTGTCGACCGTGAAGCCGTGGTTCATCGAGGTGATCTCGACCTTGCCGGTCTCAAGATCCTTCACCGGGTGGTTCGCGCCGTGGTGGCCGTGGTTCATCTTGATCGTCCGCGCGCCGAGCGCCAGCGCCAGCATCTGGTGGCCAAGGCAGATGCCGAAGACCGGGATGTCCCGGTCCAGCACGCCCTTGATCATCGGCACCGCATATGCGCCGGTCGCCGCCGGGTCGCCCGGACCATTCGAGAGAAAGACGCCTTCGGGATTGTGCGCGAGCACCTCTTCCGCCGTTGCCGTCGCGGGCAGGACCGTCACGTCGCAACCCACGGAGGCGAGGCAGCGCAGGATGTTGCGCTTCGCACCGTAGTCGAGCGCCACGACCTTGAAGCCGTCACCCGTCCGCTTGCCGTAACCGTCCGGCCAGGCCCAGCGGGTCTCATCCCAGCGGTAGCTTTGCGCGCAGGTCACATCGCGGGCGAGGTCGAGGCCGACGAGGCCGGACCAGGCCCGCGCCTTGGCGACCAGCGCCGCGATGTCGAAATTCCCTTTGGGATCATGGGCCAAGGCCACATGCGGGGCACCCTGCTGGCGGATCGCGCGGGTCAGCCGACGGGTGTCGAGGCCACCGATTCCGATCCGACCGCGCCGTTCCAGCCAGGCAACGAGGTCTTCGGCCGCGCGCCAGTTCGAGGGCTCCGTCGGGTCCCATTTCACCACCATCCCGGCGGCGACAGGGTCGGCGGTCTCGTCATCTTCGGGGGTCACGCCGACATTGCCGATATGCGGGAAGGTGAAGGTCACGACCTGACCTGCGTAAGAGGGATCGGTCATGATCTCCTGATAGCCAGTCATCGCGGTGTTGAAGACCAGTTCGGCCACCGTTTCGCCGACAGCACCAAATCCCTTGCCGTAAAAGATCGTGCCATCCGCGAGGGCAAGGCAGGCGGTGGGCGTTTCAGAGGGCTGGCGGCTGGCGGGCATGGCGCGACTCCCGGTGCACAAATCCCGCGGAAACTACGGGGGGCAGGGGGCGGGGTCAAGGGGCTGGTCACGTTTTGCCTTACGTAATGATATCAATGACTTATACAAAAAAGGGCCGGTTGTCTCCGCTTTGCGTTCAGGATATGGTGAGGGCTTCGGAATTCATGGGGATGCAAGATCCGATGACAATGCGAGAGCGGATCGCGGCCGCGCTGAAAGATGCGATGAAATCGCGCGAGGCGGACAGGCTGTCGACCCTGCGGCTGATCAATGCCGCGATCAAGGACAAGGAAATCGCCCTGCGCGGCGATGGTGGCGAAGGCTCGGTCGGCGATGCCGAAGTGCTGTCCATCCTCGGGCGCATGGTCAAGCAGCGCCAAGAAAGTGCGCGCGCCTATGAAGAGGGCGGGCGGCTGGAATTGGCGGAAAAGGAACTGGCCGAGGTCAAGGTGATCGAAGAATACCTGCCCCGCCAACTTTCCGCTGAAGAGGTGGATGCCGCGATCGGCAAGGCCGTCGCCGAGGTCGGCGCAGGCTCCATCCGCGACATGGGCAAGGTCATGGCCGCGCTCAAAGCCAAGTACACCGGCCAGATGGACTTCAGCGCGGTCGGGCCGATGGTCAAGGACAAGCTCGGCTGATCTTCGCCGTTGCCGAAATTCTGGACGCGCCTTCGGGAACGGAGGCGCGTTTTTTCGCGTTTTGGTCCCATCAACGACGGAGGGAACCATGCCAGCGAAATCCAAGGCGCAACAGCGCGCGGCGGGCGCGGCCTTGTCCGCCAAGCGCGGGGAAACGAAGGTGAGCGAACTTCGGGGCGCGTCGCGCGAGATGTACGAGACGATGACCGAAAAGGAACTCGAAGATCTCGCCTCGACCGATCTCGACGATCTGCCCGACCACGCGGACTGAACACGGGTCTCAGCGAAGTTGCGCCAGCCTTTTCTGCAACTCTTCGGCGAGGTGCCTGCGCTCGTCCTCCGTCAGGAAGGCACCGAGCTCCACCTCGCGCCCGTCGCCCTTCAGGGTCAGGTAGTGGGGGACCGGGCCTTTCGTGGGATAGAGGTTGACGGACACCCAATAGGGATTGGCCTGCCAGCGCATTTCCGTGCCATTCGGCGCCCGGCGCAGGAGGTCGATGCGCTCCTGGCTGAGTGTCAGTACCTCGGTCAGCGTCGCGTCCCGGTAGTTTCGGGCGAAGGCCCACCAGGTGCCCCCCACCACGATCAGGATGAAGGGGAGAATGCCCCAAAGAAGCGCGGTTCCGAGCAGTGCGAGAAGCGGCAGGAGAAGCATCAGGGCGGTGCCACCGATGAACATCACGAACCCCGTCACCGGCAGCGAGCGGTACGGCCTGAGGGTCAGAGTGGCCTTGTCGTCGCTGCCGGTCCATTGATAGGGCATCTGTCACACCCTGAGCGCGTCGTAGTCTATCATTACATGATCGCGGTAGGCCGGTCGCTCGGTCAGTCGGTCATAGTAGCCGCGCAGCGCAGGCAGGTTGGCGCGGGTGATGTCGATGTCGAAGTACCGATAAAGGACATGCCCGAATTGGATGTCCGCAAGGGTGAAGGCGTCGCCTGCGAGAAATGGATTCCGGGCAAGCTGGGTTTCGGCAAGACGCAGCTTGCCTTCAAGGCGCGCGACTGCGGCGGTGATTGCCGCAGGATTCCGCTCCGCTTTGGCGGTGCGAACGACCAACCAAAAGATGGGCGCGGTAAAGCCGAGGGCGATATTGATCTTCGACCATTCGGCCCAGCGGTCCACCTCGGTCCGCGCTATCAGATCCCTGGGCCAGAACGGTGTGGCGCCGTAGCGGTTGGCGAGATAGCGCAGGATCGCTCCGCTTTCCCAAAGCGGTGGATTGTCGCCGTCCTGAAGGACCGGAACGGTTCCATTGGGGTTCATCGCCAGGAACTCCGGCGTGGAGTTCACACCAAAGCGGTGACCCGCGTCGATGCGCTTGTAAGGCAAGCCCAACTCGGACACGCACCACATCACTGCCTGAACGTTGGATGAATTGGCGCGTCCCCAGATCGTCAGCATGGTGTCTCCCGTGAACGAAAAAGGCCCCGGAGCGTTCCGGGGCCTTTGCTTCAGTTCCGTCGTCTCAGTGGGCGTGGCCCTTGTCCCAGTCCGACTGCTTGGGGAGCGTTTCGAACGTGTGCTCCGGCGGCGGGCAGGGCAGGGTCCATTCCAGCGTATCGGCGTATTCGTTCCAGTAGTTGTTCTCGGTCACGCGCTTGCCGTAGCGCAGGGTGTAGAACACGATGCCGATGAAGAACAGGAACGACGCGAAGGACAGGAACGCACCCATCGAGGACACCCAGTTCCAGTAGGCGAAGGCCTCCGGATAGTCGATGTAGCGGCGCGGCATGCCTTGGCGGCCGAGGAAGTGCTGCGGGAAGAACGTCAGGTTCGCACCGATGAACATGGCCCAGAAGTGCAGCTTGCCGGCCCATTCCGGGTACTGGCGGCCCGACATCTTGCCGATCCAGTAATAGATCCCGGCAAAGATCGCGAAGACCGCGCCAAGGCTCATCACATAGTGGAAATGCGCCACGACATAGTAGGTGTCGTGATAGACCCGGTCGACCGGCGCCTGGCTCAGCACCACGCCGGTCACGCCGCCGACGGTGAAGAGGAAGAGGAACCCGAAGGCCCAGAGCATCGGCGTCTTGAACTCGATCGAGCCGCCCCACATCGTCGCGATCCAGCTGAAGACCTTGATGCCGGTGGGCACCGCGATCACCATTGTCGCCAGCATGAAGTAGCTCTGCTGGGTCAGCGACATGCCGACGGTGTACATGTGGTGCGCCCAGACGACGAAACCCAGCGCGCCGATCGCCACCATCGCATAGACCATCGGCAGGTAGCCGAAGATCGGCTTCTTGGAGAAGGTCGAGATGACGTGGCTGATGATCCCAAAGCCCGGCACGATGATGATGTAGACTTCGGGGTGACCGAAGAACCACAGGATGTGCTGGTAGAGGATCGGGTCACCGCCGCCAGCCGGATCGAAGAACGTCGTGCCGAAGTTGCGATCGGTGATCAGCATGGTGATCGCGCCCGCCAGCACCGGCAGCGACAGCAGGATCAGCCACGAGGTGACAAAGATCGACCAGCCGAAGAGCGGCACCTTGTGCAGCGTCATGCCCGGCGCGCGCATGTTCAGGAAGGTTGTGATCATGTTGATCGCGCCGAGGATCGACGAGGCACCCGAGAGGTGCACCGCGAAGAGCGCGAGGTCCATCGACCAGCCCGCTTCACGCACGGAGAGTGGCGGGTAGAGAACCCAGCCGACGCCCGACCCGTGTTCGCCGCCTTCGGACGGGGCGAGAACCGACGCAATGGCAAGCGAGGTGCCCGCGACATAGAGCCAGAAGCTGAGGTTGTTCATGCGCGGGAACGCCATGTCCGGCGCGCCGATCATCAACGGCATGAAGTAGTTGCCGAAGCCGCCGAAGAGCGCCGGAATGACCACGAAGAACATCATAAGAATGCCGTGCGCGGTCACGACGACGTTCCAAAGATGGCCGTTCGGCGTACAGGGCTGCGAGGCATCGGCGATGAGCCTGGTACCCTCGGCGCACATGTACTGCACCTCGGGCTGCATCAGTTCCATGCGCATGTAGACGGTGAAGGCGACGGAGATGAAGCCCACGACCGCAGCGGTGAAGAGGTAAAGGATACCGATATCTTTGTGGTTGGTGGACATGAACCACCGGGTAAAAAAGCCCGGATGGGCATGTTCACCTTGGCCATGTACGGCTGCGTCGGCCATGCGTGTCTCCCGTTTCATAGGTCCGGCGCGGGGGGCCGCGTAATCCGGTTACGTCGTTCTTCTAAAGCCCCGCGCGCGCGACGGCAATCCGTTTGGTGCCTGATCGGAGGTGAAAAATTGACGCGCCCGCCCTCATTCCCGCCCTTCCGGGGAATCGCACGCGGACGGCCCACCGGCGAACAGCCGCCGAAATCCGGGGGCCGCGCGCCGCTCACGTGAAAGAGACCAAAGCGTGATCGGCAAGCGGCGTAGGGTCGCGCCGGGGAGCGGGTTTTCCGCTTCCCTTAGATGGAGGTATACCCCAGATGAAATTCGCAATTGCAACCTTCGGACTTGTCGCGTCGCTTGCCGGCCCGGTCTTCGCCGCAGACATGGTTGACGTCTCCAAGATGACTTGCGGGGAGTTCGCCGCGATGGACAGCGACGGCATGATGAAGGCCACGACGGCCATCAAGGAAGCTGCGATGGCGGACACAATGGCAGACAAGGCCAAGACCGCCATGGGCGACGAGGATCTGATGAAGGCGATCACAGCGTCCTGCGACGGCAAGCCCGACATGATGGCGATGGACGCGATGCACGCCGACATGTGAGCCGCGTGCATGGTTCTCGATTTTCGGCTGCGCGGGTTTCGGCCCGCGCAGTCGCGTGATTGCGTCGCCTTACTTGCCGAGCGAGGCGAGATAGGCGGCCATGTCCTCGGCGCCCTTGGTGAGCTTGAAGGTCATCTTCGACTTGCCCGCCGCATCGTCGGCATATTCCTCAAGGAACTCCGAGGGATCGGGGAGATAGCCCACGAGCGTCTCCTCGCTCCAGACGAGGCCTTTCGCGCCCGCCTCGATCATCACGTTGCTGTACTTGAAATCAGGCAGGGTGCCCGCGGTCCGGCCAATCACGCCGAAGAGATTCGGCCCGACCTTGCCGCCTTTGACGATGTCGGTGCCGTCGGCGGCGGTGATCGAGTGGCAAGCCTTGCACTTCTTGAAGTCGGCTTCGCCCTTGGCGGCATCGCCGGACGCCAGAAGCGGCGTCGCCAATGCGGCAGAGGCGATGGCGCTGAGTATAGCAAGTTTCATTCGTGGTTCCTCACAGATTTGAATTCGTTCGCGCTCCGTCTCCTGTTTAATCGGGTGGAAGGACGTTTTCCAGCGATAGATAGGTCGCATCCCGCCGATCGGGAGATTTTGCCTAGCCTGTGCCAAAGACCGGGTCGAAGGCGCGCATCAGCGCCAGATCGACATCGGCCATCGTCACCGGCAGGCCGAGGTCGACGAGGCTCGTGACGCCGTGGTCGCGAATGCCGCAGGGTACGATACCGTCGAAATGCGACAGGTCGGGATCGACGTTGATCGAGATACCGTGAAAGCTGACCCAACGGCGGAGCTTCACGCCGATGGCGGCGATCTTGTCCTCGCGCAGGGTGCCGTCCGGACCGGGCGCCTTGTCCGGGCGCCGGACCCAGACACCGACGCGGCCGTCGCGAATTTCGCCGGTCACGTTGAACTCGGCCAGCGCGGCGATGATCCAGCGTTCAAGATCGGCGACGAAGCGGCGCACGTCGCGGGTGCGGCGGTTGAGGTCGAGCATGACGTAGGCCACGCGCTGGCCCGGCCCGTGATAGGTGTATTGCCCGCCCCGGCCCGCGGTGAAGACCGGAAAGCGGTCGGGGTCGGTCAGATCGTCGGTTCGCGCCGAGGTGCCGGCGGTGTAGAGTGGCGGATGTTCGAGAAGCCAGACCGCCTCATCCGCCTCGCCCGCGGCGATGGCGGCGACGCGCGCCTCCATCGCGGTCAGCGTCCCGGCGTAATCCGCCAGTCCCGGCAGGTGGGTCCATTCGACCAAGGCAGATCCCTTCGCTGAGCGGTCTGGCCTTCATCTAGCTTCGCGCGGCGCATTTCGGAAGTCCCGCATCGCGCCAGCGCGCGGGAAGGCAGGAATCCCTGACTGTCTCGAGACGCCGATTCGGCGCACAATCCCCTTTATTCAGACGGTTTTATTTCCCATTCCGCCGCAATCCGGCGGAGCAACTTCTTTGTCGGAGGAGATTGTCATGTCGGTGTATCAGGTCGCGGCGACCGCGATCGCGCTGTGCTTCGGGCTTTTGCTCGCATCCTTCATCATGGCGGAGCAAACGGATGAACCGGCGCCGACGGCGCAGATGAATCGCGCGCTCTACGCAATGAAAGCCACCCCCGCGCCGGTCGCACAGATGCCACGCCGTCCGGTGCGCAAGCCCGCCGTGCTGCCGGCCGTCAGCGCACAGATGAACCGTTCGCTGTATCGCAACTGAGGAATTCGCCAAGAAGTTGAGTGGTTTTGCGCGATTGTCCGAATCTGCAAGCTGGTTCAGACTTGTCCGCGTCGTGCGGCTGGATCGCACCGGCCGCATTTTTGAATTTTGAATTGCTACAAGTGATCGAAGGGATAGGACCATGAAAGCGAGAAAGCTTGCGACGGGATGTGTGGTGGCGGCACTTGTGCTGGGACAGACGGCACCTGCGACGGCCGATGACGGGCTGGTCGGCGGCATCGTCGGCGGCATCATCGGCGGCGTAATCGTGAACGAGGCGAACAAGAACCGGCGCACCACGACGGTGCGGCGGACGACGACGACACGCTCCACCATGTCCAGCGCGCAGCGCGAGGAGAACCGCGAAGTGCAGGTCGCGCTCAACTATTTCGGCTATCCGGTCGGATCGCCAGACGGTGTGCTTGGCCGCCAGTCGCGCGCCGCGATCTCGGAGTACCAGGCGACGCTGGGCTACCCACCCTCGGGCCAGCTTACGGAGTATGAGCGCAATCACCTGATCGCCTCCTATCACCGTGGTGTGGCGGGTGGGCCGGTGACGATGCAGCAGGCCGCCGCCAATCCGATGGGGATGCGCGGGCTTCTGGCCGCATGGCGGGACGAGGCGGCGGGGATCACGGTGCCGCAGGGCCAGATGGCGTTGGTGCCGATCCAGCCCGCCGCCCCGATACAACTCGCACCGCCGGTCGTCGAGGCGGCGGCCCCGGAGCCGGAAGCGGCCGAACCGGGTCTGCCGACCTTCCTTGGCAGCGGTGGTCAGCAGGTCTCGCTCGCCTCGACCTGCAACAAGATCGCGATGATGACTTCGACCAACGGCGGCTACACCACGGTCGCGAGCATGACCGATCCGTCCGCAGCCTTGGGCGAACAGTTCTGCCTCGCGCGGAGCTATGCCATCGCGACCGGCGAGGAGATGGCGGCGAAGGTGCCGGGCACCACGCCGCAGCAGATCGCCGAGCAATGCGCGGGCTTCGGCCCGGCGATGAAGCCGCAGGTCTCCGCGCTGTCGCTGCAACCGGCGGAGCAGGTGCTTGCCGACACGCGCGCCTTCGCGCTCTCCACCGGCATGTCGCCCGCGCAGCTTTCGGCGACGGCGAAGATCTGCCTTTCGGTTGGCTATGCGCAGGACAATATGGACGTGGCGGTCGGCTCGGCCCTGCTTCTGGCCTCGCTGGGCGAGGCGGGCTATGGCGAACTTCTCGGCCATCACCTGTCGCAGGGCTACGGCGCGGCGCAGCGGCCCGATCTGGCCTTCGACTGGTACGACATGTCGGTGAGCGCGGCCACGAAAGGCTCCACCCCGGTCTTCGCGCCGGGCCAGCCGGAGCGGATGCAGCTGGTCCGCAAGGCCGCCTACGCGGTCGCCGGGCGCGACGATGAATCCGCGATGCCGGCGGTTCCCGCCGCGCTGCCGACCTTCAAGGTCCCGGCCCCCGCGACCGGCGAAGCCGCCGCCGTGACCGGTACCGCGAACTGATATTGGTTGGGCCGCGCGGCACAAGGCGCGGCCCCCGGATTTCCGTCGGGTCTTTTTCGATCCGGACGGAAAATCCCCCTTCACATCACCGAAAGCTTTGGCTAAGAAGCGCCCACCTCGCCCGAGGGTATCCCTTGGGCCCGGTGCGGTCGTGGCGGAATTGGTAGACGCGCAGCGTTGAGGTCGCTGTGGGCTAACCCCCGTGGAAGTTCGAGTCTTCTCGACCGCACCACACTTACCCTCTCAAAGTTTGTCGAGAAGCGTCAGAAGCCGGTGCAATTCGCGCTCGGTCAGATTGCGCGCCGTGCGGGTCGAGATCGTCTGCGCGATCCCGATCGCCTCGTGCGCGGCGGCGCGGCCCGCGTCGGTCAGGGCAATGTCGAGCCGCCGCCGGTCCGTTTCCGACGGCGACGAGGTGACATAGCCCTTCCGCAGGAGCCGCTCGATCACGCCCTTGGTCGTCGCGGCATCCATCGCGACCTGACGGCCGAGATGATTCTGCGACAGCGTGCCCTGTTCGAGCAGCTTGGCCAGAACCGCGAACTGCCGCGGCGTGAGGTCGGGCATCAACGCCGAGAAGATTTCAAGGTGTTTTTGGTTCGCCACCCTGAGCTTGAAGCCGATCTGGTCATCAAGCTTGTAGCCGCTGTCCCTCACTCTGCGTTCCTTCGCATGTTGCAGTTCCTCAGCCTAGGCGGGGCGGAGCCTCCTCGCCAAGCCGGAATCGCCTTTAGGGCGACATTGCCCAAGGCCCCTCTTTGTCAGCTTTCGCGGGGATGTTCAAAAATTTGTTTGACAGCAAACAAATAAGGCGCAGGAATCCGGATATGCTGCGGGAATGCTGCGAGGGGAGTCGATGAGCGCGGTTGTCCGAATTCCAACCCATCCGGCGGACCCGGCCATTGCCGGGCGCATCGCTGCGTCCGGGCGGCTGCGGCTGCGTCACGGCCCGATTGACCTGATCTTCGATCTTGATGGCGAGGCTGCGGCGGTCCGGCGCGCCGAGGCTGCGGCGCGGTCAGCCTTCGCCGGGCTTCTGGACGGGCTTGTCGCCGAACTGCCGCTGCTGCGCGCCCCGGTCGGGGCGGACAGCCGCGATCCTGAAGGCCCGGTGGCGCGGCGGATGATGGCGGCGGTCCGGCCCCATGCCGCCGGCTTCATCACGCCGATGGCGGCGGTCGCGGGGGCGGTCGCGGACCATATGCGCGACGCCGTGCTGAGTGCCGCGCCTTTGGCCCGCGTCATGGTCAACAATGGCGGCGATATCTCGATCCATCTCGGGCCGGGCGAAAGCTGTCGCGTCGCGGTCGGCGTGGTGACCGGCGCGCGCCCCGCGACGATCACGGTGACCGGAGAGGATGCGATCGGGGGGATTGCCACCAGCGGCTGGCGCGGGCGCAGCCATTCGCTCGGCATCGCCGATGCGGTCACCGTGCTTGCCGTGGATGCCGCCATCGCCGATGCCGCCGCGACGATGATCGCCAACGCGGTCGACTTGCCGGGCTCTGCCGCGGTCAGGCGCCGCCCGGCCCGCGAATTGTCGCCCGACAGCGATCTCGGCGACCGCCTCGTCACCGTCGACGTCGCGCCGCTGACTGCCAAGAACCGCGCCCGCGCGCTCGAAAGCGGCCTTGACGCCGCCGAAGCGATGCTGCGTCGTGGCCTCATTCGCGGCGCGTTCCTCTATCTTCAGGGCGAGTCGCGCGTCGCGGGCGCTGCGCCGCTGCCCATTCCCATGAGGAAGGAGCTTTGACATGACGATAGCCAACATCCGCAAGATCGTGACCGTGGTTGAGGAGGTGCTGACCGAGATGGGCCAGACCATCTCGCCGCCGACGCGGCGGGCGGCGGCGATCGCGGTGATCGAGAACCCTTTCGCGGGGAAATACGTGGCCGATCTGGAAGAGCTGATGGCGATTGGCGAGGAACTGGGCGGGCTGCTGGGCGAGCGCTGCGTTCAGGCGCTGGGAATATCGCCGTCCGAGGTGCAGAGCTACGGCAAGGCGGCGCTGGTGGGCGAGAATGGCGAGCTGGAGCATGCCGCCGCGATCCTGCATCCGCGTCTTGGCAAGCCCCTGCGCGCGGCGGTCGAGAAGGGGGCGGCGCTGGTGCCGTCGAACAAGAAGCGCGGGCCGATGGGGCATCCTCTGGACGTGCCCCTGGGCCACAAGGATGCCGCATATGTCCGGTCGCATTTCGACGGGATGGAGGTGCGGGTGAACGATGCGCCGCGCGCGAATGAGATTCTGGTCGCCGTCGCGGTGACCGATAGCGGGCGACCGCTGCCGCGCGTGGGCGGGCTGACCCATGAGGAAGCTGAAGGCAAGGACGGTCTGCGGTGACGGTCTTTCGGCCCCGCGAACTGGATGAGGCGCTGGCGTTTCTGTTCGAGGCGCCCGCGGCCATGATCGCCGGAGGAACCGATGTGTTCCCGGCCCTGGGCGCGCGGCCCGCGCCGGCGCGGGTCATGGACCTGACGGCGATCTCGGCCCTGCGCGGCATCGCGCGGGACGGGACGCATTGGCATATCGGCGCGGGCACGACCTGGACCGACATTGTCAGGGCTGACCTGCCGCCGCTTTTCGACGCGCTGAAGGAGGCCGGGCGCCAGGTCGGATCGGTACAGATCCAGAATACCGGTACCGTCGCGGGCAATATCTGCAACGCTTCCCCCGCCGCCGATGGCGTGCCGGTGCTGATCGCGATGGAGGCGGAGGTGGAGCTTGCCTCGGCCTTCGGCCAGCGACGGATGCCGCTTGCGGAGTTCATCACCGGGCCGCGCAAGACGGAACTGCGAGCGGGCGAGATCGTGACCGGCCTCCGGTTGCCGGACCGCGATGGCGCGGTGTCGCGGTTCGAAAAGCTCGGCAGCCGCGCCTATCTCGTCATCTCCATCGTCTCGGCCGCGGTGGTGCTGTGGACCGAAGGCCGGATCGTCAGCGGCGCGCGCGTCGCGGTTGGCGCGGCCTCGCCGGTGCCGATGCGGCTGCCGGAGGCCGAAGCGGCGCTGAAGGGACGGGCGCTTTCGGACCTGCCGGGCGCGTTGCTGGCGCAGCATCTTTCCCCGCTCACCCCCATCGACGATGTGCGCGCGACCGCAGGCTACCGGCGCGAGGCGGCGCTGGTGCTGATCCGGCGCGCCTTGGCGGACCTTGGGGCGCGGATATGAGCAGGATCGCCTTCACGCTGAACGGAAAGCCCGCCGCTGTGCGGCCGGATGGCCTCGAACGGCTCGCGACCGTGTTGCGCCGCGATCTGGGGTGCAGGGACGTCAAGATCGGCTGCGATGCGGGCGATTGCGGCGCCTGCACCGTCCTCATCGACGGTGCGCCGGTCTGCGCCTGCATCACGCCCGCCGGTCAGGCCGAGGGCGCGACGGTCGAGACGCTGGCCGGGCTGCACGCCGCCGATCCGGTCATGGCGAAGCTGGCGAAAGCCTTCGAGCGGCACGGCGCGGCGCAGTGCGGCATCTGCACGCCAGGGATGCTGGTCTCCGCCGCCGCACTCCTGCGCGACGTGCCTGCGCCGGACGAGGAACAGGTAGAGGACGCGCTGGGCGGCGTCCTTTGCCGCTGTACCGGCTACCGCAAGATCATCGACGCGGTGCTGGACTGGCGCGGCGCTGACGGCCCCGAAGACGGCCGCGTCGGCGGCAGAGTCCGCAGGGTGGACGGCGCGCAGAAGGTCGAAGGTCGCGAGGTCTTCGGCGACGATGCGGTGCCGGGCGATGCGCTTGTCCTGCGCGTGATCCGCTCGCCGCATCACCGCACGGGGTTCGCGTTCGGCGATCTTGGTGCATATGCCAAGGCGGAGGGGTTGGATCTCATCCTGACCGCCGCCGACATCCCCGGCCAGAACGCCTTCGGCGTCATCCCCGGTTTCATCGACCAGCCGGTCTATGCCGAGGGTCACGCGCGGTTCCGGGGCGAGGCTGTGGCAGCGGTCGTCGGTTCTGCCGACCGGATCGCGAGGCTCGATCTGTCGGCATTCCCCGTTACCTGGCATCCCGAGCAGGAGGCGCTGACGCCGGAGGCCGCGCGGGCGGCGGGCGATCTGCACGGCACCCGCGAAGGCAACGTCATGTGCCGGGGCTTCGTCAAGAAGGGCGAAGCGGAAGAGGCCATCGCTCGGGCCGACATGACCGCAGAAGGCACGTTCGAGACCGGCTTCATCGAGCACGCCTATATCGAGCCGGAGGCCGGGTTCGCCCGCTGGGTCGATGGCCGCGTCGAGATCGTCGGCGGCACGCAGGCGCCGCAGATGAACCGGGAGTCGCTGGCGCTGATCCTCGATCTGCCCGAAAGCGCGATCCGCATCCTGCCGACGGCGGTGGGCGGCGGCTTCGGCTCGAAGCTCGACATCTCGTGGCAGCCGCATGTGGCGCTGGCGGCCCTGCGTCAGAAGCGTCCGGTCCGGGTGGCCTATACCCGCGCCGACAGCATGTCTTCGACGACCAAGCGCCACCCCGCGCAGATGCGGGTGAAGGCGGGCGCGACGAAGGAAGGCAAGCTTTGCGGTTTTGTTTTCGATGGCATCTTCAATACCGGGGCCTATGCCTCATGGGGGCCGACGGTGGCAAACCGGGTGCCGGTCCATGCGGGCGGGCCTTATGCGCACGACGACTACGTCGCGCGGACCGAGGCGGTCCATACCAACTGCGTGCCTGCCGGGGCGTTCCGGGGCTTCGGCGTGCCGCAGGCGGCGATCGCGCAGGAGGCGGTCTTCGACGATCTCGCGGAGCAGTTGGGCATGGACCGGCTGCAATTCCGGCTTGCTGAACGCGCTCGACAACGGTGTGGCGACGACGACGGGGCAGATCTTCGACGGCGCGGTGGGGATCAAGCCTTGTCTTGAGGCACTGAAGCCCGCCTGGACCGATTGCCCTGAATGCCGCCGATGCGTTCAACGCCGAAGGTGGCGCGCGGCGCAAGGGCGTCGGCATCGCCTGCGGCTGGTATGGCTGCGGCAATACCTCGCTGCCGAACCCCTCGACGATCCGGGCGGGGATCACCGCCGATGGCCGCGTCGTGCTGCATCAGGGCGCGATGGACATCGGGCAGGGCGCCAATACGGTCATCGCCCAGATCTTCGCCGAGGCTTTGGGTGTGCCGCTGGAACGGGTCGAGATTGTCGGCCCCGATACCGACGTGACGCCGGACGCCGGCAAGACCTCCGCTTCGCGCCAGACCTTTGTCTCGGGCAATGCCGCGCGGCTGACGGGGCTGGCGCTACGGACCGAGATATTGCGGCTTACGAATTGCGCGGATGGGACCATCGCGCTGGAAGGCGGTGTGACCGTCACCGCGCCGGACGGCATGACCCACCGCGTCCCGCTGCCGGAGTCCGAGGGCTACGCCATCGAGGCGGCGGAAAGCTACGACCCGCCGACGCGGCCACTGGACGCGAACGGGCAGGGTGTGCCTTACGCCGTCTACGGATACACCGCGCAGATGGTGGAACTGACGGTGGATACGGAGCTTGGCACCGTCACGCTGACCCGTATCCATGCCGCGCATGACGTTGGCCGCGCGATCAACCCCACGCTGGTCGAGGGGCAGATCCACGGCGGCGTCGCACAGGGCATCGGCCTTGCGCTGATGGAGGAATACATCCCCGGCCGCACCGACAACCTGCACGATTACCTGATCCCCACCATCGGGGACGTGCCGCCGATTACCTCACACATCATCGAGGTCGCCGACCCGCACGGGCCCTACGGCGCGAAGGGACTGGGCGAACATGTGCTGATCCCCACCGCGCCCGCGATCCTGTCGGCGATCCGTCATGCGACGGGTGCGCGCATCACACGGGTTCCGGCCACGCCGGACCGCGTATTGGCGGCAATCCGCGCCGCGAAGGAGGCTTAGGAATGGTCCGTCAGGCCGTGCAATCCCGATTGGAGGGCAAGATCCGCTGCGATGCCTGCCCGGTCATGTGCTACATCGCCGAGGGCCGCGCCGGGGCCTGTGACCGCTACGCGAACCACGGGGGCGAACTTGTGCGGCTCGACCCGTTCACGGTTCTGGAGGCGGCGAAGGAGGGGGACGGGCATCTTGTCCCCTTCCTCGACGGCGATGCCGGCGAATGGGACGGCGACATCCTCAGGACCGGGCGGCCGGTCATCACCGCAATCGGCGCGGGCACGACCTATCCCGACTACAAGCCCGCGCCCTTCATAGTCGCTCAGGACCATGACGGCGTGGACATGGTGACGATCGTGACCGAGGGGATCTTCTCCTATTGCGGGGCCAAGGTGAAGATCGACACCGACCGCTATCTCGGGCCGGAGGCGGCGCCGGTCAGGGTCGATGGCGAGGCGGTCGGCCATGTGATGACCGCCGAATACGGATCGCAGATGCTGTCGCTCGGCGGGGTGCATCACCTGACCGGCGGGTCGAAGAAGGAGGGCCGCGTGACCTGCGACGCGCTTCTGAGGCTCTGCAACCGCGAGGCGGTGACGGTGAGCATCGACGGCGGGGCGGAGGTCGTCTTGCAGGCAGGCCAGCCGCCCGTGGTGAACGGGGTCGAGGAGCATCTGATGCGGGTCGGCTGCGGGTCCGCAACCATCGGGATGTTCGCGAAGCAATGGCATGGTCTGGTGGACGAAGTGGTGGTGGTGGACGACCACATCACCGGGGTTCTCAGCGAGCATCAGGCGGGCAAGCTTCTGGACGTGCCGCCGACGGGGATCAAGATCCTCGGCCACAAATCGACGCCGGGGCGGTATTTCCGGGTGGCCGAGCCGGGGACCGGCTGGGGCGGCACGAATATCGAGGACCCGCTGACAATTCTTGGACCCTGGCGCGATCCGGCCTGGCCGGGGTTGCGGCTTCTCATGGTCTCCACCACCGGCGAGCAGTGGGGCTATTACGAGTTGAACGAGGACCGGGTGCCGGTGACGGCGGACCTGCCCGAGGCGCTGAAGACCTCGGTCGAACGGATCGCGGAGAATTGCGAGCCCTCGGTGACCTCGGTTCTGTTCATGGGCGGCGCAGGTGGTTCGCTTCGCGCGGGCGTCACCGAAAACCCGGTGCGGCTGACGCGCTCGGTGCGCGCAGGCGGTGACGAATGTCACCTGCGGCGGGGCTGCGTGCTATGTCTGGCCGGGTGGTGGGATTACCTTCATGGCCGATGTGATGGACATGCCCGCCAATGCGTTCGGCTACGTGCCGACGCCCGCGCTGGTTGCGCCGATCGAGTTTACGCTCAGGCTGTCTGACTACGCGGTCCTTGGCGGCCATATGGATCAGGTGCGCCGGGTCGAGGAGATCGCCGACCAGATCGAACGGCGCATTCCGCGCGGGCGCTAGATCCGCCGCGTCTGTGCGGCGGTCCGGGACGGGGGCCAGCCCCCTCTGCGGCCCCGAGGGGCCGCATTCACCCCCGGCGTATTTTCGGACAGAAAGTGGGGAAGGTGTTTCGCCGCCCTCGCGCCCGCTCTATGATCCTGGAAAACAGGCGGGTCGATGCGGGCAGCACTTTCCATCATTGCGATTGTCATCGCCGCGATCTTCGCGGCCGTCCCGCTTCGGGCGGAGGAGTTGACGGCACTTGCCCGGCTTGATCCGGCAGCATCGCGCGTCGCCAACGATGGCAATGGTATCGCGATTGACCTCGCGATTTCGCAGGCGGTGCCCTACCGGGTGTTCCTTCTGGCCGATCCCGCGCGCCTCGTGATGGACTTTTCCGAGGTGGATTTCGGGGCGGGAAGACCGAAGGCGATCGAGCGTGCCGCAGGGGTGACGGAGCTGGGCTGGGGCGCGATCCGGCCGGGCTGGTCGCGGCTGGTGGCAGCGCTTGACGGGCCATATCGGGTCGTCAGCGCAGAGGAGCGGGTAGCACAGGGTGGCGGCGCAGTGATCCGCGTCAGGCTGCTACCGGTGGCGGCGGAGGAATTCGCGCGGCTGGCAGCGGGGCCGGTTTCATCCGAGGCGCGCTGGTCCCTGCCCGAGGCGGCGGTTGTCGCCGCGCCGAAGCGGCGGCAGACGGGGGAACGGCCCTTGACCGTTGTGCTCGACCCCGGACATGGCGGCATCGATCCCGGCGCCGAGGCGGGCGGCAAGGTCGAGGCGGAGGTCACACTCTCCTTCGCGCGGGAGCTTGCGGAGCTGCTGCGGCGCACCGGGATGAGGGTGGTCGTGACGCGCGATGAGGATGTATTCGTGCCATTGGAGACGCGGGTCAGCATCGCCCGGGCGGCGGGCGCTGATGTGTTCCTGTCGCTGCATGCCGATGCCCTCGCCGAGGGCGAGGCAACAGGGGCGACGATCTATGAACTGGCCGATACGGCGACCGATGCGGCCTCTGCCAAGCTTGCAGAACGCCACGACCGGGCGGACCTTCTGGCCGGGGTCGATCTGACCGGGCAGGACGACCTGATCGCGTCGGTGATGATGGATATGGCGCGGGCCGAGACGCAGCCGCGCGCCGACCGGCTGGCGCTGACGCTGGTCAAGGCGATCCGCGAGCGTGGCGGCAAGATGCACCGCCACCCCATTCAAAGTGCTGCCTTCTCGGTGCTGAAATCGGCCGATATCCCCTCGCTTCTGCTGGAACTGGGCTTTCTGTCGTCGCCAAGCGACCGCGTGCGTCTTGCCGATCCGGTCTGGCGGGCGATGATGCAGGAGGCGATCCTGGCGGCGCTGGCGGACTGGGCGGTCGCCGATGCGGCGGAGGCGCGGCTGATCCGTCAGTGAGCGCTGTCGCGCGCCTCAAGATGCGAGATAGCGAGGCTTGCGAGGACGCAAGATGTGAAGAGGTACAGGCCCCAGCCCGTCTCGACCCGCCCGACGCCGACGCCCTTGGCCAGAACGATATAGATCGCAATGAGGAAGATATCGGC
This sequence comes from uncultured Alphaproteobacteria bacterium, assembly GCA_963710285.1. Taxonomy (GTDB): domain Bacteria; phylum Pseudomonadota; class Alphaproteobacteria; order Rhodobacterales; family Rhodobacteraceae; genus Albidovulum. The sequence continues at coordinate 463,873 of CAVPZT010000006.1, read as the reverse complement.
CATCGCGAGGCGGCCGAGAACATGGAGCGCCTTGAGGATGCGCGGCGAGGCGAGATCGAACTGCACCAGCGCCAGGCCGATCGTCTTCAGATAGGGCGCGAAGATCGCAAGGAAGGTGACCAGAAGCGCCAGCGCCACGTCCTTTTCCCACAGCGCCTGAAGCCCTGAGACGACGGAAATCGCATCAAGATTGAAGAAGGGCAGGAGCCCGGCGCGCAAAAGGGGCGCGAACCAGGCGATGGGGAAGAGGATCAGAAGGAGAAGGTTCGCGGCGCGGAGCATGCCCCCCGTGATAGCCGCTTCGCGGAGCCGCGCCAAGCGGGTCAGTAGATCGCCCGGTGACGCTGCGCGCGCGTTGTCAGAAGGACGATCACCCAGAGCCAGAAGCAAATCCAGCCGATCAGCAACATGGCCGCCTGAAGTCGGGTCCAGCCGGGGGACTGGGACATGAGAATGGCGCTGACCGTGAACAGCGCGATGTTGAGGGCAAAGGCAACCAGGGAAAAGATCTGCGCCAAGGCGTGCCAGCCGGGGGCGACGCCCTTTCTGCGGGCGCGGCGCACGCGCTTGCGGCAGGCAAGGAGGCTCAGCAAGGGCGGTACGCAGCCGAACACTGCGAGAATCGCGAGGCCAAGCAGAGCGTTCTGCCCGATTTCCATAGCCAAACTCCGGCTGTACGGCAAAAAAATTTAGGCCTGATGGGTGCCGTTGTCAAATTGCACGCCGCAGGCTGAGCGGAATTGCCCGATCTGACCGAGGGTTAGCAGAAAAAGTTCAACGAACTGATTCGATCGGGCCTTCGGCCCGGCCGTGGATGAATTGCTGAACGTAAGGGTCCGGCGTCGCGTCCATTTCGGCGACGGGGCCGGTCCATTGAATGATACCATCATGAAGCATGGCGACACGGTCGGCAATGGCGCGGACCGAACTCATGTCATGAGTGATCGCCATCGCGGTCGCGCCCATCTCGACCACGATTTCGCGGATGAGTTCGTTGATGACGCCGGCCATGATCGGGTCGAGGCCGGTCGTCGGCTCATCGAAGAAGATGATCTCGGGTTCGGCGGCAATCGCACGGGCGAGGCCGACGCGCTTTTGCATGCCGCCCGACAGCTCTCCGGGATAGAGCTCGGCGACGCCTGGTTTCAGCCCGACGCGGCGCAGCTTTTCGATGGCGATGGCGCGGGCTTCGTCCTTTGGCCGCTTCTGCGCGCCGCGCAGCAGGCGGAAGGCGACGTTTTGCCAGACCGGAAGGCTGTCAAAGAGGGCGCCGCCCTGAAACAGCATCCCGAACCGGGCGAGGAAGGCGTCGCGTGAGCCTTTGGAGGCGGGCGCGCCATCGACGAGGATTTCGCCGCTGTCCGGTGTAACAAGGCCGAGGATGCATTTCAGCAGCACCGATTTCCCGGTGCCTGAGCCGCCGATGATGACCATGCTTTCGCCCTTCGGGATCGTCAGATTGACGCCGTTGAGGACATGGTTCGACCCGAAGGCCTTGTGGACGTCGCGCAGCTCGATCATGCGGAGAAGAAGACCTCCGTCAGCACGTAGTTCGCGGCGAGGATGAGGACCGAGGCGGTGACCACGGCGGTTTTCGTGGCGCGGCCCACGCCCTGGGCGCCCCGGCCCGAGTTCATGCCGTAGTAGCAGCCCGCCAGCGCCACGATGAAGCCGAAGGCGGCGCCTTTCCAAAGTCCGGAAACCACGTCCCAGACCTCAAGAAAGTCGCGGGTGTTCTTGAGGTAGGTGGCCGGGTTGAAGTCGAGCCGGGTGATGCCGACGAGGTAGCCGCCGAAGATGCCGATGCTGTCGCCGACCGCGACGAGGGCGGGCACGGCGAGGGTCGCGGCAAGGATGCGGGGGGCCACGAGGTATTTCATCGGGTTGGTGGAGAGTGTCGTCAGCGCGTCGATCTGTTCGGTCACCTTCATCGTGCCGATCTCGGCCGCGATGGAGGAGGCGACGCGGGCCGCGACCATGAGGCCGCCAAGGACCGGCCCAAGTTCGCGCGCCATGCCGATGGCGACGATCGAGGGGACAACGGATTCCGCCGAGAACCGCGCGCCGCCCGCATAGATCTGCAAGGCCAGCGCGCCACCGGTGAAGAGCGTCGTCAGGCCGACGACCGGCAGGCTGAAATAGCCGATCTGGAGAAGCGCGTGGAGAAACTCGCGCGGGTAGAACGGCGGGCGGAGGACGTGGGTAAGGGCCTCACCCCCGAAGATCGCGATCCGGCCGATGGCGGCCAGCGCCGCCAGGACCTGACGCCCAAGGGCTGCAAGGGGATAGGTCAGCGTCATGCGGCACCTCCGATATAGTCGCGGCGCGTAGCGTGCGCCGAGCGCGGTCAGAATTTCATAGCCGATGGTTCCGGCCATGTCGGCCAGCGCATCGACACCCTGCGCCGGGCAAAGGATGTCGAGCGTGTCGGGCGCCTCCGAAAGATCCGTCACATCGACGCCCATCATGTCCATCGAGACGCGGCCAACGAGCGGGCAGGGCGTATCGCCATGCCAGACGCGGGCCTTGCCGGTCATTGCGCGCAACAGCCCATCGGCATAGCCGGAGGTGAGCGTCGCGATGCGCGACGGACGGCTGGCTGTCCATGTGTTGCCGTAGCCCACGGTCTCATCCACCGCCACGTCGCGGATCTGGATGACCGGCAGCGACAGGCGGACGACCGGGGTCGCGTCGTGGTACGGCTGAGCGCCGTAGAGGCCGATGCCGGGGCGGGTCACGTCAAAATGGTAATCAGCGCCAAGGAGGATGCCGCCCGTCGCCGCGAGGGACCGCAGGACGCCGGTGCCGTCGGTCATGCGCCGGAAGGTGCCGAGTTGGGCCGCGTTCATCGGGTGCGCAGGCTCATCCGCGCCGGCGAGATGCGACATCAAGAGCCGGGGCTTCAGCGCCAGAAGATCGGGCGCGAGCGCCCTCCACTCGGCCTCCTCCATCCCGAGACGGTTCATGCCGGTGTCAAGCTGCACGCCGAAGGCATGGCCGGGCAGCGCCTGACGGTGCCGGGCGGCCTGTTCGGGGGAATTCAGAAGCGGGATCAGATCGGCACGGGCAAGTGCCGCGGCATCGCCCGCCATATGGCCGGAAAAGACCAGGATCTCAGGCCCTGGCCCGACCGCCTGCCGGATCGCCACGCCCTCCTGCGCCTCCGCTACGAAAAAGCGCCGTACACCTGCGGCGGCGAGTTCGGGCGCGACCTTCGCCGCGCCGAGACCATAGCAATCGGCCTTGACCACGGCCCCGGCCTCCGCCGCGCCCGAACGCTCCGCCAGGGCCCGCCAGTTGGCGCGGATCGCGTCGAGATCGATGGAGAGAACCGCCTGTGCCATGGCGCGTCTTTTCGCAGGCGGCGCGAAAGGAGGCAAGGGCCGTGGACGCTCAGGGATTGCTGTCCATCCGCATCCGCCGCCACATCTTTTCGCCCACCAGACAGTCATAGGGCGCGGCCGCCTGAACCCGGATCAGACGTTCGGTCGCGACGTCCGCGATTTCGAGGACGAGCTTTTGCGTCACCGCCCGCGCGAAATCCTCCCATTCGGTGACCGGCAGGACGAAGGCCCCCGGCCCGCCGATGACGCAGCGGTCATAGTAGACGTCCAGATCGTCGATGCGCATGAAGGCGCCGTCATTGGTCATCAGGGGCAGGCCATTGATGATGATCCCCTGCGCCAGCACCTCGTTCCGCGCTTCGGTTACCGGGCCGCCCTGATTGTTCGGCCCGTCGCCGGAGATGTCGATCACGCGGCGCATGCCGTCGAACTCATTGGCGTCGATATAGGCCGCACCATAGCGCAGGGCGCTGGTGATGGAGGTACGACTTTGGGTGAAGGTCCGCTCCATCTCGATCGCGGCGGCCACCGCGAAAAGGTCCTCGCGGCTTTCGATCAGCGTCCAGCCCTTGAGGATGTTCTGTCGCGCGGCACCGGCCCATTCGACATAGGCCAGCGCAATCTTCCCCGTCAGCGCCCGGTCCAGGGCGGCGGCAACACTGTCGCTGCGCAAAGCCGCGACATAGCCCTGACGCTGCAATTCCAACTCGTCCGGCGACATGGAGCGCGAGATGTCGACCATCAGGAGAAGTTCGACATCGACCTCCTCCGCGGATGCGGGCAGGGCCAGCAGCATCAGAAGGGGCAGAACGTAGCGCATGACGAAAGGGTCACCCGAAGTGGCGGCCCTGTCCAATCACGAATGGTTGGATCAGAACCCGTCCTCGCCCTGCTGCCAGGGCCGGACGAGGTTGCCAAAGCGGGTGAAGCGACCCTCGAAGCTGAGTTCGATCGAGCCGATCGGCCCGTGGCGCTGCTTGCCGATGATGACCTCGGCCTTGCCATGGACCTGTTCCATGATCTCCTGCCACTTCGCCATGCCCTCAAGATCATGGTCTCCGGGCTTTTCGCGTTCCTTGTAGTATTCCTCGCGGAAGACGAACATCACCACGTCGGCGTCCTGCTCGATAGAGCCGGATTCGCGCAGGTCCGACAGCTGCGGCCGCTTGTCGTCGCGGCTTTCGACCTGACGCGACAACTGCGACAGCGCCACGACCGGCAGGCTCAGTTCCTTGGCCAAGGCCTTGAGTCCCATGGAGATTTCGGCGATTTCCTGGACCCGGTTGTCGCCCCGTCCGGTGCCGCGCAGAAGCTGAAGATAGTCGACGAAGACGACATCGAGCCCATGCGTCCGCTTCAGCCTGCGGCAGCGCGCGGCGACCTGGCTGATCGGCAGGGCAGGCGTGTCGTCGATATAGAGCGGGCAGCTTTCAAGCGCCTTCGCCGCCTCGACGAAGCGGCGGAATTCCACCTCGGTCATGTCGCCGCGGCGGATCTGTTCAGACGGCACCTCGGAGGCCTCGGAGAGAATCCGCGCGGCAAGCTGCTCGGCCGACATTTCGAGCGAAAAGAAGCCGACCACGCCCCCGTTCACCGCGCCTTCGCTGCCGTCGGGCTTCTTGCCCTTCTTGTAAGTCTTGGCGATGTTGAAGGCGATATTGGTCGCGAGCGAGGTTTTCCCCATCGAGGGGCGGCCGGCGAGGATCAGAAGGTCGGAGGGATGCAAGCCGCCAAGTTTCTTGTCGAGATCGGCAAGACCGGTGGAAATCCCCGACAACGCGCCGTCGCGCTGATAGGCGGCATGGGCGGTCATGACGGCGTCGGTCGTGGCCTTCAGAAACGACACGAAGCCCTTTTCGACCGTGCCCTGTTCGGCCAGCGTGTAAAGCCGCTGTTCAGCCTCGGTGATCTGGTCCTTGGGGTCGCTGTCGACCTCGACCGTGCGGGCGCGGTCGGTGATCTCACGGCCAAGCTGCATGAGTTCCCGCCGCACGGCGAGCTCGTAGATCATCTGCGCATAATCGCGCGCCGCGAAGGCCGAGATCGCCGATCCCGCGAGCCGGGCGAGGTAAGCCGGGCCGCCCAGCTCCTTCAGGCCCTCATCCTCCTCCAGATAGGCCTTGAGAGTCACCGGCGAGGCCAGCGCGTTCTTCTGGATGCGCGCGATCGAGACCTCGAAGATACGGGCATGCACCGGCTCGAAGAAATGCTCGGCCTTCACGAGGCTGGCGATGCGGTCGTAGATATCGTTGTTCGTCAGAATGGCGCCCAGCAGTTGCTGCTCGGCTTCGATGTTATGCGGAAGCGTTTCACCGTCCGGCGCATTCTTCACCGCGCGGATCGTCGCAACTTCGTTCATCACTGTCCCCCGTCTTCGGCGTAGGGATATGCTTGATCCGGGCCGTCAGCGCAAATTGTATATTGCTGTGGATGACCGGTGGATAAGCATGAAACGCCTATATCCTGCGCTTTCGCATGTGAGCCTGTCAACATCTGGCAGCGCGGCGCGCAGAAGTTGTGGCCATCCTCCGCCGAGGTTGCGCCTATGGCTTGCGCCGCGCTTCCTGCCAGGGCCGCGGGCTGGTCAGGAATGCCTCGACCTCGTTCAAGGTGGCTGCGTCGAACGCCCCCGATTCGCGCGCCTCGGCCAGAACGTCCCACCAGGTGCAAAGGTAGTGAAGGGCGACGCCGTGTTTGGCGAGCGTATCGACCGTCTCGGGGAAGATGCCGTAGTAGAAGATGACGGCCGTATGTGCGCAACTGGCCCCCGTCTCGCGGATCGCATCGACGAAGGAGAGCTTGGAGCCGCCATCCGTCGTCAGATCCTCGACCAGAAGGACGCGCTCGCCTTCGCGCATCGCGCCCTCGATCCGCGCGTTGCGGCCATAACCTTTCGGCTTCTTGCGGACATAAGTCATCGGCAGAGCCAGCCGCTCCGCCACCATCGCGGCAAAGGGAATGCCCGCCGTCTCGCCACCTGCAATGTTGTCGAAAGCCTCGAAACCTGCGTCACGCATCACCGTCACGGCCATGAAATCCATGAGCGTGGAGCGGATGCGGGGATAGGAGATGAGCTTGCGGCAGTCGATATAGGTCGGCGAGGGCAGGCCCGAGGCCAGGGTGAAGGGCTCGGCCGCGTTGAAATGTACCGCCTTGATCTCAAGGAGCATCCGCGCCGTCAGGCGGGCGATTTCCTCTTTGGGAGGGAAGGAACTCGGGATCATCTCTTGTCCTTTCGTGCTTTCATCTTGCCCAAAATACCTCCCGCGGAGCGTCCGGCGGAGAGGTCGGGAGCCTCCGGCGGAGGTATTTTTGGCAAGATGAAAAGGTCACTCTTTCACGTGCCAATGGACCGGGAAGCCGGGATCGAAGACGGTGACGGGGCCGGCCGTGCCGCCGATCTTCGCGGGCCAGCCGGCCGGTTCGGCAGTCTTTTCCAGCGTGATGCTGCCGGGGTTCGGCGGCAGGCCATAGAAAGCGGCGCCGTTCAGCGAGGTGAAGGCTTCGAGGCGCTCCAGCGCGCCGTCCTCCTCGAAGACATGGGCGAGGATCGACATCGTGTTGGTCGCGGTGAAGCAGCCGGCGCAGCCACAGGCATGTTCCTTCAGGTGATCGGGATGCGGCGCGCTGTCGGTGCCGAGGAAGAACCGCGGCTCGCCCGACGTCGCCGCGTCGCGGAGGGCGAGGCGATGTTCCTCGCGCTTGGCGACCGGCAGGCAATAGTAATGCGGCTTGATCCCGCCGACGAGGATGTGGTTGCGGTTGATGATGAGGTGATGGGTGGTGATCGTCCCGGCGAGGTTCTTTTCGGTCTCGCCGATGTAGTCGACGCCATCCTTCGTGGTGATGTGCTCCATAACCACCCGCAGGTCGGGTGTCGCGCGCCGGATCGGGTCGAGGACGCGGTCGATGAAGACCGCCTCGCGGTCGAAGATGTCGATCTCGGGATCGGTCACTTCGCCGTGGACGCAAAGCGGCAGGCCGATCTCGGCCATTGCCTCCAGCACGCCGCGCACCTTGTCGAAATCGCGCACGCCGGATTGCGAGTTCGTCGTGGCCCCGGTCGGGTAGAGCTTCACCGCCTTGACGAGTCCCGAGGCATGGGCAGCGGCTACATCCGCCGGATCGGTCGCCTCGGTCAGGTAGAGCGTCATCAGGGGTTCGAACGTCATGCCCTCGGGCAGCGCCGCGAGAATGCGCTCGCGGTAGGCGGCGGCATCGCGCGCTGTCACCACCGGCGGCACGAGGTTCGGCATGATGATCGCGCGGGCGAAATGGCGGGCGGTTTCCGGCAGCACAGCCTTCAGCATCGCGCCATCGCGCAGGTGCAGGTGCATGTCGTCGGGACGGCGAAGGGTCAGGCTCTGGCTCATGCTCCGCGCCTACACCGAAGTCTGCGCGAAATCCAGCGCATCGCGGCAGATCGCTCGCGGCAACGTGTCGTGGATGGCCGCCAAATCGTGCTAGGCTCGTAGAACTGGCGCCGCCCTGTCGGCTGATCCGGATTGGCCGTATCCACGGCGCCCCGCCATGAGGAGGGCGCGACATGACCAACACCATCGGAAATCCTCTGTCCTGGGGCGCGCGCGCCTTGGGCCTCGCGGGCCACGACATTGCCGAGGTGGCGCAGGAATTGCGTGGGCGGACAGAGGCGGAGCCGATCGTCCAGACCATCGGCGCTGCGGATCTGCGTGCGGCCCTGCGCCTTGGACTGGCCGATTTCACCGCGCTCAGGACCGATGTGATCGTCGCCGGGCTGCTTTACCCCATCATTGGCGCGGCGCTTATCTTCGCGGCCTTTCACAGCAACGCCCTGCCGCTGATCTTTCCGTTGATCTCGGGCTTTCTGCTGATCGGTCCCGCCGCGGCGGTCGGCCTCTATGAGATGAGCCGCAGGCGCGAGGTCGGCCTTGAGACCAGCTGGGCCGATGCTTTCGCCGTGTTGCGGTCGCCGCGGATCGGCGTGATCGCGGTCCTGGCCGTGGCGCTTTTCATGGTGTTCTTCATGTGGCTGGTGACGGCGCATCTCATCTTCTATGCCACGCTTGGCCCCGATCTTCCGACCTCGGCGGGCGCATTCATGGGTGATGTCTTCGGGACCGGCGCCGGATGGGCGATGATGCTGATCGGCATCCCGGTTGGGTTTGTCTTTGCCGCCGTGACGCTGGCGGTGACCGTCGTATCCTTCCCGCTTCTCATCGACCGGCCTGTCGGGCTGCCGGTGGCGGTTCTGACCTCGCTGCGTGTCACGGCGAAGAACCCGGTCACCGTCGCGCTTTGGGGGCTGATCGTCGCCGTCGGCATGATGCTGGGCGCGATCCCCTTCCTCCTCGGCCTCGCGGTGGTCCTGCCGGTCCTTGGCCATGCGACCTGGCATCTCTATCGGCGTGCAGTCGCCTTCCGTTAGGGGGTGACGCCGGGCGGACTTGCAACTCGACGGGGGCTGATTCAGAGTGCCGGGGCAACAGGCCGGAGTGAGTGATGAAACGGTTCTTCTACGTCGCGCTTACGGCGGTGGGCGCTCTTTCCGCCTGCGCGACCGATCCCGGATTCGTGCCCGTCTCGGGGGTGCGCGAGATCTCGCAGGCTGAGGCGACGCAGTGCAGCTATATAAGCGATTTCCGCATGACGCCGCCGGTCTACGGGCCGCTGGCCGGACAGGGGCTGCGCTATGCGCGCAACAAGGTCATGGCCGATGCACGCGATGCGGGGGCGAATGCGGTGGTCTTCGATCCGGTGACGCCGGGCGCGGACGTCTATGCGATCCATGCGGTCGGTTACCGCTGCTGAGTCCGGTCAACGGGTCGGACGCGGTCCCGGCAGCTTCTGTCCCATCATGGCCAGATCGTTTTCCAACTGCGCGAGTCGCGCCTTCATCTTCGGCGCTTCCATCCGCGCGACGACGCTGCGGCAGAGGAGGGCGGCCAGATAGGCGCGCCCGTCGCGTTCCAGATTGCTGAGCAACCCGCGCAGATAGGGGCGGTAGTTGCGCCGCGACCGGTAGAAGATCGAGAACATGCGCGCATCGAAGGTGCCGGTGCAGGCGGCGGCCAGCATCGAGGGCAGGATGTGCATCTCGTCGAGCGCAGCCGCGATATCGCGCCCGAGATGGCGGCAGGGCAGCGGTGTGACATGCGGCCGGGTGAAGAGCGCGGCGTGCATCGCGTCGAGAACCTGCTCGGGGTCATAGATCACGAAGACCGGGCCCGCGCCTTCGGTCATGTCGGGGGCATAGCCGTAGCGGTCGGTGAAGGAGGTACGCCGCATCTCGGTCCAGCGCGGGTCCCATCCGGCGATAAGCGGGGTGAGCGTCGCCTGCGGCTGGACCGCGATGACGGTGGCACCCGGGGCGGTGACGGAGAAGGCCGCGGCGGCGTAGCCGGCCATGCCCGCGCCGTAAAAGACGACGTGATCGAAATCCTCGAAGAAGGCGTCGTCCACAAGACGGTCGAAATAGGCATAGACCGCCTTGTCGCGATACCAGGTTTCTCCGTCGGCGATCAGGCAAAGATGCGACCAGTCGCGACCCTTCGCGATCCGGTAGCCGAGGGGCATCTGATCGGGCTGGGTCTGACGGATCGACTGGACGGTTTCGAAGGTGACGAGGAGAGTTGCCTCCTGATCGAGAAAGAAGGCGGAATGACGATCGCCCAGACGCTGGTAATAGCCGGCGTCCTCACCGAGCTCTTCCAGCCTGGCAAACCACTCCTTATCAGCCGATGGCCTGCGGCCCATCGTGCCTTCCTTGAATTCGTCCATGCCCCACAACACCCGTACCTTTCCGAGCGCTATCTTGCGCGGCGGGAAGGAGGGCGCGCAAGCGGGCTCCTACGGCAACTGCGGTTTTATCGCGTTTTGCATCGGTACTGTTTCTTCGTTCTTTTTCAATCGGATGGCTGGGTGCGCTCTGTTTCTTGCATGGCGTCGCTCGCGGCATGTACGGCAAAACGGGTGAGGAATCGGTGGTCCTCAACCGTGAGTGGTGCGCTGGGCCGCGCCAGCATCAGGCGGCCCATGAGGCTACGGTGGGCTTCGTCCCCCATAAGGCTGCGGAAGCGGTCCCGGCGCCAGGCGACGGCGGCGTCGTGAAGGGCGCCGAGGGCGGGGTCGGCGCTGAGTTCGGTACGCAGCGGCGCGACCCTGGGAGCGAGCCGGAGGACGCTGCAATCCTCCTCGATGGAGAAATTCCGCTCCACCCAATAGGACAGGTCGAAGGCCGAGGCGTCGCGGTTGGCACGACCCCGGTCGGCCTTCAGCACATAACTTTCCATCGCGCCGAGCGCGTAGTGGTTGAGCTGGACGAGGCGGTAGTTGTCGCGACCGTAATCGGAAAAGATGCGGCCGGTATGAAAATGCGGCGGCAGTTCGCGGCCCGATCCGTCGAACCAGCGCTGGGCTTCCATGCGGGCGCGATCCGGCTGCCGTGGCCGGTGGACGCCGAGGCGCGCATAACTGCCATCGTCGCGGAAAAGCGTCTTGAAAAGCGCCGCGCGCCAGGGCCAGCCCATGACGGAGGGTGCTGCGCGGGTGAACTGCTCCGTCACCGGGCTGTCCTCGAAATCGCGGACGCCCGCGTTTCCGAACAGCCGCCAGGTCAGCGGGATCGCCGTCGCCTCGGGCAGGGCGGCGAGAAGGGCGGGGAGCGTGCCGTCGCCCGCATGGATGTTCACATATTCGTCGATATCGAGAACCAGCACCCAATCCGCCTTGTCACGGAGCGGATGTCTTTCGGCGCGTTTCAGCGCCTCCCATTGCGGGCCTTTGGGATGCGGGCCGTCGTTGCGAACGTGGGAGAGCCAGCCCATCGCCTCCATGCGGTCCAGCATGGCATCGGTGCCATCGTCGCAATCATTCGAGAAGACGAGGAAATCGGTGAAGCCGCAGGCGCGGTGATGGGCGATCCAGTCGATGAGGAAGGCGCCTTCGTTCTTGACCGTCAGGATCGCGAGAAAGCTCGTGTCAGTGCTCGGCATCGCCGCCCCCTTTGATCGTGAAGAAGAAGCCGTGCGGCAGCTCGCGGTGGTGGAGGTCGGGCGGGACGACGCCCGGACCTGCGTTGAAGACCGCCGAGCCGAAGACATGAAGCATCTTCGACAGCGTTTCCATCCGCTCGCCCGTCAACTCGTCGTAGAACGCGCGGGCATCGGCGTGCGCCCTCAGCTCAGCGATCTTCGCACGGTGGGCGGCGACGGCGGCTTCGTGAAGCGTGCGAATCTCGGGGTCGGCGATGAGCCGGTCGAACTCCGCCCGCGCCGCCGGAATCATGCGCTGGATGGATCTGTCCTCCACCGCGTTGTGGTTCATCCGGAACCAGTAGTTCAGACCCTGGTCACGGTCGACATGGTTCACCCGGCCCCGGTCGCGCTTTACCAGGAAGCTTTCGGCGGAGCGCACCGCGTAGTGGTTCAGTTGCACCCAGTCGTAGCCATATGTCCCGACCGAGGACCGCCAGCCATTGCGGAACACTTCGCGCGGCATCGGGCGGCCCGACCCGTTCAGCCATTTGACCTGCCCCCAAAGGTCGGGGCGCAGGCCCTTTGGCCGATGGACGCCAAGCTTGCGGTAGATGTCGATGTTGCGAAACAGCGTCTTGAACCCCCAGGCCTGATGCGGCTTGCGCACCAGTTCCGGCGCGCTGAGGCTGAATTGTTCGATGACAAAGCTGTCGTCGTAGTGGTGGATGTCGGCATTGCCGAACAGCCGCCAGGTCAGTGCGATCATGTTGGCCTCGCCCATCGCGGCGTAGAGCGCAGGCAGCGTGCCATCGCCGATCTTCACATTGATGAACTCATCGACATCCATGCAGATCGCCCAGCCGCAGCTCTGGACGAGGGGTTCGCTTTCGGCGGCCTGAAGCGCGGCGTGCTGGGGCCTTAGGCCGGGTGTTGCACGAAAAGGGTTGTCGCGGTGCTGCACCAGCCCGCGCGCCTGGAGCGCGTCCAGCAGCGCGTCGGTGCCGTCAGTGCAGTCATTGGTGTAGATCAGGAAATCGTCCACCCCGATCGCGCGGTGATAGGCGAGCCATTCGAGAATGAAGGGCCCTTCGTTCTTCATGGTGGTGACGATGCAGGTGCGCCCCGCATTCACCGCCCGCGCCGGCGCGGCTTTGGCTTCGGAGACCGGCGGGCGAACCGGCTCGTGATCGAAAAGCGTCGCAAGCGCGATCAGCTTCGGGTCCTCGATCAGCGATGACTTCGGGGCGAGTTCCGCAGCCTTGTAGCCCGGAACCCGGATCGCCATGGCGCGCCAGAAGGGGACGATCTGGCCCGCGTCCGGTTTCGCGAAGGCCACGCGGACGGCGCGCCAGGTGTTCTCGAGGCCGGCAACGTCGGGTGCCACGCCCCAGCGCGCGATGCCGCGTCGCCGGTCGAAGGGGCGGCAGATATGGTCGCCGAACGCCGCCGCACGGCCCTTGCGGATGCGCCAGGGATAGGTGCGATGGCCGACGAGCAGCGTCACCCCGTTCTTCGCGCCAAGGCACAGATCGAAGGCGTTGGGCAACGCATCCGGCGCGAGGATATCGGTCACGTCAAGGCAGAGGACCGCGCGCGCCTTGGCCAGGAACCGCCATTTCGCCGCCTCGTAGATCAAGGGCTCGCCCAGCGGCGCGCGCCACGGGTCGGGGGCGGGCACCGCCATCCGGTCCTTCCCCGGCGCGTCGGGGGCGAGGTAAGGGTGGCTCTCGGGGCCGAGGCCGGGCTTGCCGAGGGGGACCGGGCTTTCCAGAACGATCACGACAAGGCCGGGGCAGTCGAAAAGCGCCTCTTCCAGCACTTCCGCGAAATCCTCCGCGCTGCCCTCGGGGCTGTCCGGCGGCGCGCGGTTGACGATGACCGCCCCCGTCGCGCCGTGATGTTCGGCGTGATAACGAAGCCAGTCCGCCACCGTGTCGGCGCTTTCCTCAAGCCGAAGGCCCAGAAGGCAGTTCCGCCCGTCGAGAAGTTCCCATTCGGCGGGCGCGATCCCGATCGCCGCCACCGCGCCCTCTTGGCTCGTGGTCCCTGAAAGCAGGTAGGCGTCCGCGACAGGGCGCAGCTCGGTGACGGCAAACGTATCGGTTTCGCCGAAGGCATCCGCGCTGGCGCCTGCGCGGGTCAGGAGCCGGATCGCGCGGGTGTCGCCGTCATCCCATGTCACCGCATCGAGAAGGGGCAGATCACCGTCAGCACCGGCGATCAACTGCCGGCGGATCACGCGCGTCGGGTGCGGGCGGCTCATACCGGGGTCCGGCCTTGTTGTTGGGTCCTGCCTCACCGAGCGATAGCACAGCGCCGCTTTGACGCAAACCGCGGCGGCCGGAGTGCTGTACGCTTATTGGCAAAGGCGGTTTTCTAAGTCACAATTCGCCACAGCGCCACGACAGAAGGCGGCGAAGAGGGCAGGACATGGCGGGTGACTACAGGATTGCGGCCCTCTGGATCGGTGGGGATCTGAGCTATCTTGAACAGCTGTGCCTGAAATCCTTCGTCGATGCGGGGCACCATCTCACGCTTTACCACTATGAACCGATCGGCAATGCGCCCGAGGGCGTGGACCATGCCGATGCGCGCGACATTCTGCCCGAGATGGAGTTTCTCCGTCACGGACGCACCGGCAGCCCGGCGCTGCATTCCGATCTTTTCCGCTATCACCTTCTGGCCAAATGCGGCCGCACGATCTGGGCCGATACGGATGCTTATTGCGTGAAGCGGTTCGAAACGGAGACGGGGCATTTCTTCGCCTGGGAAAGCGATCATGGCGTCAATGGCGGTGTGCTCGGGCTGCCGCGGGACAGCGAGGCCTTGGGGCTGCTTCTCGATTTCACCTCGGATGAATACGCGATCCCCGACTGGTACGGCGATCCCTACCGGGAGGAGCTTGAGGCGAAGAAGACGGCGGGTACGCCGGTTCCCGCGGGTGAGATGCCATGGGGTGTCTGGGGGCCGCATGCGCTGACCCATTTCCTGAAAAAGACGGGCGAGATCCGCTATGCCCTGCCGCGCGAGGCGCTTTATCCGTTCGAATACAAGGACCGCAGGCTGATGCTGCGCCCCGGTCTCGACGAAGGTGACTATGTGACGGATCGGACCTATTCGATCCATTTCTACGGGCGGCGTATGCGGTCGCGTATCCTCGCCACGACGGAGACTGGCGTGCCGCGCCCGCGAAGTGTCGTCGGGCGACTTTTGCGCAAGCATGGCATTGATCCGTCCCTGGCGCCGCTGCGCGGCAATGCCGGGGATGACGACGACGGGGACGAGGCGTGAAGCTCAAGGTCGATGCGCCGGACACGGGCGCGCTGATCGCCGCGCTGGGCGATATGCAGGTGGCGCGTTTCGCAGACCTCAGCGGCGGTGGCGTCGACCTCGCCCTTGCGCTTCACGCCCGCCACGATTGCATGATTTCGCTGGTGGACATCTCGTCGGACGGAGGTTTCGCCAAGAAGCGGTCAAGCTGGATCGCACCCTATCGCAAGCGGTTGGTTGCGGCCGGGGTGGAAAAGACCAGAATTGAGGTGGTGTCAGAGGAAAGCACGGTAAAGCCTTGGGATATCATCGCAAATCTCGATGGCTTCGGGTCACGCGACAGGGTGCGGCACCTCGCGCCGATCCTCGCGGCGGCGTTTCATTCCGACAGCATCATGGTCACCGATATCCGCAAGGGATCGGGCGCATTTCCCTTCCTGAAAGCCTATGGCGACTGCGAAACGCTCGCGCAGATCGGCAGCGGCCGCGCCGAGGTGTCGCGTGTCCTCTTCCGCCCGAAGCCGCCCGAACCGGCCCCGACGGATGACGACTGGGCCGGGATCGCGCGCGGCCTCGCCGGAAAGGACGGTTTTTACCACGACCTCGGTACGCATTCCTTCCTCTTCGTTCCACGCAGCGCCGACACGCTGGTCGTCACCTTCGACAATCTTGACATCGCCATGACCAAGCGCGAGGAACGACGTCCCTGGGGCTTTCACTTCATCGAAAAACAGGGCTGGTCGATGCTCGGCGTCATGGCGAACGGCTGGACCTGGTATCGCGACCCGAAGGTCATGGCAGAGTTTGACCGGCTGCGCGACGAAGGCTTCTTCGCCGGGTTCAGGCGCGTGGTCTTCTATGGCGCCTCGATGGGCGGCTACGCCGCCTGCGCCTTTTCCCCGGCCTGTCCGGGCGCGGATGTGGTCGCGATCAGTCCGCAATCGACGCTCGAGCGCAGCCTTGTGCCTTGGGAGACGCGCTATCGCAACGCCTGGGGTTTCGACTATTCCGGCCCCTATGGCGACGCGGTGGCGGCCTCGTCGGCGGCGCGTAAGGTGACCCTTCTCTACGATCCCTATGCGGCGCTCGACGCCCGCCATGTGGCGCGCTTCACCGGCGCCAACGTCCAGAAACTGCGCGCGCCGCTCATGGGCCACCGCCTTGGCACCGCGCTTGCAACAGATGGGCATCCTGAACGCGGTGATCCTCGATGCGCTCGAAGGGCGGCTGGAGCCGATGGACTTCCACCGCCGCCTGCGGGCGCGCCGGGACTTCCCGCGCTACCAGTGGGAGCTTTTCCAGCGCGCGCTGGCGCGGAACCGGCCCGATCTCGCGAAGCGCATCGGCAGGTGGGTGTTCGCCCATGGCGGGCACACCGCGATCCGGCGGAAGATGGAAACGCTCTGATCAGGCGCGCCGCCCTCGCCACGCCCGTCCGCGCCCTCTCAATCGCCGGGACTTCGCGTCGCGCGCCCGATGAGCGGCGCGAAGAGCACCACGAAGAAGATCCGCGTCAGGTGATGGGCGACGACAAAGCCGACATCCGCCCCGGCGACGATGGCGATGATGGCCATTTCCGCCTGGCCACCCGGCAGGAAGGCCAGGAGGATGTCGGTGAAGGGTGCGTCGGAAACCAGCGTCACAAGTTCGATGAAGGCCAGCGACAGGCCGGCGAGGAGAAGCGCGAAGGCGATGCCCGCCCCCACATCCACCCGCAATTCCCGCGCCGTGATGCCGGAATATTTCGCGCCGATGGACAGGCCGATGAAGAACTGCGCGGCCCAGATGATCTCGGCCGCCGGGCGATGGTGGATCAGTCCGGCAAGGCTCAGCGCCGCCGTCAGGATCAGCGGGCCGAGGATCGAGGCGCCGAACATCCCCATGCGCGCGGCGATCTTCCAGCCGAGCGGTCCGGCAATCAGCATGATCGCCGTTTCGAATACCGGCACCTCGGTCAGATGCTGGCCGGGCGGGCGGGTCAGATCGACGCCGTAGAAGGTGGTCATCAGGAAGGGTGCCGCCGTGACGATGACCAGCACCCGCGTCGCGTGGACAAGGCTCATCGCGCGGACGTCGCCGCCGGCCTCCTCGCCGAAGATCAGCATGTCCTGCAACCCGCCCGGCATTGCGGAATAGAAGGCAGTGGGCCGGTCGAAGCCCATCGCGCGGCGGAAGAACGGATAGCCGATGCCGCCGATGACCACGACATAGACCGGCACCAGAAGGATCGACGCGCCATGCGACGGCAGGTCGGCGATGAACGCGGGTGTCACCGTCGCGCCGATGGCGACGCCGAGGAAACTGCGCATGAAGGTGCCGAACTCCCCCATGCCCTGCAACTCCACGCGGCCAAGCGCCGCGACGAGGCAGCCGAGCATCGGGCCGAGAAGCAGTGGCAGCGGCCAGCCCAGTGCCACGAACACGACCGCGCCGAAGATGGCGGCGGCAAGCGTTCGCAGGCGGGCGCGGGTCAACATGTCATTGGCCTTAAGTCGCATGGTCCGAAACCGCAACGGCCCTTGACCGGGCCTCTGCCGCCCACCAGCATGGGGCGATCCTGACAGGAGCCTGACGTGACCGGAACCCCCAGCACCATCGACGACGTCGAGACCATGCTCGCCGGACAGGACTATGTCTGCGGCCGCGCGCTCGCCACGGTGGTCTTCCTCGCCCTGAAGCTTGGGCGGCCGCTCTTTCTCGAAGGCGAGGCGGGCACCGGCAAGACCGAGATCGCCAAGGCCATCGCGTCGGGGCTGGGCCGCCGCCTGATCCGGCTGCAATGCTACGAGGGGCTCGATGCCGCCAGCGCCGTCTACGAATGGAACTTCGCCGAACAGATGATCGCGATCCGCACCGCCGAGGCGGCGGGCGGCGCCGACCGCGACGCCCTGAAGGCCGAGCTTTTCACCGAGGACTACCTGATCGCGCGCCCGCTCCTGCAAGCCATGCGTCCGCAGCCGGGCGGCGCGCCGGTCCTTCTCATCGACGAGCTTGATCGCACCGATGAGCCGTTCGAGGCTTTCCTTCTCGAAGCACTCTCCGATTTCCAGGTCACGATCCCGGAACTCGGCACGATCCGCGCGCCCGAACCGCCCATCGTCATCCTCACCTCGAACCGCACGCGCGAGGTGCATGACGCGCTCAAACGTCGCTGCCTCTATCACTGGGTCGATTATCCGCGCTTCGACCGCGAGATGGAGATCCTCCGCGCCCGCGCCCCCGAGGCGACCGAGACCCTCAGCCGCGAGGTCGTGGCCTTCGTCCAGAAGCTCCGCACCGAAGACCTCTTCAAGCGCCCCGGCGTGGCAGAAACCATCGACTGGGCCAAATGCCTTCTCGCGCTCGACGTCGTGACCCTCAGCCCCGAGGTCATCGCCGACACCTTGGGCGCAATCCTGAAATATCAGGACGACATCCAGAAAATCGCCGGTGCCCCCGCGAAGAAGCTCCTCGACGAGGTCCGCGCCGAACTCGCTCCGGCCTGAGGGCGCGCCGTGACGCTCATCCCATTTCATCTTGCCGCAAATACCTCGGGGGCGCCGGCTGGTGCGCCACTGGTTCGAGAACCAGCCAACGCGGGGCAGGGCCCCCGCTTGCGGCGTCATGGCTGAGCACCTCCCCCTCGATATCCCCGAAAACGGCAAGCTCGCCGCCAACATCACCCATTTCGCCCGCGCTCTGCGCAAGGCCGGCCTCAGGATCGGGCCGGGTCGTGTGATCGACGCGATCCGCGCGGTCGAGGCGGCGGGGTTTTCCGAGAAGACCGATTTCTACTGGGTGCTCCACGCCTCCTTCGTCTCGCGCCCCGAAGAACGCGCGGTCTTTCAACAGGTCTTCCGGCTTTACTGGCGCGACCCGCGCTATCTCGAGCACATGATGGCGATGATGCTGCCCGCTGTCCGCGGCGTGCAGGAGGACCGTGCCGCCGCCGCCGCCGAAAAGCGCGCGGCAGAGGCGCTTCTCGACGGGGTGGAGCGGGATGCGCCGGACCTTGGCGACGGGGACCGGGACGAGGACGAGATCCAGATCGAAGCCGACGCCACCGCCACGATCTCGGCCGAGGAGCGGCTGAAGACGCTCGATTTCGAGCAGATGTCGACGGCGGAGGTCGCCGAGGCGAAGCGCATGATCGCACGGCTGACGCTTCCCGTGCGGCCGCTGACCTCGCGCCGGACGAAAGCCGACGCACGGGGCCGCATGGCGGATTGGCGCGCGACGATGCGTCAGGCGATGCGGCGGGGCGGCGAGATCCATGATCTTGCCGCGAAAAGCCGCCGCACCCGCTGGCCCAATCTCGTCGTGCTCTGCGACATTTCCGGCTCCATGTCGCAATACAGCCGGATGGTGCTCCACTTCCTCCACGCCGTCGCCAACCAGAAGGGGGCGGGTTGGGCGAAGGTCCATGCCTTCACCTTCGGCACGCGGCTGACCAACATAACCCGCCACCTGCGCCAGCGCGATGTCGACGCGGCCCTCGCCGCCGCCGGGGCCGAGGCGCAGGACTGGGAGGGCGGGACGCGCATCGGCGCCTGCCTGCACGACTTCAACCGCGACTGGTCGCGGCGGGTCATGGGGCAGGGGGCGGTGGTGCTGCTCATCACCGACGGGCTTGACCGTGATCCGGGCCACGACCTCGCGCGGGAGATGGAGCGGCTGCACCTTTCGGCCCGCAGGCTCATCTGGATCAATCCGCTTCTGCGCTGGGACGGGTTCGTGCCCAAGGCCAAGGGCATCGCCGCCATGTTGCCCCATGTCGACAGCTTTCGCGCCGGGCATTCCATCGCGTCGCTGGAAGCCCTCGGCATGGCCATCGGTGCCGCGCGCGACGCGGGCGAGAAGGATCGCCTGATGCGTCTTCTCGGCGCGGCGTGACCGATATCGCATAACATCATCGTCGGCCCTAGGGTGGGAACCGGATGCCCCCCCAAATCATTGGGGTGCGACGTGACGCGGGAATGACCCGAAGGAGTGTGCCATGCGTAACCGATTGAAAACCACCACCGCCCTGATCGCGGGCTTGTCGCTGCTCTCGGCCGGGCCCGGTTTCCCGCAGACCGCCGAGGGCGAGGCGGCGATGGTCTGTGCGGACGGCAGCGCCGCGCCCTGCCCGCCGGGTGTCGATCTGATACCCGCGCCAGAGGCCGCAGCGCCCGAGGAGACACCACCCGCAGAAGCCGCGCCCGCAGAAGCCGCGCCTGAGCAGGCACCGGAGGCGGCGCCCGAGGCCGCCCCTGCGGAAGCACCCGTTGACGCCGCGCCCGAGGCCACCGCCCCGGCGGTGGAGCCCGCGGCGCCGGAACCTGCCCCCGCGGAAGAAACCGTCGCCCCGGCCGACAGCACCGAAGCGCCTGCCGCGACCACGGCTGAACCCACGCCCGAACCCGCGCCAGCGGAAACGGTGACCGAGCCCGCGCCGACCGCGACCGAGCCCGCGCCGACCGCGACCGAAGCCGCGCCGACCGCGACCGAAGCCGCGCCGGCCACCGAGAGCGCGGAGCCTGCCCCCGCCGAGGCCGAAGCCGCCGCGGCGACCGAGAGCGCCGAACCGGCCCCCGCAGCAAGCGAGCCTGCGCCGCAGACGGCTGAACCGGCCCCGGCAGCAACCGCAACGGAGGAACCGCCGGTTCTGCCTGTGCAGCCCGATGCCGCGACCGGCGAGGCCCCCGTCGCTGCGGCGGCGAGCGCCGATCCGACGGCTTCGGCCCCGGCGGACGCCGTGGTCTCCGAAGAGGTCGTGACCGAAGACACCGCGCGCTCCTCGGATGAGGATTTCGCGAATTCCGTCAACCAGCCTGCCGCCGCCGCTCAGGCCAAGGCCGGTGCGAAGAAGAAAAAGGACAAGGGCCTTTCCGATGGCGAGAAGGCCATTCTTCTCGGCCTCGGCGCGGTGGCCGTCGGCGCGATGCTGTCGAACAACCGCAAGGTCGAACTGAACTCGGGCGACCGCGTTGTCGTGGAACGCCCGGACGGGTCCTATCAGATCATCAAGGACGACAACGCGCTGCTGCGCCAGCCCGGCTCGACCGTGCGCACCGAACGTTTTGACGACGGCTCCTCCCGCACCACGGTGACGCGCGAGGATGGGTCGAGGATCGTGACGATCCGCGACGCCGAATATCGCGTCCTGCGTCGTTTGCATGTCGCCCGCGACGGAACGCAGACGATGCTCTTTGACGATACGGTCGCGGCCGATCCGATCGATGTCACGCGCCTGTCCGCGCGTGCGCCGCAGGTTGAGGTCTTGCCGGATGCCAGCGAGGCCGAGCTTCGGGCGGCTTTGGCGCGTCAAGGCGGCTTCGACCGCCGCTTCTCGCTCGCCCAGGTCCGGGATATCGAGCGGGTGCGGGCGATGGTTCCGGTGATCGACCTGAACGCGATCACGTTTGAGACGGGCTCTGCCGCGATCCGGCCCGAACAGGCGCCCGCGCTCTCGCGCCTCGGTCGGTTGATGAAAAGCTATATCGACGCCGACCCGCGCGAGGTTTTCCTGATCGAGGGCCATACAGATGCAGTCGGCTCGGCGGCGTCAAACCTCGCGCTGTCGGACCGGCGCGCTGAATCGGTGGCGCTGGCGATGACGGAATACTTCGATGTGCCGCCGGAAAACATGGTGGTGCAGGGCTATGGCGAGGAATTCCTCAAAGTGCCGACGGATGCCGCCGAACGGCTGAACCGCCGCGCGAGCGTGCGCCGCATCACGGACCTTCTGAGGCAGGCTGCCAACTGATCATTGCGCAGCTTCCGGGTCGCGCCTGTCCCTGCGCGGCCCGACCATGGGGCATCTTTCTTAACGGAGATGCCCCATGGACCTTCTCTACGAACCGATGCCCACCTCTTTGGTGAAGGCGCTCCGCGATGGCGCGCCCGATGCCAACGGGCTGCCCGCCGAACGCGGTGCCATTGCGAGCGGAAAGGGCGAGCCCTGCCGCCATTGCCTGACGAACGTCCCCGAAGGGCGCGAATATCTGATCCTCGCCCATCGGCCGTTTCCAGCCTTGCAGCCCTATGCCGAAACCGGTCCGATCTTCCTCTGCGCCGATGACTGCGCGCCGTGGCGCGGTGACGGCAGGCCGCCGATCCTGACGGCGAGCGACGACTATCTCCTGAAAGGCTACACACACGGCCACCGCATTCTCTACGGGACCGGGCGCATCACGCCTCAGGACGCGGTCGAAGATTATGCGCGCGCCCTTCTTGGCGATCCGCGCGTCGCTTATGTCGATGTCCGTTCGGCGCGGAACAACTGCTTTCAGCTTCGCATCCGCCGGGCGCGGCCGGTGATCCGCGACTAGGTGGACAAGACCTTTTGCCACTGGCGGGCGTCGCGCCTGCGTCCCATATTGGCGGCGGAGGTGAGATCATGGACCGCGCAGATCACGACCGTATCCCCGAAATCGCACTTGACTGGCACCGTGAGGGCCGGGGTGCGGCCCTTGCCACGGTGATCGAGACCTGGGGCTCTGCCCCCCGGCCGGTCGGAAGCCAGCTGGTGGTTTCGGGCGCGGGCGAAATGATGGGCTCCGTCTCAGGCGGTTGTGTCGAGGGCGCGGTGGTCGAAGAGGCGCAGGCGGCACTTGCCGACGGGATGCCGCGTGTCCTGACCTTCGGCGTCTCGGATGAGGATGCCTTCGCCGTGGGCCTTGCCTGTGGCGGCACCATCCGGGTGCTGGTGGAGCCCGTGGGCGCAGTGCTGCCCGAGGCGATGCTTGCCGACATCGTGGCGGCGCGGGCGGGCCGCGTCGGCCTTGCCTATGCCGTCGATCTGGAAAGCGGGGCGCGCGCACTGAGTGGCCCGGACGGCCCCCATCGCGACCGCTTCCGCAGCGACAAGTCCGGCGTGGATGGCAGCCTCTTCGTTGCCATTCACAACCCGCCCTTGCGCCTTGTCATCGTCGGAGCGGTCCATATCGCCCAAGCCCTCGTCGGCATGGCGCGAAGCTGCGGCTACGATCCGCTGCTGATCGACCCGCGCGAGGCCTTCGGGTCCGAGGCGCGGTTTTCGGGCGAGGTCATCAGCCATGACTGGCCGGATGAGGCGATGGCGGCGCTGGGCCTTGACGCCCGCACGGCGGTGGTGACGCTGACGCATGACCCAAAGCTCGATGACCCGGCGATCCAGACGGCGCTGCGTTCGGAGTGCTTCTATCTCGGATGCCTTGGTTCGACCCGGACCCACGCCAAGCGGCTGGCGCGGTTGACGGAGGCCGGGTTCTCCGACGCCGAGATCGGCCGCATCCATGCGCCGGTCGGCCTGAACATCGGCGCGAAAAGCCCGGCCGAGATCGCGCTGTCGATCATGGCCGAGATCACGCAGGTCCTGAGGCAGGGCTGATGAAGTTCGGCGCGGTTCCGGTGGCTGAGGCAAAGGGGGCGGTGCTGGCCCATTCGCTGATGCTTGGGCGCAAGAAGATGCCGAAGGGGCGGATGCTGACGGCCGAGGATGTGCGGGCGATCGCGGGGGCAGGGATTGACCGCGTGACCGTCGCGCGGCTTGAGCCCGGCGATGTGGGCGAGGATGACGCCGCCGCGCACCTTGCCGCCGCGCTGGTGCCGGATGCAAAGGCTGCGCATCTGCGCCTGACCAAACCGCAAAAGGGGCGGGTCAACCTTCACGCCTTGGGGCCGGGTGTTGCGGGGGTCGACGCCGGGGCGGTCCTCGCGCTCAACCTCGTCGATCCGGCCTTGACGCTGGCCGTGCTGCCGCCCTTCGCCCGCGTGGCCGAGGGAACGCTTGTCGGCACGGTCAAGGTCATCGCCTATGCCGTGGGCGGCGCGGCGCTTGCCCGCGCTGCGGCCTGCGCCACGGGGGCGGTGCGGGTGCATCCGGTAGGGCTGAGATCGGCGGGGCTGATCGTGACGGATGCGCCGGGGCAGGCGAAGGATCTGAGCGGCAAGGCCGAAGGTGCCGTGCGCGGGCGGCTGTCACGGCTGGGCATCGAGCTTGTCGAGGTCGTGACCGTACCTCACGAGGAAGCCGAGATCGCGGGTGCGCTCGCGCGCATCAAGGGCGAGATCGCGCTGATCCTCACCGGGGCGGCCACGTCGGACGCGCATGACGTGGCGCCCGAGGCTGTGCGGCGGGCCGGAGGGGTGGTGACCCGCTTCGGGATGCCGGTCGATCCGGGCAATCTGCTTTTCTACGGCGCGCTGGGATCGCGCCCGGTGATTGGCCTGCCGGGCTGCGCCAGATCGCCGGCGCTGAACGGTGCGGATTGGGTTTTGGAACGCATCACCTGCGGGATCGTGCCCTCCAGGGAAGATATCGCGGCGATGGGGGTCGGCGGTCTCTTGAAGGAAATCCCGATTAGGCCAGAACCGCGGGAGCGGGCGCGGCGCTGAGGCCCGCGTCAGCGGAGTGCCGCGAAAAGTGCGTCGAGGACTTGCGCTTCCTGCGCGAGGACAAAGGGCGCATTGACGATGAATAGGCCGCTTCCCGCCATTCCGTGACCTTCTCGGGCGGGGGGAAAGCGCAGTTCGTGCCGAAATGTCTTCGGCAAACCCGCCGCCTCCAGGGCATCGACCATCGGCACATGCGCCCCGGTGGCGAGAATCGGATACCAGAGCGCGATGACGCCGACGTTCCACTTGGCGTGAAGCTTGCGAATGACCTCCGGCAGGGCGGCATAGTCGGCCTTCACCTCATAACTCGGGTCAATCAGCATCAACCCCCGGCGCGGCTCCGGCGGAGTGGCCGCGAGGGCGAGGTGCAATCCGTCCTCCTGCCGGCAGCGGGCGTCATAGGGGGCCATCGCATCGTCGAGCGCCGCGAATTCGCGCGGGTGCAACTCGGCAAGGGTCATGCGGTCTTCGGCGCGCAGCAGCTCCCCCGCGATGATGGGCGAGCCTGGATAGGCGGCCTCTCCGTGCCGTTGCCGTATCAGCGTCAGGACCCGGCGATAGGGATGATCTTCGGGCAGCAGGTCGGCGAGCCGAAGCACGCCGGCCTTCGCCTCGCCGGTCTTGAGGGCCTCGGGTGCGGTCAGATCGTAAAGCCCGCGTCCGGCATGGGTTTCGATGTAGGAGAGCGGTTTGTCCTTGCCGGTCATGTAGTCAAGCATCGCCGCCAGAAGCGCGTGCTTGTGCAGATCGGCCATGTTGCCGGCGTGGTAGATATGTTGGTAGGACAGCATTCCATGTCCTTGAAATGAAAAGGCCCTCCCGCCGGGGAGGGCCGCGAACCTTGCGGTCGGTCCCTTATTTCGGGCCGATCATCATCACCATCTGGCGGCCTTCGAGCCGCGGCATGTTTTCGATCTTGCCGATCTCTTCTACATCGGCCGCAACGCGCTTCAGCAGATCGAGGCCGAGTTCCTGGTGCGCCATCTCGCGGCCGCGAAACCGGAGCGTGACCTTCACCTTGTCGCCCTCTTCGAGGAACTTCACGACCGAACGCATCTTGACGTCATAATCATGAATGTCGGTGCCGGGGCGGAACTTGATTTCCTTGATCTCGATGATCTTCTGTTTCTTGCGCGCCTCGGCCTCGCGCTTTTGTGTCTCGTATTTGAACTTGCCGAAATCCATGATCTTGCAGACCGGCGGCTCCGCGTTGGGCGAAATCTCGACCAGATCGAGCCCGGCCTCTTCGGCCATCTGAAGCGCGCGCGCCGGGGTGACCACGCCGACGTTTTCCCCCTCGGCTCCGATCAGCCGGATTTCGGGGGCGCGGATACGGTCGTTGACACGGGGTCCGGTATCGCGCTGCGGCGGGGCGTTATGGGGTCTGCGAGCTATGGTGGCGTTCCTTCTGTTGTGGATGGCGCAGTGCCGCGGGCAAACTAGTCTTCGGAGCGGGCTGATTCAAGCCGCATTCCGCGTGTTTCGTGATGGATGCTTTCCATTTTCGCGGGCATCTGTCATCAGAGCGCTTGAGTGAGAATGCTCTTAGGTGGAGAGGAAGAGACATGAACAGAAACATGATTATCGCACTGATCGTGGTCGTGCTCGCCGGTGGTGGTTACTGGTACTACAACAACCAGCAGCGCGTCGCCGAAGAAGCCGCAATGGCGCAGAAGGCCGCCGAAGACGCGGCTGCCGCCGCCAAGGCCGCCGAAGAGGAAGCCGCCGCCAAGGCTGCTGCCGAGGCGAAAGCGGCCGAAGAGGCTGCCGCCAAGGCCGCGGAAGAGGCGAAGGCTGCGGCCGATGCCGCCGCCAACACCGCGACCGAGGCCGCTGGCGGCGCGATGGATGAACTGAAGGCCGCGCTCGACCCGGCGACCTTCGACATGCAGAAGGTCGAGGCAGCGATCGACAATTCCGCGCTGGCCGATACGGCGAAGGCCACGCTGAAGGCCACTGTCGAAGCGGCGAAGGACAGCCCGGATGCGCTGAAAGCCGCGCTCGATCAGGTCAGGGCCGCGCTCGGCCTCTGAGGTCCGGCAAAAGAAACCGGAACGCCGCGCGGGAAACTGCGCGGCGTTCTTCTTTTGTCGCCGGGTTCAGATGCCGTCGCCGACGAAGGCCTTTTCGACCACGTATTCCTGTGGGTCGGAATTCGCGCCCTCGCGCAGGCCAAAGCCCTCAAGCACCGCCTTGACGTCGATGTTGAAGGCAAGCGAGCCGCAGACCATCGCGCGGTCATGTTCGGCATCCATCGGCGGGACGCCGAGATCGGCGAAGACCTTTCCGCTGGTCAGGTTGTCGGTGATCCGGCCCATGTGGCCAGATTCTTCCCGTGTCGTCGTGGGATAGTATTTCAGCTTGTCGCCGACGAATTCGCCGATCAGGGGATCGTCGCGCAGGCTTTCCACCAGTTCGCGGCCATATTCCAGTTCGGCCGCCGTCCGGCAGGTATGCATCATCACGACCTGCTCATATTTTTCATAGGTCTCGGGGTCGCGCATCAGGCTTGCGAAAGGCGCGATGCCGGTGCCGGTGGCAAGGAACCAGAGCCGCTTACCCGGCATGAGCGCGTCGAGGACGAGCGTGCCGACGGGCTTCGGCCGCAGGATGATCTCATCGCCCGGCTGGATATGCTGGAGCTTCGAGGTCAGCGGCCCGTCCGGCACCTTGATCGAGTAGAACTCCAACTCCTCATCCCAGGACGGTGAGGCGATGGAATAGGCGCGCAGCAACGGTTTGCCGTTGTCGCCCAGAAGCCCGATCATGACGAATTCGCCCGAGCGGAAGCGCAGGCTTTGCGGCCGCGTCACGCGGAAAGAAAACAGACGGTCGGTCCAGTGTTTGACCGAGGTCACTTCTTGCGCATCCGGCAACATGCGGACGGGGGTGGCTTGGGTATCGTTCACGGTTTTCAGATCGTTCATTACTTTCAGGGCGCGCGTCGCTCGCCCTCCCTTCTATGCAGATTTCGGAATGCGGGAAAGCCCCGCATCAGGCTTTCAGCCGCGACCGATAGTCATGGTCGCGCCAGTCGGCGCGGAAGATCCATTCTTCCGCAGGCTGGCGGTCGGCCAGTTCGTCGGGAATTTCGACCTCATCGAAGCCCGACCGGCGGGCCATCGCGTATTGGTCCGAGATCACCGGTCCCTTGGCGCGCAGGCGTCCGGTATAGCCCCGGTCGCGCAGGTGCTTTGCGAGGGTGAAGCCCCGGCCATCGGAGAAGGAGGGGAAGGCCACGCGGATCAGGTCGATGCCCTCGAAACTATCGGGCAGGGCGTCGGGCAGGGTGTCCTGCGCGATGTCCAGCACCACGTCGCCCTTGTAATCCTCGGCGTGAAAGCCGTCGTCGCGCACGATCACGCTCATGCCGCAGTCTCCTTCGTTTCGTCTTCGCGCAGCGGGCCGCGTACGACCTTGCCATTGATAAAATGGATGCCGCATTCCTGTTTTTGTGAGCCACGCCAACGGCCTGCACGCGGATCCTCACCTTCTTTCACCGGGCTGGTGCAGGGTGCGCAGCCGATCGAAGGATAGCCTTTGGCCACCAAAGGATGGCGCGGCAGGCGGTTGTTGACGATGTATTCCTCGATGTCCTCGCGGCCCCAATGGGCGAGCGGGTTCACCTTGAGGCGCTTGTTCTCCTCGTTCTCGAAGAACTCCAGCGCCGACCGTGTGCCAGCCTGATACCGCTTGCGGCCGGTGATCCAGCCGTCGAAGCCCTTCAGCGCGCGTTCGAGCGGCACCACCTTGCGCAGGCCGCAGCAGGCGTCGGTGTTGAACTGGTGGAGTGTGCCGTCCGGGTCCTCGAAATCGGTGTCCCGCCGGTCAGCGCGGATGGTGCGCAGGTCGGTCAGGTTCAGCTTTTCCGCCAATTCGCGTTGATATTGCAGCGTTTCGGGGAAGAGCATCTGCGTGTCGATGAAGAGAACCGGCGTTCCCGGCGCAATCACCGAAACCAGGTGCAGAAGCACGACCGATTCTGCCCCGAAGGACGAGACCAAAGCGAGATTGCCGACCTCAGGGTCATTCAACGCCCGTTCCAGGACCGCCGTCGCTGAATGGTGGCGGTAGCCGTCATTCAGCGCGTGAACGCGATCGTCGAGCGTGGGGCGCGGCGTTTCAAGCAGCATCCCGGGCGGCCTCGGCAGGATAGAGCGCGGCCTTGAATGGCTCGGCCCCAAGGCGGCGATAGGCGTCGAGGAAGGTCTCGGACGCATCGTCACGCAGGTCCAGATAGGCGCGCAGAAGCCGCTCGATGGCCGGCACGATCTCGTCGTAGGCAAAGCCGGGGCCGGTGCGTTCGCCCAGCGTCATGTTCTCCCGATGATCGCCGCCAAGGGTGATCTGGTAGTTCTCCACGCCCGCGCGGTCGAGGCCGAGGATGCCGATATGGCCGACATGGTGATGCCCGCAGGCATTGATGCAGCCGGAAATCTTGATCTTGAGCTCGCCGATCTCTTCCTCGAGGCCAAGTGTTTGGAAATGCGTGGCGATTTCCTGCGCGACGGGGATCGAGCGGGCGGTGGCCAGTGCGCAATAATCCATGCCGGGGCAGGCGATGATGTCAGAGACCAGACCGATGTTCGCGGTGGCCAGACCTTCGGTCTTCAGGCTCGCATGCAGGGCCCAGAGGTCGGACTTGTGGACATGCGGCAGAACGACGTTCTGTTCGTGGCTGATGCGCAATTCGCCGTGGCCGTACTTGTCGGCAAGGTCCGCCAGAAGCCGCATCTGCGCCGAGGTCGCGTCGCCCGGTGTGGCGCCATGCGCTTTCAGCGAGACGGTGACGATGGCATAGCCCGGCGCGCGGTGTTCGGTGAGGTTGGTATCGGCCCAGGCGCGGAAGACCGGATCGGCCTTGCGCGCGACCTGATAGCCATCCTCGGGCGCGATGCGGAAGGCAGGCGCGGTGAAAGAATGTTCGATATGGGCAAGAAGTCCCGCGTCCACCCCGGTCCATTCGCGCCTGATCTGTTGGAAACGTGCATCGACGGCGTCGCGGAACTTTTCCATGCCGTTCTCGAAGACGGTGATCTTGATGCGCGCCTTGTACTTGTTGTCGCGCCGGCCCATCAGGTTGTAGGTCGAGACGATGGCCTCGAGATAGGGCAGGAGGTCGGCCTTCCTGAGGAAGGGCCTGATGACCTGACCGACCATCGGCGTCCGGCCAAGGCCGCCGCCCACAAGCACCTCGTAACCGGTCTCGCCCTTGCCGCCGCGCACGATGCGAAGGCCGATGTCATGCGATTTGGTCACGGCGCGGTCATGCGGGGAACCGGATACACCGATCTTGAACTTGCGCGGCAGGAACTGGAATTCCGGGTGGTCGGTGGACCACTGGCGGATCAGTTCGGCCGTGGGGCGGGGGTCTTCGATCTCGTCCGCCGCCGCACCGGCGAAATGGTCGGCGGTGACGTTGCGGATGGTGTTTCCGCTGGTCTGGATCGCGTGCATCTGCACCTCGGCCAGTGCGTCGAGGATGTCGGGCACGTCGGTAAGCGCGGGCCAGTTGTACTGGATGTTCTGCCGCGTGGTGAAATGGCCGTAGCCCTTGTCCCAGCGGTCGGCGATCACCGCGAGCTGGCGCATCTGGTCGGCGCGCAGCGTGCCGTAAGGGATCGCCACGCGCAGCATGTAGGCATGAAGTTGCAGGTAGAGCCCGTTCATCAGGCGGAGCGGGCGGAATTCGTCCTCGGTCAGCGCACCGGAGATGCGACGCTCCACCTGGCGGCGGAACTGGGCGTTGCGGCTGGCCACATAGGCGGTGTCGAAGTCGTTATAGTTATACATTGCCGGCCTCCTGCTTGCCGTGCGCGTAGTTCGAAGGGCCGCGGGTGCGGAAGGCTTCGCGGAAATGGATCGGTTCGGGGCCGCGCGCGCCCATGCGCGCCTCGGCGAGATAGGCACCGACGACGCGGTCGCGCTGATGGTCGGCCTTGAGAAGCCGCAGCTGCGCGTGGGCCTCGTCCTCGAGGAATTCGGCCTCGGAATGATCGCGGCTCCAACGGTCGTCCTCGGTCAGATAGACGACATCGCCTTCGATCAGCGCGTTCGCGGTGACGACTTTTGGCGTAAAGGCGCGGGCCATGTGCGGTCTCCTTCGGAAATGGAGCTGAATTCTCTCCGTAATATAGGAAATTTTCCTACTATCATGCCATACACCCTTGCGAAAAAGGAAAAGTGTTCTCTATAACTGACCATGCGGAACCAGCGTTCCGAAACGGAAGGAAAACGCGAATGTCAGTCCGGTTGGATGAGATTGATCGGAAAATCCTTGGCGAGTTGCAGGAGGATGCGTCCCAGTCGCTTGACGAAATTGCCCGAAAAGTAGGGTCTTCGAAGACGCCGGTCTGGAACCGTATCCGCAAGCTGAAGGACGCGGGCGTGATCGGGCGGCAGACGGTGATTCTGGATGCCGAGTCGCTGGGGCTGGAGGCCTGTTTCTTCGTCCTGATCCGCACCAGCGAGCATGAGGCGGACTGGCAGCGCAAGTTCCTGGAAACCCTGCGCAATCGGCCCGAGGTTCTGGAGGCGCACCGGCTGGCCGGGGATATCGACTACATCCTGAAAGTTCGGGTGAAGAACGCCCGCGCCTATGACACCTTCTACCAGGCGCTGATCTCTGAAGTGCGCATCTACAACGTGACAGCACTTCTGAGCATGGAAGAGATCAAGTCGACGACGCTCTTGCCGTTGTGAGGCCGTAGCCGGGGCGCTGCCCCGGACCCCGAGGTATTTTCGAACAGAAGAATTGGGTCAGGCCTGGACCATGAGTCTTTCAAGGCCGTGGAAGTGGTAAAGGTTGGCGTAGCGCGGGGCTTCGCTGAGGGAAAGGCCGGGGAATCGGTCGAAGAGGATCGGCAACGCGGTCTGAAGCTCCAGCCGCGCGAGCGGCGCGCCGACGCAGAAATGCAGGCCCAGACCGAAGCTGAGATTGGGTTTGACGGGGCGGGCGGGATTGAAGCGGTCGGGTTCGTCCCACATCTGCGGATCGCGGTTGGCGGCGGCGAGCAGGCAGCCAACCTGATCGCCGCGCCGGAAAGTGTGGCCGGAGACCTCGATCTCCTCATAGGCCCAGCGGGTGAAGAGGTGCAGCGGCGGATCGAAGCGGAGTATCTCCTCGGTGGTCGCCCCGACCCTGTCGGGGGTCAGCACGCCTGCCCCGAAACTGTTCTCTGTCAATGCTTTGACGCCGTTTCCCAATGTGTGAACCGTCGCCTCGTGACCGGCGTTCAGAAGCAGGATGCAGGTGGCGATAAGCTCGTCGGTCGAGAGTTTCTCGCCTTCGCTCTCGGCGGCGATGAGATGGGTGATGAGATCGTCGGCGGGGGCCCTTCGGCGGTCCTCGACATAGGCGCGCAGGAAGGCGGCGAAGTCATTGGCCGCGGCGGCAGCGGCCTCCTCCATCACGCATGTGCGGCGGGCCTGGTACATGCCGACCATGGCGTTCGACCATTTCAGAAGATCGCCCGCGCGGTCCTCGGGCACGCCGAGAAGGCGGGCGATGACGATGACGGGAAGCTTCTGGGCGAAGTGGCGCAGGAGGTCGAACGCGCCCGAGGGGAAGGCGTCGATGAGCTCATGCGACAGCGCCGCGATTTCCGGCTGAAGGGCGGCGATCCGGCGCGACGTGAAGGCGCGCAGCACGAGGGAGCGGAGCCGCGTGTGGCGGGGCGGCTCAAGCTCCAGCATGGAATGCGCCTCGACCGCGTAGAAGGGCTTCAGGTGGTCGCGAATCGGCTGGCGTTTTTCCTCGGGGACTTCCCGGCCGAAGCGGCGGTCGCGGAGAATCGCGCCGACGGCGGCGGCGGAGGTGGTGCAGGTCAGGTCATAGTCCTGCCAGTGGAAGAAGGGGCCATGCGTGCGGGCGCGTTCGTAGAACGGGTAGGGGTTCTGGACGAAACCCGGATCGGTCGGGGATTGGGTGAGTGACGGCATGGTCATGGCGCGAGATGACCGCGATACGGCGCGAAGTTCAAGACCGTGCGCGGCCCTGCGCGATGAGGACGCCAAGGACGACGATCGCGGCACCCGCCGCCTGCGCCCAGTTCCAGGGCGCGCCGAGGAGGACGGCGAAGATCATTACGTAGAACGGTGCCGCGTTGATGTGCATCGAGGCGATACCGATGCCGAGCCGCTCCACGCTGACGATCCAGAGGACCTGCGAGATGGCGAGCGTGCCGATCCCGTAGACCGCCAGTGCCGCGATCTCGGGCGGGCCGAAGGCGTACCAGTTCACACGCGTGCCGCCCGTCGCGGAGTTGGCCGCCCAGGCGACGATCAGGACCAGCGCCGCGCCGGCGCAGGTGATCGCGGTCCGGCCGATCGACGAGATGCGCGGGAAATCCACGACCGTCCGCTGCGACCCCCAGGAGAAGATCGCCACCGCGGCGAAGGCGGCGATGGCACCGGGGCCGACGGTGAAACTCCCGATCCGTGAGAAATAGGCGAACATGCCGCCGAGAAGGCTGAGGATCAGGCCGAGGATCAGCCGCGTACGGATCGGGCGGCGATCCTGAAGCCGTTCAAGCGCAATCCCCACAACCGGCATCGTGGCGGCGATGACGGCGACGGTAACGCCATCGGTGCGGCTTTGGGCATAGACCAGAAGGAAGGCGCCAAGGCCGAAGCCGATGCCGCCGACGAGAAGACCGCGGGCCCAAGGCGCGTGAAGGATCGTGTCGGCCCCGTCCCGCATCAGCCAGAGCGGCAGCAGGACCGCCGTTGCCAGCGCCATGCGAAGGGCTGTCAGCGGCAGCGGCGGCACTACCTTCAAAAGCACGTCCGCCGCCGGAAAGGCCAGCGCCCAGATCAGCATGGAGGCCATGCAGATCAGGTTCGCGGCCACCATTCCCGATGGCGGTTCGGCTGGCTCGATTTGGAAGGTCACGCGCGGATAAATCCATCAGTTCCGCCGGAACGATGGGCATCCGGAGAGCGCCTCGCGCGCCCATCCGCGACAGGGGAGGTCGTGGACGGGCTTCAGGCGTCCGAAAGCGCCTTCACGATCCCCGCGAAATCGGCGGCCTTCAGCGATGCGCCCCCGACCAGCGCGCCGCCGACATTCGAGGTCGCGAAGATCTCGGCGGCGTTCGAGGGCTTGACCGAACCGCCATAGAGAAGCCGCATCGCCTCGCCCTCCGCACCGAAGCGGTCCGAAAGCCTTTTACGCATGAAATCATGAACTTCCGCGATCTGTTCCAGCGTCGGAGTGCGTCCCGTGCCGATCGCCCAGACGGGTTCATAGGCGATCACGGTATCGGTCGCCGTGACCCCATCGGGCACTGACCCCGCGAGTTGCGCACCGATCACGTCCAGGGTCTTGCCAGCGTCGCGCTGCGCCTCGGTCTCACCCACGCAGATGATGCGGACCAGTCCCGCGGCCCCGGCCGCCTCGGCCTTGGCGCGGACATCGGCATCGGTCTCGCCATGATCGGCGCGGCGTTCGGAATGGCCGAGGATGACGTATGATGCCCCGGCATCGGCCAGCATCGCGGCGGAAACATCGCCGGTATGGGCGCCGGAGGTCTTGGCGTGGCAGTCCTGCCCGCCGACCTTGATCGCGCTGTCCTTCGCCTTCCACGCCATCTGCGCGATCAGCGTCGCGGGTGGGCAGATGAGGATGTCGCAACTGGCGTCCCTGGTCGCCGCATCCAGCGCCGCGATCTCGGCCAGACTCGCCGCCGTGCCGTTCATCTTCCAGTTTCCGGCTGCCAGTTTCTTGCGCATGGGCGGCTCCTCAGAGGTGGGAAAGGGCTTCCCATGCCAGTGAGCAGGCCAGCGCCGGATCGTCAAGGGCCGCGTCGGGCAGGCGCCAGTAGGGCATGGCAGTGACCTTGCCGTTGTCGCGCGTATAGGTCCAGCGTTTCCAGCCCTCGGCGGCGATACGGTCGGCGAAGTCTCCGGCCCCCTTCAGCCAGATCGACCCGTCACTGTTCAGAATCGCGAAGATCGTGCCGTCCGAATAGACGGAAAGCCCGCCCATCATCTTGCGGGATGAGAGCGGGCCGAGCCCCTCGAAAAGTTCAAGCGCAAAGGCGATATCGGCGTCCGAGACGCTCATGCCTTGGCCTGATCCTCTGCCGGGACGTCCTTGAACTTGATAAATTCTCCGCAGCCACAGGCTTCGGAGACGTTCGGATTGTTGAACCGGAACCCGCTTTCGAGAAGCGAGGTCTCATAGTCGATCTCGGTCCCGAAGAGGAACATCTGCGCCATCGGCGCGATCATCACCCGTGCGCCGTCCTGTTCGACGACCTCGTCCATCGGCCCGGCCTCTGCGGCGAATTCCATCGTGTATTCCATGCCCGCGCAGCCGCCCTTCTTGACGCCGAGCTTCAGCCCGTGGGCGCCGTCGCGCGTCATCAGGCGGGTAATCTGCTTCACCGCGCGGGGGGTGAGGGTCACCGGGGATTTGCCGGGTGTGCCGAACATATGCGTCTCCGTTTCCTGAGCTTTAATCTAAGGATTTGCGGCGCCGATTCCAAGCGGCGGCAGAGCGGCCATGAGAAACTGCGTGGCATAGGCGAATATCAGGGCCCAGGCGAAAGATGCGAGGGTGCCGATGATGACATATTCGCCCGCGCGCTGGTCCTTCGAGGTCGTCTCGAACCTCAGCACGGATTTCGCGGCGATGAGAAAGCCGATCCCGGCAGGCTGGCCGACCATGACGAGAACGAAGATCAGCCCGCGTTCGAGATGGCCGATCAGCAGCCCGCCGTTGGGCAAGCCCGTCGGAAGCTCCACATCCGACCAGGGTCGCATCAGCATCCCCACGGCAAAGCCACCCGCCCGCGTCGTCAGGATCGCCCCGGCGAAGGCCGCCATGAGGCCAGGGAGCCAGTCAACCCCAGACCAGAGCCCGCCCGCCCAGAGCGTGGGCCGCAGCGCTGCAAGTGCCGCGAGCGCCGCGATATGCGCGCCCTGATCGGCCAGAAATGCGGCCAGACCCGGATCGCGGAGGCGCGACTTCAGCCAGTCTGTTGCGGCGTGAAGCAGCGCAAGCGCGGGCAGTTCCCATAGATCGACGCGGCCCAGTGCGGCCTGAGCCGTCAGAAGGACGATCGCCGCGTGCAACAGCAGGACCGGCGGGCGGTGCTTCTGCGCCGCGATATAGCCGGTTTGCAGGACGAAATCGGCGGCGACATGGGCGCAAAGAAGGGCCGCGAAGGTTTCGATCACGGCGTGGACCCCCGTTCGTTGTTTTCCATGACCGCGAGCGCTCTTTCGATTGCCTGATACCCGGCGCCGCTGAGACGCGCGTGCATCGCCTGCCTGGTGATGCCGAGATATCGAGCAAGTTGGTCCTGTGTTTTCCAGTCCCCCCGGAGCGCCATCGCCATTGCCTCGGCCTGCGGCTTGGACCATCGGGAGGAAATCCATTCCGCCATGTCGAAGATCGCTGCTGGCCAGTCTTGGTTCTCCTGGCCCTGCGATGTGTCTTCGCGCGCGTCGGCTATCGTCATTCGTTTGTGTTTTGGCATCTTGTCGAGATGGGTGCCGGAGACCGCGAAGGCTTGACCCGCGGCGTCGGAGAGATCGTCCGTTCCGAGGCTTTGCCACGGTCCGACGCCAACTGATATCCGGGTTTCTATCTCCTTCCCGCCAGCCTTCAGGTCGGCGATGATGACGAGGGTTGCGCGCAGAGCCCAACCGGCGCGTCCCAAGACGATTTGCCAGCCATCTCCCCTGAAGCGCGTGAACCGGGTATCGGCTTCGACCATATCGCCGATGTCGCGCGCGGTTCGCATTATCCGCTCCATGGCGGCATTGATCGTATCATTGTCACGCTGCCGCGACCCGACCAGATCCCCGGTCAGGACAGCGATCGTGCGATCATATTCTGTAAACTCATCAGACTTGCTTCTCATAGAGCAAATCATAAGGCTTTCTTTTAAATAAGCAAACTTTTTGACTTGCTTTACATAAAGCCAAGCTCCAACCGCGCCTCGTCGGACATCATGTCCATGCCCCATTGCGGGTCGAAGGTCATCTCGACATCGACCTGTTTCACGCCGGCCAGGGGCTCAACGGCATCGACGACCCAGCCCGGCATCTCGCCCGCGACCGGACAGCCCGGCGCGGTCAGGGTCATCACCACCCGGACGGCGTTCTCCGGCGAAATCTCGATGGTGTAGATCAGGCCGAGGTCGAAGATATTGACCGGGATTTCCGGGTCATAGACCGTCCGGCACGCCTCCACCACGCTCTCGTAAAGCGGGTGGTCGGTGGTCGAAGGCTGGATCAGGGGGGTGCCCTCGATCGGATCTTTGCTTTCGGCGGTCATCGCGCGTCCCGTGAAGTTGTTGACCGATTATATAGGGAATTACCGCCGGGCCGTAAAGAAGGTGCGTCATTCGCTCCCGATGCTTCTTCTGTTTGCAAATACCTCCGCCGGAGGCGACCGGAGCGGCCCGCGCGTCTCGCGCGGGCCGCGACAGAAGGGATTGCGCCCGGAACGGGCGCACCTTGGGATCACACCGCTTCCCCTCGGCGAAAGGGCGGGGTATGAGCGCCGCCCATGACCGAACGCTTTTCCTTCACGC
Source organism: uncultured Alphaproteobacteria bacterium (assembly GCA_963710285.1). Lineage (GTDB taxonomy): Bacteria > Pseudomonadota > Alphaproteobacteria > Rhodobacterales > Rhodobacteraceae > Albidovulum. Next base: position 427,417 of record CAVPZT010000006.1, on the reverse strand, counting down.
TCCACGCCACCGACGGCAAGGCCCGGACGGGTACGATCCACACACCAAGGGGCGAGATCCGCACGCCTGCCTTCATGCCGGTTGGCACGGCGGCGACGGTAAAGGCGATGCTGCCGGACAGCGTGCGCGCGACCGGGGCCGACATCCTTCTCGGCAATACCTACCACCTCATGCTGCGCCCCACCGCCGAACGCATCGCGCGGCTCGGCGGGCTGCACAGGTTCATGAACTGGGACCGTCCCATCCTCACCGATTCCGGCGGCTTTCAGGTGATGAGCCTCGCCGACCTCGCAAGCTGACCGAGGAGGGCGTGCGCTTCTCCTCGCATATCGACGGCTCCAAGCACATGCTTTCCCCCGAACGCAGCATGGAAATCCAGAAGCTCCTCGGCTCCGACATCGTCATGTGTTTCGACGAATGCCCCGCACTTCCCGCGCCCGCCGAGACGGTCGCACAATCAATGCGGCTGTCGATGCGCTGGGCGCAAAGGTCGCGCGACGCCTTCGGCGACCGGCCGGGCCATGCGCTCTTCGGCATCCAGCAGGGCGGCGTGACCGAGGAGCTGCGCGCCGAAAGCGCCGAAGCGCTCACAGCCATCGGCTTCGACGGCTATGCCGTCGGCGGCCTCGCGGTGGGCGAGGGGCAGGAGGTGATGTTCTCCGTTCTCGACACCGCGCCGGGCATGCTGCCGCAGGACAAGCCGCGCTACCTCATGGGCGTCGGCAAGCCCGACGACATTGTTGGCGCGGTGATGCGTGGCATCGACATGATGGACTGCGTCCTGCCGTCCCGCTCGGGCCGCACCGGGCAGGCCTGGACGCGCCGCGGTCAGGTCAACATCAAGAACGCCCGCCATCAGGACGATCCGCGACCGCTGGACGAGGCCTGCACCTGCCCGGCCTGCCGAAACTACAGTCGCGCCTATCTGCATCACGTCTTCCGGGCCGGTGAGATCATCTCCTCCATGCTGCTGACATGGCACAACCTGCATTACTACCAGGAACTCATGCGGGGTCTGCGCGAAGCGATCGCGGGTGGTTGCCTGCCCGTCTTCGTCGCCGATTTTCACGCCTTGCGCGCCGAAGGCGATATCGAACCGCTCTGACGCCCCGGCTAACCTTGGGTGAGGATGATCGACAGGCGGCGCAGAAGATCATGCAGCGATGCCGGGAGCGCATAAATCCTGACGGTCAGGTGATGCAGATCAGTCATCCGGGCGCTGACGATTTCGGCCTCTTCGGCCATGAAGGGGCGATCGGCGCGTGCAAAGCTCGCGATGCTGCGCGATCCACGTTCGGCGACAGCGACAGCCATGCCGTGCGACATCCCGTGTTCCGCGGCCTGATCCAGAATCCCGTCGGGATCGTTCCGGCGCAGATCCGACCATCCGATCCAGCCGTCATTGGCGAGCCCCCAATGTACCGTAGGGTCAAGCATGACATAGCCGTTCCGCGCATATATTTCCTGCCAGGAATGCGGATAGGACTGAAGCATATAGCGTGGCGAGGTATAGTTCAGATGCAGCCCGATTGCGAAACCGGCGGGGCCGGCATTGCGCAGGAACTCAACATGGTCCCCGATCCGTGTTGCTACCGTGCTCACCTTGACGTACTCGTCTTTCACCCTTGTTCGTTCGGTGTCATACCCGCGTTCGCAGGACAAGCCTATCGGCGGGTTGATTGAGAAAAACTCATTTCGTGCGGGATAACAACCATGACCGGCTTTGACGACGAACGCGTGTTCAAGCGTCTCGCGCCGGCCGGATATTATATCGCGCTCAGGGTGGGGTTCATTCTGCCGCTCTCCGAACGCAATACCATGCCGCAAGCCTGGATCGATCGCTACACCCGGCGTGGTTACCTGGTGCATGATCCGGCGATCCGCTGGGTCTATGGCAATACCGGCGCGATCCGGTGGAGCGCCATCGACCTGCCCGATCCGCGCGGCGTCCTGCGCGAGGCGGCGCAATACGGGATGCGTTTCGGCGTTGCCGTTTGCTGCCCGCCGGTGGCGGATGCGGGGCAGCGCAGCTTTGCGACTTTCGGGCGCAGCGACCGCGAGTTCTCGGACGCGGAAATCTCCGAACTTCACGACCGTGTCGCCGCACTTCACATTGCTGCGACCCCGCCGGCCAATCTGACGCGGGCGGAGCTTGAGGCCCTGTCGATGATGCGCGATGGGCTCCTGCTGAAAGAGATCGCCGGGCGGCTTGGCGTCACCGAAGGCGCGATCAAGCAGAAAATCCGCAGCGCAAAGGAAAAACTGAACGCAAAGACCGCGTCGCAGGCGGTGTCCTGCGCGGCGAGCTATGGCCTCATCTGACGCGGCCCTGCACTGTCTCGTCCGCGCGCGACCAGAGCGCGCTTGCACCCGCGCCACCGTGACGGCATGCTCATCTGAACCCCGGAGAGGGTGGATGAGGTTGAAGCCGTGACCCCGCCCGCCTAAATATGACCCTTGAACGGAGACCGCCGGTGGCTGCCGACAAACGGGGCCGGAGCGGTCTGGCCGATGTGAAGGAACTCGAATGACACAGAAACTGGCTCCCAGCTACCCGGTCCTGCCGCTGCGCGATATCGTGGTTTTCCCCCACATGATCGTGCCGCTCTTTGTCGGGCGTGAAAAATCTGTGCGGGCGCTGGAAGAAGTGATGCGCGAGGATCGCCAGATCCTCCTGTCATCGCAGATCGATCCGACGGTCGACGATCCGACGACGGATAGCATCTACCGCGCAGGCGTTCTGGCCAACGTGCTGCAACTGCTGAAGCTTCCTGACGGAACCGTCAAGGTTCTGGTCGAAGGCAAGGTCCGCGTACGGATCACGAATTTCATAGAAAACGACGCCTATTTTGAGGCTGAAGCCGAACCCCTGACCGAACTTCCGGGCGACAGCGCCTCGGTCGAGGCGCTTCTGCGCTCGGTCGCCGAGGAATTCGAGCGCTACGCCAAGATCAAGAAGAACGTACCGGAAGAGGCGCTTTCGGCGGTTTCCGAAGCGCGCGAACCGGCCAAGCTCGCCGACCTCGTGTCCGGCCATCTCGGTATCGACGTGGGCCAGAAGCAGGCGCTTCTGGAAACGCTCGACATCGCCGAGCGGCTTGAGAAGGTCTTTGGCCTGATGCAGGGCGAGATGTCGGTTCTTCAGGTCGAAAAGAAGATCAAGTCCCGCGTCAAATCGCAGATGGAACGCACCCAGCGCGAATATTACCTGAATGAGCAGATGAAGGCCATTCAGCGCGAGCTTGGCGACAGCGAGGACGGCCAGAACGAGATCAACGAACTGGTCGAAAAGATCGCCAAGACCAAGTTCTCGAAAGAGGCGCGCGACAAGGCCGAGGCGGAGCTGAAAAAGCTGAAGTCGATGTCGCCGATGTCGGCCGAGGCCACCGTTGTCCGCAACTATCTCGACTGGCTTCTGAGCCTGCCGTGGGGCGTGAAGTCCCGCGTCAAGAAGGATCTGAAGAAAGCCCAGGAAGTCCTTGATAACGATCACTATGGTCTGGAAAAGGTCAAGGAGCGGATCGTCGAGTACCTGGCCGTGCAGCAGCGCAGCGTGAAGATGAAAGGCCCGATCCTCTGCCTCGTCGGCCCTCCGGGCGTCGGCAAGACCTCGCTTGGCAAGTCCGTCGCGCGGGCGACGGGGCGCGAGTTCATCCGCATCTCGCTCGGCGGGGTGCGGGACGAGTCGGAGATCCGCGGCCACCGGCGGACCTATATCGGCTCCATGCCCGGCAAGATCATCCAGGCGCTGAAGAAGGCGAAGACCACCAATCCGCTGATCCTGCTCGACGAGATCGACAAGATGGGTCAGGACTTCCGTGGCGATCCGGCTTCGGCGATGCTGGAAGTGCTCGACCCGGAACAGAACAACACGTTCATGGACCACTATCTCGAGGTCGAATACGACCTCTCTAACGTGATGTTCCTGACCACGGCGAACTCCTACAACATGCCCGGCCCGCTTCTGGACCGGATGGAGATCATCACGCTCGCCGGCTACACCGAGGACGAAAAGCGCGAGATCGCGAAGCAGCACCTCATTCCGAAGCAGGTCAAGAACCACGGCCTGCGCAAGACCGAGTTCAAGCTGACCGACGAGGCGCTTCAGGAAATGATCCGCACCTATACCCGCGAGGCTGGGGTGCGGAACCTTGAACGCGAGATTTCCAAGATCGCGCGGAAGGCGCTGACCAAGATCGTCCGCAAGGACGTGACGAAGGTCGAGGTGACGGACCAGAATCTCGAGGATTTCCTCGGCGTGAAGAAGTTCCGCTACGGCCTTGCCGAGAAGGAAGATCAGATTGGCGTGGTTACCGGCCTTGCCTGGACCTCCGTCGGCGGCGATCTTCTGTCGATCGAGGCGCTGAAACTGCCCGGCAAGGGTCGGATGAAGACGACCGGGAAGCTCGGCGACGTGATGAAGGAATCGATCGAGGCCGCGTCCTCGTTCGTCCGTGCGATCAGCCCGCAAATCGGGGTGAAACCGCCACTCTTCGAGAAGATCGACATTCACGTCCACGTTCCCGAAGGTGCCACACCGAAGGACGGGCCGAGTGCCGGCGTGGCGATGGTCACCTCCATCGTCTCGGTCCTGACGCAGATCCCGGTTCGCAAGGACATCGCCATGACGGGCGAGGTCACCTTGCGCGGCAATGTGCTGGCGATCGGCGGACTGAAGGAAAAGCTGCTCGCGGCGCTTCGGGGCGGCATCAAGACGGTGTTCATTCCTGAAGAGAACGAAAAGGATCTGACGGAGATCCCCGATAACGTGAAAGTGGGGCTGACAATCATCCCTGTCGCCCATGTACGCGAAGTTCTGAAACAGGCGCTTGTCCGTATGCCTGAGCCCATCGAATGGGATGCAGAGGCAGAAGAGGCGGCGGCCAAGGCCGCACCGGCTGACAAGGGTGACGGCACGGCCGCTATGGCCCACTGATCCTTCGGTCAGGCCGAGAACAGAGGGCGCGGCGTGGCCGCGCCCTTTTTCTTTGCGCATCCGGCGACAATCGCTCGGCACCAAGGTGTTCTGCGGTCAGCGCGCTCTGGCCCGAAGGCGCCGGATGATCCCGATCAATGCGATCGCGGCAAAAAGCAACGCCGCCGCCGGGGGCAGGGGCACCGGGGCGGGCGCGCCCGTCGGGCCGCGTCGCGGGGCGTTCGGGTTGTAGGCGACAGGTATCCAGCGTGGAGACACGCGCGCCACGGTGGCGGGCTTTGGCGGCGGACGGCTCCATGAGAAGGAGTTGTAGCCGCCCGCGCCCGGCCCATAGATCGCCACGCCCATCGTCGGGTTGCGCCGCCAGGTCCAGAGCCCGTTCGCGCGACCTTCGCCCGCGAGCCACGGCATCTTCTCAAGCGCGGCGTGGACCAATGCCTGGAGGGCGGCATATCCGGCCTGCGACCGGGGTGTTCTGAGACCATCGAAACCGGAGGCGCCTGCCGACGCCAGCGCATCCGACAGCGACTGAAGGCTGAGCGGGATATCGAAATGACCCTCATCGGGGCGAGACTCGGTCGTCCAGGGAATTGTCACCGCCAGCGCAGGCGCGGACGCAGCGCAAAGCGCCGCGGCAAGCAACAATGTGGCCAGTGTGCGTTTCAATATCTCAATGTCCAGGGCGCGCCGGGCATTCGGCCGCTTCCACCCGAAGGACAAACTCCGGGCATGGTTACAATGCAGAGGCCCAGGTCCGATTGTTTGGCTCAACTAAGGCGTGAGTGCGAAGATGCCGTTAATCCAGGAAACGCATCGTTCGTGAATTGCGATCAATCATGCCGCGCAACATCGCTTGCCCTTTGATGCGAATTTGCCGAAGCAGGGTGCTTGAAGCTACCGGCGCAACTCGCTATTAGGTCCGCCACGATGCGGGGGTGATTAGCTCAGTGGTAGAGCGCTTCGTTCACATCGAAGATGTCGGGGGTTCAAATCCCTCATCACCCACCATCCAATCAACGAATTAGACGAGATTTGCGAAGAGTTCCGGGGTTCACGGAACCTTCCGCAGATTTCCGAAGTCCAGAATCGCGGCCGCGTCAGCCAGGTGATCCGGGGCATATCGGGCATAGACCCGCTCCGTCGTGCCGGTGTTGGAGTGGCCGAGATACTGAGCGATCTTCTGCAGCGGGATCCCTCCTGCCGCCATGTGGACGCCGGCAGTGTGGCGCAGCACGTGCGGAGAAACGCCTTCGAGGTCGGCGCTCTCTATCGCCCGGGCAAAACCCTTCCTGATCGACCGGACCTGGGACCCGTTCCATTCCACGACGTAATCCGACAGCGCACCTTCCAAGGCTGAGACCAGTGCGGCCTTGAGAGACGCGTTGATCGGCACCACGGCACGACCTTTCCTGGGGCCCTCGGCGTCGAGGCGCAGATCAATCCTGCCAGCGTCGAGGTCAACCCGGTCCCAGGTCAGATCCAGGATGGCGCTGACACGGCCCGCCGTGGCCAGCATCAGGAGGATGGCGAGCCGGATATGGGGCTCGCAATCCGCCGAGAGCAAGCGATCGATCTCGGCATGCGTGAGGAAGCGGTCCTTCGGAGCAGGCTTCTGGGGGCGCTCGATATAGGGCGCGCGGCTGATCAGGTTCAGCTTGGCCGCCCATTTCAGGCAGGAGCTGAGATGCCCGAGCTCGGTCCAGATGGCACCTGCCTTGCGACCGCTCTTGGTTCGGAGCGCGACGTATCTGCGACAGTCCTGGACTGTGATCTGATCCGGGCGAAGCGCACCGAAATGAGCAAGGATTGCCTTGCCGGTGTAGGACATCGTCTTCGCGGTGGGTCGTGAGCCAAGATGATCACGGTAGGCGGTCCATAGGTCGGCGACCGCCGTCAATTCTTTCTGAACCGCCTGCTTGCGGAAGATGTCTATTGCCTCCGCTTCCGCGGCCTTTCGGTCGAGTGCCTTAATCTGATGACGGTGTCGTTTGCCGGCGTCGTCGCGCCAGATGGCGCAGTAGCCGCCCCGAAGCCTTCCGATGCTGATGTCTGGCATTTCTCATACTCCTCGACCACGACTGCGGGGATGCGGATCATGCGCCCAACCCGAAAGCCGTGTAGCTGTCCGCCCTTGACCAGCTGGCGCACGGTCTCAGCGGAGCAACTCCAGCGTTCGGCGAGCGTGTCACAGGTGTAGGGGTGCAATGGGGCTAAATTCATGCTCCGATACCTTTCAGATCAACTGATCCGTGTACTCCCTGCTTTAGCTGGTCGAGCCGTATTCGACCGCCAGCAGGACAGGAGTGTCCTTGGATTCAACGCCGTTTCCCCATGAGTGACAAAACACTCGTGGCAAGCTGAGGCTCTTCTCTGGACTGTTACGGATTTGTGCGCCCCTCTCGAATACCGCCCTTGAACAAAATGCGGTATGGGCCGGGGAAGCGCTCGCCTAAATATAGGCTTGAGTACAAGATACAGTTTGCTTTCGTCTTGGGGAAGTACTTTTTTTTGGTGACATACGTCAAACCGAACCTCCCCCACCGATGTCGTGTCTGGCGGCGAAAGCCGATCGGCAAAGTCACGGTGTATTCCGATCAAGCTTCCCAGTTGCTGATCCTTTCTGGATCGGCCGTCGGACAGTCGCGCCAACCGAGCGTCTGCTCTCCATCGGCAGATCCTTGGGGCCCACAGATGTGTCGATCTGCCATGTCCGCGGAGAGCTTGAAGCCGTCGCGCGGCGGCGCAGCAACAGGTGATAGGACGCTCCCTCAGCGTTGTAGAGGTCGACCCTAACCTGCAATACCACCTAAACTGGCGAAGCTGCAGCGTGTCCTGCAAATCGGACATTCGCCTTTCGTGCAACATTTCTGGACTGCGAAGATAGGTTTTGGATTGGGATCGGCCTCACAGCTAGGAATTTCTACCACATACTAGTCGCCAAAAGTGCGAACGTTCGGCCCGCACCACGATGGCCACCGACAAAGATTGAGTGATCGAGAGCAACATAGCGGCGGGGCTTTCGTTTCGGCACAATGCCATGCAAGAAGGTATCGATCCGATCTCGTGTTACGCTGTAGCCCAAGAGAGTGACGGATCTTCGGCAGAGTATGCCCGCAGGGCTGCGACATCTGCGATCGTCACGTGTTTTTGGTCGATCGCCACGCCCTTGCTATCAAGGCGCTTAAATGCGCGCGAAAGGCTCTCAGGCTTCATCCCCAGACGGCCGGCAATCAGGTTCTTTTCGTATGGCAGTTCCAACCTGCAAGAACCCTCCTGCACGCAGCAAAGCCGTACCAGAAATTCCGCCAGCCGCTGCGCGCCATTCTGTGCCTTGAGAGCCTGAATCTGGGAAAGTAGCGCGTCGAGACGGTCTGCGGCTGCGGATAGGATCGCAGATGAAAGCTCCTGATGCGCCTTCGGACAAGTTCCGATTGCCTTAAGATCAACAAGTACGAGAGTAACATCGCTGACGGCCTCTGCCGACATTCGATGGCATTCTCCGCGCAGCGAGGCCACTTCTTCGAAGCTGCAACCTTCGCCGCAGAGATCCACGACCGCTTCGCAGCCGGACTCTGCAATTCGGTAAAGTTTGACCAATCCACGAACCACGATCTTCAGGTTGGGAGCACGCTCGCCTTGCATGAATATCGTGGCACCCCGCTCGAGATGGCGCACGCGAGCCGCCGTCAAGAGGCAAGTCCGAACGTTGTCTGACACATTGGCCAAAAGTGTTGAACGGCCGGCAAGTCGCAAATATTGGTCCAACATGGCAGATTCTCCTGTGCGCGCTCAGCAAATGTAGTCGCGCCGGTCGCCCGGTTGGTTGATGCAGATCAAGGAAATCTGGTTACAGTGGAAGCGTCCGGCTGTAGAGACGCGACCGCGGTGCAAAAGCCGAGGCTGCTCAGTAATATTGGCTCGTCTTAGGTGGCGGCCGATCTGGCTGAACACCTCGCTGAGAAGGGCATGGATCACGTCCGCGGGGCGCCACACCATCCCCAGACACAGGGCAAGATTGAGCGCTGGCACCAGACCATGAAGAACCGCGTCTTGTTGGAAAACTGCTTCCTGCCCGGTGACCTGCCACGGGATTTTTCCTCTACCGTTGATTAGAGTCCGCCTCAACTTGAGGACGGACAGTGAAGCGAACGGGATTCACGGACGAGCAGATCATCGGCATCCTGGCCGAGCACGAGGCAGGTGCGAAGTGTGCGGACCTGTGCCGCAAGCAAGGTATGTCGGAAGGCACCTTCTACAACTGGAAGGCTAAGTTCGGCGGCATGACGGTGTCGGAGGCGAACTGCGAGTAGCTCATGACAGAATCGGGGGATTTTGCTAAAATCCTCCCACAATCATAACGCCGGCCCAAATCGTACATGGGCTGTTAAGTCCATGCGCGACGAGCTGGAAAGCCACTCCAAGGAGAGAAAGCATGGACAAGCTGACCTTGACGAACCTCAGCGGACACGCCGTTCCCGCGGAGCGAGTCGCGGACCTGGTCAAGAACCTCCGAGGCAATCTCATCCTTCCCGACAGCGAAGACTACGACGACGCCCGCAAGATCTGGAACGCCCTCATCGACAAGCATCCCGGCGCAATCCTGAGGTGCCACGGCACCGCAGATGTGGTGGCGGCAGTAAATTGGGCGCGCGACAACGACATCGTTGTGGGGATTCGTGGGGGAGGTCATAATGTCGGCGGCCGAGCGCTTTGCAATGGCGGCCTGGTAATCGACCTCTCCCTGATGCGAGGCGTGCACGTTGATCCGGACGCCCACACCGTCCGTGTCCAAGGCGGGGCGACGCTAGGTGACGTGGACCGCGAGACCCATCTGCATGGTCTCGCCGTCCCCTTCGGCGTCATCTCCAAAACTGGGGTCGCGGGACTGTCGCTTGGGGGCGGGGTCGGATGGCTGGTGCGCAAATACGGCCCAACCTGCGACAACATCCTGGAGATGGAGGTAGTCACCGCCGACGGAAAGGTGCGCAGGGTCGATGCTACCCAAACCCCGGACCTCTTCTGGGGTCTCTGCGGAGGTGGCGGGAATTTCGGGGTCGTGACCTCGTTTCTCTACAAGGCCTATCCGCTGTCGATGGTGCTTGGCGGGCTCATTGTCTATCCGCGTGATGCAGCGTCGGTCGTTCTGCGAGGCTACCGCGATTTCATGGAGACCGCACCCGAGGATCTCACCGTCTACGCCGGGATGGTCTGGACACCGGACGGCACGCCTGCGACCGCGATCATTCCCTGCTGGAGTGGGACGGACCTTGACGTCGGCGAAAAAGCCCTCGCACCCCTGAGGGAGCTTGCCGAGCCGTTGATGGTTGCGGTTCAGCCGATGCCCTTCCCGGCCATGCAATCGCTCCTGGACGCCGCCTTCCCCTCCGGCACGCGCAACTACTGGAAGTCCGCCTTCGTGAGCGGCCTGCCAAGCGAGGCAATCGACGTTCTCGTCGAACAGGCAAAAGGCCTGACATCCCCAATGTCTGCTCTGCTCGTCGAATATTACGGCGGCGCGGGCGGACGGAGGGCCGCCGACGACAACGCCTTTGCGCAACGGCACTCGGACTACTGCATCGGCTTCATGCCACAATGGACGGATCCGGCAGAAGACGCGCAACAGATCGCCTGGGCCCGCGCGGCATGGGATGCCATCCAGCCTTTCGCCTCGGGCGGCTATCTTCTGAACTATCTGTCCGAGGATGAGGACGAAGCCGTGCGAGCCGCTTTCGGGGCCAACTATCCGCGCCTCCGCGAGGTGAAGCGGCAATACGATCCGGAGAACTTCTTCAGCCAGAACCAGAACATCCGGCCCGCCGCCTGAGGAGCGGCACCTCGGGAGGCATGACACCCTCATTTCTTGCTGAGAGTTCGTTCGCGGGGTTTGTCAGAGGAAACGTCCTCGAAGCAAGCGGGGAGGACATCTAGGTTTTACACATGCCTCGTCCAGCCCGTTCCGCTATCTCAAATCAGCCAGGAGACATCCGCTTGGCGGGGATGGTGTATGTGCGGTTCCCACTCTCGCGGGGCAACGTCGAGGAACTACCGCACAAGCGCGGCATCCACGGCAGTCGCTTGCGAGGGCAAAATCTGGTCACGAGGCCCATACTATTCAATGGGTTAGGGGACAGAGAAAGTTCGACGTCAGGTCCATCTCCTCCGCCGTCATCCGAACGCGACCGAGATCCAACCATGTGGTCAGGTCACTCTTCAGGAGGCGAATGGCCTCGTTGAACCCATAAGACGGCTACCAGCGAAATACTTGCAAGGCAGGTTGCACCTGAAAAGGCCACGCTGAGCCCGGAGCCACTGCCCGCGCTAAAGCCGATTGCTTCGGCCATTCTTGGTCCCATCGCGTAGAGCGCCGCCATCGCGGAAGCCCCCCAAATCAGCCCCATGTTCCGCGACAGACCTACCAGGGCGGATGTGACGCCCCTATGCTCGATTGGTGTGCCCTGCATGATCGCGGTCATGTTGGCGGCCTGGAACATCGCATAGCCGAAGGTGATGACCACGAGGCTTGCTGCGTAGCCGCCAACTCCGGACAGGCCCGGCAGCACGGACAAAAAATATCGACCCGAGCATCACCACAAGGAGTCCGGCCACAATCACGGGGAAAGAGTCCAGGCGATCGACCAGGCGAACTGCCGGCAAGCCTGTCACTGCGGCAACGGCCGGGCCGACTGACATCACCATCCCAGTCTCGACGGGGCCGAGGCCCAGGACTGCGCTCAGATAGAACGGACCAACGACGAGCGTCGCCATGACAATGGCGGAAACCAGCATCAGCGATGCCAGACCTGTGCCGATAATAGGATCGCGCAGCAGATCCAGCCGAACTAGAGGCGCTGGCGCTCGGGCCTCGGTCAAGACATAGGCTGCGAAGCCAAGGGTTGATGCGACTGACAGCCCAAGCAATGCGAGGCCGGACATCCTGCCGCCCAGTGTGAAGACGGCCGAAAAAGCGCCGAGGGACAACGCCAGCAGCACCAAACTCGGCAGATCGAAACGGATCGACGGTCGGGTTTCTTTCACATTCGCCGGAAAGAGAGCGCCGCCCGCCAGAACTGCCATGACGCCTAGTGCGGCCAGAAGCGCAAACACCGACGGCCATCCCCAAGCCGCGATCAGCGCCCCTCCAAGGGTGGGGCCAAGCGCCGTCCCGACAGCCGATACCGTACCGAGTAGTCCCATGGCGCTACCGGTGCGATCATTCGGCACGAGGTCGCCGACCATCGGGACCGTCAAGGTCATCATGACCGCACCTCCGACGCTCTGGACCGCTCGGGCCGCGATCAGGATGGTAAGGAGCCAACTCAGACGTGACTGTAGCCTTTGCGAGTGCCGGTTGGCCTTTAGGCTCCCTTTAGTCCAACGAGGAACCTCCCGGGCTTTTTCAGATTTAGGTTTTGGATCACCTGGTCGGATCCGAAACTCTCGGTTTTTGAACATGTTTCAGAGTGACGAGGCGGGATTCGAAGCACCCAAACGACAGGGAAATACACCTAATGGTTGGGTTTCCTGCCGCATTGACGTTCTCATCGTAAAGTTCGGTTCGAATTGGTTCCGTATGACGCGGACTACCGCGTTTGTTCAGGCAGAGAGACGAATAGCGCGAAAGTAGCGTTCGCGGCCCGCGGTTGCACCGGCACGATTCAGGCATCTCTGGTTGGATATTGGTCGTTGGGGTCGCTCAATCTGGAGTTGCAATTGGCAATGGACCAGCACTTTTTTTCCAAAAAACGCGCAATTCCCCTCGCTCAGGTTTAGGGGGGCTTTAGGTCGCTCGCCGAAGGGCTTCAACCAGCTCCTGATCGATCAGCTGAAGACGATCTGGGAGAAGGACAAGAAGGCCAAGCGCGGGGGTGAGTACATCAACCTCGCCGATCCGAACCTGAAGGATCCGGTGCTCCTCGATGCCTGGAAGATCATCCCGGCCGAGACCAAGATCTACGCCTACTCGGTCTTCGGGAGCAACTCCTTCCCGGTGCGCAAGGACATGATCGACAATGCCGTCGGTCGTCGCGAGGCTTCGGTCGGGTGACGTCTGGACCGGGTTGAGCCGGCTGGACCCGAAAGCCCAGAAGGCCTTCATGGACACGGCTACATTCTTCTTTGGTAAGGACACCTTCAAGTATCTGGTGACGGCCGAGAAAGCCTGGCAGGCCGGGATCTCGGTGGCCAAGCACACGATCGTCATCCGGTCGGTGATCGTGCCTCTGGAGTTGTTAGCGGCTTGTAGTCTGGCGAAGTTGTAAAAGCGCTCCCATTGGACCACCTTGGCTTTCAGACCGACGTCACCCTTCTAGCTGAGCAGTTGGTAGGGCGCGCGCGTCGTCGTTCTCCCTCTCGGAGCTAGACTTAAACCATTCGCGCGCCTTGTCCGTCATTCCGTATTTCTCAACGTACTCTAGCAGAGCCTCTTCGACTTTACTTTCCTTGCTCATTGCTGCCCTCGTGTCTTGCGTAGCCCAAAGTCGGGCGAATTGGTTAACATTTGGTAAATCAAAATCTATGCGCTGTCAGACGCAACTCACTGTACGCTCGTATGATCAGGACTGACTGGGAGGCCTTGTCATGGGCACATGGTTTGACCGCGAATCCGAGCGGCTGGCGACTGTGGTGCGCATCTCCGAGGCACCCTCGGACACAAGAGCAAAGCTGATCGAGGAATACCGCATCCGTTCAGAGGCAGCATTTGCGCCGGAGACGCTTCGAAATTACCGACTGATCGTAAGACTGTTCAGAGAGTGGTGCGCGGGAGAGGGGCACAGTGCGGAGCCTCCCGTCGACCCCGCGACAATCGCCGCATATATCGATCACTTAGGCGGCCGCCTCCGCAGCACCACTATTGAGACCCGGTTGTGGGCTATTTCCGAGATGCACCGCGCAGCGTTCATGGCTAACCCTTGCCGCCATCGCTTGGTCGAACTCGCTCTAAAGGGAGTGAAACGAAAGTACGGCGCCGGTGTCCGGCAGGCCCAACCTCTTGGCAAAAGGGATATCCTGCGGGCCATTCAATCGCTCGGGGGTAGCAGGTTGGAAATTCGTGACAGGGCGGTGCTTTGGATAGCAACTGACAGCTGGTGTCGCGCGTCCGAGATTGTCGCGCTGCAAGTCCAAGACCTCATTCGTCAGGACGACGGAGCCAGCCTTCTGTTCATCAGCCGCTCCAAAACCGATCAGTTCGGGCAAGGTTCATATGCCTTTCTTTCCAAAGCAGGGACAGAAGCGGTGATCCGCTGGATCGAACTGGCTGGCCTGAAGGCATCTGATCCTATTCTGACCAAGCATCAATGCAATGCGCGAATTCAACCGCTGGAGCCAGCAACCATATCCAGAATTATCAAGAGATGTACGGGACGAACTGATGTGTCAGCCCATAGCACACGAGTCGGAGGCGTCCATGATGCCTTCAAGTTGGGCTGTGACCTATCATCCATTATGATTGCAGGGCGTTGGACCTCGCCCGAAATGCCAGCACGCTACGGGCGAAGAATTCTTGCGAGCCAATCTGCTGCTGCGAAGGTTTCGAAAGCTTATGGCGAAACTGGCGAACTAATCGAGGCTTGACCGGCTGCGTCCGCGATAGGGCTCTGTTGATGTGACCGCCTCCCGACGGCATCGGTGTGCCAAGGTGGGTCTACGAGGATCTATAAAGGGGGACGATCACATCATCGGCGGCTCTGCCGACGTGGATCGTCCTTCTGCTCAACTATCCAACCAATCGGTAGGAGTCCTGCTTCTCTTCGCCTTGCTTCCATAGTGCTCTGCTGTTCGCAAGGGCAACGGCTCGACCAAATGCGCTGCTGCTGCGTTGCTCTTTGGTCCCTCTTGGTTGTACGGACTTACCTATCGAAACACTGACTGCGCGGAGTTCACTGGAAAAGGCATTGGGCGAGCCATCAACAAGTATCCTGTTGAGGTCGGTTTCCAAAGCAGCCGGCGAACGGCTGTGAGCATCGTTGGTGGCAATCAGGAAAGTTCCGCCGCCTGCATAGGCCATGGTCGTTTGATCGGCAGCAAGCAGACTGTCCAGTGCAAATGCAACCTCCGTGAGTGTCGATACGTAGTTCGCCATTTCTGCCCTAGTGTGGATGGTGTCGATGTGATCGACTTTTGCCGCGAATATTTGCGTCTTGGCAGCTTCAGCGGGAGAAAGCTGGCTCAGGTGGGCTGCCAGATCATTCTGCTCAATCAAACTCTTGGGTCCTCTAAGCTCGCTCTTATCGAATGAGCCGAACGTCGCGCCCCCCCCCAAACCGAGATTTTGCATTTCTTCGGTCCGAGTAATGACCTTTGGCCTGTCGCCGGCACATGCTTCTTGAACCAGTCTCAATCTTGCTCCCAGTTCGATAACATCGAAGGGTTTTGTAACATAATCCGTTGCGCCCGCCTGGAACGCACTGTCCATGATCTTCATGTCGCGCATCCCTGTGAGCATAATGATGGGCGTGTGTCGGTACGATTCAGTACTCCGAACATGCTTACACAACTCGATGCCGTCCATGCCCGGCATACTTATATCGAGCAAGAGGCAGTCGTATGGTGTTTGGCTTTCGGCGAGCGCTTCGAGCGCTAGTTGACCTGAGGAAACGGGGGTAACCTCCGTAAACCCGGCGTTTGCAGAGATTATTGGGATCAAGCCGAGGATAAACGGGTCATCATCGACTGCGAGAATTCTTATCGCGGCATTGTGGGTTGCGGGTTCACTTGATTGGTTGGTCGAAAGGGATGTCGCGGGTTCACCCTCTTGCACAGGCCGCCGTCCTCTCCAAGTCGCGATGAGTGCTCCCAAAGCAACTTGCGCCATCGGAAAGAGTAACGTTACCGTAGAACCGATGGCGCTGTACGTAAGAAACGCAAAGCCAAATGACTTGCCACCAAGTATTGCCGTCGCAAACGCAACGCCGCCTGAGGTAACACCAAGCAAGAGATAACCCAGTATCATCGCACAACCCCGAATTGAATTTCTCTAGCGAGCATTGTCCTTAAGGTGAGCGAAAAAATTGCCAAAGTTTGTTCATATGATGGCGACGTAGCAATGGCCTAGAATTGCTGATCGGTTGAGACTGCGGACTGAGGAAGCTGACGAATTCAACATCAATCTGCTTGCTGCGTGACCCAGCGGTTGGGGATTGATTTCCTGTTCCGTAGCTGCACTTGGTCTGTCATCGCGTCTCTCGGCCGCGACCTACTCTCGCCCACGGCTCCTATTCGCGAAGCATGGATTAGAGGTTCTCCTACCGAACCTTGTCCTGGCTTCTCGGCACCAACAAGAACAGCGTCTCGCGCATCTTCCAAATCAAGATCTGGCAGGTTCGCGAGCGCCCGGTCGGCGTGCGGCCCCGCATCGAGGCGGCGCCCTCGATTGCGGAGGGCAAAGGATGGCGATACTATATTCCCGTACCCGCTTGGGTGGCGCGATGAGGTCCGCCAGAGACATGGCTGACTCAAACCACTGAGCCTTGCCCAAGATCGTGATGCCACGCTGGCAGGGCATGTCTGTGACCTCTGCAAGTTGGATTGACGCAGTCAAATATATCTCACTCAAACCAGGGCCAATCGTTCTGGAGGGAAGCAGCCGAAGATCACTCAAATCGCTGAACAGCTGTCGGCGCCAAGTTATCTACCTGCTGCGGTATTCAGCAATTGCTTTCCTGGCTCATCCGCGTGCACTGGCAGTGTCACATAGAAGGTCGAACCCTTTCCGAGTGCGCTATCATATTCGATCGATCCGTTGTGATGCGCAAGGATCCGTCGTGAAATACTCATTCCCAGCCCAGTTCCACCGACCTTGCGAACATCGGACGAGTCGATTTGAGAAAACTCACCAAAGACCTTGTCTTCGCTATCGGGCGGAATTCCGCGACCATAGTCTCGAACCGAGATAATTGCAGAGTTGCCCTTCACTGAGAGAGAAACATCAACAACCCCGCGGTCTTCAGAGAACTTAATCGCATTCGACAGAATGTTTGCCATCACCTGCATCAGTCTTTTCTCATCGCCAACTACAATGATGGATTCATCCAAAGTCCCAGTACTGATCGAGACCTGTTTCTCACGAAGGTATCCCCCAGTAGCCTCAGTTGCATCCCTGAGGAGTTCAGCAAGGCGAACGGGATGGTAGTGTAATGCCATCTTTCCCGTATCAAGCGCCTGCAAGTCCAGCAGATCGTCAATCAAAGATGCCAAGCGGTCGCTGTTCCTGTTTGCGACGTTGAGCATCTGTCGAAGGTTCTCCGGTACCGGTCCGATGACGCCGCTACATATGAGGTTCAGCGGCCCCTTGATGGACGTGATGGGAGTTCTCAATTCGTGACTTACCACCGACAGAAACTGCGATTTGGCTTCGTAGGCCGCCATTGCTCGCTCGTGTTCAAGCCGCAACTCTTCAATCTGTGTGAGGTTTCTCCGATACAGCCGCAGGAAAACAAATGAGCAATCTAAGATGAAGTAAAGGACAAAAATCACTGTAAAGAAATGCAGCCAATGAATCGAGGAAAGTGCCGGTCGAATCTCGATGATGTTGACCAAAGCCACAAACAGGAATAGTGACGCATAGATAGCCAGCCGAAGAGTCAGGACCATAAAGATCTGGTGGGTGTTCATCGCTGCAAACAGTGCCGCAGCAAACAGAAAGAGTAGGGGCGTAAAGTGGGGTGAAGTGCCCTCCATTAGCGTCGCAATGACTATGAATGTTCCGATCGCAACGGAGTTCAACGCTGTTCCAAACACAATCAACCGATAGTATTTTCGCGCTTTCCTAGGACTGCTTTCATCCCATTCTGATATGCGCTTTGCGACAAGATGGTCAAAACACTCGGATAGCAGAATTCCTAGATAGCAATATACACCAATTACAACGTCGTAATAGGCCACTGCAAGAACAAACGCACCGAAATACATCGCGTTTCGCTGCCAGAACAACCGCAGCCCCACATCAACATAATCCCTGATGCGTCTCTCAAGATCACCTAGCGAGCGCGGGCGATAGGAGGAACCGATTCCAGACTGTTTTGCCAACCAGTGATTGACTTTTGACCAGGGCATCAACGCGTTTCCGTCTGTGCGCGTTCCCACAAGGATTGAAGTGCCCGCGGGAGAGCGAGCGGATCGAAAGGCTTTGCTATGACACCTGCAGCACCAATCGAAAAGAGGCGGGTTACGGATTCCTCATGAACCTTGGCCGTCGCAAACACGATGGGAGCCATTTTCAAGGCCTCGACTTCCTTGAGCTTGAGGAACGTTTCCTCTCCATCAAGCCCTGGCATCATTACATCAAGCAGGATTAGATCCGGCTCGAACTCAGCTGCCTGATCAATGGCCTCCTGTCCCGAAGCGCATTGCATGACGGTGAAGCCACCGACAGCCTCAAGCGTCAGCTTCGTAATGATTCGGATGTCTTCATCGTCATCCACATGAAGTATTCTTCTCAGCATTCGTTCGTAAGTCCACTATTAGGATTTGAGCATACAGATCTCATTTCCGAGATTAATTCATCTAGCAGGGTCGAAATTCTGCTGACATCCTGCTCGCAGTTTTGAAGACGATCCTTCGAAACTGCTTCTTCCAACTTCTGCGCCGTCGCTCCTAGATCCGCATAACCCACTGTCTTCGCAATTCCGCATGTTCTGTGGGCCATAAACTCAACTATTTCAAAATCACTGTCACGGTTTGGAAGGTGAATTCTCTGTCGTATCGACTTGATCTGTGGAAGTTGCGAATGGAGTCGTTGGACAAAATCACCTCGGACCTGTTCAAGTACAGTTTCCAGTTCGCTCGACTTCTGCTGTGGTAAAATGTTCTTAGGCATGTGTGCTCCCGAACAAGCGGTGCCGCAACTTTTTGGCGTCGCCAGCGCTACATTCCGCTCGGGTTCTTTCTCGAATCCTCTCGTTTCTTTCCGCGATGGCAATCACGCTTGACACGGCCTTGTGAAGTAGCCCGGTCCGCCTATTCGTGGCGAACAATGCGTTAGTCTGATGGGGGCCGAAGAACAGTCGTATCGGCTTCCTACTGCCAGAGCGCTCGGAAAATTTGACTTCACTGAGCTGTAGATGAACCTCCGCCGATAGCTCCTCAAGATCAATTCCCGTGTCTCGCCGCGTCACACAGACGAAAATCCCAGATCCCGCATATGCTATGAAGTACCCTTTACCAAGCATCTGCTCTGACAAGTTCGAAGCGACCAAAGCAAGAAGTTCATAAGCGGCGCCAGGATTTGTTGCGTAGTAGAATTTTTCGAAGTCTATGATCCTCACTGCAAACGCCGACGCAGAGAAGGTTGCTGCCAGCGGCAATTCGAGCAAGAAATTGCTAAGTATGAAATAGTCCAAGACGCTTGGTATGCCGAGAATGGCGATAGGAGCCTCGGGCGTTGAGCCTCCCGCTTCGTACACCTGCCGTTGCAGGTCGGTAAGTGCCTGTTTCTTATGACTTGCATCATCTTTTGTCCTGGCAATCTGACCCGCGATCTTGATCCTGGTCATCAGTTCAAGCGTGTCGAATGGCTTCGTCACATAGTCGATCGCACCAGCCCGGAATGCCCGTTCAATGTTTGTCTTATCGGTCAAGGCGGTGAGCATGATGATGGGGGCGTCTTCGTAATCTGGCAGCGCCCGTATCTGTTCGCAAAGCGCAATGCCGTCAGTTTCCGGCATCTGGATATCCAGTAGAAAGAGATCGAACGGTACGAGACTGTCATTGATGATTTCTGCCGCCTTGGCTGCCGAAGTCGCTGTTGTCGGAGGGGGGAGTCCGTGATGCGAAAGTGTTGCAGTCAACATCGTGAGTTGCAGTTCGTCGTCATCGACTGCCAAAATATTCATTTGATTTGCCCTCCGTTGTCCTGCCGTGCTCGAACCGCATGCTCGTGAAAGATCGTCGACGGTTAATCGTGACCACCACAGCTGCAGCACAATGATCAGCGAAATCGATCGCACGCCTCGGTTGTGTTGGCTGTCGGCTTAGACCTCAATGGTGTTGTGATTTTGACGAACCACGCCACATAAATGCCGAGGTTTGAGGACTCTGATGTTGTAACCGCCCCCGACGGCATCGATTTGCCAAGTTGGGTCGGGTTCGAAGCGACCGGCAATTACCACCGGACGCCCGCGCATCATCTTGGCCAGGCAGGGATTGACTTGAAGCTTGTTTCCTCGGTGGGGCTGGCCCGGACGCGCGAGGCTCTGCACAACAGCTGGGACACTCGAGGAGCATGCCCCGGCCACCCGGCTTACATCGCCGGCATGATCACGGCGTCGATCACATGGATGACGCCGTTCGTCGCCTCGATATCTGCGGATACAACGTTAGCGTTGTCCACCTTGACGCCACCCTCAGTCATGATCGTGACTTCGCCGCCCTGAACAGTCGCAGCCTTCATACCATTGGCCAGGTCCGTCGACATCACCTTGCCCCGCACGACGTGATAGGTGAGGATGGCGGTGAGCTTGTCCTTGTTATCGGGCTTGCGAAGGTCTTCGACGGTACCAGCCGGAAGCGCTTAGAAAGCTTCGTCAGTGGGTGCGAAGACTGTGAACGGACCTTCGCCCTTCAGCGTGTCTACGAGCCCTGCTGCCTGAACCGCCGCGACGAGCGTCCCGAAGGATCCCGCAACTACAGCGGTCTAAACGATGTCTTTACCTGCTGCGAGGGCCGGAAAAGCGACAGCGGTGGAGACAGCGAGTGCAAAAAATGTTCTGCGGATCATGGTTAATTTCTCCTGTTCAGATTCAGTCAGATGCCTGTCTAGCAACACAGAGTTTATGGACGGATCATTGAAATAGATCACACACGTCTCTGTGAAGACCCGCTTGTATTGCCCACGCTTCGTCGGGCCGCTGAACCAAGAGCGTTGAGAACGTCACTGCTCACAGCTCATTCCTCGCCGCTCTTTTGATGACGACCGGACTTGGATAAGGCTTGCTGCTCGGCGCGCGCTTCCGCACCATCTTCAGAAGGAGTAGCTCAGCTTGAGCACAATGGTTTGGTTGGTTCGATCAAGACGGGAGGTAACTCTCCCGGTCCCGCCCGGATTGTCGGTGAAACTCGCCCGTGATGTGCCGGAATATCTGTACTCGAGGGCAAGATCGGTCCGTTCTCCGATCCTGTACGAGACACCGGCAATGGCCTGATAGGCGAAACCGACGTCAGTATCCCGGAATCGGTCAGTAGACCCTGCCGCCAAAGCCGAGACGCGCATCGAAGCAATGCCCGCACCCGCGCCGATATATGGTGTCAAAGCACTTTCGTTTTCGAAGAAGTGGAAGCCATTGACCATCAAAGTGTAGGCCTTGACGCCACCATCCAAGGTGAGTGTGCCAACGCCTGAAAGGGTTTCAAAGTCTAACGGGTCGTGTGAACAGGCAAGTTCGCCCTCAATTGCGTTCCCGTTTGCCCATCGGCGGCCCAATGCGACACCGGCGATACCCCCATCCTTATAGTGCATCGTGCCCAAAATGGTTGTCGGACCGGCCAATTCGACACGAAGGTCGGAATTCTGTGGATAATTGGCCCCCCCGAACACGCTAGCGTAAGATTTGACCTCTTGCGAAGAGACAGGGGCAGCCATAGCGGCCAGCATCAACATCGCTACCGCTGGCTGAACGGATCTACGGGAGTTTATGCGCATCGCGCCCAATCCTTTTTTGCTCCACCCTAAGTTGAGAAATGCGCCCAAATCTGGGCAATTGCGATACTAGTTTGGGATTGGTCACATGAAGTTTCAACTTTTGCAGAATTGCCACACCCGCAACAAGGCCCGCACACCTGACTTTCACTAGGTGCACATACTGACAACTTTTCGTCCACTCTTCTTGCCAACGTCCCTAACTACGGAACGAGCGCATGTCTGCTTCTGGTTCGAAGCGAACTTTCGACGGAGCGGCCAGCAATTCAACGCCGCCGCTCCCCTGGATCGGCGCGCTCGCCTTTAGTCAGACTTTCGTCGCAGTTTCTGATGATGGCAGCGAAGATCTCACTGCTGCCTTCCGTGCAACTCGGAGAATTTCCACGACCGAGGCGCTTGGTTCGCGAACCCTGCCACTGCCCGTCGAAACCGCCACCACCCAAGATGCTGGCCCCGGAATACCACGGTCACGGCGAAGAAGGCCGCCGACAACAATTCGCCCCAATTCGGACCCTGGCCGAGCATGAATTTGCCGCTACGGCAGTCGAATGTCAGGGGGTTCGTGGAATCAGCCCGACCGATGAGGTGACGAGAAAAATGAAAACATGGATTGCCTTGGCTGCCCTAGCGGGCGCGCTGCTGGTTCAGGCCCCCGTTGCCGGGGCATCGACCGTGACGATGACGGGCGACGCGGTGACGATCAAGTATCTCAACCCGGACGCGATGACCGAGCTGACGGGATATGGCTTTCCGGTCAACGTGACCGTGGCGCCGGGACAATCGGACGTGGTGGCGGATGCCTTCCCTGGCGGGCCATATTTCACGGTGAACATGGAGCCGACGTCGATCGTGGTGACCTTCCTCCAGAACACCGTTTTCGGGCCGCCAAGCCCGTTCGACGGTATCGGCATATTTGGTATCAACCACATGATTACCGGTGTCACCCAGGCCGGGGGCTTCCCCGGCATCGTTTCCCTCGTCGGCAACACAGTCCTGTTCAACTTCGCCGGGTCGAATGTCTATGCCGCGGGCTCGACCGTGACGGCGGATATCTCGCTCGCACCGGTGCCATTGCCTGCCGGCTTCCTGCTGCTTGGCGGAGCGCTGGCCGGATTTGGAGCCGCGGTACGACGCAAAGGCGGCTGGCGCAAAGGCGGTTGAGTAACAAAACGGGGTCGCGGAAAAGTGTCTATCCTAAGGAGAAACTGGCCGGACCCATTGCGAATTAAACCGCTCTTGGCCGCGCCATAACGCTTAGTAGGCGGCGAAATGCCCGCCGCGGGACTTCGGGCTAAGCCCGGCCATGGGGCGTCTCGGCGTCCGGCCGCCCATCGTTCTCGGCCCAGACCGGAAACTCACCATTGCCAATCGCGATACCTGTTTGCGGATATTCTCTGCGCCCGCCTCATGTCTCATAGTGGGAAGTTGGCAATGCGCTTTCGTCCTCGTTGAGGCGACAATGACCCCAACCTAGCTGGTTCATCTTTTGTCAGCTATTGTGGGATTATTGATATTGAGTAGAGACGTGTGATGTTTCCCATCAACCCAAAGCATCTGCATGCCCACAGGCGGGGTGAAGCTGCAGAAGGCTGGCCGATGCTGCGGTCCTGTCCGAACACTTCTTCTGTGCGGCTTGTGCGCTATCTCGATAGTTTGTCGCCTGCAGAAATCGGTGCCCTGCTAGTTCAGTGGGAAGCCTATGACACACAGCCAAAGGTGGAATTCAAGACGGCCGCCGAGGTGGCGACGGCATTGGAGCGTTTTCCCGCCATAGTGGCGTACAACGCCGCAATCACGCGACCCGCTCGTAGTATTATGACACTACCGATCAAGACGGTTGCCGGCAGCCTTGCCGACGTTGGTGGCAGTCTGGAAGATTGGGCGGAAATGCTTCACATTAAGCCTGAAGGTATGCAGCTGCATCCGCCACTTATCGAAAATCCGCAAGACCTTATGCCGATAGGCCCCCGCGTCCTTCGCAAGACACTGGCCGAGGCTGCAAAGCGCGGATTTGATGCAGAGGCGCAAAAGGTAACATCTGAAGAGACTTGGTACGTCAGCAAGATCAATGACTGGGATGTCGCACTCGACGTTCTGTTCGTCTCGAACAAGGGTTGGAACAGGAGCCACCAGTTCGAATACTGTCTATGGGTCAAGTCGCCAGCGGGAAAACGTGTCCGCCTTAGAGGGTATGAAAGCTTTTGGAACATTCCGAGCCACTGGGACTATATCACCGTCGAGAATGTTGACCGCTCAACCAGACATCTGGTGAGGCTTGTGAAACTCATAATGAGCTTGATCCGGACGTAGGGTGCCGAACGCTGGCCAACTTGCACACCGCCCGTTGTGTCTTTGGCGCTAACGGCCGCGGCTGTGCGAAAGCGGCGTAGTGTGATCTCTGTCGTCGTACTCAGTTCCGCAAAATGGCTAGAACACCGCTCGACTCCACGATAGAGCGGCGACATAGCCCCTGTTGCAGCCGAGATTGACGAAGCCAGAGTGTTTCCACACAGGCTCGGCTCGACCTACAGAATGGCAAGTCTGGTATGAGATGTCATTCGCCGCTCTGCATACTTATCGGCGAAAAGGCGGGCGAGGCGGACGCAAGCCGTGTGATCGAAAACTCGCAAGTCGATCACGGAAACCAGGCCAGAAGAACTGGGGCCTCGTCCAACTCATTAGAAGTGACGTAGAATTCGGCATTGCGAGCGGCGGTTGTATTGACAGTTACTCGCGGAGCGCTGTCCGTGTCTCTGCAAATCATCGGACCCGACTTTGGGCGGACCGGAACCCGGTCGCTTAAGGCCGCGCTTGAACAAATTGGCTTCGATTCCTGCCACCATATGCGGACCCCGTTTTCCGATCCAACCCAACTGGCCTATTGGAAGACGCTCGCTGCCGGAGGAAAAGTGGACTGGCGCCAGGTCTTTGCGGGCTTCAAGGCGCAGACCGACTGGCCGGGTGCGCATGTCTGGCGCGAGCTTCTGGAGGCCTATCCAGACGCCCTTGTTGTGTTCAGCACCCGGCCAGCCGAGGCCTGGTGGAATTCATATTCGAGTACCGTCGGCAAGCTCCGGAGGCTTTAATCGACGCTGCCGGTTCCGCCCAACGTCGTCGAGACGCTGGACGCAATGAAGCAGGTGATGATTCGCCGGGGCATTGACCCCGAGATGCGCGACCACGACGCAGCAATTGCTGCATTCCATCGTCAGCTTGCCGAGGTTCGCGAAGTGGTTCCGGCCAAGCGGCCGCTGGTGTTCGCCATCGGCGACGGTTGGGTTCCACTCTGCGATTTTCTTGGCTTGCCGGTGCCGGACACACCGTTTCCAAGGCTCAACGACGGCGATGACTTCTGGTCGAATTTCGGTGGCGAGCCCGCCCAAGCCTAGTCAACAATTCTGACTTGTGGCTAACGCCGGATGCGGTCGCGGTTGCGCACGATGCGAACGCTGCGTCGATGCCTGGTAGCACCAAACAAACACCGAGTTCTCCTCTCGGACAAAATGTCCGAACCCTCATGCATCGAGCCGGCGCGTACGGACCAGAGCCGCCATTCTGCGCTCCTTCAAGATGCTGCAGTGCGGAACGTCATTGCGGCAATTCGTGCATCGCGCGGCATTTCGTCGGCCAAAACGCCGTTTTGCGGACATTCCGGGCCTTCTACTCTGTCAGGGTTCGCTGTTTTTTCGCCCTTAGGCGAAGGCGCGTCCTGCGGATGCCGACATCCCGTCAAGCCGGCGCCCTTTTCCGAATACCTGGTGGCGAAGATGAACCCGCTTTGCCGTATGATGGTAGTTGCTGTTTCCCAACCTGCCGCATCGACGGTATTGAAATTTTCCCTGTTGAGGTGCACAACTGAGCTATCCATCCAACTTCGCGAGACCACAGTGTTCAAGCTGGTCTGTCTCCTTAACTCCACCATGGTGCTTCCATTTGCGGCAAGCGTATTGATCGCACCAGATTTCACTTTCGGGCAGTTCGGTTTAGGCCTCGGACCAGAGGGGGCGGGCGTTGCACGGGGCTATGGCGCGGCCGCGCTTGGCTGGGGTCTCGTCTGCGTCCTCCTGCGCAATTCGACAGATGCCGGTGTCGTTCGCACAGTGTTGATTGCGTCACTGGCGTTCAACGGCGGAGAAGTGCTCATACAGGTTCCAATCGCGCTTTCGGGCATTGCTGCGGCAATGATCTGGGTCACAATCGGCGGCCATTTTGTCGCGGCATTATTGAGCGCACTTGGTTTGATGAACCGCAACATGACGGCATTATGACTATGACATGTGTTGTGCGCTGGGCCGCTCCGGCGACGAACAGGAAAGATCACTGTCGGGCACAGAGCAGATCTGCGGCGGGGCAGCGACAGGTGGTCGGACGCTCCCTCAGCGTTGTCGAGTTCGGCCCTGAGCGGTCGTTACATGCGGCGAAGCATCGCCATGATTTCCGTCTGCTGGACCACGATGTACGGCCGAGGCTGTGTGAAAACTCTAAGCTGCGATCTGTGTCGTCGTGCTCAGGTCCGCGAAACGACTTCTGCGGCACGGAAGTCCACGAGAGAGCGACGACAGACCCCGTTTCGGGCTGATTTTGTCGAATGCCCAGAGTTTTCACACAGCCTCGGCCCATTTCCGCCGCTAACATACTCGATCCGAATGTCAGCTTCCGCCGCGATGCATTTCAATGCGCATATCTTGTAAAGCGATTGGGCAGAAACGCTCATTTCAACACAGAAGTCGTCTAATGGTTGCTTAGTCAGACCAAGTCGAACGAGGCAATGTCTTTACCGCTTGAGAAAGAGCCCAACATCGACCAGTTTGGTTCGGGTTTTTTTGCTTGATGAACCATCACAATCCGACAGTGATCGCTGTCGCCGCATTGCCAAGAAAGGTTGCACATTTTGGATTGGACCCCTCTCGTAAAGGAGTTTGTGACGCTGCTGGTCGTCATTGACCCAGTGGGTTCGATCCCGGTCTTTCTGTTCGCCGTTCACAACGTGCCGCGTGGGCTGCACCGCAGCTTCGCTCTACGTGCCGTCGTGATCGCCGGTCTGGTTCTCCTCGCATTCCTCGTTGGCGGTCAGGTTCTTCTTGAAACGCTGGGCCTCCGTCTCGGCTCGTTCCAGATCGCCGGCGGCATTATCCTCTTTCTGTTCGCGATGACCATGATCTTTGGCGAATCCAAACCCGCTCGAGAAATCGAGGAGGCTGAGCGCGATCACCTCGCTGGCGCCGTGTTCCCGCTCGCAATGCCCTCCATTGCCTCTCCCGGCGCGATGCTGGCCATCGTGATCCTGACCGACAACCACACCGAAACCATCACCGAGCAGGCCGTCACGGCCGGGCTCTTGGTACTTGTTCTAGTTCTGACATTGACGCTTCTTTTGGCAGCGACCTTCGTCCATCGAGTGATCGGGAACACGGGTGCCAGTGTAATCAGCCGCGTTATGGGGATTGTCCTTGCCACCATCGCCGTCGATGCAATCCTGGGCGGGCTAAACGCGCTTGGAGTTCTCGACGTGGCGCCGCCGACGATGGAGAGTCCGCTGACCGAGTCGATCCAAAAAGGGGGTATTCTCAGAACATCGGTCCGCAACGGTTCCGTCGTTGCGCTGGGAGCCCCTTCCCCTTTTGAGACGCCACTCCGGGCAGATCCAGATCCTGCTAGAATCCTGTTCAGTTACCTATGCATTCACAGACCGGACATTCGCCGCGCCTAATCGAAGGTCGTAGAAGGGCTCAAAGCGGACATGGGTCTACCTGTACGCTTGGGAGACCGGCTCGCGGGACAAGATCGGCGTTGGCCGATGGATCTCCTTCTACAATCACCAGCGGCCCCACGCCGCCCGTGGCGGACCGCCGCTCGCCGTGGTCAACTTCAACCAGATCGAAACCGGCAAGCACGGGCAGAGAGTAGCTTATCTCATCCCGGAAACCGTCCAGCAGATGGGGAGTAGCTCAGTTGTAAGATACGCTAGGGTTGTAAAAACGCACATTTGGTGTAGTTTTGAGCTTATGTTCAAAAATCTTAAGCAACGACGTGTCGACCAGCTACACTGATCAGGCCCTCGGCGGGAATTTCGATCCAGGCAACACGGGCGCCACAGGCGGACTTCCGCAGGCCCTGACCGTGATCAGCATTAGCTTGAACGACAATGACGATGACGGGCTCATCAGCCCAAACGGAGGAGACCAGGTCAACGGTTCGAACGTATCCGCTGTCTGGGTAGGTGATACAGTCACCATCGATGGGGTAACAATCACCGGAGTCACCTTCTACACCGCCGATGGCAACCGTTACTTCACGCCGAGCGATGGTTCGGTTCTCAACTCCGGAACAGCGACCGCCACGACTTTCGTAAACAGCAGCACGCAGTTCCCTGTCAGCAATCTTGGCCCACCATGCTTCGTGGCCGGCACACTGATTGCCACGCCGGACGGGCAGCGTCCGGTTGAGACGCTACGCCCCGGCGATCAGGTCCTGACCCGAAATCACGGCGCGCAGGAGCTTCGCTGGACCGGGCAGGGACGAGTGACTGGGCGCGGGGCATTCGCACCTGTGTGTATCGCGGCGGACACACTCGGGAACGACCGGGATCTTTATGTCTCTCCGCAGCACCGCATGCTGCTGAACGATTGGCGGGTTCAGCTTTTGATCGGCGAGGAGGAAGCCTTCGTACCTGCGATCAACCTTTGCGACGATGACACGATCAGGCGCGCGCCT
The DNA here is from genome assembly GCA_963710285.1 of uncultured Alphaproteobacteria bacterium. Lineage (GTDB taxonomy): Bacteria > Pseudomonadota > Alphaproteobacteria > Rhodobacterales > Rhodobacteraceae > Albidovulum. The sequence continues at coordinate 399,134 of CAVPZT010000006.1, read as the reverse complement.
TGCGATCACGTGACCTATGTCCATGTGATGTTCGACGAGCACGAAGTAATTTTTGCTGAAGGAGCGCCCAGCGAAAGCTTTGCGGTGGGTGACTTGCGCTGCGGCCCGGGCAGTGTCGCGCATCGGGAGCTTTCCGCGATATTCCCTGAGCTTGACACAGATCCGCCGAGTTCCTTCGCGGCCCATCGCGTCGCCAAGGGATTTGAGGCGCGGCTGATCCTACACACCTGCCTCACCGCAAGCCCGGTGCCGACGACTCAGTAAAATACCGTGCACACCTGGAGATCGGCAGCTTAGAGCCCCTAGTCGCACTCTTCATATATGATGAAAGACGTCTTGGTCGCGACCTGATCGTAGAGCATACGGCCCTTACAGTTGAACTCCTGCGTCTGCCAGTACGTGCTGGGGACAGCATCACGTTTTGCGGTTTCATGGACAGCTTCCATAAGCGCCCGCCCGACCCCTTTGCCCCTCAGACCAGGATCTGTGAACAAATCCATGAGGTAGCAGGTGTTTTCCACGGACCACATGAACTCGATGGTAAGGGAAATGCGTCAGTCCAACAGGTTTTCTGTCAACCTCAGCGATGAGGCATTTGGCCGAGGCTGTGTGAAAACTCTGCACCGTGATCTCTTTCGTACTGCTCAGCTCCGCGAAACTGTTTGAACAGCGCTCAATTCTGCGAGAGAGCGACGATAATGACCATTTTTGACTGATCCCGGCGAACGCCAGGAGTTTTCACACAGGCTCGGCCGAGGCTGTGTGAAAACTCTAAGCTGCGATCTGTGTCGTCGTGCTCAGGTCCGCGAAACGACTTCTGCGGCACGGAAGTCCACGAGAGAGCGACGACAGACCCCGTTTCGGGCTGATTTTGTCGAATGCCCAGAGTTTTCACACAGCCTCGGCCCGTTGTTGCCGCTCAGAACTTCATCGGCGCAGCAAACACAGCTTTCCTGAACCGGCCGTTGATATCGCGGGCAGCGTCAGTTGCACCCGAAAACCCATGGCAAGAAGGACCAAGATCTGGACATCATCCGGCCAAGATTTCAAGCTAGGCACATGACCCAAGGCGCGCTCTCCAGATAAAGTGTTTGTGCGCACTGTTCTCCGTGGGGTTCTTATGTCTTGGTCTAAATTCTTAACTGTGCTCTTGGTTTTAGCCGTTTCGCTCTATTCGGGCATGTCATCCGCGGCGACCGTTACGTTCGACCTCACCTCGCTAGGGAATCTTTCGCTTTCCAGCGGCCAAAGCCAGATAATTACCCTAGGCGGATCGTCAACCACGGTTAACGGCGTGACCACAACAGTCAGTGGCCTCACCATAACCATGAATGCCTTTTCGGCTCAGGGTGGCATCCAGTCTACGAATCTCAAGGATGCAAACGGTAAGGACGTCAAGGATGCCAACAACAATAAAGTCACCGTGATTAAGAACTACAATCTGCATACAACTACGGGAGCCGGCGGCCAGAACCAGAATGTCTTTCAGAGTTCCCTGAACTTCTCGGCTAGCGGGGCGGGCATTACCAACCTTCTGGAAGGTATCGACAAGAATACGGGTTTGCCCAAGGATTCATCTTCGATTGATGGAAAAGGAGATCAGGACTTTCTCGAAATATTATTGTCAGGGCCAGCGACGCTCACTGGTGTTTCGTTCACGGACACCAACCTTGACAAGAACGGTAACCCCAAGAGCCAATTCATCTGGATGACCGACACCAATGGCGACGGAACAATTGGCAATGGTGATGTGCTTAGCGGAAAAACGGACATCGCGGGTTTCAATGCCGGAGCGATCGCGACATCGTATGGCGGCGCAAACAGCCAAGCGTACGGTTTTCTGGCCCCTGGGGGTGGAGACGACTGGTTTTTCAAGGCCATAACATTTGCTTACACGCCAATCGTGACGATCACGCCCTATGTTCCAAATCCGACGCCCGTACCGCTTCCTTCCTCGGGCATTTCGTTGTTGGGTTTGCTCGTCGGCATGGGCGTGATCATGAGACGAAAGAGGCGAAGCGCCGACGGCTGATTCTGGCGGCCAGAAATGGCAAGTGCTGCCATCCGGAAAGCCTCCGAAGTGCGCGTTCACGGCGCTGACTTCTGTACTCCGAGAAGCCTCGCGCTCTAGGACCGCAAGAAAGAAATGGTCGTTCGAAATGAGCGGTCCGAACTAATTATTTCCTAGATTACTGACGTTGTAAAACACTCACCTTGAGTATGGCAGTTTCATCTTGGCAATGGGTCAACAAGTTAGGCGACCTTTAGGGCCGGAATGAAATCATCCAGTTGCGGGATCTTTGTACCCGGGCGCATCGTTTCGTCCCAGTTTTCTATCCTACGGCGAGCCGCAGCGACAGTGAGGCATCGGCGAGCTGGCGGACCGTTCAGTGCCGCTTCTGGCGAAGGTGCGATTCCGAAAATGTCGGTGAGCGCCACGCGCTCCTCTACTGTCAGCGCATGCATCACCATTGGGCCAACCAGGAGCGATTCTGAGAGGCAACCGTTGGCCATGACAACCTCGTGCCGGTCGCAGGCGAAATGAATCCAGTTGATCTTGCGTTTGCCAGTCATATGGCGGACCCCCCGTAGAGAGACCAAGCTCTTTGCGGGCACCAAGGCATCGAACTCAAACAGGCGTTCCAACTGGCCGTAGCCGCCGACCAGAACGCGGTGTTGTGGCGAGACGATCAGATCGTTGTTTGGTAGTCCGGGTCCTAGCGCACCGGCCTCTATGAGAACGGGTTTTCTGTCATCTGGAACATCTTGCAGAGGCTGCGGGCCATTGCGCGTCCAGCGGATCATTTGTGGGCCGTGGTCCAAAGTCACGACGGTGTCGCCGGGCACAAGTGCCTCTACCGGTCGCAACCCGTCCGGGGTGGCGATCAACGTGCCGGGCGCAAAGCAAGGGGGCGTTCCCGCGGGCACTGTCCCCGGCGACGAAGTCGGCGTGGGCGAATAGGTGTTTCCTCCATCCAACGTGATCAGAGATTTGTTGGAGCCGGAATGTTGGCCAATCTGGGTCGCGGACATTCCGCTGGCCGGACCTTCTACGGCAGTAACGGGATCCTTGAATGCAACGAACTGCTGAACCGAGCCGGCATTGTCAACTAGCGCGATCGCGTCATTGTTGTGAACATCGACCCAGTTCGCGTCATTATTGTCGATGAGAAAGACATTCTTTGCGCCAACGGTGCTTACTGGGCTACCAAGGGCAAAAGTCGCGACGACCCTGCCGTTCTTGTCGTAGACCACGATGCTGTAGGCGGAAGCAGCAATCGAAGAGGGAACCACAACCTCAACGAAGTTAGACGCGGCGCCACCGTCGTAGTCAACCTCTGATATATAGCCCGGCACCAATCGCTCCCGCTAGGGGTGCAGAAGCGATAACACCAAAATGACATAATGCCAATGATCTAGCAGCTGTCATTGTTCGAGCGGACATACCCTACTTCATCAACACGCTCTCAGATCTCATCCTTCCGATTTGACTGGCCCAGCTTCATGCAAGCGCAGCGGTTTCCGCGATAAGGGTGTATTCGATGCGCCACGCTAGTGGCTCGTCGACGAGCAGATGCACCTCGCCTCCCGCTGCGATGGTAAGAACGCGCGCCTGAATCAGCAAACCAAAGTTTGTCATCAACGTAACGGATTTTGTCCATCTACTTTTTGCGGCTGACGTTCCGACCTCGACGTGATCAAAAACCAGCCCCATATGTTCCGCACCGTGAGCATCCACCAACACGGATATGTGTGAGCCTTCCTTCCGCAATCTGAAGGTATCGCCAATCAGTAGATCTTCGGCGCCCTTGAGCATGCCGCCGAACGCAGCACCGCTCGTTACCGCAAGGCAGCTCAATGGAACGAGAAATCCGCGCGGAAGCTTCGAGCGATTGTTTGTCAGGCAATCCGACCGCGCAATACCAGCGGTTTGTGCAAAGTCGTCGCAAGAAGTGGAGGCACGTACGGTCATGAGCTCGGGTCCGAGGTTCGACAAGTATCAAGTCGTTGTGCGTTTCGCTCCTTCTAAGTTTCTGTTCTGGCAACAAGAGGGCGGATCTGAGGTCAACCTTGGATATGGTCGTGTCAGGCGATCACTTTGAAGCGGCAGGTGGGGCCAAAGAACAAAGTTCAATCGGCGTGCTGCTCTCTGGGTTCTCAAATCGGGTGGGTCACCTCGAGACACTAGCAAGACATCGATCAAGGCATGTTAGTTTGGCCCGGAACTCGAGGCGCCCTAGTGGCGACACATGGTGGCTCCGTAGTTCCGTGACTTTCAGAAGGTCGGCTGCTGCGATGCCCGTTGGCAGGTTTTGTAGAAAAACGGGCCAGAATTGTCCCTGCATCTCGGATCGAAGGGGCCTCGACGAGATCGGCGCGTCACTGTCAGCGCCCGTCGACGTTTCCCGGCACCTCAGATATCGCAGTTATCCGACACTAACCCATCGTACCAAGTAGTCAGATGGGATCATTCGTTTGGTGCAGAGAGCTGGCGCATGAACGGTGGAAGGCCAATTTGGCCGACCCACTCGCCACCAAATGTTGATCGCCCTGTACGACGAATGATTTCGTCGAACAGACCCAATGATGGCGTTTTTCAACAAAATCCGCCCGCCTTCACAGAGTTGGTCCACGGTGTCGCCGTCGGCCGAGGCTGTGTGAAAACTCCGATTTTGAGATTTCCAGAGGAACAACTTCCCGCCAGACGTGCCATGCGGCATCTCGCCCAGAACGATCTCGCCATCACGTCGCGACACTGGAATATCGTTCCGCCGAGCGGGTGCCTGAGGTGAGTTTTCACACAGCCTCGGCGCTTACCTGCCATACGACTGAGACCCCGCTGCCGCAGTGCGGCATAATCAGAGCAGACGTTCATCAATCATGCCGCACGCTGGGGTGCCTCCGGTCACTTCCTGCGGGTGATGCTGACTTGTGCTGCAAATAGCTTGAACGTTTGCATATCTTCGCCGACCGTAGAATGAGGATCCAGGCCGAGAGAATGCTCCTTAAGGTGGAACGGCCGTTCAATTCGATCGCTCAGATTATGACCTTTGTTAAGCTTCAGGAGAACTGCGCTGGTTGATCCTGACTTCATCCAAGACCTCGGAGTTAGGATTGACAGTGCCGTCGACGGGGCTAACTTAGCCCCGCTCGAGAACCTTGACGTTGAAATTAAGGGCTGTTTTGGAGCTGACCGCGTTTCTGACGCCACGATACACTACTTCCGCGCAAACATTGCGGCCGGGCTCAGGGTAGGCGGGCCGCTGATGCGACGGCAGCCTCATTCGTCCTTATCTTGCGAACGAACGCAGCGTCCGCTTGTCAAAGAAAGCGGGTTTCGGCAAGCGGATGCGCCCGGTGTTTCGATATCAGAGCAGAGATTGGCGGCGGTCTACCGCAACCCCGGCCAGAAGTTCCTCGACAAGAAAGGAAATCAGCTGAGCGCGTGTTGAGAACCCCGACTTGCGATAGACCGCGTTCATCTGCGTCTTGACCGTCGCGGCCGAGGTGCCGCGCATATCGGCGACTTCCCCGTTTGAGAAGCCCTTCATTGCACAGATGCAGACATCGCGTTCGGAGGGGGAGAGGTTCCAGTTGCTAAAGCACGCGTCGAGGTGGTCGCGAAAATTTCCTGAGGCCACATCGATTTGACGCCGCATGCTGCGCAGATTGCGCTGCGAATGTCGGAAGTAGCCGATGCTTGTCACCAGTCCGATCACGAGGCTAACACTTGCGAGGATCTGGATGATCTCCTGATAGTCGTAAGGGATCGGCGTGGTTCGCAGCTGTAGCACTTCGCTCCAAAGATCGAGAATGAAGAAAAGCGCGCCGAGTGCCTGAAGCATAAGGATCATGTATAGGCACGGCATTGCGAAAGCGCGGGAGGATGCCACGCGGCGCCGGCTGCCACTTTGGGCGAAGAGTCATGTCCCCTTGGGGAAAATATTGGGCGTCAGTTGCCAAGCAGGCCACCTAAGCCCGCGGAAACGCCACCGACGCCGGCACTTATGCCACCACCACCGACACTCGCGCTTACCCCACCATTCCCGCCGATGCTTGCACTGACGCCATTGCTGCCGACGCTTGCGGCGACGCCGCCACCGCTGAAGCTGGTTCCGCCGGTGGCCGTCGAAGAGATGGATTTGGTGGTCGTAGCCTTGGCGTCACCGCTGTTCAACGCGAAGATCTTGAGAATTACATCACTCTTGATCTCGCCAGTAGCGCGACTCACGACTACTTCGCGAAGGTGGACGCTGTTCCGGGCGATGATTCGTACCCGTCCCAGGAGCGTCGTGGTGAGTTCAGTGACCTGGTAGCCTTCATCCTCAAGGTTGAAAATGACCTGAGTATAGGAGCGCCGGTCGTTGGATGCGGTCTGCTGCGCACTAATCGGAGCTGCGATTGAAAGGAAAAGGATCGCCGAGAGGAAGATCGCGCGCTTTTCGAAAAGATTTTGCACCATCATGAAAGACCTTCAATCGATACTCCGACTTGGATCCAGATAACATGCGGACTTGGGCGATGTTGTGGCTGAAATCGGGAACTGCGCCCAAAAACAGTTAGTTCTATGAGCTTTCTTTCGCGAGAACGAAATGCCGAGGGAGCGCGGCAGCACCTCCGAAACCCAGATCGTTTTTCATAAAGGTGGTGGAAGGCCGCGAGAACAGCCTGATACCTAGGGTGGAAAGCCCCGTTTTGCCACCGTTGGACGATTTGGAACCGCGATTTCTTAACGAACTGTCAATGTGTCGCCGCGGTTCAGGCCACGTGACGAAGGCAAGCGCCAGTAAGACCAGTGCAGGAGTAAACAACATGCCGTTCAATACCCACGTTCCCGTCGCCAGCCCGCGGATCCTTCCGCATCGTACTTCAAGCGGGCCTGCTTTGAGCCGTATCAATCCCTTGGCAATGGAGCGCTATCAAGAAGGTATCGCGCATTCCAAGTTATTGAACTGTACTGGTCTTCGTCTGCGATAGCCCCGGCAATCCAGAGACACAAACGAACTTGACCGATCAACCCTAGCATCCGGTTCCGGATCTAAAGCACCCTAGTAGGAGAAACACATGAACGACCTCATCCAGAAAGCCCGTGCCAATCGCGTCGTTGCCCTTGCGAACGTAACGCAGCGTTCGCGCAGAGTGGAGACCCCGCTGATGTTCATTCACTCGGGCCACGCGCTTCGCTGAGTATCGCGAACCCTCGGGGAGACGGTTCCTGCCACCTAAACTCTCCGTCAGCCATCAAAGCCCCGCCGCATGCACACTGCGGTGGGGCTTTTGCGCATGGATCAGTTTAGTGCTCGCTGTGACCCCCGAGCTTTATCCAGCCGCTGCTGGAGTCCGCGGTTGAATTACTCCGCTCCCCATCCTTGGACCGCCGGAAGGTAGATAGAGCTCGACGCCGACCAGAGCACGGCGACGCCGAGAAGCGTCATGCCCATTTGCGCGGTATAATGATCAAGCCAATTTGGGCGGATGCTCGTGGCTCTTGCAACGCGGCGAAGTGCCAAGGCGGTGCGGCCGTTCATGGCCGCAGCGGCGGAGCAGAGGCGTCACAGATTGCACTGGCATTTTCCAAAGCGCAGCCTGCCTCTGCCGAAAGGCACCCCAGGATGGCGTTCGAGCCCGCCGCACCTGCGTGGTAATGATAGGCACCGTCTTCACCTTTGTGACCATTGCAACGGTCGAGATCAGCAGGCACGTCGCCCGAGGCCGTCAGCCGCGAGAAGATCTGATAGCCATCCATCGCAATGCCAATCTGTTTGCCATGCTCGGCCGCTGCGGCCCCCTCAAGCGGGTCAAAGGTGGTGGGGGCATTCTCAAGACAATCGGTGACGGCATGATAGTGATAGCCGACATGGGGGTTCACATGGCCGCCGCAATCATCAAAGGGCGCGATGGTATGGGCATCGAGGATCGCATCCAGCGGGGCCGGTCCGTCCAATCGCACGCCGTTATAGGCGATGCCTGACCCCGTTCTCCCGGTGTCTTTCCCGCGCCAAACGCTTTGCGGTTCCAAAGGGATCACATAGGTCATCGTCGCATCTTCTGGCATGTATTCAGGCAGACATTGCACGCAGTAATTCTGGTAGGCCGGGTCAACATCCGGGCGTGCAGCGGCCTGACAAGCCTCTAACGTGCCGGTAAAGTTGATCTCGCCGGTCTCGGCATCAAAAAGCTGCCACTTGGCATCGCCATAAAACGTCGCAAGGTTTTCGATAAAGGCACCGTCGACGTCATAGACCTCGCCATCCCGCATCCAGATACCGCCAGCATCAGCCGTGTCCTTGATGTTGCTTGGGCACCAAGGGCCAGGGGTATAGCTTTGCGGATCGGCCTTTACCGTGATCGAAAAGCAGGTTGTTTTGGTGCCGCCAGACAGGGTGCAGTCAACGATTTTCGGCGTCCCGATCACGTTCGCTTCGGCAAAGAAGGCAGAAAGCTCGGTGATGGTGTCGTGTTCTGCATGTGCAAGCGTTGCGGTTGCCCAGCAGGTGAGGCCAAGGCCAAGGGTGATTTTCAAGATGTGTTTGGTGATCTCGGTCATGCTGTCTTAGCCCCTAAGGTCGGGTATCGGGGTGGTGCCCCTTGTGTGGCGAAATAAGTTAGCATACTAAGTATCAGCATGCAACATGACCCACCATACCTGCATCTGCTTCTGCATTCTGCCGATCTTGTCGAAGAGCAGCTTCGCTTGCGGTTGGCAAAGTTGAATGTCACGCCGCGCCAGGCCCGTATCCTCGATGCGCTTGATCGAATGGGGTCGGCGTCACAAGCCGATCTAGCCCGTGAGTTTGATCTGACTGCCGCAAGCCTTAGCACGATGACCATCAGGATTCTGGAGGCGGGATACATTCTGCGCACCCCCCATCCAGACGAAGCACGCAGCAACGTTTTGCGGCTATCGGACAGTGGACGTGGTTTGTTGGCGGACGTCCGCGCCGCATGGTCGGAGATCGATCAACTGATCGCGGAAAAAATTGGTGCCGAGCAAGCCGCGCAGCTTGCGGGACACACGCGGGCCTTGCGAGATGCGCTGGGTGGACGCGCACCCGGCGGGCAGAAAAAGAAGCCCAACGCAAATCTTTGAGCCGCGCGCAATGCCTCTGGGCGCAGCCGCGCCCTCGATAAAGACCAAAGGAAAACGAATGTTTGAATTGAACCCCACGTGCCGCACACTTTTGTTTGCAGGCGCGCTCCTGTCGCCAACAATCGTTTTGGCGCATCCCGACATAACGGCGTTCAGCAAGACAGCATTTGCCGAGCCCCCTGATACAGTTGAATGCACTTTGGAAAATGGGGCCGCTGCAGAGTGCTATGAGATTGTGGTGAATTACCTGCCCGATGGCCTCGAGATTGGCCCATTTTGCCCGGCAACACTGGACGATGTGGGTGGCATTTGGGACTGGACCGGCGAAAACGCGGGCCTCTACCGTCTTGATGGTGCCTTCTGGCGCATGCTGGATGCGCGGGGGTATCGGTTTTTTGACGATGACGGGACCATTCACGTCGTAGACAACGCGACCAGCCGGCCCGCGGTTGACCATGCTTGTATCAATGTCTCTGTAGATGAAACCGTAAAGGTCACCATGCTTCTGCCTGTCATACCAGAGATGGCGGCTGCGCCGACACCGCTTGCAACGGTCAGCAAGGTCGGCGTTGCCCTTGATGGGGTGCCGATCTTCTCAGACGCGCCCAGTGTCCAGCAAACCGGGCATATGCCTGCACTTGATACCTGTGGCGGCCACGTTGATCCCGGAGGCTGGTATCACTGGCATGCCACGTCGACCGATATAGATTCGGTGTTTGCCAACAGCGACGTCGACGCGCATTGCGCGTTGCCGCAGAATGGGGCCGCCCAGTTTGGCTATGCCTTTGACGGGTTCGCCTTGCTTGGCAGCACCGAGGCAGACGGCTCCCCTGCCGAAGACCTTGATGCGTGCAATGGCCATGTCATGCTGACGGATGGCGAAGAGACATACCACTACCATGCATCTCTGAACTTCCCGAACCTTCCGACCTGCCTTGTCGGCGTTCAGGCGCAGAATAACTTTTCAACCACGGCAACAGCCGGCATCGGTGCGACGCGCGCAGGTCAGGATGGCCGCAACGAGCCCCCCGGCGGCGGGCCGGGCCAGACTCCGCCAGGAATTGACAAAGCAGCCACCGCGCTTGGCATCACGGCAGAAGAGTTGTTGCAGGCACTTGGCGATCCGCAAGGGGGGCGCCCAAATCTAGCGGCAGCCGCAGAAAAGCTGGGCATCACGGAAGACGCGCTTCGTACGGTGCTGCCTCCACCCCCTGAGCAGTGAGGCGAAGGGGGCCGCCGACCATCCGTGCGCTTGCGCGCGGCCCCACTACCAACTGGCGATGACGCTCCGTCGATTGCGACATCGAAAATTGCAACAGGGCCGATTTCTTTGAAAATGGGCGACGGAAAACGGAAACCGCAGCGTTTCAAGTTTGCTCCACACTCAGAGAGCCTCAGAAAACTGGACACTTAAATGACGATCGCTAGATCCAATTTCTTGGCGCTGTTGACCGCCGTTTCACTCGTGGCCCCGTTGGCGGCGATGGTGGCGCCGATGTCGGCGCTGGCCCAGCAACAACGCCCACCCGAGCCGCCCTTTGCCGAAATGGCGACAGCACTTGGCGTATCCGAGGCAGCCGTAAAGTCTTGTTTCCCTGCCCCCTCCAAAGATCAGGGTAAACCCGGGCGGCCAGACGCGGCGAAAATCACCACCTGCTTACAAGCCGAGAATACAAGTTTGACCAAAGACGAGGTTGAACAAACCTTGGGCAAGTTTGCTCCAAAACCGCCGAAAGGCTAAGCAGCCTAAGTCTGCTGAATTTGAATGGGGGCAAACCTGCTTTGCCCCCACTTTCCAATCAGAACGCCTGACGGAATTTCGCCAAATGATGATGTTTCCTTCAAAAGCCCTTTTGGGCTTATGTTTTGTGTGCCTTGTTGGCTGCAGCGCGCGCAGCGACGTGGTCGTTGTGCCCGAAACACCATTGGCGAGCATCCATACGCTGCTCTTTGCCACGAACCGCGCGCCCGACGAAAACATGTTTGGCGCAACGCGAAGCGATCTTGCATCCTTCGGCTCGGTTCGCGTGTCGGTGCCGCCGAGCCACAAAATTGGCGTGGTCGAGTATCCGGGCAAAACCGCAGATGCCCAGACAAAATTTGGCATCGTTGACGCTGCAACGACACAAAGTAGTGTGGGTTTTGAGCGGTTGTTGGCCGAACAGGCCGCCCAGCGTGCGCCGGGCAAGCGCCGCGTGGTTGTGTTTGTGCATGGCTTTAACAACACCTTTGCCGAAGCGTTGTATTTGAACACCCAGATCATTCACGATTACAAAAGCACCGATATTCCACTGCTTTTCAGTTGGCCTTCGGGCGGCGAAAATCTTGGCTACCTACAAGACCGCGATGAAGTCATGTCGTCGCGCTCGGATTTTGAGGCGGTCTTGGATCAGGTGAATGCCTCTGACATCGACAGTTTTGTCATCGTCGGCCATTCAATCGGAAGCCAATTGGTGATGGAGGCGCTGCGCCAGCATGCGATCCGCAGCAACGGGAAAACATGGTCAAAGCTGACGGGCGTCCTCCTTGTTTCACCCGATATTGACGTGGAAATGTTTGAACAACAGCGCAAGGATATGGGCGGATTGCCCCAGCCCTTTATGGTGATCGGGTCAAGGAATGATCGCATGCTGACGATCTCTGGCGTGATCAACGGTGGTGGTGATCGTTTGGGTGAGGTGGAAAACACTGCAAAGCTAGGAAATACCGACGCGACCATAGTTTCCGCGAGTTTTGCCACCAGCTTTTGGTCGGCAAATCACACAACCGCATTCGCATCGCCCGACATGATGAAACTGTTGGAGGCATACGGCGCAACGGCAAGCAGCGACGGTTGAGGTTGGGCCGTGAAGTGCGGGGCAGCTCGCTTTGAGCTCTATGAATACCTTCGGCGCGCTTCTTTCGAACTGAGCTCCTGCGCTGTGAGCGAACGGCCGCTTCAAGCAAATGCCGCTACCACGCTGCTGCACTTGCATCGGGCGGCTCTCCGCCGATTGTGTTGCAAGAAGTCTAAAAGAGTCTTTCTCGCGCTTGATCTAAGAATACGGCGTTATTGCACAACTTTGACTTGGGATGAGTCACATCCTAAATCCGTCCGGTTAGAAGCGCCGCATGACGAAGCATTCAGCCCATGGGCCTACTTTTTTTTGCGAAGTGTTCTCGGGTTCATTGAACCTCGGTGAACCTCGGTTCCTAGGTCAAACCGGGAACGCGGCCTTGTGACAAAGCGTTCTTTTGTTGGTTTTCCTGTATCTTGGCGGGGGCGTCATTCGTTCACATCGAAGATGTCGGGGGTTCAAATCCCTCATCACCCACCATCCTTCCTCCACAGCGTTCGCTGCCTTAACCGCTCCTGAACCGGCCCGGGCTTTCATGGCGCGGATTTCCGTTCCAGAGGCATCCAATGTCCCGTATGTGCAAATACGTCAAACCCTTGTCGCTGACCTGGCTCGCCTCGGCCCTGCCGTGCGTCGCCGGGCTCTTCATCGCGTTCGAGCCGGTCCACCACCTGGCCGACTGGTCGAAGGCGGTCAGCCTTACCTTTGGTGGCACCTCGCCCTATCTTCTCATCAATGCGGGGCTCGTCGGGATCGGCCTCGGGGCGCGATCCGGTCCTGAGGTCGGATCAGGGCCGGAACGCCGTCCGCCGCCCGTCGGCATGAACGCGGCGCCATTCGAGAATCCGGACCGAGGCGCGCAGGCCCACCGGCCAGAACGGGTCTCTTTCTACCAGCGCCCTGACCGCCAAAGCGTCTGTGGCCACGACAAGCCACATGCCGCCCGCCAGGGCGTCGCCATCGAAAAGCGGGCTGGCCGACGTGATCGAGGGCGTGGCGTCGAGAAAATCCAGATGCGCCGCGATATGGTGAGCGCGCAGATCCGAGGCATCCGCTCTGTCCTCCAAAAACACGGCGAAGACGCGATCCTTCGCTTCCATGTCATTTCCCCTCCTGATGTTGGCAAGCGCAGGATATTCCTGCATCCTTGCGCTTGGAATTAGCGCATTCGCAGGAAAGGGCTGCGAAAATGCAGGGCGTGGACTGGCAGGACCTTCGGCTTTTCCTGACGCTCACCCGTGCGGGCAGCTTTGCCGCGGCGGGCTCGCAGCCACCCGCCCCGTCGCGCGGCTCGAACAGGCATTCGGTCGGCCGCTCTGGCTTCCCGCGCCCTCAGGCGGCACCGTCACGGCCGACGGTCGCGCGCTGGCAGAGCGCATCGCCCGCGCAGCGGTCGAATTGTCGGATGCAGGGGAGGGCGACCAGATGACGCGACTGCGCCTTTCAGCGGTGCCCTGGATGGCGGTTCTGATCGCGGAGCGCGCCGCCGGTCTTGCCACCTCCGCACCCGGCATCCGGCTTGATATCGAGGCCGAACAGGCGCCGCGCGATCCGATGCGGGGAGAGACCGACCTCGCGTTGCGGTTCGCCCGTCCCGAAGGGCCGGGCGGGGCGGATGCAGGGACAACTCGATTCGCCCCTGACCGGGCGCGGTCGCGATCAGGCCGCGCGGCAGGGCGCGCTGTTGCGGCGGCTCGGGCTCAGCCCCGATGTGACCTATTGGACAAGCCCCCTTGGCCGCGCGCGCGCGACCGCCGGGATCGCGCTCAAAGGGCTGGCGTCGGAGGTGCGGGAGGATGCCCGGCTTTGCGAGGTCTCGGTCGGCGATTGCGAGGGGCTGACGCATCCCGAGATCGAGGCGCGCTTTCCGGGCCTCATCGACCCCGACCGGCCGTTCGAGTGGAATTTCGACTGCCCCGGCGGCGAAAGCATGGCCGAGCTTCGGGATCGCGTCGCTTCGTTTCTGCGGGACCTTTCAGGTCCGGCCGTGATCGTGACCCATGGCATTGCGTCGCGGTTCCTGCGCGCAAAGATTCTTGGCTGCGACTGGCGCGGGTTGGGCAGCCATGACGGCGGCCAGGGCGTGGTCTATGAGCTGCGCGGCGGAATGCAGTTCCGCCACGATCAAGCGTAGCCGCCGGTCCTGTCGCGGCCCGCAATCGGCGTCAGAAGATGACGTCTGTTGCATCGAGGTTTGCGGTTGAGAAGCCGTTGATCTGGATCATGTTTCCACCGCCGAGGTCGATGCGGACGGCGCCGATGGGCAGGTCTGTGGCATGGGCCAGGACATCGGCGAAGGTGGCGAGGCCAAAGGCCGAGATGTCGATCCGGTCGAGCCCGTCCTCCCAGTCGACGATGATGTCGGCGCCGTCGCCGACACCGAGCACGAAGACATCCGCCCCCGCGCCGCCGGTCAGGTTGTCGTTCTGCGCGCCGCCGATCAGCGTGTCGGCGCCGTCGCGGCCGACCAGCCGGTCGATGCCACGGCCGCCCTCGATCACGTTGTCGCCGGCATCGCCGAGCAGATAGTCCGGCAGGTTCGAGCCGCGCAGGTTCTCGAAGCCGGTGAACACGTCGCCCTGGGCATGGCCGAGAAGTGCCGTCCCGGTCTGCAGGTCGACCACGACGCGGGTGTTCGACCCGGCATAGCTCAAGGTGTCGATGCCCGCCCCGCCGTTCAGCGTGTCGGCGCCGAGCCCGCCCTCGATCACGTTGGCGCCGGCATCGCCGGTCAGCACGTCGCCCTGGGCCGAGCCGATCAGGTTCTCGACCCCCGAGAGCACATCGCCCGCCGCATCGCCGCCCGCGGCCGCGCCGCTGGCGAGGTTGACCGTCACCGCCGCCGCGGAGCCGGCCCAGGAGGCCGTGTCCGCGCCGCCGCCGCCGGCCAGCGTATCGGCCCCGATCCCGCCCGAAAGCGTGTCGTTGCCGAGCCCGCCGGTCAGGCTGTCATCGCCCGCCGCGCCGAAGATGAAGTTGTCCGCGCCATTGCCGGTCAGGAGATCCGCGCCGGACCCGCCGGCGAGGTTCTCGAAGTTGGAAAAGACATCGCCCGCAGCGTCGCCGCCAGATGCAGTGCCGGCCATGAGGTCGACCGTGACGCCCGCCGTGTCCGAGGCATAGCTGAGCGTGTCGATGCCCGAGCCGCCGTTCAGCGTGTCCGCACCCGCGCCGCCCTCGATCGTATTGGCGAAGAAGTTGCCGGTCAGCCGGTCGGCATGGTCCGAGCCGATCAGGTTGGTGATCTTGACCAGGACATCGCCGGTGGCATCGCCGCCGGTCACGGTGCCGTTGGCGAAGTTGATCGTGACCGCGGCGGCGGAGCCGGTATAGGCGGCGGTGTTGGAATTGCCCGACCCGTCGAGCGTATCCGCGCCGGTGCCACCCTCCAGCGTATCGTTGCCGAAGCGGCCGAAAAGTTCGTCATCCCCGGCACCGCCCCAGATCAGGTTGTTGCCGTGATCGCCCAGAAGCTGGTCACCCGCCGATCCGCCCTCAAGCTGCTCGAACCCCGAAAACACATCCCCCGCAGCATAGGCCCCGGCGACCGAGCCCGAAAGCATGTCAACGACAACCCGGCTCGTCGCGTCCCGGTAGCTCAGAAGATCCACACCAAGACCCCCCGTCAGACTGTCCGAACCGGTCCCGCCAACAATCGTGTCATCCCCGTCGCCGCCATCCAAGGTGTCGTTGCCGGCGCCACCCATGAGGTCGTCCGCGCCCAGAAGGCCGTAAAGCCGGTCGGCGCCACCATTGCCGCGCAACTGATTGTCCGCGCTGTTGCCCGTCAGCGTATCGTTGCCCGAGCCGCCGAAGGCATTCTCGACCACCGTGCCACGCGCGATGACCATGTTGCCGATCAGGCCTTTCACGTCTGAAACCGCTTCCTGGGCGAGATCGACGCGGTTTCCTTGCGTCACGGTCGAGAGGTCAATCGTGTCGATGCCGTTCGAATCCTGGATTGTGAAGCAGACCAAGCCATTGTTGAAGGTCGCCGAATTTACGGCTTTGCCATCAAAGATGTAGCCGAACACAGTTTGGAGATAGCCGCCGACATTGGAATTTGCGCACCAGGTTGTATTGCCGGCATGCGCGGTCGTCGTCGGACCATAAAGCGCCTCGATCGCAGCGATATCGCCGATCATCGGGGTGATGGGCAGAAAGTCGGAGGCGTTGATATAGGTGTTATCGACCATGTCGAAATAGGACATGACCGTCATCTGATAGCTGTCGTTCAGGAAGGTCGCGTTGGTGGCGAAGTTGGCTGAGCCGTTGTAAGCGCCTGCGTGATACAGACCGAGCGCGTGGCCGATCTCATGCAGATAGGTCAGGAAGGAATAGCTGCCGATATTGGTGCCGTAGCTCGTCAGCCAGCTCGTCGAGATATTGACGTCTGATTGGACAATCTGGCCAGTAGTTGGGTAGTAGCTGTTTGGTCCAGCAAAGGCGCCAGATTGGTTGTCGTCGAAGACGATATCGGCGGCTGAGGTTCCTGTGATGAAGGTGATGCCGGTCGCAGTTGACCACGCATCAAGCGCCCAGAGTGCCAGTTGCTTGCCCGCCGCCGTCAGTAAGGAAATGTCGGCGACCATGGTGTCGCCCGGTCGCTCGTCATGAGCGATCGGTGTGCTGATGCCCCAGCCGAACTCGGTCAGCTGCGTGACGACCTGGTCGAGCGTGTAGATGTTCGTCGCGGTCTGGAGCGTATACTGTCCACCAGACGGGCCGGTGGCTTGAACGCCCAGAAAGTAGGTGCCCGAAGTCGTTGCGGTGTAGGTGATCTGAGAAAACTTGTTGCTGGCGTCAACGTCGTCGTTGGAGGCGATCCCGAGCCCGCTTGGTGCCTGCAGCGTTAATTGGGTGTCCTGCTGTCCGAGGATAGAGCCCCCGCGACCCCAAAGGGTAAAAACATATGTCTGACCCGCGACCAGATCGACTTTTACCACATCAGTATCGGGGCCAGAAATCGTGCCATCAAAAAGATCGCCGATACCGATCTTGTAGGTCGTAAGTGTGTTTCCGGCGGCATCGGCTCCTTCCGTGTATTGCTGCGACGGCAATGTTCCAAGCGAAACTGGCAAGGCGCCCGACGCCAACGGACCAGAAAATGCGGGCAACGGAGGCGCGGGCGTGGAAATGTCGGGCATCACAATGGTTCTGTCTGTCTGGGCCTGAGAGCCGGGCTGGTTTCCGGGCTTTTCGGCGATAGAAACGGCAATATTGTGGCGTTGCGCAGAAAAGGGTTTTCCATCACGCTAGTATGGGCTGTCACTGAGCCCATCGAGGTCTCAACCGAGCGTTCGGCTGGCGGCGGTTCGGGCCATCGGAAAAAGCGTTCGGCCCCGCTTGACGGGGGCGCGCGCTATGCCTATTACGCACTCCACGCTCGGGCGGCGATCCGGGTGGGTGGACATGCGGTTGTAGCTCAGTTGGTTAGAGTACCGGCCTGTCACGCCGGGGGTCGCGGGTTCGAGCCCCGTCAACCGCGCCACCACCCCGGATCGCCCGAGCGTCTCCCGAAAGGGACCCATGCGCGGTTGTAGCTCAGCTGGTTAGAGTACCGGCCTGTCACGCCGGGGGTCGCGGGTTCGAGCCCCGTCAACCGCGCCATATCTTTCGCCCAAAACAAGCGACTCTACCGGGAGCATTCGCCAATCTTTCGGATGAAATATCGTGTCGCGCGCCGCCACGCCTATCAGATCGTCGCGACCAGAGATCGGATGGCGCGACGCCCCCGTTTCAGTCTGACCGCGCCCTTTCGTCCCAGTGTCTTGTCCTGCGCTTCGGGTTAAACCGCATGCGGAAGGCGAACCGGAGGCGGAATGGAACTTCTCGACAAGATCCCGATGAGTATCGCGGTGTTGGCCGCGCTGACGCTTGGTCTGGCGCCCTTCTTGCCCGAACCGCATATCTGGGAGAAGCTGAAGATGCTCGCGTCTGGAACGCTGACGCGCCCGATCGACATTTTCGATTTCTGCCTTCACGCCGCTCCCTGGCTTTTGCTCATCGCCAAGGTGGTTCGTGTCGCCGTGGCCCGTTAGGGCTCTCAACAAACCTTGTCAGAACTGTCACGGGTCCGTTACGGCCCTGACATCTCCGCTCGCCAGCCGGGTTGGTACTGCCACCCGCGACGACGGAGTCCTCAACGTCAAGCATCCGCGTTTCTCACCGCCAGGCGCTCATCGTTCCCACGGTCTTCGCCGCGTCGCATTCGCTCATCTACAAGGCGGGCGCAGTTCCGACCGTTGATCACCCACGGCGTTCAGTCCGGCGCTGTCGCGCATGACGGTGCGGTCGATGGATGCCTCCGATACGAAGCTTTGGTCGGTCGATCTGACCCCGGCGATGGACTGATGCCGAAACGGGGGGAAGGCCGCGCGGATGCGCGGCCTGCCTCCGGCGGAGGTATTTTCGGCAAGATGAAATCAGAGTTGGAGACGGTAGCGGATGTGGCCGTCGCTTTTGGTGTAGCTGTCGTAGAGCGCGCGGGCGCGGACATTGCCTTCGTCCGTGTGCCAGTAAAGCCGGTGGCAGCCCCGCGCGCGTGAAAGCGCGATAAGGTCATCGATCAGGGCGCGCCCGATGCCCGTGCCGCGGGCGCATTCCGCGACGAAGAGGTCTTCGAGGTAGCAATCCTCGCCCGCGATCCAGGTCGAGAGGTGATGGTGATGCAGGGCGAAGCCGAGCGCGCGCCCGGCCTCGTCGCGGGCGAGGCGCCCCCGCAGCGGGCTTGCCGGGTCGATCAGGCGCGCCCATGTACGTTCGGTCACGCTGTCGTCCAGATCGACCGCGTAGAAGGCAAGGTAGTCCTGCCAGAGCGGCAGCCAGTCGGCTTTGTCCGCGGCTGTGATATCGGCAATTCCCGCGGTCATTCTTCGTTCAGGGCAGCGAGGATTCGCGCCCAGCTCCGGATGCCCTTGTGAAAGCTCTTCACGTCGTATTTCTCGTTCGGGCTGTGGATCGCGTCGTCATCATTGGCAAAGCCGATCAGCATCGCATCCATGCCGAGGACTTCCTTGAAGAACCCGGCGATGGGGATCGAGCCGCCCATGCCCACGATCACCGCCTCGCGGTTCCATTCGTCGGAGAGCGCCCGTTTCGCGGCGGCGAATTCCGGGCGGTCGGTGTTCATCACGGCGGCGGGGGAGCCTTCGAGGTCGTTGTCCCAGGTCACGCGGGCATCGACCGGCAGCCGCGCCGCGACATGGGCGCGGATTTTCTTACGCAGATCGTCCGGGTCCATCTCGCCCACCAGACGACAGGTGATCTTGCAATGCGCTTTGGCCGGGATCACGGTCTTCGACCCCGCACCCTGATAGCCGCCCCAGAGGCCGTTGATCTCCAAGGTCGGGCGCGCCCATTGCTGTTCCAGCGTGGAGTAACCCTTTTCACCGTGCGGCACGCGTGTAGCCGACGCTGTTGAGGTAGTCCTTCTCGTCGAAGCCGGTGTTCTTCCACTGCCCGAGAAGCGCGGCGCGGCACCTCATGCGACGCCGTCATAGAAGCCCTCGACCGCGACGCGGCCGGTTTCGGGGTCATGGAAGCTCGCCACGATCTTCGCGATCTCGCGCAGCGGGTTGAGGCCCGGCCCGCCGTAATGGCCCGAATGCAGGTCGATCCTTGGCCCGTGCAGGGTGAATTCATCCTTCAGCATGCCGCGCAACTGCCCGGCGATGGAGGGCACGCCGGGCGATACCATCGAGGTATCGCAGATCAGCGCGATCTCCGCCCTCAGTTCCTTGGCGTTCTCCTTCATGAAGGGGATCAGCGAGGGCGAGCCCGATTCCTCCTCGCCCTCCAGAAAGATCGTGAGGCGGCCGGGCAGGGTGCCGTGAACGGCCTTCCAGGCGCGGCAGGCTTCGATGAAGGTCATGAGCTGGCCCTTGTCGTCCGACGATCCGCGCCCCCGGATCACATCGCCGTTCGGGGTTTTCTCGATGGCCGGATCGAAGGGATCGCGATTCCAGAGATTGAGCGGATCGACCGGCTGCACATCGTAATGGCCGTAGAACAGAAGATGCTTCCCCGATCCGCCGGCATGGCCGACGACCATCGGGTGGCCGGGCGTGGGCCGGGCGGCGGCGTCGAAACCGAGGCCCCGCAGATCCTCGGCCAGCCAGTCGGCGGCCTTGGCACACTCCGCCTTGTAGGCCGGATCGGTCGAGATCGACCGTATGCGCAACAGGCCGAAGAGCCGCTCCATCGCTTGCGGCAACGTGGCGTCGATACGGGCTAGAACGGCGTCGAGGGACATATACGGGCTCCTTCCGTCGGGTTTCGCGGCACCCTATCAGCGCCGCCGGAGGTGTCCAGAGCGGTGGAATACCACCATGGAATGGGGCAGCGGCAATTTGTACACTCCCCGGATCGCGACTTGACCTTTATCAATGTGGAATGCGAACAGGGGATCTAAACCCTTTGGCAGGTTTGAAGGGCCGGGGAGACCGATATGAACTACGACGCACAGCTCGATCAGGCGCTCCAGCGGCTTCACGACGAAGGCCGCTACCGGACGTTCATCGATATCGAGCGGCGCAAGGGTCAGTTTCCGAAGGCGATCTGGTCGCGGCCCGACGGCACCGAGAAGGAAATCACCGTCTGGTGCGGCAACGATTACCTTGGCATGGGCCAGCATCCGGTTGTCCTGAACGCGATGCACGAGGCGCTGGACGCGACCGGCGCCGGTTCGGGCGGGACGCGCAACATTTCCGGCACCACGGTCTATCACAAGCGGCTTGAGGCGGAGATCGCGGACCTTCACCGCAAGGAAGCGGCGCTGGTCTTCACCTCGGCCTATATCGCGAACGATGCCACGCTTTCGACGCTGCCCAAACTTTTCCCCGGCCTCATCATCTATTCCGACGCGCTGAACCACGCTTCGATGATCGAGGGCGTGCGCCGCAATGGCGGCGCCAAGCGCATCTTCCGGCACAACGACCTTGCGCACCTGCGCGCACTTCTGGAAGCCGACGATCCCGCCGCGCCGAAACTCATCGCCTTCGAATCGATCTACTCGATGGACGGCGACATCAGCCCGATGGAGGCGATCTGCGATCTGGCGCTGGAATTCAACGCGCTGACCTATCTCGACGAGGTCCATGCCGTCGGCATGTACGGCCCCCGTGGGGCGGGCGTGGCCGAGAAGCTGGGCCTGATGGGCCGCATCGACATCATCAACGCGACGCTTGCCAAGGCTTACGGTGTGATGGGTGGTTATATCGCCTCGACCGCCAAGATGTGCGACGCGATCCGCTCCTACGCGCCGGGCTTCATCTTCACCACCTCGATCCCGCCCGCGGTCGCGGCGGGTGCGGCGGCCTCGGTCCGTCATGTGAAGACCGACCAAGGCCTGCGCGACAAGCAACAGGACCATGCCCGCATCCTCAAGACGCGGCTCAAGGCGCTTGGACTGCCGATCATCGACCACGGCACCCATATCGTGCCGGTCCATGTCGGCGACCCGGTCCACTGCAAGAAGATCTCGGACATGCTTCTGGAGCATTACGGAATCTACGTTCAGCCGATCAATTTCCCGACCGTCCCGCGCGGCACCGAACGGCTGCGCTTTACCCCGTCGCCGGTCCATTCCCTGGCCGATATCGACCATCTGGTTCGTGCCATGGATAAACTCTGGGCACATTGTGCGCTAAATCGCGCTGAACTCAGCGCCTGAGGGTATCTCGGGTCGCTTTCGGCCTTGTCCTGTGTTAACAACTGGACAATAGGACGGCACAAAGGGCGACGAATCGTCGGCCGTTTCGGGGATTAGGTACGGGGCAGTGGAATGATCGGGCGGAGGGCTTCACCTTCGACGCAGGATGAGAGCAAACCCAAAGGGTTTGACGACTTTGAACTGCGGCTCGGCGACGTGATGCGGGGCGAGCGTGCGACGCTCGCCAAGTCATTGCTTGACGTACAGCGCGAACTCAAGATCAAGGCCAGCTATATCGCCGCCATCGAAAACTGCGATGTCTCGGCCTTCGAGACGCCCGGTTTCGTTGCGGGCTATGTCCGGTCCTATGCGCGTTACCTCGGCATGGATTCGGAATGGGCCTTCCAGCGCTTCTGCGAGGAGGCGAATTTCACCGTCGCCCATGGCATGTCCGCCGCTGCTTCCGGCCCGAAGAAATCCGCGATTGCGCGGAAACCGGTCTTTGCTGATCCGCTGGCCAATCCCAAGGCGCCCTTCGTGCCGCAGGGCGAAGCCTTCCTGTCTGGTATCCAGCCGGGCGCGATCGGCTCCATTGCGGTTCTCCTGATCCTGATCGGCGGCCTTGGCTATGGCGGCTGGACCGTCCTGAACGAGGTCCAGAAGGTACAGCTTGCCCCGGTCGAACAGGCGCCGGGCGTGATCGCCGAGCTTGACCCCCTGTCTGCCGCGGGCGGCACCGCGGTAAGTCAGGCGGAATCGACGGAACTGGCCCTTGCCGCACGTCCGAATGTCGAGGCAGCGCCACGTCCGGAAGCCTTCGACCGCCTCTACCGCCCCGAGGCGCTGGACGTGCCGGTCCTTGTCGCACGGGATGGCCCGATCGCGGGGATCGATCCGCGCACGGTCGGCGCGCTCGCCGGTCTCGACGCGACGACGGGTACCGAGCCGGCGGCGGTTGCCGAAGCGACGCCCGCGCTTGGCGACACGCCGGTGCAGGTCGTGGCCGCCGATGTGCCGCAGGTTGAGCTTCTGGCGGTGCGTCCGGCCTGGGTGCGGGTCCAGTCCGCAGATGGCACGACAATCTTCGAGAAGATCCTCGATGCCGGCGAACGCTACGCGCTGCCGAAGCTGGAAGAAGCGCCGGTCCTGCGCGTCGGGGAATCCGGGGCGCTTTATTTTGCGGTGAACGGGCAGACCTATGGCCCGGCCGGGTCGCGGGGGTCGGTCACGAAGAACGTGGTGCTGTCGCCCGAGGCATTGACGGCCTCCTACGCGCTTGCCGACATCACTGGCGACGCAGACCTCGCGAAATACTCGACCGCCGATGCGACCGCAGTTGTCGGCACCGAACCCGCGACGCAGTGACGGCCCTGGTTGCCGCGCCGTGCGGCAGCGACTATCTAGGGTCTGACGGCTGACCAGCAGCGAGCGAGCGCCCCATGTCCCACAATCCGATCCGCCCGTGGCGCGACGTGATGCGCCGCAAGTCGCGCCAGATCATGGTGGGCAATGTTCCGGTGGGTGGCGACGCGCCGATCACCGTGCAGACGATGACGAATACGCTCACCACCGACGTGAAGGCGACGATCGAGCAGGTGCAGCGCGCCGTCGCCGCCGGGGCCGATATTGTCCGCATCTCGACGCCGGATGCGGAATCGACGCGGGCGCTGCGTGCGATCGTCGCCGAAAGCCCGGTGCCCATCGTGGCCGACATCCATTTCCACTACAAGCGCGCCATCGAGGCGGCCGAGGCGGGTGCGGCCTGTCTTCGGATCAATCCCGGCAATATCGGCGACGCGAAGCGCGTGGCCGAGGTGGTGCGGGCGGCGAAGGACCACGGCTGCTCCATGCGCATCGGCGTGAATGCCGGATCGCTTGAGCGGCATCTTCTCGAGAAATACGGCGAGCCTTGCCCCGACGCGATGGTCGAAAGCGGGCTCGATCACATCAAGCTTCTG
Organism: uncultured Alphaproteobacteria bacterium; assembly: GCA_963710285.1. Taxonomy (GTDB): domain Bacteria; phylum Pseudomonadota; class Alphaproteobacteria; order Rhodobacterales; family Rhodobacteraceae; genus Albidovulum. The sequence continues at coordinate 375,596 of CAVPZT010000006.1, read as the reverse complement.
CAGGACAACGACTTTCACGAATTCAAGATCAGCGTGAAGGCCTCGGATGTCTTCCTTGCTGCGGCCGCCTATCAGAAACTGGCCGAAGCGACGGATGCCCCGATCCATCTCGGCATCACCGAGGCGGGGGGGCTTGTCTCCGGCACGGTCAAATCGGCGGTCGGTCTTGGCAACCTTCTCTGGATGGGGATTGGCGACACGATCCGGGTCTCGCTTTCGGCCGATCCGGTCGAAGAGGTGAAGGTCGGCTATGAGATCCTGAAGTCGCTGGGGTTGCGGACCCGCGGCGTGCAGATCATCTCCTGCCCGTCCTGCGCGCGGCAGGGGTTCGATGTCATCAAGACCGTCGAGGCGCTGGAAAAGCGGCTGGAGCATATCAAGACGCCGATGAGCCTTTCGATCATCGGCTGCGTGGTGAACGGTCCGGGCGAGGCGCTGATGACCGATATCGGCTTTACCGGTGGTGGGGCCGGATCGGGCATGGTCTATCTCGCGGGCAGGCAGAGCCACAAGATGACCAACGACCAGATGATCGACCATATCGTCGATCTGGTGGAGAAGCGCGCGTCGGAGCTTCAGGCGGCGCAGGCGGCGGCGGAATAGGGGGCGCTGCCCCCTCTGCGGCTTTGCCGCATTCACCCCCGAGGTATTTGAGGCAAGATGAATGGGCAAGGCGTTGACGCCGGATCGGTCGGGCGATAGCTGAGCGCCATGGCACGCGCACCTCTTCTTCAGCTTTCCGGTATCTCCCTGACTTTTGGTGGCAATCCCGTCTTTGACGGGCTCGACCTCGTCGTGCAGGCGGGCGACCGGGTGGCCCTGGTCGGGCGAAACGGGTCGGGCAAATCGACGCTGATGAAAGTGATGGCGGGGCTGGTGGAGCCTGACCAGGGCACCCGTGTGTTGCCGCCCGGCGTGACCGTCGGCTACATGGAGCAGGAGCCGGATCTGTCGGCTTACGAGACGCTGGGCGAATTTGCCGCCTCGGGCCTGCCGGAGGGGGAGGGCTACCGCGTTTCGGTCGCGGCCGAGGGGCTGAAATTCGACCCCGAGACGCCGGTCGCGGCGGCCTCGGGCGGCGAGCGGCGGCGGGCGGCCCTGGCCAAGCTTCTGGCCGAGGCGCCGGAGCTGATGTTGCTTGACGAGCCCACCAACCATCTCGACATCGAGGCGATCCGCTGGCTGGAGGCGGAACTGCGTGAAGCGCGCGCTGCCTATGTCATCATCTCCCACGACCGCGCGTTTCTGCGGGCCCTGACCGAAGCCACGCTCTGGATCGACCGGGGCGAGGTGCGGCGGAATGAGCGGGGCTTTGGCGTCTTCGAGGACTGGCGCGAGACGATCTGGGCCGAGGAGGATCTGGCGCGGCACAAGCTCGACCGCAGGATCAAGGCCGAGGGTCGCTGGGCCGTCGAGGGGATTTCGGCGCGGCGCAAGCGCAACCAGGGGCGGCTGCGCGCGCTTCAGGCGATGCGGGCGGAGCGCGCGGGCCAGATCCGGCGACAGGGCACCGCGGATCTGGCGCTTGAGGGCGCCCAGGTCTCGGGCAAGCTCGTCATCGAAGCGAAGGGGATTTCAAAGGCGTTTGGCGAGAAGGTGATCCTGCGGCCCTTTGATCTCAAGGTCCTGCGCGGCGACCGGGTCGCCTTCGTCGGGCCGAACGGGGTGGGCAAGACCACGCTTCTGAAGATGCTGACGGGCGAGATCGCGGCGGATAGCGGGACGGTGCGGCTTGGCACCAATCTGGAGATCGCGGTTTTCGATCAGGCGCGCGCCACGCTCGATTTCTCGATGACGCTCTGGGACGGACTGGTGAACGACCCGGACATGCGGGTCTCGGGCCGGTCGGATCAGGTGATGGTGCGCGGCGTGCCGAAGCATGTCGTGGCCTACCTCAAGGATTTCCTCTTCGACGAGGCGCAGGCGCGGGCGCCGATCGGCTCGCTCTCGGGCGGCGAACGTGCGCGGCTTCTCCTCGCGCGGATCATGGCCAAGCCCTCGAACCTTCTGATCCTTGACGAACCGACCAACGATCTCGATGTCGAGACGCTCGACCTTTTGCAGGACATCCTTGGCGACTATGACGGGACGGTGCTTCTGGTCAGCCACGATCGGGACTTCATCGACCGGGTGGCAACCACGACCATCGCGATGGAGGGCGACGGCCGCGCCGTCGCCTATGCCGGGGGCTGGAGTGACTATCAGGCGCAGAGGGGCGCGGGCGAGGACGCGGTGAAGACCACGAAGTCCGCCACAAAACCTGCCCCTGTCCCCGCGGCGAAGGAGAAAAAGCCCGCAGCAGTGATGACCTTCACCGAGAGGCACCGGCTCGAGGCGCTACCGGGGGTCATCGAGCGGCTGGAGGCCGAGATCGGCAAACTGTCTGATTTCCTTTCGGACCCCGCTCTTTTCCAGACGGCGCCAGACAAGTTCCGTCGCGCCTCAGAAGGACTGTCGGAACGGCAGGCCGCCCTGGCGGCGGCCGAGGAGGAGTGGCTGGCACTGGAGGAAAAGGCGGGCGGATGAGGGCGCAAAAAGGGGCGCACGATGGATCGCGCGCCCCGGTTACTCATTACCCCCACCTCTGGATTACATCTTCGGCAGCATCACCGTGTCGATCACATGGATCACGCCGTTCGACTGCTTGACGTCGGCGATGGTCACGGTCGCGACATTGCCCATCTCATCTTCGAGCATGACCTTGTCGCCCTCGTAGCTCGCCTGAAGCGTGCAGCCGCCCAGCGTCGGGACCGGGTGCTTGCCGCCGTCGTCCTTGATCATGCCCTGAAGCGCGTCCGACATCACCGCCTTGCCGACGACATGGCAGGTCAGGATCTTGGTCAGCATCTCCTTGTTCTCGGGCTTCAGCAGGGTTTCGACCGTGCCCGCCGGGAGTTTCTCAAAGGCGGCGTTGGTCGGCGCGAAGACGGTGAAGGGGCCTTCGCCCGCGAGCGTGTCAACAAGACCAGCGGCCTTCACTGCGGCAACGAGCGTGGTGTGATCGGCCGAGTTCACGGCGTTTTCGACGATGTTCTTCGTGTCGTACATGGCAGCCCCGCCGACCATCGGATTTTCCGCGGCGGAGAGGGGGGCGGCGAAGTTGGCGATCGTAAGCGCAACAGCGACAGATTTGATGAACATTGGTAGCTCCCTTGTCGTTTCGGGGGAACCATTCCCCCTGGTGCATTCGGAGCTACGGAAGGTGATGCGCAAAAGTTGCGAGGTGCCGGAATTTTTTTTGTCAGCTCTCGCCGATCACCGCCGCGACCAGAAGCGGCCCCTGCGGCGCCCCGGTGGGGGAGCCGCCTTGCACCTCAAGCGTGATGGCGAGCGTGGTGCCTTCCGGCAGGGATTGCAGCGGGATGGTGACGGCGGCGTCACGAACGAGGCCGATGGAGATCGGCGCCTGCCCGGCGGGAATGACCCAAAGCTCGTAATCCTTGCCCGTCTCGGCGGCGGGCCCGGCGGTGCGGTGCACGGTCAGTTCCTTCGCGCGGTCGTCGTAGCTTGCCGCGACGATGAGGGGCTGCGCCTCGCCGGTGAGGGTCGCCGTCACGGGCGCGGGCGGCGTCAGCGTGAAGGTGAGGGTTGCGGCCACAAGCGCCGCAACGGCGATCCCGGCGAGTGCGCCCCAGAACCAGTTGGCGCGGCGCGGGCGCTCCGGCGTCGGGAAGAGACGGGCTTCGATTCGGTCCAGCAGCGCGGACGGTGGCGGTACCTCTTCATAGCCGTCATTCAGAGGCGCGAGCCGATCGCGCCAGAGGTCGACCAGTGCCGCGAAAGCCGCATCGCTTTCGATCATGGCCTCGACCGCCAGCCGTTCGGCAAGCGGCAGCGTGCCGAGCGCATACTCGGCCGCCAGCGCCTCGCGTTCCGGCATATGATCGGCGGGCTCGCTCATGCCTCGAGGCACTCCTTCAGTTTCAACAGCCCGCGCCGCAACCAGGACCGCATGGTATTAAGCGGCACGTCATGCTGGTGCGACAGATCCTCATAGCTCAGCCCGCCGAGATAGGCGCCCCTGACGGCGGCGGCGCGGGCGGGTTCGAGAAGGTCGAAGCATTCCGCGATACGCTTGGCCTCGCCTTTCGCGACGACCTGCGCCTCTGGCCCCGGTGTTCTGTCCGCGACTTCGGCGACGGCATCGTCATCGCCGGCCGTGGCCGGACGGGCGCGCAGGCGGTCGATCGCGTGATTGCGGGCTATGGCGATAAGCCAGGTCATCCCGCGCGCCTTCGTCGCATCATAGCGGCGGGCATTGAGCCAGACCCTTGTGAAAACTTCCTGCACCGCATCCTCGGCTTCGCTTCTGTCTCTGAGGATACGGAGGCAGACACCAAAGAGTTTCGCCGAGGTCGAACTATATAACCTGCGGAAACCGTCGCGGTCGGCTTTCGCCACCGTAGAGATCAGGTCTGCAACAGGATCCTCGGCCATCGTTCAGGGTCACCCGCGCCGACGGCGGCGGCCTTCGGACCCCGCGCCGGCGGTGTTGAAGCTGACATGGGGCAGGGTGACGACCTTGAAGAGTTCCGGGAAGGGGGCCGTCGCATGCGGGATCGCATTGGCCGCCACGAAATGCTCCTGAAAGCGCGGTTCGATCGCGGTTTCGACCTTGTGGATGCGGAAGACTTCTTCCTCGATCGCCGCACGGGCCGAGATGTCGCACAGCGCAATCCGCGCGCCGGTGCCGGCGGCGTTGCCTGCGGAAGTGACCTTGTCGAGCGGGCAATCGGGAATCATGCCCAGAACCATAGCGTGTTTCGGCGAAATGTGCGCCCCGAAGGCCCCGGCCAGAACGATCCGGTCCACGGTGTCGATTCCGAGTTCGTCCATCAGAAGGCGTGCGCCCGCGTAAAGCGCTGATTTCGCGAGCTGAATCGCGCGAATATCGCCCTGCGTCACCGAGATAAGCGGGCCACCGTCCGCTGTGCCGTCGTAAAGCACATAGGCGTGCGTCCGGCCCTGCGGGATGTTGCGCGCCGTGCCGGTCTGTTCGGCCGACCCGATCAGTCCGCCGGGGTCGACCAGCCCGGCCATCCGCATCTCGGCCACCGCCTCGATGATGCCCGAGCCGCAAATGCCGGTGATGCCGGTCTGTGCCGTTGCGGCGGCAAAATCCGGGCTGTCGGACCAGATGTCGCAGCCGATGACACGGAACCGGGGTTCCTTGGTGACGGGGTCGATCTCCACCCGCTCGATCGCGCCGGGGGCGGCGCGCTGGCCTGACGAAATCTGCGCGCCCTCGAATGCCGGGCCGGTCGGGGAGGAGCAGGCAAGGACCCGGTCCTTGCTGCCGAGCAGAAGTTCCGCATTGGTGCCGACGTCCACGATCAGCACGATATCCTCGGATTTGTCGGGTTCCTCGGCCAGGGCCACGGCGGCGCAATCCGCGCCCACATGCCCTGCGATGCAAGGCAGAATATAGACCCGCGCGTTTTCGTGGATCGACATGAGGTCAAGATCGCGCGCCGGGATCGACAGGCTTTCCGAAGTCGCAAGCGCGAAGGGCGCCTGTCCAAGTTCCACCGGGTCGATGCCGAGCAGAAGGTGGTGCATCACCGGATTGCAGACAAAGACCGTTTCGACGATCTGAGCGGCGTTGATGCCGCCTTCGGTCGAAATCGCCAGCGCAAGTTCATTCAGCGCGCTGCGGACGGCCGCGGTCATCTCGCGGTCGCCGCCGGGGTTCATCATCGCGTAGCTGACCCGGCTCATCAGATCCTCGCCGAAGCGGATCTGCGGGTTCATCATGCCCGACGAGGCCAGCACGTTGCCGTTGCGAAGATCGCAGAGATGCGCCGCGATGGTGGTCGAACCGAGGTCGATGGCAAGGCCGTAAAGCCGCCCTTCCCAGAAACCGGGGTGGATGTCGATGACGCGGGGCTGGCCGTGGTGATCCTTGTGGAGAATGACCGTGACCTTCCATTCGCCCTTGCGCAGCACGGGTTGCAGGCGGCGCAGCAGATCCGGCTCGGCGTGAAGCCCCTCGATCTGCCATTGCTCTTTCAGGGCCTTGGCAAGGCGCTGAAAATCGCCTGACGGCTCGTGCATGTCGGGCTCCTGCACCTCGACGTAATAGGCGTGGGTTGCGGGATGCATGGTAAGGACGCGCGCGGTTGCATCCTTGCGGATGACCTGCCGGTGGACCTGACTTTCCGGCGGCACGTCGATGACGACATCGCCCATGACCTTGGCCTGGCAGCCGAGGCGGCGGCCCGTCTTCAGGCCCCGGATGCGGTCATAGCGCGCCTCGACCTCATTCCAGTCCGACAGCGCCCCTTCGCTGACCGTCACGCCATGCTTGGAAAATTCGCCATAACCCGGCGTGATCTGGCATTTCGAACAGATGCCCCGGCCGCCGCAGACCGAATCAAGATCAACCCCCAACTGCCGCGCCGCGGTCAGGACGGGTGTGCCAAGCGCGAAACGCCCCCGCTTGCCGGAGGGCGTGAAAATCACCAGCGCGTCGTCGGCCATCGAAAGCTCTTCCCCTCTGTTCGCAAGCCTATCTAAGCCCTTTTGCGGCAAGGGCAATGTCTTGCAAGCGGCATGGCGTGGTCAGGAGGCGTCAGAGGGCGGCGCTGCGTGGGTGTGGCGCGCGCCAGAGGACCGTGAGAATGGAGAGAAGCGCGAAGGCCCAGACCGGCAGACCCATCACTCCGGCAAGCGCAAAGACGACGGCCATCGCGGGCAGGGCGAGCATCAACCGGGGCGGCAGGCCCAACACCCGGTCGCGCGTCAGCCATAGCGCAAGGCTGCCCAGGGCGAGGCTCGCCCCGAGCCATTTCGAGACCTCGTGCTGGCTCGCATGGGCGTGATGCGTCACCACGTCGATCGAGGCCGCGATGGCCGCGCCAAGCGCCGCCGTCGCCATGAAGATGAAGACATGGCCGTAGCCCCAGACGAACGCTGCACCGAAGTCGGATCGCGGCAGATGCTCCTCTTCGCAGAAATAGACCCACCAGATCGAAAAGACGATCACCAGCGCCGAAACCGCGACCACGGCAGCCTGCAACGAGGGATGGTCGCCGTAAAGCGCGCCGAAACCGTGCGAGACCGACAGCATGATTTCGCCGAGCGAGATGATCATCAGAAGGCCGTAGCGTTCGATGATGTGGTGACGATGAAAGGGCGTCGTTTTCACGCTCTCGGCGAAGGGCGGCACAGACCATTCGATCACGAAGCAGACACCGGCGAAGATGAAGAACGGGAAGGCTGCCGGGGGTCGTGGAGAAGTAGAAGATCGTCCAGGCCACCTGTGCGACGGCGATGCCGGCGGCATAGCGCCGCGCCGTTTCGCGGTATTCCGGGCAGTCCGCCGCCGCCCTGAGCCAGAGACCAACCATGCCGAGCCGCATAACGATCCAACCGAGAAGGCCGAACTGGAAATCGAGTGTCTCGAAGATATGGCCCGCGCCGCCCGCGAAGATCAGCGCGCCGCACATGATGACCATGACGAGAATGCGGTAGAGCGTGTCGTCGTTGTCGAAGGCCGAGGCGAACCAGGTGAAGTTCATCCACGCCCACCAGACCGCGAGAAAGAGGAAGACGAACCGCGGCAGCGCCTCCAACCCGTGACCCTCGGCGATGGCGTGGTGGAACCCGGCGGTCACGGCGGCGATGGCGATGACGCTGATGAGGTCGAAGAAAAGCTCCAGCGTCGTGGCGGCGCGGTGGTGTTCGTCGGGATCGCGGGCGACGAGAGGGCGGATGGCGTGAGACAAGATGATCACCTCCTGACAGTCCCGATCAGCAAAACGGTTCAGGCGCGGTCGCGCAAGCCCACAGCGCGGGGCGGGCGTGCTTGCGACGCGGTAGTCCTTGGCGCGGCCTGTCGATCTTCGGCAATTTTTCGTTTGCCGACATACAATCTGTCGTTTCCCGTCTTGACGCCGGGGCCTGTTCGGCGCGAGCCTTGCGCGTCCGACCATGAGGTGCGCCATGAACAAGCCGCTGTCGCCTGCCGCCGAGCTTCACGCCAATGTCTCCGTGCCGTTCGAACGGGCGCGGGCGATGCCGAAATCGGTCTATACCTCGCCCGACTTCGTGGCCGAGGAACAAAAGCACATCTTCGCGCAGGAATGGCTCTGCGCAGGCCGGGCCGAGGCGCTGCCCAATCCCGGCGATTACCTCACGATGACCATCGCGGGCGAACCGGTGATCGTCCTTCGCGACCGTGACGGCGAGATCCGGGCGATGTCCAACGTCTGCCGCCACCGGATGTCGGTGCTGCTGGAAGGGCGGGGCAACACGAAACTTATCGTCTGCCCCTATCACGCCTGGACCTACGCGCTCGACGGCAAGTTGCGCGGTGCGCCCGCGATGACGCTCAACGAAGGCTTCTGCCGCGACCAGATCGCGCTGCCGCAGGTGCGTTCGGAAGTCTGGCTGGGCTGGATCATGGTGACGCTCAACCCCGACGCGCCGTCGCCGTCCGATCGGCTGGCGGGGGTTCAGGAGCTTGTCGGCAAGTATCACATGGAAAACTACCGCGAGGATTTCCGCGAAAGCTTCCGCTGGGCGACGAACTGGAAGGTGCTGGCCGAGAATTTCATGGAAAGCTACCACCTGCCGGTGTGCCACGAAGGCACCATCGGCGGCCATGTCGACCTTCTGAAGATGACCTGCCCGGAGGGCCAGCCCGCCTTCAACTATCACTTCATCATGAAGAACGACGCGCTCGACCTCACGCTCGCCCACCCCACGAACACCGTGCTTGAAGGCGATGAGCGGCGGACGACCTGGCTTCTGTCGATCTACCCCTCGCTGATGATCACGCTGACGCCGGGATACTTCTGGTATCTGTCGCTGACCCCGGACGGGCCGGGCCATGTGAATGTGCTCTATGGCGGCGGGCTTGCGCCGGAATTCGTGACCGACCCGAAATCGCGGGAACATTTCAAGCGGTTGAAGACGCTGCTCGACGAGGTCAACGACGAGGACAAGGGCTGTACCGAGCGGGTCTATCAGGGCATCTCGGCGGGGCTTTCGGAGCCGGGTCCGCTCAGCCACCTGGAGCGGCCGAATTTCGAGTTCGCCCGCTACATCGCTTCGCGCATCCCGGCCTGAAACGGTTAGCCGCGCTCTTCGGCGACAACCATCTGCATCTGATCCAGCGGCACATAGCCGCGGATCATCTGGTCGCCCATGACGAAGGTCGGCGTACCGGAGATCTGCATCCGCTGGGCGAGCGCGTGGTTGTCGGCGATGACCTTCGTCACCTCAGGCGCGTCCATCTTCGCAAGGATCGGCGCCGGATCGAGGCCGAGATCCGTCGCAAAGGCGGTGAGCGTGTCGGGCGTCACGTCACCGCGGAAACTGTCGTAGAAGCCGGCGTTGATCTTGGCATAGGCCTTGGGTCCCGCGACCTGAAGCGCGGCGATGGCGAAGCGGGCGGCGGTCACGGATTGCTCGCTCAGGATCGGAAATTCCTTGACGATGTAGCGGATGTTTCCGTCCTGGGTCACGAGGTCATGCACCTCGGAATGCGCCTTTTTGCAGTAGCCGCAGCGATAGTCGATGAATTCGACGACGGTGATGTCGCCGTTCGGGTTGCCGCCGACAAAGCTCGCCGGATCTGCGAAGAGATCGGCTTCATTGGCTTTGACCAAGGCGACATCCAGTGTCGCCGCTTCCTTGGCCTGACGCTGGTTCAGGACGCTGATCGCCTCGTCCAGAACCTCGGGGTTCTCCAGAAGATAGGCGCGCACCGCATCGCCGAAAGCGGCCTTCTCATCGGCCGACATCGTCTTGAGGTCGAAGGCAAGGGCCGGGGCCGCAAGGCCGATCAGGGCGGCGGCGGCAAGGGGGGCGAGTTTCATCGGCGTCTCCGGGCAGTTCTGCGGGTGTCTCGGCAATATGTGACCGCCGGGGGCGGCACAAGTGCGGGCGTCATTGACGTTTGACGGCGGGGCTGGGAAGAAGTCCCCCGGATTTCCGGCGAAGGATGGAGGGGCGGGGTGCGTTTATCAAGTCGTGGCGACGTCGATCCCTTCATTGTGATGGACGTGATGGAGGCGGCGCGCAAGGCGGAAGCCGCTGGGCGCCACATCATCCACATGGAGGTCGGCCAGCCCTCGACCGCCGCTCCGGCTTTCGCGTTGGAGCGTCTTGCCGCGGCGATGAAGGCGGATGCGCTTGGCTACACCGTGGCGCTTGGCCTGCCGGACCTGCGCGCCGGGATCGCCGACCTTTACCGCCGCTGGTACGGCGTCGACCTCGACCCGGCGCGGGTGGTGGTGACGGCGGGCTCCTCGGCGGCGTTCCTCCTGGCCTTCACGGCACTTTTCGACGCGGGCGACAGGGTGGCTCTGGGTGAGCCGGGCTATCCCTCCTATCGGCAGATATTGCGCGCCCTGTCGCTGACGCCGGTCGGCATCCCGACCGCGCCCGAGGACCGCTACCAGCCGCGCCCCGAGGCGATCCCTGACGACGTGCAGGGGCTGATCGTCGCGTCGCCGGCCAATCCCTCGGGCACGATGCTGGGCACGGAGGCGCTTGCGGCGCTGATCGGGGCGGCCGCGGAGAAAGGCGTCAGCTTCGTCTCGGACGAGATCTATCACGGTCTGCATTACGAGAACCGGGCCGTTTCGGCGCTTGAGATTTCGGATGAGGTTTACGTCATAAACTCCTTTTCCAAATACTTTTCCATGACCGGATGGCGTATCGGCTGGATGGTGGTGCCTGAGGCGCATATCCGTACCGTGGAGCGTCTGGCGCAGAACATGTTCATCTGCCCACCGCATGCGAGCCAGGTTGCGGCGCTTGGTGCGCTGGAGGCGGTGCAGGAGCTGGAGGCGAACCGGGCGGTCTATGTCGAAAACCGCCGCCTGATGCTGGAGGGTCTGCCGAAGGCGGGGTTCACCAGGATCGCGCCGCCGGACGGGGCCTTCTACATTTACGCCGACGTGTCGGAGTTCACCGAAGATAGCCTGAGCTTCGCGGCCGAAATCCTTGAAAAGGCCGGTGTCGCGGTGACGCCCGGCCTCGATTTCGATCCGGCGCGCGGGGCGCGGACCTTGCGCTTTTCCTATGCGCGCTCGACGGCGGATATCGCCGAGGGGCTGCGGCGTCTGCAAGACTTCATGGCGGCGCGCGGCTGAACCGGCGATCCTGTGGAGCGCCCGTTCCGGGCGCAGGTTTATCTGTCGCCGCCAGCGCCGTCGCGCTGGCGGCTCCGGTCTGCGTATTTCCGGACAGAAAGTGGTCTAGCCTTTCACCACTTCGGGCAGCCGTGTGGCGGGCGGGGTGTTCCGGCTGCGGGCGGTGCGGACGAGGCCGTCGATGACGGTCATGCCGACGCCGGGCAGGTTGCCCTGATGGACCGAGCCGAGCATGGTCTTGCCGGGCGCGTGCTGGGCCATGTCGAGGAAGACGAAATCGGCGGATTTGCCCACCTCGATGACGCCGCAGTCAAGCTCTCGCATGCGGGCGGTATTGCCGGTCGCGAAGCAGAAAGCGATCTCCGGCGGTACGTCGCCGAGTGATGACAGCATCGCGACCATCCTCAGGATGCCGAGGGGTTGGACACCGGAGCCTGCGGGGGAGTCGGTGCCGAGGATCACGCGCTCGGGCTGCTTCAGTTCAAAAGCGGTGCGCATGGCAAGGAGTCCCGCGCGTTCGTTGCCATTATGGACGATCTCGATCCCCCTCAGGCAGCTTTCGCAGAGGCAGGTGATCTGGTCGTCGGGAAGGGCGGTATGCCCGCCATTGATATGGCCGATGATGTCCGCATCCGCCTCCAGCACCACATCCTTGTCGATCATGCCCGATCCGGGAATGGATGGCCCGCCGGTGTGGATGGTGGACTGGATGCCGTATTTGCGGGCCCATCTGACCATCTGGGCCGCCGTCTCACCGGTCTTGACCGAGCCAAGCCCGACCTCGCCAAGGAGCTTCACACCTGCCTCGGAAAGCTCCTTGAAGTCGCTCTCAACCATGCCTTCTTCAAGGACCGGCGCGCCGGAATGGACCTTGACGCCGGAGGGGCGAAAATTCTCGTACCAGCGCTGCGAGGCGATCGCCATCGCCTTGAGGCCGACGATGTCCTTCGGTCGGCCCGGCGCATGGACTTCGCCCGCCGAGATCATGGTCGTGACCCCGCCGTGCAGGCACGAGTCGATCCAGTTCAACTGCTGCTGGCGCGGGGTGTAGTCGCCGATGACGGGGTGGACATGGCTGTCGATCAGGCCGGGGCAGAGTGTCACGCCCTTGGCGTCGACGACGGTCGTCGCCCGGTCGGTGTCGAGATCCTTCTCGTAGCCGACTGCGGTGATGCGGTCGCCTTCGCAGATCACGCAATCGCCGTCGATCAGCGGTTCCTCGATCCTGCCGGAGAGAATCTGGCCGATGTTACGGATGACGAGTTTTGTCTTGCCGGTCGGGGCGAGGGCGGATTCGGCCATGTCGTTGCCTCACGCTATGGGGGACTCATCAGGAATGGTCCCATAGGTTTCGTTCGCAGGCAAATGATATAAGGCGGTGGCGGCGCTCAGCTTTCGGGGAAGAAGCATGCGGCGGCCTGGGGCGCGCCTTCGAGTTCCGGGCGTTCTGCCCGGCAGCGCGCCTCGGCCTTCCAGCAGCGCGGCGCGAAGGCGCATCCGGGCGGCACGTTCAGGGGTGATGGCAACTCGCCCTCAAGCTTGATCCGCGTCTTCTGCGACTTCGGGTCGGCGACCGGCGTCGCGGAAAGCAGCGCCTTCGTATAGGGGTGATGGGGATGGGCGAAAACCGCGTCCTTCGGTCCCTTCTCGACCGGGCGACCGAGATACATGACGATGATGTCGTCGGCCATGTGCTTCACGACCGAAAGATCATGGCTGATGAAGAGATAGGCGAGCCCCATCCTCTCCTGCAAATCCACGAGCAGGTTAAGGATCTGGCTCTGGATCGACAGGTCGAGGGCGGAGACGGGTTCGTCCAGGACCAGCACCTTCGGCTCCAGCATCAGCGCGCGGGCGACGGCGATCCTCTGGCGCTGGCCGCCGGAGAACATGTGCGGATAGCGGTCATAGTGCTCGGGGCGGAGGCCCACCAGCGCCAGCATCTCGCGCGCCTTCTCGGTGCGTTCGGCGGCGGACATCTGCGGCCGGTTGATCTTCAGCGGTTCCTCGAGGATCGAGCCGACCCGCTGGCGCGGGTTGAGCGATCCGTAGGGGTCCTGAAAGACGATTTGCACATGGGTGCGCAACTCTGCCCGTGTCGCCGGGCTGGCCGCGACGCCGCCAATGGAGAAGGTGCCGGAGGTCGGTTCCTCGATCATCGTGACGACGCGGGCGAGGGTGGACTTGCCGCAGCCCGCACTCGCCGACGACGGCGAGTGTCTTGCCCGGTTCGAGCGTGAAGCTCGTCTCAGACACCGCTTTCACGACGGCGGGCGCGGCGAAAAGGCCGCGCTTGACCTCGTAATGCCGGGTCAGCTTGTCGGCGACGACGACGGGGTCGGTCATGCTTCGGCCTCCGCTTTGGCGGACAGGGGATAGTGGCAGCGCGCGAAGCCCATGTCGCGCCCAGCCGGGACCGGCGGCACGGTGCGGCAGCGGTCGTCGGCGAGTTTGCAGCGGGGGGAGAAAAGACAGCCCTTGGGCCGGTCGAACTGCCCCGGCACGACGCCGGGAATGGTCGGCAGGTGGCGCTGGGTGGCGCGTTCGGGCAAGGCCGCCAGAAGTGCTGCGGTATAGGGGTGGTGCGGTGTGGCGAAAAGATCGGCGACCGGCTGTTCCTCGACCTTCTGGCCGGCATACTGGACCGAGACGCGCTCTGCTGTTTCGGCCACGACGCCCATGTCGTGGGTGATGAGGATGAGGCCCATGCCGGTATCGCGCTGAAGCCCCGTCAACAGGTCGAGAATCTGCGCCTGAATCGTCACGTCGAGCGCGGTCGTCGGTTCGTCCGCGATCAGGAGCTTGGGGTTGCAGGCGATGGCCATCGCGATCATCACCCGCTGGTTCATGCCGCCCGACAAGCTGGTGCGGGAAGGCCCTGAGCCGGTCCTCGGGCGAGGGGATGCCGACCATCTCGAAAAGTTCCACCGCGCGGCGTTGGCGCGCGCTGGAATCCATCCCGAGATGGAGGCGCAGCGCCTCCTTGATCTGGAAGCCGGCGGTGAAGCAGGGGTTCAGCGAGGACATCGGCTCCTGAAAGATCATCGCCATGTCCTTGCCGATGATGTCGCGGCGCTTGCGGGCGGAGAGGTTGCGCAGGTCGATGCCGTTGAATTCCAGCACATCGGCGGTGATCGTCGCGGTCCAGGGCAGCAGCCCCATCATGGCGAGCATGGAGACGGATTTGCCGGAGCCGGATTCGCCGACGATGGCGAGGATTTCACCCTTGTCGACGGACACATCCACCCCGTCCACCGCGCGGAACTGGCCGGAAGCGGTGGCGAAATCGACCGAAAGGTTGCGGATTTCCAGTAGGGACATCGATCTCAGCTCCGCTTCAGTTTCGGGTCGAGTGCGTCGCGCAACCCGTCGCCCATCAGGTTGATGGCGAGAACGGTGATGAGGATGGCGAGGCCGGGGAAGGTCACGACCCACCAGGCGCGCAGGATGAATTCCCGCGCCTCGGCCAGCATCGTGCCCCATTCCGGGGTGGGCGGCTGCGCGCCCATGCCAAGGAAGCCAAGCGCCGCCGCATCGAGGATCGCGGTGGAGAACGACAGCGCCCCCTGCACGATGATCGGCGACAGGCAGTTGGGCAGCACGGTGATGAACATCAACCGCGCCGTGCCCGCGCCCGAGACCTTGGCCGCCGTCACATAATCCTTGGTCCGCTCCGACATGACGCTGGCGCGCGTCAGGCGGACGTAGTGGGGCTGCAACACGATGGCGATGGCGATCATCGCATTGGTCAGCGACGGCCCGAGGATCGCCACCAGAACCAGCGCCAGAAGAAGCGACGGGAAGGCAAGGATGATGTCCATCACCCGCATGATGATCGTATCGACCCACTTCGGCGCGAAGCCTGCGAGAAGGCCGATCACGATGCCGCCCGTGGCGGCAATGCTGACGACGACGATGCCCACGTAGAAGGAATAGCGCGCGCCGTGAATGAGGCGAGACAGCATGTCCCGGCCGAGCGCATCGGTGCCGAGCGCGTAGGCGAGGCTGCCGCCATCCTCCCAGAACGGCGGTTGCAACAGGTGGTCACGGAACTGCTGCGTCGGGTCGTAGGGCGCGATGAAGTCGGCGAGGAGCGCCACCAGGACGAAGGCGACGAAGACCCAGAAGCCGAAGACCGCGCCGCGGTTCTCGCGGAAATAGTACCAGAATTCGCTGAGCCGTCCGGGGCGGGCGGCGGCGGTCGGGGCGGATGCGGTCGTCTCGGCCATCAGCGTTTCCGGATCTTGGGGTTGATGAAGCCGTAGAGCATGTCCACGGTCAGGTTCACGATCATCACCATGACCGCGATCAGAAGAAGCCCGCCCTGCACCACCGGGTAGTCGCGCCGGAAGATCGAATCGACCATCCATTTGCCGATGCCGGGCCAGGAAAAGATCGTCTCGGTCAAGATGGCGCCGGCCAGAAGCGTGCCGACCATGAGGCCGATTACCGTGATGACCGGGATCAGGGCGTTGCGCAGGGCATGGACGCCGTTGACGCGGTAGGGCGACAGGCCCTTGGCGCGCGCGGTGCGGATATAGTCCTCGGACAGAACCTCGAGCATTGCCGACCGGGTCTGGCGCGCGATCACGGCGAGCGGGATGGTGCCGAGGACGATGGTCGGCAGGATCAGGTGGCTGACGGCCGAGGCGAAAGCGCCGGACTGGCCGGACCTGAGCGAGTCGATCAGCATGAAGCCCGTGGAATTGTCGAAGAAATACATCAGGCTGATGCGGCCCGAGACCGGCGTCCAGCCGAGCCAGCCGGAAAAGACGATGATGAGCAGAAGCGCCCACCAGAAGATCGGCATCGAATAGCCGACAAGCGCGGACGACATCAGCGCCCGGTCGAAGAACTTGCCCCGGTTCACGGCGGCGATGACGCCCGCCGGCAGGCCAAGTGCCACCGCGAAGATCATGGCGCAGATCGACAGCTCCAGCGTCGCCGGAAACAGGGCGAAAAACTCGTCCCATACCGGTCTTTTCGTCACGAAGCTTTGCCCCAGATCGCCGTGCAGTACGCCCTTGAGATACTCCCAGTACTGCACCAGAAGCGGGCGGTCGAAGCCGAACTGCTTGATAAGCTCCTGATAGCGCTCGGGGCTCACGCCGCGTTCGCCGGCCATGACGACGATGGGATCGCCCGGCAGCACGCGGATGAAGGAAAAGGAAATCAGCGTGACGCCGAAGAAGGTGGGCAGGAACGTCAGAAGGCGCGAAAGGATGTATCTGAGCATCAGCCGACGATCCTGATTTCCTTGGGGAAGCTGGTAAGCGACCGGCTTCCGGTTTCGGTGACAAGCACATCGTCCTCGATACGGACGCCGAAAACGCCGGGTTTGTAAAGCCCCGGTTCGTTGGTGAAGACGACACCGGGTTCCAGCACCTGGGGATTGCCGCGCATGATATAGGGCGCCTCATGCACGTCGCGGCCAAGGCCGTGGCCGGTCTTGGTGCGGATGCGGTCGGGATAGGGCGAGGCTTCGAGGACGGAAATCACCGCATCGTCCACGTCATGCGCGGTCAGCCCCGCGCGCGTCACCTCATGCCCGCGCTGGTTGGCGGCAAGAACGACCTCGTAGACCGCCGCCGCCGCGTCGGTGCAATGGCCGACAAAGACGGTGCGGGTGATGTCGGCGCAAAGCCCGCCCCAGCGGGCGCCGAAATCGATCAGCAGGGGATCGCCCGCGCGGATGGCGACGTCGCGCGCATGGGCGTGGGAGGCGGCGCTGTGGGGACCTGCGGCGACGAGCGCGCCGAAGGCCTGCTCTTCCGCCCCGTGGGCGAAAAGCGCCTGCACCAGCATCGCTTCGATCTCTTTCTCGGTCTGGCCGATCTTCACGCGGTCGAGCGTCTCGCCGAGCGCCGCCTCGGAAATCGCGATGGCGCGGACCATCGCGGCGATCTCATCGGGCGTCTTGCGGTAGCGCAGGCCGGTGATGGCCGTCTCGCCATCGACGATCTTCAGACCGGGCAGGGCGGTCGTCAGGGCCAACTGCACAAAGACCCGCATGGTCTGGCCCTCGACGGCCAGCGACCGGATCGGCAGATGTGCGCCAAGGGCGGCGAAGGCATCGGCATAGCCGGTCTGGTCGCGCCAGTCGAAGACCGCGCCTTCGAAGTTCAGATCGCCAAAGCCGGTCAATTCGAGGTTGGGGACAACGGCGGCGGGCGGACCCTCGACCGGGATCACGATGACGAGGGGGCGTTCGTTGGTGCCGAACTCATGCCCCAGAAGGCGCAGGAAATTGGGGCCGGGAACGAGCGCCACGGCATCGGTCCCAAGCTCGGCAGCGATACGCCTGAAATCTCTGTAACGGTCTGTCATGGGGTTGAATGCGTGGCGCGGGGCCGACAAGCCCCGCGCCGTTGCTTCGTTATTCGGCGACGTCGACGCCGTAGAAGATATGGCCGCCCAGCGGGTGGACCTTGTAGCCGGTCACTTCCTTGCGGACCGGCATGAAGACCACCGAGTGGGCGATCGTGGCCCAGGGCGCCTGCTCCTTGAAGGCGACTTGCGCCTCTTCGTAAAGCTTGGTGCGCTCGGCGATGTCCGAGGTCACCTTGGCCTTGGTGATCAGGTCCTGGAACGGCTGGTAGCACCACTGTGCGCGGTTCGAACCGCCGACACCATCGCAGCCGAGAAGAACGGCCAGGAAGTTGTCGGGATCGCCGTTGTCACCGGTCCAGCCAAGCAGAACCGCACCGTCGCGGTCCTTTGCCTTCGAACGCTCGAGGTATTCACCCCATTCGTAGGACACGATCTCGACCTTGACGCCGACCTTCTCGAAGTCGGACTGGATCAGTTCGGCCATGCGCCGCGCGTTCGGGTTGTACGGGCGCTGCACCGGCATTGCCCAGACCTTCATCGACAGGTCCTTCACGCCCGCTTCGTCAAGCATCTTCTTGGCGGCTTCCGGATCGTAGGCATCGTCCACGACCGCGTCGTTATAGGACCACATGGTCGGCGGGATCGGGTTCTTGGCGACCTTGCCGGAGCCCTGGAAGACGACGTCGATGATCGCCTTCTTGTCCATCGCCATGTTCAGCGCCTTGCGGACCATCGGATTGTCGAATGGCGGCTGCAGGGCGTTGTAGGCGAGGTAGCCGACGTTGAGACCTTCTTGCTCAAGCATGTTGAGGTCCGGGTCCGACTTCATGGCCTCGATGTCGGCCGGGTTCGGGTACGGCATGATCTGGCACTCGTTGGCCTTCATCTTCTGGTAACGCACGGACGCGTCCGGCGTGATCGCGAAGACGAGATCGTCAATTGCCGCCTTGCCTTCCCAGTAGTCCGGGTTGGCCTTGAAGCGGATCACCGCGTCCTTCTGATAGGCGACGAACTGGAACGGTCCGGTGCCTATCGGCGCCTGGTTCAGCAGTTCGGGTGTACCCGCCGCGAGCAGCTGATCGGCATATTCCTTGGACTCGATCGAAGCGAAGTCCATCGCGAGGTTGGCGATGAAGGGCGCTTCCGGCCGGCTCAGTGTGAATTTGACGGTGTTGTCATCGACCTTTTCGATGCTTGTCAGCAGCGTGCCCATGTCCATGCCGTTGAAGTATTCCCAGGTGCCGCCCGAGACCTTGTTGTAGGGGTTGTCTTCCTTCTGCTGGCGCTCGAACGTGAAAATCACGTCATCGGCGTTCATATCGCGCGTCGGCGTGAAGGTGTCGCTGGAATGGAACTTCACACCCTTGCGCAGGTGGAACGTGTATTCCAGCCCGTCTTCCGAGGCTTCCCAGCTTTCGGCAAGGCCCGGAACCACTTCGGTCGTGCCGGTCACGAACTCGGTCAGCCGGTTGAAGACCGTATGCGACGCCGCATCGAACGTGGTGCCCGAGGTATAGAGCGCCGGATCGAAGCCTTCGGGCGAGCCTTCCGAGCAATAGACCAGCGTCTTGGACGCTGCCGCGCCCGCGCTGAGCGCGGCAAGGACGAGGCCCGTGGCGAGTTGATACTTGAGGTTCATCTTCTTCCTCCGTGTTGGCGGATCTCAGTCCGCTCTGGCTTAAGGTTACGTCTGTTGGCTCGATAGCCGAGGCTTAGCGCCTTCTTTCTTGCCTTCAAGCCCGAACGTGCGTTGACGTAGGGGCCTGCCTCTAGGTCATTTCAGGATGCATCCTCCATCCGTTTCATACCTGCCGCGCCGGTCGGCGCCGGCAGGCCGTGGAAGAGTTCCAGCGTCCCGGTCCACAGAAGTTTGGCCGGCGCTCCGCTATCATTGTACCACGAATGCTGCCGGTTGCCGCGATAATGCAGGCTGTCACCGGGGTGCATGCGGAATTCTTCGCCCTCGAGAACCTGCACGACGCAGCCTTCGAGGACATAGACGATTTCCTCGCCCTCGTGGCGCATGGTTTCCGAGCGGTAGCCCACTGGGACATGCAGGATGAAGGACGACATCTGGCTGCCCGGAAACTCCGCGCCGATACGCTCGTAGGCGATGGAGGATCCGTCGATGGAAAATCGCGCCCGCTTGTCGGCGGCGGTCAGCGCGTCGGCAGGGCGCGGCGTCGCGATGAAATAATCGACACCGACGCCAAGGGCCTGCGCGATCTGCGCCAGCGTGCCGAGGGTCGGGGTGGCATTGTCGCGCTCAAGCTGGCTGAGATAGCCGACCGACACGCCGGACTTGTCGCTGAGGTCCTGGAGCGTGATCGACCGCTGCCGTCGGCGCGCGCGGATCAGCGGGCCAAGCGTTGGGGTTGAGTGTTTCTGCGGCAGGCTCAAGTCGGACGAATCCCCTTCGATCCGTGCAGCCTATCGAGTGAAAAATTTTTTGTCTCGCAGAAAAAACATACTGCGATGCAGCATCGGACCCGGCTGCGGTGTTTTCGCATCGATGCTTCCGGTCACTGCGGGCAGGGCGCAAGGCGGATGCCGTCGCCTGGGCTGTCGCCAAGCTCCCGGCATCTGCCGTCCGCACAAAGCCGCCACCCGCCCCCGGTCGCACCCGACGCCGCGAGCCGGATTTCCGGGACCGGCGCGAGGGCGGGCACCCAGACCCACCAGCCGCCCTTCAGGACCGCCCCCGGTCCGGGGTCCATCCCGGCGCCCGAGCCCTTGACGGCGGCTTCCGTGAGGCGCAGCGCGTGATCCTCCACGACCCAATGTTCCCGCCAGCCGGTCTTTTCGACGGAATGCGTCCACGACAGGTCGAACTGCCCCGTGACCAAAGACAGCACCGCAGCGCCGACCATGAGGCAGGCAGCACTCATGCCACCCACGCCGCCTGCATCCGCCAGGCGAGGAAGGCGAAGATCGCGGTCAGCGCGAAGCCCGATCTCATCCGTCAGCGGCAGTGCCGCGACCAGCGAGGCTGCCCCCGCCGCCGCGAGAAGGCGCATCCAGAGCGGCAGCGCGCGGCCGAGCCAGCCGATCACCGCCGTGCCCCAGAGGCCGATGGCGATGACCGCCTTCAGGACGATATAGGCGACGGCGGGCCAGTAGCCGATCTCGGCCGCGAGCGGGCCGCCATCCTGCAACATCAGCGCGGGCGTATAGACCGCCATGAACGGGATGACGAAGCCTGCGGCGGCGACCTTGATCGCCTCCATCGAGATCTTCAGCCCGTTCTCCTTCGCGATGGGGGCGGCGGCGAAACAAGCCAAAGCCACCGGCGGGGTCAGGTCGGCGAGGATGCCGAAATAGAAGACGAACATGTGGCTGACGATCAGCGGCACGCCCAAGGCCAGCAGCGCCGGGCCGGCGATGGAGGAGGTGATGATGTAGTTCGGGATCGTCGGGATGCCCATGCCGAGGATGATGCAGGTGATCATCGTCAGGATCAGCGACAGGATCAGGCTCTTGTCGCCGACATGGACGATGAACTGGCCGAAGGTGTTGGCGGCACCGGTCAGGGTCATGGTGCCGATGATGACGCCGACGAGCGCGCAGGCGATGCCGACCGGCAGGGCCGTTTTCGCGCCCTCGGCCAGCGAATCGCGGCACAGGATCAGCGTCTCGCGCCCGCCCTTCGACAGCGCGTTCCACGCGATCAGCACCCCAAGTGCTGCGAGGACCGGCAGGATGCCCCATTCGAAGAACGACGCCGCGACGAGGCCGAGCGCGACCCAGACGATGATCCGCAAGGCCGCCGACGGCAGGCCGAGGATGACCGAGCCGCCGAGGATCAGCATCACCGTCAGGGCAAGGCCGATGGTCCCGGCGAACAGAGGCGTGTAGCCGGAGAAGAGAAGATAGACGAGGACGCCGAGCGGCAGCAGCAGATACCAGCCTTCCCGGACCGCTTTCAGTGGCGAAGGCAGGTCCGCTTTCGCCATGCCCACCAACCCGTGACGGCCCGCCTCCAGATGCACCATCCAGAAGGCGCCGAGGAAATAGAGGATCGCCGGGATCAGCGCCGCCTTCACGACCTCGATATATTCGACGCCCAAGGTCTCGGCCATGATGAAGGCGACCGCCCCCATCACCGGCGGCATGAGCTGTCCGCCCATCGAGGCTGTCGCCTCGACACCCCCTGCGAAGGCCGGGCGGTAGCCGAAGCTCTTCATCAGCGGGATCGTGAACTGGCCGGTGGTCACGACATTCGCCACGCCGGACCCCGAGATCGTGCCCATCAGCCCTGAGGAGATCACCGCGACCTTCGCCGCCCCGCCCTGCTTGTGGCCGACGAGGCCGAGCGAAACGTCGGTGAAAAGCTTGATCATCCCCGCGCGCTCAAGGAACGAGCCGAAGAGGATGAAGAGGAAGATGTAGCTTGAGGAGACATAGACCGGGATGCCGTAGATGCCCTCGGTCCCGTAGGTCATGTGGTCGATCACTTGCGCGAAATCGTAGCCGCGATGGTTGAGCGGCGATGGCAGGTGCTGCCCGAAGAGGCAATAGGAAAGGAAGACGCCCGCGATGATCGGCAGCGCCGGACCCATAAGCATCCAGGCGGCGGAAAAGACGACGATCAGCAGGACGACGCCCATGACGATGTCGCGCGGCAGGGGATCGCCCGCGCGCAGGATCAGCGGCGCATATTCGACCCATTGATACAGCGCGACCGCGACACCGGCGAGCGCCAGCGCCCAGGCGGCGGACTTGACCAGCAGGGGTTTGCCGCGCAGCAACGCGATCAGTGGAAAGCCGAGAAGGGCGAGGAAACCGACATGGATCGCGCGCACCACCTGGCTCGGCATGTCGATGAGATGCGCGGCGGTGGCGACCTGAAAGGTGGAAAAGGCGACTGCGATCCAGAAGAGAAGCCGCCCTTCGAAACCGGCGGGAAAGTTGTCCACCAGGGGATCGTGCAGCCCGAGGTCAGGCGCGTCCTTCGGTATGGTGTGCTGGGTCTGGCTGGTCGCCATTGTCGGATTTCCCTTCCCCGGAAATCATGCGTTCCGGGCGGCGCGGGCCGCCCGGAGACGGGGCCTTACATCAGGCCCTTTTCCTTGTAGTAGCGCTCCGCGCCCGGATGCAGCGGAATCGGCATGCCGGTCAGCGCATTCTCAAGCTTGATCTGGGCGGCAGCCTTGTGGGACGCTTCAAGCTCGGGGAGGTTTTCAAAGAGGAGTTTCGTCATCTGATAGGCGGTCTCCTCAGACACATCCTCGCGCGTGACGAGGAAGTTGACCACCGCCACCGTGGGTACATCCGCATCCTGCCCGTCATAGGTGCCCGCCGGGATCGTCGCGGCAACATAGGGCGCGCCCAGCTTTTCGACGACATCCGCGGGAACCGAGACCATCTGGACCGGGATCGAGGCCGAAAGATCCTTGATCGAGGCCACCCCGAGACCCGCCGACTGCAATGTCGCGTCAAGCTGGCGGTTCTTCATCAGCTCGACCGATTCCGCGAAGGGCAGGTATTCGGTCTTGCCCAGATCCTCATAGCTCATCCCCGCCGCCGCGAAGATCGCGCGGGCATTGAGTTCGGTGCCGGATTTCGGCGCGCCCACCGACAGGCCCTTGCCCTTCAGATCGGCCAGTGTCGCGATCCCGCTATCCTTCGACGCAACGATCTGGATGTAGTTCGGATAGACCGCCGCGATGCCGCGCAGCTTGTCCAGCGGCGCCTTGAACCCGGCATCCGCATCGCCTTCCCAGGCGAGCTTCACGCTGTCGCCAAGCGCCAGCGCCAGTTCGCCCTTGCCCTGCTGGAGAAGGTTCAGGTTCTCGACCGACGCCTTGGTCGACTGCACCTGCGTCCGCGCGCCGGGGATATTGTCGGCGTAGATCTTCGACAGCCCGACACCGAGCGGATAGTAGACGCCCGAGGTGCCGCCGGTCAGGATGTTGATGAATTCATCGGCCTGCGCGGCTGCGGGCAATGCCAGCGTCGCAGCGGCGATCATGGCAGCGAGCCTGCCTTTAAGCGTTTTCATGGTGTCCTCCCATAGACAGTATTTCGCCGCGCGGTTGTTGCGCGGGGTGGCGATAGCTAGGGCCGCGTGGCGCCACGGGTCTCTGAAATTCGTCAGACGGCGCTAAATCACGGCGCAACTTCCTGCGCGCACCGGCGCAGAATCCTGCCGGGCGAGGCTGCGCGAGACTTCCGCCAGTGTCAAATCGGACTGGCCATCGCACGGTGGTCGCCGCTAAGGTGTTGACCCGAGGAGGAGAAACCGATGGGGCGGCGCGCGGCGGTTCTGGCCGCCTTTCTGATTGCGACCTGCGCGCTGACGGGCACCGTCTGGTGGCTCGCGCTGCGCGACTCCCTGTCGCGTCTGGCCGAACGCGGGCAGGCGGATCTGGCGCTTGCGGGCGACCGTCTGACCGGGCAATTGCAGCGCTACCGCGAGATGACGGTGCTGATGGCCGATCATCCCGAGGTGATCGCGCTGACGCTCGCGCCCGCGACGGATCGCGACGCGGGAAATGCGCTGTTGCGGCGGACGGCGGATATCACCGGCTCGGATGAGCTGATGCTGCTCTCGGCCGAGGGAAAGGTGATCGCCTCCTCCGGCGATAACGTGGGCACGGATCTTTCGGCCAAGCCGCATTTCCGCCGCGCGATGCAGGGCGCCCTTGGCTTCGCGCGGGAGATCGAGCCTGAGACGGGCCGACGCCTTTTTGTCTACGCGGCCCCCGTCTTTTCCCCTGCGGGGCCTGTCTCCGGCGCGCTTGTCGCGCGGATTGAGACCGAGGCGGTGGAGGTCACATGGCGCGGCGATCCGATGATCGTCTTCTTCACCGATGAGACCGGGGTTGCCTTCGTCTCGAACCGGGATGAGCTGATCCTCGCAGAGTTCGGCGGGTCCGAACCCACGGCGGACCTCGCCGCGCTGGCGGGTGAAGCGCGGTTGAGGCAGCGGGCGACCTCATTCGGCGGCTATGATATCTGGACCCTCGACGGCGGTCCGCATCTTCCCGAACGCACGATGCACCTGACCCGGCCGCTGCCGGTGGTCGAAATGCTGGGCGAGTCGCTTGTCGATATCGCCCCGGCGGAGCGTCAGGCGAGCCTTGTCGCCGCAATGGCGGCGGCGGCCTCGATCGGGCTCGGCGCGGTCGTGTTCGCGCTGATGGAACGCCGCCGGGCGCTTGCCGAACGGCTGGCGTCCGAGGCCGAGGCGAACGCGCTTCTCGAGACGCGGGTCGCCGAACGCACGCACGAGCTTTCGGAGGCGAACACCCAGCTGCGGCGCGCCCAGGCGGAACTTGTGCAGGCCGGAAAGCTCTCCGCGCTTGGCCAGATGTCGGCCGGCATCAGTCACGAACTCAACCAACCCCTGATGGCGATCCGCTCCTATGCCGAAAACGCGACGCTGTTTCTTGAACGCAATATGGGCGAAAAGGCCGCCGACAACCTTGGCCGCATCTCCGAGCTTGCCCGGCGGATGGGGCGGATCATCAAGAACCTGCGCGCCTTCGCGCGGCAGGAAAGCGAGACGGTCAATGACGTGGACCTCGTGCAGGTCATTGCCGCCGCGCTGGAACTGACCGAGGCGCGGCTTCGCGCCGCCGGGGTGACCGCGGACTGGACGGAACCACCCGCGCCGCTTTGGGTGCGGGGCGGCGAGGTGCGGTTGCAGCAGGTGCTCGTCAATCTCATCAGCAATGCCGCGGATGCGATGCGGGCGGGCGGGGTGGTCGCCATTGGCCTGACCGAAGCCGGCGGGCCGCGTCCGGCTGACGGTGCGCGACAGCGGCCCCGGCATCGCCGAACCGGACCGGATTTTCGATCCATTCTACACCACCAAGGAAGTCGGCGCGAGCGAGGGGATGGGGCTTGGCCTCTCGATCTCCTACGGCATCGTGAAAAGCTTTGGCGGCGAGATTTCGGGGCGCAACCGGGCCGAGGGCGGGGCGGAATTCACGGTGGAGCTTGAGGCGGCGCGCCGGGGGGCAAGGGCGGCATGAGCGTGGGCCGGGTCCTTCTCGTCGATGACGACCGCGCCGTGCGCGAGGCTTTGGGCCAGACGCTGGAACTTGCCGGGCTGCGGCCGGTTCTGGCGGGCAGCTATATCGAGGCGAAGGACCACATCGCGCCGGATTTCGAGGGTGTGGTGCTGTCGGATATCAGGATGCCCGGCAAGGACGGCTTCGCGCTTCTCGAACACAGCCGCAAGGTCGATCCCGACCTGCCGGTGATCCTTCTGACGGGCGAGGGCGACGTGCCGATGGCGGTGCGCGGCATGTCGGGCGGCGCCTTCGACTTTCTCGAAAAGCCCTGCAACCCGTCCGACCTGCTGGCGGTCGTCGGCAAAGCATTGAAGACCCGCGCGCTGGTGCTTGAGAACCGGGCGCTGAAGCGCGAAATCCGGCGCGGCGATGCGGCGGCGCGGATGCTGGTTGGCACCTCGGCCCTGTCCGAGCAGATGCGCGAGGCGGCCCGCGCCGCCGCCCGGACCTCGGCCGAGGTTCTGGTCTCCGGCCCGCCGGGCGCGGGCACGGCCAAGGTGGCCGAGGTCATCCACCTTCTGTCCGCCGCCGCGATGCGGCCTTTCGTGAAGCTCTCCGCCGCCTCGGCCACGCCGGACAGCCTGCTTCAAGTCTTCGAGCAGGGCCGACGGCGGGACCATCTTCGTCGACGAGGTCGCGGCCCTGCCGCACGCCGCGCAATTCGCGCTTGCTCGACCTCATCGACAGCCATCCCGGCACCCGCGTCATCGCCGGCACCTACCGCGACCTCGCGCGCGAGGCGGCCGAGGGGCGCTTCAACCCCGATCTTTTCTACAAGATCGACGTGATGCGCGTCCGCATCCCCTCGCTCAAGGAACGGCCCGAGGATATTCCCATACTCTTCCGCCACTACGTCGCGATCGCCTGCGAACAATCCGACCTGCCGATGCCGGAGATCACCGCCGACGTGATCGCCGACCTCATGGCGCAGGACTGGCCGGGCAATGCGCGCGGCCTGATGAACGCGGCGATGCGCTTTGCGATGGGGCTGCATGACAGCCGGCACGACACTGATGCGTCCGGCCTCGCGGGGCAGATGGCGCGGGTCGAACGCTCGCTCCTCACCGAGGAACTGACCCGCCAGCGCGGCAATGCGACCGAGGCGGCGGCGGCGCTGAAGCTGCCGCGCAAGACCTTCTACGACAAGCTCGCCCGCCACGGGATTCGGCCCGAGGACTATCGGGAATAGTGTGCGGATTTCCGCACAGTCAGCGGTAACGGTTGTGTGACAATCCGCGCGGGGGTTCCGTGCCTGCCTAAGGTGGTTCCGCGTAACAATTTGATATCGAACAAGAATAATTAAGATCGTGGCTCTGGAAAGAAGTCGTTGCCGCATGGGCGGCTTCCCGCTTTTGTCACATCACCAATCTTTCGGACCAATGGGAGGAGATCCGATGAAAGCTCTACTGACATCCATGACCGCGATGGCGCTTGCACTCTCCGCAGGGGCCACGCTCGCCAGCGAAGGCTGCGACGAGGGCGAGATCGTGATGAAGTTCGCCCACGTGACGAACGCGGACAAGCACCCCAAGGGCATCGCCGCCTCGCTCTTTGCGGAGCGCGTGAACAAGGAGATGGACGGCACCGCCTGCGTCGAGGTCTATCCGAACTCCACCCTTTACGATGACGATCAGGTGCTTGAGGCGATGCTTCAGGGCGACGTGCAGTTCGCAGCACCGTCGCTGTCGAAGTTCGAAGCCTTCACCAAGCAGTTCCAGATCTTCGATCTGCCGTTCATGTTCAAGGACATTGCCGCGGTCGATGCGTTCCAGAACTCCGACACCGGCAAGGCGATGAAGGATTCGATGACCCGTCGCGGTCTTCAGGGCCTGGAATTCTGGCATAACGGGTTGAAGCAGATGTCGGCCAACAAGCCGCTTCTGCTGCCTTCGGACATGAAGGGCCTGAAGATCCGCGTGCAGCCCTCCGACGTGATCGTGGCGCAGATGGAGGCGCTTGGCGCCAGCCCGCAGCCGATGGCTTTCGCGGAAGTGTATGGCGCCTTGCAGACCGGCGTTGTGGACGGGCAGGAGAACACCTGGTCGAACATCTACGGCCAGAAGTTCTACGAGGTTCAGGACGGCACGACCGAGACCAACCACGGGGCGCTCGATTACCTCGTCGTCGCCTCGGTGGACTGGCTCGACAGCCTCGACCCGGCGGTGAAGGATCAGGTCCTGAAGATCCTGAACGAAGTCACCGTTGAACGGAACGCAGCGGTCAACGAGGTCGACAGCCAGGCGCGTCAGTCGATCCTCGACGCAGGCGGCGTGATCCGCGAGTTGACGCCGGAGCAGCGCCAGGAATGGGTCGATGCGATGAAGCCGGTCTGGGCGAAATTCGCCGAAGGCATCGGCCAGGAAAACATTGACGCCGCGCAGGCGTTCAACAACTAACTTCGCCCGATCGGCGAAGCATTGGGCCGGCGGGCGACTGTCCCCGGCCCGATTTCAGGGGGGAGCGGACATGAGCGGCAAATACGAGCCGGGATCGGCTTTGGGACATCTCGTCCATGAGTTTGAAGAGACCTTCATCGCGCTCATTCTCGGCGCCGATGACCATCATCACCTTCGTCAACGTCGTTCTGCGCTATGTCTTCAACTCCTCGCTGATCTGGGGGCTGGAGCTGACTTCGGCGCTCTTTGCCTGGCTCGTCCTCTTCGGCATGTCCTATGCCGTGAAGATCACGGCGCATCTCGGCGTCGACGCGGTCATCAACATCCTGCCGCATCGCGGGCGGCGTATCCTTGCCCTTCTCGCCGCGGCCTTGTGTCTCGTCTATGCCTTCCTGCTGATGAAAGGCGCCTGGGACTACTTCGCGCCCTTCGCCGGGTTCGAGCAGACCGGCGGGCGCTGGTTCCCCGAAGGCTTCATCAAGACCCGCGATCAGGCCTGGTACGAGACCGAGCAGATCCCGATGGTCGATTGGCTCCGCTTCATCGAGCCGATCTTCAATCAGGGCGAACACTACGAAAAGCTGCCGCGCTTCATTCCCTACATGATCCTGCCGATCGGCTGCGCGCTGCTGCTCTTCCGGCTTTTGCAGGCGACCTGGGGCATCATCACCGGGACGCGCGACAGCCTTATCGTCAGTCACGAGGCGGAGGACGCAGTGGAAGACGTCCGTCACCTGAACTTCGGAGACTGAGTTATGGATGTCGTCCTTCTGTTCGTCATGGTCGTCGGCTTAATGCTGATCGGGGTGCCGATTGCGATTTCGCTCGGTCTCGCCTCGACGCTGTTTCTGTTGTGGTTCTCCGACACCTCGCTCGCCTCCATCGCGCAGACGCTCTATCAAGCGATGGAGGGGCACGCGACGCTGCTGGCGATCCCGTTCTTCATCCTCGCGTCGAGCTTCATGTCGACGGGCGGGGTCGCGAAACGGATCATCCGCTTCGCCATCGCCTGTGTCGGCCACCTGCCGGGCGGTCTCGCCATCGCGGGGGTCTTCGCCTGCATGCTCTTCGCCGCCTTGTCGGGGTCTTCGCCCGCCACCGTGGTCGCCATCGGCTCCATCGTCATCGCGGCGATGCGGCAGGTCGGCTATTCCAAGGACTTCGCGGCGGGGGTGATCTGCAACGCGGGCACCCTTGGCATCCTCATCCCGCCCTCCATCGTCATGGTCGTCTATGCCTCGGCCACCGATGTCTCGGTCGGCCGGATGTTCCTTGCCGGCGTCTTTCCGGGGCTGCTCGCGGGCCTGATGCTGATGGCGACGATCCTCGTCTGGGCGATCTGGAAGAAGATGCCGAAGGGCGAATGGCTCGGCTGGGGCGAGATCGTCGCCTCGTTCCTGGACGCCTTCTGGGGGCTGATGCTGATCGTCATCATCATGGCCGGGCTTTACGGCATTCCGGGCATCACCGGTGCCATCTTCACCCCGACCGAGGCCGCCGCCGTCGCCTCGATCTGGGCCTTCATCGTGGCGAATTTCATCTATCGAGATATGGGGCCGCTGACGAAGGAGGGTGGCAATCTGCATCTGTGGCAGAAGCCCATCGCGCTGGTGTCGGTGCTTTTCCACAAGGACACCAAGGCGACGCTGTTCGAGGCGGGCAAGCTCACCGTCACGCTGATGTTCATCATCGCCAACGCGCTGATCCTCAAGCATGTCCTGACCGACGAGCAGATCCCGCAGAAGATCGCGAGCGTGATGCTGGATGCGGGCTTTGGCAAGATCATGTTCCTCGTCATCGTCAACGTGATCCTGCTGATCGGCGGTCAGTTCATGGAGCCGTCCGGCCTCATCCTGATCGTGGCGCCGCTCGTGTTCCCGATCGCCATTTCGCTCGGTGTCGACCCGATCCATCTCGGCATCATCATGGTGGTGAACATGGAGATCGGGATGATCACGCCGCCGGTGGGGTTGAACCTGTTCGTGACATCTGGCGTCGCCGGAATGTCGATGATGCGGGTGGTGAAGGCGGCCTGCCGTTCCTCGGCGTCCTCTTCGTCTTCCTCATCATCGTCACCTACGTGCCGATCCTGTCGACCTGGCTGCCGACCGAGGTGATGGGACCCGAGACCATCGTGAAATAGCGGCGGCGCCTTTCAGGCGCCATGCTTTCTGCCTCGGCCCCGGATCAAGTCCGGGGCCTCAGGTGCCTCCGGCGGAGGTATTTGCGGCAAGATGAAGCGGCAGGGTCAGGTCGACATTTGCCGCCCGTAGCGCGGCCGCGATGGCGGGCGGCGGCGTTCGGTCGGTGACGAGGGTGTCGATCCCGTCGAAGCCCGCGACGCGGATCAGGCCGGCGCGGCCGAACTTGCTGTGGTCGGTGACGACGGCGCGGAGATCGGCGCGGGCGAGCATCAGGCGGGCCAGCTCGGCCTCTTCGAGGTCGTAGTCCATCAGGCCAGTCTCATCGACCGCGCCGGCCGACAGGATCGTCAGCCGCACCCGGAAGCCCGCGACGAAATCCATCGCGGACTTGCCGAAAGCGGCGCCGCTGTCGGGGCGGAGCGCGCCGCCGGCGAGAAAGACCCGGTTGCCGTTCCGGGTGGCGAGGATGCGGGCGATGTCGGTGGAGTTGGTAACGACGGTGAGCCGGCGGTGGCCGGTCAGTTCGCGGGCGACGAAGCTCGTCGTCGTGCCGGTGTCGAGCATCAGGCTGTCGCCGTCGCGGACCATGGCGGCGACGGTCTTCGCGATGGCCTGCTTGGCGGCGGCGTTTTCGCGCATCCGTTTCTGGAACGGCGCTTCGCCCAGCTGTCCGGCCAGCCCGACAGCACCGTGGACGCGCAGGAGCGTGCCGGATTCGGTCAGCGGCCGCACATCGCGGCGCACGGTTTCGAGCGAGACACCGAGCCGTTCGGCAAGGCCAGCAATGGTCGCCGTGCCCTCGGATTCAAGGATGTTCAGGATGTCGGCATGGCGTTTCGACAGCATCTTTGACGCTCCTCGTATTGGCGCAAGCTTAGGCGTGAGCCGTGCGTTTCGCAATTATCGGGCGCGAAGCGGGCATAAAAAACACAAAAAACCACATGGAGCGGATTGACGGAATCGCTCCCGTCGTCCCTAGTTGGTGCAGGGAACGGGGCGGGGGCCTTGGCTGCCCCCGTGAACGACCGTTCCGAAGACCGGCTGAGCCGGCTGAACAGGGAGTTCACGATGTCCAAGACGAGAAAGACCTTGGTGCGCTGGGTGTCCGCGCTGGCCTTGTGCGCCGGTGCCGCCGGGGCACAGGAATCGACCGATCCGATCAAGCTGACGCTGCATGACTGGACCGGGCAACTCATCACTACCCAGCTGATGGGCGATATCCTCCAGAAGGCGGGGTACAACGTCGAATATGTGCAGGCCGACTACCTCGCGCAGTTCGCGGGGCTGGAGACGGGCGATCTCGATGTCGCCATGGAGATGTGGGAGACGACGGGCCGCGAGGCGATGGATGCCGCGACCGCCACCGGCAAGGTCGAGAACTTCGGCCCGACCGGGATGAAGGCCAAGGAGGAGTGGTGGTTTCCCGAATACATGAAGGAGAAATGCCCCGGCCTGCCGAACTGGGAGGCCTTGAAGGACCCGGCCTGCGCCGAAGCGTTCTCGACCGCCGAGACCGCGCCGAAGGGACGGTATCTGGGCGGCCCGGTGACATGGGGCGGCTTCGATGACGAACGCGTCCAGGCGCTCGACCTGCCGTTCGAGGTGATCCATGCCGGGACCGATGCCGCGCTCTTCGCGGAGCTTGAATCGGCCTATCAGCGCCAGGCGCCGATCATGCTCTGGATCTACGCGCCGCACTGGGCGCCTGCGAAGTACAAGGGCGAATGGGTCGAGTTCCCGGAATACACGCCCGAGTGCTACAACGATCCGGCCTGGGGATCGAACCCCGACATGGCCTATGACTGCGGCAAGCCCTTCGGTGAGATCTGGAAGGTCGGCTGGGCGGGCGTGAAGGACAAGTGGCCGGGCGCCTATGCCGCGATCAAGGCCTTCACCATCGACAATGACGAGATGGGCCAGATGATCACCGAGGTCGATCTGAACGGCAAGACGGTCGAGGACGTGACCGACGCCTGGATGGGTGCCAACGAGGCGCGCTGGAAAGGCTGGATCGGTCAGTGACACGAGATCTCCGGGCCGCCTGATCCGGGCGGTCCGGGCTTTTCTTTCCGGAAGTACCCATGACCCATCGCGACCCTGCCGCCGTTCTGCTTGCAAGCGGCGCGCCTGAGCATCTTCCGACGCTTGAATGCCGGAATGTCTGGAAGCTCTTCGGTGCGCGCTCGGGCGAGGTGCTGCGCGCGCTCGGGGCCGAGGCGACGGCAGAGCGCATCACGGCGGCGGGGCTTGTTCCGGCCGTGCGCGATGTCAGCCTCTCGGTCCGGCAGGGCGAGATCTTCGTCATCATGGGCTTGTCGGGGTCCGGCAAGTCGACGCTCGTGCGCCTGATGTCGCGCCTGATCGAGCCGACGGCGGGGGAGATCCTGTTCAACGGCCAGAACCTTCTGGCGGCATCGGACAAGGAGATGGTGGAAATCCGTCGCCACAAGATGGGCATGGTCTTCCAGCATTTCGCGCTTCTGCCGCATCTGACGGTTCTGGGGAATGTGGCCTTTCCGCTCGAGGTTCAGGGTTTGGCTCGCGCGGCCCGCGAGGCGCGGGCGCGCCAGATGATCGCGCTTGTCGGCCTTGGCGGTCGCGAGGAGGCCTATCCGCGCCAGCTTTCGGGCGGCCAGCAGCAGCGGGTCGGGATCGCGCGTTCCCTGGCGGTGGAGCCGGAGCTGTGGTTCCTCGATGAGCCCTTCTCGGCGCTCGATCCGCTGATCCGCCGGGAGATGCAGGACGAGTTCATCCGCCTGCAATCGGTGCTGAAAAAGACCATTGTCTTCATCACCCATGATTTCGACGAGGCGATCCGGCTCGCCGACCGTATCGCCATCATGAAGGATGGCGCGATCGTCCAGCAGGGCACGCCGGAGGAACTGGTGCTGAATCCGGCGACCGATTACGTGCGGGAATTCACGCAGGCGGTGCCGAAGGCCAAGGTGGTGCGGGCCGAAAGCGTGATGGTGCCACCGCAGGGAAAGGCGACAGGGCGTGTCGCGCTCCGCACCGTGGTCGCGGATGCCGCGCCTCTCTTTCTGGACGGCGCGGCGGCGATCGAGGTCGCGGATGAGGGCGGCACCGTCGTCGGCCACCTGAGGCGCGACGAAGTCACCCGGCTGTTGATGGGGGGCTGAGCCGTGGCCGATACCGCAGCCATCCCCGGACCGCGCGGCCTGCCGAAATGGGCGGGCTGGGTCCTGGTGCTTGTCGCCTGCGCCGCGCTTTGGATCTGGGGGGCGACGGTCGCGCCCTGGGCCTTCGACTGGCCCAAGGCCTGGACGATCCCGGTGGCGCGCTGGATCACCGCCTTCACGAAATGGCTTTTGAACGAGGCAACCTTTGGGCTTTTCACCTTTCAGGAGCTGACCCGGTTCATCGCGGCCGTAATCGACGCGCCCTACCGGATCGTGCTGTCGCTTCTCTCCACCGGGTTTCTTGAAGGGCGGGGCAGCGCGGCGGTGCAGATCACGCCGCCCCTGTCGTGGATCGCCGTCATCGTCTCCTTCGCGCTTCTGGGTCTCTGGGCCGGGGGGAGGGCGCTTGCCGTGCTGGTCGCCGCCTGCTTCCTTTTCATCGTGCTCTTCGGCCAGTGGCAAAGTGCCATGGTGACGCTTGCCTCGATCCTCGTGGCGGTACCTCTCGGGGTGGCGGGCGGGCTGATGCTCGGCATCCTCGCCTGGCGGCACCTCTGGTTTTCTCGCGCGATCCGGCCGGTTCTGGACCTGATGCAGACGATCCCGGTCTTCGCCTATCTGGTGCCGATCCTCTTTCTCTTCGGTTTCGGCCCGACCGCAGCCGTGGTGGCGACGCTGATCTACGCCATGCCGCCGATGACGCGGGTGACGGAACTGGCGTTGGCCCGCGTGCCGGCGGAGCTGAGCGATCTTGGCCATATGGTCGGCTGCAACCGCCGCCAGTTGCTTTGGCGCGTCATGGTGCCGTCGGCGCGCGAGGCGCTGATGGTGGGCGTCAACCAGGTCATCATGCTCAGCCTGAACATGGTGATCATCGCGTCGATGATCGGCGCGGGGGGGCTTGGCTTCGATGTGCTCGCGGCGCTGAGAAGGCTCGATTTCGGCGCAGGCGTCGAGGCGGGCTTTGCCATCGTTGCGCTGGCTGTGGCGCTCGACAGGCTGAGCCAGGCGGTCGCGGTCCGCCAGGGTGCGGTGGCGTCGGGCAGCTTTGCCGCGCGCCATTCCTATCTGATCGCAGTTGCGGCGACGATTGCTGTCGCGGGAGTGGTCGGTCTGGCAGCGCCCGCGGTGCAAAGCTTTCCCGACGGCTGGACGCTTTCGACCGGCACCTTCTGGAGCCGTGTCGTCGAATGGATCAACGTGAACTATTTCGACACGCTGGAAGGGCTGAAGAATGCGGTTCTCCTGAACCTCCTGATCCCGTTCAAGCGGCTTCTCCTGGGGCTGCCCTGGCTGGGCGTCGCCGCCCTTCTGGGCTTTGCGGGATGGCGTCTTGGCGGCTGGCGGCTGGGTGTTCTGGTCACCGTGCTTGCAGCGCTGATCGCCGCGACCGGCCAGTGGGAAAAGGCGATGATCACGCTCTATCTCTGCGGCATCTCGACTGCTTTCGCCATGCTGATCGGATTGCCCATCGGCGTGCTGGCGGCGAACAGCGACCGGCTCTGGTCCGGGGTGCGGGCAGTGATCGACACGCTGCAGACGCTGCCCTCCTTCGTCTATCTGATGCCTGCGGTGATGCTGTTCCGCGTCGGCGATTTCACGGCGCTGATCGCCATCGTCGCCTTCGCCGTGGCGCCCGCGATCCGCTACACGGTGCTGGGCCTCAGGGGTGTGGACCCGCGACTGATCGAGGCGGGCCGTGCGATGGGCTGTACGGAAGGGCAGATTCTCACGCGGATCCGGCTGAAGCTCGCGCTGCCGGAGATCCTGCTGGGTCTGAACCAGACCATCATGTTCGCGCTGTCGATGCTGGTCATCACGGCACTCGTCGGCACCCGTGATCTGGGGCAGGAGGTCTATATCGCGCTGACCAAGGCCGATCCGGGGCGGGGTCTCGTCGCCGGGCTTGCGGTCGCCTTCATCGCCATCATCGCCGACCGGCTGATCCATGCCGGGGCGAGGGCCGCGCGGGCGCGGCTCGGGCTTGGCGGGGGCGGGGCATGATGTCTGCGGTTGTGCCGGTGGCAAGGACGGGAGCCTCCGGCGGAGGTATTTTTGGCAAGATGAAAGGGCAGGCGCATGGGGATTGACCGCATCCGTGCGCTGCCGTGCTGGCGGGGCGAGATTTCGGTTGCGCCTTTGGTCGGCGGGCTGTCGAACGAAAGCTGGAAAGTGGTGGAGGAGGGCGGCGCGCATGTCGTGCGCTTCGGTGCGGATTTTCCGTTTCACCATGTGAGCCGCGCCAACGAGGTCATGGCGGCGCGGGCGGCCCATGCTTGCGGCTTCGCGCCGGAGGTCGAATATGCAGCACCAGGGGTGATGGTCTCGGCGTTTCTGGAGGCGCGGACCTGGGGCGAGGCGGAGGTCCGCGCCGATCCCGCCCGCGTCGGGCGCTATCTGCGGGAGTTTCACGCGAAGATGCCGCGCGAGGTGTCCGGGCCGGGGGTGATCTTCTGGGTCTTCCATGTGATCCGCGACTATGCGCGGACGCTGGCCGCGAAGGGCAGCCGGTTCGCGGGCGATCTGCCGCGTCTCGTCGGGATCGCCGAGGCGATGGAGGCGGCGCAGGTGCCCTTGCCGATCGTCTACGGGCATCACGACCTTCTGCCGCAGAATTTCCTCGAAGACGGGGATGGGCGGCTCTGGCTCATCGACTATGAATATGCGGGCTTCGGCACCGCGATGTTCGATCTGGCCGGCGCGGCGTCGAATGCCGGGATGAGCGGCGATGAGGCCGGGGCCCTGCTGACCGCCTATTTGGGCCACGCACCCGATGCCGCGACCCTGCGCGCCTTCGACGCGATGCAATGCGCGTCCCTCGCGCGCGAGGCGATGTGGGCGATGGTGTCGGAGATCTTCCTCGCGGCACCCGGCGCGGATTACGACGCCCATGCGCAGGAATACCTGACCCGGCTCGATGCCGCGCTCGAAAGCTATCAATCCTTGTACGGAAAGATCACTTCATGACCCTGCCAAGCCATGCACAAATCGTCGTCATCGGCGGCGGCATCATCGGCTGCTCGACGGCTTATCACCTCGCCCGCGACCACAAGGCGGAGGTGGTTCTGCTGGAGCAGGGCAAGCTCACCTCTGGCTCCACCTGGCATGCGGCGGGGCTGGTGGGGCAGTTGCGGTCTTCTGCGTCGATCACGCGGGTGCTGAAGTATTCGGTCGAGCTTTACAAGGGGCTGGCGGCGGAGACGGGGCTGGAGACCGGCTGGAAGATGACGGGCTGTTTGCGGCTGGCCACGAACGAGGATCGCTGGACGGAATACAAGCGGCTGGCGACGACCGCACGGTCCTTCGGGATGGAGATGCATCTGATTTCGCCCGAGGAAGTGAAGCGGATGTGGCCGCTGATGGATGTCTCCGATCTGGTGGGGGCGAGCTGGCTGCCGACGGACGG
This sequence comes from uncultured Alphaproteobacteria bacterium, assembly GCA_963710285.1. GTDB lineage: Bacteria > Pseudomonadota > Alphaproteobacteria > Rhodobacterales > Rhodobacteraceae > Albidovulum. The sequence goes on along the minus strand of CAVPZT010000006.1, from coordinate 339,054 downwards.
GCAGGCTTCGCCGTCGGACATCACGCAATCCCTCGCCAAGGGGGCGCGGATGCATGGCGCGAAGATTTTTGAGGGCGTGCGGGTGACGGGCTTCGGCATGGACGGGGGGCGGATCACGTCGGTCAAGACGTCGCAAGGCGAGATTGTTTGCGAGAGGGTCGTGAATTGCGCCGGGCAGTGGGCGCGGCAGGTGGGTGCCATGGCGGGGATCAACGTGCCGCTGCAACCCGTGAAGCACCAGTACATCGTGACCGAGAAGATCGAGGGGCTGGCGTCTGATGCGTCGACCATCCGCGACCCGGACCGGCGCACCTATTTCAAGGAGGAGGTCGGCGGGCTGGTGATGGGCGGCTACGAGCCGAACCCGCAACCCTGGACCACCGGAGACGTGCCAGAGGACTGGGAGTTCCGGCTTTTCGACGACGATTTCGACCACTTCGAACAGCATATGGATCAGGCCATCGCCCGCGTCCCGGCTCTGGCCGAGGCGGGCGTCAAGCAGATGATCAACGGGCCGGAAAGCTTCACGCCGGACGGTAACTTCATCCTCGGCGCGGCGCCGGAATGCGTGAACATGTATGTCGGCGCGGGCTTCAACGCCTTCGGCATCGCCTCGGGCGGCGGCGCGGGCTGGGTTCTGGCGGATTGGGTGATGTCGGGCGAGGCGCCCCTGGACCTCTGGACGGTGGACATAAGGCGCTTTTCGGGGATGCACAGCGACCGCGACTGGGTCCGCGACCGCACCTGCGAGGCTTACGGCAAGCACTACACGATCGGCTTTCCGCACGAGGAATACGAAAGCGGGCGGCCGCGGATCGTCTCGCCGCTCTATGACCGGCTGAAGGCGCATCGCGCGGTCTTCGGATCGAAGCTCGGCTGGGAAAGGCCGAACTGGTTCGCGCCCGAGGGGACGGAGGCGCGGGATATCTATTCGATGGGCCGGCAGAACTGGTTCGGGCCGGTGGGCGAGGAGCACAGGCATGTGCGCGAGGCGGTCGGGATCTTCGATCAGTCCTCCTTTGCCAAATACGAAGTCACGGGAAAGGATGCGGCGCGCGCGCTGGATTTCGTTTGTGCGGGCGACGTGACCAAGGCGCCGGGGCGGCTGACCTATACGCAACTTCTGAACTCGCGCGGCGGGATCGAATGCGACCTGACCGTGGCGCGGCTGGCGGAGGACCGGTTCTATGTCGTCACCGGGACGGGGTTCCGCACGCATGATCTGGCCTGGATCGGCGAGCACCTACCCGAAGGTGACACGGCGATCCGCGACGTCACCGAGGAAATGGGCGTGCTGTCGCTGATGGGGCCGCTGGCGCGGGAGGTGCTGGCACGGGTAACGGAGGCGGAAGTGTCGAACGCGGGTTTCCCCTTCGGCCATGTGCGCGAGATTTCGGTCGCCGGGGCGATGGTCCGGGCCTTGCGGGTGACCTATGTGGGCGAGCTTGGCTGGGAACTGCATGTGCCGCTGGCCGCCACGGGCCGGGTCTTCGACGCGCTGATGGCGGCGGGGGCGGGCGCGGGGATCCGGCCCGTCGGCTACCGGGCGCTGGAATCTTTGCGGCTGGAGAAGGGGTATCGCGCCTGGTCCTCGGACATCACGCCGAACGACACGCCTTTCGAGGCGGGGCTCGGCTGGGCGGTGAAGATGCGGACAAACCGGGCCTTTCTCGGGCGCGAGGCGTTGCAGCGGCTGGCAGACGCGCCGCTGAAAAAGCGGTTTGCGGGGTTCACGCTCGACGATGCCGATGCGGTTCTGGTCGGGCGCGAGACGGTCCTTCGGGATGGCAAGCCGGTGGGCTACCTGACCTCCGGCGGCTACGGCTACACGATCGGCAAGGGTGTGGGCTATGGCTATGTGCGGAACGAGGCGGGCGTCTCGGACGATTTCCTGCGTTCGGGGCGCTATGAGCTGGTGGTGGCGAACGAGGTTTATCCGGCGAAGATCGGGCTGCGGCCCTTCTACGATCCGGCGAATGCGCGCGTGAAGGGCTGAGGCAAAGCGGGGGCGCTGCCCCCGCGCCCCCGAGGTATTTGGGGCAAGATGAAAGGCGAAGTCAGGCGCGGCGGAGCGCGATGGCGAGGCTTGGCACCGTGCCGGATTCGCCGGGCATGGAGACGTAGGGCGCGGTCTCCTCGATCAGCGTCACGGGAAGGCCGGCGAGATGGGCGGCGAAACCGTCCGCCCAGAGCGTCGTCTTGACGGTGAGCACGATCACGCCATCGGGGCGGCAAATGCGGGTGAGGTCGTCAAGCCCCTCCGGCCCGACATGGCCGGTGGTGAAGACGCCAGAGGAGACGATGCCCGCGAAGGCGCCATCCTCGAACGGCAGGCGGCTGCCGAGGGCGGCGCGGTGAAGCGCGTCATAGCTGCCCTTGCGGGCCGCGACGGCGAGCATGCCTTCCGAAATATCCATACCGTGAACAACGGGATAGCCCGCGATCTTCAACCATTCTCCGAGAAGGCCTGTGCCTGCGCCCGCGTCGAGGATCGGCGCGGAGCGGATTGGCAGATGGCGGGCGAGAAGCGCCAGGCAGATCGTCGGGTGCCGGTAGCCCGCCTTCGCCATGTCGCTGTCATATGCGCCCGCCCAGCGATCGTAGAGCGCGGCCACCTCTTCGGTGCTTTTCGCGCCATAGACCGCGCCCAGCTGCCCGTCATGTTCCGCCGCCATCCGCGATCCTCCGCCGCTGCAAGGGTTGACGCGACGATAGTCCCGGTGCGTGATCGGGGAAAGCCCCGACGAGCTAAACGGAGGACAGGGATGGAAGCGGAGATCAGGGAGCAGATCAAGGCGGCGACGGCGGCAGTGCCCGAATTGCGCGGCGCGGGGGAGCCCGAACGAATGGGCGGCCTCACCAACCTCGTCTTCCGCATCGGGCGGCTATTGCTTGCGACTGCCGGGCAAGGGGACGGAGGAATATATCGACCGCGCGAACGAGGCGGTCGCGGCGGCGGAGGCCGCGAAGGCCGGCGTGAGCCCGGCGGTGATTCATGCCGACGCTGAGACGGGCCTGATGGTGACACGATTCATCCCCGGCGCGGCGACGATGAGCCCGGAGAATTTCAAGACCCGCAAGGGATCGCCCGCCCGCGCCGGGGAAGCCTTCGCGAAACTCCACCGGTCCGGCGCGGCCTTTCCCTTCCGCTTCGAGCTTTTCGCGATGATCGACGACTATCTGCGCATCCTGTCCACCAAGGACGTCGCGCTGCCCGAGGGCTATCACGACGTGGTGGGCGAGGCGGAGGCCGTCCGCGCCGCGCTGAACGCGCATCCGCTGCCGCTCGCGCCCTGTCACTGCGATCCGCTTTGTGAAAATTTCCTCGATACCGGCGAGCGGATGTGGATCGTCGACTGGGAGTATTCCGGCATGAACGATCCGATGTGGGATCTCGGCGATCTGTCGGTCGAAGGGGCCTTCGACGCCGATCAGGACGAGGCGATGCTGCGGGCCTATTTCGGGCGCGCGCCATCGGACGGCGACCGCGGCCGGATGGTGATCTACAAGGCGATGTGCGACCTTCTCTGGACGCTCTGGGGCCTGATCCAATTGGCCAACGACAATCCGGCCGACGATTTCCGCGCCTATGCCGACGGGCGCTTCGCGCGCTGCAAGGCGCTGATGGCCAGCCCTGATTTCGCGCGGCACCTGACGGCGGTCGCGGGATAGCGGTCAGCCCTTCTGGCGGCTGAGGCGGCTGGACAGCAGATCGCCGGTCTCCGACAGGATCGGATAGGCGATCATGGTGAAGGCGGAATTCACCTGCTTCAGCGCGCGCAACGTCTCCTGATGGATGTTCGAGGTTTCGATGCTTTCGCTCAGGCCCTGTTTCAGCCGTTCGAGATGCGAGCGTTGCAGAGTCTGTTCGATGTCGCGGACATGGTCCTTTTCCTCGACCAGTGCACGGGCTGCATCGGGGCTCGACGTCATCAGGACGTTCAGCGCCGCTTGCGCGTTGGTGAGCACCCGGTCGTGGAAATCGCGGACCTCATGGCCGCCGGTCTCGGAAAAGGCGACGCCGCCCTGATCAAGCCGTGCCGCAAGACCGAGCATCGTATCGGCGATCACATTGCCCGCGCTTTCGAGATTCACCGCCATGTCGGCGAGTTCCATCGTTCGGGCGATCACGGTTTCGTCCTTGTTGTCGCGCTGAAGCTTTGCAAGATAAAGCTTTGTGTTGATGTGGATTTTGTCCACTTCATCTTCCTTGCTACGGATCGCGGCGGCGGCGGTCTCGTCCCATTGATCGTAAAGCCGGACCACCGAGCGCAGCATCGTCTCGACACTCTCGCCCATCTGGAGAAGCTCGCGCGTGACGCAGGCCAGCGCGCGGTCGGGCTGTGACAGGGCGGCTGGGTCGAGCGCGCTCACGCGCTCAAGCCGTGCAGGCTCGGGCCGGGGCGGCACGAGCGCGTGGACGAGCCTGAGGACCGGTCCGGTGAACGGCAGGGCGAGGATGAGCAGCGCGAGGTTGAAGGCGAGATGCAGGTTGATGACCTGACGCGGCGCGCTGGCACCCAGAAGGCCAAGAACCTCAGGGCCGTTTTGCAGCGCGAGGATCGCCAAAGCCGCGCCGCCGCCCCTGAGCGCGAGATTCGCGATTACGATCCGGCGCGCGCCGAGATCCGTGCTCAGGGTCAGCACATAGGCGATGAGCGAGCCGCCAAGATTGGCGCCGAGCACCATCGCCGCCGCCGCCGTGACCGGCAGCATGGCCTGGGCCGTGAGGGTGACGAAGAGAAGGACTGCGGCGACCGAGCTTTGCACGAGCCAGGCGAAGGCCGCGCCAATGGCAAAGGCGGTCAGCGCATCGCCGCCGAGGTAGCGCATCGCCGCGCCGACGCCTGCGCTGTCGCGCAGGGGTTCGCTTGCATCGCGGATCATCGAGAGCGAGACGAAGATGAGCGCGAGGCCGATGAGGATGCGGCCCGCCATCCGCGTCTCGCGCCGCCGGGAGCGCAGGAAAAGCCCGACGCCCGACACCAGAAGTACCGGAACGACCCAGTCGGCGCGGGCCAGCAGCACCTGCGCGACAAGGGCGGAGCCGACATCGGCGCCAAGTACGATGGCGAGGCCCGCAGTCGCGGTCAGGGTGCCGGCGGCGACAAAGTTCGTGGTCAGGATCGCCACTGCGGTCGAGCTTTGCAGCGCCAGCGCGGCGATGAGGCCGGTCGTGGCGGCGACGATGCGATTGTCATCCCCGCGCCGGAGCCAGCGCCGGAGCGCCACCGACCAGCCGCGCTCCACCCCGGTGCGCACCAGCCGCACCGACCAGATGAGGAGGGCGGCGGAACCTGCGATGTGAAGCAGGAAGAGAAGGGGTGAGGTCGTCTGCACCGCGCGCGCTTTCCACCGCGTGCGAGTCGCGGCTGTTACAAAACTGTCATGAATCCTTCACAAAACACCGATCGCCACAATGGCTAACTTCAAACAAGGGTCGTGCCGCGCAGAGGGCCAGGGCCTTCATTTCGCACAGCGCGACGTCGCGGCTATTTCCAGCGGCGGTGAATCCAGAACCACTGATCCATATGCTGGCGCACCTGTGCTTCGAGGCTGTCGTTGATAGCCTGGGTCATGGTGATCGTATCGCTGCGCGGGATCGGCGCCTCGACCAGAATGTCGAAGTTCAGCCCGTCGGGGCGGCGGATACCATAGACCGGGATGATCTCGGCATCGTATTTCAGGGCGAGGTCGGCGGCAGAGGTCGCGGTGTAGGCCCGCTTGCCGAAGAAGGTCACAGGCTCGCCGTGGCCCATGTGCTGGTCCATGAGAAGGCCGAGCATGCCGCCGGTCTTCAGGAAGCGCACCATCTCGCCCAGGCCTCGTTTGCCACGCGGGAACAGCGGCTCGCCGATTTCGGAAATCGTGTCAACGTAATGGGCATTGAAAAGCGGGTTCTTCATCGGTTTGTAGAGCGCGCCGACCCGGTAGCCCCGCGCGACAAGGGCGGCGCGCGCCACGTCGTAATTGCCGAAATGCCCGGTGGCGAGGATCACCGGACGGCCATCGCGATGCGCGGCCTCAAGGGCGGCGGCGCCCGGACCTTGCAAAGGCAGGTCACGCACCCGGTCGATGAACTCGCGGCCCGAATAAAGCTCGACCGTCGTACGGCCGACATTGTCCGGCACGGCGCGGGCCAGCCGTGCGACCTCGGTTTTTGGCAGATCGGGGCAGACGAGGGCCAGATTCTCGCGCACGCGGCGGCTGTAGCCCGCGAGCGGCGCGACAAGGCGGGATACGATCCAGCCGGCAAGGGGAACGCGGCGCTCATAGGGCAGGGCGCGCACGCACCAGAGCATCGCGCCAAAGGCGCGGTCGACCAGGTGGTCGGTACGTGTCGGTTGGCGCGGTGCCCGATCTGCCATGGCGTCAGTCTTTGCGCGCTGCCACCTTCGGCCCGCGCTTCGGCGCAAGACATAGAGAGGGGTGGTGGCGGAGACAACCCGGCGCGGACGGCCCGTTGCGTCAGTCATCCTCCTCCGCGTCCATCCTGAGCACGATCTCACCCGCGGCCTGAAGATCGCGGATCGCGGCGACGATGGCGGTCTGTGCGGCATCGGCGTCCCTGGTCTTTACCGCGCCGCGCGCGGCCATTTCCTCGCGCAGGGTCGCCGCCATGCGTTGCGAGAGATTGGCGAGGATATATTCCGCGCTGGCCGCGTCCTTTTCGGATGTCGCGGCGGCGAGGGCGGTGACCAGCACCGCCTGATCCACGCCGCGCGTGATCTTCGGGACGTCGCGCCCTTCGATCCGGTCGGCGATATCGGCGAAGGTGAAGATCGCCTTGCGCACACGTTCGGCAAATTCCGCGTCGTCTTCGCTGAGGCCGGCGAGGACCTCATCGCGCGTCTGGGCGGGCGAGATGTTCAGGATGGCGCCCACCCGCTCCTCGGGGTCGGTGTCGAAGGCGCGGGCGGGGGCGATGGAAAGCTGGCCGATCAGCGACTGGCCGATCTGCCGCACGGTGTCGGGGTTGATATGCGCGGTCTTGCCGACCGCATAGGCAAGCCGCCGCGCGCGGTCGCCCGCAAGCTGGCCAAGAAGCTCCGCCGCCCGTGTGACGGCGAGTTTCGACAGCATCACCGCACCAATCTCCACGCTCTCATCATTCAGGACCTGCAAGAGCTGCTCGGATCCAAGCGCGGCGATCCGGTCCCAGGGATCGGTCTTGGCGCTGGCCGCGCGCTGGCGGCGCAGTTCGGACGCCGCAGCAGGCGAGATATGGCCGTCGAGAAGGTCGAGCGCGCGTTCGATTCCGCCGGGAAAGGACAGGCCGACCGCGTCGAGCCGGGTCACGAATTCCTCGACCACGACACGGAGCGTGGCACGGTCCACGCTGCGCATCGCGCCGATCTGTTCGGTCAGGGCCGCTTGCAAAGTGTCGGGCAGCGCCTGCAAGGGAAGGTTGCCGCCCTCGGCCAGCAGCAGGCGAACGATGATCGCGGCTTTCTGTCGGCCGGTGATCAGTGCGGCCTGACTGCGCGCCACAACCGGTGTGGCACGGGCGGTATCGGCTGGTCTGGCGAGAGCCGTCATGATCTTCTCCGTCGCAGGTGGCGCGACGGTCGCAGAAGCCGGTTAACAGACGCTTACGCGCTGCGGCGTCAGCTTTGCAGCTTTATGCAGGCGCGGGCCTTGGCGTCCCAGACGGTCCCGTCAGCGCAGGACATCGAGGCTTGCTGATCGTGATGGCAACCCTGCGCAAGCGCGAAGCCGGGCGTGAGAGAAGCGGCAAGGGCGATCAGGGCGACAGAGGCGTATTTCGTCATGGCATGCTCCTTTCGATGGGGAAGAGTGCCAGCCGACCTAACCTTAGGGCAAGTGCGGATCGGACGGAGCGCGGCCGATCACGCGAATGTGTGCGTCGGGGTGCTCAGGCGCCGAAAACGCGGGCGAAGATCGTATCGACGTGCTTGGTGTGATAGCCGAGGTCGAATTTCTCCTCGATCTCGGCGGGGGACAGCGCGGCGGTGACTTCGGGATCAGCGAGCAGCTCGGTCTTGAAATCCGCGCCCTTTTCCCAGACCTTCATCGCGTTCCTTTGCACCAGACGGTAGGCATCCTCGCGGTTCACGCCGGCCTGCGTCAACGCCAGAAGTACGCGCTGCGACATGACCAGGCCTTTGAACTTGTTCATGTTCTTCAGCATGTTCTCGGGATAGACGACGAGCTTTTCGATGACGCCCGCCAGCCGGTTCAGCGCGAAATCGAGCGTGATCGTCGCGTCCGGCCCGATGGCGCGCTCGACGCTCGAATGGCTGATGTCCCGTTCGTGCCAAAGGGCCACGTTCTCCATCGCCGGGATTACCGCCATGCGAACGAGGCGGGCAAGGCCGGTGAGGTTTTCGGTCAGCACCGGGTTCCGTTTGTGCGGCATCGCCGACGAACCCTTCTGGCCGGGGGAGAAGAACTCCTCCGCCTCCAGCACCTCGGTCCGCTGCATGTGGCGGATCTCGATGGCGATGTTTTCGATGCTGCTGGCGATGACGCCGAGGGTGGCGAAGAACATCGCGTGGCGGTCGCGCGGGATGACTTGCGTGCTGATCGGCTCGGGGCGGAGGCCCATCTTTTCGCAGACATGCTCCTCCACGCCCGGGTCGATATTGGCGAAGGTGCCGACAGCGCCGGAAATGGCGCCCGTCGCGATCTCCCATTTCGCCTTTTCCAGACGGTTCTTGCCCCGGTCCATCTCGGCATAGAAGCGCGCGAAGGTCAGACCCATTGTCGTCGGTTCGGCATGGATGCCGTGGCTGCGGCCGATGCGCACCGTGTCCTTGTGCTCATAGGCGCGCTTTTTCAGCGCGGAAAGCACGCGGTCCATATCGGCCAGCAGGATGTCGGTGGCGCGCACAAGCTGGACGTTCAGCGTGGTGTCGAGCACGTCCGACGATGTCATCCCCTGATGGACAAAGCGCGCGTCTTCGGCACCGATATGCTCGGCCAGATGGGTGAGGAAGGCGATCACGTCGTGCTTTGTCACCGCCTCGATCTCGTCGATCCGGGCGACGTCGAATTCCACGTCCTTGGCCTTCCACACCGCCTCGGCGTTCGCCTTCGGGATCACGCCAAGCGCGGCTTGCGCGTCGCAGGCATGGGCCTCGATCTCGTACCAGATGCGGAACTTGGTCTCGGGCGACCAGATGGCGACCATGTCGGGGCGGGAATAGCGGGGGATCATGGCTGGGCCTTTCGCTTTGTGGGACGCGCGGGGGTGTCCTAGACTGGGGCGGGACGAAGGGCAAGACGAGGCGGGCGGATGGTGCCGAAGCTCAGGGATTTCGAGGGGCGCTGGCGGATCGCGCGGACGATCGAGGACCGGCTCGGCCGGGAGGGCCGGTTCGACGGGGAAGCGGTGTTCGCAGCGCAGGGCGCTGTGCTGCACTACCGCGAGACCGGCGAATTGCGGCTGGGCGACGGGCCGGGATTTCAGGCGGAGCGCGTCGTATCTCTGGCGTCAGGCGGGCGGCCGGATCGCCGTCGACTTCGCCGATGGCCGAGCCTTCCATGAGTTCGACCCCGCGGCGCCCGATGCGCGGCACCTCTGCATCGCGGATGACTATGCGGTGCGCTACGATTTCGCGGGCTGGCCGGACTGGCGGGCGGAATGGACCGTGCAGGGGCCGCGCAAGGATTACACGATGGTCAGCCGCTACAGCCGCACCTCCTGAATTCATCAGGCTTTGTGATCTAACTTCGGACAATCATTCATTTCTGGAATTGGACCGGGCGCACTACCTCTTTCGGTGTCAACGGAAAGAAAGGTCACGCCATGTCCATGCATTCCGATCACCTCCATCGGCATCCGGTTTCCACCCCTTCGGTCGTCGCGGCGGCGCTTGGCGCGGTCGCCCTGATCGCAATCCTCGCCAATGCCCCGAAGCCTGCGGAGCCCGATAGTTCGACCGCGGCGGCGGCAGAGGATTGGCACGGCAACGTCATGCGGTCGCACTCGCGGCCGGTCATGCGCCCGTAAGTGCGGCGTCGAAGGGATAGGTCGTCAGGTTCTCGCAGCCGTCTGCGGTGACGAGAACCTGATCCTCGATCTTGATCGAGAAAGTGCCGTCCTCCGGGCTCACCAACGCCTCGACGCAGATCACCATGCCTTCCTCGATCACATGGTCAAAGGCGCCCTCGGCCCAGTTGTCGGGGTAGGGAACATAGGGCCACTCGTCGCAAAGCCCGACGCCGTGCATCTTGCAGGAATATTTCTGTTTCCAGTACTGATCCTCAAGCTGATGGCCTTCGAACACCAGTTCCTTGATCGACACGCCCGGTTTCAGCCGCGCCTGATGGTCGCGAATATGGTCGAGCGCATGCGCCATCGCGGAAATCATCGCATTGCTGGGCTTGGCATCCCCCACCCACCAGGTCCGCGAGATGTCGATACAGATGCCGTAGGCGCCGATCAGGTCGGTGTCGAAAGCGACGATTTCATTCGGCTGCACGATCCTCGGCCCGCATTCCTGAAACCACGGATTGGTGCGGGGGCCGGAGGCCAGTAGCCGGGTTTCGATCCATTCGCCGCCGCGCCGGATGTTGCCCTTGTGCAGCTCGGCCCAGATGTCGTCTTCGCTGACATGCCGCCATTTGGCACGTTCGTCCGCGTGAAATCCTCCATCTCGGCGATCGCCGCCTCGCAGGCATGATGGGCGCAGCGCATGGCGAGGATCTCATCCGGACCCTTGATGGCGCGGGTGCGTTCGGTCAGTTCCTCACCCTCCATCACCTCGAACCCCGCGCGTTCCAGCGCGCGCAGCCCGTGGATCTGGATCTTGTCGACCGCCAGCCTGCGGTTCGTCCCGGCATGGGCGCGCATCACCTCATCGACCTGCCCCGCGAAGGACTGCGCGTCGCGGTCGCCCTGTGTCGCCCGACACGGCATAGAAGAAGGACGCGCCGGAGCGTAGCTCCTTCACCAGCGGATTGAATCCGACCAGGAACGGCGCGTTCTTGTATTCCCAGATCGACCATGTGGCCATCGGCGCACAGATCAGGCAGGCGCGGAACGGGTTGTGGCTGTTCCAAAGCTGCATGTTGGTGGTGTCGGTCGCATAGCGGATGTTCATGGGGTCGAACATCAGGATGCCCGCCGTAATCGCGGGTGCCAAGGGCGAGTCAGCCAGCCTTTGCCAGCGGTCCTCGCGCATGTGCTCAAGATTCGGCGGCGTCAGCCCCGCCGCCTGCCATTCGCGGAAGGCAAGCTGTGTCGGCCCGATCTCGACCCTGTCGTTGTCGTTCGGGCTGCCATCGGTCGAGCCTTTCGCCCTTCGTCGGGTCGATCTTGCGGCGGTCGCGGTAGTGGTCGGTCATGGGTCGCCCTCCGGGGATGCGCCGATGCTGCGGCGGCACCGCGCACCGGTCATGCCGGTTTGCGACATGCGCGGGGCTGGAAATCGCCAAAGGGATCGGTAAGGAGGGAATATGCAGCCAGCGCCCATTCTTCAGCAGATGATCCCCGAGGCCCAGCGTCAGGCGGCCGCCGCGCGGCTGCCCGCGATGCAGCCGGTGGCGTCGGATGCGCTTCTGACGGTCGACAGCGCCTATGCGGCGCAACTGGCCGAAAAGGCGCGGCTGATCGCCTCGGCCCGCGACCGCGTGCTGCGCGTCCTGCCGGGGGCGGAGAGGGCGGTCGCCGAGGTGCTGGAGCATATCCTCGCGGAGCTTCGCCAGCGCGCCGATTTTCAGGTTTCGCCCCACGAGGTTCGCCGCCCCGACGGCGCGGTTGCGCGCATTGACCGCTCGGACCCTCTCCTCGCGCTTTCGCGTCTTGTTCAGGAAGACATCTGCATTCTTGAGCGGCGCGGGGAAGAACATGTGCTGACGGCAGCGCTTCTCTGCTTTCCCGCCGCCTGGACGCTTGCCGAAAAGATCGGCCACCCGCTGACGCGCATCCACCTGCCCGTGCCGGTCTATGACGAGGGCATCGCGCGGCGTGTGCAACGGCTCTTCGATGGGGTACAGGTGGGTCGTCCGCTCTGGCGCGCGAACCTGCTGCGCTATGACGTGGCGGATCTTTTCCAGCCCTATGGCGAAGCCGAACGCCGCAAGGTCGGCGCCGCAGACAGCGCTTATGAGCGCAGCGAACGGCAGACCGTGTTCCGTTTGCCGCTGTCAGATGCCGTGGTGTTCGCCATTCATACGACGGTGATCCGCCGCGCAGGCTGATGCTGCCGGGGGCAGGCGCGATGATGCCGGGGTCCCTGCCTGCTGATCTGAAAGGTCAGAGGTCGAGCAGCCGCGTAAGTCGATCGACCGCGCCGGGGCGCTTGGCGATGTCCACCATGCTCGGCGCCTCATAGCGGCGCATGGTCGCCTCGACCCAGTCCGCGCGCCGTGCGGTTGCGGTTTGCCGTGCCTGCCATGCGAGGACGAATGACGCCGGTGTCGCCGCCTCCGTGCCGAATCTGGTGTGAAGTCCCGCCATGCCCATCATCCCTCTGAGCCTTCTTACCCAGCTTCTGGTTAACGAGTGATTTAGGCGGAAATCTGCCGATAACGGTACCCTTTCGCGATTGTTTTCAGGCAATGATGTGCCAAATCACTGGAAATGCACGAAAAAAGGGCGCCCGAAGGCGCCCTTTTGAGAAAATACCCGCCCGATCAGCAGGAATAGTACATCTGGTACTCGATCGGATGCGGCGTGTGTTCGTAGGCGTAGACCTCTTCCCACTTCAGCGCCATGTAGCCTTCGAGCTGGTCCTTGGTGAAGACATCGCCGGCGAGCAGGAAGTCGTGATCCTTCTCCAGCTCTTCCAGCGCTTCGCGCAGCGAACCGCAGACGGTCGGGATCTCGGCCAGTTCCTCCGGCGGCAGATCGTAGAGATCCTTGTCCGAGGCGGGGCCCGGATCGATCTTGTTCTTGATGCCGTCAAGACCGGCCATCAGCAGCGCGGCAAAGGCCAGATAGGGGTTCGCCGACGGATCGGGGAAGCGGGCCTCGACGCGCTTGGCCTTCGGGCTTTCGGTCCACGGAATCCGGACGCAGCCCGACCGGTTGCGGGCCGAATAGGCGCGCAGCACCGGGGCTTCGAAACCCGGGATCAGGCGCTTGTAGCTGTTGGTCGACGGGTTGGTCAGCGCGTTCAGCGCCTTGGCGTGCTTCAGGATGCCGCCGATGAAATACAGCGCCTCCTGCGACAGATCGGCGTATTTGTCGCCGGCGAACAAGGGCTTGCCGCCCTTCCAGATCGACATGTTCACATGCATGCCCGAGCCGTTGTCGCCCTTCATCGGCTTCGGCATGAAGGTCACCGACTTGCCATAGGCATGCGCCACGTTGTGGATCACGTATTTGTACTTCTGGATGTTGTCGGCCTGTTCGGTCAGGCCGCCGAAGATCAGGCCAAGCTCGTGCTGGGCGGTCGCGACCTCGTGGTGGTGCTTGTCGACCTTCATGCCCATGCGCTTCATCGTGGACAGCATCTCGCCGCGGATGTCCTGCGCTGGCGTCGATCGGGTTCACCGGGAAATAGCCGCCCTTGTGCGTCGGCGCGGTGGGCCTGGTTGCCCATCTCGTATTCGGTGTCGGTGTTCCAGGCGGCGTCGACGGCGTCGATCTGGAACGCCACCTTGCTGCGGCGTCACCGAATAGCGCACGTCGTCGAAGATGAAGAATTCGGCTTCGGGGCCGAAATAGGCGACGTCACCGATGCCCGAGGCCTTGAGATAGGCTTCGGCCTTCACGGCGGTGCCGCGCGGGTCGCGGCTGTAGGGCTCGCCGGTGTCCGGCTCGACCACGTTGCAATGCACGCACATGCGTCTTTTCGGCGTAGAACGGGTCGATATAGACCGAGCCCGCATCGGGGATCAGCTTCATGTCGGACTGGTCGATCGACTTCCAGCCGGCGATCGACGAGCCGTCGAACATGAAGCCTTCCTCGAAGAAGTCCTCATCCACGAGATCGACCACCAGCGTCACGTGCTGCAGCTTGCCCTTGGGATCGGTGAAGCGGATGTCGACATATTCGACCTCCTCGTCCTTCATCAGCTTCAAGGCGTCCTTGACCTTGCTCATCCTTCATTCCTTTCGTTTGGAATATTCGACCGGGCGCGGGGCCCGAATCGGTCAGATCGCGTCCTCGCCGGTCTCGCCGGTGCGGATGCGGATGGCCTGTTCGACGGGCGAGACGAAGATCTTGCCGTCGCCGATCTTGTCGGTGCGTGCGGCCGAGACGATGGCCTCGATCGCGGCCTCGACCATGTCGTCGGCCAGCACCACCTCGATCTTCACCTTGGGCAGGAAATCGACGACATATTCGGCGCCGCGATAAAGCTCGGTATGGCCCTTCTGGCGGCCGAAGCCCTTGACCTCGATCACCGAAAGCCCCTGGACGCCGACTTCCTGAAGGGCTTCCTTCACCTCGTCGAGCTTGAAGGGCTTGATGATGGCTTCGATCTTCTTCATGGCGCCGAGTCTCCCTGCCGCTTTTTCTGCAAGTCGGCCCCTGTCACCACTTTCGCCGGGCGGGGACAATTGGCTAGGGTGCCGGGGCGGCGCGCGGGCAGGGGAATCCTGTGGCTGTGCCTAAATTTTGAGCAGATTGGTCGTATGGTGGGCAGTTTGAAAACTTTGCGGGAAAAACCATGACCGAGCTTCTGACAGCCGCCCAGATGCGCGCCATCGAACAGGCCGCGATCGCCTCGCGGCGAGGTCACCGGGCTGGAGCTGATGGAACGCGCCGGGCGCGGCGTGGTCGAGGCGATCTTCGAGGAATGGCCGGAGCTGACGGCGGGGTCTTCTCGCGCGGTGGTTCTGTGCGGCCCCGGCAACAACGGCGGCGACGGGTTTGTGGTGGCGCGGCTGTCTGAAGGAGTGGGGCTGGGAGGTGGAGGTGTTCCTCTACGGCGACGCCGGGAAGCTGCCGCCGGATGCAAGGGTGAATTATGAGCGGTGGCGGGGCGTTGGGGGAGGTTCACGAGCTGACAACCGTCGCTTGCGAGTGGTCCGACAAACCGGCCGTGCTCATTGATGCTCTGTTCGGAACGGGACTCACCCGGCGTTTGCCGGAGGTCTTGATCTGATGTCCTTGCGACTCTCGCTGGTCGGAGAACGAAGCCATACACCAATCGTTTCAAGAAATGTGTCGCAATTGACGTTCCGTCCGGATTGCAATCGGACTCTGGTGACTACCTGCACAGGGATTCTGACGGATGGTTGGACGTCAGACCTGAGCGTCACGTTCTCGATGGAACAAAATCGGCCACAGGATTTCTGACGGCCCATATTTGTCACGCCGCCTCGTGGTCAAGCCGCTTGGATTGCGCAGAGACAGAGTTTTTGGAACGCGGACCTTTCGCGCAAGTCTCTGGAGACCCTCGAGTCACGCTGATTGACCAGACAGATCTATGGCAAGCGCCATCCGTTCATCCTGGAAGCCAGAAAGTACGTTGGCTTTCACAAGTACACCCACGGCCACGCCCTGATCCTCTCCGGCGGCGCGGGCAAGGGCGGGGCCGCCCGCCTCGCCGCGCGGGGCGCGCTTCGGATCGGGGCGGGGCTCGTCACCGTGGGCTGCCCGCCCGAGGCGCTGGCGGAGAATGCGGCCCGGCTCGATGCGGTGATGCTGAAGCCCGTCGCGGACGGGGATGCGCTGGGGCGCGTGCTGGAGGACAAGCGGATCAACGCGCTTCTGCCTCGGGCCGGGGCTCGGGCTGGACGAGCACGGGCGGCGACCTGTCTCGCCCGCGCCCTCGTGTCGGCGGAGGGACGATCGCTCGTCCTCGACGCCGATGCCCTGACGATCCTCTCGCAGACACCGCAACCTCTTCGCAGCCCTCCACGAGCATTGCGTCCTCACCCCCCATGCCGGCGAATTCGCCCGGCTCTTCCCCGACATCGCGGAAAAGCTGGCGGCCCCCGCCACAAAAGGCCCCGCCTATTCCAAGGTCGACGCCACCCGCGAGGCCGCGAGACGCGCGGGCTGCGTCGTGCTCTACAAAGGCCCCGACACCGTGATCGCCGAGCCCCACCGGGCAATGCGCCGATCAACTCCGCCCACTACGAGCGCGCCGCCCCCTGGCTCGCCACCGCAGGCTCCGGCGACGTCCTCGCGGGCTTCATCACCGGCCTTCTCGCCCGTGGCTTCGCGCCGATGCAGGCCGCCGAAACCGCCGCCTGGCTCCATGTCGAATGCGCGCGCAAATTCGGGCCGGGCCTCATCGCCGAAGACCTGCCCGAGCAACTCCCCGCGGTCTTCCGCGATCTGGGGCTCTGAGCGTCGCCCGCTTTCATCTTGCCAAAAATACCTGCGGCGATCCGCCTGCCAGGGGCGCGCCGCCTATTCGGCGGCGAGGTGTCCGGCCGCCTCGACGGCGCGCAGGCGAGTCTCGAGCCCCTCGGCATAGACGATCTGCGGGCGCGTCGAAGCGCAGGTCGTAGAGCCGCATGCTGACGACCTCGGTCGGCGCGATGAGCGCGCCGTCGACAAGGTCCGCGACCGGCATGACGGCGCATTTCCGGCCGAAGAGCGCGACCGCCCGTCGTCGCGCACCAGAATCGGCGCATGGGCCGGCAGGACCAGCGCCTGCTCGGGCCGGTCATGGCCAGCGCGCCTTCCCCGATCCGATCGCAGGGCCGGAATAGCGATGCTGTCGAATGTCACGCAATACGCGCAGACCCGAGCGGGTGACGACCCGGTCGCCGGGTTCAAGGAAATCGACCGGCAGGGCCCCGTCGGCGGTCAGCACTACGGTTCCGGCCGCTATTCCCGTCGGATCCTGCCCGCGGCCCCGGCACAAGCCACGGCCCGACCCTTGCTCAGTCGTCACTTCCGGCATGGCGTCCCCCTGGCTTGCCGCCTTGTCATTTTTTCCTCACACTATGGCACGATTTCGCTTCGGGCGAGCGATTTTTCGGGCGCATTTTGCCCTCGCATCGTGCCGGTCTTCTTGCTAGAAGGGCGCGGATTTCGGGGGCGGTCCCAGAACGGGGCCGCTTTCAGGTATTGCGGGTGTGGCGAAATTGGCAGACGCACCAGATTTAGGTTCTGGCGCCGCGAGGCGTGGGGGTTCAAGTCCCTCCACCCGCACCACGGATGAAAAGGACGAAGGAATGCAGGTCACCGAGACCCTGAACGAAGGCCTGAAGCGCAGCTACACGATCACCGTGCCGGCCGCCGATCTGGACGCGAAGGTCAACGAAAAGCTCGTCGAGGCGCAGCCCGAAGTCGAGATGAAGGGCTTCCGCAAGGGCAAGGTGCCGATGGCGATCCTGCGCAAGCAGTTCGGCGAGCGCCTGCTGGGCGACGCGATGCAGGAAGCCATCGACGGCGCGATGAAGACGCATTTCGACGAGACGCGGCGACCGCCCGGCGATGCAGCCGAAGGTCGAGATGCAGGACGGCGAGAACTGGAAGAAGGGCGACGACGTCGTCGTCGAGATGTCCTACGAGGCGCTGCCGGAGATCCCGGAGGTCGATCTCTCCAAGCTCAAGCTCGAAAAGATCGTCGTGAAGGCCGAGGACAAGGCTGTCGACGAGGCGCTCGAGAACCTCGCCAAGTCCGCGAAGAACTTCGAGGACCGCAAGAAGGGCTCCAAGGCCAAGGACGGCGACCAGGTCGTGATCGATTTCGTCGGCAAGATCGACGGCGAGGCCTTCGAGGGCGGCGCGGGCGAGGATTATCCGCTGGAGCTCGGCTCCGGGTCGTTCATCCCCGGCTTCGAGGAGCAGCTCGTCGGTGCCAAGGTCGGCGACGAGGTCGCTGTCAACGTGACCTTCCCGGCGGAATACGGCGCCAAGCATCTTGCCGGCAAGGAAGCGGTCTTCGACTGCACCGTGAAGGCGGTGAAGGAGCCGAAGCCGGCCGAGATCGACGACGAGCTGGCCAAGCAGTTCGGGGCCGAGAGCCTCGAGGCGCTGAAGGGCCAGATCACCGAGCGGCTGGAGGCCGAATATAGCCGGCGCCGCGCGTCAGGTGATGAAGCGGGCGCTTCTCGACCAGCTCGACAAGCTGGTGAAGTTCGACCTGCCGCCGAGCCTCGTCGAGGCCGAGGCGAGCCAGATCGCCCACCAGCTCTGGCACGACGAGAACCCCGACCATCACGGCCACGACCACCCCGAGATCGACGCCGACGGATGAGCACAAGACGCTGGCCGAGCGCCGGGTGCGGCTTGGCCTTCTCCTCGCCGAGATCGGCCGCAAGGAGAAGGTCGAGGTGACCGATGCCGAGATGACGCAGGCCGTGATGAAGCCAGGCCCGTCAGTATCCGGGCCAGGAACGCGCCTTCTTCGAATTCGTCCAGAAGAATCCGCAGATGCAGCAGCAGCTCCGCGCGCCGATCTTCGAGGACAAGGTCGTCGATCTCGTCTTCGCCGGCGCCAAGGTGACCGAAAAGGAAGTGACTCGAAGGAAAAGCTCCAGAAGGCCATCGAGGCGCTCGACGAGCTTTGATCCCGAGGCTGGACGAAGCGGCGCGCGCCGCTTCGTCTGCTATCCTCTGCACAAGGGTGCGTTATGGCAGAGCCCGCTGAGATCGCTGGAGGCGCTCCCGCTCCGCTGGCCGCCAAAGCCCCGCAACGCGCCGCCAGTCAGGTCCCGTTCGCGCCCGCGTGCCGGCAGGAGCCGATCTTTTTCCTGCATATTCCAAAGACATCGGGGTCAAGTGTGAACGCCTTCCTGAAGGCGCTCTACGGCGACGGCAATTTCACCGAACATGCCGAATACAAGCTGCCTCATCTCTTGAGCGGCAAGCTTCCGACGCTGATCCGCGACTGCGTCTCGGCGCATATCCCGCTCTTTTCCTGGCATCTTTATCCCGAAACCGCCGTCTATCGCCGCGTGACCCTTCTGCGAGAACCCTGGGAGCGGCTGGTGAGCCATGTGAACTGGATCAACCGCTTCAATCACGACAAGGAGTTGCCGACGGTTGGTCCAAAGGCGGCGCCTCTGAAGCATGTGAGCGAGGTTCTGCGCGACACCGATTTCAGCGATGAGGAGAGCATCCGCCGCCTCTACAGCGAGGCCAACGACCAGGCGCTTTTCACCGACTGGGACAATCTTCAGGTCAGGATGCTTCTGACCGGCAATATGCAGGCGATGACGAAGCCGCTGGCGCAAGCCGATGCGGACAATGCGCTTGGCAATCTCGCGCAGTTTCTCGTCTTTGGGTTCTGCGAGGACAATGACGCCTTCCAGGCCGATCTGGTGCGGGCCCTGGGCGTCGATTACAGCGTTACCGAGGTGCGTGAAAATCCCGGTGCGATGCGGGTTCTGACGAAGGACAACGACCTCGCGCGGGATATCTTCGCGCCCTGGATCGAGTGGGATCAGCAGCTTTATGACCGTGCGCGCAAGATCGCGCGGCAGCGCAAGGGTGGCTAACCTGCGGGACCGCCGCGCCGCCGTGAGATGAGGCTGCGCAGCGCCGATTGCAGGAGCGACAGGGCGTAAAGCGCGTCGATCAGGATCAGCGACAGCCAGAAGCGGGTCAGCATGATGCCCACGGCGAAGGGCAGGGCGATCATCACCCAAACGATGGCGCTGCGCGGGACGCGGAGCGCCTTGGGCGAAAAGGTCGGCAGGCGGCTTGCCATCAGGATGCCGACCAGCGCGAGCCAGAGCGCGACCAGCATCGGGGCGCGGGCAAGGTCGATGCCAAGCTCAAAGTTCAGGTAGATCGGGAAAAGCGCCATCAGCGCCCCCGCGGGCGCAGGGACTCCGGTGAAATGCTTGGGCGAGGCGGTGCCGGCGGTCTGGGCCTGGGTATGGGCGACGTTGAACCGCGCAAGACGCAGGCAGCAGCAGCTTGCATAGAGCAGGACCGCCACCCATGCGCCCGCGCGTTCGCTGTCGGCGAGTACGAACTCATAGACGAGAAGCCCCGGCACCACCCCGAAATTCAGGAAATCCGACAACGAATCCAGCTGCGCGCCGATCTCGCTGGTCGCCTGAAGTCGCCTTGCGAGAAGGCCGTCCAGCCCGTCGATCGCGACGGAGAAAAGGATCAGCATCACCGCGATCTGGTAGTTGCCGGAAAAGACGAAGCGGATCGCGGTCAGCCCGGCGCAAAGACCGAGCATCGTCACAAGGTTCGGCAGCAGCGTGTAAAACGGAAGGGTGTCCGTCTCCGTCTCACCCTCACCAGGGGTCTCGGTGCCGCGGCGACGTGCCATGGTCAGCGGACCGCGCCGCGCCGAGCGGGTTCGCCCGAGGCGATGTCGGCGATCACGGTTTCGCCGGCGGTGGTCGTCATGCCGACCGCGACAAGCGGCTCGACCCCCGCGGGCAGGTAGATATCGAGGCGCGAGCCAAATCGGATCATCCCGAAGCGCTGGCCGGTCATCAGCGACATGCCTTCATTCACTTCGCAGACGATGCGGCGGGCGACGAGGCCGGCGATCTGCACAACACCGATCTGGCGGCCATCCTCCATGCGGATCGTCAGGCCGTTGCGTTCGTTGTCAACGCTCGCCTTGTCGAGTGAGGCGTTGAAGAACTTGCCGGGTCGATAGGCGATGGTCTCGATCTTTCCCGCGACGGGCGCGCGGTTCACATGGCAGTTGAAGACGTTCATGAAGACCGAAACACGGGTGAGCGGGGCCGCGCCCAGCCCCAGCTCTGCCGGCGGCACCGCCGCTTCGATCATCTGGACGACACCGTCGGCGGGGGAGACGACCAGCCCCTCGCGCACCGGCGTCATGCGGTCGGGATCGCGGAAGAAATAATAGCACCAGACCGTCAATCCCACACCGATCCAGCCGAGTGGCGCGGCGATCAGGAACAGGACAACGGTCACGGCCGCGAAGATGCCGATGAAGCGGTAGCCTTCGCGGTGGACCGGCTTGATGACGGTGGCGATCATGGACATGGGGCGTTGACTCGTTTGTATCGGGCTGCCGACCCTTTTGACCGTGAATGCGCGTCGGCGCAACCTTCGCGCAACGTCAGGGCGAGGACCGCAGGCCGAGCCCCTCACGATAAAGCACGTAAAGGCCGGCTCCGACGATCACCAGAATCCCGATCCAGCCCAGCGTATCCGGCCAGTCGCGCCAGAAGAGCCAGCCGTAGAGCACGCCCCAGACCATGGCGGTATATTCGAATGGCGCCACCACGGCCGAGGCCGAAACCCGGTAGGCCTGCGTCAAGAGCGTCAGCCCGGCCGCTGCGATGACCCCGCAGGCCATCATCAGGCCCAGATCGCTTGCGGAGGGGGTGACCCAGCCACGCAACAGGAAGCCGAGGCTCGGATGGACCTGCCCCTCGAACTCGCCCGCACCGAAAGCCGCCGCCATGAGCAGGGCGCAACCGAGAAAAACCAGATTGCCCCAGAACGCGAGTGCCGCGGTCGTTTCGGTCGTCCCGAGATGACGGGCCGCGATCATCGACAGCGCGTAGCTGAACCCCGAGAAGACGGCGAACATCGCAGCCCAGTCGAAAAGCTGCGAACCGGGGCGCAGCATGATGAGGACCCCGCCAAAACCGGCGAGTACGGCGGTCCAGCGGCGCGGGCCGACCTGTTCCTTGAGAAGGAGAACCGAGAATATGGTGATGAAGAGAGGCGCCGTGAAGTAGAGCGCCACGGTCGTCGCCAGCGGCAGCGCGGCCAGCGCGAGGTAATAGGCCGTGTATGCCAAGAACATCATGACGCCGCGTGCGAGCATTCGCCGCCAGCCGGGTGTCACCAGCGTTCTGAGACCGCCATTCATATGCACCAGGATGAGCAGAAGCGGAAAGGCGGTCAGGCTTCTCAGCACCATCGCCTCATAGAGCGGATAGCTGCCGCTCAGAAGCTTGAGGATGAGGTCCTGAACCGAAAGGACAGCGATCCCGGCGACGAGATAGCCAACACCGGACGCAGCGGAGCGGGGACTTGGAAGTGGCTCGGTAAGCTCTGCCATGGAGGCCTTGTCCTGCCGCGAACGAAGGACAGGCTAGTGGCGACCGGCGCAGATCGCTTCGCGGATGCCGACATCTGGCGTGGCGGAAATGGGCGGATTGAGCGGCGCGGGCCTGCGAAGAAAAGAAAAACCGCGCCGGATCGCCCCGGCGCGGCATGTTCCTTGGCGATCCGGATCGGATCAGAGGTCTTCGCCGCCCTCGTTCGCCGCGCCGAGATCGTCGAAAAGCTCGGCGATTTCGAAGTTGGCTTCGGCTTCCGCTTCGGCGGCAAGCTCCTGGATCGACTTGCCGGCGGCTTGAAGCTCGGCCTCTTCGGCCGAACGCGCGACATTCAGCGTGATCGTCGCGGTGACCTCGGGGTGCAGGACGACCGACACGTCATGGAGGCCAAGGTCCTTGATCGGGCGGATCAGGACGACCTGCTTGCGGTCGACGCTGTAGCCCGCTGCGGTCGCGGCATCCGCCGCGTCGCGGGTCGTGACCGAACCGTAAAGCGCGCCGGCATCGGAAGCCGAGCGAATCACGATGAAGGTCTGACCGTCGAGCTTCGCCGCCACGGCGTCGGCCTCTTTGCGGGTCTCGAGGTTCTGCGTCTCGAGTTGGGCCTTGCGGGACTCGAAGCTCTTGATGTTGTCTTCCGAGGCGCGGAGCGCCTTGCCCTGCGGCAAAAGGAAGTTGCGCGCGTAGCCGTCTTTCACTTTGACGACTTCGCCCATCTGGCCAAGCTTGGCCACGCGTTCCAGAAGGATGACTTGCATGTGCCTCTCTCCTTACTTCACGGCATAGGGCAGAAGGGCGAGGAAGCGGGCGCGCTTGATGGCGCGGGCCAGTTCACGCTGCTTCTTCGCCGAAACGGCGGTGATACGGGCGGGCACGATCTTGCCACGCTCGGACACGTAACGCTGCAGAAGACGGACATCCTTGTAGTCGATCTTCGGTGCGTTATCGCCCGAGAAGGGGCAGACCTTGCGGCGGCGGAAAAATGGTTTGTTCGCCATGTGTTAGGTTCCTTTCCTCAGGCTCTGGATCAACGGCGTTCGCGGCGGTCGCCACGATCACCACGATCGCCGCGGTCACTACGCTCGTCGCGCTTCTGCATCTGGGCCGAGGGCCCTTCCTCATGTGCGTCGACCTTGATCGACAGCACACGCATCACGTCGTCATGCAGACGGGCGAGACGTTCCATTTCCAGCACGGCGGCCGAGGGCGCGTCGGTGCGGAGATAGGCGTAATGGCCCTTGCGGTTCTTGTTGATCTTGTAGGCCATCGTCTTGACGCCCCAGTACTCGTGATCGACGACCTTGCCGCCGTTATCCGCGAGGACCGTGGAGAAATGTTCGATGAGGCCTTCGGCCTGCGCGTTGGAAAGGTCCTGACGCGCGATGAGGACATGCTCGTACAGCGGCATGTATGCTCCTTTTTCGTCTCAGGCGGCTTCATAGGCGGGCGACACCTTCCGCGGCCCGCCACGAGAGGCTACGCCGGTTCCCGTGATTGCGGAAGGAAGCGGCCTTATAAAGCAAACCTGCGTCTGCGCAAGACCTTGCCGTGTCGCGCGGCACCAGCTGTGCGCAAGGCCTGGATCAGTTCTGGGTAAGACGCTTGTCGGCCTTCCTCTCGAAATAGCCCAGAAGCTTCCCCGCAAGGCGGATGATGACCTGAAGGATGTGCCAGGAAAACATGCCAAGCACCATGACGACGCCGAAGGCGAAGAAGGCGCGCGGCAAGGGGCCGGAATTCTCCACCCATTTCACTACCTGGTCGAGCGGCGCGATGTTGCTGATGCCCCATTGGCCGCCGACAAGCCGCGCCGAAGCGGGGACCGAAAGCAGAAAGACCGGGATGGCGCCGAGCAGCACCCGGAGGGGATGCACCTTGCCGTTAAGTTTCAACGCGCAGCCAATGCCCGCGCCGACGAAGAAGAGCACCGCGATCAGAAGGACCGCGACCGCGTCGCGCGAGAGCATCAGGCCGAAGAGCGATACCGGATTGTCGATCAGGCCCTGAATGTCGGGCACCGTGATGGTATCGGGGTTCATCTCATTGCCCTCCGTTCGTCGGTGGCGAAAGGGTCAGGCTCCGGGAGGCGCCATTTGCCGGTCCCCAGAGCGTCCATCCTTCCGGTTGCTGCGTGGTCGCAGGATCGACCGTCGCCGACGGCGCGACCTGAATCCAGCGGTTGAGATCCTTGCCCTGATAGACGTCGACGTAGTCGGTGATAACCAGCGGACCTTTGGGAAGAGTTGGATTGGGATCGACGGCGTAGCCGCCCGACGCCGATTTGTCAGGCTGAAGCTTGTAGTAGGATGTCTGGCCGTCCGAGGTCTGGAAAACACCCTTGGCCTCGGGCGCGGGGGTGAAAACGTTCGAAGGTGGCGCATCGAACAGCACCACCGGCGCTTTGGGCGATACAACGGATCCAACGGGCGACTCGGTCATCTGCGCATGGGCCGGAAGTCCAAGGCAAATGCAAATGCAGGCGATAGCTCGCGTCATGGGGGTCACCAATGCATAATAAAATACCTAAGCGCGAATGATACCACAGAATCAGGGGAATCGCTCAGAGGATTCCGACAAGGGGCGTTGGTTCTGTCCCCGGTGTTGGAGCTTGCGCGTCAGGCGACGCTGCGTGGCTGCCGGGCGAAGGGGCTGAGACCGAGCCAGAGGTCGATGCTGCGGGCGATCGTGCGGTCGCCGTCAAGGCTGAGCCTCCCGGCCGCGACTTCGGACTTGATCGTGGTCAGCCCCATCCAGACGGCTGTCACGCTGCGCAGCGATCCGGTGATCAGCAGATCGACGTCGTAGCCGGGATCCTGGCTGCAAAGATCGACGGTGCCGTTGTCGACCAGCAGCCACCAGTTCTGATTTACCGAAGCAAGTTCGGGGTACAGAAACTGAATCGTGCAGCGGTGCTCCGGCAGCGGTTCGGGTCTGAGGTTGCGGCGCATGTCCCACATCAACAGCGAAGGGTCGAGATTTCTCAGTGAAAGCCGCGATTCGATCCAGCGCTGACCCCAGTTGCCAAGCCCCATGATCAGCGGCTCAAGATCGCGCCCCATCGGGGTGAGGTGGTATTCGCCGGCACCCGAGGCGGAGGCGGCGCTTTCGATGACACCGGCGGCCTCAAGCTCTTTCAGGCGTTTGGACAAAAGCGCCGGCGACATTCTGGGAACCCCGCGCCTGAGATCGTTGAAGCGCGTCGAGCCGGCCAGAAATTCGCGCAGCACCAAGGCGGTCCACCGTGTGCAGACAATCTCCGCCGCCATGGAAACGGGGCAGAACTGGCCGTAGCTGCTCTTGTCGTTCATGGGTCGCAACCTTCGATCATACGGTCTGCCACGCTAGCACGAGCGCGGCCCCGCGTCACTGGCGCGATACAGTTCGTGAACTGGACCGGACCCGTCATCCGGCAGATTCTGCAAAAGTCGTAACGGACCGAACAGGAGATATTTCCGTGGAAGACATCATTGTGAAAGGGAAAATGGACGAGTTGACAGGTGAAGGCGGCCTCGCACGGACCGCGATGCTGCTGGCGAAGGATTTTGCCACCCGCGCTGAGGTGCATGACGGCGAGGACAGCTTTGTCGCCGAGAATTACGGGAAACTGATGCGGCAGGGGTTCATGCGGGCCGCTGTGCCTGCGGAGCTTGGCGGCGGCGGGGCGGAGGTCGCCGAGATGTGCGATCTCATCCGGCTGCTCGCCCATGGCTGCGGGTCGACCGCGCTGGCTTTCGCGATGCACACACACCAGGTCGTGATCCCGGCCTGGCGCTGGCGTCACCAGCCGGCGGCAAAAGCGGCGGTCGAGCCGCTGTTGAAGCGGGTCGCCACGACCGAGACGGTGCTTCTCTCAAGCGGCGGGTCGGATTGGGTCGGCGGCTCGGGCCGGGCCGAGAAGGTCGAGGGCGGCTGGCGCATCCACGCGCGCAAGGCCTTCGTGTCGGGTTCCCCGGCGGGCAGCCTTCTGATGACGAGCGCGACGGCAGGTGACGAAGTGCTCCATTTCGCCTTGCCGATGGATGCGCCCGAGGTGAAGGTGCTGGAGACCTGGCACACGCTCGGCATGCGTGGCACCGGGTCCCACGATGTCGAGATCGACGGCTATTTCCTGCCGGACGACAAGGTGGCGTTGAAGCGCAAAGGTGGCGAGTGGCATCCGGTCTGGCACATCATCGCGACCCTGGCCTTCCCGCTGATCTACTCGGCCTATGTCGGCGTTGCCGAAAGCGCACGGGACATCGCGGTCGGCATCGCGAAATCCCGCAGCGGCGCGGCCCGCCAGCCCCGTGTCGCGGGCGAGATGGAGGTGCGGCTGCGCGCCGCCCAGCTTGCCCACGGCAGGATGATAGCGGTCGCCGAGGAAAATGCGCCCTCTGCGAACAGTGTCAACGAGGTGATGATCGGGCGGCGTCTGGTCGAAGAGAACGCCACCCGCGCCGTCGAACTTGCGATGGAACTGGGGGCCGGAATGGGGTTCTACAGGCGCACCGGGCTTGAGCGGTGCCTGCGCGACGTGCAGGCCGCACGCTACCATCCGCTGCGGCGCGAGGCGCAGGAGCTTTATGCCGGGTCGATGGCGCTCGGCGATCCGGTCGACCGGATCTTCTGACGCCGCAGGTCAACCTGCCAAGGGTCGCGTCCGGCATTCCGCGCCGGGCGCGGCTTCCGTCTGCCGTCAAAACATTGCGCCGCCGCGACCGTCGGGCTATGCGGTGGGGCAGGCGGCAGACGGAGGGACCATGACGCGCGCATTCGTATTTCCGGGGCAGGGGGCGCAGACCATCGGCATGGGCCGCGCGCTGGCCGAGGCCTATCCGGCGGCGAAGGCGGTCTTCGACGAGGTCGACGCGGCGCTGGGCGAGAAGCTCTCCACGCTCATCTGGGAGGGTGAGCAGGAGGTCCTGACGCTGACCGAGAACGCCCAGCCGGCGCTGATGGCGACCTCTCTCGCGGCGTTGCCGTGCGCTCGAGGCGGAGGGGCTTCGCTGTCACATCGGCGGCTTTCGTCGCGGGACATTCGCTTGGCGAATATTCAGCGCCTTGTGCGCGGCGGGGGCGCTGAGCGTTGCCGATACCGCGCGGCTTCTGCGCTTGCGCGGGCGGGCGATGCAGGCGGCGGTGCCGGTTGGCGTCGGCGCGATGGCGGCGCTTCTGGGCCTCGATTTCGAGACGGCCTCGGCGGTCGCGGCGGAGGCCGCGCAGGGCGAGGTCTGCCAGGCGGCGAACGACAACGATCCCGGCGCAGGTGGTGGTTTCCGGCCACAAGGCGGCGGTCGAGCGGGCGCTGGAGATCGCCAAGGCCAGGGGCGCCAAGCGGGCGCTGCTGCTTGCCGGTTTCCGCCCCGTTCCATTGCGCGCTGATGGAGCCCGCCGCGCGGGCGATGGCCGAGGCGCTGGACGATGTGGAGATCGAGGCCCCGGCGGTGCCGCTCGTGGCCAATGTGCGCGCGCATGCGGTGAGCGATCCCGCCACCATCCGCACGCTCTTGGTCGAGCAGGTCACAGGCGCGGTCCGCTGGCGGGAATCGGTCGAGTGGATGGCGGCGCAGGGTGTCACGGAATTCTGGGAGATCGGTGCGGGCAAGGCCTTGTCCGGCATGATCCGGCGGATCGCGAAGGAGGCGGAGACGCCGCGCCATCGGGACGCCGGAGGATGTGATCGCGGCCAAGGGATGACGCTGGTTCCGGTGGCGAGGCCGGGGAGGGCGCTGCCCTCCCCGGACCCCACCCGGAGTATTTTGGAACAGAAGAAGATGAGGAGAGGCGCATGTTCGATCTGACGGGGAAAGCGGCGCTGGTGACAGGCGCTTCGGGCGGGATTGGTGGCGCGATCGCGCGGACCCTGCATGGTGCGGGGGCCACTGTCGGGCTTTCGGGCACGCGGGAGGCGCCTTTGCAGGAACTGGCGGCGGCGCTTGGCGGGCGGGCCTTCGTGCTGCCTTGCAACCTCTCTGACGCGGCGGCGGTCGAGGCTTTGCCGAAGGCGGCGGTCGAGGCGATGGGGTCCGTCGACATTCTGGTGAACAATGCCGGCATCACCCGTGACAATCTTTTCATGCGAATGTCGGATGAGGAGTGGCAGTCGGTGCTCGACGTGAACCTGACCTCGACGTTTCCGGCTGTGCCGGGGGGTGTTGCGCGGCATGATGAAGGCGCGCTGGGGGCGGATCGTCAATGTCACCTCGGTCGTCGGCACCACGGGCAATCCGGGGCAGGGCAACTATGCCGCCGCCAAGGCGGGTCTCACGGGCATGTCGAAGTCGCTGGCCTATGAGGTCGCGAGCCGCGGGATCACGGTGAACTGCATCGCGCCGGGTTTCATCGCGACGGCGATGACCGACAAGCTGACGGACGATCAGAAAGCGCAAGATCCTCGACGCAGATTCCGGCGGGGCGGATGGGCGCCGCGGAGGAAATCGGGGCGGCGGCGCTTTATCTCGCGAGCGTCGAGGCGGCCTATGTCACCGGGGCGACGTTGCACGTCAACGGCGGCATGGCGATGGTCTGACCTCGGCTTTCGCGGGGACTCCATCCGGCGCGGCCTGCGAGACGGCGCTGGCTGAGCTGGATCATCAGGGCGATCGGGCCGAAGATCAGCGAGAACGGAAGCGCGGGCAGGGTCGCGGCGGGCGGCATCGCGCGCGCCGTTCGGATGCGGGAAAGGCACCATGAGGGCGGGCAGGCTGCCCATTCCGGCGCCGGGATCGGCCTGCCCGACAAGAACGCCGGCGCAAAGAGGCGCCGCATGGATCGCCCCGAGTGAAAGCGGGACGAGTGCCGTATGAACGAGCCGTCGCGTGATCGCGGACCGGGGGTGCGAAAATGAGAAGAAGCCAGGTGGGCAGGACGATCAGGTGAACCAGATGAAAGCCAAGATCGCGGGTCAACGGCACGGTGTTCCCCCCATTGCGGACTTCTCCATGCGAGGTCGGTCCGGCTGCGATGCAATCGGGCTATTCCCCCGGATCTTTGACCGTTGCGAAAGCGTTTGCGTCGTGTCTAGACTATGGTATAGGCGGCGCTGACCAGCCGGGGGGCCTCTTGCCGATCCGGTGGCCTGCGATATATGCGGGGCCTGAGCCGCTCGGACTGAGCACACAGCAAAGCGGGAGTGGCCCGCGAACATGAGGAATTGACATGAGCGACATCGCAGATCGCGTTAAGAAAATTGTCGTCGAGCATCTGGGCGTCGAAGAGGACAAGGTGACGGAAAACGCCTCGTTCATCGACGATCTGGGCGCCGACAGTCTCGACACGGTCGAACTCGTGATGGCCTTCGAGGAAGAGTTCGGGATCGAGATTCCGGATGATGCCGCCGAGACCATCCAGACCTTTGGCGACGCGGTGAAGTTCATCTCCGAAGCTGCCTGATCGGGCCTTCATGAGCTTTTTGAAACGGCGTCCCTTGGGGCGCCGTTTTGTCATTCGGAGGCGGCTTGAGATGGGCGACAGGATTCCGGTGATCGAGACGGAGCGCCTTCGCCTGCGCGGTTTTGAGCGGGCGGATTTTCCGGACTATGCCGCGATTTGGCGGGAGGCGGAGGTGGTGCGCTTCATTGGCGGGGAGCAAAGGGCGCTCTCCGACAGCTGGGGGCGGTTTCTGAACCTCGCCGGGCAGTGGGTCATCGAAGGTTTTGGTCAATGGGCGGTCATCCGCCGGGAGGATGGCGCGCTGATCGGGCAGACCGGTTTTTTCAGCGCGATGCGCGGAATCGGAGCGGATTTCGACGCCGCGCCCGAAGCGGGCTGGGTCTTGACGGCATCGGCGCATGGCAAGGGCTTCGGCCGCGAGGCGGTGGAGGCGGCGCACCGGTGGCTCGACGCGCAAAGCTTCGGGGGGCGCAGTCATGCGATGATAGAGGTCGGGCATGAGGTGTCCTTCGCGCTGGCGGCGCGTCTTGGATACAGCGCCATGCGCGAGGCGGAGTATATGGGCAGTCAGGTGACGCTTCTGGCGCGTGAGCGGCGGACGGGAGCACCGGGATGAGGTCGGAGATCATGCCACTGCTTGTTGCCGCCGCGGTGGTTGCGCTGCTCGCGCTGATCGGACTGCCGGAGCAGCTTGGCGCACATCCGTTCTGGGGTGTGAAAACCGGGTTGATCGGCGCGGTCATCGGGGCGGTTGCCGGCGCGCTGCTGGTCCGGCTGCGCCTGCGGGGAGCGGTGCGTCTGGTGATTGGCGGTGCCCTGCTCGCGGCCGCGTTCCTCACCGCGAAGATCGGCGCGGCGCGGTTTGCGGCGTCCTATGCCGAGGATGCGTTCGGCGGCAAGATGTGGTTCTTCGGTTGGATCGGCGCGGCGGCGGGTCTGACGCTTTTTCTTTCGGCGCTCCTTGGATTTCTGAACGCGCGTCGTTGACTGTTGCCACCATGCAAGCATCGCTACTTCGGAACCGGAGCGCAGGAGGTGCGTTTCCTACCCGACGCCTGCGACCGCAGGCTGCACCTGATGCCATGATGGAAATGAAGGAGCTGAACATGCCGGTTAGGGGCCTCAAGGACAACACGATCAAGACCTCGGTTGATACGCTGAATGCCTGCCTGTCCGAGATGATCGCGCTTCGCTTGGCGCTGAAGCAGGCGCATTGGAACGTGAAGGGCCGCAATTTCATCGGTATCCATGAGCTTTTCGATGCCGTCTACGAGCGCGTTGGCGCAGGCGTTGACGTCGTCGCCGAGCGGATTCAGGTTCTCGGCGGAGTTGCCAAGGGCACGGCAGAGGTCGTCTCCTCCTCGGCCAGGATGAAACCTTATCCGACCGATGTGGTCGATGACGTGAAGCATGTCGAAGAGATCGCGAACCGGCTCGCCGATGTGGGCGAACGGGTGCGCAAGGCCATCGACACCGTATCGGAGGCGGGCGACGAGGGTCGAGGCGGCGACGAGGGGACGATGGATATTTTCGTCGGCATTTCGCGCCAGCTCGACAAGGATATGTGGTTCGTCGAAAGCCATATCGGCAAGCCTTGACCTGAAAAGCCCGACCCGCGCGCGGGGATATGCCGCGGGATGCGGGGGGTGCGGTCTCGGCGATTGCAGAGGCCGCGCCCCCCGTGTATCACCTTGCCGACAGAAAACTGGCCGAAGAGGTGGGCATGAGGCGGGTTGTTATCACGGGTCTTGGGATGGTCACGCCGCTTGCGAGCGGGGTGGAGGAGACCTGGAAGCGTCTGATCGCGGGGCAGTCCGGGGCCGGGGCGATCACGCGGTTCGACACCTCGAATGTCGTGACCACCTATGCCTGCGAAATCCCCCATGGCGACGGGACGGACGGCACCTTCAATCCCGATCACTTCATGGAGCCGAAGGATCGCCGCAAGGTCGATGACTTCATCCTCTATGGCATGGCCGCCGCGCAGATGGCGGTCGAGGATGCCGGCTGGATGCCCGAGGACGAGGAAAGCCGCCTGCGCACGGGCGTGATGATCGGGTCGGGCATCGGCGGGCTGACCTCGATCGCCGAGACGGCGGTCCTGATCAAGGAACGGGGACCGAAGCGGGTTTCGCCGTTCTTCATTCCCGGCGCGCTTATCAACCTGATCTCGGGTCAGGTGTCGATCCGCTATGGGTTCAAGGGGCCGAACCATGCGGTCGTGACCGCCTGTTCGACCGGCGCCCATGCCATCGGCGATGCGGCGCGGCTGATCCAGTGGGGCGATGCAGAGGTGATGATCGCGGGCGGGCGCGGAAAGCCCGATCTCGCGAAATCGGGATCGCCGGGTTCAACGCCTGCAAGGCGCTGTCGACGAAGCGCGCGGACGATCCGACCAAGGCCTCGCGGCCCTATGACGCGGATCGCGACGGGTTCGTGATGGGCGAGGGCGCGGGCGTTGTCGTGCTGGAAGAATACGAGCACGCCAAGGCGCGCGGCGCGAAGATCTATGCCGAGGTTCTGGGCTATGGCCTGTCGGGTGACGCCTATCACATCACCGCACCCGTCCGAGGATGGCGATGGTGGGTTCCGCTCGATGCAGGCGGCGCTGAAGCGGGCGGGGATCACGCCCGATCAGGTCGATTACATCAATGCGCACGGCACCTCGACCATGGCCGACACGATCGAGCTTGGCGCGGTCGAGCGGCTGATGGGCGATGCGGCGGCGAAGGCGACGATGTCGTCGACCAAATCGGCCATCGGGCATCTTCTGGGGGCTGCGGGCGCGGTGGAGGCGATCTTCTGCGTGCTGGCGATCCGCGATCAGATCGCGCCGCCGACGATCAACCTCGACAATCCGGCGGTGGCGCCGAAGCTCGACCTCGCGCCGAACACGGCGCGCAAGCGCGAGATCAACGTGGCGCTGTCGAATTCCTTCGGCTTTGGCGGCACCAATGCCTCGCTGGTGCTTGGGCAGGGTTGACGGCTGATGTGGCGCAGCATCGCCTCGAACTTTCTGACCATCGCCATCTTGTTGCTGGCAGGCGTCGCGGGCGTGATCGCCTGGGGCAAGAACCAGTATGCCGGGCCGGGGCCGCTCGCCGATGCGATCTGCCTGAAGGTGCCCGCCGGCGCCTCCTTTCGCGGTGTGGCGGAGGACCTTGCGGGCCGGGGTGCTGTGAAGTCGGCCTATATCTTCAAGGTTGGCGCGGAATACGAAGACAAGGCCGACAAGCTCAAAGCCGGGTCGTTTCTGGTGCAGCCGCATGCGCCGATGGCCGAGATTGTCGATGTCATCACGCGTGGCGGTCAGTCGACCTGCGGCACCGAGGTCAACTACCAGATCGGCGTGAACGCCGCGAACCTTGTGCTGCGCGAGCTTGATCCGGCTACGTCGGACTATGTCGAGGTGGCGAAATTTGATCCGTCGACGGACGAGGTTCCGGCCGGCTATGCCGATGCGGCGGGCGAGGCGGATGTGCGCCTGCGGGTGACGCTGGCCGAGGGCGTGACGAGCTGGCAGGTGGTCGAGGCGCTGAAGCGGGCGGATTTCCTGAGCGGCGAGGCGGGCGACGTGCCACCCGAGGGCATGCTGTCGCCTGACAGCTATGAGGTCACGCGCGGTGAGGCGCGGGGCGAGCTTCTGGCCGAGATGCAGGCGGAGCAGGAGGCGACGTTGGCCGAGCTTTGGCCGCAGCGCGCCGAAGGTCTGCCCTACGCAACGCCGGAAGAGGCGCTGACCATGGCCTCGATCGTCGAGAAGGAAACCGGTGTGCCGGAAGAGCGCCCCGTGGTGGCGAGCGTTTTCATCAACCGGCTCGCGCAGGGCATGAAGCTGCAGACCGACCCGACGGTGATCTACGGCATCACCAAGGGACAGGGTATTCTCGGTCGCGGCCTGCGACAAAGCGAGCTGCGCGGGCGGACGCCCTACAACACCTATGTGATCGAGGGGCTGCCACCGACGCCCATCGCCAATCCGGGGCGCGACAGCATTGCCGCCGCGCTCAACCCGGCGACGACGGATTACCTGTTCTTCGTTGCCGACGGCACCGGGGGCCACGCCTTTGCCGCGACGCTGGCCGAGCATAATGACAACGTCGCCAGATGGCGCGCCATCGAGAAGCAGCAGCAAGAGAGCGGGACGGGGAACTGAGGCCCGGTCTTGGTTTTGCTCGCGCGGGGTATTGCATGAAGCCCGACAGAACGATCCATTAACACTCTGATAACACAGTTTTTCTTGACTCCGCGAACGGTCGAGGGTATACCTTCAGGCAAGCTAGAAGAAGTGGGCAAGCGGCCGGGGGCGACCCCAGGGCCGCTTTTTCATTTCGCTCGTGCGGACAGGCATGAGAGGCGGGCCAGACTGCATGATCACGTTGATTTCGGAAGACGAGATCTCCTCAAGTCCCGAGGTGATGGACGTCAAGGAGTGGTTCGATGACGCGACCGATACGCTTGGCGTGTCGTTGCGCCGGTTGAAGGCCGGGGAGTTCGGGGACGCGAAGGAGGTCGCCAAGGCTATCGGCGACGTCCGGGCGGCTTACAAGCTATCACTTGAGGAAAGGACACGGGTTGCAAAACTCCGCAGAGAAGAGGCCGGGATCGTTTACGACTACGCGCTCGACTTCGACGCGGCGCGGGATGAAATCTGCCGCCGCCTGGCTTGCCTCCGCGACGCCGGAGACGGTCGATGAGTTCCTTGCCGGCCTCGGCGATGCGGCACTGATGTCCTTGCCGTGGCTTTTCGAGTTCTGGGCGCTGCCGCATCAGTTGCCGCCCGAGGGGGTATGGAAAAGCTGGGTCATCATGGGCGGGCGCGGCGCGGGCAAGACCCGCGCCGGGGCCGAATGGGTGCGAAGCGAGGTCGAGGGTGCGCGGCCGCTGGACCCCGGCCGGTCGAAGCGCGTCGCCCTGGTGGGCGAGACGCTGGAGCAGGTCGAGAAGGTGATGATCTTCGGCGCGAGCGGGATCCTGGCCTCGTCGCCGCCGGACCGGAAGCCGGTCTGGGAGGCGACGAAGCGGCGTTTGGTCTGGCCGAACGGCGCGGTGGCGGAGGTCTATTCGGCTTTCAGCCCGGAGGCTTTGCGGGGGCCGCAATTCGACGCGGCCTGGGTGGACGAGCTGGCGAAATGGTCGAAGGCCGAGGAGGCCTGGGACATGCTCCAGTTCGCGCTGCGGCTGGGGAAGGACCCCCGGCAGGTGGTGACGACGACGCCGAGGAATGTCGGCGTGCTGAAGGCGATCCTGAACAACCCCTCGACGGTGGTGACGCAGGCGCCGACCGAGGCGAACCGGGCCTATCTCGCCGCCTCGTTCCTCGATGAGGTGCGCACGCGGTATGCCGGGACGCGGATCGGGCGGCAGGAGCTGGACGGGGTGCTGCTGGAGGATCTGGAAGGGGCGCTCTGGACCTCGGCGATGATCGAGGCGTCGCGACTGGCGGTTCCGAAGGCGTTCAGCCGGATCGTGGTGGCGGTCGATCCGCCGGTGACGGGACATGAGGGGTCGGACGAATGCGGCATCGTCGTCGTCGGCGCGGTGACCGAGGGGCCGCCGTCGGACTGGCGGGCCTGGGTGCTGGAGGATGCCTCGGTCAGTGCGGCCAGTCCCGATGCCTGGGCGCGGGCGGCAATCGCCGCGATGGGACGGCATGGCGCGGACCGGCTGGTGGCCGAAGTCAATCAGGGCGGCGCGCTTGTCGAAAGCGTGATCCGGACGGTCGATCCGACGGTGCCGTACCGCGCCGTCCATGCCTCGCGCGGCAAGGCCGCGCGGGCGGAGCCGGTGGCGGCGCTTTATGAGCAGGGGCGGGTGCATCATGTCCGCGGACTTGAGCGGCTGGAGGATCAGATGTGCCGGATGACGGTGCGCGGCTTCGACGGCAAGGGATCGCCCGACCGGGTGGATGCCCTGGTCTGGGCGCTGACCGAGCTGATCCTGGAGCCGGCGGCGAAGTGGCGGCGGCCGCAGGTGCGAAGCTTGTGAGGCCGCAAGGGGGGCTGTCTGCCCCCGGCGCTGACGCGCCTCCCCCCGAAGGTATTTCCGGCAAGATGAAAGGCGGGTGCTGTCTGGCGCCGGTCTCATCGTGGCTGAGTGAGGAGAATTGAGATGGCATGGAACATCTTCCGGCGCGCCGAGGGCGCGGTGCCGGAGCAGAAGGCCTCGGCCACGGGGCGGGTGGTGGCCTGGGGGTCGTCGGGGCGTGTCGCGTGGAGCCCACGCGATACGGTGAGCCTGACGCGGACGGGGTTTTCCGGCAATCCGGTCGGGTTCCGGGCGGTGAAGCTGATCGCCGAGGCGGCGGCGGCGCTGCCCTTGATCTGTCAGGATGCGGAGCGGCGCTATGACGTGCATCCTCTGATCGACCTGATGCGGCGGCCAAATCCGGGGCAAGGGCGGGCGGAACTGTTCGAGGCTTTGTATGGCCAGCTCCTGTTGAGCGGCAACGGCTATGTCGAGGCTGTCGGGGCCGAGGGGCTGCCGGTGGAACTGCATGTGCTGCGGTCGGACCGGATGTCGCTGGTGCCGGGCGCCGATGGCTGGCCCGTCGCCTATGACTATACGGTGGGCGGGCGGAAGCATCGCTTCGACATGACGGGGCCGGTCGATCCGATCTGTCATATCAAGTCTTTTCATCCGCAGGACGACCACTACGGGCTTTCGCCGATGCAGGCGGCGGCGGTGGCGGTGGATGTTCATAATTCCGCGAGCGCCTGGTCGAAAGCTTTGCTCGACAACGCCGCGCGGCCTTCGGGCGCCATCGTCTACAAGGGCGCGGACGGGCAGGGCGCGCTGTCGCCCGACCAGTATGACCGGCTGATCCACGAGATGGAGACGCATCATCAGGGCGCGCGGAATGCCGGACGGCCGATGCTTCTGGAGGGCGGGCTCGACTGGAAGCAGATGGGGTTTTCGCCGTCGGACATGGAATTCCAGAAGACCAAGGAGGCGGCGGCGCGGGAGATCGCGGTGGCCTTCGGGGTGCCGCCGATGCTGCTGGGGATACCGGGCGACGCGACCTATGCGAATTATCAGGAGGCGAACCGGGGGTTCTACCGGCTCACGGTCCTGCCTTTGGCGACGCGGGTGACGGCGGCGGTGGCCTACTGGCTCTCGACCCATCTCGGCGAGGAGATCGAGCTGAGGCCCGATCTGGACCAGGTGCCGGCGCTGGCCGGCGAGCGTGACCAGCAGTGGAAGCGGGTCGGTGAGGCGACTGTTCCTGACCGACGCCGAGAAGCGCAGCATCCTCGGATTGCCGCGGCTGGCCGGATGGGGAATGAGCATGGCGGGAGCGGGGTCGCGCTACCTCAAGGAGCCGTTCCAATGTGCGCATGAGCACCGCTTCGAGGCGACCGACAAGATCAT
Organism: uncultured Alphaproteobacteria bacterium; assembly: GCA_963710285.1. GTDB lineage: Bacteria > Pseudomonadota > Alphaproteobacteria > Rhodobacterales > Rhodobacteraceae > Albidovulum. The sequence goes on along the minus strand of CAVPZT010000006.1, from coordinate 302,471 downwards.
GACGCTTCAGTTCGAGACCGTCGAGAAGCGGCTGGAGCGGATCGAGGCGATGATTATCGGCGTCGAGAAGCGGCTCTGGATGACGGTCTTCGGGGTCGTCGGCGTGATCCTGAGCCAGGCGGTGCAATCGCTGATCGAATTCGGGCCGAAATAGGATGGGCGAGATGATGAACGAATACGGGCTGGAGACGAAGTTCTGCCGGCTGGGCGAGGGGATCGCCGTCACCGATGGCTGCCGGATCGAGGGCTACGCGTCCTTCTTCGGGCTGACGGATCAGGGCGGCGACGTGGTGATGCCGGGGGCCTACGCGAAGTCGCTGGCGCGGCTGAAGCGCGAAGGGCGTGCGGTCAGGATGCTCTGGCAGCATGACGCGGGCCAGCCCATCGGGGTCTGGGAAGAGATCGTCGAGGACGGGCGGGGACTGCGCGTCAAGGGCCGCATCCTGACCGAGGTCGAGAAGGGCCGCGAGGCGGCGGCGCTGGTCGCGGCCGGGCGCGATCGACGGGCTGTCGATCGGCTACCGCACGGTGACGGCGGAAAAGGATGCGAAGGGGCAGCGGCTTCTTCGTGAGGTGGAGCTTTGGGAGGTGTCCTTGGTGACCTTCCCGATGCTTGCCGAGGCGCGGGTCGGGGCCAAGGGCGATACGCCCGAGGCGGCGACCTTGCGCGAGCTGGCGGCGCTGTTTCAGGCGGCACGCCGGACATTGGCGGGGCGATGAGGCCCGCCGGACGCAACCCCTGACTTGAGGTGATGGGTATGAAGATGACCGAGACGAAAGCTCGGGCCGGGGAAGGCGTGTCCGACGCGCCGGCCGAAGAGGTAAAGTCCGCGCTTGCCGGGTTTCTGAGCGAGTTCAAGGGCTTTCAGGACGACATGACATCGAAGCTGCAACAACAGGAAGAGCGACTGACCATGCTGGATCGCAAATCTATGACTGCCGGGCGCCCGGCGCTTTCCACCGCCGTCGATCTCGACGCGCCGCACAAGAAGGCCTTTGGCGCCTATCTGCGTTCGGGCGACGATGACGGCCTCCGCGGGCTTGTCCTGGAGGGCAAGGCGCTGAACACGCAGGTGAGCGCCGATGGCGGGTTCCTCGTCGATCCAGAAACCTCCGCCCGTATTCGCGGCGTGCTGAAATCGACCTCGTCGCTGCGTGCCATCGCCAATCTGGTGCAGGTCGAGGCGACCTCGTTCGACGTACTGGTGGATCACACCGATCTCGGCTCGGGCTGGGCGACGGAGACGGCCTCGCTGAGCGAGACCGGGACACCGCAGATCGACCGCATCTCGATCCCGCTGCATGAACTGGCGGCGATGCCGAAGGCGAGCCAGCGGCTGCTCGACGACAGCGCCTTCGACGTCGAGGGCTGGCTGGCCGAACGCATCGCCGACAAGTTCGCGCGGGCCGAGGCGCAGGCGTTCGTTTCCGGCGACGGGATCGACAAGCCGAAGGGCTTCCTGACCCATGCGACGGTCGACAACATCCTTTGGGCCTGGGGTCAGCTTGGCTATGTGCCGACCGGCGCGGATGGCGATTTCGCACCGACCAATGCCTCGGATTCGATCATCGACCTCGTCTACGCCCTTGACGCCGAATACCGCGCCAATGCGAGCTTCGTGATGAACTCGAAGACCGCCGGTGCGGTGCGCAAGATGAAGGATGCAGATGGCCGGTTCCTGTGGTCCGATGGCCTTGCCGCCGGGGAGCCCGCGCGCTTGATGGGCTATCCGGTGCTGATCGCCGAGGACATGCCGGATATCGCGTCGGGGGCCTATGCCGTCGCCTTCGGCGATTTCCACAACGGTTATACCGTCGCGGAACGTCCCGACATGCGGGTGCTGCGCGATCCTTTCTCGGCCAAGCCGCATGTCCTTTTCTACGCCTCCAAGCGCGTCGGCGGTGACGTGAGCGACTTCGCCGCGATCAAGCTTCTGAAATTCGCGACCTCGTAAGGGGTGCGGATCGGCCGGGGCCTTCGGGTCCCGGTCGTTCGGGCGCGGGCCGCCTTCTACTCCCCCCGTATTGTCTAGCTGCTCCCTCCGTCCGAGCAATGCGGGTTGGCCCGCGCCCGTTCCTGAAAGGGAGGGCGTGACTATCGGAGATTTCGATGATGCTGAGCGAAGTGACGGCGGTGCCGCAGGCGGCGTTGCCGGTGGCGGAATTCAAGGACCATCTGCGGCTCGGCACCGGGTTCGCCGATGATGGGTCGCAGGATTTGTTGGCGGAGAGCTACCTTCGGGCCGCCATCGCGGCGATTGAGGGGCGGGTCGGCAAGGCGTTGATCGCGCGGGACTTCCTTCTTTCGCTGGAGGGGTGGCGCTGGCCGGACAGCCAGGCGCTGCCGGTCGCGCCGGTAAGTGCGGTGGCGTCGCTGACGATCCTTGACCGCGACGGGGTCGCCGATCTGATCGACCCGGCGCGGTATCTTCTGGTCAGGGATGTGCAGCGGCCGCGGGTCGCGGCTGCGGGGTCGGTGCTGCCGGGCGTGCCGCAGGGCGGGCGGATCGAGATGCTGTTCACGGCGGGCTTCGGGCCTGCGTGGACCGACGTGCCGGCCGATCTGGCGCAGGCGGTGTTTCTTCTGGCGGCGGGCTATCACGAGAACCGGCATGAGCGGGAGGAGGCGACGGGGATGCCCTTCGGCGTCACCGCGTTGATCGAGCGCTGGCGGACGGTGCGGGTGCTCGGCGGGGGTGCGGCATGAGGGTGCCGCGTCTGAACCGCAAGCTGGTGCTGGAAGAGGCGCAGCGGGTTGCGGACGGTGCCGGGGGCTTTGCGCTGAACTGGGTGTCGCTCGGCGCGCTCTGGGCCTCGGTCGATGCGAGGACGGGGCGCGAGCGGGCGGGCGAATTCGTCACCGTATCGCAGGTCGGCTACCGCATCACCGTGAGAGCTGCGCCGCAGGGGGCGCCGTCGCGTCCGAAGCCTGAACAGCGCTTCCGCGACGGCGCCCGGGTGTTCCGGATCACCGCAGTCACCGAGGCGGACGAGCAGGGGCAATATCTGACCTGCTTCGCGCAGGAGGAGGTTCTGGCATGAGCTATGGCGTGGGTGCGGCACTTCAGGCGGCGGTCTATCAGCGGTTGGTCGCGGACGGCGCGCTGGGCGCGCTGATTTCCGGGGCGGTCTACGATTCCATCCCGCCGGGGACGGTGACGGGAACCTATGTGTCGCTGGGGCCCGAGAACGTCCGGGATGCCTCGGACCAGGTCGGGCGCGGGGCGGTGCATGAATTCACCGTCTCGGTTGTGACGGATCAGGCGGGGTTCCAGAGCGCTAAGGCGGCTGCGGCGGCGGTGTCGGACGCGCTGACCGGCGCGCCCCTGACGTTGGCGCGCGGGCGGCTCGTCGGGCTGTGGTTCCTGTCGGCGCGGGCGCGGCGGGTCGAGAAGGCGGATGTGCGCCGGATCGACCTGAACTTCCGGGCGCGGGTGGAGGACTGAGGCGAAATCGTCTCTTTCATCAATCAAACATTTCATGGCGGCTCTCTGGTTGAGGCGGCCATAAGGTTTCATATATCGGAGAAGTCGCATGGCTGCCCAGAACGGCAAGGACCTTCTTATCAAGCTCGACCTGACCGGAGGCGGGCAGTTCACCACCATCGCGGGGCTGCGCGCCACGCGGATCAGTTTCAACGCGGAAACCGTGGATGTCACCAGCCTGGAAAGCCAGGGCGGGTGGCGCGAATTGCTGGGCGGGGCGGGGGTGCGTTCGGCATCGGTCTCCGGCTCGGGCGTCTTCGTGGACAGCGCCACGGATGACCGCGCGCGGCAGATCTTCTTTGCCGGGACGGTCGAGCAGTTTCAGGTGATCATCCCGGATTTCGGCATCGTCGAGGGGCCGTTTCAGATCGGTTCGATCGAATATGCGGGCAGCTACAACGGCGAGGCGACCTATGAATTGTCGCTGGCTTCGGCCGGTGCGCTCAGCTTCACGGCGATCTGATGGCGAACCCCTGGGCGGGCGAGGTCAGCGTGACCCTGAACGGCGAGGCGCATGTGGCGAAGCTGACGCTGGGCGCGCTGGCGGAGCTTGAGGCGGAGCTGGGCACCGGCACGCTGGTCGAACTGGTCGAACGGTTCGAGGCGGGGCGGTTTTCGACGCGCGACGTTCTGATGCTGATCGTCGCGGGGTTGCGCGGCGGCGGCTGGACAGGGCGGGCGGTCGATCTGATCGTCGGTCGAGATCGGCGGCGGGCCGGTGGGTGCCGCGCAGGTCGGCGGCACAGCTTCTGGCGCGGGCGTTCACGGTGCCCGAGGCGGATGAGCGGCTTTGACTGGCCCGGCCTGATGCGGGCGGGGATCGGGGCGCTTGGCCTTCGGCCCGATCAGTTCTGGCGGCTGACGCCGGCGGAGCTGGTGCATGATGCTGGGCGATCCGGGCGCGGCCGCACCATTGGACCGGGTGCGGTTGATGGAACTGGCGCGGGCCTGGCCGGACGGGATCAAGGAGGACGGAAATGGCAGTGACGGATGGTCTGGACGGGTTGGCCGCGCAGACGGCGGCGCTTGAGCAGTCGTTGACCGGCGCGCAGGCGATGACGGCGGCCTTCGATGCGGAACTTGGCCGCATGCGGGAAAGCATGGTGTTTACCGGGCGCGAGGTGTCCTCGCTCTCGACGAGCATCGGCGGTGGGCTCAGGCGGGCCTTCGACGGGCTGGTCTTTGACGGGATGAAACTGTCGGACGCCTTGAAGTCGGTGGCGCAGACGATGGTGGACAGCGTCTACAACATCGCGATGCGGCCGGTTCAGCAAGCCGTCGGCGGTGCTGTCGCCAATGGCTTGAACGGGCTGCTGAGCGGGCTTTTCCCCTTTGAAAAGGGCGGAAGTTTCTCGCAAGGCCGGGTCATGCCCTTCGCCAAGGGCGGTGTCGTGTCATCGCCCGACGACGTTCCCGATGCGAGGCGGGCGGGGCCTGATGGGCGAGGCCGGGCCTGAGGCGATCATGCCGCTGACGCGCGGGGCGGACGGGCGGCTGGGCGTTCAAACGCAGGGCGGCGGGCGTGCGGTGAACATCGTGATGAACGTCACCACGCCGGACGTGCAGGGCTTTGCGCGCAGCCAGAGCCAGATCGCGGCGCAGATGTCGCGGGCGCTGTCGCGCGGCGATCGGAACAGGTGAGGGCGGAGAATGGCATTCCATGAGGTGAGATTTCCGGCGAAGCTGAGCTTCGGCTCGGTCGGCGGGCCGGAGCGGCGGACCGAGATCGTCGCGCTGACCAACGGGTTCGAGGAGCGCAATACGCCCTGGGCCCAGTCGCGCCGGCGCTATGATGCCGGGCTGAGCCTGCGCAGTCTGGACGACATTGGCGAGCTCATCGCGTTCTTCGAGGCGCGGCAGGGGCAGCTTTACGGGTTTCGCTGGAAGGACTGGGCGGACTACAAGTCCTGCCCGGCATCGGCAACCGTGGGCTATGAAGATGAGTTGATCGGCACCGGCGATGGCTTGGCCGTCGATTTCCAACTGTCGAAGACCTATGCCTCCGGTCCTTCCTCGGAGCGGCGCGCGATTGCGAAGCCAGTCCAAGGCAGGTTGCGCGTCGGGCTTCAGGGCGATGAGCTGGTCGAGACGGTGCACTACGCCGTGGACTACGCGAGCGGGGTGGTGACCTTCCTGTCGCCGCCCGCCGTAGGTGAGCGTGTGACCGCAGGGTTTGAGTTTGATGTGCCGGTGCGCTTTGACACCGACCGCATCCAGGTCTCCGTCGCGTCGTTCCAGGCGGGCGAGGTGCCGCAGGTGCCCGTCGTCGAGGTGCGTCTGCCATGATCTATCCCGATGATTTGAAAGCGCATCTGGCGGGCGGCGCGACCACGCTGTCGCGCTGTTTCGCGGTGACGCGCAAGGATGGCGTCGTGCTTGGCTTCACCGATCACGACCGCGATCTGGTCTTCGATGGCATCAGCTTTCGCGCCGAGAGCGGGATGACCGCCAAGGCGATCCAGCAGGGCACGGGGTTGTCGGTGGACAATTCCGAGGCGTTCGGCGCGCTAAAGTCGGACGCGATTGTCGAGGAGGATATCCTCGCCGGACGCTATGACGGCGCAGAGGTTCGGGCCTGGCTGGTGAACTGGGCGATCCGGCGATGCGAGTGCTGCAATTTCGCGGAACGCTGGGTGAGATTGTGCGGTCGGGCGGGGCGTTCACTGCGGAACTCCGGGGGCTTACGGAGGCGCTGAACCAGCCCGTTGGCTTCATCTATCATTCGCGGTGTTCGGCAGTGCTTGGCGACGCGCGCTGCCGGTTTGATCTTGGCCAGCCGGGATATGCTGAGGAGCGTCCGGTGGAAGAGGTTCACGACGGCCGGGTGTTCCGGTTCGCAAGCCTTGCAGGCTTCGATGACCGCTGGTTCGAGAAGGGCCGCCTGCGCGTTCTCTCCGGCTCGGCTGCGGGGTTGGTCGGGTCGATCAAGAACGACCGTCTGCGCGGGTCGACCGGGCGCGAAGTGGAACTGTGGCAGTCCTTCGGGATCACGCCCGCGCCGGGAGACCTTGTGCGTATGGAGGCAGGGTGCGACCGGCGTGCCGAGACCTGCCGGTTGAAATTCGCCAACTTCCTGAATTTCCGGGGATTTCCCGATATTCCGGGCGAGGATTGGGTGATGTCCTATCCGAACAGATCCGGCCGGAATGACGGCGGGAGCCTGAAGGGATGAGCGGGGTCGCGGACAATGCGGTCGCTGATCGCGCGAGACTGGATCGGGACGCCCTACCGCCATCAATCCGCTGTCAAGGGGGCCGGGACCGATTGCCTTGGCCTTCTGCGCGGCGTGTGGCGGGAGCTTTACGGCACGGAACCGGAGACTGTTCCCGCCTACACCGCAGATTGGAGCGAGCCGGATGGGGAGGAACGCCTCTGGCAGGCTGCGCTGCGGCACCTTCGGCCGGTCGCCCCATCAACGGCGCTGGCGAGCGGGCAGATCCTTCTGTTCAGGATGCGCGACGGGGCGGTCGCGAAACATATCGGGCTGGTGGCGGATGTCGCGGGCCGCACGACGTTCATCCACGCCTACAGCGGTCACGCGGTCGTCGAAAGCCCGCTGTCCGCACCCTGGCTGCGACGCGTCGTGGCCAGGTTCGAATTTCCTTAAAGGAGCCTTCTGATGGCAACGATTGTCCTTTCGGCCGTAGGGGCTTCGCTTGGTGCGGGCTTTGGCGGATCGGTGCTGGGCCTATCGGGCGCGGTGATCGGCCGCGCCGTCGGCGCGACCATCGGGCGCGTGATCGACCAGCGGCTGATGGGCAGCGGCTCGCGCGCGGTCGAGACCGGCAAGGTGGATCGCTTCCGTCTGACCGGGGCGAGCGAGGGCGCGCCCATCGGCAATGTCTGGGGCCGGATGCGCGTTGCCGGGCAGATCATCTGGGCGTCGCGCTTTCTGGACCAGACCACGACAAGCGGTGGCGGCAAGGGTGCGCCCGCGCAGCCAAAGGTCACGGAGCATTCCTACTCGGTCAGTGTCGCCATCGCGCTTTGCGAAGGGGAAATCGCGCGGGTTGGAAGGCTTTGGGCCGACGGCATCGAAATCTCGCTCAGCGATGTGACGATGCGTGTCTACTCAGGGGCGGAGGATCAACTGCCGGACCCGAAGATCGAGGCGGTCGAGGGGGTGGGGCAGGCGCCGGCCTACCGGGGCCTTGCCTATGTGGTGTTCGAGGACCTGCCGCTTGCGCCCTATGGCAACCGCGTGCCGCAGTTCAGTTTCGAGGTCTTCCGCCCCGCGCAGGGTGAGGGGCTGGACGGTGTGCCCGATCTGACGCATGCGGTCCAAGGCGTGGCCTTGATCCCCGGAACAGGGGAATACACGCTTGCCACGACGCCGGTGCATTACAATCAGGGGCTTGGCCGCAATGTCACCGCCAATGTGCATGCGCCGGGCGGTCAGACCGATCTGAGCGTGTCGCTGAATGCGCTTGGAGAGGAACTTCCGAATTGTGGGTCGGTTTCCGTGGTGGTGTCGTGGTTCGGCGACGATCTGCGCTGTGGCCAGTGCAGTCTGCGCCCGAAGGTCGAGGATACGGCTTTCGACGGTGTGGGCATGCCGTGGCGGTCGGGCGGGATCACCCGGTCGCAGGCGCAGGAAGTGGTGAAGGACAGCGGCAAGCCCGTCTATGGCGGAACGCCTGCGGATGCGGCGGTGATCGAGGCGATCCGTGGGCTTGGGACGCAAGGCAAGTCCGCCGTCTTCTATCCCTTCATTCTGATGGAGCAATTGGCGGCGAACGGGCGCGCCGACCCCTGGACCGGGGCAACGGATCAGCCGGTGCTGCCGTGGCGGGGACGCATCACGCTTTCTGTTGCGCCGGGGCGGCAGGGGAGCGCGGATGGCACCGCCGCTGCCGATACTGAGGTCGCGGCATTTTTCGGAACGGTGCTGCCGAGCCACTTTTCCCATGCGGCTGGCAAGGTCACCTATACGGGTCCGGCTGAGTGGTCCTATCGCAGGTTCATCCTGCACTACGCGCATCTGTGCGCGCTGGCGGGCGGCGTGGGGGCGTTCTGCATCGGTTCGGAGTTGCGGGGGCTGACGCAGATCCGCGGGGCGGGTGGCGCGTTTCCCGCTGTCGCGGCATTGCGCCAGCTTGCGGCGGATGTGCGGTCCATTCTGGGGCCCGCCACGAAGATCGGCTATGCGGCGGATTGGACCGAATATGCGGGCTACCAGGACGGGACGGGTGATTTCCGCTATCACCTCGACCCGCTTTGGGCCGACGCGAATATCGACTTTATCGGTATCGACAACTACATGCCGCTGTCGGACTGGCGCGACGGGACGGATCATGCGGATGCCGGGTGGGGGGCGATCTACGACATCGACTACCTCAAGTCGAATATCGCGGGTGGCGAAGGTTTTGACTGGTACTATGCGAGCACGCCGGAGCGCGACGCGCAGATCCGGACGCCGATTGTCGATGGCGCGTTCGGCGAGGACTGGGTCTGGCGCATCAAGGATATCCGAAGCTGGTGGGAAAACGCCCATCACGACCGGATCGGCGGCGCCAAGGGGCCGCAGACCGACTGGGTGCCGGGGTCGAAGCCGATCTGGTTCACGGAGTTCGGCTGTGCTGCGGTCGACAAGGGCACGAACCAGCCGAACCGTTTCCTGGACCCCAAATCGTCGGAGTCCGGCCTGCCGGTCTATTCCAATGGTCGGCGCGACGATCTGATCCAGATGCAATATCTGCGGGCGTTTTTGGCCTATTGGAACGACCCGGCGAACAACCCTGTCTCGGAGGTCTACGAGGGGCCGATGGTCGACATGTCGCGGGCGCATGTCTGGGCCTGGGACGCGCGACCCTTCCCGCAGTTTCCGGGCAATCGCGATCTTTGGTCCGACGGAGAGAACTATGCGCGCGGACACTGGCTGAACGGTCGCGCGACGGCGCAGCCGCTGGCCAATGTCGTGGCGGAAATCTGTAAAAGTTCAGGGGCAGCGGGAGTCGACGTCTCCGGACTCTACGGTCTGGTGCGGGGCTACTTGCTCGCCGACAACGGTTCGGGGCGCGGCGCGTTGCAGCCGCTCATGCTGACTTACGGGTTCGATGCGATCGAGCGGGATGGGGCACTGCGGTTCCGGATGCGCGACGGTGTCGCGGATGCCGTCATCGGGTCGGACGATCTTGCCGTGACGGAAGAGACCGATGGCTGGATCGAGACGCAGCGTTCGACCGACGCCGAGACCATCGGGCGAGTCAGGCTTGGCTATGTCGAAGCCGAAGGCGACTATGAGACGCGCGCGGTCGAGGCGCTTCATCCGGCGGGTGACCTGCAATCCGTGTCGCAGTCCGAATTCGCGCTTGCCCTGACGCAGTCTGAAGCACAGCGGATCGCGGAGCGCTGGCTGACCGAAAGCCGGGTTGCGCGGGATGGTGCGCGGCTGGCCTTGCCGCCGTCGCTGGGCCATGTTGGGCCGGGGGACGTGATCGCGCTTGGAGCGGGCAGCCGGCAGCTATACCGGGTGGACCGTGCCGAGCAGGCCGGGGCCATCGCGCTTGAAGCCGTGCGGGTCGAACCGGCGGTCTACGAGGCGTCGGACGAGGCCGAGGCGCAGGTTGCGCCGCGCAGCTTTGTCGCCCCGACGCCGGTCCTGCCGCTGTTCCTCGATCTGCCGCTGATGACGGGCGAGGAGATACCGCATGCGCCGCATCTGGCGGTGGCGGCCTCGCCCTGGCCGGGGTCCGTTGCGGTCTACGGGTCCGATCAGGATGCGGGCTATGCGCTGAACCGGCTGGTGACGGCCCAATCCGTGATCGGTGTGACGGAAACCGCGATGGGGCCGGCCCTTGGCAGTGTCTGGGATCGCTCCGCGCCGGTTCGCGTCCGGCTTTCGGGCGGTGCGCTGAGTTCGGTTGCCACGGCACAACTTCTCAACGGCGCGAACCTGATGGCGATCGGAGGTGGCGCATCTGGCAACTGGGAGTTGTTCCAGTTCGCCGATGCAGCCCTTGTCGCACCGGATACCTACGATCTGTCCATGCTTTTGCGTGGACAGGCCGGAACGGAGGAAGCCGGCGCCTCGGGCTGGCCGGTCGGAAGCAATGTCGTCCTGATGAACGGCGCGCCGCAGCAGATCACTCTTTCGGCGAATGAACGCGATCTGGCGCGCCACTACCGGATCGGGCCGTCCCGGCGTGGCTATGACGATCCGTCCTACACCCATCTCGTCGAAGCCTTTCGAAGGGGTGGGGCTTGCGGCCCTACTCACCGGCGCATCTGGGTGCGCGTAACCGGTCGCGGGTGGTGATCTTGGCCTGCGCTGGACAAGGCGGACGCGTATTGGTGGCGACAGCTGGTCGGGGCTCGATGTGCCGCTGAGCGAAGCCTACGAGGCCTATCTGCTCCGTGTGGTGCAGGGGAGTGTCGTCGTTCGGGAAGTGTCGGTTGGCCAACCGCAATGGACCTATGCCGCGGCCATGATGGCCAGCGACGGTATAGGCCCGAGTTTCGAAATTCATGTCGCCCAACTGTCCGATATCTACGGACCCGGGCCATTTGCGAGGATGACTGTCGATGTCTAACACCGCTCAACTGGGCCTTCCCCTTCTGCAGGCAGCGCAGGCGCAGAAGCATGTCACTGTGAACGAGGCGTTGCTGCGGCTGGACGGCCTCGTGCAATCTGGCACTGCAATCGGCGACGATGCCCGTCCCACCGGGTGTCGTCGTCGATGGCGCCTGCTACGCCGTGCCCGTCGGCGCGGTCAATGCCTGGGCCGGGCAGGAGGGGCTGATCGCAATCGGCACGAATGGCGGCTGGGATTTCGCCCAGCCAGTGCGCGGCTGGCGTGCGTTCATCGCCGATCGAGGCGCGGGCGCCGTATTTGACGGGACCGCTTGGCGCGAGGGATTTGCGACCTTGTCGCCCCACAACGCGGGTCTTTCGATGCGGGTCGCCGAGATCGACCATGACGTCACCGCTGGCACCGTGTCGACGACACCCTTTGTGATTCCCTCGAACGCGACCGTTGTCGGCGTTACGGGGCGGGTGACGGTGGATATCACCGGGACGCTGACGAGCTTGTCGCTCGGCAATCCTGGTGCGGTCGGACGTTACGGGACCGGGATTGGCCTGGGCGCGGGGGCCTGGGTCCGCGGAGTGCTGGCCCAGCCCACGACATTCTATGCGCCCGAAGTCTTGCAGCTTGATGCGGTCGGCGGCGACTTCACGGGCGGCAGCATCCGGCTTGCGGTTCACTTCCTGGAGCTTGGCCTGCCGGATCTTTGAGCGATGCGCGGTGTTACACATGCAGATGCGGTCGCCGCCGCATCGCTTTTGCTTCGCGCGCCGCGTGCGGCATGGGAGTCCACGCTCGAAGCCCTCTTCATGCGGGCGCATGCCGCGGACCTTTATCGCAAGCGACTGGGCCGCATCCACCCGCGCTGGGGCAATGGCAGTCTGGTGAGCACCGTGCTCTGCGACAGCTCCGTCTGGCCCGAGCACCGCCTCTCCGATCCGGCATATGCCGAAGCTTTGGTCGCGGTCCTGACAGCGCTTATCCGCAGGCATCAGCGCAGCTCATGACAAACTTTGATGCTCAAGGGCTTTTCGTTCCGCGAAACCGCGCTATCTGCTATAAAGGGAGCAAGTTCGGAGGAATTGCGATGGCCGAGAAACAGGCAGTGATGTCGCGGGTTGACCCGGTTTGGACCCATATTTGCGACGAAGCGCGTGCCGCCGTGCGCGATGAACCGCTGATGGGCGGACTTATCCATTCAGGTATTCTGCACCACCGGACGCTGGAGCGGGCGCTGTCCTATCGCTTTTCGCTGAAGCTCGCCTCAGGCGAGATGAGCGAGCAGATCCTGCGTGAAATCGCCGATGAGGCCTATGCGTCGGAGCCTGCCTTGGGTCAGTCGGCGCGCGCGGATATCGTGGCGGTCTATGACCGTGATCCGGCCTGCCATCGGTTCATGCAGCCATTGCTCTACTTCAAAGGCTTCCAGGCGGTTCAGGCCTACCGGATTGGTCATTGGCTGTGGTCGCAAGGTCGCCGCGACCTGGCTTATTTCGTGCAGATGCGGGTGAGCGAGGCCTTTGGTGTCGACATTCATCCCGGCGCGGTGGTCGGCAAGGGGATCATGATCGACCATGCCCATTCCATCGTGATCGGTGAAACTGCGGTGGTCGGCGACAACGTCTCCATGCTGCATTCGGTGACGCTGGGCGGCACCGGCAAGGAGGATGGCGACCGGCATCCGAAGATCGGCGACGGCGTGCTGATCGGTGCGGGTGCGAAGGTCTTGGGCAATATCTCGGTCGGCGACCGGTCACGGATCGCCGCGGGCTCGGTCGTCTTGCATGATGTCCCGTGCTGCAAGACAGTGGCGGGGGTGCCCGCGAAGGTGATCGGCGACGCGGGTTGCGACCAGCCGGCGCTGAGCATGGATCAGCTGATCGGCCAGTAACGTCGCGTTGCAAATCGAGCCGGAAGAATGAAAGGGCCGGGCGATCACGCCCGGACCTTTTCTGTCTGAGCGTCTCAGGCGAGCATCGACATCGGGTTTTCCAGATTTTCGACGATCGCTTTCAGGAGCGCCGCCCCCAGCGCGCCGTCGATGACCCGGTGATCGACCGAGAGGGTCATCGACATCACCGTCGCCACGCCGATCTCGCCATCCGCCTTCACCACCGGCTTTTTCACCCCCGCGCCGACGGCCAGGATCGCGCCGTGCGGCGGGTTGATGACCGCATCGAAATTGTCGATGCCGAACATCCCGAGGTTCGAGATCGCGAAGCTGCCGCCCTGGTATTCATGCGGGGCGAGCTTGCGGTTCCGCGCGCGTGCGGCAAGATCCTTCATCTCCGCCGACAGAGCCGACAGGGTCTTCTGATGCGCATCCTTCAGGACCGGCGTGAAAAGCCCGCCTTCGATGGCGACCGCGACCGCCACATCCGACGGCTTCAGCTTCAGGATCCGGTCGCCCGCCCAGACGGCATTCGCATCCGGAACCGCTTGCAGCGCATTGGCGCAGGCCTTGATGATGAAATCGTTGACCGACAGTTTCACGCCCCGGCTTTCCAGCTGGGTGTTCAACTGGCTGCGGAACGCCATCAGATTGTCGAGCTGCACATCCCGCCGCAGATAGAAATGCGGGATCGTCTGCTTGGCCTCGGTCAGCCGCGCGGCGATGGTTTTGCGCATGCCGTCGAGGGTGACCTCCTCATACTCCCGTCCCTGATACATCTTCTCGATGACGCTCGCGGAGGGACCCGCAGCTGCGGCCGCAGCAGGGGCAGCTGCGGCGGCAGGGGCGGCCGAAGCCTGTGCAGCACCTGCTTTCGCACCGTCGACATCCGCCTTGACGATCCGCCCATGTGGGCCGGAGCCGGTCAGCGACGCGATGTCGATCCCCTTTTCCTTCGCCAGACGCCGCGCGAGCGGCGAGGCTATCACCCGCTTGCCGCCCGCTTTGGGCGCCGCCGGGGCGGCGGTTGCCGCAGGCGCAGCCGATGCGGCTTGGGCCTCGGCCGGTGCCTTGGCCGGCGCGGCCGCCTTGGGTGCGGGCGCGGCATCCGCGCTTTCACCCTCCTCGACCAGAACGGCGATGGGCGCATTGACCTTCACCCCCGCCGTCCCCTCGGCCACGAGAATCTTGCCGACGATCCCCTCATCGACTGCCTCGAATTCCATCGTCGCCTTGTCGGTCTCGATTTCGGCGAGGATGTCACCCGACTTGACCGTATCGCCTTCCTTCACCAGCCATTTGGCCAGCGTCCCCTCCTCCATGGTGGGAGAGAGGGCGGGCATGAGAATTTCGGTTGCCATGATCTCTCTCCTTACCGGTAGGTGACTTTTTTCACGGCTTCCACGACCTCGTCCGAGGTGATGAGCGCGTGTTTCTCAAGGTTCGCGGCATAGGGCATCGGCACGTCCTTGCCGGTGCAGTTGATGACCGGCGCGTCGAGATAGTCGAAAGCCTGTTCCATCAGCACCGCCGAGATATGGTTGCCGATCGAGCCGACCGGCCAACCTTCCTCGACCGTCACGCAGCGGTTGGTCTTCATCACCGAGTTGATGACCGTCGCCGTGTCCATCGGACGCAAGGTGCGCAGGTCGATCACCTCGGCACTGATGCCGTCCTTGGCAAGCTTGTCGGCCGCTTCGAGCGCATGGCTCATCCCGATCCCGAACGATACCAGCGTTACATCCGATCCCTCGCGCCAGATGCGGGCCTTGCCGAAGGGGATGGTGAAATCCTCCAGATCCGGCACATCGAAGGACCGGCCGTAAAGGATCTCGTTTTCAAGGAAGATCACCGGGTTCGCATCGCGGATCGCCGATTTCAGCAGGCCTTTCGCATCGGCCGCCGAATAGGGCATCACCACTTTCAGGCCCGGCACCATCGCGTACCAGGCGGCGTAATCCTGGCTGTGCTGGGCGCCGACGCGCGCCGCGGCCCCGTTGGCGCCCCGGAACACGATGGGACAGCCCATCTGTCCGCCGGACATGTAAAGCGTCTTGGCGGCGGAATTGATGATCTGGTCGATCGCCTGCATGGCGAAGTTGAAGGTCATGAACTCGACGATCGGCCTCAGGCCGGCCATGGCCGAGCCGACGGCGATGCCGGTGAAACCATGCTCGGTGATCGGCGTGTCGATCACCCGCTTCGGTCCGAACTGATCGAGAAGCCCCTGGCTGATCTTGTAGGCGCCCTGATATTCGCCGACCTCTTCACCCATCAGATAGACGTCCTCATCGCGCGTCATTTCCTCGGCCATCGCCTCGCGCAGGGCCTCGCGCACGGTCATGGTCTTCATGGCCGTGCCGGCAGGCCAGTCGGGCGAGGTGTCGGCCTCCGGTGCGGCGGGCGCTTCGGCCGGCGCGGCCTTGGCCGCGGCGGGGGCAGGGGCTGCCGCAGGCGCCTCGGCCTTCGGCGCAGGGGCGGCATCGGCGCTTTCGCCCTCTTCGACCAGGACGGCGATGGCGGTGTTGACCTTCACGCCCGCGGTTCCCTCGGCGACAAGGATCTTGCCGACGATCCCCTCATCGACCGCCTCGAACTCCATCGTCGCCTTGTCGGTCTCGATCTCGGCCAGGATCTGGCCGGATTTCACGGCGTCGCCTTCCTTGACGAGCCATTTCGCCAGCGTGCCTTCCTCCATCGTCGGGGAAAGCGCGGGCATCAGAATTTCGGTTGCCATGGTGCGGTCCCCCTCAGGCGTAGATATCGGTCCAGAGTTCCTCGAGCGCGGGCTCGGGGCTCTCCTTCGAGAATTCGGCGGCTTCGTTCACGACGGCCTTGATCTCCTTGTCGATGGCCTTCAGGTCGTCGTCGGTGGCGTGGCCACCCTGCAAGATCAATTCGCGCACATGCTCGATGGCGTCACGCTCATCGCGCATCTTCTGCACTTCCTCGCGCGTCCGGTATTTCGCCGGGTCCGACATCGAATGGCCGCGATAGCGATAGGTCATCACTTCGAGGATGTAGGGGCCTTCGCCCGACCGGCAGTGCGCCACCGCCTTTTCGCTCGCGGCCTTCACCGCCAGCACATCCATCCCGTCCACCGTTTCGCCGGGAATGCCGAAGGCCTCGCCGCGGGTGTGCAGGTCGGGCGTGGAGGTGGAGCGCTTCTGCGACGTCCCCATCGCATACTGGTTGTTCTCGATCACGAAGATCACCGGCAGCTTCCAGATCGCCGCCATGTTGAAGGTCTCGTAGACCTGGCCCTGGTTCGCGGCCCCGTCGCCGAAATAGGCGAAAGTCACGCGCTTGTTGTCCTTGTATTTGTCGGCAAAGGCGAGGCCGGCGCCAAGCGGCACCTGCGCGCCGACGATGCCGTGGCCGCCATAGAAATGCTTCTCCTTCGAGAACATGTGCATGGAGCCGCCCTTGCCTCGCGAATAGCCGCCCTCGCGGCCCGTCAGCTCGGCCATCACGCCCTTGGGATCCATGCCGCAGGCCAGCATGTGGCCGTGGTCGCGGTAAGAGGTGATCCGCTTGTCGCCCTCTTCCGCTGCGGCTTCCAGCCCGACCACAACCGCCTCCTGGCCGATGTAGAGGTGACAGAAACCGCCGATCAGACCCATGCCGTACAACTGGCCAGCCTTCTCCTCGAATCGCCGGATCAGCAGCATATCGCGGTAGTAGTTGAGCAGATCTTCTTTGGAAGTGTTTGATTTCGCAGCGGCTTTTCGCGCGGCCATGTCGTGCTCCTCCCGTCGGGGCAAAACTAGTTCAGCATTAAACGAGTTTATAACGTAACCGGGGCCAATGCGCGAGCAAATTTCCGTCGCGGCAGCCGGGTTTCGCCGCGCCTGCGGCGACCCGCCGGGGGCAAGCCCCCGGACCCCCTGCGTATTTCCGGACAGAAAGTGAAACCTGTGCACTTTCTGTCCCCCAATACGCCTGCGCGAGGAGGAGGCCGCAAGGCCGACGACGAGAGGAATATCTTGCGCCGCGAGGCGCGCCTTTGACTTCGAAAGGATCAGTGAACGACGATCTCGTCCGAGCGGATCATGCCAAGCACATTGCGCGCGCGTTCATCCAGAAGATCGAGGTCGAGGTAGTTGTCCGACAGCCGCCGCGTCAGGTTTTCCATCTTGTCGGCCTCGAC
Source organism: uncultured Alphaproteobacteria bacterium (assembly GCA_963710285.1). Taxonomy (GTDB): domain Bacteria; phylum Pseudomonadota; class Alphaproteobacteria; order Rhodobacterales; family Rhodobacteraceae; genus Albidovulum. The sequence goes on along the minus strand of CAVPZT010000006.1, from coordinate 285,419 downwards.
TTTCAGGCGGTCGCGCTCGGCGGTCAGGGTCTCGCGTTCGGCCTGGGCCTGCACGCGGCGGAAGACGCCGTAATCGCCCTGCACGGCGGCAAAGGTGAAATAGAACCCCAGCCCGCCGATCACGACGAGGTAAAGCGCCATGCCGATGGCGGGCTTTTTCCGGGGTGCGTTCATGCTCTGCCTCAGGATCGGCCTCTGACGGGCCGCGTAAGCCGAATCATGTCACATCCGAATTTGAATGTGAATCCCCCAAACTCCCTTTATTTCGGGCCGATTCCCGCCATCGGCGCGGGGCCGCTCAGCCCGCGACCGAGGCGTCGTAGATCGACTGGATCGCACCGTCCAACGCCGCGTTGAACGCCGCATCCGACTGCTGGGCCGACAGGCCCTCGGTCAGCGCGCGCGAGAAGCTCGCGATCATGCCGGTGTTCTTGGCCAGAAGTGCATTCGCCTCGTCGCGGCTGTAGCCACCCGACAGTGCCACGACCCGCATCACCTTCGGATGTTCGATGAGCGGCTTGTAGAGGTTGGCCTTCGTCGGCAGCGTCAGCTTCAGCATGACCTCGGAGCCCTCAACCAGCTTGTCCAGCTCCTTCAGGATCGCGTCGCGCAGCATCTCCTCCGCCTCGGCCTTGTCGAAGATGGAGATCGTCACCTCCGGCTCGATGATCGGCATGAGGCCGTGTGACAGCACATGCCGCGCCACTTCGAACTGCTGCGCGACATTGGCGGCGATGCCTTTCGGGTTGGCCGCGTCGATGACCGAGCGTTCCTTGGTGCCGAAGATCCCCTTTGACACCGCCCGCTTCAGAAGATCGTCAAGCCCCGGCATCGGCTTCATCAGCTTGACGCCATCCTTCGCGTCTTCCAGCCCCTTGTCGATCTTGAGGAACGGCACCACGCCCTTGTCTTCCCAAAGATAGGTCGCGGCGGGCTTGCCGCCGATCTCGCCATCCATGGTCCGCTCGAAGAGGATCGCACCGAGGACACGCTTGCCGCTGAAGGCGGGCGAGGTGGCGATCCGGGCGCGCATCTGGTGGATCAGGCCGAACATCTCCGCCTCGCCGGAATAGGCATCCTCACCGACCCCGTAAAGCTTCAGCGCCTTCGGCGTCGAGCCGCCGCTCTGGTCGAGCGCCGCGATGAAGCCCTTGCCCGAACGCATCTGTTCCGCCTGCTTTTGCCGTGACATGCTGATCCTCGCTTGGCTGAGATGGAGCGGGCAGGGCCCGTTTCCATCCGCTTCTAGGCGAGCGGCCGCCACCTTGCAAACATGGTGGCGCTAACGCCCGGTTCCGAAACGCTATTTCAGAAACAATCCGGCGATCCGGGTCACAAGGCTGCGCGGCGCAAGACGGGGGCTGAATGCGAAAAGTTTGTTGGAAAGCCCGGCCACCCGAATCCGCTGGCCCTTTTTCATCGCCGCCCAGCCCGCCTTTGCGACGCCTGCGGCCAAGGGAACGGGCAGGGCGCTGAGAAGCCGTATATGCTCCATCTTCGCATCGGCGGCGAAATTGGTCCGCGTCGCACCGGGGCAAAGCGCGGTGATCGTGACAGTGCCGCCGCGCAGCTCTTCGGCCACTGCCTCGCTCAGCGACAGAAGATAGGCTTTCGTCGCGTGATAGACCGCCATGTTCGGCCCCGGCATGAAGGCGGCCGTCGAGGCGACGTTCAGAACCCGCCCGCCGCCTTGAGCCTTCATATGGACGACCGCGCGCTTCATCAGGATCGTCGCCGCGACGACATTGACCATGATTGAGGCCATCTCCCGCGACCCGTCGCTTTCGGTGAAGGGGCCGTTGTAGCCAAGTCCCGCGTTGTTCACCAGAATGTCGATATGGCGGCGCAGGCTGATCTTGCGCCAAAGCGTCTCGACCGCCACCGGGTCCGACAGATCCGTCGGCCAGACCTCGACACCGATCTTGTGCTTGCCGCGCAACTCATCGGCGAGCGCCTCCATCTTCTCCGCCTGCCGCGCGACGAGGATGAGATCGCGCCCCTCCGCCGCCGCGAGGCGCGCGAATTCGACGCCGAGGCCTTCCGAGGCGCCGGTGATCAGCGTCCATTTCGATGCCATGTGGTCCTGCTCCTGCCCCCGCCGCCCCTGATAGGCTGCGGAGGGGGAATTGCAAGCGCTCAGTCTTCGAGCGCTGCGACCCCCGGCAGAACCTTGCCTTCCATCCACTCGAGGAAGGCACCGCCCGCGGTGGAGATATAGCTGAAATCATCCGCCACACCGGCCTTGTTGAGGGCGGCGACCGTATCGCCGCCGCCGGCGACGGAAATCAGGCTTCCGGCCTTGGTCAGTTCCGCCGCCTTGCGCGCCGCCGCATTGGTCGCCCTGTCGAAGGGCGCAATCTCGAACGCGCCAAGCGGGCCGTTCCAGATCAGGGTTCGCGACGCTTCGAAGACCTTGCCGATCGCCGCGACCGTTTCCGGCCCGGCATCGAGGATCATCGCATCCGCCGGGCAGGCATCGGCAGCCACGGTCTCGGACGGCGCGCCTTCGCGGAACTCCCGTGCGACGACGACATCGACGGGCAGGTGGATCTTGCAGTCCGCAGCCTTTGCCTTGTCCAGAATCTCCCGCGCGGTCTCCGCCATCTCCCGCTCGGCAAGCGATTTGCCGACGTCGATGCCCTGCGCCACGAGGAAGGTATTCGCCATCCCGCCGCCGATCACCAGGTGATCGACTTTAGCGACGAGATTGCCGAGAAGGTCGAGCTTCGTCGACACCTTGGCTCCGCCCACCACCGCGACGACGGGATGCTGCGGATCGCCAAGCGCCGCGTTCAGCGCCTTCAACTCCGCCGCCATCAGCCGCCCCGCGCATGAGGGCATCAGATGCGCGATCCCCTCGGTCGAGGCATGCGCCCGGTGCGCGGCCGAAAATGCGTCATTCACATAGACATTGCCAAGCGCGGCCAGCGCCGCCGCCATGACCGGATCGTTCTTTTCCTCGCCGTCGTGAAAGCGCGTGTTTTCCAGCAAAAGGACATCGCCCGGCTGCATCGCCGCCACCGCCTTCTTGGCGGGGCCACCGATGCAATCCTCGGCAAAGGCGACGTTCTGGCCCAGCGCCGCCTCCAGCGCGGGCAGCGTGACCTTCAGGCTCATCTCCGGCACGACCGCGCCCTTGGGGCGTCCGAAATGCGCCACCAGCACCGGTTTGCCGCCCTTCGCCAGAACATCCTTGATCGTCGGGACGATCTTTTCGATCCGCGTCGCATCGGTCACGCGGCCCGCTTCGACCGGAACGTTGATATCCACGCGCACAAGAACCACCTTGTCCTTGAGGTCCATGTCGTCGATGGTTTTCCAGCTCATCCCGGTATCCTTTCTCTCAGGCGGCAGCGCGCCGCCGGTTGTCTTCAAATCATCTCATGGATGAGCGAAGGTCAACTCATCACCGCGCTTTGCCCTTTTCTTGGAGCCCTCGCGCGACTAGGTTCCGCGCAAAGATTTGGAAGGAGGCCATCATGGCTGAGATCAAGGACCCCGAAAACACCATCATCATCACGCTCAAGGACGGCCCCGTGGTCATCGAGCTTCTGGCCGATGTCGCCCCCAAGCATTCCGAACGCATGAAGGACCTCGCACGTTCCGGAAAATACGACAACGTGGCCTTTCACCGCGTGATCGACGGTTTCATGGCCCAGACCGGCGACGTGGAACACGCGAATATGGAGAATGGCTGGAACGCGCGGCGCGCGGGCACCGGCGGCTCGGACCTGCCCGATGTTCCGGCGGAGTTTTCCAAGCTCCCGCATGACCGCGGCACCATCGGCGCGGCGCGCTCGCAGAACCCGAACTCGGCCAACAGCCAGTTCTTCATCAACTTCAAGGACAACCATTTCCTGAATGGCCAGTACACGGTCTATGGCCGCGTCGTCTCGGGCATGGAGCATGTCGACAAGATCCAGCGCGGCGAGCCGCCCGCAAGCCCCGACCGGATGATCTCGGTCAAGGTCGCGGCCGATGTCTGACACGCGGGTTTTCGTCGGCAGCATCCTGGCCTGCGCCGTGGCGATCGGCGGGGCATGGTTCCTCTACCATCAGGGCACGCAGAGCGCCTTTGCCGGGGAAGACGGGCCGGGTCCGAATCTCGTGATCGACGTGTCGGGTGGTGGGGCCAACGGCACCGTGGTGATCGACCTTCTGCCCGATGTCGCCCCCAAGCATGTCGCCCAGATCACCGAGCTTGCCCGCACCGGCGCCTACGACAACGTGGTCTTTCACCGCGTGCTTGACGGATTCATGGCGCAGACCGGCGACGTGCAATACGGCAAGGTCGGCAGCGATGTCTCGCTCGCCGGAACCGGCAAGTCCGAGCTGCCGGACATTCCGGCCGAGTTTTCCGATATTCCGTTCCTGCGTGGCGTCGTCGGCATGGCGCGATCGAACCGCCCGGATACCGCGAATTCGCAGTTCTTCATCATGTTCGCGCCGGGTGAGTTTCTGAACGGCGAATACACCGTCGTCGGTCACGTCGTCTCGGGCATGGATGTGGTCGACAAGATCAAGAAGGGCGACCCCGACAAGAACGGCGCGGTCGTCGATCCCGACCGCATGGTCTCGGTGCGGGTCGAGCCGTAACGCGCCATCACCTTCGGGTGAGCGTCGGCTGGCGGAACTTCGCAGGGGCCTCCCTTTGGGTCAAGCTCATCGGCGAGGGGTATCATGTCCGCACCGCGTATCGCCGCCATCCTTTTCGCCTGCCTGCTTCCTGCGGGGCCGGCCTGTGCCGATCCGGCAGACTGGCGCGGCGAATGGCCGAAGACCGACTTTTCGCTCAGCGCGGTGGCCTTTGATGAGATCCTCTCGGGCGGCCCGCCGAAGGATGGCATTCCCGCCCTCGACACGGTCCGGATGATCCCGGTCGGGTCCGAAACCCGGCTGACCGATACCGAACCCGTCATGGTGCTGGAACTTGCCGGCGCGACGCCCCGCGCCTGGCCGATCCGCTATCTCACCTGGCACGAGATCGTGAACGACACCGTGGGCGCGGTGCCCGTCGCCGTCACCTTCTGCCCCCTGTGCAATGCCGGGATCATCTTCGACCGGCGTCTCGGCGGTCAGGTGCTGAGCTTTGGCGTTTCGGGCAAGCTCAGGCATTCCGACATGATCATGTATGACCGCCAGACCGAAAGCTGGTGGCAACAGGCGCTGGGCGAGGGGATCGTCGGCGCGATGACCGGACGGCAGTTGAAGGAGCTTCCCGGATGGATGGAAAGCTGGGCGCTCTACCGCGCGCGGAACCCCGACGGGCTGGTGATGGATCAGCCCGACTGGCCCCGCAGCTACGGCCGCAATCCCTACGTGGGCTATGACAGCCTTGCCAAACCCTTCCTCTACGATGGTGAGATGCCACCACATGGGATCGAACCGCTTGCCCGCGTCGTCCATGTCGGCAATCGCGCCTGGCCCCTTGAACGCGTGGCGAAGGCGGGCGGGCTGACCGAGGCCGGGGTGACGATCGACTGGACCGCAGGGCAGGCGTCAGCGCTCGATACGGGGCAAATCGCGAAGGGGCGCGACGTCGGCAATATCCGCGTGCGCGACGCGGCGACGGGGCGCGATCTGGTCCATGACGTGATGTTCGCCTTTGCCTTCCACGCTTTCCACCCCGACGGCAAGTGGATGCTCGGCAGGTGATCCGGTCAGCGCCGGCCTGCAGCGTCAAACTCGCGATCGAATGGCCGGCCCGCGCATGGCGCCAACGCTTCGGGGCCGGTCGCCGGCCGGCCCGTGATCTTGCCTTATTTCACCTCTGATTCAATAAGATAGGTCTCCAGGCCGCGCGCCGCGATCTCCGCCTTGAGACGGTCGAGCCCGGCGAAGAAATCGGCGTTGTCGACCTGAAGGTTCATCTCGCCGCGTTCGGCGCGCGTCTTCGCCTCGATGAGCGCGGAATTCGCCACCTCCGACTTGGCCGAGGCGATGGCAAGCCCGATCATCGCATTGGTCATGATCGGCGTCACCGAATCCGCGCCGCGCTCAAGATTGCTGAGGCCGGTCGCTTCCGTCGCAGAGGCCGGCGCCGCCAGCTGGTTCAGTGCCTCGGTCGCGCGCGGGTCGGCGAGTCGTGCCCCCCAATAGCCAAGCGCGAGGGGCGCTGCGACCTTGGCCTCGACAATGGGCGAGGGCACGTCCGGTTCGACCTCGATCGGTTCGCGAAGCACGGTCTCAAAGAATCGGAAGTCGTCCGGGTCGCCGCGCAGGCCAAGGATCGTGATCGCATTCGCCCACTGGTCGAACCGCTTCGCCTCGATCGCCTCCCGGCTCAGCGTGACCAGCTCCGCCGGCGCCTCCGTGATGCGGGCGAAGGGCGGGCCCTCGACCCAGACCTCATCGAGCAGGTCGCCGACGGGCACATCCTGCGGGGCGGTCTCGCTTGCCTCGACGATCGGCACGTCCTGCCCCGACAGGAAGGCGTTGCACTGAGGCGTCGTCACGAACCGCCGGTGGAGCGCCGCCTCCTTGAACATGAAGTTGTTGGTGTCCGGATGGTGCGACAGCCCCTGACCGTGGCCAAGCTCGTGCGACCAGATCACCGCCTCTTTGCTGTGCCGGATCACGGTGACCGGCCCACCCGGACGCGCACAGCCAAGAATGGTGAACCCCGCAGGAATTTCGGTATCGCCGCAGCGCGTGATCTGGCTGAAGATGCTCACCGTCCGGTCGTTCGGCGTGAGCGCGGAGAGCGATTGCGACAGGACGCTGCCCCAGTTTGCCGGAAAGCTGTCATAGCTGCCGGACCGCACGAGGGTCAGGGCGCATGCGGTGTCGCCATCCCCGTCTACGTCCTGAAAGAGCCGTGTCGCGTCGTTCAGGATCTGGTCGATCCTCTGATCGGTGATCGTGTTGCCTGCAAAACCCCAGACGCTCACGTCGAACGTGGTTGCGGAATGGGCGGCGCCCGCTGCGGCCGTCAGGCAGGCGGACATCAGGAATTGTCTCATCATAATCAAAACCTCGCGCTCAAGACCTGGTTTCCAAGGACAGAAATTGACCTCCAGGAACGCTCAGCGTTCAACGCGGGCCGATGTTCCCGGCAGCGAAAGATCGGTTAGGCGGCAAGCCGGTGAAGCTTGCCCAGGCGGATACTATCACTCGCGCAGATTCGAACATAGAGCACGCTGCGGGTCGGGCGCCGGCCGAACTGCAAAACGGCGCGCGGCGCCGGAAAGGCGGCTCTCAGTCCAGCACCACCAGCGCATGGCGCTTGCGGCCCGCGGTCAGTTTCACCGGATCGACCAGTTCGCCCGCACCAAGCATCAGCCCCGCATCCGTCACCAGATCGTCGTTCAGCCGCGCGCCGCCCTCGGCGATCAGCCGCTTGGCATCCTTGCCGGACTTGGCAAGGCCCGAGCGCACGATCAGCTGCGCCACGGTGATCCCGTCGGTCACATCCGCGACCGAAAGCGTCAGCGTCGGCAGATCGTCGCCCACGCCGCCCTTCTCGAAGACCTCGCGCGCCGTGGCCTCCGCCGCCTCCGCCGCCTCCGCGCCGTGCGCAAAGCCGCGTCACCTCATTGGCCAAGCGCGATCTTCGCATCGTTGATCGCCGCCCCCTCCAGCGCGCCGAGCCGGTCGCAGTCCTCGACCGGCAGTTCGGTGTAAAGCTTCAGGAACCGGCCCACATCGGCATCGGTCGTGTTGCGCCAGAACTGCCAGAATTCGTAGGGCGACAGCATGTCGGCATTCAGCCAGACCGCGCCCGACTGGCTCTTGCCCATCTTCTTGCCGTCCGAGGTGGTCAGGAGGGGCGAGGTCAGCCCGTAGATCTCATGGTCGAGCACGCGGCGCGTCAGGTCGATGCCGTTGACGATATTGCCCCACTGATCCGATCCGCCCATCTGCAACAGGCAGCCGTAGCGGCGGTTCAGCTCCAGGAAGTCATAGGCCTGCAGGATCATGTAGTTGAATTCGAGAAAGCTGAGGCTCTGCTCCCGGTCCAGCCGCGACTTCACGCTCTCGAACGACAGCATCCGGTTGATCGAGAAATGCCGCCCGATGTCGCGCAGGAAATCGAGGTAGTTGAGCCCGTCGAGCCATTCGGCATTGTTGAGCATGATCGCATCGGTCGGCCCTTCGCCAAAGCTCACGTATTTGGCGAAGACCTGCTTGATGCCGGCGATATTCGCGTCGATCTGATCGGGCGTCAGCAGCGGTCGTTCCTCGGCGCGGAACGACGGATCGCCCACCTTGGTGGTGCCGCCGCCCATCAGGCAGATCGGCTTGTGTCCGGTCTTCTGCAGCCAGCGCAGCATCATGATCTGGATGAGACTGCCGACATGCAGCGATTTCGCGGTGGCGTCGAAGCCGATATAGGCCGGCACGACGACCCTTCGCCAAAGCCTCGTCCAGCCCCTGATAATCGGTGCAATCGGCCAGAAAGCCGCGCTCCATCATCACGCGCATGAAGTCGGATTTCGGGTGGTAGGTCATCTCGGCCTCGTCCATTCTGTGCGCGCCCGCTATACCGGCGGCAAGGGTCAAGGGGAAGTCCATGTTGAAGGGCGGCGCGGTCTGGGCACTGGGAACGATGTCGGGCACCTCGCTTGACGGCGTCGATGCGGCGCTTCTCAAGACCGATGGCGAGAAGATCTTCGCCTTCGGCGACACCGCCTACCGGCCCTATACCTCGACGGAACGCGCCACGATCCGCGCCGCGCTGGGCCGCTGGCCGGGCGATGACGGCGTCGAGGCCGCGGCGGAGGTGGTTGAGACCGCCCATGCCGCCCTCATGGCGCCGCTGGCCGGGCGGGCGGAGCTTGCGGGCTTTCACGGCCAGACCCTCGCCCACGATCCCGCCGGACGCGGCACCCATCAGGCGGGCGACGGTGCCGTCATGGCCGAGATCCTCGATCTCCCCGTGGTCTGGGATTTCCGCTCTTCGGACGTGGAGCTTGGCGGGCAGGGCGCGCCGCTCGCGCCCTTTTACCATTTCGCCTGCGCCAAATGGATCGGCGCGACAAAGCCGGTGGCCTTTCTCAACCTCGGCGGCGTCGGCAACCTCACCTGGCTCGACCCCGGCAAACCCGCGCCCGAGGCGCGCGGCGCCTGCCTCGCCTTCGACACCGGCCCCGCCAACGCGCCCATCGACGACCTCATGCCGCCAGCGCCTTGGCCGCGACCGCGACGACGACGGTGCGCTCGCCCGCGCGGGCCGCGTCGACGAGGCGATCATCGAACGGCTTCAACGCCAATCCTATTTCTTCAAGGTTCCGCCCAAGTCATTGGACCGGCAAGATTTTCACTGGCTCCTTGGCGCGGTCAAGGACCTCTCCGACGCCGATGCGGCGGCGACACTGACCGCCGCCGCCGCCGCATCCGTTGTCCTTGGCGCCGAGCATTTCCCGGCCCCGGTCTCGCGCATCCTCGTCACCGGCGGCGGGCGGCACAATCCGGTCCTGATGGCGATGGTCGCGGCGGGCATGGACTGCCCGGTCGAGCCGGTCGAAGCGGTCGGCCTCAACGGCGACATGCTGGAAGCGCAGGCCTTCGCCCATCTCGCGGTCCGCGTCGCGCGCGGATTGGCCACCTCCTGCCCCGGTACGACCGGCGTTCCGGCGGCGGTCGGTGGCGGCAGGATCAGCCGCCCCGGCGGGTAATCCGCGCCGCCCGCGCCTGCACCAGCATGGAGCCGGTGTAAATCGCCAGCGCCGCCCAGATCAGCGGGAAGGCGATCATCCGCGCCCGCCCGAATTCCTCGCCAAAGACGAAGACCGCCGTCAGGAAGATCATCGTCGGCGCGATATATTGCATGATGGCGATGGTCGAGAGGCGCAGCCCCTTCGCCCCGTTGGCATAGAGCATCAGGGGAATCGCCGTGACCGCGCCGCAGCCGAACAGAATCCATGTATCGAAGGGCACACCTTCGGCGAAATGGCTCTCGCCCCGGCCAGTCAGCCACAGCGCATAGCCGAGCGCCGGGGGCGTCAACAGCAGCACCTCCAGCGTGAATCCCTGATTGGGGCCGATCGGCAGCCTCTTCTTGAAAAGCGCATAAAAACCCCAGGTCAGCGTCAGCCCCAGCGACACCATCGGCAACCGGCCCGTCTCCACCGTCAGGATCGCCACGGCGACCGCCGCCAGCGCGATGGCGACCCATTGCGCCGTGCTCAGCCTTTCGCGCAGCAGAACCGCGCCGAGGAAGATCGAGAAGAGCGGATTGACGTAATAGCCAAGCGCCGCGTCCAAGCGCATGGCCCGCGCCGATGGCCCAGACATAGATGCCCCAGTTCACCGAAATCAGCGCCGCCGTGACCGCGGCCATGCCCAGCATCGCCGGCGTCCGCAGCGCACGGATGAGGTCGGCGGTCCGTCCCGTCGCCAGAAGGATCAGCAGCGCGATCGGCAGCGACCAGAGGACGCGATGCGCGATCACCTCGATCGGCGGAATATGCGCCAACGCCTTCATGTAGAGCGGCAGGAAACCCCAAAGCAGATAGGCCGACAGCGCATAGAGAAACCCCGGCAGGGTATCGTCATTCGCCAGCGCGGGCGGTCTTTCGGCCATCGTTTCCGGTCCTTCCAAGCTGCGCCCTGACTACTGGATCGGCCGTGCCCATGCCACGCGAAGATTGTGCCGGGCACAATCGCTCAGGGGTGCGGCGCGCGACGCCTGCGCGCGAGGTAGTCGCGGGTAAAGGCGCCGTAGCCCTGCGCGGTGACCGCCAGATGGTCGCGCATCCGGGCGTGAAGGTCCGGCAGCTTGTGAAACGGGACGGCGGGGAAGACGTGATGCTCGACGTGATAGGGCATGTTCCAGGTAAGGAACCGCACGATCCGGTTGGTGAAGGTGGTGCGCGTGTTCTCGAACATGCTCGCCACAAAGGGGCAGTCGCCATGTTCGGCGAGAAGGTAGAGGCGCAGGAACGGCTGCCCGATCAGCATCGGCACGATCCAGAGCCAGAGCAGAAGCGGCGAGACGAGAAGGCTGAGTGCTGCGGCGGCGTAGATCAGCGCCATGACCCGCGCTTCGCGCACCATCCGGGGCAGGGCGCGGTCCGGCAGATAGGCCGCGCGCTCCGTCCCGGCGCAAAGCCGCGCGATCAGGCGAAGGGCGGAGCCCCAATAGGGCAGGCCGCTGACATGCCAGATCCAGGCACGCGGAGTCTCAGGCTTGGCGCTCTCCAGTTCCGGGTCCTGGCCGGGCAGGTTGGTGAAGCGGTGATGCGCGAGGTGAAAGTAGCGGAACCACTCGAACGGCAGGATCAGCACCAGCCCGCAGACCCGACCGACCCAATCGGAAAGCCGGTCCGACCGGAACGGCGTCCGGTGCGTGCATTCATGCTCCAGCGTGAAGAGAAAGGTCAGCAACAGCCCCTGAACCGGCAGGAGGAGCGGCCAGAACGGAACCCGGAACGCAATCGACATGCCGGTTGCAAGGATCAACCCGCCGTATCCGGCGAGATGGATCAGCCCGGCGCGGTCGCTGCGTTCGGTCAGCACCAGCTTCTCGGCGGCGGGCAGGGCAGAGAGGAAGGCGCGGTGGTCGCTCATGCCGACAGGATCGGGCGTTCCGGGCGGTTGGGCAAGCCCCGGCGCGCGGCATGGCGTCTGCACCCGGTGTGTACGGGATGTGCACGGGATGTGTACGGCCGTTTTCAGACCGCTCCGCCCGGAATGTCAAAGCCCGGCGCGGCGAGTTCGAAGCCCTCGAACCGGAACCCCGGAGAGACCGTGCAGCCGACAAGTGTCCAGTCCCCCGTCGTCCGCGCGGCTTGCCAGTGGTCCTTCGGCACAATGACCTGCGGGCGTTCGCCGCCCGAAAGATCGGGGCCAAGGCGGTGGTCGCGCGCCGGTCCCGCCTCGGTCGCGGCCAGCGACAGGATCAGCGGAGCGCCCGCGTGGAAGTGCCAGATTTCCACGGCATCGACCCGGTGCCAGTGGCTCCGCTCCCCCGCCTTCAAGAGAAAGTAGATGCAGGTGCCCGCAGCGCGGGGCGATTCTTCGCCCTCCCAGGTTTGCCGGTACCAGCCGCCTTCCGGATGCGGCCGCAATCCAAGAATGTCAATGATTTCATCACTCTGCATGAAAATCCCCCATCGTGTTCCTGCCCGCCCACTGATGGCTGCCCGCTTGAGATGGATCAAGGCGAGACCTCGGTTCAGGGCGCAGCCTGTTGCCATCCGCAGCGATGGAAGGAATGGCCATGTCAGATTCGGCCCCGCAATCCGCCCTCATCCGCGACACGTTCCTTGAGCTTCGCGAACGCCTCGCACCGGCTTCGGTCAATTTCTACAACGCCTTGTTCCGCCGCGCGCCTCATCTGCGCAAGCTCTTCCGCGACGATCTGGAGGGGCAGGGGATGAAGTTCATGACGACGCTGGGCTTCGTGATCGAGAACATCAACCGGACCGAACTGCTGTCCGACCGGCTGGCGGAGCTTGGCCATGTCCATGCGATCATCGGTATCAAGGCCGCCGATTTCGAACCGATGGGCGAAGCGCTGATGGAAACCCTCCGCGAGGAACTCGGCGCGGCGTTCACGCCAGAGGCGGAGGCCGCCTGGCGCGCGGCCTATGCGGATTTGTCCAGCAGGATCATAGCATTGGGCGGGATATCCTAGCCTTCTTGGAACCCAGGGCATCGGTTCCATGCAAGCCGCAGTCTCGCCAGAACGACGACGGCATCGAGAAGTCGTAGTTGCCAGATCTCCCCGATCGGCGGAAGCCGGGCGACGCTGCGATCCGTGAAGTCACCCCTTCAGGATCGACCGGCCCGCATAAGCCGCGGTTTCACCCAGGCTTTCCTCGATCCGGATCAACTGGTTGTACTTGGCCAGCCGGTCCGACCGCGCCAGCGAGCCGGTCTTGATCTGCCCGCAATTCGTGGCCACGGCGAGGTCGGCGATGGTCGCATCCTCGGTCTCGCCCGAGCGGTGCGACATGACGGAGGTGTAGCGCGCGCGGTCGGCCATGCGGACGGCGTCGAGCGTTTCGGTCAGGGTGCCGATCTGGTTGACCTTGACCAGAAGCGAATTGGCGCAGCCCTGCTTGATGCCCTTGGCCAGACGGATCGGGTTGGTGACGAAAAGATCGTCGCCGACGAGCTGGCACTTGGACCCGAGGGTGTCGGTCAGAAGCTTCCAGCCGGCCCAGTCATCCTCGGCGCAGCCGTCTTCGACGGAGATGATCGGATAGTCCTTCACCAGCGCGGCGAGATAGGCGACATTCTCCTCCGCCGACAGGGTTTTCCCTTCGCCGGCAAATACATATTTGCCGTTCTTGAAGTACTCTGTCGCAGCGCAGTCAAGCGCAAGGTAGATATCTTCGCCCGGCTTGTAGCCAGCCTTGTCGATCGCCTTCAGAATGAAATCCAGGGCATCTCGGGTGGATGACAGGTTCGGCGCGAAGCCGCCCTCATCGCCGATACCGGTGGACAGACCCGCACTCGACAACTCCTTCTTCAGCGTATGGAAGACCTCCGAGCCCATGCGAACCGCCTCGCGGATATTCTCCGCGCCGACGGGCACGATCATGAATTCCTGGATATCGATCGGGTTGTCGGCATGTTCGCCGCCATTGATGATGTTCATCATGGGAACCGGCAGAATGTGGGCGGAAGTGCCGCCGACATAGCGGTAAAGCGGCTGGGTCGTGTAGTCCGCCGCGGCCTTCGCGACGGCGAGCGAGATGCCGAGGATCGCGTTGGCGCCAAGGCGGCCCTTGTTCGGCGTGCCGTCGATCTCGATCATGGTGCGGTCGATGGCGACCTGTTCGGTCGCGTCGAAGCCGACGATATTCTCGGCCAGCTCGCCATTGACCGCCGCAACGGCCTCAAGCACGCCCTTGCCCATGTAGCGCTTCTTGTCGCCGTCGCGCTTCTCAACCGCTTCATGCGCGCCCGTGGAGGCGCCGGAGGGAACGGCGGCGCGGCCCTGTGTGCCGTCGTCGAGCGTCACGTCCACTTCGACCGTGGGATTGCCGCGGCTGTCGAGGATTTCGCGGGCGTGGATGTCGATGATCGTGCTCATGGCTGAAACCCTCTATGTGGGAAGTGTCGCGCCTGTCCTACACCAGCTTGACGCGGATGGGAACGCTGATGATAGCGCTAACGGCGGCAATTTGCCCTCTCAGGCAGCACGCCGCAGTCGCGCCTCACGGATGAGAGTGTAAAGACCCGAGGCGATGACGATGGCAGCCCCGATCAGGGTCCAGCGGTCGACCTTTTCGTCAAAGACCGTGATGCCGAGGATCAGCGCGAAGATGATGCGCGAATAGCGGAACGGGGTCACCACGGCGACATCGCCGACCCGCATTGCGGCAACGATGGCATAGTAGGCGGCGACGCCAACCACGGCCGTGAGACCAAGGCGGAGGAGAATGCCGGGCGGAAGCGCGACCCAGCCACCCTGAAACGCCATGAGGACCGCCCCCGCCGGAACCACCGCGAGAAAGCCATAGAGGGCCATGATGAGGGAGGGGACATGCGCGGGCGCACTGCGTGTTGCAAGATCCCGTGCGGCAAGGAAGATTACGCCACCCACCGCGAAAAGCGAAGCGGGCATGAAACCCTCCGCGCCGGGCCGGACGATGATGAGGACACCGGCGAACCCGACCGCAACGGCGCTCCAGCGCCGCCACCCGACCGGTGCGCCGAGAAAGATCGCGGCACCCAGGGTGACGGCAAGCGGTGTGGCCTGGAGGATGGCCGAGGCGCTGGAAAGCGGCGTCATGATGATCGCAGAGACATAGCAGACGGTCCCCAGCATCTCGCTCAGGTTCCGGATCAGGACCGACCGTTCGAGCAGGGCGGGGCCGAACAGGCGCAATCCCCTCAGCTTCGCAAGAACGGCGAAGATGGCGGCGCCGATGAGGCCGAGAATGATAAGGATCTGACCCGACGGGATATGGGATGACACGCCCTTGATCAGCGTGTCCTCGATGGAGAAACCCGCCATCGAGGCAATCATAAGAGCGATGCCGCGCAGGTTTTCCATGAGATTTCCTTGGGCCGGGAGCCGCAGTCCTACAGGGGCGATTTCACCGCCACAAGGCGGATCAGCGCTTCTTCACCGGCACCCCGAAAAGCTCAAGCCGGTGACCGGTCAGCCGATAGCCGAGCCGCGCCGCGATCTTGACCTGAAGGGCCTCGATCTCGGGATCGACGAATTCGATCACCTTGCCGGACGTGACGTCGATGAGATGGTCGTGATGCGCGCGCTCCGCATCTTCGTAGCGCGCGCGCCCATCGCCGAATTCGAGCTTGTCGAGGATACCCGCCTCGTCGAACAGACGGACGGTGCGATAGACGGTGGCGAGCGAGATCTTCGGGTCAATGGCTGAGGCGCGCATGTAAAGCAGCTCTGCATCCGGGTGATCGTCGGACGCCTCCAGCACCCGCGCGATGGTCTTTCGCTGCTCGGTCAGCCGGAGCCCGCGCGCCGCGCAGCGCTCGATGATGGAGTTGTTCATGCGGCCCCCGTCCGGTCCCTTGACAGGCTTAGGGGATTTCGTGCCGCCAGGAAAGGGGGGCGGTCGCGCGGGCAGGGCGGCGAGTGATTCTGTGGCGGGTCGCCTCAGGATGCGCCGAACTCGGTCGCATACCTCTGGTTGACGTATGTCAAGCGGTAAAACACCATATATCGTGGTCGACCATAGCGAATTCTGCGAAAAAACCCGGACCTGTCGATGCGAAACCGTCACAATCAGGGTGACGCAGGGGCCCCTTGCGGATACGATCACAGGCAGTTGACACGGGGCGGGTGCGCTCGCCCCCAACGACGTTCAGGCCGCAGGCGAGAATACCGGGCGGTACGAAAATGAGCCTGAGCGGCGAAACTTGAGATGGGGGCGCAAGCCCCCTTTTTTCTTGCGTCGCACCAGGAGACTGCCGGCACCTTCCCGCCGTGCCGCAGCGGAATTTGCGGCCTGCTCTTGCGCAAGCGGCGATGACGCTCCACATTTGCAATCAAGCGGCAGGTCCGCTGAGACTGGGGTAAGTCCCCGCAGGAGTTGATGGTAGATGAAAAAGTTCGTTCTGGCCCTTGGCGTTCTCTCGGCCCTCGGCGTGGCACCGGCGCTTGCGCAGACCGTGGTCAGCGACACCGACGGCAATGGCACCTATTCGTTTGAGGAGCTTCAGGCCGCATATCCCGACCTGAACCAGGCGACCTTCAATGCGGTCGATGTGAATGGCGACGGTCAGGTCGATGCCGACGAACTTCAGGCCGCGCGGGAATCCGGCACGCTCGCCAACTGATCCGCACGAAAACCGCACAAGACACAGGCTCCGGTGACAGATGTCCCGGGGCCTTTTGCTTGCCCGGCTGGTTCAGGCGCCGCGCGACAGGGCCGCGACCCCGGTACGTGCCACATCCGCGAGGCCGAGGGGCCGCATCAGATCGGCGAAGGCGTCGATCTTGGCGGGCGTGCCGGTCATCTCGAAGACAAAGCTTTGCAGCGTCGAATCCACGACATTGGCGCGGAAGATCTCTGCCAGCCGCAGCGCCTCGATCCGCTTGTCGCCGGTGCCGGAGACCTTGAAGAGCGCCAGTTCCCGCTCCACGCTCGGGCCTTCCACGGTCAGGTCGTGGACCTCGTGGACCGGCACGAGACGGCCAAGCTGCGCCTTGATCTGCTCGATCACCAGGGGCGTTCCGCGCGTCACGATGGTGATGCGCGACCGATGCCCCTCATGATCGACCTCGGCCACGGTCAGGCTTTCGATATTGTAGCCCCGCCCCGAGAAAAGCCCGATGACCCGCGCCAGCACGCCGGCCTCGTTATCGACCATGACGGCAAGCGTATGGGTCTCATTCGCCTGCGCATTGGGATCGCGCAGGTCATAGGCGGAATGGCTGGTTGCGCCCTTCTTGATGTTCAGTGCGGACATCCTGGCCTCTGCTTTCTTCTGTTCTGAAATACTCCGGGGTCCGGGGGCAGGGCCCCCGGCCGTCTCACACCAGCACCGCGCCGCCGGCCTGGATCGCGCCTTCGGTCGCGGCGTCGCCCAGAAGCATCTCGTTGTGCGGCTTGCCCGACGGGATCATCGGGAAGCAGTTTTCATGCTTCTCGACCAGGCAATCGAAAAGAACCGGCCCGTCATACTCGATCATCTCCATGATCGCGTCGTCGAGATGTTTGGGATCCTTGCACTGGATGCCCTTCCAGCCGAAGGCCTCGGCGAGCTTCACGAAATCGGGCAGGCTTTCGGACCACGAATGTGAATAGCGCTCGCCGTGCAGCAATTGCTGCCATTGCCGCACCATGCCGAGCCGTTCGTTGTTCAGGATGAACTGCTTCACCGGGGTGCGGAACTGCGTGGCGGTGCCCATCTCCTGCATGTTCATCAGCCACGAGGCCTCGCCCGCGACGTTGATGACCAGCGCGTCGGGATGCGCGATCTGCACGCCAATGGAGGCGGGGAAGCCGTAGCCCATCGTCCCCAAGCCGCCGGAGGTCATCCAGCGGTTCGGCGCCTCGAACCCAAGATATTGCGCGGCCCACATCTGGTGCTGGCCGACCTCGGTCGTGATGTAGCGGTCACGGCCCTTGGTCAGCGCCTCCAGCCGCTCAAGCGCGTATTGCGGCTTGATGGTCTTTTGCGAGTTCTTGTAGCTGAGGCATTTCTTCAGCCTCCACTGCTCGATCTGGCCCCACCATTTCGCGAGGCCCTCCTTGTTGACCTTGCGGCCGCGCGCCTTCCAGACCTTCAGAAGGTCTTCGAGCACATGGCCGACATCGCCGACGATCGGCAGATCGACATGGATCACCTTGTTGATCGAGGAAGGGTCGATATCGACATGTGCCTTCTTCGACTTCGGCGAGAAATCGGCAAGCCGCCCGGTGATGCGGTCATCGAACCGCGCGCCGAGGTTGATCATGAGGTCACAGCCATGCATGGCGAGGTTGGCCTCATAAAGCCCGTGCATGCCGAGCATGCCGATCCAGTTCTTGCCGGAGGCGGGATAGGCGCCCAGGCCCATCAGCGTCGAAGTCACCGGAAAGCCCGTCGCGTCGGCCAGTTCGCGCAGAAGCTGGCTCGCTCCCGGACCGGAATTGATGACGCCGCCGCCGGTGTAGAAGACCGGCCGTTCAGCCTTTTCCATCATCTCGACCAGCTTGGTGATCGCCTCGATATCGCCCTTCACCTTGGGCTGATAGTGGCTGACCTTCGCCTCGCGCGGGCCGACATAGGTGCCGGTGGCGAATTGCACATCCTTCGGAATGTCGATCAGGACCGGGCCGGGGCGGCCCTTGGTGGCGACATGGAAGGCCTGATGCAGCGTGTCGGCCAGCCGGTCGGTGTCCTTCACCAGCCAGTTGTGCTTGGTGCAGGGGCGAGTGATGCCGACGGTATCGGCCTCCTGAAAGCCGTCGGTGCCGATCATGAAGGTCGGAACCTGACCCGTCAGGACGATGATCGGGATCGAATCCATCAGCGCATCGGTGAGGCCGGTGACGGCATTGGTCGCGCCGGGGCCGGAGGTCACGAGCGCGACGCCCGGCTTGCCGGTCGAACGGGCATAACCCTCGGCCATGTGGACCGCACCCTGTTCGTGACGCACGAGGATGTGGCGTATGTCGTTCTGCTGAAAGATTTCGTCATAGATCGGTAGCACCGCGCCGCCGGGATAGCCAAAGACCACATCGACGCCCTGATCCTTGAGCGCCTGAACCACCATCTTCGCACCGGTCATCTGCCGTGACATCGTCCGATTTCTCCATCCAGCTTCGTTCGCGCAACAAAAAGCCCCGGGTTTGAACCGGGGCGCATGGGAACCTCTATGGTCAACCGTTACCGGCCCATGCGCCACTTTCCGACAAGTACAAGGATCGGATCCATTGCCCGAAGGACCTTTTGCTGCTGCGCGGCGGACATTAGGCAGGCTTTTCAGGGGCGTCAACCGGCAATATCGGGAATAATGTGTCGCGTTGGTGCAAAAATGACTTCTTTTCTTTCGTGCTGGGCGGCGCGGGCGAAAGGAACGCGAAATTGCCGTGGGGTCAGGCGAGCAGCGCCATATAGGCGGCATAGGCCACAAGAAGTGCCGCACCGCCTGCACGGCTGACATTTCCGGGGCGTACCGCGATGTACAGCATTGCCAGAGCCGCAGCGAGAGCGACCCACATATCGACGCTGGCGAAGCGGGGATCGGTCGGGATCGGCGCGACGATGGCTGTGACGCCGAGAATCCCGAGGATGTTGAAGATGTTCGACCCGATGATATTGCCGACGGCGATCTCCGAATGGCCGCGCAGCGCGGCGAGGGCCGAGGTGGCGAGCTCCGGCAGCGACGTGCCGACTGCGACGATGCTGAGGCCGATCACCGCCTCGCTCACGCCGAAGGTTCGGGCGATCTCGCTGGCGCTTTCGACGAGGAACCGCGCACCGATCAGCAGGACGACAAGGCCGCCAAGCGCGACGAGAAGGCTTTTTCCAAGCGTACCAGATATTTCGGGCAGGTCTTCGTCCGGCGCCGCTCTTCCGGCGCGGATGCTGACATAGAGATAGAGCGCGAGGCCGAGAACGAGCACGATGCCCTGCCAGCGCCAGATAACGTCGCCGAGGAGCAGCGCCCAAAGCACGAGGCTTGCGCCGATCATCACGGCAAAGTCGCGCCGCGTGTCGGCGATGCGCATCGGCACCGGCATGATCACCGCGGTCAGCGCGAGGATCAGCAGGATGTTGGCGATGTTCGAGCCGATCACATTGCCGACCGCGAGGTCGGGCGCGTCGGCGAGCGCCGCCTGGACCGAAACCAGAAGCTCGGGCGCCGAAGTGCCGAAACCCACGACCGTAAGGCCGATCACCAGCGGCGAAACCGAGAGCCGTCGGGCGATCCCGACCGCGCCCCGCACCAGAAACTCACCACCGAAGAAGAGGCCGATGAGCCCCAGCACGAACATCACATAGATCACGACCTGCTCCCGGCTGATTGGCGTCAAGCTTTGTGTTCGGGAAGGATATTGCAAGGGCGGAACGACGATTTCCGGAAGGAATCCATCAGTCGGGGTGGATATCTGCGCATGGACAATGACGCGGCGGCGCGAGAGGATCGCGGCGCAACATGCGGCGGCAGGAGATGATGGCGATGACGGCGGATACCTTGCGCTATGGCGCGATCATGCTCTTGGCGGGGGTCGGGATTCCGGTTCTGGCCGCGCTCAACGCGCGGCTTGGGGCGCGGATCGAGTCGCCTGCGGCGGCGGCGGCAATCCTGTTCGTCGTCGCCTTCCTCGGCGCGGCGGCCACGATGGTCGTGACGGGCGGAACCTCGGCGCTGGCCCTGGCGCCGTCTGCGCCGAAACATCTCTTCCTCGGTGGCCTTCTTGTCGCTTTCTACGTTCTCTCCATCACCTGGGTCGCGCCGCGCTTCGGGCTTGGGAACGCGATCATGTGGGTGCTGCTGGGGCAGCTCGTCTCGGCCGCCGTGATCGATCAGTTTGGCCTGATGGGCGCGATGGTGCGCGAGTTGACGCCGCAACGTGCCACGGGTCTGGCGGTGATGGCGCTTGGTGTTTTCCTGACGCAACGGGGGTGATGGCAAGGATATAAAACGCTTTTGCGCCAAGACCTTTCCTTGGGCTGGACAGGGGGGAAGTGCCGTGTAAAGTGCTGGACATCTGCGGCTGCCTCAGAGGGTTATCCGCGGGGCAACGAATAACCGGGAGGTCAAATTTAATGGATCGTCGTTCCTTTCTAACCAAGGCTGCCGTCGGGGGCACCGCTGCCGCTGCGGCCTCGGCGCTCGCCGCGCCGGCCGTCGCGCAGGACATGCCGAAAGTCACCTGGCGCGTCACCTCTTCATTCCCGAAGTCGCTGGACACCATCTACGGCGCCGCCGAGACGATGGCGAAATACGTCTCCGACCAGACGGATGGCAACTTCTACATTCAGGTCTTCGCGGCCGGTGAGATCGTTCCGGGCCTGCAAGCCGCCGACGCCGCCGCCGCTGGCACGGTCGAGGCCTGCCATACCGCGTCCTACTACTACTGGGGCAAGGATCCCACCTGGGCGCTCGGGACCACCGTTCCGTTCGGCCTGAACTACCGTCAGATGAATGCCTGGCTCTACTATGGCGGCGGCATCGACATGCTGAATGAGTTCTTCCATACCCAGAACGTCCACTATCTGCCCTGCGGCAACACCGGCGTGCAGATGGGCGGATGGTA
Source organism: uncultured Alphaproteobacteria bacterium (assembly GCA_963710285.1). Lineage (GTDB taxonomy): Bacteria > Pseudomonadota > Alphaproteobacteria > Rhodobacterales > Rhodobacteraceae > Albidovulum. The sequence goes on along the minus strand of CAVPZT010000006.1, from coordinate 264,288 downwards.
CCGCAAGGAAATCAACTCGGTCGAGGACCTGAAGGGTCTGAAGATGCGGATCGGGGGTTTTGCCGGCAAGGTCATCGAAAAACTCGGTGTCGTGCCGCAGCAGATCGCCGGCGGCGACATCTACCCGTCGCTTGAAAAAGGCACGATCGACGCCGCCGAATGGGTCGGCCCCTATGACGACGAGAAGCTCGGCTTCTACAAGGTCGCGCCCTATTACTACTATCCGGGCTGGTGGGAAGGCGCGCCGACGCTTTCGACCATGGTCAACCTCGACAAGTGGAACGAACTGCCGGACGCCTACAAGGCCGTGCTTGCCACCGCCTGCGAGGCCGCGAACGCCAACATGATGGCGAACTACGACTACAAGAATCCGGCCGCGCTGCGCAGCCTTGTGGCCAACGGCGCGCAGCTGCGCCCGTTCCCGCAGGATGTGATGCAGGCCGCGTTCGACGCCTCGCGCGAGGTCTACGCCGAAGTCATGGCGACCAACGAGCCGTTCAAGAAGATCTGGGAAAGCCAGCAAGCCTTCATGAAGGACGCATATCTCTGGGCGCAGATTGCCGAATACACCTATGACACCACCATGATGGTGCAGCAGCAGGCCGGCAAACTCTGACCTGAAGGTCTAAAGGAAAGGCCCCGCGGAGCGATCCGCGGGGCCTTTTTCATGTCCGGACGAGGGGGGAAGGGCAGGTGCCGCGAACCCGCCCCAACACGCTCATGGGGTGACTTTCGGTGCCCCCAACTGCGGCGCCCCCAACTGCGGAGTCCCAAGTTGAGGGGCGCCGAGTTGCGGCAAGCCGATGCCGCCGGGCGCCTGAAGCGTGTTCAATTGCGGGATCTTGATCTCGATCGTCGACGGGTCGATCACCTTGCCCTTGTAGTGCATCACAAGACCGGGGAAGGCGATCACAACCGCGATCATCGCCATCTGGATGAAGACGAAGGGCACGGCACCCCAATAGATCTGCGCCGTCGTCACCGGGTCCATCATCTTGCCGGTCTGTTTGTCCGCATACTTCTCGCGCGGGGCGACCGAGCGCAGATAGAAGAGCGCGAAGCCGAAGGGCGGATGCATGAAGCTCGTCTGCATGTTCACGCCAAGGATCACCCCGAACCAGATAAGGTCGATGCCCAGCCTCTCGGCTGCCGGGGCCAGAAGCGGCACGATGATGAAGGCCAGCTCGAAGAAGTCGAGGAAGAAGGCCAGGAAGAAGACCAAGGCCGAAACCGCGATAAGAAAGCCCAGCTCGCCCCCCGGCAACGAGGTCAGCAGGTGTTCGACCCAGATATGACCGTTCACGCCATAGAAGGTCAGCGAAAAGACCCGCGCGCCGACAAGGATGAACATCACGAAGGACGAGAGCCGCGTCGTGGCGGCCAGCGCCTGCTTGATGACGTCGATCGACAGCCGGCGCTTCATCGCCGCCAGCGCGAGCGCGCCGACAGCCCCCATCGCGCCGCCTTCGGTTGGCGTCGCGACGCCAAGGAAGATGGTGCCGAGGACAAGGAAGATCAGCGCGAGAGGCGGGATAAGAACGATGATGACCTGTTGCGCGAGGCGCGACATAAGGTTCAGCCCGCTCACCTTGTCGAGGACAGCCACCAGATAGATCGCGGCGACGCCGATGGCCGCGCCGAGGATGTCGGCGTCGGTGCCCTGTGTCGGCGTAAGATAGACCATGGCGCCATAGGCGATGCCGATCCCCGCGGCGAGCGTCAGGAAGAGCGATGTCACCCCGCCGCCCAGCGTGCGCGCCTCAAGCGGCAGGGCCGGCACCGATTTCGGCCGGATGATCGTCATCACGAAAACATAGCCGAGGTAGAGCACCGTCAGCACAAGACCCGGCAGCATCGCGCCCTTGTACATGTCGCCGACCGAGCGGCCGAGCTGGTCGGCCAGAACGATCAGGACGAGCGAAGGCGGAATGATCTGCGCCAGTGTCCCCGAGGCCGCGATGACGCCGGTCGCCACCCGCCGGTCATAGCCGTAGCGCAGCATGATCGGCAGCGAGATCAGCCCCATCGCGATGACCGAGGCCGCCACGACACCGGTCGTCGCCGCCAGAAGCGCGCCGACGATGATGACCGCATAGGCGAGGCCGCCGCGCACCGGGCCGAACAGCTGACCGATCGTGTCGAGCAGATCTTCGGCCATGCCGGAGCGTTCTCAAGAACGATCCCCATGAAGGTGAAGAAGGGAATGGCCAGCAACGTCTCGTTCGACAGGATGCCCCAGAAGCGTTCGGGCATGGCGTAGAGCAGTGGCCAGGTCAAGCGTGATGTTCCCGCTCGACAACGGCGCAAGCTCGACGCCGATGACGAAGAACACCAGGCCGTTGGCGGCCAGCGAGAAGGCGACGGGATAGCCGATCAGCAAGAAGACGATCAGCGAGACGAACATGATCGGCGCCATGTTCGTGGCGATGAATTCCATCATTTGCGGACCTCCGCGATCAGCTCTTCCGCTTCAAGTTCGGCCGGCATGATGCGCCGAGACGAAGGGGGTGGGGTCCTCGATGATCCCACGCATGATCGCGATCTTCTTGATGATCTCGGATAGGCCCTGAAAGAAAAGCTGAGTGAACCCGATCAGGAGCAGCGCCTTGGCCGGCCAGATGATCAGACCGCCCGCATTGGTCGAGACCTCGCCCTGCCGGATCGACAGCGCGACATAGGGAAAGAACATCCAAAGCATCAGGATGACGAAGGGCATCAGGAAGAGGACATGGCCGATCAGGTCGATCCAGTGCTGCGTGCGCCGCGACCAGATGCCGTAGATGATGTCGATGCGGATATGTTCGTTCTGCTTCAGCGTATAGGCGGCGGCCATCAGGAAGGCCGCGCCGTAGAGATACCACTGCAGTTCAAGCCAGGCATTCGACGAGATGCTGAAGACTTTGCGCACCGTGGCGTTCACGGCCGAGACGAAAATCGCAACAAGGATCAGCCAACTTACCGATTTTCCGATAATTTCGTTGATGCGATCGATGAGGCGCGAAAGCGCCAGCGATGCTTGCATAGGTTCCCCCCCTGTTGCGGTCTTGGATTTAGGCCGCTGATTTTGCGCGCATCCTGCGACGGTTTGACCGGAAATATCAAGCTTTGCAATGTGCGCTTGTTGATCGCGCCGGGCGGGTCGTCAGCGGCGCCGAAACGACGCGTTCATCGAGATCAACTGCGGTTGGCGCGGGTGTCGGGAAGGGCGATGCGCGCAACCTGTTCGGCGATGGGATCGACCGACAGCGGATGCGTCTCGGAGGAATGGTCCGAGGGATTGCCTATGTCCTGCCAACGCCCGTTCTTGTAGATGTCGAGCGCGCCGAACCCGGCCTTGTAGCCCATTTTCCGGCTGCCCGGCACCCAATAGCCGAGGTAGACGTAAGGCAAACCGGCCTTCCGCGCGATCTCGACGTGGTCGAGGATGATATAGGTGCCAAGGCTGTCGCCGCGATGGTCGGGGTCGTAGAAGCTGTAGACCATGCTCAGCCCGTCATCGAGCACGTCGGTCAGACAGACCGCCGTCAGCTTGCGGCGTGGTTCACCCGGCTCGGGCGCTGCGGAATATTCCACAACGCGACTTTTGACCGGCGTCTCCTCGATCATCGCGGCGAATTCGAAGATGTCCATGTCGGCCATGCCACCATCGGCGTGGCGGCTGTCGAGGTAGCGGCGGAAGAGGGCGTATTGATCCTCCGTAGCCCAGGGGCTCGTCGCGTCACGGCGCAGGTAGTCGTTGCGCTTGATCGTGCGCCGCTGGCTTTTGTTCGGTGTGAAATCGGCCACGCGGATGCGGGCGGAAAGGCAGGCGGAGCATTCGGCGCAGGACGGACGGTAAAGCACGTTCTGCGACCGCCGGAAGCCCTGTTTGGAAAGCGCGTCGTTCAGCCGCTCCGCATTGTCGCCCTGAAGTGCGGTGAACAGCTTCCGCTCAGACCGCCCTTCAAGATAAGGGCAGGGCTGCGGCGCCGTCACATAGAACTGGGGCGCTATGGGCAGCGAATGACGCATGTCTGTTCAGGGGCCGGGCTCTGCAACAATCGGGTGACACCGGGACGTTAGCAAGACGCGGCGAATCCGCCAAGCAAAGAGTTGTCTAAAAGAACAGGTCGGAAACAAAAGAAAGGGACCGGCAGGACCGATCCCTTCATCGCGTATTGTCGCGGGGTCAGTAAGCGCCAGTGCCTTCGCTATTGCCGCCCTCATCCGACCCATCCTTCGCCGCACGCGCGCGGTCATCGAGATACTGGTCGAACTCCGCCTTGTCGCGGCTTTCGCGCAGGCGCTTGAGAAAGGCTTCGAATTCCTCCTGCTCGCGTTCCAGCCGGTCGAGCGTGTCGGCCTTGTAGCTGTCGAAAGCGGTGTTGCCCGAGGGGCGAATGCCGTACTGGCGCATCCGCATATGGCCCATGTGGGCATGATGGTCCTTGCCGCCCCAGCGGCCGTGGCATTTCGAAAACATCCGTTTGCTCCAGATCATGTAGGCGAGAAGGAAAAGGCCGAGGGGCCAGAAGAAGATGAAACCGAGCACCATGGCCGCGATCCACGCGCCTTTGCCGCGCTCGTCGAGCCACATTTCCGCCCGCGACGGCCAGGCTGCGATGGTGGACATTGAGAACCTCCGTTTGTGCATGTGAATGTCTTTCACATCACCAAGATCGGAAGCCGGGCGCGCTACGTCAAGAGGCGATGTAAAGGAAATTTACATCCCGCCGTATCGCACTAGTCAACGCCTTGAAAAGAGACGAGTTGTTATTCCGTGAAATCCGCTTCGACCGCGCCGGTCGCAGCCAGTAGTGCGCGCGGCGGCGCGGCGAAGATGTGGCGCGGGGTGCCGGCAGCGGCCCAGACGGTCGCGAAATCCAGGAGGCGCGGGTCGAAAAAGCTGCGGATCGGGGTGAGGTGGCCAAGCGGCGCGACGCCGCCGATGGCAAACCCGGTCTCGGCCCGGATCAGATCGGCATCGGCCTTGCCGAGGGGCTGCCCGGAGACGGCGCTCGCCTTCGCGGCGCTGACCCGGTTTCCGCCCGCGGTCAGGAAGAGAACGACATGGCCGGTTTCCTCGCCCCGGAAGATGATCGACTTGACGATCTGGTCGACCTCGCAGCGCGCCGCCCGCGCGGCGTCCTCGGCGGTGCGGGTGCCTTCGGCCATTTCAAGGATTTCCGCCGCTATTCCCGCCGTGTCCAGCGCCGCGCGCACCCGCTTCAGGCTCTTGCTCATCGACTGTCCCTTCTTTGCGCCAAAGGAAGCCATGCGCCACGCGAAACTGCAAGCCGCCCGCCGTTGACGGCGACCGCGCCGCCGCTACTGTCAGACCATGAGCTTCGCTTCCCGCCTGACACGCTGCCCGATCCCTTACGATCCCACCGGGACGGAGGAGCCGCGCGACCGCTTCGCATCGCAACCGCAGGAGGTGATCGCACTTCTGGCCGGGGTGGCGGGGTGCAGTCCCTATCTCGCCGGGCTGATGGCGCAGGAGGCGGATTGGCTGGAAGCGGCGCTGACCGGGACGCCTGAGGCCGCGCATGCCGATAGTCTCACCTCGACCGACGGGCGGGGCAGTGACACGTTGGGCGCAGCGCTGCGGCAAGCCAAGCGGCGCATCGCACTTCTCGCGGCGCTCTGCGATCTCGGCGGCATCTGGACGCTGGAAGAGGTCACGGGCGCACTGACCGCGCTCGCCGACCGCGCGGTTCATGCCGCCCTTGTCGCGCTGACTGCGGACGAGATCCGGCGCGGCAAGGTGCCGGGGGCAGTGCCGGAGGATGCGACAACGGCGGGGGGGATCGTGGCGCTTGCCATGGGCAAGATGGGCGCGGGCGAGCTCAACTATTCCTCCGACATCGACCTCATCTGCCTCTTCGACGACAGCCGCTATGATCCCGATGACGTGCAGGAGGCGCGGGCATCCTTCATCCGCGTTGTCCGCAAGACCGCCGCCATGCTCTCGGACATGACGGCGGAGGGCTATGTCTTCCGCACCGATCTGCGCCTGCGCCCGGATGCCTCGGTCACGCCGGTCTGCATCTCCATGAGTGCGGCCGAGCAATATTATGAGGCGCAGGGCCGCACTTGGGAACGCGCGGCTTTCATCAAGGCCCGCGCCTGCGCGGGCGACATCGCCGCCGGGGAGCGCTTTCTCAAGACGCTGACCCCTTTCGTCTGGCGCCGTCACCTCGATTTCGCGGCCATTCAGGATGCCCACGACATGCGGCTTCGCATCCGCGACCACAAAGGGCTGCACGGGCCGATCGTGCTGGAAGGTCACAACATGAAGCTCGGCGTCGGCGGCATCCGCGAGATCGAGTTCTTCACCCAGACCCGGCAGTTGATCGCCGGGGGCCGCGACCCCGATCTGCGGGATAGGCGTACGGTGCAGGCGTTGGCGGCGCTGGCCGCGAAGGGCTGGGTGCCGGAACCTGACGCGGCCGAGCTGACCGACCTCTACCGCGCGCATCGCGAGGTCGAGCATCGCATCCAGATGGTCGGCGACGCCCAGACCCACGACCTGCCGACGAATGCCGAGGGTATCGACCGGCTCGCCCGCATGATGGGCGAGGGCGACACCGACAAGTGGCGCTCTGACCTTCGCGAACGGCTCGAACGCGTCAGCGAGCTGACCGAGGGCTTTTTCGCCCCAGGCGAGGCGCGCGATCTGCCGAAGATGAGCCGCGAGGCACAGGAAGTGGTCGATGGCTGGCGCTCCTATCCCGCGCTTCGCTCCGAACGCGCCGTGACGATCTTCAAGCGGGTGCAGCCCGAAATCCTCCGCCGCCTCGACCGCTCCGCGAACCCGGATGAGGCTTTGCGACAGTTCGACGGATTCCTTTCGGGGCTTCCGGCGGGGGTTCAGCTCTTTTCCCTCTTTGACGCCAATCCGCAGCTTATCGACCTTATCGTCGATATCTGCTCGACCGCGCCGGGGCTTGCCGCCTATCTCGCGCGCAATTCCGCCGTGCTCGACGCGGTGATCGGGGGCGGGTTCTTTGCCGATTGGCCGGGCGGCGATGCTCTTGCCGTGCAGCTTGCCGGGGAATTGGCGCGCATCGGCGACTACGAGGGCAAGCTTGGGACCGCGCGGCGATGGGTCAAGGAATGGCATTTCCGCGTCGGGGTGCATCACCTGCGCGGCCTGATCGACGCGGGCGTGGCGGGCAAGGAATATGCCGATCTTGCCGGGGCCGCGATTCACGCGCTCTGGCCCGTGGTGATGGCCGATTTCACCGCCAAGCACGGTGCGCCGCCGGGGCGCGGGGCGGTGGTGCTGGGCATGGGCTCGCTCGGGGCCGAGCGGCTGAACGCGGCCTCGGACCTCGACCTCATTGTTGTCTATGACGCGGCGGGGGTGGAGGCGTCAGACGGCAAACGCCCGCTCGCGGCGCGTGCCTATTACGCGCGGCTGACACAGGCGCTGGTGACGGCGCTTTCGGCGCCGATGGCGGACGGGCGGCTCTACGAGGTCGACATGCGCCTGCGCCCCTCGGGCCGCCAGGGGCCGGTTGCGACCTCGCTCCAGTCCTTTGAGAGCTACCAGATGGACGAAGCCTGGACCTGGGAGCACCTCGCGCTGACCCGCGCGCGGCCCGTGGCGGGCGATCCCGCGCTGGCCGACGAGGTGGAGACGATCCGGCAGCGGCGTGCTGACCGCGAAATCGCCGGGTGCGACGATCCTCTCAGCGACACCGCCGAGATGCGCGCACGCATCTTCGCAGCCAAGGCGCCCGACGGCGAATGGGAGGCGAAGATCGGCGACGGCCGGTTGCAGGATATCGAACTGTTGGCGCAATCCTCGGCGCTGCGTGCCGCGTCGCCCGCCAGACGGGTCGAGCAGCAGTTGCGCGCCGGAAAGGCGGCGGGCCATTTCGATGCCGCCGCAGAAGAGGCGCTGCAACAGGCCTACCGCTTTCTCTGGCGGCTTCAGGCGGGCGAGCGGCTTCTGACCGAAAAACCGCTGGACACGGACGCGATCGGCGAGGGCGGGCGCGTGTTCCTCCTGCGCGAAACCGGCGCGTCGGATCTTGCCGATCTTCGGTCGCGGCTGGCCGCGCATGTGGCCCGCGCCGAGGCGATCATCGCCACAACACTTGGTGTCCCAAAGGTGGGGCAGTGAAATGACGGGGCCGGACGACGGAATGGGCAGAAAAGTGATGGACCAGAAAAGTGCCGACCCGAAGGGGTTGATCCGCGAATCCTACGTCATCGAAGGCATCACCCTGCCGGAATGCCGTTCGATCTTTCTCGATTGGGCGTTGAGCCTTGCGGCGGGGACTGATCCGCATGAGGCGATGCGGGTGCATCTGGCGGACTACGGACCAGCGCACCCCGATCACCCTATGACCCAGGTCCTGACCGAGGGGCTGAAACCCGGTGCCGCGCCAAAGCGTCGCGGCGGGCGCGCCGCGCGCGTTGCAACCTGACGGAGAGTGTCACCGCAAATCAACGGAATCTTGCCGCGAGTCTGACCAAGCCACGCCCCGCATTGGCCGCGAAGCGACGCTAGGGAAAGGTATCCTTCGAGGATACTTTCCATGCTGCTTTCTGATCGCACCGTTATTCCTGTCCTGGCGTTTCTGGCGATTTACCTTCCCGCCGGAGCGATCGCCCTCGGGCTCGGCCTCTGCGCCGCGCCGCATGCGCCGCTGATCGCGGCCGTTCTCCAGATCGGGCTCGGAGCCTTCGCCTTTGCCGTTGCGGTCGATGGGGCGGCCAATTGGTTCCTGCGCCGCCCCGGCCACAGGCCGCTGATTTCAGCGGATCCTGCATCTTCGGCGCAACCGGCTGCGCTTTGCGCTGGTCTTCGCGCTTCTCGGCGCTTCGGTCGCAGGGCTGGCCGATCTCTGCGCCGGGGCCTGCGGCATCACCCTTGCCGCCAGTGCCGGACCGGGCCGGATCGCCCTTGGCACGATCCTTCTGTTCGCGCTGGCCTCAGTCATCATCGGATCGGCTGGCGACCGTCAAAGCCTGATCCGCCGCGCGTTGGGCGAAGCACTCGCGACTCGGCCTTAGCGCGGCAGGGCCGCCGCTTCCCGTGCGAGCCGCTCGACCTCGGCCCAGTCGCCCGCGGCGACGGCGGCCTTCGGGGCGACCCAGCTTCCGCCACAGCAGATGACGTTCGAGAGCTTCAGGTAATCGAGCACGTTCTTCATGCTCACCCCTCCTGTCGGGCAGAACTTCACCTGCGGAAGCGGCGCGCCGATGGCGGCCAGTGCGGATGCCCCGCCCGAGGCTTCGGCCGGGAAGAACTTCTGCACCGTGAAGCCCTTTTCGAGAAGGACCATCACCTCCGTCGCCGTCGCCGCGCCGGGCAGCAGCGGCAACCCTTCCGCCGCGCAGGCGTCGATGATGCGATCCGTCGCACCCGGTGAGACGCCGAATTTCGCGCCCGCGGCCTTCGCGGCTTTCACATCCGCCGGCGTCAGGAGCGTCCCTGCGCCGACGACGCCGCCCGGCACCTCGGCCATCGCGCGGATCACGTCCAGCGCGGCCGGTGTTCTCAGCGTGACTTCCAGCGCGGGCAGCCCGCCTTTGACCAGCGCTTGCGCCAGGCTCCTGGCCTTCGATACATCCTCGACCACCAGAACCGGGACGACCGGGGCGAGGGCGCAGATTTCAGCGGCTTTGCGGCTTTGCTCGGCGGGGGTCATTGGTGTTCCTTCGCGTAGGGCATCAGATCAGACGACAAGGGCGGCGCCCTCGGTGGCGGCGCCAACATGGGCTCGGAAGGCGGCGAACAGGTCGCGTCCCGTGCCGTGGGCATTCTGGCTCAGATCGGCGGTGGCAAGCTCGCGCGTGGCAAGATCGACGCCGAGAACTTCCAATGTACCCGAGACCGCGTCAAGCCGGACGATATCGCCGTCCCTGATCCGCGCGAGCGGCCCGCCGCAGGCGGCTTCCGGGCTGACATGGATGGCGGCGGGCACCTTGCCGGACGCGCCCGACATGCGGCCATCGGTGACAAGCGCCACGCGCAGGCCGCGATCCTGAAGCACGGAAAGCGTGGGGGTCAGCGAGTGAAGTTCGGGCATCCCGTTGGCGCGCGGTCCCTGAAAGCGGACGACGACGATGGCATCTTCGGTGAACTCGCCGCGCTGGAAGGCGGCCTTGACCTCGTTCTGGTCGTGGAAGATGCGGGCGGGGGCTTCGATCACATGGCGGTCCTCGGCGACGGCCGAGACCTTGATGACCGCCGCGCCCGAGATTGCCGGTCAGCTCCTTGAGGCCGCCGATGGGATTGAACGGCGTCTTCAGCGGTCGCAGGACCTTGTCGTTCAGGCTCTCAGCCGGGCCGTCTTCCCAAGTCAGCGCGCCGTCCTTCAGCTTCGGCTCCTGCGCATATCGCGGCAAGCCCGTCACCGGCGATGGTCTTGACGTCGGGATGAAGAAGGCCGCCGTCCAGCAACTCGCCGATCATAAAGGCAAGCCCGCCTGCCGCGTGGAAGTGGTTCACGTCCGCCAGACCGTTCGGATAGACCCGCGCCATCAGCGGCACGATGTCCGACAAGGCCGCGAAATCCTCGCATTCCAGCATGATCCCCGCCGCCCGCGCCATGGCGGGCAGGTGGAGGACGAGGTTGGTCGAGCCGCCGGTCGCCATCAGCCCGACGATGCCGTTGACGAAAGCGCGTTCGTCGAGGATCTCGCCGACCGGCCGATAGTCGTTGCCAAGCGCGGTGATCGCCGACGCGCGGCGCACCGCTTCCTTCGTCAACGCCTCGCGCAAGGGTGTGCCGGGGTTCACGAAACTCGCGCCCGGCAGGTGCAGACCCATGAACTCCATCAGCATCTGGTTGGTGTTGGCGGTGCCGTAGAAGGTGCAGGTGCCCGGCCCGTGGTAAGAGGCCATCTCGGCCTCCATCAACTTGTCGCGTCCGACCTCGCCTTGCGCGAATTTCTGGCGGACCTTGGACTTTTCGTCATTCGGCAGGCCCGAGGTCATCGGTCCGGCGGGGACAAAGACCGCGGGCACATGGCTGAACGTCGCCGCCGCCATGATGAGGCCGGGCACGATCTTGTCGCAGATGCCGAGATAGAGCGAAGCGTCGAAGCAGTTGTGGCTCATCGCGACGCCGGCGGCGAGGGCGATGACGTCGCGCGAGAAGAGGCTGAGTTCCATCCCGGCGCGGCCTTGCGTGACGCCGTCGCACATGGCCGGTACGCCGCCCGCGACCTGCGCGGTCACACCAAGCTCTCGCGCGACCTCACGGATGATCTTGGGGTAATCCTCATAGGGCTGATGCGCCGACAGCATGTCGTTATAGGCCGTCACGATGCCGATATTCGCGACCCGCGCCTCGGCAAGGGATGCCTTGTCCTGCCCCATCGCCGCATAGGCATGGGCCTGGTTGCCGCAGGACAGATGCGCGCGGGCGGGGCCTTCCTCCGCCGCGCGCCTCATCCGGTCGAGATAGGCGTTGCGTGTCGGGGCCGAGCGGGCACGGATACGTGCGGTGATGTCCTCAAAACGCGGCTGAAGCGGCATGTTCTGCCTCCTGACAATCTTCGGGCCCGGCGCGCTTGCCCGATCATGGGGGAATCCAAGTTCGGCTGCGGTGTAGCACATTGCGTTAGCGCTAACAACCAGTGCCGGACGCGCAATCCGCGGACATGCGCCAGAGTGCTTTCAGATGCGAGTTTGCGCGCACCGGCAGGATGCGTCAAGCCGGGGGCTTTCGCTTGGGGCGGCTTCGCACTAGGGAAGGGGCTGATCTTGAGCGGGGCGCCAGCATGACCGAAACCTATCCGACCGTTCGTCTTAGGCCCAAGGCCGACGCCCGCGCCGTGCGGCATGGTTTTCCGTGGGTTTATGCCGACGAACTTGTGACCGACCGTCGCACCCAGGCGCTCGCGCCCGGCACCATCGCGCTGCTTGAGGATGACGCGCGCCGGCCGATGGGCGTCGTCACCGTCAACCCGAAGTCGAAGATCATCGCGCGCATGCTCGACCGTGACGCCGAAACGATCATTGACCGCGACTGGATCGCCGCGCGCCTGACCCGTGCCTTGGCATTGCGCGAACGCCTCTTCGACACGCCCTTCTACCGCCTGATCCATGCCGAGGCCGACGGCTTGCCGGGCGTCATCATCGACCGCTTCGGCGATGCCGCCGTGATCCAGCCGAACGCCGCCTGGGCCGAGGCGATGATCGACGATCTGGCCGGGGCGCTTTACGACGTTACGGGCGTCACCACCATCGTCAAGAATGCAACTGGACGGTCGCGGAGCCTTGAGGGTCTGGATGAAGAGACGGCGGTCCTTCGGGGCGCCATCGACGGCCCGCTCCAGGTGCCGATGAACGGGGCGATCTACCTCGCCGATCTTCTCGGCGGGCAGAAGACCGGCCTTTTCTACGATCAGCGCCCGAACCATGCCTTTGCGGCGGCGCTTGCCAAGGACGCGCGCGTTCTCGACGTCTTTTCCCATGTCGGAGGCTTTGCGCTTGCGGCGCTTGCCAACGGGGCGACATCCGCGCTTGCCGTCGACGGCTCCGCCCCGGCCTTGGAACTGGCAGAAGGCGGCGCGAAGGCGATGTCTGTCTCGGACCGCTTCGCGACGCGGAAGGGTGACGCCTTTCAGGTGATGGAGGCGCTCGCGGGCGAAGGCGCGCTATACGAACTGGTGATCTGCGATCCGCCCGCCTTCGCCCCCGCGAAGCCTGCTTTGGAGGCGGGCCTGCGCGCTTATGAGCGGGTCGCCCGCCTCGCCGCGCCTCTGGTCGCGCCGGGGGGCTATCTGGTGCTTTGCTCCTGCTCCCATGCGGTCGATCTGACCCAGTTCCGCAATGCCTCCGCCCGTGGCATCGGGCGGGGCGGGCGGCGTGCGCAACTTCTCCATACCGGCTTCGCAGGGCCGGACCATCCGCAACTGCCGCAACTGGCCGAGACGGGCTATCTCAAGGCACTCTTCTTCCGGCTCGACGGATGAAGGCGCTTCTCGACGCCTGCGTCCTTTACCCGACCGTCCTGCGCGAGATCCTGATCGGCGTCGCGAAGGCGGGGCTTTACCAGCCCCTCTGGTCCGATCGCATCCTCGAGGAATGGGCGCGTGCGACGGTGAAGCTCGGCCCCGGCGCGGAGGAAATCGCGCGGGGCGAAATCGCGGTCCTGCGCGTCGAGTTCCCCAGCGCGAGCGTTTCCTCGAAAACCGGCCTCGAGGCGCGGCTTCACCTGCCGGACCCCGCCGACATCCACGTCCTCGCCGCCGCGATCGCGGGCGGGGCCGATGTCATCGTCACCTCCAATGCACAGGATTTCCCGCGCCATATCCTCGCCGAAGAGGGACTGCGCCGCATGGACCCCGATGAATTCCTTCGCGCTCTATATGAGAAAACGCCCGAAAGCGTCGCATCGGTCGTCGAAAAGGTCCGTACAAAGGCCGAGGTCCTCTCGGGCGAGCCGCAGCCCCTCCGCGCCCTCCTCAAACGCGCGCGGTTGCCGCGATTGGGCAAGCTATTGGACCGGACCTAGCGCAACGGCGTGACGTTCAGCCCCCATTTCGCCTCGTTCTGCTCGATGGCAGCGATCCGTTCATCGGTTTTCGGATGGCTCAGAAGCCAGGTGGGCGTCGCAGCCCCGGCCATGCCGGTCAGTGCCTCGAGCTTGCGGAACAGGGACTTCTGCGGCCCGGTGCCGATCCCGGCCTTGACGAGCAGGGCGGACGCCCATTCGTCGGCCTCGTATTCGTCCTGCCGGGAAAGCCGCGCCGCCAGAAGCGAGGTGAGCAGACCGGCGAGATAGACCCCGACACCGGGCAGAATCCGTCCCAGCACCGTCGCCAGCGCCACACGGATCGCGTTCTGTCCGGAAAAGTCGATCATCCGCCGCCGTGCATGGCCGTGGGCGATATGGCCCAGTTCATGTGCCACGACACTGGCCATTTCCTCGGCCGTCACGGTGCCCTCGCGATATTTTTGCAAAAAGCCCTCGGTCAGGAAAATCCGCCCGTCCGGTGCGGCAAGGCCGTTCACCGGGGCGATGGCGTAGACATGCACCGGGATATGCTTGAGGTCGAGCGCGCGGGCAAGCCGGTCGATCTCGCCCGCCAGTCCCGGCTCTGCCAAAGGCCGTGACTGTGCGTCCAGCGTCTTTTTCGTCCGCCAGACCGAGAAGTGGTAGGCGAGGACCGCGTAGAGAACCGCGAGTAGGATGGGCGCGAGCTTCAGCATGAGTGTAATATGGGTGCAGCGGGCGGCGAGGCCAAGCGTCTAGCGGGCCTTCATCCTGACGCTGTTGAAAAGCCAAAGGCCGAGCAGGATCACCGCCGCCGCGCCGCCAACAAGGCCAAGGGCCGAGGTGAGAAGATCGCTCGCCGCCTCGAGATTGCCGGCGAAAACGCTGCCGGTGCCGGTGTAGAGCGTTACCCAGACGGTCTCCCCCGCAAGACTGCCAAGCGTAAAGGCCTTCCAGCCAAAGCCCGCGGCCCCGGCGGCGAGGTTCGCATAGGGACCGACCGGACTGAAAAGCCAGCGTGTGAGAAAGATCGCGATCAACCCCCGCGACAGCATCATCGCGCGGGCGCGCGCCAGCAGCGCAGCGCGCTGACGGGACGAAGACAGCCGTTCCACCAAGGTTGGCCCGCCAAACCGCCCGGCGGCATAGCCCAGCTGGTCGCCGAGCAGCGCGCCGGTCAGCGCCGCCGCCACCGCCTGCCAGAGGACGAGATCGCCCGAGGCCGCAAAGCCGCCCGCCGCGAGCATGAGGATCGAGGACGGGACCGGCAGGGCGAGGCAGGAGAGAAAGGTTACCAGACCCAACAGTCCGATGCCGTAATGCGGCACCAGTTCGAGCAGCCATTCCGTCATTGCGGCACGGTCTGGCCGCGGAGCGCGGTGAGGGCGGCGGAGACCTCGCCCAGCACCGTCGAGACGGGAACTCCGCGATCCTTGGCGATTTCATCGAAGGACCGGGGACGATCCGACTTCGGCGGAAGGTCGAGCGCGCGCAGCACCTCCTCTCGCGGGAGATGCCAGCTTCGCGCGACATAGCCGGGGGTCATCCAGCCTTCGGGGAGCTGGTTGCGATGGGCCGGGTCGGACCAGTAGACTGAGAACGTGACAAGGCGCACCGCGAAGAAAAGCGTGACGGCGACGGCGGTCAGGAAGGCCAGAAACGCGATCCGGTGATCGCGCCAGAGCTGGCCGATGACCTTCATGTCAGCGCTTTCATGGCCCGCGTGATCCCGTCGAGAGTCAGAGGAAACATCTTGTTTTCAAAGGCTTCTGAAATCATTCCGACCGACTGGGTGTATTGCCAGTGCCGTTCCGGCAGCGGGTTCAGCCAGATGTTCTGCGGCCAGTGATCCCGCGCGCGCTGAAGCCAGGTTTGGCCGGATTCGGCGTTCCAGTGTTCGTTCGCGCCGCCGGGATGGGCGATCTCGTAGGGCGACATGGAGGCGTCACCCACGAAGATCGCCTTGTAATCAGCGCCATAGGTCCGCAGCACCTCCCACGTCGGGGTCTGTCGATCCCAGCGGCGGCGGTTGTCGCGCCAGACGCCTTCGTAGAGGCAGTTGTGGAAGTAGTAATATTCGAGATGCTTGAACTCGGCGCGGGCGGCGCTGAAAAGCTCCTCGACCACCTTGATGTGGGGGTCCATCGAGCCGCCGACATCGAGAAACAGCAGAACCTTCACCGCATTGTGCCGCTCGGGCCGGGTCTTCACGTCGAGATAGCCGTGTTCGGCGGTGGCGCGGATTGTGCCGGGAAGGTCGAGTTCCTCCTGCGCGCCTTCCCGCACCCAGCGCCGCAGACGTTTCAAAGCCACCTTGATGTTGCGCGTCCCGAGTTCGACCTGATCGTCGAAATTCCGGAAATCGCGCCGGTCCCAGACCTTGACCGCGCGCTGGTGTCGCGACTTCTCCTGCCCGATCCTGACGCCTTCGGGGTTGTAGCCGTAGGCGCCGAAGGGCGAGGTGCCGCCGGTGCCGACCCATTTCGACCCGCCCTGATGGCGGCCCTTCTGCTCTTCGAGCCGCTTCTTCAGCGTCTCCATGAGCTTGTCGAAGCCGCCGAGCGCCTCGATCTGTGCCTTCTCCTCGTCGCTCAGGGTTTTTTCGATCATCTTCTCCAGCCATTCGCGCGGCAGGTCGATGGCGTGAAGCACCTGATCCGTGCCGATCGTCTCCTGCCCCTTGAAGGCTTCGGCGAAGGCGCGGTCGAAGCGGTCGAGGTGGCGTTCGTCCTTCACCATGGTCGCGCGGGCGAGGTAGTAGAAGCCTTCGACGTCGTAGGTCACAAGACCGGCGGCCAGCCCTTCCAGAAACCCCAGATATTCGCGCAAGGTGACGGGGACGCCGCTTTTCCGCAGGGTTTCAAAGAAGGAGAGGAACATTTCTTCAGCTCATGCGAAGGATGATGATCGTCACGAAAAGCCCTATGATTGCAAGGAAAATTGCGTGCGCCGCCGCATATTGCAGGCGGTCGAACAGGGTGCCGCCGCGCCGCGCCGCCCGAATATAGCCGATGAGCGCGCCGAGCACGATCGCAGAGTAAAAGATCATCTTTGCCTCGGTCGGTTGAGGGGCGAGAGAAATGCGATCTCGCTCAGTTGGCGGCGCACCTCGTTTTCCGGGCCGAAGCCATAGCGCGCCCAACCGAGGCTGTCGAGCCTGACCTCGCGCGCCTCCGACGCACGATTCTCAAGGTCGAGCGCCTCCGCCTTGACGGCGAGAAGGGTGGCAAGAAGGGCGGCATTCTCCGCCTCCGCCGCGCGCGGGGCAGCAAGGTTCACAAGGCGGATCGCGGTCTCGGCGTCGCCCTGCGACAGCGCGAGGGCCGCAATCTGCATGTCGGCATGGGCCGAATGGATCGCCAGCAGCGGGTCGGAATGATAGATCGCGCCGGCCCGGAGGAGCGCATCGGCCGCCGTCGCCGGATCGTCGGCAAGCGACAGCCGACCGAGGATCAGCCATGCAAAGCCCGCACGGCCGTCGCGCCAGCCCTCGGATTGGGCGATCTCGACGGCAGATCGTGCCGCTGACCGGCGTCCACCGCGCGAGGAGCCGGGGCCGAGCGCGCCTTCGACGGCGCGGGCAAAGGCCTCGGGCGTCGGGCCCGGATATCGTGCGGCCCGCGCTCTGCCCACCGGGTTGAGGCGGTCGAGGATCGCCGGCAGCCGCGCAGCGACGGCTTCCTGCGTCATGCCGCTGTGCAGTTCCGGCGCATAGGTCGCGCGCAGCATCAGCATGTCGAACCCGGTCAGGACGGTGTGGATATTGTCGTCGTTGAAGACCGAATCCGGCAGGCGGAAAAGGTCGTTGAGCGGCCCGAGCGCCTGCGCCAGTTCCTCATGCAGGCAGTCGCGGATCTCCTGCGGCGCGGTGTCGTCGGGAATGAAGATCGCGGCATGATCGCGGGTCGTGAGTGTCGCCCAATCCATGGTCGCGCGGCCCGCGCCGCGATATTCGGCCCAGGACCGCACACGGGGGGCCACGAAGCAGGCGGCGCGCGGGACGAGGCCGTGCAGCCGCTGGCCGTTCACGAATTCAAGTGTGATCGACGCATCCGGGGAGGTGGTGCGGGTGACGACAATCCCCGCCTCGGCGCGCAGCCGCGCAAGCAGGGCGTTCAGGTCCGTCGCGGCCGAAGCCGGCATGGAGCCTGTGACGCGCAGCGTGACCGGACCTTCGAAGCGGGTGAAAACCGGCAGATCGCGGCCGGTTTCAAGGCGAAAGCTGAGGTCGAGGAAATCGCGCACCATATCGGCATTGGCGCGGGCTGGCGGCATCGCCCGCGCGCTGGCGAAATGGCGCATCTGCGGCAGGCCGACGGTGCTTGCCGCAAGCCGGTCGGCCGCAGGCTCCGTCACCGGCGCGCCGCAGCCGGTGACCAGCAGGACCGTCGCGACGAGCGCGCGAAGGGACGGCCCGAATGTCACGAGCGCACGTAACGGATGAAGGGCGTCTCAACCGCGATACGGTCATAAAGCTGGCGCGCGGTCGTGTTGAACTCCTGTGTCAGCCAGTAGACATTCGAGGCGCCGTGGCGGTCGGCGGCGGCATAGACCGCCTCGATCAGCGCGCGGCCGATGCCTTTGCCACGAATGTCCGGGTCGGCGTACAGGTCCTGAAGATAGCAGGTATCGCCGATGGCCCAGCAGGTCCGGTGGAAAAGATAGTGGACGAGACCCACCGGGCGGCCCTCAAGAACAGCCAGAAAACCACTGAATTCGTTCGGATTTCCGGACAGGAGGCGGGCGAAGGTCGTGGCATAGACCTCTTCCGGCCGTTCGGTCTTGTAGAAGGTCAGGTAGTCGCGCCAGAGGCGGCGCCACTCGGCTTCGTCGCCCGCCCCAATGGGCCGTATCACGAGAGAATCCGGTTTTGTCATGCTGCGCTCCCTGCCTTGTGCCGACGCTATCTGTCCTTCGCTGCCGCTTCCAGCCGCAACTCACCCGCGGCCACGGGCGAGGAAGGCGAGCCGCTCAAACAAGGCCACGTCCTGTTCATTCTTCAAAAGCGCGCCGTGCAGCTTCGGCAGGAGGCTATGCGCGTCGCGTTTCAGATCCGCGGGCGCCAGATCCTCGGCCAGAATCAGCTTCAGCCAGTCCAGCACTTCCGAGGTCGAGGGTTTCTTCTTCAGGCCGGGCGTTTCGCGGATCTCATAGAACTGCGTCAGAGCGGTGGCGAGAAGGCTGTCCTTGATGCCGGGAAAATGAACATCGACGATCCGTTTCAGTACCTCGGCATCCGGAAAGCGGATGTAGTGGAAGAAGCAGCGGCGCAGGAAGGCGTCCGGCAGTTCCTTTTCGTTGTTCGAGGTGATGATGACGATGGGCCGGTGCCGGGCTTGGATCGTCTCGCCCGTCTCGTAGACGAAGAACTCCATGCGGTCGAGTTCCTGCAGAAGATCGTTCGGAAACTCGATATCGGCCTTGTCGACCTCGTCGATCAGAAGAACAACCTTCCGGTCGGCCTCGAAGGCTTGCCAGAGCTTGCCCTTGCGGATGTAGTTCCTGACGTCATGGACGCGTTCATCGCCAAGCTGGCTGTCGCGCAGCCGGCTGACCGCATCGTATTCGTAAAGCCCCTGCTGTGCCTTGGTCGTCGATTTCACATGCCATTCGACGATGTCGAGCCCGAGCGACCCCGCCACCTGCCGCGCCAGTTCGGTCTTGCCGGTTCCGGGCTCGCCCTTGACCAGAAGCGGACGCTCCAGCGTCACGGCGGCATTGACCGCCATGGTCAGGTCGTCGGTCGCGACATAGGTTTCTGTTCCGGAGAATTTCATGTGTGTGACAACGCTTTGCGGGAAACTGCCTATGGAACTACTACCTGCGCCATCAATTTGCCGCAAGAACCGACTAGGGCTAGTGACAACCCCCCGCGCTTCGGCTATGGGAGCCCGCGTGAGGAGCCGGAATATGTTTAACGACCTTGAACGTAGCGCCGGCCGGCAGAAGGAAGCGGAGATGAAGCCAGAGGTCTTTCTTCCCGACGATTACCGTCCGGCCGAAGATGAACCCTTTATGAACGAGCGTCAGCTTGAATATTTCCGCCGGAAATTGCTGATCTGGAAGGAAGAATTGCTGGAACAGTCGGCTGAGACGCTTGAGGGGCTGCAAGACAGCGCCCGCAACGTTCCCGACATCGCCGACCGCGCCAGCGAAGAGACAGACCGCGCGCTGGAGCTGCGCACACGGGACCGTCAGCGCAAATTGGTCTCCAAGATCGACGCGGCGCTGCGCCGGATCGAACATGGCGAATACGGCTATTGCGAAATGACCGGGGAACCGATTTCCCTGAAGCGCCTTGACGCGCGGCCGATCGCCACGATGACGCTTGAAGCGCAAGAAAAGCACGAGCGCCGCGAGCGCGTGCATCGCGCGGACTGACCCCGGTACGGGGCTGCAAGGAACCGGCACCGGGGCTTCAGTGCGTCGGTGCCTTTTCTTTTGGGGGCGGAATGCAGAACGACCGGATGGTAACGGTGCTGGGTGCAGGCGTTGCGGGGCTGACCGTCGCGCGGGCGCTGGCGCTGAAGGGCCTGCGGGTCACGGTTCTTGAGCAGGCGCCGGAGATTCGCGAGGTTGGCGCGGGCCTTCAGATATCGCCGAACGGCGCGCGCGTCCTGTCGGCCCTTGGGCTTGGCGACGCTCTCGACGCGGCTTCGATGCGGGCGGAACGGGTCGAGCTTATCGACGGCGAAAGCGGCAGCCTCGTGGTCGTGCTCGATCTTGGGGCGCGCGGGGACAGGTTTCGCTTCGTCCATCGGGCCGATCTCGTCACGCTTCTCGCCGATGCGGCGCGCGCGGCGGGGGTGGAAATCCGCCTCATGCAGCAGGTCGCGAAGGTCCGGCTGGGGCAGGGCGTGCAGCATCTGACGATGTCCAACGGCGCCGAGGTCGAAACCGAGGTGCTGATCGGCGCCGACGGGCTCCACTCCAGGGTGCGGCAGGCGTTGAACGGCACCATCGCGCCGTTCTTCACCGGGCAGGTTGCCTGGCGCGCGACATTGCCATCCGACGGCAACATCCCGCCGGCTGCGCGTGTCTATATGGGGCCGGGGCGGCATCTTGTGACCTATCCCCTGCGCGGCGGGCGCCTGCGCAACATCGTCGCCGTCGAGGAGCGGCGGCAATGGGTCGAGGAGAGCTGGTCCCTGAACGATGATCCGCTGGCCCTGCGCATCGCCTTCGAGAACTTCGTTCCCGAACTGCGCGGCTGGCTCGACCGGATCGAACGGCCGAATCTCTGGGGTCTCTTCCGCCATCCGGTCGCCAGTAAATGGCATGGTGGCGGGGCGGTCATCCTTGGCGATGCCGCCCATCCGACGCTGCCATTTCTGGCGCAGGGGGCGAATATGGCGCTGGAGGATGCCTGGGTCCTTGCCGCCTGTCTCGGTGAACTGCCGCCCCAGCAGGCCTTCGCGGCCTACCAGGCCCAAAGGCAGGCGCGATGCCAGCGTATCGTGGAGGCCGCCAACCGGAACGCGCGAAGCTACCACTTGTCCGGCTTCAGCCGGGATATCGGCCACCTTGGCCTGCGGCTCGCCGGGCGTTTCGCGCCGCAGACGATGCTGCGCCGGTTCGACTGGCTTTATCGCCACGATGTGACGGGTGGGCAGGGTGAGGGGTAAAACCCCTCAGGCCGCCAGATCGATCCAGACGGGAACGTGATCCGAGGGCTTGTCGCGCCCGCGCACCTGCTTGTCGATGCCGGTCTCACGCAGAAGATCCGCCGCCTGCGGGCTGAGAAGGAGGTGGTCGATGCGGATGCCGTTGTTCTTTTCCCAGGCACCGGCCTGATAGTCCCAGAAGGTGTAAAGGCCGGGGCGGGGGTCGCGGGCGCGGATCGCCTCGGTATAGCCGAGGTTCAGGATGCGCCGAAGGGCCGCGCGGCTTTCGGGCAGGAACAGCGCGTCGTCGCGCCATGCCTCGGGTTTCGCGGCATCCTCGGCCTGCGGGATGACGTTGTAATCGCCCGCCATGACGACCGGCATCTCCTCTGCAAGAAGCGCCGCCGCCCGGTCACGCATCCTGGCCATCCAGCGAAAGCTTGTAGTCGTATTTCGGTCCCGGCGCGGGGTTGCCGTTCGGCAGGTAGAGCCCGCAGAGCCGGACCGCGCTCTCGCCCACCACCGTCGCCTCGATCCAGCGTGCCTGCTCGTCGCTCTCATCGCCCGGCAGGCCGCGCGTGACATCCTCCAAAGGCAGCTTCGACAGGATGGCGACGCCGTTGAAGCCCTTCTGGCCGTGGGTTTCGACGTTATAGCCGCGATCGTCGAACAGCTCGCGCGGGAAGCCTTCGTCGACGGACTTGATTTCTTGCAACAGCACAACATCTGGCGCTGCTTCGTCCAACCATGCCGGAAGCGCGTCGATCCGCGCCTTGATGCCGTTGATGTTGAATGTCGAGATTTTCATGCCAGCGGCGCCTCTTCTGCTCCCGAAGGCATAGCTTGCCTCCGGGGCTCAGACAAGCGCGGGGCGAGCCCGGCGGGGCTTTCCCCGATGGGCAACCACTCTTAGCCAGTGACCTCGATCAAGGTCCACATCCCCAGGACGTAGTGTTCGGGAATATTGCAAAAGAGGATATATCTGCCGGGTTTGAGGTCCACCGTCAGCGCCCCCGACTTGCCAGGCTCAAGCTCAGACACCTCGCCGAGATGGCCCGCCGCGTCTTCGTCCACGCGGTCTTCGTCGGCGAGATAGGGCAGGGGCGTCTTGTCGTCGACGATCGGCGATACCAGCATCTCATGGACAATGTCCTTGGAATCGTTGGTGACCTCGAAGGTGACCTTGCCTGCCGGGATCGAAGTCACGTCGACCTTGACGCCCATCGTGGCCTTTTCGGCCGCCATCGACATGCCCTCCATGGCAAATCCCATAGGAGCCGTCATCCCCATGTTGTCCATGGAGTTCGCGCCGTTGTCCCAAAGGGATACGTGAACGGTTGTCTCGGCAGCCAAAGCGCCGACAGCCGACATCAGCAGCGGCAAGGACAGCGCGAGAAGCGCCGCCGCCGAGCGTCTTGAGATGTTCATGGTTTCCTCCGTCAACCCCGTTCATGGGTTGGCGCGAAGCTAGGCCTGTGCGCGGCTGCGGGGATTGACGTGGGTCAACATCACGCGGCTTTGATATCTGCGGATTTCGGCGCGACTGCCGGGCTCAGATCGAAAAGCTCGTTCCGCAGCCGCAGCTTGCCGTGGCATTCGGATTCTCGACCACGAAGCGCGCGCCGATCAGTTCCTCGGAAAAGTCGATCACCGCATTGGCGAGGAAGGGCAGGGACACGGCATCGACCAGCACTTTCTGCCCGTCCTTCTCCAGCACCAGATCGTCCTCGGCGGGCTCATCGAGCCTTATGTCGTACTGAAATCCCGAACAGCCGCCGCCCTCGACCGCGACCCGCAGGGCCTTGGCCTCTCCGGCGTCGTCATTGATCTCGGCCAGCCGCGCGAAGGCGCGGTCGGTGACTTTGGGGGGCAGGTTGAGGTCCATGGGCAAAGCCGGTGTCCTTTTAGTTACCAAGTGAATATATGAGTTCCCGACAGAGGCGACAAGAACAGGCGGCCAATGACGCTCGCACCCTATGCCTGCCAGCCGGAGATGAGCCGGGGGCGGCTCTATCCAGAGACGACGTCAACCTTCCGCTCGCCCTTTCAGCGCGACCGGGACCGGATCATCCATTCGTCGGCCTTTCGCCGCCTGAAGCACAAGACGCAAGTGTTCGTTGAGCATGAGGGCGACTACTATCGCACCCGCCTGACCCACACGATCGAGGTGGCGCAGGTCGCGCGCACCATCGCCGGGCATCTCGGCCTGAACACCGATCTCGCTGAAGCGGTGGCACTGGCCCACGATCTCGGCCACCCGCCCTTCGGCCATACCGGTGAGGATGCGCTGTCCGAACTCATGGCCCCTTACGGCGGCTTCGACCACAACGCCCAAGCCATGCGCATCGTGACGAAGCTGGAACGCCACTACGCCGATTTCGACGGGCTGAACCTGACATGGGAGACGCTCGAAGGCATCGCCAAGCATAACGGCCCGGTGATCGGCCCGCATGCGAGCGGCTCGCATTCCGTCGGCGATCCGGCTTTGCTGCCCTACGCCTTGGCGGAGTTCAACGCGGCCATACGACCTCGAACTCCACACCCAGGCGAGTGCCGAGGCGCAGGTGGCGGCGGTGGCCGATGACGTGGCCTACAACCATCACGACCTGCATGACGGCCTTCGCGCCGAGCTTTTCACCGAGGCCGACCTGATGGAACTGCCCGTCACCGCCCCGTGCTTCGCCGAGGTCGACCGGCTCCATCCCGGCCTCGACCCGATGCGGCGGCGGCACGAGGCCTTGCGTCGGGTCTTCGGCGTGATGGTGGAGGATGTAATCGCCGTGGCGCAGAACCGGCTTCAGGCCAGCGATCCCCAGTCCGCGCAGGACATCCGCGACATGCCGGGGCCGATCATACGGTTTTCCAAGCCGCTCTACCAGAACCTCAAGGCGATCAAGTCTTTCCTCTACACCCGCATGTACCGCGCGCCCACGGTCGTGGAGGAACGGCAGCGGGTGACGGCGATGATCAACGACCTCTTCCCCTGTTCCTGAACGATCCGGGCCTTTTGCCTGCGGAATGGCACCCCGATGTCGCGAAGTCGCGCGACAAGACGGACCTCGCCCGCGTCGTGCTTGACTATGTCGCGGGAATGACCGACCGCTTCGCAATTCAGGAACATGAACGCCTGTGCGGCGATGCCGCGACTGAGGAGCAGCGATGACCCAGAAAGTGGCACTGATAACGGCAGGCGGCAGCGGCATGGGCGCGGCGGCGGCGCGCAAGCTCGCGGCGGACGGTTTTCGCGTCGGCATCCTCTCCTCCTCGGGCAAGGGCGAGGCTTTGGGCAAGGAGTTGGGCGGCTTCGGCGTCACCGGGTCGAACCAGTCGACCGATGACCTGAAGCGCCTGGTGGACGGAGCGGTGGAGCGCTGGGGCCGGGTGGACGTTCTGGTGAACTCCGCCGGCCACGGACCGCGTGCGCCGGTTCTGGACCTGACGGACGAGGATTGGCACAAGGGGATGGAGGTCTATTTCCTGAACGCGGTCCGCCCCACCCGGCTCGTCACGCCGATCATGGAAAAGCAGGGCGGCGGCGTGATCGTCAACATCTCGACCTTCGCGGCGTTCGAGCCTGATCCGGTCTTTCCGACCTCGGGCGTGTTCCGCGCGGGCCTCGCGGCCTTCACCAAGCTTTTCGCCGACAGATACGCCGCGCAGAATATCCGCATGAACAACGTCCTGCCCGGCTTCATCGACAGCCTGCCCGAGAAAGAGGAATTCCGCGCCCGCGTGCCGATGGGCCGATACGGGCACGAGGAAGAGATTGCCGCAACGGTGGCCTTCCTCGCGTCGGATGGCGCAGGCTATATCACCGGGCAGAACATCAGGGTCGATGGCGGAATCACCCGGTCGGTATAGGGCAGAGAAATGGCAATAACGGAAACCGCGGGCGCGATGAGCCCGGTGATGGCCTTCGCCGTGGTTGGCGTTCTCGGCGTGGGCAGCCAGTGGCTCGCTTGGAAGTTGAGGCTTCCGGCGATCGTCCTCATGCTGGCGGCTGGTATCCTGATCGGGCCGGTCTTCGGTGTCTTCAACCCCGCGCGGGATATCGGCCCGCTGACCGGCCCGCTCATCTCGCTCGCTGTCGCGGTGATCCTGTTCGAGGGGGGGCTGACGCTTCATCTCGACGGTCTCCGCGACGCGCGGGACGGGGTGCGCCGCCTCGTCCTGATCGGCGCGCCGCTCGGCTGGCTTCTTTCGACACTGACACTGCGCTACGGCGCGGGGCTAGGCTGGGAATCGGCGACCGTGTTCGGCGGCATCATGGTCGTGACCGGCCCCACCGTCATCGCGCCGCTGCTGCGGCAGGCGCGGCTCGCCCGCCGCCCGGCGCAGCTTTTGCAATGGGAGGCGATCGTCAACGACCCCATCGGCGCGCTGGCCGCCGTCTTCGCGCTCGAAATCGTGCTGGCGCTTCGCACCTCCGAACAGCTTGGAACCGCGCTTTGGGACGTCGCCTTCGGCATCGGTATCGCGGCGCTCATCGGGCTAGCGGCGGGTTTCGCCATTTCCCGCGCCTTCTGGCGCAACCGGGTGCCGGAGTACATGAAGGTGCCGGTTCTCTTCGTCACGCTCATCGCCTGCTTCGCGACGGCCGACACGCTCTTGCATGAAAGCGGGCTTCTGGCCGTCACGGTCATGGGCCTTGTCCTCGCCAATTCCGACCTGCCGAGCTTCGTGGAACTGCGGCGCTTCAAGGAACATGCGACGATCCTGCTGGTGTCGGGCGTCTTCATCCTCCTCGCCGCATCGCTCGATTTCGCGATGGTGCAGAAGCTGAGCTGGCGGACGGTGGTCTTCGTTCTGGCCGTGGTGATGCTCGCGCGGCCGCTCACGGTCCTCGTCTCGCTCATCGGGACCGACTTGCCGCGGAACGAACGCCTGCTGATCGCGCTGACCGGGCCGAGGGGCGTCGTGCTGGTCGCCGTCGCGGGCCTCTTCGGCGGACGTCTGGCCGGGGCGGGCGTTCCAGATGGCGATCTTGTCGCGCCTCTGGCCTTCGCGCTCGTGACCTTCACGGTGGTCCTGCACGGCTTCACCTTCGCGCCGCTCTCCCGCTGGCTCGGCCTCAGCGCGGCAGAGGCGCCGGGGGTCTTGCTGGTCGGTGGCTCGCGCTTCACGACCGCGCTGGCCGAGGCATTGAAGAAGGCCGGGGTGGAGGTGCTGATCACCGATCCCAACCACGCCCACCTGATCCGGGCACGCGCCTTGGGCATCCGCACCTTCTACGGCGACATCCTCTCGGAAGCGGCGGAGCATCAGGTGGAGTTGCTGAGTTACGAGACGCTTCTGGCCGCGACCGACAACGACGCCTACAACACCCTCGTCGCCACCGACTTCGCGCCGGAATTCGGGCGTGACCGGACCTGGCAGATCGGGCGGGCGAAAGCCGAGAAGTCACGCCATGCGCTGCCGACGCAGCTTGGCGGACGTCCCTTCGCGAGCGGTCGCACCTACGACGACCTCGACAAGCTGCTTGCCGATGGCTGGACCTTGCGCGTGACGAAACTGAGCGAGGAATTCGGCATGAAGGACTGGCGCGCGAAACGGCCCGACGCCGCACTTCTTGGCACGATCGGGCCGAAAGGAACCCTGAAGCTCCTGGGCGGCGAGAAAGACCCCGACGTGACGGCGGGGAACCGGCTGATCTCGCTGCTACCGCCGGGTGCCGTGACCGAAGACGCCGCCCCCGCCGCCTGAGCGCCCCCTCGGCATTGACGGCGCGGGCGACCTCTGGCATTGCCGGACCGACGTCAGGGATACCGAACGATGAACCTTTTTGCCGAAATCCGCGCACTGGTCGTGGCCAGCCTCGACGATATGGTCGCGGCCGGGGATCTGCCCGCAGGGCTCGATTTTGCCGCCGTCGCGGTGGAGCCGCCGCGCGATGCGGCGCATGGCGACATGGCGACCAATGCCGCGATGGTGCTGGCCAAACCCGCCGGACAGTCCCCGCGCGCGATCGCCGAACAGCTTGCCGCGCGGCTTCAGGGCAAGGGCGGGATCGCGATGGCCGAGGTCGCGGGGCCGGGCTTTCTGAACCTGCGCCTCGATGCGGCCCGGTGGCAGGGTGTCGTCCGCGCGGTCCTGAGCGAAGGCGGCGATTTCGGCCGCTCGGACATGGGCAAGGGCCTGAAGGTCAATGTCGAGTTCGTCTCGGCCAACCCTACCGGCCCGATGCATGTCGGCCATACGAGGGGCGCGGTCTTCGGCGACGCGCTGGCATCGCTTCTCGATTTCGCGGGGCACGAGGTCACGCGGGAATATTACATCAACGACGGCGGCGCGCAGGTCGATGTGCTGGCGCGGTCGGCTTACGAACGCTACCGCGAGGCCTGTGGTCTTGAGCCCGAAATCGCCGAGGGGCTATATCCGGGCGATTACCTGATCCCGGTAGGTGAGGCGCTGAAGGCGAAATATGGGCCGAGCCTGCTGGACAAGGGCGAGCAAGAGTGGCTCGCCGAGGTCCGCGCCTTCGCGACCGAAGCCATGATGGAGATGATCCGCAGCGATCTGGCGCTTCTCGGCGTGAAGATGGATGTCTTTTCCTCGGAGAAGGCGCTTTACGGCACCGGCAAGATCGAGGCCGCTATCGAAACCTTGCGCGGCATGGGCCTGATCTACGAAGGCACGCTGGAGCCGCCCAAGGGCAAGCTGCCCGAGGATTGGGAGGAGCGCCAGCAGACGCTTTTCCGCTCGACCGCGCATGGCGACGATGTCGACCGGCCGGTGAAGAAATCGGACGGCGCCTGGACTTATTTCGCCCCCGACATCGCCTATCACTACGACAAGGTGACGCGCGGCTTCGATCAGTTGATCGACGTCCTCGGCGCCGATCACGGCGGCTATGTCAAGCGGCTGAAGGCCGTGGTTTCGGCGCTCTCGAACGGGCGTGTCCCGCTCGAAGTCAAGCTGATCCAGCTCGTGAAGCTCTTCAAGAATGGCGAGCCGTTCAAGATGTCGAAGCGGGCGGGGACGTTCGTGACGCTTCGTGACGTGGTCGAACAGGCGGGCGCGGACGTGACACGCTTCGTCATGCTGACGCGAAAGAACGACGCGGCGCTCGATTTCGATTTCGACAAGGTGCTGGAGCAGTCGAAGGACAATCCGGTCTGGTATGTGCAATACGCCCATGCCCGTGTGTGTTCCGTGATCCGCAAGGCGAAAGAGGCTGGCATCGCCGTTGATGACGCGACGCTGGCCAAGGCCGACCTCACGAAACTGTCGCATGAGGCCGAGCTTCAGCTCGCCCGCAAGATCGCCGAATGGCCGCGTCTGGTGGAGATCGCCGCCAAGGGGCAGGAGCCGCATCGCGTGGCCTTCTATCTCTACGAACTCGCCTCCGATCTGCACGCCCACTGGAACCGCGGCAATGACGACAGCTCGCTCCGTTTCATTCAGGAGGGCGACACGGCAACGTCACAGGCGAAAATCGCGCTGGCGCGGGCCGCGGGCGTTGTTATTTCCGCAGGTCTTGGTATCCTTGGTGTCACTCCGGCCGAAGAATTGCGCTGACATACAGGCGCCGCGACCGGGGCGAAGCAGGCAAGGAACGCGGCGCATCAGCGCCCGGTCGAGCGAGGCAGAGCATGGCGGACGCGGATTACGACGATTTCTACAGCTATGACGGCTATGAAACCCATGGCGCGGCGGTGCCTGTGGCCGACGGCCGTTGGCAGAAACTCATCAACGGGGCAGGGGCGCTGACCTCCGTCGCGCTGATCGCCGGAGTCGGTGTCTGGGCCTACAAGCTTGCCGTCCGCGACGTGCGCGGCGTGCCGGTCATTCAGGCGCTGGACGGTCCGGCCCGGATCGCGCCCGAAAATCCGGGTGGCGAATTGGCGCTTCATCAGGGCATGGCGGTCAATCGGATCGCGGCGGAAGGCACGGCGGCAGAACCCGCCGACCGGCTGACCCTTGCACCGGCACCGACCGGGCTCAGCGATGAAGACAGCGCGATGGGCAAGCTTGCCGGCATCGCGGATACCACCGGTGCCGACACGCCGAATATCGTGCCGCCGCCGCAGGGTGGCGAGACGCTGACCCCTGCCGCCATGAGGCCGACTGAGCCCTTGCCGGACGGTCCGGCCGAGCCGATCAATCTGGAAGACGGCGCTGCGGCGAATGTGCCCTTCGTCGCCGAGGGTGTGATCCCCGCGTCGGTTCCCGGTATTTCGCGGTCTCTCAAACCCGCGCCGCGCCCGGCGGGCGGGGCAACCGTATCGGGCGGTGACGATGTTGATGTCGATGTCATGGCCGAGGCCGCGGCGGCGGCGGTCGCCGCGGCCTTCGCGCCGGAAAGCTCCGACAATCTCGACCCTGCCACGCTGGCGTCCGGCACGCGGCTTGTGCAGATCGGCGCCTATCCGAACGAGGCGGAGGCGCGGCTCGAATGGGACAAGACCGTCGCCCGGTTCGCCGCGCTCATGCAAGGCAAACGCCGTGTCATCGAGAAATCGGAAAGCGCGGGGCAAAGTTTCTATCGCCTGCGCGTCGAAGGCTTCACCGATGCCGAAGATGCACGCGCCTTCTGCGCTTCCCTCACCTCCGAGAACGCCGTCTGCGTCCCTGCCGTGGTGAAGTGATGGCCCTTTCGGCGACGGTTCTGGGCTGTGCGGGGCCGTCACTTTCCGCCGATGAGGCAGCGTTTTTCCGCGATGCCGACCCTTGGGGCTTCATCCTCTTCGCGCGAAATGTCGAAAATCCGGGTCAGCTTTGCCGCCTCACAAGCGATCTGCGCGACTCGGTCGGTCGTGACGCTCCGATCCTCGTCGATCAGGAAGGTGGCCGCGTGCAGCGCCTGCGCGCGCCGCATTGGCGGGACTATCTGCCGCCGCTGGATCAGGTCGCGGCGACCCGGGGGAATGCGATGGAGCGCGGGATCTTCCTGCGCTACCAGTTGATCGCTGAGGAGCTTCGCGCCGTCGGCATCGACACCGATTGCGCCCCCTCTGCCGATCTCGCGACACCGCAGACCCATGCCTTCCTGCGCAACCGCTGCTTTTCCGAGGACGCCGAGACCGTCATCCGTGCCGCCCGCGCCGCCGCCGACGGGCTCATGGCGGGCGGGGTGCTTCCGGTCGTCAAGCACATGCCCGGCCACGGTCGCGCCACGATGGACAGCCATCTTGAACTGCCTCGCGTGACCGCCCCGCTTGAAGAGTTGGAGGCAAACGATTTCAGATGCTTCCGGGCGCTTTCCGATCTGCCCATGGCGATGACCGCGCATATCGTCTTCGATGCGCTCGACGCCGATCGACCGGCCACCGCGTCTTCGCAGGTGATCGGATATATCCGCGACAAGATCGGCTTCGGCGGACTTCTGCTCTCGGACGATCTCTCGATGCAGGCGCTATCGGGCACGCTTGGTGAGCGTGCCGCCCGCGCGGTTGTGGCCGGCTGCGACATCGCGCTTCACTGCAATGGCAAGCGCGAGGAGATGGATCTGGTCGTCGCTGCCGCCGGTAGGCTCACTGGCGAGGCTGCGCGGCGCGCCGAGGCGGCGCTCGCCTGCCGCCCCGCCGCCACAGCCATTGACACCATGGCGGTCGCCGCCGAACTTGAGGCGCTATTGGGAACGAGCGTCCATGTCTGACCCGACCGGGTTCGAGGAAGATGTCACATCCGTCAGCGACCGGCTCGCCGCCGAGTCGCTGATTGTCGATGTTGACGGCTATGAGGGGCCGCTCGACCTTCTGCTGATGCTGTCGCGCACCCAGAAGGTCGATCTGCGCAAGATTTCCGTCCTGCAACTGGCCGAGCAATATCTCGTCTTCGTGAATGAGGCCAAGGCGCTCAGGATCGAACTGGCCGCCGATTACCTCGTGATGGCGGCCTGGCTCGCCTTTCTGAAATCGCGCCTGCTGCTGCCGCCCGACCCGTCGGATGAAGGCCCATCGGGAGAAGAGCTCGCCGCGCATCTGGCGTTTCAGCTTGAGCGGCTGCAAGCGATGCGAGAGGCCGCGGCACGGCTCATGGCGCGCGATCAGAAGGGGCGCAACTTCTTCGTGCGCGGCATCCCCGAGGATGTCATGCGCCTGCGCAAGGTCAGCTACAGTGCAACGCTCCTCGACCTCATGCAGGCCTATGCCCGCACCCGCACGAAGGACGAATTCCGCCCCTATGCCTTCGACCGCGACCATGTCTTCACGATGGAACAGGCGCTGGACCGGATGCGCGGTCTGATCGGTTTCGCTGGCGAATGGACCGATCTTTCGTCATATCTGCCCGATGGCTGGACCTTGGATCCGGCGCGGCGACGCTCGGCCACGGCCTCGACCTTCGCGGCATCGCTGGAACTGGCCAAGCAGGGGCAGATCGAGTTGAAACAGGGGGAAAGCTTCGCCCCCATCTCCATCAGACGGAAGACGACGTGAGCGAGACAGAGGAACGCGAGCAAAGCCTTTTCGAGGCGCCGCCCATGGGCGAACAGGAACGGATGGTCGAGGCGATCCTCTTCGCCTCCGCCGATCCGGTTTCGGTCGCGGAACTGGCCGCGCGGATGCCGCATGGCGCCGACCCGGCCGAGGCGCTGGTGCATCTGCGCAAGCGTTACGAGGGGCGCGGCGTGCATGTCGTGAAGGTCGGCGACGCCTGGGCGATGCGGACTGCACCCGACCTCGGGTTCCTCATGCAGAAGGAAACGGTCGAGCAGCGGAAACTGAGCCGCGCGGCGGTCGAGACACTGGCGATCATCGCCTATCATCAGCCCGCGACCCGCGCCGAGATCGAGGAAATTCGCGGCGTCGCGGTCAGCCGGGGCACCATCGACCAGCTTCTCGAACTGGAATGGATTCGCTTCGGCCGCCGCCGCATGACGCCGGGCCGGCCGGTCACCTATGTCGTGACGCAGGCCTTTCTCGATCACTTCGGCCTGGAATTGGCGCGCGACCTGCCGGGGCTGAAGGAGCTGCGCGCCGCCGGGCTTCTCGACAACCGGCCCTTGCCAGGGGAGCAGGCGCTCGGCGATGATGAGGGCGAGGACCTCGCCGGACAGAGCGAGCTATTCGAGGATTGATACGATGACGCTGGATCGTCTGATCAACATGGTGGTGAACGTCGTGATGCGGCGTCTCATCAATCTCGGGATCAACAAGGGCATCGGCATGTTCTCCAAGCGGGGAAAGCCCTCGGGCCCGGTGGTCTCGACCGAGGCGAAGCACCGTCAGGAGGCGCGCGAAACCGCCAAGCGAGCACGGCAGGCGGCGAAGATCACGCGACGCCTCGGGCGCTGACGGGGTAGGCAATCCCAGACTAGGCAGAACCGACGCCCGCGATAGACTGGCGCCTTACATTTTGTGCACTTCGTTCCGTTTCATTTACGCCCGACGTTTCGGGCGGTCCCAGCCATTTTATCTTCTGCGGGGTTTTCATTGCCCTTCGCAATTTCCGCGAACGCGTCCTGCAGACGCTTTGCTTTGAAGGGGGCGGCTTGCTCCTCGTGGTGCCAGGCTACGCGCTGGTCATGCAGCGGGGCAGCGGCGAGTCCCTCCTTCTGCTTGCCGCGATCTCTTTCGCCGTGATGGTCTGGTCGCCGATCCACAACACGGTCTTCGACCTGTTCGACCTGCGCCTGACGGGCCGTGTTGCCAGTGACCGTCCACACGGCTTGCGCATGGTTCATGCCGCCTCGCACGAGGCGACATCCGTCGTCGTTACAGGTCCTATCCTGATGGTTCTGGGCGAGCATAGCCTTTGGGGAGCCTTGGCCGTCGATTTCGCACTGACCGTCGTCTATTCGGTCTACGCCTATTTCTTCCACCTCGCCTACGACTGGTTGCGACCCGTCGCGGCCAATCGCGCCCGTCCGGCCGCCGCGCCAAGACCTAGCTGCGGAAATGCTTCGAGAGCTTCAGGCCCTGGCCCTGATAGTTGGACTTGAGGTCCACGCCGTAAAGCCGGTCCGGGCGTTCGGCCATGCGTTCATAGACGAGCCGCCCGACAACCTGCCCGTGTTCCAGCACGAAGGGCGCCTCATGGCAGCGCACCTCGAGCACGCCGCGCGACCCGTTGCCGCCCGCACCGTCATAGCCGAAGCCGGGGTCGAAGAAACCCGCGTAGTGCACCCGGAACTCGCCCACCATCGCAAGGTAGGGCGCCATCTCGGCGGCATAGTCGGGCGGGATCGTCACCGCCTCGCGGCTCACCAGAATGTAGAACGCGCCGGGATCGAGGATGATGCGCCCATCCTTCGTGTGCACCTCTTCCCAATATTCCGCGGGGTCGTAATGGCCAAGCCGGTCAAGGTCTATGACGCCGGTATGCGGTTTTGCCCGGTAGCCCACCAGATCGCCCTTTGCAGGCTTCAGATCGACAGAAAAACCGAGGCCCTCGGAAATCATAGCCTTGCCCGAGACGAGCGGGCTTTGTTCGTGGAGGGCCCTAAGCTCCGCATCCGTCAGCACCGATTGCCCGCGCCGGAAGCGGATCTGGTTGAGCCGCATGCCCGGTCGCACCAGTACGGAGAAAGAGCGCGGGCATATCTCGGCATAAAGCGGCCCGGTGTAACCTTCCGGGATGCGGTCGAACTCCACGCCGCCATCGGTGATCGTGCGGGTCAGAAGGTCGAGCCGCCCGGTCGAGCTTTTCGCATTCGCCACCGCCGTCAACCCCTTGGGCAGCGCCAGCCGCTCCATCAGGGGCACGACATAGACGCAGCCCTTTTCGAGAACCGCACCCTGGCGCAAGTCGATCTCGTGCATCTCGAATTCCGCGATGCGTTCGGCGACAGTCCTGCCGCTGCCGGCGAGGAACGAGGCGCGGACCCGGTAAGCCTTGGCGCCAAGCCGCAGATCAAGGCTTGCAGGCTGGATTTGCGCGTCGGGCACAGGCGCGCTCGCCGCGATCTCGCCTGCGGCGATCATCGCGCCGATGGCGCTGTCGGCAAGCACACCGGTTCCGGTCATCGCAAGGCTCCTGATATGCGAACGCCCACCCCGGTGACGGGATGGGCGTTTCGGTGATGGTCGGGCCGGTGAGATTTGAACTCACGACCTTCCGCCCCCCAGACGGACGCGCTAACCAGGCTGCGCCACGGCCCGACGGGGCGGTGTATAGGCCGATTGTCACGGCGGGGGCAAGCGGCAAAACGCGCGCGCCAGAGCAGAAGGCAACCCTGCACCTGGGCCTCAGTCGCGGCCGCCGCCATCGCTGCGCGCGACGCGATCTCGCAAGGCGTTAAGCCGTTCGTAAACCGAGGTGAGTTCCGACCGCTTGTCATGTGCCCGAAGCGCATCCATGGCCCTGAGAAGCGTGGCTGCCGGGGCCGGTGTATCGTCGGCCGAAGCAGGCGTCGGCTCCGGTTGCTCCGGCGCGAAGGCGTGAACGGAGCTGTCGTCCTCATCCGGCGCGGGTTGGGCGTCCAGCATCATCGGCGCTTCTTCGGCGATAGGCTCGGAGAGGTCGTCCGGGTCGGGCAGGAGCGCGTCTCCGCCCTCGGCGACCTCGGGTGACGGCGCGTCGGGCCAAAGCGACGTGATGTTGCTTTCCGGGGTCGGGGCAGGGTCCTGTTGGTCGTCGATGTTCGCCGCGCCCGGTTTGGCGGGTGCGAAGACCTCGGACCGGGGTGCAACGGATGTGTCGGCGGTTTCGGTTTCGCCCTCAGTGCCAAGCTCTACGGGCGACAGCGCCGCCACGTGACGCACGCCATGTTCGCGCAGCACCTTCTGGACACCGCGGATGGTCATGCCGTCATCGTGCAAGAGGCGTTTGATGCCGCCCAGAAGCGCCAGATCGGCGGGCCGGTAATAGCGGCGCCCGCCCGCACGCTTCACGGGCTTCACCTGCGAAAACCGGCTTTCCCAGAATCGCAGCACATGGGCCGGCGTCTGCAACAGCTCGGAGACTTCGCTGATGGTCCGGAAGGCTTCAGCCGATTTCTCCATTCCCGAAGGCCTCAGCCCCGGTTGCCGGAAGCGACGCGATCCTTCATCAGATGTGAGGGACGGAACGTCAGGACACGGCGCGGGTGGATCGGAACTTCGTCGCCCGTCTTGGGATTGCGGCCGACGCGGGCGGCTTTGTCACGGACCGAAAAGGTGCCGAAGGACGATATCTTGACGGTCTCGCCGCGCACCAGCGCATCGGACATATGTTGAAGAACGCCTTCGACCAACTGCGCGGATTCATTGCGCGACAGGCCAACTTCGCGGAACACGGCCTCACTCAAATCCATGCGGGTCAATGTCTTCTCGCTCATCACGTCCCCCTGCTAATTTCCAGAGAGGATGGGCGGATAAGATTTCCGAGTCAATATCAATGGCTTGGGGAAGGGCTTTCAAGCGGGTTTTCACCACCTGAGGACGACGGAACCCCAGCTGAGACCGCCGCCGATGGCCTCGGTGACGATCAGATCGCCCTCCTTGATCTGTCCGCGCACCTTGCCGACCGACAAAGCGAGGGGAATCGAGGCGGCGGAGGTGTTGCCGTGATCCTGCACGGTGACGACCACGCGCTCCATCGGAACCTGCATCCGCTGCGCCGTCGCACTGATGATCCGAAGGTTGGCCTGATGCGGCACGATCCAGTCCACATCGGCACTGCCGAGGCCCGCCTTGTCGAGCGCGGTATGTGCGGTCTGGGCCAGTTTTTCGACCGCATGGCGGAAGACCTGGTTGCCCTGCATCCTGAGATGCCCCGCCGTGCCGGTGGTCGACACGCCGCCATCGACATAGAGCAGGTCCTTGTAGGTTCCGTCGCTGTTTAGGTCGGTGGCCAGGATGCCGCGATCGGCGGAGGTGCCCTTGCCGTCCTGCCCCTCAAGCACCACCGCGCCGGCGCCGTCGCCGAAAAGTACGCAGGTGGAGCGGTCGGTGAAGTCGAGGATGCGGCTGAAGGTTTCCGCGCCGATCACCAGCACCCGCTTCGCCTGACCGGACAGAATCAGCGCATTCGCATTGGCCAGCGCAAAGACAAAGCCCGCGCAGACCGCCTGCACATCGAAGGCAAAGCCCTTGGTCAGCCCGATCTTGGCCTGCACCATCGTGGCGGCGGAGGGGAAGGTGAGATCGGCGGTCGAGGTCGCGAGGATCACCGCGTCGAGATCGTTCGCCTCAAGCCCGGCATCGGCCAGTGCCGCCCGCGCGGCGGCAGCGCCCATGTCCGAAGTGGTTTCCCCCTCGGCCGCGAAATGGCGGCGTTCGATCCCGGTGCGGGAGCGAATCCATTCGTCGCTGGTCTCGACCTTGGATTCGAATTCGGAATTCTCGACCACGCGCGCCGGTAGGTAGTGCCCGACGCCGCGTACCACGGACCGCAATGTCATTCGGAAATCAAGCTCCCATCCCCGCCCTGCGGCACATCCTGCCCCGCCTGTGCAGCCGAGGCAACCCGCGCGGCTAGCCGTTCCTGAAAGCCCGATTTCGCCAGCCGGAAGGCCAGGTCGATCGCCGCCGCGACACCGGTCGAATCCGCCGCGCCATGCGATTTCACCACGGTCCCGTTCAGGCCGAGGAAGACGCCGCCATTGACCCGGCGCGGGTCGATCCGCGTTTGCAGGCGCTTCAGCGAGCCGAGCGCCAGCAGGGCCGCGAATTTCGACAGGAAGCTCGCGTTGAAGGCCTCTTTCAGGAAATCGCCGACCAGCCGGGCGGTGCCTTCGCCGGTCTTGAGCGCGATATTTCCGGTGAAACCATCGGTGACGATGACATCGACGCGAGCGGAGGGCAGATCGCCGCCCTCGACAAAACCGACATAGTCGAACTGTCCGGCCGCGGCCGCAGCCTCGATCAGTTCATGCGCGGCTTTCAGTTCCGCGCGGCCCTTATGCTCCTCGGTGCCGACGTTCAAAAGCCCGATGCGCGGCCGCTCGATGCCAAGACCGTTGCGGGCGTAAGACGCGCCCATCAGCGCGTATTGCAGCAGGTCGGGGGCCTCGGCCTTGATGTCGGCGCCAACGTCCAGCATCAGGTTGAACCCGCCGGGGTTGCGCGACGGCCAGAGGCAGGCGATGGCGGGCCGGTTGACGCCGGGAAGCTTGCGCAGCCGGATCACCGACAACGCCATCAAGGCGCCGGTATTGCCGCAACTCACCGCGACGGTGGCTTCGTGGTTGCGCACACTTTCGATGGTCGACCACATGGAGGTGCCTTCGCCGTGGCGCATGACCTGGCTTGGCTTGTCCTCCATCGTCACCACGCCCGAGGCATGGCGGATCGAGCAGCGCGCCGCAATGTCCGGACGCCGCGCCAGAAGACGCTTCAACTCGTCCTCGGGGCCGTGAAGAATGAAGTCGGCGTCGGGGTTACGCCCGGCCGCTTCGACCAGCCCACCGATGACAACCGAGGGTCCACGGTCGCCGCCCATCGCGTCAACGGAAATAACAATGCGACCCGAAAGCGCGGCTTCGCGGCTTTCAGGTTGAATGTCAGGCCGTGACGGCATCAGGGAGGAGCGGAGACGCGGGCTTACGCCGCGTCTTCGTCCAGGTCGACTTCGGCGGCTTGTGCGACGACTTCACGGTCATCGTAGTGGCCGCAGGAGGCGCAAACGTGATGCGGGCGCTTCAGCTCGCCACAGTTTGCACATTCGTGCGGATTTGCAGCGACCAGAGCATCGTGGGCGCGGCGCATGTTGCGGCGGGACCGCGTAGTTCTGTTCTGAGGGACTGCCATGTCTCAACCTCGGGCTATTTTTGGGGCCATGCCCCGGATTTCCTGTGGTGTCGACACGGATCGGTCAGGTGAAGACCGGGGTGCGAACCCAACATTCAAGCGAGGCCGGGAACATACTGCGATTCCGGGCGGGCGCAAGTGTTTTCTCGGCTCCGCTGCCGGGTTTCCCGACAGGTCATCCGGCGCGCCTATTCCTCTGTCTGGCCGTCCTTTTTCAAGAGCGAGGCGAGGCCGGCGAAGGGTTTCGCCGCCTCATCCGTCAGCGGCTCGACCCCCGGTTCGGCATATTGCGCGGCGCCGAATTCGGCCCCGGGCGCGCGGGGGTAGGGCGGCAGGGCAAGGCTCAGCGCCTCGCTCAGGACCGCGCCGAGGTCGACGATGGCAGGCAGCGCCTCAACCCGGTCGTCTTCCGGCATCTCGACCTCGTCGCCCTCGACCTCTGGCATCTCGGCCAGATAGATCCGCTCGACCCGCTCAGAGATATCGCTTGCCACAGGCTCGGTCGTGACGACGCAGGCCTGAACCACGCGGGCGGCAAGATCGGCGTCAAGCGACCAGTCGCGGCGGCCACGCGGAGTCAGCGTGCCCTTGAAGGAAAGCTGCTCGATTCCGAGAATGCCAAGCCCTTCGGCGATGCGCGCGCGCTCCGCGGCATCCGGGGCGAGGGCAAAGCGCGTAGGCTTGCGCGCGGCGAGGTCGGACAGGCGAAGGGGATGGGTGTAAGGGTCGGTCATTGCGCTCTCCCGAACGATGTTGGCGGGTGGAAGGATACCATCCTGCCTTGATGGCATCCCCCTCCGTGTTATAAGCCGGATACGAGGCAGAGCTGGGCGAGACAAGAGGGCGGAGATGGTTAGGCTGGGTTCCGGTATAAAACGGGCGGTGATTCTCGTGTGCCTGCTCGCGCTGGCGGCTTGCACGGCGATCTATCGCAATCATGGATATATCCCGCGCGACGAGGATCTGGCCAAGGTGGTCGTCGGCGAGTTGACGACTGAAACCGTGGGCCGCGATGTCGGTCGGCCCTCGTCGACCGGCCTTCTGACCGGCGGCGCCTGGTATTATGTCGGCAGCCGCTTCCGCCACTATGGCGGCCGCGCGCCGAAGGAAATCGACCGTCAGGTCGTCGCGATCAGCTTCGACGACAAGGGCGTGGTCGAGAATGTCGAGCGCTTCGGCATGGAGAAGGGCGAAGTCGTCGTGATCTCGCGCCGTGTGACGGACAGCAATATCAAGGGCGTCGGCTTCCTGCGTCAGCTTCTGGGCAATATCGGCAACTTCACCGCCGGGCAGTTCTTCGATCAAAACAACTGATCCAGCGGTCCTGAAGGCGCGTCTCTGCGTGGGTCCTATTCCTTAGGCTCACGGGTCAGGGCGACGCCGTTGATGCAATAGCGCAGGCCGGTCGGTTGCGGCCCGTCCGGGAAGACATGGCCAAGATGCGCGTCGCAGGCGGCGCAATGAACCTCGGTGCGCCGCATGAACCAGCTCCGGTCCTCGGTCTCGCCCACCGCTTCGTCTCCGATCGGCTTGTAGAAACTCGGCCAGCCGGTGCCGGAGTCGAATTTCGCGTCGGCGTCGAAAAGCGGTGTCCCGCAGCAGACGCAGGCGAAGGTCGCCGACCCTTTGGGGAAATTGTCGTTGCTGAAGGCGCGTTCGGTCGCGTGCTTGCGGGTGACTTTGTAGGCAAGGTCCGAAAGCTGAGCGCGCCATTCGTCATCGGTCTTCTCGACTTTGCCGGACATGGTTCTTCCTCGCGAGGTTAAGAATTCGTGATATCTGGCCTGTAGGCTCAGTGTCACTAGATGTAGGCAGGGCGGAGGTCTTCGCCAACCCCGGCAGATGGAGGGTTCTGAATGTCGGACGTTTACCAAGGCCGCTACACGGTCCGCGAGGCCGAAGGCCGGGGGGACCTGCACCGGGCGCAGATGCTCCGGGCCGTTGCCTTTCGCGGCGGCGCGGGCGGGCTCGACTCAGATGGCTTTGACGCGCGCTGTCGGCATATGCTGATCGAGGACTGCGCCAGTGGCGAACTGGTGGCGACATTTCGCATCCTGCCGCTTTCGTCAGGGGCCGAAGTTGGTCTTAGCTATGCCGCGCAACATTATGAACTGTCTGCGCTTTCTTCTTATCCTGGGCGGATGGTCGAACTCGGCCGCTTCTGCCTGCATCCGGACTGGCACGATCCCGACATCCTGCGGCTTGCCTGGGGCGCGATCACCCGGTTCGTCGATGCGCAAGGGGCGGAGATGCTTTTTGGCTGCTCCTCCTTCAAGGGGACCGATGCCGAGGACTATCTCGACAGCTTTGCCGTCCTTCGCGAGCGTCACATCGCGCCGCGGCGCTGGCTGCCGAAGGTCAAGGCACCCGAGGTCTTCCGTTT
Organism: uncultured Alphaproteobacteria bacterium; assembly: GCA_963710285.1. Lineage (GTDB taxonomy): Bacteria > Pseudomonadota > Alphaproteobacteria > Rhodobacterales > Rhodobacteraceae > Albidovulum. The sequence goes on along the minus strand of CAVPZT010000006.1, from coordinate 224,240 downwards.
CGGGCGGCGGCTCAGGGCATGGCAGGCGGATCGGAAGCTCGGGCTTCTCAAGATGCCGCCCTTGCTCCGGACCTACCTCGCGATGGGCGGGTGGGTGAGCGATCATGCGGTGGTCGATGCCGATCTCGGCACGCTTCATGTCTTCACCGGGCTTGAGATCGGGCGCATACCGCCAGCGCGGGCGCGGGCGCTGCGCCTGATCGCGGGATAGCCTGCGATGCAAAACGCCCCGGCCGGACCGGGGCGTTGCGTCGCATTCCAAGGGGTCCGGTTCAGCCCCGCGCGCGACGGCCGCCGCGACGGCCCGATGTGGCGCCGGACTGGCTGGCAGAGGCTTCGGCAAAGGTCATGCCGGCCTCGACCCCGTCGATCACCTTGGCGAAGCGAATCCATTCGCCGCCATTGGCATCGTGGTTCATCAGGAAGTTCGCCGCGCGGATCGCCTCCATCTCGACCTGACGCACCGGATTCATGATGGCTGAGGTCATGCCGGCGCCGATCGCCATCGGCAGGAAGGCCGCGTTGATGCCGTGGCGGTGGGGCAGGCCGAAGGAGATGTTGGATGCGCCGCAGGTCGTGTTGCAGCCCAGTTCCTCGCGCAGGCGACGGACGAGCGTGAAGACCTGCTGCCCGGCCGCGGCCAGCGCGCCGACCGGCATCACCAACGGATCGACGACGATGTCATGCGCCGGGATGCCGAAATCGGCAGCGCGCTGGACGATCTTCTTTGCGACCGCAAAGCGCACTTCGGGGTCCATCGAGATGCCGGTATCGTCGTTCGAGATCGCCACGACCGGCACGTTGTATTTCTTCACCAGCGGCAGGACCAGTTCCAGCCGGTCTTCCTCACCCGTCACCGAGTTCAGGAGGGGGCGCCCCTGGCAGGTCTCGAGCCCGGCCTGAAGCGCGCCCGGAACCGATGAGTCGATGCACAAAGGAACGTCCACAAGCCCTTGAACAAGCTCGATCATCTTCCGCATCAGGGGCGGCTCGGTCTCGTTCGGGTTGGGGTTTGAGTTGTAGACGACGCCCGCATTGATATCGAGCACCATCGCACCACAGGCGACCTGCTCCAGCGCGTCCTTCTCGACGGTCGAGAAATCGCCCGCCTCAAGTTCGGCGGCCAGCTTCTTGCGACCGGTCGGGTTGATGCGCTCGCCGATCACGCAGAACGGCTCGTCAAAGCCGATGACGACGGTTTTCGATTTTGAACTCGAGGACGGTACGGGTCATGCGGGTACTCCTTTCAGGCGCTGGAGGATGCCCCTCAGCGCGGGGTCTGTGAAATCCTGGATGGTGATGTCGGCGCCCGCCCCGCGCAGCGCGGCATCGTCGAGGGACGAGCGGATCGCGACGGTGTAGGCGCCCGATGCATGGGCGGAACGGATGCCCGCGGGGCTGTCCTCAAAGGCGATGCACCGCTCGGGCGATGCGTCCAGAAGGTGCATCGCCTCAAGATAGGGGTCGGGATACGGTTTGCCGCGCGCACATTCCTCGCCCGAGACGATCACCTCGAAGCGGTCGCGCGCGTCGATGGCGTCCAGCATGGCTTCGGCATTGTCGCGCTTGGCATTGGTGACGACGGCGGTCGGGACACCCTCTGCGCGCGCCTGATCGAGAAGCGCCATCACGCCCGGCATCGCCGGAAACGGGCGCGGCAGGCGGCGGCGGAACTCGGCCTCCTTCGCATCCGACAGGGCAACCGGATCGGGCTCGTCCGGCAGGAATTCGGCGAAGAAATCGACGTTCAGACGGCCGTGGATATGGGTCATGTAGAACGCCTCATCCACGGTCAGGCCACGCGGTGCCATAAGGTCGGCGAAGACGGCCCTATGGATCGGATCGGTCACAAGCATGGTGCCGTCCAGATCGAAAAGAAGCGCCGCCCCCTGCATACGTCCGGTCAGGCCCGCACCGGCCGGGTCGAGGCGCCGCCGTTGTCGATGGCCCAGGTCGCATTGGTCTTGATTCCGCCGAGCGGGAAGAAGTGAACGCCCTCGATCCCGAAGTCCGGGTTCGCCGCCTTATGCGCCGCAAGTTCGGCCACGAACTCATTGGGTTCATAGGGCAGCAGCAGCTTCGTCACGTCCATCGCGCGCTTCTGAAGCACCTTCAGCGACGGGCCGACGCCGCAGGCGATGGCGAATTTGATGAGGGTCTGGAGCTTTGCCGGGCCCGCCACGCCGATATGGACGGGCAGGTCGATGCCCTCGGCCTTCAGGCGGTTCACCCAGGCAATGACCGGCTTCGCCTCGAAGCAGAACTGCGTGGCGATAGCCATCTTCGCGTCGGTCCGGTCAGAGAATGCCTGCTTCCATTTCAGCGCCTGCATGACGATGCGGTCCGACCCGTCGAGGTCGATGTCCTTGTTGCCCTCCGGATGACCGGCGACATGGAGCCGCTCGAACCCGTCGAAAAGACCGGTCTCGATGAGTTGCATGGAGCTGTCGAACTCACCCGCGGGCGTCGCCACGCCGCCGCCGAGCAAGAGCGCCTGCTTCACATCCGCCTCGCCCTTGTAGCGGGCGAGCCAGTCGGTGAGCGTGGCCTTGTCCTTGATGATGCGTGCCGGGAAATGCGGCATGACCGGGTAGCCCTGGGTATGGAGCCGCTTGGCGGTCGCCACCATCTCTTCGATCGGCGTGCCTTCGATATGGGCGATATAAACGCGGGTGCCGGCAGGCAGAAGATCACGGAAATCCTCGACCTTCTCGGCGGTGCGCGGCATCACCTCGATCGAATAGCCCTTCAGAAAGGCCTCGACGACGAGGCTGACGCCTGCCGGTTCGGCCGGGGTTTCCTTGCGCCGGAAATTCAGAAGCGCCATTGCAGTCCTCCAAAAACACACGGGGTGCTACGCCCAGCCATCATTCGCGATGAGCACCTTCAGGCGCTCAGTGTCGTATTCCGCATCAAGCCGCGCGGCTTCCGCCGTCGCGACCTCTTCATCCTCGCCCGCGACCGTGACCGGGGCTGCCTTCCGCCATTCGGCAAGATAGGCATCGGTGTCTTGCGCGCCGACTTTCATGGCGCAGCGGTCGATGGCCTTTTCGAACCGTTCCGGCAGCGGCCTCTTCACGCCCCGGCGTCCCTTGCCCACGATGACCTGGGCCGGAATGTCGCGCCAGTAGACGATGGTCACCTCAGCCATAGCGATTCCTTTGCGTCCCTTGCGCCCTCAATACGCCGCGCGCCGCAGTCGCCGATGACGATTTTCGACATGCTCTGGGGCCGGAGCGACTTGCACAGCGGTGCATATCGCGTTCGTTGCGCGGATGCTACGCTGGCGTCCTGACAAAAACCCCCGAATTTCTCATGAAGACTATGAGCATCGCCGATCCTGCGCCTTGCGGGCTTGCCTCGCTTGCGTCGGTCGCGCTCCGTCACTACAGTGAGGGCAACATCACATCGGAGGGCGCGAAAATGGCGCCCAGGCGTCCCGGAGGTGCGGGCGCGTTCCCGAAGACGGTTGAACCGCCCGATGCCCCAAGGCCGGATCCGGCGCAGCTTTATGCGGCTCTGGATCTCGGTACAAACAGTTGTCGGATGCTGATTGCCCAACCGAAGGGCAGTCAATTCCACGTCGTCGACAGCTTTTCGAAATCGGTGCAATTGGGGCTGGGGCTTGAAGCCTCGGGTCGGCTCAGCCGCGCCTCGATGGCGCGCACGGCGCAGGCCATGCAGATTTGCCGCCGCAAGATCGAACAGCACGAGGTCAAGCGGATGCGCCTCGTCGCCACCGAGGCCTGTCGGCGCGCAAAGAACGCGGGCGAGTTCCTGAAATTCGTGCAACGCGAGACGGGCCTTCCGCTGGAAATCATCCAGCCCGAGGAGGAAGCGCGGCTGGCTGTCGTCTCCTGTGCGCCGCTGGTCTCCACCAAGACCGAGCAGCTTCTGGTCGTCGATATCGGCGGCGGGTCCACAGAACTGGTCTGGATCGACCTTTCCGCCGTGCCGCGCAGCGACCGGCCACGCGCGATCATGCGGCTTCACGCTGGCTTCCATCCGCCCGAAAGCCCCTTTCCGGCCGCGAAGGTGGTGGACTGGATCTCGGTGCCGCTGGGCGTCGCCACGCTCAAGGACCAGTTCGCGGATGTCGAGGATGACAGCGCGCGCTTTGCATTGATGAGCTGGTTCTTCGAGGAAAACCTCGCCGATTTCTCGCCCTATAACGCCAGCCAGCCGCGCGAGCATTTCCAGATCATCGGCACATCAGGCACCGTGACGACCGTCGCGGCGAGTCATCTGGGCCTGCGGCGCTACGACCGCACCAAGGTGGACGGGCTTCGCATGACCTCCGATCAGATCGACCGGGTGATCCAGAGCTACCTCCACATGGGCCCCGAGGGCCGGCGGACCGACCCCCGGATCGGGCGCGACCGGCATTCGCTGATCATGTCCGGGGCCGCGATCCTTCAGGCCCTGATGCGGATCTGGCCGACGGACCGCCTGTCTGTCGCCGACCGCGGGCTGCGCGAGGGCTTGCTTTATGCCCAGATGTCGGCCGACGGGGTGCTTGAGGAAGGTCCGTTCTGAGGTCGCGCGCCCCTGACGCTAGCGGGCGATTGCGGTGGTGGCGCGCTTTAGGTATTTGCGGCAAGGTGAAATGGACAGCCTGAGGAGGGCTGCAATGGCGAAAACGCCCTCAGGCAAGACTTCCGGGCGCGGCCAGCGCGATCTTCGGGTGCGGGTCAAGACGGCGAAGGGGCGCAAGCTCTCCTCGACGCTCTGGCTCGAACGGCAGTTGAACGACCCATACGTGCAGCGTGCGAAGAAGGAAGGCTATCGCGGACGCGCGGCCTTCAAGATCCTTGAGCTTGACGATCGTTACCGGTTCCTCGTGCCGGGCGCGCGGGTGGTGGACCTTGGCTGCGCGCCGGGCGGCTGGTGCCAGGTCGCGGTACAGCGCGTGAATGCCCTGGGTGAGAAGTCCGGCAAGGCCGTAGGCCGGGTTCTGGGCGTCGACCTTCAGGAGGTCGAGCCGATCGCCGGGGCCGAGATCCACCAGCTTGATTTTCTTGACGACGATGCCGATGAGCTGGTGAAGGGCTGGCTTGGCGGCAAGGCCGATGTCGTGATGTCTGACATGGCGGCGGCGTCCTCGGGCCACAAGGGCACCGATCACCTGCGGATTGTCGCGCTCTGCGAGGCGGCGGCGCAGTTCGCCTTCGACGTGCTGGAAGAGGGCGGCACCTTCGTCGCCAAGGTTCTGGCGGGCGGGGCGGAGAACACGCTTCAGACCCTCCTCAAGCGCGCCTTTACCAAGGTCGCCAATGTCAAACCGCCCGCAAGCCGGTCTGACAGTTCGGAGAAATTCGTCGTCGCGACCGGATTCCGGGGCCGTCCGGAATCGGATGCCGAGGCGGATGAGGATTAGGGCGCGACGCTGACCGCGACGCCTTCAACCAGCACCACCGTCGGCTCTTCGCAATGGAAAAGATGGTAGGAGATGGTCTCCTCGGGTCGTCTGAGGATCCCGGGCCGCCCCATCAGATCGCGCGCCAGCCGGAAATCGAGGTGAAAGCCCGGTGGCGTCACGCTGATTTTCTGATGCGGCGAGACGACGATATCCGCCCTGGGCAATCCGTGGCCCAGCGCATTGGCCAGTATGACGATCGGTTGGGCGTCAGGATTGACTGTCAGGAACCCCTGGTCGAGCCGCAGCCGGTCGCACCAATGCACCGTCTTCAGCGTTCCGCTGGCGGTGCGCAGCGGGTCGCGCCGGCGCAGAGCATGAATCGGAAGATCGCCGAAGGAGGTTGTGACCCGTGCGTTGCCTCCGAAACCGGGAAGCGTCCATGCGATGGCGCGAAGAGGTCGGCGGCGACCCCGTCCGACGGGGGCCGCCGCCACAGCGTCAGAATGGACGCCTGGTTGCTCACTTGAAATCACTTCACGACTCAATTCTCACTCCGAGAACACTCGTAATCAACTTTGATCAGGCAGCGGGTATTCGGCTGCAAACCCCGCGACCTGACCAGACAGCGGCAAAGCCGCCACCTTAACCATCGACACTCGTACACCCAGGAATGTCTCAACCACTTACTCACCAGACCCCAACACGGTCTGTCTGCACCCATGTCTGACGGTGAAATCTGTTCGGTTTGTGACCGTATTTTCGGCTATCTCGGTCCAAGGACGGTGCGAGCTACTAAAGGTAGGGCATGCGGCTACCGCCCCCGGTATGCGGTCGAAACAAAAACTGTCTATTTGGACAGGTTGCCGCTTCGTTGGCCGTCGCCGCGGCGCGCAACTGTTTCTGTACCGCGGCCAATCCGTCGTCGATCAATTATGGCTTTTTTGTGTCGGGTGCCGCGATGCAAAATTGGAAACGGTTCGTTTCCGCGCAAGTGCGTTTGTTTTCCTGTCTAAAAAGACAGGTACACGAACGAATTCACCGACCGGAAGCGCGGTCGCGGGCGTCATTTGGCGCCACAATCGAGGGGAGACTATTTCTGCGAAGGCGACTTGGCCTATGATTCTGGCGGTCTTGGTGAATGACTTGCCATGCTGCCGAAGACAGGCTATTCCGCGCCGCGACGGGTCGTTAGCTCAGTTGGTAGAGCGCTTCGTTTACACCGAAGATGTCGGCGGTTCGAGCCCGTCACGACCCACCATCGTTTCAACAACTTAGACGAGATTGGCGAAGCGTTCCGGGGTTCACGGAACCTTCCGCAGATTCCCGAAGTCCAGAATCGCAGCCGCGTCAGCCAGGTGATCCGGGGCATATCGGGCATAGACCCGCTCCGTCATGCCGGTGTTGGAGTGGCCGAGATACTGGGCGATCTTTTGCAGCGGGATGCCTCCTGCCGCCATGTGGACGCCGGCAGTGTGGCGCAGCACGTGCGGAGAAACGCCTTCGAGGTCGGCGCTCTCTACCGCCCGGGTAAAACCCTTCCTGATCGACCGGACCTGGGACCCGTTCCATTCCACGACGTAATCCGACAGCGCACCTTCCGAGGCTGTGACCAGTGCGGCCTTGAGAGACGCGTTGATCGGCACCACGGCACGACCTTTCCTGGGGCCCTCGGTGTCGATGCGCAGATCAATCCTGCCAGCGTCGAGGTCAACCCGGTCCCAGGTCAGATCCAGGATGGCGCTGACACGGCCCGCCGTGGCCAGCATCAGGAGGATGGCGAGCCGGATATGGGGCTCGCAATCCGCCGAGAGCAAGCGATCGATCTCGGCATGCGTGAGGAAGCGGTCCTTCGGAGCAGGCTTCTGGGGTCGCTCGATATAGGGCGCGCGGCTGATCAGGTTCAGCTTGGCCGCCCATTTCAGGCAGGAGCTGAGATGCCCGAGCTCGGTCCAGATGGCACCTGCCTTGCGACCGCTCTTGGTTCGGAGCGCGACGTATCTGCGACAGTCCTGGACTGTGATCTGATCCGGGCGAAGCGCACCGAAATGAGCAAGGATTGCCTTGCCGGTGTAGGACATCGTCTTCGCGGTGGGTCGTGAGCCAAGATGATCACGGTAGGCGGTCCATAGGTCGGCGACCGCCGTCAATTCTTTCTGAACCGCCTGCTTGCGGAAGATGTCTATTGCCTCCGCTTCCGCGGCCTTTCGGTCGAGTGCCTTAAGCTGATGACGGTGTCGTTTGCCGGCGTCGTCGCGCCAGATGGCGCAGTAGCCGCCCCGAAGCCTTCCGATGCTGATGTCTGGCATTTCTCATACTCCTCGACCACGACTGCGGGGATGCGGATCATGCGCCCAACCCGAAAGCCGTGTAGCTGTCCGCCCTTGACCAGCTGGCGCACGGTCTCAGCGGAGCAGTTCCAGCGTTCGGCGAGCGTGTCACAGGTGTAGGGGTGCAATGGGGCTAAATTCATGCTCCGATACCTTTCAGATCAACTGATCCGTGTACTCCTTGCTTTAGCTGGTCGAGCCGTATTCGACCGCCAGCAGGACAGGAGTGTCCTTGGATTCAAAGCCGTTTCCCCATGAGTGACACAACACTCGTGGCAAGCTGAGGCTCTTCTCTGGACTGTTACGGATTTGTGCACCCCTCTCGAATACCGCTCTTGAACACAATGCGGTATGGGCCGAGGAAGCGCTCGCCTAAATATAGGCTTGAGTACAAGATACATTTTGCTTTCGTCTTGGGGAAGTTCTTTTTTTGGTGACATACGTCAAACCGATCCTCCCCCACCGATGTCGTGTCTGGCGGCGAAAGCCGATCGGCAGAGTCACGGTGTATTTCGATCAAGCTTTCCGTTTGCCGCTCCGTTCTGGATCGGCCGTCGGACAGTCGCGCCAACCGAGCGCCTGCTCTCCATCGGCAGATCCAAGGCCACATAGCGGAGCCAGGTCGGGGCAATCTGCTGCGCCGATCTCAGGGCCTCGGAGACACCTTCGCGACTGCCGGTTGGCCTTTAGGCTCCCTTTAGTCCAAAGAGGAACCTCCCGGGCCTTTTCGGATTTAGGTATTGGATCACCTGGTCGGACCTGAAATTCTCGGTTTTTGAACATGTTTCAGAGCGACGAGGTGGAATTCGACGCGCTCAAACGACAGGGAAATACAACTAAAGGTTGGGTTTCCTGCCGCATTGAGAGTTCTCATCGTAAAGTTCGGTTCGAATTGGTTCCGTATGACGCGGACTTCCGCGTTTGTTCAGGCAGTCAGGACGAATTCGCGCGAAAGCTGCGTTCGCGGCCCGCGGTTGCACCGGCACGATTTAGGCATCTGTGATTGGATATTGGACGTTGGGGTCACTCAATTTGGAGTTGTGTTTGCCAATGAAACAGCACTTTTTTCCAAAAAATGAGCAATTCCCTTCGCTCAGGTTTAGGGGGGCTTTAGATCGCTCGCCGAGGGTACTCGGCATCCCGTCTGACAAGAGGGATGGGGTGTCGCTGATCGTGGCCGATGACAGCGATCACAAGAAGCTGACCATGATGGGTTACACCCGGCTCGGGAAGTATTCCGGGGCAGGAGTCGAACGTGCGAAGCGCAGCTACTACTTCTCGACGGTGTCGGGTCGCAGCAACTATGCCCAAGGTGCGCTTCAGACGGTTCAGTCGAGTGCTGGCGGTGTGGATCTCCGCACTGGTAGGACGCTGACGGGACAGGTGAGCAGTGGTCAAGGAGCAGCGCGAGTAGACATAAATCGCTTCGCTAGAAAAGCGCGAAGGATTCACCACCCGCTCATGACCACTTCTTTGATGCGAAATTGCATTGTAGATCTGGCTAACTTTGCGCAATCCAAAGCGGGAATCCATGTCCGTCTCAATCATCGTTCCAGCACGGAATAGCGCTGCGACCATCGAGCAAACAGTCCAAAGTCTGCTTGGGCAGACATTTCGCGATTGGGAAGCGATCGTTATCGACAACGGGTCGTCGGACGGAACGTTGGATGTTGTCGCAAACACAGCGGCTGGCGATTCCCGCGTGATTGTAACCACCTGGAGCGAGCCGGGAGTTTCGGGCGCAAGGAATCACGGACTGTCGATGGCGAGTGGCGACTGGATAGTGTTTCTCGACGCGGACGATGTGATTGGACCCGATCATCTGGAGGCGCTGGCGGCGGCGGCCCGCCGTCATGATGGGGCTGACGTCATTTATTGCGACTGGGTGCTAACCGCGCCCAACGGGAGGATGGGTGAGAGGCGCCGCGTCGACATAACGCTCAATCCGGCGGCGGCACTGGCGAACGCCTGCGCCTTTCCGATCCATGCTGCACTGACGCGGGCATCAGCCATTGCAGGGGTCGGCGGGTTCGACCCAGCCCTACGCATCTGCGAGGACTGGGATCTGTGGCAGCGCCTGGCGTTTTCCGGCGCGGTCTTCCGACGTTGTTCTCAGACGGTTGCGGCGTATCGCCTGTCATCAGGTACGGCGACGACCGACCTGCGGGGCTTTCTCGTCGCGGCGGTGGATGTGATCCGGCGTGGGCATGCGGTATTGCGAAAGAAATCGCCACATTTCTCGGCCAGCACCGCCCAAGCGGAAACGGCGGTCGCGCTCTGGCTTTCAGGTCGGGCTCTTGGTGCAGGCGATGACGCCACTGACCTGTTGATGGCTGCGGATGTTCGTTTCGATCTGGCCTCGGATGCGTCAACGGCGGCCGACGCCTTGCTCGATGGAATGATACAGGGACTGTGCGATCCAAACCCGGTCTGGCCCGAGATCTGGTCGAGCCGGAGACAAAATTTGCTAGTCCTTTTGAAGTCGCTGGAACCACGGTTCGCGATGCCGGATTTCGCGCGCCTCGTGCTACGCCACATTGAGGACGCGATAGCGAGGCGGATGACATTGGCCGCGCCGCGACAGCTTGGCACCACCCATGTGCAGAGTTTCGACATCAGCGACCCGCCAACGGACATGTTTCTGCCGGACGGCATAGACCGGGTGGTCGGCATCGCTACCCACGGCGGACGAGCGATCGGACGGTTCGGCTTTGCCCCGATCTCGCCGGTACGCGCCGCCGAGATCGGCGCGATCCTGTCGGAGTTCGGCATTTCGGAAACGGGTGCCAACGTCGCCCCCGCAAAGCCTGCCGAAGGCGAAGGGGCTGCACCGCTTCCCTCGAGCCATTGGGACGATATCTTCGAGATTGAAGACCCTTGGACCTATGATAATCCGTATGAGACGTTGAAATACGAACAGACGCTTGCCGCAATTCCGGATGGGGTTGGACAGGCTCTGGAACTTGCCTGCGCGGAGGGTCATTTCACCCGCCGGCTTGCTCGGAAGGTGGACCGTTTGATCGCGACAGACATCTCTTCGACGGCTGTCGAACGGGCGCGCATCAGATGCAAGGACATCGAGAACGTGTCATTTTCCGTGCTCGATCTGCTCAACGATCCGCTTCCACAGGATCTCGACCTGATCGTGTGCAGCGAAGTACTTTACTATTTCGAGGAGGCCGACGATCTGGCGCTGATCGCGGATCGAATTGCCGCCGCGCTGCGCCCCGGCGGTCACCTCGTGATGACACACGCATATCTGAAGACCGACGCCGAGACCCCGCGCGACATTGGATTCGACTGGGGCCACCGTTTCGGCGCAAGGTCAATAGGAGCGATCTTTGCGCAGGCGCGGGGCCTTGTGCCGAAAAACGAGTTTCGTTCGGATCTCTACGCGATAACGGTCTACCGGCGCGACATGTCTCCGCCAGCGGTATCGGAACCGGTCACTATCCCCATTTCCGATCAGCTGCCCGAGGAGGTTCTGACGCATGTGGATTGGTCCGGTCGCGCGCCGGCTCGGTTCTACCGCGACGCACCCGGCGTGCCGGTTCTGATGTACCACCGGATCGCCTCAGATCCGGCGCCTGGACTTGCGCGCTATGCCACCGCGCCGGAGGCCTTCGAATCCCAGATGCTGTGGCTGAAAGAGAACGGGTATTCCACGATCGGTGTCGATGCACTGGAGGCCGCGATCTGGGAGGGTGCGGCGCTGCCGGATCGGGCCGTCGCCATAACCTTCGACGACGGCTACCGCGACAACTTGACGAACGCCTTGCCCGTCCTGGCCCGGTTCGGTCAGACCGCAACGATCTTCGTGCCCACCGATCATGTCGGCGGAACCGCCGCCTGGGATCGACCATACGGCGCGGCGGCGGCGCTGATGACCTGGGATGAGCTTGCGACCGTCTCCGCGGCTGGGCTGACGCTGGCCAGTCACGGAAGATCGCACCGTCCTTTGTCGGCGCTGACGCCGTCTGAGCTTGCAGACGAGGCAGCACTCTCCCGCGACAAGCTCCGCGAGCATCTCGGGGTTGCGACGCGATGCTTTGCCTATCCCTACGGAATCCATGACGAGGCAGTTCAGCGTGCGTTACTGGCGCAAGGATATCGGCTTGCCTTCACCACGCAGGATCGGCGCTGGCAACCGGGCGACCGGGTGATGGCTGTGCCGCGGGTCGAAGTGCCGGGAGGGATTTCGCGCGACGCCTTCGCCGCGAGGTTGCGCGCAGCTTAGCGCAAAATGCTATGAGATTGCACAATTCCCCGGTTTTGCCATGGCGATGGCGAAAACGCTGGATACCGATGTGAAGGCAGATCAAGAATTTGTGGAATAACTTACTTGCGAAGTGCCGAGACCCACGGTCGCCAGGATCGATCGCCATTTTCTCGAAGGGGTAGTCTGTCGTTGAAGCCGACTGTGTCAGTAGTCGTACCGGCCTACAATTCAGCGTGGTCGATCCGCGAAACGCTGCTTTCCATCATCGGCCAGACCCTTCCCGATCTGGAGATCATAGTTGTCGATGACGGATCGACTGACAACCTCACCGAGGTACTCAAACCCTTTCTGGAAGCCGAGCCGCGCCTGCGTGTCGTTAGGCAGGAAAACGGTGGACTTGCCGCCGCGCGAAACCGTGGGATGGCTGAGGCAGCAGCTGACTTCGTGGCATTTCTCGATGCCGACGATCTTTGGCATCCGCGGTTTCTCGAAAAGATAGTCGGGGCTCTTGCGGCAAATCCCGAGGCTCCTTTTGGCTATGCCCACTCAGTCCGGATTGACACGCACAGCCGGATCATTCCCACGCCGCGCTGGAGACATTCGCCACGCCACGACTTCATCGGTCTGATCGAGGTGAACTCAGTCGGAAGCGGCAGTGCGTCGGTGTTTCGGCGGTCGCTCGCGGCGGCAGAAGGTGGCTTCGATACGTCGTTCCGCGTCCGCAACGCGCATGGGGCGGAGGATTGGAAGTTGCTGCTGACACTGGCGGCGAAGCACCCGCCCGTCCTCGTAGCCGAACAACTGGTAGCCTATCGCCTGGTGCCTAGCGGAATGTCACGGGGCCGGCCCGACATCCAACTGCGCGGCATCCATGCGGTACTGAACGAAATCCGCAGGGCTCACCCCGAAACCAAGGGCAGACATTTCAGAAACGCCGTAACGGTCATGAACGGTTGGCTTCTGTCGGCCTTTTTCGCACGTCGGATGTATCGGCGCATTTTGCCCATGTTGTGGGAATCCTACGTTCTCAACCCCCTGTGTTTTCTGTCGCGCGACGTCCGCGAGATACATGTTCACAAGCTCTTGACGATCCTGCAGGATCGCAAGCCCCGCCTGCACCTGTCCGAATTGGTTGAGGACGATCATCGGCCATTCGCGTTTCTGGCGCAGTCGCCGGTCAGTCCTGAATGGCCTGCCAACGTCGTGGCGGCGCCAGAACGCCCAGAAGTTTAGGACCGCCAGTGACCTCGAAGGGATATGCATCCATGTGCATGTCGTAGGCTCCGGACCAGTCCTTGTGCCACGCCCCTACGGAGATGAAGTATGTGCCTGGCGCGAGGTCGAGCCGATCCAGATGAATCGCCAAAGAGATGCCGCCAGCCACTGTCGGCATCTCGATCTGATCGCCTTCGGAGTTAGCGTCAAAGCAGAGCCGCCCGGAGGAATCCGCAATGCTGACACTGAGATGAAGCTCTGTCGGAACCTTGGTCGTTAGCCGGAACCGCAGGATCATGCCGTCGCCCGAACGGATGGCAGTGAGCGGGCGCCCCGCCGGATCGGTCAACTCGAAATCCGAGATGACCGCCTCTTTCGTTCCGAAGCGGTTTGGGCCGTCGCCCGGTTCCGAAACCGCCGCCTGACTTGCCGCCGCCGCATTGTGCGCTGCCGTCTCATAGGCTTCGACCACCGCATCCGGTTTGCCGACGGCCCGGATGTGCCCGGCGTCCAGCCATATCGCGCGGTCACAGAACTGGCGGACTTGACTCATGTCATGGCTGATAAGGACGATCGCACAGCCCGCAGTCTTGAATGCATCGATCCGGGCCAGGCATTTTTCCTGAAACGCCAGATCGCCCACCGCCAGAACTTCGTCGATCAGCAGAATCTTCGGGATCGACATGGACAGCGATCGCGAAGCCGAGCCTCAGCTTCATGCCGCTGCTGTAGGTCCGCACAGGCTGATCGATATGCTCGCGAAGTCCGGCAAATGCGATGATGGCGTCCATCCGCTCTATGACCTCGGACTTCAACAGCCCGCAAAGCACACCATTGATGACGATATTCTCGCGCCCGGACAGATCGGGATGCATCCCGGTATTCAGTTGCAGCAAGCCCCGAACAGGATCGCTTGCGGTGATGCTGCCACGGTCGGGCTGCATGACGCCGCCCAGGAGGCGCAGCAGCGTCGATTTGCCCGATCCATTGCGCCCGATGACGCCGAGCATCTCGCCAGGCGCGACCGTAAGGCTTACTTCGCGAAGCGCCCAGAAACGCTCATCCGAGTGGCGGCGGAACAGACCGGATTCAACCCAGGCGCGAAAGGTGGGCGCCACCGCCGCGTGATGGTGCCGAAAGCTTTTTCCAACGGCGTCGGCGACAAGTGCGTGACGCATCACAACTCCTCCAGAAACCGCAGGCTGGCGCGGCGAAAGAAGCGTTGCGACAGAAACAGAAAGCCGAGCGACCCCAGCAGCGTGATGGAAAGCGCTGTCCAGTCCGGCCAACTGTCCCGCATCAGGATGGCACGAAACGCTTCGATGAACTGGAGCATTGGATTCAGCGACAGCACGCCACGCGTCCGGTCGGGCAGGTTCGTCGCGTCGTAGAAGATGGGAGTGGCAAAATAGCCGATCTGAAGAATGATCGGCACGATGTACTGCATGTCGCGGAACGAGACGTTCAGACCGGCGACGAGATAGGAGACTGCCAACACGAAGACGAACATTGCGACCATCACCAAGGGCAGCGCGAACAATGACAGACCGATGCTGGTGCCGCTGAACAGAAGGATGATGACGAGAACAGGTAGCGTCAGGAGCAGCGTCAGGAGATGCGAGGCCGTGACGGCCAGTGGTAACGCGGCCGACGGAAAGCCGGGCTGCGCGATCAGCGCCGAATTGGAGACGATGCTCGAGACGCTTTCGGATGTCGCCCCCTGAAACCAGGACCAAACCACAATGCCGATGAACAAATGCGCGGCATAGTTGGGGATCTGCAAGGGCAGGATGACCTTGAACAGCACGTAGAAGGTCATGAGAAACAGCATCGGGCTTGCCACCGCCCAGACCACGCCCATCACCGTGCTCTTGTAGCGCGACTTCTGATCACGCATCACCAGAACCGCGATCGTGTCGCGCATGTGTCGCAGCGTCCTGGCGGCAAGGATCGTCATGCGCCCTCGGGCTGGATGTCGGAAGACCCAGCTGCGTCGAACGTCCGCGCCTTGACTTGCGCTTCCCGCCAAAGGCGCGGGGCGCGCGTGAGGCCGACAATTTCCGCCCAAACGAAATCGCGGCGATGACGACCTGGCCGGATCAGGCGCTTGACCTGCCAATCCCAGAGCCACGCGCGGGCGGCGAACCGGAAAACGGCGGCGCGCGGAACTGTTCGGTTACGTGTACACGCCAAGAGGTAAGACGCAAATCCGGACCCATTGTCGGCCAGTTGACGTCGCAGCCCGTCGAAATCGGCCCGATGTTCATGCCAGACGAAGGCCGCGGGTTGGTAGACATGCACGCAACCGCGCGCCAGTGCCCGGTGAAACATCTCGATATCGCCGCCGCCGCGTGTTGCGGTGCCGACGTCGAGCGCCGGGTCAAACAGGCCGGCCCTGTCGAACACGTGGCGGCGGAAGGCCATGTTCGCACCGACGCCAAGGGCGCTGGCCCACAGTAGGTCGTGCGGCCACATTGCGTTGGGATCGCGCGTCACGGCGTCGAAACCCTTGCCCATCCCGCCGTAGACGTCCTCGAAATAGAGCCGTGCCGCGGTGTCCAGTTTCATTGGCACCACCAGCCCTGTGATGAAATCCACCGTGGGTTCGGCAAACGCCGAGGCGATCCCCGTCAACCAATGCCGGTCAACCTGCGTATCGTCGTCGGTGAACGCGATGATGCCGTGTCGCGCCTCCGCAATCCCGCGATTGCGCGCCCAGTCAAGTCCGGGGCGATCCTCCCTCACATAACGGATGCCGGGCGTTTCCGCCGCGAGGATTTCGGTGTTCCGCGATGTCGGCGCATTGTCGACAATGAGGATTTCAAAATGCGGATAGTCGAGCGCTTGAAGGGCAGCCAGGCAGCGGCGCAGCGTTTCGGTCCGGTCGCGGGTGCAGACGACGACCGAGATCGGAGGCAATTCTGATATGGCGGGCGACGCGATGCGATGCTTTCGCACCAGTCTTTGACAGATGCCGTAGTCTGACAGAACCGCGCAGCGTAGCGCAGACCAGAACGCACCCGCCGCAGGCATGCTGTCAACCGTGACCCAGCCCAACGGCTGGAGGCCGAACCGGACCAGCACCCGGAGCGGGAAGCGCATTTCGTTGGAACGTGCCGCGAACGACCACGTCGCCAGGTCAAGCTCCATAAGATGGACGCCCACGCCGGCCTCTCTCTTGGCTTCAACCGACCAATCAGGGTCTTTATTCGGCAGTGACGGCAGCAGCGCCGCTGCGTCCTCGGCCAGCGCCCAATGCCAGACGTGATCGCGCAGCAGCGCATCCAGGTGCCGTAGGCCGATTGGTTCTACCCCCGGCTCTGCGTGAAGGCGCGCGAATACCTTGCTACCGGCGCGCAAGGTCAGCGCCTCGGGCGCCGAGCGTGCCACCCTGTCACGGGCTAGGGTGACGCCGTCGAGCAGGTCAATCTCTTCCTGGACAGGCGCGTTGGTCAGGTCAGCCGATTGCATCCGCAATGTATCGAGCGCAGCAAAGCTTCCCGCCGCCGATGCGACGCCAAGCTGATAGGATAAGGCGCGCGTCAAGATGTTCAGCCATTGCCACGGTCGATACAGGCGCAGGGCTTCGAGCGCGGGCAGCAGAGACGCCGAAAGCGAAAGACCGGCACGACCAAATCCGGATGCATCGAAGCAAAGCAGGCGGAGCGCTTGGGCCCCGCCCGTGTTGGAGGTCATGTTCGCCGCTCGCAGCCACGGAAAGAGCGCCGGATGTTTGACGGCGATCTGGTAGTCCGCGATCCCTTCGCTGCGCGCGCGCGACAGGTTCCGCGCTGGTGTGCTGGCATCATGATGCACCCCGCGTGCTTCGGGCGCGTAGATGACCCGCACCCCTGAAGAGACCAGCCGATAGCCGAGTTCGTAGTCTTCGCGGCACATAAGGGCAGTGTCGAATCCGCCCGTCTCCAGAAACACATCGCGCGGCAGGGACATGTTACCACTCATCACGTCGGTATGTCCGAAACGGTGGCCGGAGGCGGACATCGCGTGAAACCGTTCCTTCCACCAATCGGTGACCGCCGTCCCGAACCAGCCCTGGGCGGCAAGCATCGGTGCCGACTGCCCGATGACGATTGCGCCGGGAGCGCGATGGTCGGCCTCCAGATGCGCCGCGAGAAAGCCGGGGTCGGCGACGATGTCGTCGTCGAGAAACACGACCCTGTCGCCCCTCGCCATCGCAGCGCCGGTGTTTCTGGCTGCCGAGGCTCCCCGCCCCTGCGCGGGACAGTGGCGCAGACTGACCGGCCATTGCCGCTGATCAAGCGCAGCGGCGGTATCGTCGGTTCCGGCGTCGATTACGACGATGACCTCGAATGCCCCCGGCCCGATTGTCTGAGCGCAAAGCGCGTCGAGAGTCCGCACGAGCGCATCCCGCCGGTTGTGTGTCGGGATCACAACCGACAATAGCAGGCCCTTCGGTCTATTCATGCCCGGCCTCTCGGGCAATGCGGCGTGACTTCAGATAGGCGAATGGTCCTTTCAGGCAACCGCGCAGTTCCGCCAGAATGACCGCGCGAGGCGCTACCGCGTCTGGATGAATGTAACTGCGTATCAGTGTAGGCAACTGTTCATGCGCAAACCACCCAAGCGAACGCCGCAGAACGCCGAACTCCCTGTCGATCAACAGGGAACGCGTCCACGCGGCATAGACACCGACCCCGTATCCGTGAACGGCTTTCAGCAACTCGTCCGGGGTGCGCCGGTGCCGGTGCCAATTCAATGCTGCCGGTTCATATACGATCGAGTAGCCGCCGCGTAAGACACGGGTAAAGAATTCATGGTCGCCACCTGACTGGGTTGGCGTTCCGGCATCGAGTGCCGGGTCGAAATAGCCGATCTTGCCGATGATTGCGCGCCGAACGGCCATGTTGGCGCCGGCGCCGATCTGTCCGGTTGCCAGCGGATGGGTCCGAGGCATCTGGAAAACACGCCGGATGAAACCGCGCTTGGAGAAACCAGCGAGCCGCTCGAACTGTTCCTGCGCGTCGTTCTCAAGTTCGTAGGGCATTGTGAGGCCGGTTACACAACCGACTTCCGGGTCGACAAATGCTTTCACAATGGCATCAAGCCAGTACCGATCCGCCACCGCGTCGTCATCGATGAAGGCCACGATGTCCGTGTCCGCCTCGCGAAGCGCACGGTTGCGGGCATTGTCGAGGCCCTTGTTCGGCTCCATCACATAGCGCACATCCGGAAACTCATCGACGACCTCGCGCGTCGCGGTCGTCGTGGGGCAATTGTCGATCACCAGGATCGGTGCGCGGGGTTTCAAACGCACAAGTGCGGACAATGCCCGCCGAAGGTCATCGGGGCGTTCGCGGGTGCAAATTGCGGCGGTCGCAGACAGCCGTTGGCGTGAAACATCACCGCGGAGCTTGCCCTCGGCGCGGACGGCCGCGGCAAGCTCGACGGTCGAGGCAGTGATGGCACGGGCCACTTCTGCCCCAGACACGCGGCCGGTTCGCACAGGGACCGTAACCTGGCCAACCGGACAGCGCCCCTCGCGCAGCAGGAACAGGGCACGATCATAGCTTTCAATGCCGGTGCGATCCTGCGCGGCGTCCTGAAGGGCTACGTCAAAAATCTTGGTCGCCATATCGATCCATCGCGCCGTTGCCAAAGCCCGATGCGTTCAAATTGCCTAACTTGCTTGGCCATGTGGCTCAAGGCCAATGATCGGCGGCGCAGCCAAGACAGTTGCCGGAAGGGGCATGAACACGTCATCCATCGGCCGGGCGCGGAGGGACAACGCATCGCGCAGGCCCTCCATCCCTTCGCTAAGGGATATCTTGGCATGCCAGCCTAGCGCCTTAAGTGCGAAAGCCGGGTTTCCGACAAAGCCGGGCACGTCGAAGCTGCGGGCAGGCAGCACCACCAGTTCCGATAATGACTGCGACACGCGAATTGCTTCCAGCGCTAGCTGACCAAGGCTGGTCGCGACGCCCGAGACAAGATGCACGGTGGGCACGGACAGACCGTAATCGAGCCTGTCCGATGCTGACATGAACCCACGGACACAGTCGTCGACATGGACGAAGTCGAAATACGTCTCTGCGCCGGAAATGCGGAGTTCCTGACCCGACATCGCGCGCCAAAGGAGCGACGGAACGGCTCTATCGGGGTGATCATTGGTCGTGCCGTAGACGTTCGACAGGCGCAGAATGGCGGCGCGAAGCCCTAAGCGCTGCGCCTTTCTCACGATCCGTTCGCTCGCGAGTTTCGAGCGTCCATAGGCGTTGAAAGGCCGCAGTCGATCAGATTCGCGGGCCGGAAGTGACTCGAGACTGCCATAGACCTCACGCGAACTGGCAAGGATGAGCCAAGGCCGACTGGCCGCAGTCAAAGCTGCATCGACGACAATCTGAGTGCCAGCCGCATTCACTTCGTGGCAAAGTGCGGGATCGGCCTCGCCCCATGCGACGCGGGAAATCGCGGCCAGATGAATAACTCCATCGCAGCCGCTTATGGCATCACCGACCGCCGTGATGTTCCGGATGTCTGCGCCGTCATGCCGCAGATCGAAGGGAACGACGTCGATATTCGCGTTGCGCAATGCCTCAACAAGGCTTTCCCCGACAAGGCCGGAACTGCCAGTGACTAGAACCTTCATGCCGCACCGAAAGAAAACACACCCGTGATAGACGGGCCCGCCATTTCTCAAGTTCTGGGGAAAAGGAAAGTCACCGGCGCCGACCGGTCTGGCGGTCACCTCAGATCGCGCTAGGCCACAAAATCCGGTGTCGCGTCCATCACCCGTTCCCCGTTCAACTTATAGACTTGTGATCTTCGCTTCATCATCAGGAGTTTTTTGATTTCGCTGGCGTGTTGCCAAAAGTAGGAGATTTTCTCCCTTGGGTTGAGAAATTGGCAGTATTGAAGCAATGCCAACAACACACACGCGCGCGCGATATCTATTCCAACTGGCGCGACGCTCTCCAACTTCCCGTACTGGTGGCAATTTGACGACAAATCTTACCGTTTGATTGAATCGTTGAGGCGAAAGCCACCACCGATTCGGGCCTCGGCGACTCTCTGGGTCTGCGGAGACGACTTGTCGGGCCATTGAACTATGGTGTAGCTGTCCGCATACACATCGACGGAAAGCGCCCTTGCTCCGCTGGCCCATAAGATCTTACGGCGTCTATCTGGTTGTGGTGGTTCTCGCCTTCAGCGTCTATTTCGTGAACGGCCAACCGCTTATCTACTTCGACACTGCCAACTACCTTGAACAGGGCGCCAGACTGATAGGCATGAAGGCGCCGGCAACACCTACGACGGTGGCCGACGCGGCGAAGCCAGCCGAGCGTCGCGCGCAAGCGGATGTGCCGGACGACGCGACGGTGGTTGGCAGTCGCTCAATTGCCTACGGCCTTTTTGTCGCGGTCCTGGTCGCGATTGCAGGCTTGCCTGGTGTCGTCGTGGCGAACCTGCTGGCTATTTGGACAGCGACCATGATCTTCGCCCGTCGACTTGTGCCCGCTGGCCGCTCAGGAACCGCGCCCAGCGCAGTGGCCGCGTTTGGCCTGATCGCGGCTTGTCTTGGTTCGCTGCCTTTCTACGTCGCGTTTGTCATGCCTGATATCTTTGCGCCCATATTGATCCTTCTTGTCTCGGTCTTATTCGTTCATTGGGCACGAATGCCACTGGCGGAACGAACTGTCGCGATACTGCTGGCGCTCTTATCGATTGTCGTCCACCCATCGCACCTGATGACGACGGTTCTACTGGTGCCGGTGGCGGCCTTCGCCAGCCCGTTTGCCGCGGGCCGCCGTCTGCCGATGGTGCTGGCTCTGGCGGCCCTTCTGGTCGGAGCGGGTCTTGCGGAACGTCTTGTCTTTCGGGTGGCAGTCGAAAGCTATCTGCACAAGCGGGTCGTCTATCTGCCCTTCCTGACTGCGCGCTTGATCGATGACGGGCCGGGCTTGCACTATCTTGAACGGCGTTGCCCCGATCCGAGCTATCCAACCTGCGATCTCTTCGCTGCCCTGTCGGCGTCCGACGCGCCTGAGCGATTTGATGCGCCAAACATACTCTTCGCACGTAAGGAGCGTGGATCGTTCGCCCTTCTTCCGGAACCGCAGAAGGCCGCGATCTCCGAACATCAGATTGCCTTTATGACTGATGTGCTGAAGGACGATCCTTCCGGCGTGGCAGCGGCAATAGCCCGCAATGTGGCGGTCCAGATTGGGTTCTTCAGCGTCGAGATGACGATTCCCACGCCAGACATGATTGATACTGCAAATCGGCTGACCAACCGACTGCCCGCATCAGTCAGCGACGGGCGGCTCATTTCATCGCAACCGACCTGGATCGCCGGGCTGAATGTCGTGCATGGCGCCGTTTACCTGGGATCGCTGATTGCATTGGGGTGGCTCGGCGTGCGCGGGCGCCTGTCGCGCGACGACATCGCCCTGATCCTCATCGTTCTGGTGGGGATCATTGCGAATGCTGTGGTCTGCGGTGCCGTATCGGAACCCGCCAATCGCTACGGCGCGCGGGTGATGTTCCTCCTGCCAATGATGGCCGCGATGTTCTGGAAATCGAGAGCAGCGGCTCCGTCGGTCACTGCTCCGGTTCGGCGGTGATGCCGACCTGCGATTGCCGTGCAAGTGCGACAAGCTCTGGGTCGCCGGGATGCGCCTCCAGCGCCTTTGTCAGAATGTCGTCGATCATCAACCCTTTACCGTCGGTCCGCTGAAGAAACCGGACAAGCAGCCGCGTCTCACGGACGCCGTTGTGCGATACGGTGACTGCATCCAGCAGGCTGCTGCGCGCAAGCTCAGTATTCCCGTTCTTTTCATAGGCCTCGGCGAGCAGTGTCAGAAGTTGTGGATCCTTTCCCGCCCACGAGATCGCGCTGGTAAGCGTCGTGATCGCGCCCTGAATATCACCGCCTTGGATCTGCCACTGAGCCTTCAGAACAGGCGCATCGACGCGTTTCGGGTCCTCGGCCAGAACGGAATCTATGAGTGGCAAAGCCTCGCCGGTTTGCCCGACCTTGATCAGCATGTTCGCCAGCGCCATTCGAAACGGCGAAGACTTCGAAAGCGCTGTATTCCCTTGCATCAGACTTCGCATCTCCGATATCGCCTCTCCGGTTTCACCTTCCGCGAAACGAACGGCGGCGGCGCGGGCACGGTAGCGATCGGCAATCGCGGGCTCAGGGTAGGCATTGGCGATCCGGTAAAGTTCATCTGCCGCGCTGTGCCCCGGAAAGTGTCCTTCAACATAGTCGGCGATATAGTCATGCTGCGCAGGATCGTTTCCCTGCCTGGTGGCGAGATCGCGCAGAAATGCAATCGCCTCGGCGGGTGGTGCATCGTTTACGTACCATTCGGTCAGCCACGCCTGAACGTCGGAATTGTCCGGGAAGTCGCGATACATCGCCTTCAGCTGTGCAATACCGCCTGCGCCGTCGCCTGTACGCGATAACGCATTCAACTTCATCATGTTAAGTTCCAGGCTCTTCGGCCGCGTCGTCAGCCCCGCCTCGATGAATGGCAACGCTCGGGCCGGGTCCGGGCCATTGAGCAGGGACTGGATTACGATCCTCCTTGCGACGAAAACGTCCGGCGCCACCTCAAGAATCTGGCGTGCCTTCGCTAAGAGCGACTTCCCGCTCCGCTGCGTTGCCGGCTGCATCAGCCTGATAGAACGCAAGCGCGATCTTGATCCCCTCGGTCCGCGGGCTTGTCGGGTCGCTTTCGATCGGCACCGCGGCGAAGCCGGCCGCAGTCTGAAGATCGATGCCCGCAAGAGCGATCTCCGCAAGACCCTGGTTCGCGTCGATGTCGCCGGGCAGCCTTTCGAGCAGCGCGGCATATTGCTTTTGCGCCCCCTCAAGGTTTTCCGTCTTGAGGTTCAGCGCCGCTAGCCGCCGTCGCGCCTCGATGCTCTCTGAATCAATTGCGAGCGCTTGTCGGTAGGCCGCAATTGCCGCTTCTGCGTCGTCAGCTTGTTCAAGAGCCACCCCTTTGCTGACGAATTCGGCTGCCTTTTCGACATTTGATTTGCAGCCTGCAAGCAATGTGATCAGCAGGCACAGCGGCGCCGCAAGTTTTACCGATGCGCGCAAGCACCTGATCAGCATGTTGCCCAAACCCCAATCGCAGATCATTCTGTCGCAAGCCTGAATTGGAGACAAGGTCTTCGGTATGAAAGGTTGCTCCCGCAGACATCGGGGCGAAGCGGAACTTGTCTCACGTAAACAAACGCGCCTCAGCATCGACATTGCCACGCTGGTTCCTGCGAAAGCGTCGCGCGGGTGGAGCGACGACCAAAGTGCACCGGCTGATCCAGGCTTTGACTTGGAGGATTTCAAGCAAGTTTGACGGCGGGCAGGAAAATTTCGCCCGTTGTGACGGGCACTATGGGAAACTCTGAGGCGGCTTGATGCATCGTCGATCTTGTCAGCCACCGATGAGGAGGGGGTTAAAGCTTGCGAGACGAAGATCTCGCGACGGGCAACGCCGCCATGTCTGCTCTCCGAAAGTGGCGGTTTTCCTTTGCGTCTGCAGCAAAGTCTGCTTCGCGCCATTTGAGAAGGGCGACCTGAACGGCCCAGACCTGCCGTTCGCCAGGTTGGGCCTCTCTGCGGTGCAGCTTCCCAAAACCGGTCATCCGGGATCTGGTGCAGCACGGTCTCGCCAGCTAATGTCCGGAATGCGGACTTTGAACCGGTGACCGTTTTCGGGTCCTACATCCTTTCAAGCGCCCAAGTGTTGATAGAGCCTACTCAGGCGTTATCGCCGTTGCTGAAGGTAACCAATTGCTCACGCATAGCAGGGAACAACTCATCCTTGGGCAGAGCTTCAATAGCCTTCGGCACAAGCCGATACTCGATAAAGGGTTCGCTCTTCGCTTTGTGGGTCATATAGGCCTTAACCTGATCAGCGACCAGTCGCCAGAAGTCGATCGCATCGTCAACATGAACGCAGATAGCTTCGCCCTCGCTCGCCAACATGCTTGAATAGTAAATGAGGCGTTCGCCGCTCATACCGGCACCGGTCCCGCCCTCACGAGCGTGTTCCGCAATAAGGGAATTCCGCGACACGATCCGCTCATTAAGTTCCTGCATCATCCCCATAGCATGGTGAACAAAAAGCGAAAGCGCAGGCATGTCCTTGCTGAGCGGTGAATATTCAACAGCATCAGGCGGAGGCATCACGGACGTTCGGGGAAGACTCATGTAGAAGTGCTGCAACGACTCTGACAGATCTTTCAGAGCAGGCAGCTTCTTGGAACGGTCTGCCGGTCGAGTGTCGTAAATATCGGCTGAGGCTGCTTTCATCTTCTCGACCTCGGGGCGCATCGCGTCGATCAGTTGCAGCTTGGAGTTGGCAAGGGCTTCGATGTTCGCCCCGGCGGCGGTGCTTAGACGGTTGAGGGCGTCCAGCGCTCTCCTCCAGTCCGCGTTCAACTGTAGATCGGCTTGTCTCTTCTGTTGGTAGTGAAAAGCGAGGATGCCGAGTCCGAAGCCTATGCCCGAACCGATTGCCGTCTGCGCTACGCCAAGCCAGAATTCCGACATGCACCCTCCTGACACTTAAAAAATATATCACGGCAAGGCGCAATCCAAGCAAGAGACTCACTACAGTCTCACCAATTGACAGATTGGGCTCGAATCGGTCATGCGGCGGCGCGGCAGGCTCCTCGCCCAGGTGAACCACGTCCGCGCAGCGATGGCGGCCCAAAGCGGTCATTGAGTGAGCCGTCGATGAATGTTAGCAATCCGAATTCTTTGCTTGTCGTTCCTATTTCAACCTCGTCACGCTCGTCACTCAGAACCGTCTCGTTCTCACATGAGCTTGAACACAGAAGGATCAGGGCCGGTGCGCAGCCCTGTATCGAGCGTCGTGATTGCGGTCATTTCGTCGCCGGTAAGTGTAAAATTGAACACGTCGATGTTCTGTGCCTGGCGGTCGGGTTTGACCGAGCGGGTGATGACGGCGAGGTCGAGTTGGAGAAGCCAACGAAGAATGACCTGCGCCGGAGATTTTCCAGTGCGCGCCGCAGCTGACCTGATGGGTTCGGCGTCGAACGCGGCGGCGTTTCCAAGTGGCGTCCAGGCCTGGGTGACAATCCGTTGCGACGTATTCTTCGCGCGTAAATCAGGCTGTTGCAGGGCGGGGTTCACCTCTATCTGGTTCAGGACAGGAATCTCGCCGGTCTCTGAGATGATCCGATCCAGATGATCCGCGTTGAAATTCGATACGCCGATCGAACGCACCAGCCCCTCGTTTCGCATCTGGATCAGGGACTTCCACGTCTCGACGTAGAGATTCTGGCTGGGCACCGGCCAGTGAATCAACGCGAGGTCCAGTTGATCGACGCCAATGGTCTTCAGGCTTCTTTCAATTGCGGCGCGGGACTTGTCCTTGCCATGCTCATGGTTCCAGACCTTGGTCGTCACGAAGACATCTTCACGTGGCAGACCGGATCGCCTCAGGCCTTCGCCGAGTCCCGCCTCATTGCCATAGATGAACGCTCCGTCGATTAGTCGATACCCGGCGTCGAGCGCCATCCGAACAACTTCCGCCGTATCGTCGGCGGGAACTTGCCAGATACCAAAGCCGACCCGCGGCATCGAATTGCCGTCGTGGAAGGTAACGGTTCGAATGTCTCTCATCTCGTTCTCCTGTTGTCCCGGCCGACCGAGGGGGCGTAACACTTGCGAAGCTTCAAGGCTTTCAAGCCCTTATGCAACAACTGCGGCAAGGGTTGCGACGGCTGCCTGTGGCTGACTAAGCGATGACCCTTCGGATCGCATTCCGCCAGTTCTCACGAACTGACTGTGCCAACGCGGCTGGCATGTTTGGCGTGAAGCGGGTGATGCCGTCGGTGTATCCGAACTCAATGCCATTTGCCCCGAAGGCCATTCCTGCGACACCGAGTGCGCCGACATCTTCAACGGTCGCCCGATCAACCGGCAATTCGAGAAGGTCGGCCTGAAGCTGCATCAGGAAGTCGTTCGCAGTGGCCCCGCCATCTGCGCGCAACACATCGAGCGGCGTCCCCGCGCTGACGGCCATCGCCTCGAACACATCCACGACCTGAAGAGTGATGGCCTCGAAGGTCGCCCGCGCCAGGTGGGCGGGCTTGGTCGCATGACTCATGCCCGCAACTGTCCCGGAAGCGCGATCGCTCCAGTGAGGGGCGCCGAGGCCGGAGAGCGCAGGCACAAAGGTGACGCCATCGGAACTGTCCACGCTCTGGGCGAGGTCGGAAAGCGCGCGAGCGTCGCCGATGCCAAGCAACCCACCCATAAACGCGGCGGCTTGGGCGGACACGAATATGTTGCCTTCGAGCGCGTAGGCCGTGCCTTTCGCATCGGTCCAGGCGATCGTGCTTGAAATGCCGTGCCGCGTGGGGCGCCGTTCGGAAGTCAGCGTCATCAAGGACGAACCTGTGCCGTAGGTTGCCTTGACCACACCCGGCGTACGCACTCCGTGGCCGTATAGCGCGGCATGGCTATCGCCCATCATGGCGCGGATGGGCACCCCGGCGGGCAATACAGTTGCGCCCCCGGCGGTTACCCCGAAGAGGCTGTCCGATGGCATCGGCTCGGGCAAGCAGGAGATTGGCGCACCGAAGATCCCGGAAAGCTCCGGACTCCAGGCAAGGCGTTCGGTATCGAAAAGCTGGGTTCGGGACGCATTCGAATGGTCAGTGGCAAAGCTTTTCCCACCGGACAGGTTCCAGAGGAGCCAGGCATCCACCGTGCCCATGCGCAAATGCCCGTCGCTAAGTAGTTTTTGTGCTTCGGGTCTATGATCGACAATCCAGGCCAGCTTGGGTGCGGGGAACATCGGATTGATGCCAAGGCCGGTCAAAGCCGCAACGGTGGGTCCATGCCCGGCAGCGATCAGGTCATCACAGACCGCGGCGGTTCGACTGCATTGCCAAAGGATGGCGGGCCCGACAGGCGCACCTGTCCTCGCATCCCAGGCGACAACGGTCTCACGCTGGTTCGAAATGGCGATGGCGTCGATTTTTCCTGCATCCGCCGCCACAGCGTCGATCACCTTGCGCGTCGCATTCCATATGCCCTCGGCGGATTGCTCGGCCCAACCGGGTTGCGGATAGGTCGAGACTGTCGGCACCGATGCGCGGGCGATCACCCTGCCTTTTTCGTCTACGACCAGCGCCTTCGTGTTTGTCGTGCCCTGGTCGATGGCGAGAACCTGCACGTCACTTTCCCTTACGGCTCATGGAGCGGCGGGCAGCAGCGGCAATACCACTTGCGCTGATCCCGAACTCCTCGAAAAGCATATCGACCGATCCGGTCGGCATGAAACCGGGAAAACCGACGCGCTCGACCGGGACCGCGTGGCTGGCGGCGGTAAGTTCCGCAACTCCGCCCCCCAGGCCGCCGCGCACGTGCGCTTCTTCAACTGTGACCAGCGCGCCGGTCTCCTTGGCTGCGGCCAGAATGGCCGCCTCGTCGAGCGGGTTGAGGGTATGCATATCCAACACGCGGGCGAACAGCCCCTCGGTCGCAAGCGTGTCGGCGGCATCTGCCGCGATATGCACCGTGGTGCCGTTGGCAATGATTGTCACGTCGCTGCCGGAACGCACTAGCCGTGCCTTGCCGGGCACAAACGGATCGGAAAGGCCAAGCTCCGGCACCGGCATCCTGCTGACGCGGATATAGACAGGGCCTTCGTGCGCGGCGGCCCATTTCACGGCCTCGGCCGTCTCTTGCGGATCGGCAGGAACGATGACGGTAATCTGGCTGAGCGGGCGAAGCCACGCGAAATCTTCGATCGAATGATGGGTCGCGCCCAGTTCGCCATAGGCAATGCCCGAAGATTGGCCCACCAGTTTGACGTTATGGCCGGAGTAGGCGATGTCGGCCTTGATCTGCTCAAGCGCGCGTCCCGTCAGGAAGCAGCCCGCGGCAGAGACAAACGGAATGTGTCCACCATTGGCAAGGCCCGCGCTGACGCCGACCATGTTCTGTTCGGCGATGCCCACGTTCACTGTGCGGTCCGGAAACTTGGAACGGAACCCGCCAAGGTTCGACGATCCGACGCTGTCGTTGACGACAACGACGATACGGTCATCAGCGACCGCCAGGGCCTCGATCGTGGCAGCCCAAGCCTTTCGGCAATCAAATCGACCCTCGGTCTTTTGTGCAACCGCCCCCATCAGACCAACTCCTCCATCGCCTTCGCAAACTGTTCTGGATTGGGCACGCCGTGATGCCAGTTCGCCTGGTTCTCCATGAAGCTCACGCCCTTTCCCTTGACCGTGTTGGCGATGACGCACAGCGGCTTTTCGCGCGAACCGACCGGTGCGCCAAGCACCTCGAGCATGCGCAGATGGTCATGCCCATCAACCTCGACGACCTCGAAGCCGAAAGCGCGATACTTGTCATCAAGCGGATCGAGTCCGGCGGTTTCCTCGGTGCCTGCCCCTTGCTGAAGGCGGTTCCGGTCGATGATAAGCGTGAGGTTCCTGACCTTTCGATGTCCCGCGGTCATCGCGGCTTCCCAGTTCGAGCCTTCCTGCTGTTCGCCGTCACCGGTCAGAACGAACGTACGGTAGTCCGCGCCGCGGATCTGGCCCGAAATTGCGATCCCGAGTGCAATTGGGAAATCCATGGCCAAGCGGGCCCGTATTGGCCTCTACCCCTGCCAGGTAGTTGCGATTGGGGTGCCCGTTCAGTTTGGAATGCGCACCCATGTAGGTATCAAGCAGATCCTCCGGCCAGTATCCGGCCGCAGCAAGCGCGGTATAAAGTGCGCCGGTGGCGTGGCCTTTGGACATCACGAACCGGTCGCGATCGGCCCAGGTGGGGCGCGCGGCGTCGTAGTTCATGACCCCGAAATAAAGCACCGCCATCACGTCGATTGCCGAAAAATCTCCACCTGGATGACCGAGCTGTTTCTCGAAGACCATCCGGAAGGCTCGGCGGCGCATCCAAAGGGCCTTTTCGCGGATCAGCGCGACAGGATCGTCGTTGCGAAGGGCTTGGGTCATAGATCCGTCCTCAAAAGCGGTTGGGAACAAGAAGCTGCGGCTCCGGCGTCCCGTTGTGGTGGTAGATCGGCCAGCCGAGATAGCGGGAGACGGCCTCGTTCACGATGTCCGCATGGTGCCCGCGAACCATCGCCACGTGATGTTCGAAACCATTCTGCGTCACGAAGCGCATCAGCTCGCGCAAGCGGCTGATCTTCGTCACCGCAATGCCGCCATCCATGCCGAAGGGATCGTCTGTGAACTCACCCTCACCAACGTAGGCTTTCAGAGTTCCGTTCCGGTCATCGGTCGAAAGCCTGAAGAAGGTGAGGTCGCCGGACTTTACCTTGCCCTTGACTGCGCCGAAGCATTTCTCGCGGCCGATCACTTCGCCCAGCACGTCAAGTTCCGAGATTTCAGGCGTTTCGCCCAGGAAACTCTTAGGGTAGTTGCCGCAATGGGTGCAGACGCATTTGTCGGGCTCATTGCCGTAGTTGTTGTTCCAGTCCAGCAATGCTGTCGGAGCGCCTGATGCCAGCGTCAGCGCATACATCGAAATAGCGCCCACCACATCGACCTCGCAGGCCGAGGGCATGAGATCCTCTCCCATCATCGACATGGTCAGACAGGTTGCGCAACCGAAATTGTCCTGCAGCGAACGCCAGCATTGGATCGCTGAAGCGTCGCACTCGTTCTCGTCGATCCAGCGGTTCACGGCGAGCGTCCACTTCGCCTGCTTGATGATCTGGTCGCGTTTGATATGCGCCGGGATCTTTCCATAGGATTCGATCCGCGCCAGTTTTTCCTTCAGATCGGGTTCGTCGTCATGCGACGTTTGCCGGCCGCATGAATCATCTCGGACAAATCGACGGTGACAACAGTTATCCCTGCGGCCTGGAGCAGTTTTTCCGAAAAGCGCATGGTCTGGAACGGGCCGGTGCGGGCGCCGATGGCGCCGATGCGTGCGTTCGAGAGACCACGCACAGTGCGGCAGGTGCGCGCGAACCGGTCGAGGTCGGCTGCAAACTCTTCCGACGACAGATCGACGGTGTGGGTCGTCGTCTCGGTGAACGGCACACCGTATTGCCAGAAGTTGTTGGAGATCGAAATCTTGCCGCAGAAGGCATCCCGGCGCGAATGCACGTCGACCTTGTCGATCTCGTCGTTCGACGCCTGAAGCAGGATCGGCACGTTGAGCCCGGCGCGGTTGACAAGCTCTGCCACCGCGATCTCGTCGCCGAAGTTCGGCAAACAGATCACCAGGCCGTCGATCTCGTCCCGGTGCTCCTTGAAATGCTCGGCGTAAAGCTTGGCGTCCGCAATGCTCTGGACCGCACCGTTATCCGTAGCCTCGAAAGGCAGGGTGACGGTATTGATTCCTGCCTTTCCGCACTGCGCCAGCACCTCGTCGCGCGCCTGTTTGCAGGGCGCAGGGCTGAAGAATGCTCGGCTGCCGATAACGACGCCAAGGCTCACCTGCCGATTCACGGTTCGAATCATCGCTTCCTCCCGCGTTTCGCGCTCAATGTGCCAGAGATTCGCGGCCCCGTCGCACAATGCGTACTTGCGAATTATGGTGTTTATTGACGTTTAATTTCGTTTTGTCAAGACAATGGGTGAGCTGACCTCCGCTCAATCACACCCTGTAGCGACCCGGATCGCCTGAAAGCGCGCGATCTCCAATGAATTTACTGAAAAATCTGCTATTCATCGCCAACTGGTCGGGCTCAGGTGTCGATGACGGCCGCCTATCCGTGAGATTTGGCTGCAAAATGAAAGCCATCAACGAAAACAAAATTATTGACAAATGCGCAGATTTCGAGGCTGATCTATGGGCCGAGGGATGCGCCTGAGAGGTGCAGTACAGGGAGGAAAACCGAATGAACCTCAAACGCCGTCTGCTAATGACTGCCGTTGCGGTTTCGTTTGCCGGACTTGGCGCCTTTGGCGCGTCTGCCGACACGATCGCGATCATCACGCCGAGCCACGACAACCCGTTCTTCAAGGCCGAGGCCGATGGTGCCGCCGCCAAGGCGAAGGAACTTGGCTATGAAACGATGGTCCTCGTCCATGACGACGACGCCAACAAGCAGTCGGAGCTGTTCGACAGCGCCATCGCCGCCGGCGTGAAGGCGATCATCCTCGACAACGCCGGCGCCGATGCGTCGGTCGCCGCCGTGCAGAAGGCCAAGGACGCGGGTATCCCGAGCTTCCTGATCGACCGCGAGATCACCGCGACCGGCGTCGCCGTCAGCCAGATCGTGTCGAACAACTACCAGGGCGCGCAGCTTGGCGCCGAAGAGTTCGTCAAGCTGATGGGCGAGGCGGGCGAATATGCCGAGCTCGTCGGCAAGGAAAGCGACACCAACGCCGGCATCCGCAGCCAGGGCTATCACGACGTGATCGACCAATACCCGGACCTGAAGATGGTCGCCCGCCAGACCGCCAACTGGTCGCAGACCGAGGCCTATTCGGTGATGGAATCGATGCTCCAGGCCAATCCGGGCATCAAGGGCGTGATCTCGGGCAACGACACGATGGCGATGGGCGCGTGGGCGGCACTTGAGGCCGCCGGTCGGACCGACGTGATCGTCGTCGGCTTCGACGGCTCGAACGACGTGCGCGACTTCGATCATTGCGGGCGGCATCAAGGCCACCGTCCTGCAGCCGGCCTATCAGCAGGCGCAGCTTGCGGTCGAACAGGCCGACAAGTTCATCAAGACCGGCTCGACCGGTGTCGATGAAAAGCAGCTGATGGATTGCGTTCTGATCAACGGCGACAATGCCAGCAAGCTGGAAACATTCGCCCTGTCCGAGTGACCTTGCAGCCTGCGATCCGGCGCGCGGCATTCGCCGCGCCGGCACGGTCATCTCATGACCCAAGGCGAGTCCATGCTTCGACCACCTGTGATGGCGCTTTGCACGGCGCTCGCGCTCGGCCCTGTCCGGCTGCAAGATCGTCAAGACCCTGCCTGCGGACGAAAAGGCCATTGCCGCCGATGCCAGCGGCGACGACGCCCGCACCGCCGCCTGCATCGCCGACACCTTCGACAGCAAGCTGCTGCCCTACATTCGCGACAACGCGACTGTCCGTCGCCGATCTGCGCACGGCGCTTGCCGGCGGTCTTGATGCGGCCGGTGCAGCGCATGGCACCAAGGGCGTCGGGTCAAGGGGCCGCCTGGAACTTTCCCGGTGGCCGGCACGGGCAAGATCGTCGTGGCCAATCTTGACACCCGCGCGCGCACTGTCGGTCTCGATACGGACGGCGATGGCGCGGCCGATGTGACCGTCCAGCTTGGCCCCGTCATCAAGGGCTCTGCGCTGCGCGACGTCGCCCCGTTCTACAATTTCGACGACTTCCGCGACCAGATCGAGTTTGCAAAGCTGTCGCCGCGCGCTGAATGACGCGTCGTCGCGCCTGATCGAAGGTGCCCGAGGGCGACCTGACCGGGCAAGTCCGCCGAGCTTCACCGGTGTCGTGGCGCTGCAAATGCCGCGAACGAGGCGCTGCTCGTCACCGCGACCGCCTTCGAGGTGACGCCATGACCGACGCCGCGCATCCCATCGGCCTGACCATACGCGGCGCCGTCAAGGTCTATCCCGGCACCCGCGCGCTGCAGGATGTCGATTTCGATATCCGCATGGGCGCCGTCAACGTGCGTTGTCGGCGAAAACGGTGCAGGCAAGTCGACGCTGATGAAGGTCATTGCCGGCGTCGAAACCCTGACCGAGGGCGAGATCGCGATCGACGGCAAGCCGGTCACATCCGCAGCAAGGACGACGCGGTCGCCAACGGCATCGGCATCGTCTTTCAGGAACTGAACCTGTTCCCCGACCTGACCGTCGCCGAGAACATCTTTATCGGTCGCGAGCCGACACGCTTCGGCGTCGACATCGACAGCGCCGCCGAGACGACGCGCGCCCGCGCGCTGATGAGAGCGGCTGGAACAGGACATCGACCCCGGCACGCAGCTGGGCTACCTGCGGATCGGCCAGCAGCAGATCGTCGAAATCGCCAAGGCGCTGGCCGAGAACGCGAAAATCCTGATCCTCGACGAACCGACATCGGCGCTCAGTCGCCGACCGAGGTCGAGGTGCTGTTCCGCATCATCGACGAGCTGAAGGCGCAGGGCGTCGGGCTTGTCTACATCTCGCACCGGCTGGAAGAACTGATCCGGGTCGGCGACTACATCACCGTCCTGCGCGACGGCCGAGGTCACCGGCGCGCGCGCGATGAAGGGGGTCGATATCCCCTGGATCGTCCAGGCGATGATCGGCGACAAATCCAAGGACTTCTCGCAAAGCCTAGGGCCATGCTTTCGGCGACGAAATCTTTCGCGCCGAAGACATCTGCCTGCCCAAGGCCGGGCGGCGGCTATCGTGGTCGATCCACGTGTCGCTTTCGGTTGCGAAAGGGCGAAATCCTTGGCGCTTTACGGGCTGATGGGTGCCGGGCGATCCGAGTTCCTCGAATGCGTGATGGCGCAGCACCCCGCCTCGACCGGCCGGTTCTTCATCGAAGGCGAGCGAGATGCGCGAAAGCCACGTGCCGGGCGGATCGCCCGTGGCATCGCGCTGGTTCCCGAAGACCGCAAGCGCGACGGGCTGATCCAGATCATGTCGATCCGCGAGAACCTGACGCTCTCATCGCTGATCGCCTTTACCGCGGGTTCCACCTGAACCTGCGGGCCGAGGCCGCCCGCGCCGCCGACTTCATCAAGCGGCTGACCATCAAGGTGGCGAGCCCGGAAAACCCGGTCTCGTCGCTGTCGGGCGGCAACCAGCAGAAGGTGGTGATCGGCAAGGCGCTGATGACCAACCCGAAGGTCCTGCTGATGGACGAGCCGTCGCGCGGCATCGACATCGGCGCCAAGGCCGAGATCTACCGCACCATGCGCAAGCTCGCCGCCGACGGCATCGGCATCATCTTCGTCACTTCGGATCTGGAAGAGGTTCTTGCCCTCTCGGACCGCATCATCGTCATGGCCGACGGGCATGTCGCAGGCGAATTTCCCAAGGACGCACGGGCGGCCGAGGTGATTGCCGCCGCCACCCCGGCCAAGACGCAAGGGAAAAGCCGCATGACCTCCACCACCGCCGCCACCGCCGTCCCGGCCCGGCATCGAGCCGCAGCTGGCTTCTGCTTCTTGCTCAAGGCGCGCACCTTCGTCGCCCTGATCCTGGTGCTGGCCTACTTCTCGTTCGCCGCACCCAACTTCCTCTCGACCGCCAATGCGGTCCTGGTGTCCAAAGCATGTGGCGATCAACGCATTCCTCGCCATCGGCATGACCTTCGTCATCATCACCGGTGGCATCGACCTGTCGGTGGGCTCGATCGTCGGCCTGACGGCGATGGTCGCCGGCTGGCTCCTGCTCTACGGCGATCGATCTGGGGTTGGGCTGGTCGATCCAGTTCAACACGTTCGAGATCGTCCTGATCGTGTCGCCTCGTCGGCATCTTCGTCGGCTGGATCAACGGGCATCCTCGTCACCCGGTTGAACGTGGCGCCCTTCATCGCCACGCTGGGCGTGCTCTATGTGGCGCGTGGCGCGGCGTTGCTGACATCGGGCGGGCGGACCTTTCCCAATCTCAACGGCAATGCCGAATACGGATCTGCCAGCTTTCCGATGATCGGCGCGGGCAACTTCTTCGGGATCCCGATCATGATCTGGATGCTGATCGCGGTGGTGATCGGCTCGACCTATCTTGCCAGCCGCACGCCGCTTGGCCGCAAGATCTATGCCACCGGCGGCAATGAGCGGGGCGCGTCGCTGTCGGGCGTGAACGTGCGGCGGGTGAAGCTGTTCGTCTACATGTTCTCGGGCTTCATGGCGGCCCTCGTCGGCCTCATCATCGCCTCGCAGCTCAAGGCCGCGCACCCGGCCACCGGAGAGTTCTTCGAGCTCAATGCCATCGCGGCCGCGGTTCTCGGGCGGCACCTCGATGTCGGGCGGACGCGGCCGGATCGGCGGCACGATCGTCGGGCGCCTTCGTCATCGGCATTCTGTCGGACGGGCTGATCATGATGGGCGTGTCGTCGTTCTGGCAGATGGTCATCAAGGGCCTCGTGATCATCGCCGCCGTCGTGATCGACCAGGCGCAAAGCCGGCTGCAGGCGCGCGTCGCCCTGATGCAGGAGGCCGCGGACAGCCGATGAGGCGCCCGCCTTAGTTGCTTCGTCGAAGAATTGAAGCTACGTCGAAACGGGCCATGGAGAACCTCGATGCGACACGAGCTCAGCGCAAGCAGCGATAACGCAGAACATGACCGGGTTGCTGTCCGAGCCTCGTCGTCGCCGCATTCTCGAATGGATCGAGGAAGAGGGCTCTGCCCGCGTGCGCGACCTTGCAGTCGCCTTCGATGTGTCCGAAGCGACGATCCGTCAGGATCTGGAGCGGCTCGAAAAGGAAGGACATGTCACCCGCGAACATGGCGGCGCCTTTCTGAACTCGATGCGCGCGCAGGTCCATGGGTTTTCGCTGCACCACCAGGTGCATATGGACGAAAAGGCGCAAGATCGGCGCCCTGGCCGCCAGTCTGGTGTCCGATGGCGAGACCATCATCCTCGATGCCGGCACGACCACCACCGAGGTCGCGACCCGCCTTACCACGCGCCAGAACCTGACCGTCATCACCAACGCGCTCAACATCGCCCTGATCCTTGGGCGGAGTGCCGGGCTTCGCCGTGCACATGCCGGGCGGCCAGTTCAAGGCGCCGACGCTCAGCCTGTCCGGTGACAAGTCCGTCGAATACTTCCGCAACATCTTTGCGGGCAAACTGTTCCTCGCCACCGCCGGCGTCGCGCTCGATGCGGGCCTGACCTATCCGAGTTTCGCCGACCTCCAGCTCAAGGAGGCGATGATCAAGGCGGCAAGCCACGTCTACCTCGTGGCGGATTCGACCAAGATCAACCGCTCGTCCTTCACCCGCCTCGGTGCGCTGGAACTGGTGCATACCTTCATCACCGATGACGGCATTTCCGACGCCGACGCCAAGGCTTTCGAGGCCCGCGGGATCGAAGTTCTGATCGCGCGGTAGGGAGCCTTGATTGCGCGTCCTGAGTAGGTCGGCAATCCGCCGATCTTGAATCGCAATAAGACAGCGTCCCTCGACGAATGAAATTTTCGGTGCCGTAGGTGCGGAAATTTGTGGGGGATCTCGGTTCGATTTCATTGATGACAGTTCGGTCGCAGACTACTCCCAGCTTCGCCGCGCATATCGAGCGAAGTGGATCGGTACAGTAGAGCTGACCTTCATCAATCTCGCAGCGAAGGTCTGCTTTCCGCCCATTTTGTTGAAAAACTCCGAAATTCAGACATCGCAATTTTCTGGCAAAAGCCCATCACACCAGGAAGTCAGATGAGTTCGTTCGTGAGGTGCAGAGAACTGGCTCATGAGCGGCAGAAGGCCGATTTGGCCGAACCCCTTGCCACAAAAAGTTGATCGCCCTGTACGGTGAAGAATTTCGTCGATCCGGCCCAAGAACCGAGTTCTTCAACAGAATTCCGCCCAGTGTTACAAACGGCGAAAAGCGCTCTGTTTCGCGCTTGATCTAAGAATAAGGCGTTGTTGCGCAACTTTGATCCAGGAGGATTCACATCTTGAATCCACGCGGCTAGAAGCGCCGCATAACGAAGCCCTCCGCCAATCGGCCTACATTTTTGCGAAGTGTTCCCGGGTTCATTGAACCGGCGTGAACCTCGATTCATGGGTCAAACCGGGAACACGGCCTTGTGACAAAGCGCTCTTTTGTTGGTTTTGCTGCATCTTGGCGGCGGCGTCATTCGTTTACACCGAAGATGTCGGCGGTTCCAGCCCGTCACGACCTACCATTCCGCACGGATGCCGTCACTCCGGCTTGCAGAACATATCGTAAAGCAGACCAATCAGACGTTCGGCGCGCGGTTCGCTCAGCGAATAGTAGATCGCCTTGCCGTCGCGGCGGGCATTGACCAGACCCTCGAGGCGCAGGCGCGCAAGCTGCTGGCTGACCGCAGCCTGACGCGAGGACAAAAGCTGCTCAAGTTCGGTGACCGATTTCTCGCCCGAGGAGAGGTGGCACATGATCATCAGCCGCCCCTCGTGGGACAGCGCCTTGAGAAAGGTCGCGGCCTCTTCGGCGCGCGACATCATGTCAGCCGGATCGCCGCCTATGCAGCTTTCCGTCCCGGCTTTCGGTTCGGCTTTATCTCTGACGCTCATCAACATGCTGTGGACCACATTTCAATGCCCCACACATAGGGGCTTTGCCGCCGAATTGCCAGTGGGAGGGTGATGGAGGGAAATTCTTGCTTAGGAATGATGCAGGAAATCACCGTAACGACCATTCCAGAACAGCAGCGGGTCGCCCTCGCGCATCTCGGCGCGCAAGATGCGGCCGAGGAGGATCGCGTGATCGCCGCCGTCATGGCGCGCCTCGGCGCGGCAGTCGAAACGGGCAAGGCAGTCGGGCAGGGCGGGCAGGCCGTAAGGCGTCTCGCCGATCTCAAGCCCGGAAAAATCGTCGCCGCTGCGCGAGAACCTCTGGCAAAGGGCAAGTTGGTCGGCAGCCAGGACATGGATCGCGTAGTGATCGGCGGCTGCGAAGGCCGGAAAGCGCGCGGAACTGCGGGCCGGACACCAGAGGATCAGCGGCGGGTCGATGGAGACCGAGGTGACGCTGTTCGCGGTCATGCCAAGCGGACCGGACGGACCGCGCGTCGTGACCACCGTCACACCGGTCGCATAGCGTCCCATCACGGTTCTCAGGCGGCGCGCGCCATCGGTGGCGCCGTTCCAGCTTTCGGAATTGGAAATATCGCGCTCAATCGTCATCGCCCCCCTATATGGAGCTTTCGGCGGACGAGGGGAACGTCTTTCTCGGCGGCTCGCGTGCCGGAAGCTCAGATTTCCTCTTCGCCGGTATTGACCAGCCAGCCGCCAGGGCCGGCGATCCGGTCCGGCAGGCCGAGGATCATCAGCTCGCGCGCGATGAGGCACAAAAGCAGGCTCGCCGCGATGTCGTCGAAGGAAATCAGGTTGAGAAATGTCATGGCAGAGCCCCTTTTCTTTGGCTGAGAGTGGCGGCCAAAGCGGGCGGGATTGCGGCGGATGCGCGGAATTTCGCGGGTATTGTGATGTCGGACCCGTCGGCATGTGATACGGGGGCAACGTCGGGAGGGCGGCGTCACGGCCCATGCCTTGCGGTCTCACGGGCGGGGCCTTATCTGCTCATCACCTGATCAGGGACGCTTTCGGCTGGGGATGGCCGGGGGTGCCGAAACGGAGTGATCTATGACCGCCGCACTGCATTACTTCCGCTGGGCCTTCGCGGTGACGGCGGCGGGTCTTATCGCGGCTTTCGCGCTCGGCTGGCAATATAGCGGCGGCCTTGGGGGCGCACTTTCGTTCCTGATGATCGGCTCGGTGCTCGCGGTTCTGGAAATCTCGCTGTCGTTCGACAATGCGATCGTGAATGCCAACAAGCTGAAAGACATGACGCCGGAGTGGCAGCACCGCTTCCTGACCTGGGGCATCCTGATCGCGGTCTTCGGCATGCGGATCCTTTTCCCGCTTCTGATCGTGGTGGTCGCGGCGGGCATCGGCCCGATCGACGCGATCTATCTGGCTGCCACCCAACCCGAAGCCTATGCCCGCATCATCGGCGGCGCGCATCTGTCCATCGCCGCCTTCGGCGGAACGTTCCTGATGATGGTCGCGCTCAACTACTTCATGGACGAGGCCAAGGAAGTGGACTGGATTCGGGCGGTCGAATGCCAACTCCGGCGCTGCGCCTCGGTGCGCGGGCTGGAGATCGGCTTTGTCCTGGCGGTGGTTCTGCTCTTCGCCGCCTTCATGCCGGAGCATGCGGTGGACGACTTTCTCTTCGCTGCCGTCAGCGGTCTTCTGACCTTCCTCGCGGTCGAGGTGCTGGGCCATGTGCTTGACCGCAGGCAGGCGGCGATGAGTGTCGCCGCGAAGGGCGGATTCGGCGCCTTTCTTTATCTTGAGGTGCTTGACGCCTCGTTCAGCTTTGACGGCGTGATCGGGGCCTTTGCGCTGACGCACAACCTTTTCCTCATCGCCCTCGGTCTTGGCATCGGCGCGATGTATGTGCGGTCGATGACCCTGATGCTCGTCGAGAAAAAGACCCTGGCGGAGTTCCGCTATCTCGAACACGGGGCGTTCTATTCGATCCTGGTGCTGTCGGTCATCATGTTCGGCCAGACGCTCTGGCATATTCCCGAAATGGTCACCGGCGTTCTCGGTTCGGCCTTTATCGGCGTCGCCTTCATTTCCTCGATCCTACACAACCAGCGCGTCCGCTCCGCCTGAAGCTTCAGGCGGTTGCCAGCGGCAGCGTGAGGTCGAAACACGTCCCGCGACGGGGCTCGGACGTCAGCAGGAGCGGGTGGCCGAGAAGTGCGCAGGCCCGTTCCACGATGGCAAGTCCAAGCCCCATCCCCTCGGCGGCCGAGGCGCGTGCATTCAGGCGGTGGAACTCGCGGAAGATATTCTCCTGTTCCTCTTCGGGAATGCCCGGTCCGGTGTCATGGACCGAAACGCGCACCCGCCCGCGCGCGTGCCGAACGCCGACCAGCACGCGGCCCGTCTCGGTATAGCGGATTGCGTTGCCGATCAGGTTCTGAAGGATACGCCTCAGATAGGTCGCATCCGACAGGACGATCGCCGATGTCAGCACAACCGTCAGCCGCAACCCCTTCGCCGTCGCCACCGGGGCGAATTCATCGGCAAGCTGTTTCAGGATGAGGCCAAGGCGCACAGATCCGGGATTGAGCGCGGCCTTGCCTGCTTCGAGTTTCGAGATGTCGAGAAGATCGCCGAGAATGCCCTCGACGCTGACCAGGGCGTTTTCCGCCTTGAAGAGGGTCCGCCGCGCTTCATCCGCAAGTTCGCCGTCCGAGACCGACGCCAGAAAGAGCTTCGCGGCGGAGAGTGGCTGCAACAGATCGTGGCTCGCCGCCGCGACGAAACGGGAGCGTGCCGCATTCGCGCGCTCGGCATGCGTCAGCGCATCCTCAAGCTCCAGCGTCCGTTCCAGAACGCGCTGTTCCAGCGTTTCGTTCGCGATCTCCATCGCGCGGGTCGCCTCGCGCTCTGCCGTGACATCGGTGAAGCTGATGACAAAGCCGCCATCGGGGGTCTCCTGGGCGAAGACGGTCAGGGTCATGTCGGCGCCGGACTGAATGTCGAAGGTCAGGGGCGGGCGTCCGTTGCCCTGTGCGGCCCAGTCCTCAAGCGCGGCAAGCGTCATGCCGGGGCCAACCCGGACGCGGCCGCGCAGCATGGTCAGCAGGGCGGAGAAATCGACGCCGCGCCTTGCCCCGGCAACCGGGATCGACAACAATTCGGCCAGCCGCCGGTTCCAGCCGACCATGCGGCTTTCGGCGTCAAAGATGCAGACGCCCTGGCTGATATGGTCAAGCGTCGCCCTGACCAGCCGCGCCTGATCGTCGAGAAGCCGGTCGCGCTCCTCCCGCTCGATGCGCATCACGTCGGTGAGGTCGGTTTGCAGCACTACGGTGCCGCCATCGGCGGTGCGGTGTTCCGACACCTGCACCCAGCGGTCCCAGATCATCTCGGCATTGAACATCACATGCCGGTCGGCATGACGCCTGAGCCGCCGCGCCACCCAATCCCCGCGCGCCTCGCCACGCGGCAGGACGAGGTGACCGGAATGGCTGACGCTGTCGACATAGGCCTCGAAGGTCAGGCCGGGGACGAGGCGATCGCGGATGTCGGGCATATGCATGCCGAACCGCGAATTGCAGAGGATCAGAACATCGTCCGCACCAAACAGGCCAAAGCCTTCCTCGACGGTCTCGATGGCGTCCGCAAGGGTGCGTCGCGCGGCCTCTGCCTCGCCCATCGCCTGTTCGAGGCGCGCGTTGGATTCGTTCAGCAGGTCGAGCGCATGTTCCAGGTCGCGGGTGCGGTCGCGGACCTGATCCTCCAAAAGCACCGCGCGCTGGAACTGCGCATAGGCCGCGCCGCTGTCGTCGGTCGCCTGTTCGACACGCTTCATCAGCGCATCGACGATGGTCAGAAGTTTCGCATGCTGCCGTTCCGGCAGATCGGCGGGATTGATGAGATGGTGCGACATGGCTCAGCCGTCCTGCGGCGGATAGATCGCGACGCCGGTGATGGTCTGGTTGACATGGGTCGCGCCGACCTGTTCGCCATAGGTCGAAAAGCCGGTGACGTTGTGGCGGCGGAGGATGTCGGAGATCTTGCCGAAAAGCTGCTTTTCCTGGGCTTCGATGCGGCGGAGCACGCAGTCGCAGGCCAGGATCGCCGCGGGCGGGCCGCCAGCGGACAATCCCGCGAGGCCGGCATCGAGATGCGCCGCCATGTCCTGCGCCTCCGCCAGCGTCAGAACCAGCCCCTCGTCGATGGCCGAGAAGAAGACGAGATCGCCGTTCGGGGCGACGCGCTGGATCGCACGGACGTGATGCTGGCCGCCGATGCGGACGACCAGCGGATGGGCGGCGAAGGTGAAGGTGGTAAGCTGGTCCGGGTCCTTGCCAAGAAGCCGCGCATATTCCTGCGCGGCGGGTTCCGCATTGATCTGGCGGACGAGCCGCCGCGCGGGGTCCGCCTCGGTCACCACCATCCGCCGGTCGGACGGGCGCAGATGGTCGAGGCTGAAGACCCTGACCGGGCAGCGCGTCCTGACAAAGCTGAGGGTGGCGATGTTCTGGGCCAGCCGCCCGTCATGCAGGACAAAGGTGCTTTGGAACCGCGTGCCGTCCCCGGCCGAACCACCGAAAAGCGGCACCGGCCCGAGGCCGGAGGCGAGGGCGCCGGCCAGCTCATCCTCCTTGACCGAAAGGCCGTCGACCATGAGGAAGGCGAATTCGTTGTCCCAGCCGGGGCTGGCCCGCGTCAGCCTTTGCCTGGTGCGGATCGCCTCGCCAATCAGCGCCTGCGCGTCGATGGCCTGCAAATCGGGGATCAGCAGTGTTTGGGCGGTGAAATGCGACTCCGGCAGGCCGATGGCGACGATCCCGCCTTCGGAATATCCCTCGGGCCCGATTTCGCCCGCCGTGGTGCAGCCGACCACCGGGGTCGCGCCGAAGGCCGTGGAAATCCGTCCCACCGCCTCGGTCAAGGGCGCATCCGGCGAGATGAAAAGGACGATCAGCGCGAAGGGACCGGGGCCGAGATCGCGGGCGATCCGTGCAAAAGCCTGTGGGTCGCGCGCCTCGGCATGGGCGCGGCGCAGCACCTCGGGCGCCGCCGTGATCGGCACGTCCATCCTGATCCTCCCCGGCGGACGTTAGGCGGGGTTGGTGTTCTCTGGCAAGAGGCTGGCAAAACTTGCCTGCTTCGCCAGCAGAACCGCCTGTGTGCGATTCTGCACGCCCAGCTTCCGCATGATCGCCGTGACATGGGCCTTAACCGTGGTCTCGGCGATTGATAGATCAAAGGCGATCTGCTTGTTGAGCCGCCCTTCGCAGATCAGTTGCAGGATGCGCGCCTGCTGGCGCGTCAGAAGCGACATCCGCGCCACCGCATCCTCATGCGGGCTCGCCGGTCCGATGGTGTGTTCCGGCGCGACATAGCTTTCCGGCGTGAAGACCCGTCCCGCCGCCATCGCCTCGAACGCCGCGCGAAAGACCTCGCGCGCGCTGTGCTTGGGGACGAACCCGGCCGCACCGGAGCGCAGGGCCGCAGTGATGACGCGCGCATCGGCCAGTGACGAGACGACGAGGATCGGCACCTGACGCGCCGCCTGACGCAGCTGCAAAAGCCCTTCCATGCCGTCGACGTCGGGCAGGTTGAGGTCGAGAAGGATCACATCGGGCCGCGCGCCACCGTCTATCTTGTCCAGCGCGGTTTGCAGCCGGTCCGCCGTATCCACCTCGGCAAGTCCCAGGAAGGCGCGCAAAGTCATCGACAAGGCGTCACAAAAAAGCGGATGATCGTCGATGATAAGCGCCTTGCGCAGCGGCGGGGCGACTCTGGACGATGGCGGGCTGAGCATGGCGGGTCTGAGCTTTCTTTCCTTCAGCCTATCAACTTCGTGGGCCAAGGTCACTTGGCCGAAAGTCGCAAGGAGGGCCACGCCGGTCTGCGGCGTTTGCACCCGAAACTACGACCAAGGTCAGATAGCGCGCGCCGCCTCGCCCCCGTAAACTTCGGGCGAGACAAAGGGGGGGTTCCATGCAGCTTACCGATCACCGCGACATCGCGGCGCCGCCCGCGACGGTCTGGGCCGCGATTCTCGATCCTGAAGTCCTGAAGTCCTGCATTCCCGGCTGTGAAAGCCTGACCGGCTCGCCCGAAGAGGGGTTCGAGGCGGTTGTGGTGCAGAAAGTCGGCCCGGTGAAGGCCAAGTTTACCGGCATCGTGCAGCTTTCGGATATGGTGCCCGAACAGGGCCTGACCATTTCCGGCGAGGGCAAGGGCGGCCCGGCGGGTTTCGCCAAGGGCGGGGCCAAGGTGGAACTCGCGCCCGAGGGCGCGGGAACGCGGCTCACCTACACGGTCGATGCCAGCGTCGGTGGCAAGCTCGCCCAGCTTGGCAGCCGGATCATCGACGGCTTTGCCAAGAAGATGGCCGACCAGTTTTTCGAGAATTTCAAGACGGCGCTTGAACCGCCAACACCGGAAGAGGCCGCCGAGGCGGAGGCCAGCGGGGATGAAGCGCCGAAAAAAGGCTGGTTCAAGCGCGCCTTCGGTGGCTGAATGGCAGGAATGGAGAGGGAGGAAACTCAGATGACGAAAGTCTCGATGACCGTGAACGGCAAGGCCGTTTCCGGCGAGGTGGAGGGGCGCACGCTGCTCTCCGCCTTTTTGCGTGAAGGGCTCGGCCTGACCGGCACCCATGTCGGTTGCGATACCAGCCAGTGCGGCGCCTGCGTCGTGCATGTGAACGGGCAGGCGATCAAAAGCTGCACCGCCTTCGCCGCCGATCTTGAAGGGGCCTCGGTCATCACGATCGAGGGTGTGGCCGCCGCCGATGGCACGCTCAGCAAGGTTCAGCAGGCGTTTCAGGACCACCATGGGCTTCAGTGCGGTTTCTGCACGCCCGGGCATGGTGATGTCCGCCACGGCCCTTCTGGCCGACAACCCGAAGCCCAGCGAAGCGGAGATCCGCCATCACCTCGAAGGCAACATCTGCCGCTGCACGGGCTATCACAACATCGTCAAGGCGGTCCTTGCCGCGTCCGGTCAGGACGTGGGCAAGATCGCCGCCGAATAGGGGGGAGGGCACAATGCCTAAGGATCATGGAATCGGCGCCCGGTCGAAGCGGCGCGAGGATGTGCGCTTTCTGACCGGCGCGGGACGCTACACCGACGACATCAACGTTCACGGACAGACCCATGCGGTCTTTGTCCGCAGCCAGGTCGCGCATGGCAAGATCAACAAGATCGACATTTCCGACGCCTCGAAGATGCCGGGCGTGGTGAAGGTGTTCACCGCGCAGGATTTCGACGGCAAGGGCGGCGTGCCCTGCGGCTGGCAGATCCACGACCGCGCCGGCAACCCGATGCTGGAGCCCAAACACCCGATCCTCGCCGAGGGCAAGGTGCGCTACGTCGGCGACGCCGTCGCCTGCGTCGTGGCCGAGACCGAGGCCGAGGCCCGCGATGCCGCCGAGGCGGTCGTGGTGGATATCGAGGAACTGCCCGCCGTCATCGACATGAAAGCCGCCGTGAAGGGCGGCGCGCTGGTGCATGACGAGCTTGGCTCCAACCTCTGCTACGACTGGGGCTTCATCGAGGACAACAAGGCCGCGACGGACGAGGCGTTCAAGAAGGCCCATCACGTCACGACGCTGGAACTC
Organism: uncultured Alphaproteobacteria bacterium; assembly: GCA_963710285.1. Lineage (GTDB taxonomy): Bacteria > Pseudomonadota > Alphaproteobacteria > Rhodobacterales > Rhodobacteraceae > Albidovulum. The sequence goes on along the minus strand of CAVPZT010000006.1, from coordinate 179,342 downwards.
GTCAACAACCGCCTCATCGCCAACCCGATGGAGCCGCGCGTGGCGCTGGGCCATTACAGCCGCGGGACGGACGACTACACGCTTTACACCACCAGCCAGAACCCGCATGTCATCCGGCTTCTGATGGGGGCCTTCGTGCTCTCCATCCCGGAACACAAGCTGCGCGTGGTGGCCCCGGACGTGGGCGGCGGCTTCGGTTCGAAGATCTTCCACTACATCGAGGAAGCCTTCGTCACCCATGCCTCGAAGGTCATCAACCGCCCGGTGAAATGGACCTCGACCCGGTCCGAGGCGTTCCTGACCGACGCGCATGGCCGCGACCATGTGACAAAGATCGAACTGGCGCTCGACAAGGGCGGCATGTTCCAGGCGATCCGCACGGAAACCTATGCGAATATGGGGGCTTACCTCTCGACCTTCGCGCCCTCCGTGCCGACCTATCTTCACGGCACGCTGATGGCGGGGAACTACAAGACGCCGCATATCTACGTGAACGTGAAGGCGGTCTTCACCAACACCGTGCCCGTCGACGCCTATCGCGGCGCGGGCCGGCCCGAGGCGACCTTCCAGCTTGAGCGGGTGATCGACAAGGCGGCGCGGGAACTGGGCATCGACCCGATCGAACTGCGCCGCAAGAACTTCGTCGGCAAGGATGAGTTCCCGTATCAGACCCCGGTCGCGGTGGCCTATGACACCGGCAACTACCAGGCCACGATGGACAAGATGGTCCAGATCGCCGACCTCGCCGGCTTCGAAAAGCGCCGGGCGGAAAGCGCCAAGAAGGGCCTCTGGCGCGGTCTCGGCGTCAACTGCTACATCGAGGCCTGCGGCATCGCGCCGTCGAACCTCGTCGGCCAGCTGGGCGCCCGCGCCGGGCTCTATGAAAGCGCCACCGTGCGGGTGAACGCGACCGGCGGGCTTGTCGTGATGACCGGCATCGCACAGCCACGGGCAGGGCCATGAGACCGCCTTCCCGCAGGTCATCTCCGAGATGATCGGCATCCCCGAGAACATGATCGAGATCGTTCACGGCGACACCGCCAACACGCCGATGGGGATGGGCACCTACGGGTCCCGCTCGCTCGCGGTCGGCGGTTCCGCGATGGTCAAGGCGACCAACAAGATCATCGCCAAGGCCAAGAAGATCGCGGCCCACCTGATGGAGGCCTCCGAAGGCGATATCGAGCTGAAGGACGGCAAGTTCTCCGTCGCGGGCACCGACAAGTCGGTCGAATGGGGCGCGGTCTGCCTTGCGGCCTATGTGCCGCACAACTACCCGCTCGAAAGCCTCGAACCGGGGCTTGAGGAAACCGCCTTCTACGACCCGTCGAACTTCACCTATCCCGCCGGCGCCTATGCCTGCGAGGTCGAGGTCGATCCCGAGACCGGCAAGGTGACGATCTGCTCCTTCGCGGCGGCGGACGATTTCGGCAACGTCATCAACCCGATGATCGTCGAAGGGCAGGTGCATGGCGGCATCGGCCAGGGCATCGGCCAGGCGCTTGCTGGAACGTGCCGTCTATGACGGCAACGGCCAGCTTCTGTCGGGCAGCTACATGGACTACGCCATGCCGCGCGCCGAGGATGTGCCGTTCTACAAGGTGGACCATTCCTGCGTCACGCCCTGCACGCACAACCCATTGGGCGTGAAGGGCTGCGGCGAGGCCGGGGCCATCGGATCACCGCCCGCCGTCGTCAACGCCGTGATCGACGCGCTCCAGCGCGGCGGCAAGACCAACGTCACCCATATCGACATGCCGCTCACGCCGTCGCGCGTCTGGGCGGCGATGCAGGGCTGAGGAGGATACAATGTACGCATTCGATCTCGAAAAACCGACGACTGTCGCCGCAGCCGTAAAGGCGCTGGGCCGCGAGGATGCGCAGGCGCTGGGCGGGGGGCAGACGCTGATTCCCTCGCTGAAACAGCGGCTCGCTTCCCCGTCGGTCCTGGTCAGCCTGAACGGCATCAAGGAGATGATCGGCGTCCGCAAGGACGGCGACGCGCTGGTGATCGGCGGGGCCACGCCCCATGCACGTGGTCGCGAAAGAGGCGGCGGCCAGCTACCCGGCGCTGGCGCATCTGGCGGGGCATATCGGCGATCCCGCGGTCAGGAACCGTGGCACGATCGGCGGCAGCCTCGCCAACAACGACCCCTCGGCCTGCTACCCGGCCGCCGCGCTCGCCTCGGGTGCCACGGTGGTGACGAACAACCGCAAGATCGCGGCGGACGACTTCTTCGACGGGCTCTTCACCACCGTGCTCGAATCCGGCGAGATCATCACCGAGGTGCGCTTTCCGATCCCGGAAAAGGCGAACTACCAGAAGTTCGTCCAACCCGCGTCCCGCTTCGCGCTGGTCGGCGTCTTCGTCGCGAAATACGGCGGACGGCGTCCGCGTCGCCGTGACCGGCGCGTCCGAGAACGGCGTCTTTCGCTGGACCGAGGCGGAAAAGGCGCTGTCGGGGAACTTCTCGGCTGATGCGGTCAAGGGCGTTAAGGCCGATGCCGACGGCATGATCGGCGATCTGCACGGCACGCCGGAGTATCGCGCGCATCTGGTCAAGGTGCTGACCGGACGCGCCGTTTCGGCGGCGTGAGCCATCGCCCGCGAAACGAACGGCCCTCGGCGCAAGTCGGGGGCCGTTTCCGTTCGGCAGGCGCTTGCAGCCGCCGGGCCGCCTTGGCAATGATGCGCCAGCCGTGAACGAGGAGAAACCATGAAAGCGCGCGTCACATGGGTCGGGGACCGGACCTTTACCGGCGCGGTCGAGGCCGGCCACCAGATCGCCTTCGGCAACGCCCACGGCGACAGCCTGAAACCGGGGCCGAGTCCGATGGAACTGATCCTGATCGGCACCGGCGGCTGTTCGGCCTATGACGTGGTCCATATCCTCGAAAAGGGCCGCGAGGCGGTCGAGGATTGCATCTGCGACCTGACCGCCGCCCGCGCGGAGACCGAGCCCAAGGTCTTCACCCGCATCCACATGCAGTTCACCGTGAAGGGCAGGGGGCTCGACCCGAAGAAGGTCGAACGCGCGATCAACCTGTCGGTGGAGAAATACTGCTCCGCCTCGGCGATGATGGCGAAGACGGCGGAGGTGACGGTGGGGTTCGAGGTGGTGGAGACCGCATAGTGAGTTTCCGACCAACAGACTGTCGGATGATCGGACGAACTCTCAGGGCCGCTGCGTTTCTTGCATTCGCAATGGTCTTTGGGCCTGCTGACGCAGACAACGATGATCTCAAGTCACAGCGAGATTATCCCTGTCACGCATTTACCCCCGATGCAAAATACATCCGCTCCACGATTTTCATGCAGCTTGAGAAGCGGGACATAAGTCTACAAATCCCGATCGAATATTTTGAAGATCCGTGGGACCGGTCGGGCGGCTTTCGCGATACGGCGCAATTGTTCAGGGTTGAGATAGGAAGCTTTCGCCCAGTATCGCGCCGCGAGACTGGGCGGCGCAACAAGGCCGGCGTCTGGAACTGGATAAATTTTCTGGTCGGCGACACCGTCTCTCTTGACGAAATTGCGACCCAGACGGCCGACCTCTTTGCGACCTCGAGGCCGGCCATCGCGTCCTACGGCCGACGATCAGGTCCATTCGGACTTGCATGGATCGAAACGAAAAACTCGTCGCTGTCCGATACGCCCCGCAACGACCTCTATCTCGCTATGGGTGCGAATGACGAGATTGAAGCTGTTATTCAGTGTTCATCTCCGAAGGATACTAGCCGGCCGTTTCCGGGATGCACACAATTCTTCCGAACATCGGAACTAGATATCCGACTGTCGTATCGGCGTGTCGAGTTGGGCCAATGGAAATTGTTCCAGAAGGATGTGTCGGATTTCCTATCATGCGCACGCGCGCCCTCAAGCCCTTAGAAAGCTCGGTTTGCACAGGAAAGTACAACCTACAGCTCATGGGGTGATATCAGGCTCGGATCATCCTAGCCGCGATCACGAACCTACATGACTTCAAACGCTTGTAGCGAATTTCATACGCGCCCCCCTCACCCCGCCTTCGCCTGCCGCTTGCGCTCGTGCGGATCAAGGAACCGCTTGCGCATGCGGATGGTCTTGGGCGTGACCTCCACCAGTTCATCGTCCTGGATATAGGCGATGGATTCCTCAAGGCTCATCCGGACCGGCGTCGTCAGGCGCACCGCCTCATCCGTGCCCGAGGCGCGGACGTTGGTCAGCTGCTTGCCTTTGAGCGGGTTGATCTCAAGATCGTTGTCGCGGTTGTGCTCGCCAAGGATCATGCCCTGATAGACCGCTTCCTGCGCCCCGATGAAGAAGCGCCCGCGATCTTCCAGCTTCCAGAGCGCGTAGGAAACCGAGGTGCCGTTCTCCATCGAGATCAGGACCCCGACGCGGCGGCCTTCGATCGGCCCCTTGTGCGGCGCCCAGCCGTGGAAGATCCGGTTGAGGACGCCGGTGCCGCGGGTGTCGGTCAGGAACTGGCCGTGATAGCCGATCAGCCCGCGCGAGGGCACATGGGCGATGATCCGGGTCTTGCCGACACCGGCGGGCTTCATCTCGACCAGATCGCCCTTGCGCTGGCCGGTCAGCTTGTCGATCACCACGCCGGAGTATTCGTCGTCGACGTCGACGATAACTTCCTCGATCGGCTCCAGCCGCACGCCGTTCTCTTCCTTGAAGATCACGCGCGGGCGCGAGATCGACAGCTCGAACCCCTCGCGGCGCATGTTCTCGATCAGAACGCCCATCTGCAATTCGCCGCGGCCCGACACGACAAAGGCATCGCCGCCCGGCGTGTCCTCGATCTTGATCGCGACGTTGGATTCGGCTTCCTTCATCAGCCGCTCGCGAATGACGCGGGACTGGACCTTGGTGCCGTCCTTGCCCGCGAGGGGGCTGTCGTTGATGCCGAACGTCACCGAGATCGTCGGCGGATCGATCGGCTGCGAGGGCAGGGCGGTCTCGACCGTCAGATCGCACAGGGTATCGGCCACGGTGGCCTTGGTCATGCCGGCAAGCGTCACGATATCGCCCGCCTGCGCCTCGTCGATGGGCTGCTGGCCCAGGCCGCGGAAGGCGAGGATCTTGGTCACGCGGAACTGCTCGATCCGCTCGCCCTTGCGGGAAAGCGCCTTGATCGTCTCGCCCACTTTCAGCGTGCCGGATTCGACGCGGCCGGTAAGGATGCGGCCGATGAACGGGTCGGACGAGAGCGTCGTCGCCAGCATGCGGAAAGGCTTGTCGGCATCCGCGATCTGGCGCGGCGCGGGGACGTGTTTCACGACGAGGTCGAAGAGCGCGTTCAGGTTCTCGCGCGGGCCGTCCAGCGTGGCGTCGGCCCAGCCGGCACGGCCCGAGGCATAGAGATGCGGGAAGTCGAGCTGGTCGTCATCGGCCCCGAGATTGGCGAAAAGGTCGAAGACCTCATTCAGCGCGCGGTCCGGCTCGGCATCCGGCTTGTCGACCTTGTTGAGCACGACGATGGGGCGAAGGCCCAGCGCCAGCGCCTTCGAGGTCACGAACTTTGTCTGCGGCATCGGCCCTTCGGCGGCATCGACCAGAAGCACGACGCCATCGACCATCGACAGAATCCGCTCCACCTCGCCGCCGAAATCGGCGTGACCCGGCGTGTCGACGATATTGATGCGGATGCCATCATGCTCAACGCTCGTGCATTTGGCGAGAATGGTGATCCCGCGTTCGCGTTCGATATCGTTGCTGTCCATCGCCCGTTCGGTCGTGGCCTGATTCTCGCGGTAGGTACCGGATTGCTTGAGAAGCTCGTCCACCAAGGTGGTCTTGCCGTGGTCAACGTGTGCGATGATCGCGATATTGCGAAGGTCCATTTTTCCGCCTTTTTCAGGGTTGCGCGGCCATTACCGCGCAAACTCCGCAAATGCCAGCCCAAAAGCCAGCACCTTCGTGTGCCAGGCGTTGCCATGACGTAGCGGTGGAAACCGAAATGCCCGGCTCCGGCCCTGCCGTGGCCGGATGCTGGCGGTGCTTTCGGTTCCGTTTCCTGCCGCGGCGTTGCGAACACGGGGTTGTGATTTCTGCAAACCTGCAGCCGGAGCGAATGTGCAGGCCGGAGAGAATGCGTTGGAGGGCACGATGCCGGATGCCGTAACTCTGCCGCGCAAGACGCGCGATATCCATAACCATCACATCGACAGCACCTTCTGGGACGATTTCCAGTTCCGCGACGACGACATCGTCATCGCGACCTATGCCAAGTCCGGCACGACGTGGATGCAGCAGATCGTCAGCCAGCTGCTTTTCGATGGCACGACCGGTCTTCAGGTGGCGGAGATGTCGCCCTGGGTCGATCTGCGCGTCCCGCCCCGCGAAGTAAAGCTTCCGGCGATCGAGGCGCAGACCCACCGGCGCTTCCTCAAGACCCATCTTCCGGTCGACGCGCTCGTCTTTTCGCCGAAGGCCAAGTACATCTATATCGGCCGCGACGGTCGAGACGTGATGTGGTCGCTGCACAACCATCACTTCAACGCCAACGATGCCTGGTACGACGCGCTGAACAATACGCCGGGTCGTGTGGGCCCGGCGATCGAACCGCCGCCCGAAGACCCGGTTGAATATTTCGAGACCTGGTTCCGCAACAACGGGGCGCCGTTCTGGCCTTACTGGGAGAATGTTCGCACCTGGTGGGCGATCCGCGATCTGCCGAATGTGAAGCTGGTGCATTTCGCCGACCTCAAGCGGGACCTTTCGGGCGAGATCCGCGGGATCGCGGAGTTTCTGGATATCGAGCCGTCGCCGGCGCATTGGGACGCGATCCTCGATCATTGCAGTTTCGACTACATGAAGAACAACGCGACCGCCTCGGTGCCGCTTGGCGGGGCGTTCTGGGAGGGTGGCGCGCAGACCTTCATCCACAAGGGTGTGAATGGCCGTTGGAGGGAGGCGCTCGATCCGGCGGTCTCGGAGCAATACGAAGCCCGCGCCCGCAAGGAACTGGGCGAGGATGCGGCGCGCTGGCTGGCGCAGGGGCGCGGCGCGTAGCACCGGCACACCGGGGCGGGCGCCGAATGCCCGCAAGACGACTGCCCCCCGCCTTGCGGCGAGGGGACCGGATGGGTGGTAGCCGGGAGCGTCAGCCCTTCAGCGCGCTTTTCAGATATCCGTCGATCTTTTCGAGAAAGCCCATCGTGGTCAGCCACTTCTGGTCCGGCCCGACGAGAAGGGCGAGGTCCTTGGTCATGTGGCCGTCCTCGACGCACTGGACCGTCACCTTCTCCAGCGTCTCGGCGAATTTCAGAAGTGCCGCGTTGTTGTCGAGCTTCGCGCGGTGCTTCAGACCGCCGGTCCAGGCATAGATCGAGGCGATGGAGTTGGTGGAGGTCTCCTTGCCCGCCTGATGCTGGCGATAATGGCGGGTGACGGTGCCGTGTGCGGCCTCCGCCTCGACGGTCTTGCCGTCGGGCGTCATCAAAACGCTCGTCATCAGGCCGAGCGAGCCGAAGCCTTGTGCGACGGTATCGGACTGCACATCGCCGTCGTAGTTCTTGCAGGCCCAGATATAGCCGCCGGACCATTTCAGGGCGGAGGCGACCATGTCGTCGATCAGGCGGTGTTCGTAGGTGATGCCCGCCTTCTTGAACTTGTCGGCGAATTCTTCGTCATAGACCTTCTGGAAGAGGTCCTTGAAGCGGCCATCGTAGTATTTGAGGATGGTGTTCTTGGTCGAAAGATAGACCGGCCAGCCTTTCAGCAGGCCGTAGTTCATCGAGGACCGCGCGAAGTCGATGATCGACTGGTCAAGGTTGTACATGCCCATCGCGACACCGGCGGCGGGTGCGTCGAAGACCTCGCGCTCGATCACCGTGCCGTCCTCGCCGACGAATTTCATCGTCAGCTTGCCCTTGCCGGGAAAGAGGAAGTCGGTGGCGCGGTACTGGTCGCCGAAGGCGTGGCGGCCGACGACGATGGGCTTGGTCCAGCCCGGCACCAGCCGCGGCACGTTCTTGCAGATGATCGGCTCGCGGAAAATGACGCCGCCGAGGATGTTGCGGATGGTGCCGTTGGGCGAGCGCCACATCTTCTTGAGGCCGAACTCCTCGACCCGCTGTTCGTCGGGGGTGATCGTCGCACATTTCACGCCGACGCCGTATTTCTTGATCGCTTCGGCGGCATCCACGGTGATCTGATCCTCGGTGCGGTCACGCTCTTCGATGCCGAGGTCGTAGTATTTCAGGTCGATGTCGAGATAAGGCAGGATCAGCTTTTTCTTGATGAAGTCCCAGATGATCCGGGTCATTTCGTCGCCGTCGAGCTCGACGACGGGGTTCGCTACCTTGATCTTCGGCATTTGGCACTCCGCTTGAGGATGGACTCTGTTGCGGGCGTCATAGCGGAAAAGGCAGCACGTGGAAAGATGGTATGCGGTGGTATACTGAAATCGCCGCCCGTGTTTCTCAGATAATCCACCGCCCGATGACAGTGCGGATCAGCAGTAGCCCGAGTGCTGATGAGACGCAGATGCCGACAAGGCCCAGATCGAGCGACCCGACCGGGAATGGCAGAAGGCGCAGGGATAGCGTCAGGACCAATATATGGATCAGGTAGACCGCCATCGACAGCGCGGCGGCCGTCAGCGTCAGGCCTGTGCTGGGGCGGGGCAGGAGAAGGGCGCAGGTCAGCAGTGGTATGCCAAGTTCAAGCGGCATCGTGCCACCTATTCCGGCAAGCCTGAAGCCGAGGCCGATCGCCAGCGCGGCGGCCCCCGTCAGAACAAGGAGGCTGCTGTTTCTCGCGGCCGTGCCGAGGGCGACACCGAAAAAAACTGCGGGAACATAATCGAGATAGACCGCAATCGAGGGCGCGGGTTGCGTGGCGTCCAGCATCCAGATCCACAGAAGCGACACCACGCCCGCAAGCGGAACCGCCACCGTCGGTGTCGCGATCGCGGGCACGGCGCGGCGCGCAACGGCAATGGCAAGGGAGGCCGCGAAGGCGAAGGGCAGGAACCACAATGCGCCCATCGTGCCCTGCGGCGGAAGCCAGGCGATAAGCGTTTGCAGCACCGGCTCGTGCGATTGCACCGCATCGACGACCTGCATGGAGGCGTAGATGGAGCCCCAGATCAGCAGCGGACGTATCAGTCGAAGAGTCCGTTTGCGGACAATCGCGGCAAGGGCGTCATCGCCGCGGTATCCCATCGCGAGATATCCAAGCGCGCCCGCAAAAATTGCCATCGCGGCTGGCATGAACTGAGCGCCGGGCGATTTGGCGTGAAAAAGCACGATCACATAGGCGGCGAGCAGACGCAGCAAATCGAGCGTCGCGTTCCGTTCGGGGTATCGCGTTGTGGTGGCAGCAATCCCGGCGCTGGTCGCGACGCGATCCGTCTGGCCGAAAGGGGCCGTGACGCCGCAGGTTCTGGAAATCATGAACGTTTACGCCCCACACCGGTCCTCGGCGAAAACTAGCCGGAGACCACACGCAAGTATATAAAAAATCAGCCTAAAAACTCTTTGACGAGGGCCCTTACATACGACCAGAGCGCCGGGGCCCCGCGCGCGACCTTGGCGCCGACGCGGGTTTCGATCTGTGCGAAGGTTACGTTGTAGTCGGTCCAGCTTCCGCCGCCGCTGGCGATGTTCTGAAGAACCGGCTGCACCCGGTCGAGGGATTTGGCAAAGACCGCATCCGGTGTCTCGGAGGCCTCGAATTCTTCCCAGAGGGTGCGAAGCTCCGCAGAGAGGTCGTCGGGAAGAAGCCCGAATATCCGTTCGGCGGCACGCGCTTCTGCGGCCCGGACCTCGGCCGAGCCATGTGCCTGACCGTTCGCCGAATGAATCGGCACGTCTCCGACGTCGATCTCAACCAGATCGTGCAGGATCAGCATGCGGATTACCCGGTCGATCCGCACATCCGGGCCAGCGTGATCGGCGAGGACCATGGCGTAGAGCGCAAGGTGCCAGGAGTGCTCGCCCGAGTTCTCGCGCCGCGATCCGTCGGCGAGAGGCGTCGCGCGAAGGACGGTCTTGAGCCGGTCTGCTTCGTTGAGGAATGCGATCTGGGCGTCCAGGCGCCCATTGGCCGCTTGGTTGACCGCTGTTCCCCGACCGTCTCCGCCCATAGCCCTCACCGTCCTTAGCGTTCTGGCTCCTGATACTGCATCCGGAAGGCCGGGGCGAGGCCAGAGGGCGGAAACGGCCGAGGAGGATGTGGTGCTACTCCGCCGCCATCGAGTGGACTGCGGCCGTGGTGAGTGGTTGGCCCCTGATCGTCCAGTCAACGCTCTTGACGTCTTTGACGCGCACCCAGGTGACGCATCGCCTCTCCTTCGACTGAGACCATCGCATCGGACACTTTCGAGATCAGCGCCAACTTTTTCCCGACGCGCGAAAACGCCTTGGATCGCTTCGATATCCGTCGGCGATAGCCGCCGAACTTCTCGAGCCGCGATGGACCATGCTGATCCTGCGCGAGATGGCTTCGGGCTCCGCCCGGTTCAATGACATCCACTGCGGGGTGCCCCGCGGTCGCCATCGCTGCTGGCGCGCCGCATGCGCGAAATGGAAGCCTCGGGGTTGCTGATGCGCGACGAAGTCCGGGGAACCCGGCAGCCGCGCTGCTTCCTGACGCCGATGGCGCGTGAGCTTTTGCCGTCTCTCACGGAAATCGACGCGGGGCGCCTATCACTTGTCGGAAATCGGGAATCGGCGCGAACGCTGACGGCCTGGATGACCCGAACCTGCTTCGCCGAGGACGGGGACGAAGCGGCGAAACCTGGTCAGATGCGGCAAATGATGCGCGCTGTCTCGGGTCCGCTGTGTCAGCCGCCGGACTGGTGCGTGGCCGCGCGTGCGCGTTTCAGCTTGGCGTTCAGGAACTGACGGGCCTTGGTTTCGGCCCGCTGGGCCCGGACGGCGGCCATATAGGCCTCCTGCAAGGCCGAGGAGGCGGCCTCGACGATCTTGTTGATCTCGTTGACGATGCCCTCGTCGCCGGTTTCGTCCACGGCTTTCAGAACGTCTTCGGCGAGCGCGATGCCGAGTTCTTCGGTCGTTGGCATGGTCTACCTCGTCTGTTCGCCGAGGCGGCGGCGCACATAGGTCTGCACCGTGGAAACCATCGGCGCCATATGCGCCTCTTCGTCTTCGAAGAAATGACCGGCCCCTTCGATCTGCTCGTGGCTGATCGTGATGCCTTTCTGCTCGCGGAGCTTGCCAACGAGGCTTGCCGTATCTTTCGGCGGCGCGACGCGGTCGGCGGTGCCGTTGATGATGAGACCAGAGGAGGGGCAGGGCGCGAGGAAGGAGAAGTCGTACATATTCGCAGGCGGCGCGACCGAGATGAAGCCGGTGATCTCGGGCCGGCGCATCAGAAGCTGCATTCCGATCCATGCGCCGAAGGAAAACCCCGCGACCCAGCAATGCTTGGAATTGGGGTTCATCGCCTGAAGATAGTCGAGCGCCGAGGCGGCGTCGCTGAGTTCGCCGATGCCCTGGTCGTATTCGCCCTGGCTGCGGCCGACGCCGCGGAAGTTGAAGCGCAGGACGGTGAAGCCGAGTTCGTAGAAGGCATAGTGCAGCCGGTGCACGACGCGGTTGTTCATCGTGCCGCCGAATTGCGGATGCGGATGCAGCACGATGGCAATGGGCGCGTCGGGCTGTTTCTGGGGATGGTAGCGGCCTTCCAGACGACCCTCGGGGCCGGAAAAAATCACTTCGGGCATCGTCTGCCTTCTTTGCGGCGGGGCCGGGAGCATCAAAATGGCGGAGCCATTCTTGACTGATTTGCTCAGGCACCCTAGAACAGTTCTAAATACCGGCGTCGGGCCGGTGACCGGGTGGGTTGGAGTTAAGCGGCCAAACCCCCGGCGTCAATGTCTTTGCGGGGTCTTCCGGGGATGAAACTGTCGACGAAGGGGCGTTATGCGATGGTTGCGCTGGCGGATCTCGCCACGGCGCGCGCGGATCAGCTGACCTCGCTCGCCGAGATTTCCCGGCGGCAGGATGTTTCACTGCCCTATCTGGAGCAGCTTTTCGTGAAGCTGCGCCGCGCCGGGCTGGTCGAATCGGTCCGCGGGCCAGGCGGCGGCTACAAGCTGGCGCGGCGCGCGGACGAGATCCGGGTGAGCGAGGTGTTGGAGGCGGTGGACGAGACGGTAAGCGCGCTCCATACCGGCGCCGGGGCATCTGGCGGCGTGTCGGGCAGCCGCGCGCAGTCGATGACCAACCGGCTCTGGGAGGGGCTTTCGGCGCAGGTCTATGTCTATCTTCACCAGACGACGCTCGGCGATGTGATCGGCAACGGGCTGAAGCCCTGTCCCGCCGTGCCGAGCCTGTTTCATGTGGTGGACGAATGAGGATGCAGAGCCATATCGCGGCGCGTTCCGCGCCATTCTTCTTGTCTCGCCTCCGCCTTGCGGCTCAGGGCTCGTTCGCCGGGGCAATCATCCACTGGATGATCGCCTTCCGGCTCACCCTCCGGCGGGCGTATTTGGGGACAGAAAGTGTGATGGGGCGGGTCTATCTTGACTGGAACGCGACGGCGCCGCTGCGGGACGAGGCCCGCGCGGCGATGGTTTCGGCGCTGGACGCCGTCGGCAATCCGTCCTCGGTTCATGCCGAGGGCCGGGCGGCGAAGATGATCGTCGAGACAGCTCGGGAAGAGGTCGCGGCGGCTTTGGGGTGCAAGGCGAAGGAAGTTGTCTTCACCTCCGGCGCCACCGAGGCCGCGGGCGTTCTGGCGGGGTTCGAGGCGGTGACAGTGGAGCCCACCGCGCATGATTGCTTGCAGGTCCATGCGAAGGGCGCCGGCGGCGTGCTGGCGCTGGGACTGGCCAACAGCGAGACCGGGGTCCTGTCCGACGTGCCGACGCGGGAGGGGCTGCTTCTGCTCGACGTCGTGCAGGCGGTGGGGCGGGTGCCCTTCGCCTTCGGCTGGTCGGGGGCGGATTTCGCGATTCTTTCGGCGCACAAGATCGGCGGGCCGAAAGGTGTCGGAGCACTGATTGTTCGCGAGGGCGTCGATATTCCGACCTTGCGTGCTGGCGGAGGTCAGGAAATGGGGCGTCGGTCCGGCACCGAGAACGTGAGCGGGATCGCCGGCTTCGGCGCGGCGGCGGCCGCGGCCGCGCGCGATCTGGCGGATGGAATCTGGCGGCGTGTCGCCGAAATGCGCGACGGTCTGGAGGCACGCCTTGCGGCGGAGGCCGGGGACACCATCTTTGTAGGCAAGGACCGTCCGCGCCTTGCGAACACATCCTGCATCCTCACGCCCGGCTGGAAGGGTGAGACGCAGGTGATGCAGATGGACCTTGCCGGCTTTGCGATTTCGGCGGGTTCGGCCTGTTCGTCGGGCAAGGTTCGGCCAAGCCGTGTCCTGCGGGCAATGGGCTATGACGCGGGGGATGCCGCTTCGGCGATCCGCCTGTCGATCGGGCCGGTGACGACGGAAGAGGATCTCGACCGCTTTGCGGCGGGCTGGATTGCCGCACGGGCGCGGCACCAGGCGCGGGCGGCCTGAGGCGATGGAAATTTCAGACGGGAAGGCGATGGCTTTGGACAAGAACGAGACCGCAGAGATCGAAGTGCGCGAAGGCGTTGATCGTGAGACCGTGGAAGCCGTCCAGAACATGGGCGCCTACAAATACGGCTGGGAAACCGAGATCGAGATGGACTACGCGCCCCTGGGCGTGAACGAGGATATCGTGCGGCTGATCTCCTCCAAGAACGGCGAGCCGGAGTGGATGACGGAATGGCGGCTTCAGGCCTTCCGCCGCTGGCAGGAGATGGAGGAGCCGCATTGGGCAATGCTCCACTACCCCGTGATCGACTACCAGTCGCAGTATTACTACGCGCGGCCAAAGAGCATGGACGTCAAGCCAAAGTCGCTCGACGACGTTGATCCAAAGCTTTTGGCCACCTATGCAAAGCTTGGTATCCCTTTGAAAGAACAGATGATCCTGGCGGGTGTCGAGGGTGCTGAAGCGACGCCTGCCGACGGGCGGAAGGTCGCGGTGGACGCAGTCTTCGACTCTGTGTCGGTGGGGACCACCTTCAAGGCGGAACTGGCAAAGGCCGGTGTCATCTTCTGCTCGATCTCCGAGGCGATCCGGGAGCATCCGGAATTGGTGAAGAAGTATCTGGGCAGCGTCGTGCCGCAGTCGGACAACTTCTTCGCGACGCTGAATTCGGCGGTCTTCTCGGACGGGTCCTTCGTCTATATTCCGCCGAACACGCGCTGCCCGATGGAGCTTTCGACCTATTTCCGCATCAACGCGGAGAATACCGGGCAGTTCGAGCGCACGCTCATCATCGCCGACAAGGGCAGCTATGTCAGCTACCTCGAAGGCTGCACGGCGCCAAAGCGCGACGTGGCGCAGCTTCATGCGGCGGTGGTGGAGATCGTGATCCTCGAGGACGCCGAGGTGAAGTATTCCACCGTGCAGAACTGGTATCCGGGCGATGAGGAAGGCAAGGGCGGCATCTACAACTTCGTCACCAAGCGTGCCGATTGCCGGGGCGACCGGGCCAAGGTGATGTGGACGCAGGTGGAAACCGGATCGGCGATCACCTGGAAATATCCGTCCTGCATCCTGCGCGGCGACGACAGCCAGGGCGAGTTCTATTCGATCGCCATTGCCAACAACATGCAGCAGGCGGATACCGGGACCAAGATGATCCATCTTGGCAAGAACAGCCGCTCACGCATTGTTTCCAAAGGGATTTCCGCCGGCAAGGCGCAGAATACCTATCGCGGATTGGTGTCGATGCATCCGAAGGCGACGAATTCGCGCAACTATACGCAGTGCGACAGCCTGCTGATCGGCGACACCTGCGGCGCGCATACGGTTCCCTATATCGAGGTGAAGAACAATTCGAGCCGCGTCGAGCATGAGGCGACGACGTCCAAGGTCGATGACGATCAGCTTTTCTACTGCCGCTCGCGCGGGATGGATGAGGAGGAGGCGGTGGCGCTTGTCGTCAACGGCTTCTGCCGCGAGGTTTTGCAGGCGCTGCCGATGGAATTCGCCATGGAGGCACAGAGCCTCGTGGCGATCTCGCTGGAAGGGAGTGTTGGCTGATGAAACCCGTCGTCCTTCTGATCGGCAAGCTTCCGGGCATCGTCGGCCATCTGGCCGATGAGCTTGAGGATCTGCCGATCCGCTGGCTTGGCGCGCATGATCACGGAGAGGTGGTGCGCCAGCTTGAGACCGAGTCGAAGATCGCCTGCGTGATCATGGGTGCGGGGCTTGACGATTCGATCCGGGGCGACCTCGTCGGGGTGATCGCGGCCGTTCGTCCCGACATCAGCATCCACCTCAAGGACCGCGCGTCGGGACCCGGGGGCATGGCGGCGTTCGTGCGCCGCGTCGTCACCGGAATGATCCTGAGCGATATCTGAGAGGCCGCGACAATGATCGTCACCACCACGCCCTCCATCGAAGGCCACAAGATCACCCGCTACCACGGCATCGTGACCGGCGAAGCGATCCTCGGCGCGAATATCTTCCGCGATCTCTTCGCCGCGGTCCGCGATGTCGTCGGTGGCCGGTCCGCGGCCTATGAGCAGGAGCTTGGCCGGGCGCGCGAGACGGCTTTGCGCGAGATGGAGGAGCGCGCCGTGATGCTCGGCGCGAATGCCATCGTCGGGGTCGATCTCGACTACGAGGTCATCAACAACATGCTCATGGTTTCGGCCTCTGGCACAGCGGTGACGGTCGGGTAGGGGGAAATGACAGCGCACACCACATCTTTGGCATCAATGCGGTCCACCCACATCAGATTGTGGTCGATTTCGCTGCCTTTGGCTTTGACGCTACGTCGCGAACTGCGGCAGGATGTGGACCTGTCCGTCACGAAATGCCCCGAATCCGGACCGCATTTCCGCCCCAAAGATCGCGCAAAACCGATAGCGAGAGAGAATCGCCCGGGGTATCGTAATGGTCGTCGCCGCAGAACAGAGATCGACATTTCAGGAGCGGGTGCAGCGCATTCAGAGCGGCAAGCAATACGAGCATGCCGACGTGATCGGCAAGGCGACGCACAAGGCCTTCAAGAAGAAGTTCGGCGACAAGCCGAAAAGGCCCAAGCGGACCTTTGCGGAAAAGCTGATGGTCGTGATCGCCTTCATCTGCGGTATGTCCTCCGTGCTTCTGGGGCGTGTGCTCTACTTCAACATGTCGAAGATGTCGGGGCTGCCCGACGCGTTCTACGATCTCGGGACGCGCGGCATGATCCTTTTTGCCCTCGTCATCGCCGGGCTTCTCATGGCGCTCCTGCATCTCTTCACCAAACAGCGCTTTACCGCGCTCATGGTCGGCTGCGTCGTGATGCATTACGGCGAGGCCGCGGTGGCGTCGAACGCGCCGGAGCTTTGGTCCCAGGTCTTCTCGGCGGACTATGCCGCCACGATGGCCGAGCAGGGCAAGGACTTCCGGGTCACACCCCACAGCTAACACCACCCAATCACCGACTGACACGCGGCCCGGGCATAGCGCCCGCAGGCCGCCCGATCCATTTTGCGAGGTAACCATGCTGGAAATCAGAAATCTTCAGGTCCGTCTGCAGGACGAAGACAAGCAGATTCTCAATGGCGTCGATCTGACCGTCGAGGCCGGCAAGGTCCACGCGATCATGGGGCCGAACGGGTCGGGTAAATCGACCATGTCCTATGTGCTTTCCGGGCGCGACGGCTATGAGGTCACGGGCGGCAGCGCCACGATGGATGGCCACGACCTTCTGGCGATGGAGCCGGAAGAACGCGCGGCGGTGGGTCTGTTCCTTGCCTTTCAGTACCCGGTGGAGATCCCCGGCGTCGGCAACATGACGTTCCTGCGCACGGCGCTCAACGCGCAGCGCAAGGCCCGCGGCGAGGAGGAGATCAGCGCGGGCGATTTCCTTAAGCTCGTCCGCGAAAAGGCGAAAACGCTGAAGATCGACGCCGAGATGCTGAAGCGTCCGGTGAATGTGGGTTTCTCGGGCGGTGAGAAAAAGCGCAATGAAATCCTTCAGATGGCGGTGCTGGAACCGAAGATGTGCATTCTGGATGAAACCGATTCCGGCCTCGACGTCGATGCGATGAAACTGGTCGCCGATGGCGTGAATGCGCTTCGCGACGAAGGGCGTGGGTTCCTGGTCATCACGCATTATCAGCGGCTGCTGGACCATATCAAACCGGACGTGGTCCATATCATGTCCGATGGCCGGATCATCAAGACCGGCGGGCCGGAACTGGCACTTGAGGTGGAACAGAACGGCTATGCCGGTATTCTGGCGGAGACGGCGTGATGGCGGCACCGAAGCGGAACGACGCGGCGCGGCTGGCCGCGACCGAGGCGCGGATTGGCGCGCTCGATCTGCCGAAGGGCGGCTTCACGGCGACGGCGCGGGCGTCGGCCCTTGCGCGGCTCGCGGATATGGGGCTGCCGACGCGGCGCGACGAATACTGGCGCTGGACCGATCCGGCGGCCTTCAACGCGGTTGAGCCGCAGGCGGGGACCGCCCTTCGCGTCGACAAGCCGATCTTCGAAGGTCATGACAAGGTGCGTCTGGTCTTCGTCGACGGGGTTTTCGACGTCGATGCCTCGGACGATCCCGTTCTCGCGGGGGTTGAGATCGCGCGGCTGGCCGAGGCCGACCGTGCCGATATCCACTGGGCCAAGGCCTTGTACGGTACACTCGAGGCGGAAGCACAAAAGCCGGTCCAGCGGCCCTTCGCGGCCCTCAACACCGCGTCGGCGGCCGATGGCCTTCTGATCCGGGTGACGGCGACGGCGGCGCGGCCGCTCCATATCTCCTACAGGCAAAGCTCCGATGCGTCGGACGTGGTCCTGCACCATGTCATCCGCGTCGAAAAGGGCGCCGAATTGACGGTGCTCGAGACCGGAACGCCCGGCGCGCGGTCGAACGTCGTGACCGAAGTGGACCTCGCCGAAGGCGCGCGCTTCCATCACCTGCGTCCGCAGGGCCGGGCGCTCGATCGGGCGATGATCACGCATCTTTTCGCCCGTGTCGCGGCGGATGCGCTTTTCAAATCCTTTACGCTGACCGCCAATGGCCGGATGACCCGCAATGAGGCGGTGATCCGCATCGCGGGCGACGGGGCGGTGGCGCATATCGCCGGGGTTGCGCTTGGTGACGGGACCGACGGGCCGTTCCACCATGACGATACGGTCTTCTTCGAACATGACGCGGTCGGCTGCGAAAGCCGTCAGGTCTTCAAGAAGGTCCTGAAGAACGGCGTGAGCGGCATTTTCCAGGGCAAGATCCTTGTCCAGCCCGGCGCCCAGAAGACCGACGGCTATCAGATCAGCCAGTCGCTGCTTCTGGATGAGGACAGCCAGTTCCTCGCCAAGCCCGAGCTGGAGATCTACGCCGACGACGTGAAATGCTCACACGGCTCCACGACCGGCGCCATTGATGAGACCGCGCTTTTCTACCTGCGTTCGCGCGGCATATCGAGAGAGGATGCGACGGCGCTTCTCGTGCTGTCATTCGTTGCCGATGCGATTGCCGAGATCGAGGATGAAGGCCTTGCCGCCGACATCATCGCGCGGATCGAGGATTGGCTGGCGCGAAGGAAGCGCTGATGGCCGTCACCGACGATATCATCGCGACCTACCGCGCCCCGCGCGACGTGATGGCGCGGCTCCTTGCCGCTGAGCGGCATGAGGCGCGCGCGCTCGCCTATCTTCTGGCCGCCGTGATCGTCATCCATATCGCGCAATGGCCGGGGATGTCGCGCGCAGCCTTCCTTCAGCCGGATGTGCCGCTGTCGCAGCGGATGTTCGCGGCGTTCCTGGCGGTCCTTGCCGCGATCCCGGTCTTTTACGGCCTTGCCGCGCTCTCGCATCTCGCCGCGCGGTCCCTTGGCGGCACGGGCGGGTATTTCGAGGCGCGGATCGTGCTCTTCTGGGCGCTTCTTGCCACAACGCCGCTCATGCTCTTTCAAGGCATGGTCTCGGCTTTCATGGGGCAGGGACCGGCGCTTACCCTGACCGGACTGGTCGTCTTTGCGGTCTTCATGTGGTTCTGGGTGACCGGGCTCAGGGTCGCCGAATTCGGAAGGCCGGTCTGAGGATGAGCGAACCCTTCGCGTCCCTGCTTCGGCGCAGCTTCCGCGACCCGCAAGGTGCTGCGCGCGCGCTCGTTGACGCCGGCTTTTCGACCGAGGCGCGCTGGACCGCCGTGGCGCTTGTGTCGGTTCTGGCGCTGATCGGGCTGAACGTCGCGCTCTGGATCGTGCCTGAGGGCGGGCCTAGCGTCTTTTCTGTGCTTGCGCGACTTTGGCCGGGGCTTGTGGTTCAAGTGCTGTCTATTGTGCTTCTGGCAGGTCTCATGGTGGTCGCCGGTCGGATGCAGGGCGGGCAGGGCCGGTTTTCCGATGCGCTGGTCCTCGTCACCTGGATCGAGTTCGTCATGGTCCTCGGCCAGGCGGTGCAGATCGTCGCGATGGTCGTCCTGCCACCCCTGTCCCTGGTGGTGTCGGTGGGGTCGCTTTTTCTCTTCGTCTGGCTGATGACGCATTTCACCGCGGCGCTGCACCGGTTGCCGTCGCTTGGGCGGGTGCTGATGGCCCTGATGGGCGGCTTTGTCGGGGTCGTTGTGCTGGCCGCAATGGTTCTTGGGTTGCTGGGGATCGTGCCTGAGCCGACGGGAGTATGAAGATGTATGATGTCGCCAATATCCGCGCCGATTTCCCGATCCTGAGCCGAAAGGTCAACGGCAAGCCCCTCGTCTATCTCGACAACGGCGCCTCGGCCCAGAAGCCGCGCGTGGTCATCGATGCGATGACGAGGGTCTATGAGGAGGATTACGCCAACGTCCACCGGGGGTTGCACTTTCTCTCCACCGTCTCGACCGAGCAGTACGAGGCCGTCCGCGGCATCGTCGCCCGCTTCCTGAACGCGCCAGACCCCGATGAGATCGTCTTCACCACCGGCACGACCGAGGGGATCAACCTCGTCTCCTACGGCTGGGCTGCGCCCCGTGTGGAAGCCGGGGATGAGATCGTTCTGTCGGTGCTTGAGCATCACGCGAATATCGTGCCCTGGCATTTCCTGCGCGAACGTCAGGGTGTGGTCCTGAAATGGGTGGAGCCCGAGGCCGATGGCTCGCTTGATCCGCAAAAGGTGATCGACGCCATCGGGCCAAGGACAAAGCTTGTCGCCGTGACGCAGATGTCGAATGTCACCGGCACACTGGTCGACGTGACAGCGATCTGTCGGGGCGCGAGGGCGAAGGGTGTCCCGGTGCTGGTCGACGGCTCTCAAGCCGCCGTGCACAGGCCCGTGTCGGTCTCCGAGATCGGCTGCGACTTCTACGCGATCACCGGCCACAAGCTTTACGGCCCGTCAGGGTCCGGCGCGATCTGGATCGCGAAGGCGCGGATGGCCGAGATGCGCCCCTTCCTCGGCGGCGGCGACATGATCCGCGAGGTGACGCGCGACGCGGTCACCTACAACGATCCGCCGATGAAATTCGAGGCCGGAACCCCCGGCATCGTGCAGCAGATCGGCATGGGGGTGGCGCTGGAGTATCTCATGTCGCTGGGCATGGAGAATGTCGCGGCGCATGAGGCCAGATTGCGCGACTATGCGCGCGAGAAGCTGCGCGGGCTCAACTGGCTGAACGTGCAGGGCGACGCGCCGGGCAAGGGCGCAATCTTTTCCTTCACGCTCGATGGGCCGGCGCATGCCCATGACATCTCGACCGTCCTCGACCAGCGCGGCATCGCGGTGCGGGCCGGCACCCACTGCGCCATGCCGCTGCTGGAGCATCTCGGCGTCACGGCCACATGCCGCGCCTCTTTCGGGCTTTACAACACGGCTGAAGAGGTCGATGCGCTGATCGACGCGCTGGAGCTTTGCCACGAACTTTTCGCCTGAGGGGGCGCGAAATTTGCGTGAAATTCCGGCACTTCGTTGCGGAAGCCCGGAACCTCGCGAGGCCGCAGTCGACACGAAAACCGATTGCGGGGGCTCTCCCTTTCGCCTATAGCATCCCCGCAATGCACCCGTAGCTCAGCTGGATAGAGCGCTGCCCTCCGAAGGCAGAGGTCACAGGTTCGAATCCTGTCGGGTGCGCCAATCAAATCAGGTACTTAGACTAGTTGCGGCGTCCTAGATTTAGGGCTCTGGTCCCGTTTCGGTCCTGATTGGGACAGTTCTGCTAGAGGTCGGGTAGCCAAATTCTTGCCACTTCGCACTCTGAAAGCGCCGACATGTGAATCGGCCCCTAAGTTTAACCGCACCCCGCAACGAACGCCCAAAGCTCAAATCAACCCTTGCGCAAACGAAGCCCTCGACGAATGAAAGAGCCGTGCGGAATACTCGCCCAACCGTTCCTAACATGCGCGCAGCGCATGGGCTCATCGACCAATTGATTGCCTTGCAGTGCGCCAGTAGGATTGCCGGTGCGCACCTGACAAATGAGCGTACTGGTTTCAGAGGGCGGATCGAATGCATCGGAAGCTGGCTGCGATCCTTGTTGCGGATATCGTCGGCTATTCTGCTCGTATGGAGCGAGACGAAGAAGGAACCTATCTTGACGTCGCTTCACGCCGGAAGGAGCTCTTCGAACCAGAGATCGTGCGCCACGGCGGCAGAATCTTTAAGCACACGGGTGATGGTTTTCTCGCGGAGTTCTCAAGTGCCGTCCAGGCCGTCGAGTGCGCAGTTGCTCTACAAAGTGCGCTCGCCGACCGGAATGGGCAACTCACTTCTGACCAGATTCTACAGGTCAGGATCGGGATAAACCTTGGCGAAGTCATAGTTGAGGGCGACGACGTTTTCGGCGAGGGAGTCAATGTCGCAGCACGGCTTGAACCCTTGGCCTTACCCGGCGGTATCTGCGTGTCTAGTAAGGTCGCGCGCGAAGTTGAGAAGAAGCTCGCCTTCAGCTTCGAGCCGATGGGAGAAAAGAGCCTCAAGAATATCGCCGAACCGATCAGCGTCTACCGGGTTACCCGTGACATTCCGCGGCACCGGCGGTGGCATCAGATCGGGCGCCGCTTCGGGGCCCGTGCGCCAATCTTTCGTGTAGCTCTCGTAGCGGTAGTCGCCGCTTGCTTCTTTGCGATGTTGATATGGTGGCCGTTTTCCACTGAACGTTCCGGGCCGCCTCTGCTTGCTGTGCTGCCCTTTGAGAATCTTAGTGGAGACCCCGCGCAAGACTATCTCGGCCCTGGTGTATCTGAAGGAATCATCTGGATGCTATCCACCTCGCCTCTGCTCCGCGTGCTGTCGAAAACATCAAGCTTCTCTCTCGCAGGTTCGCCTGACCCACGGGATGCCGCGCGCGCGCTTCAGGTGGACTACATTGTAGAAGGCAGCCTGCGCCGGAGCGGCAATACTCTCACCATATCGGCTCAACTTGTCGATGGTCGCGACGGTCGCAACCTTTGGGCCGACCGGTTCGAGAATGAAGGCAGCGATATGGTCTTTATGCAAGAGGCGGTAGCCAAGAAGGTCTATGCGACGCTTGCGGGCATCAGGGGCCAAATCGCGGGACTTGAACTTGACCAGTCCTGGAGCAAGAACTCGCCATCAATCGGCGAATACGACTATCATCTGCGCGGTGCACTAGAGTTTCTCAAATGGACAGATACGTCAAAATACGAGGCTTGGAGGATCTGGACGGAGGGGCTGAAGAAATTCCCGGATTCTGCACTGCTGCGACTGGAGCTCGCCGCACTCTACAACAATCGTGCCATAGATGGCCCCTCGATTGATCCATGGCAGGATATCCAGCGCGCCATGTCGCTGATCCGGGAAGCCGAAGCGCTGAATGGGCGCTCCCGGATGGAAGAATGGCTTTTGCACTACATCAAGGCCATCGTCCTGATACCGGCGACAGGGGATTTCGAAGCCGCCGCAATAGAGGCGCGCGCCGCCCATAGGCTTGTTCCCTACGACCCATTGTCCAGCACAGATCTATCTTTCGTAATGGCCAACGCCGGCTATCCTGACACTGCTGTCGAGTGGGGTGAGTACGCAGTGAACAATGAGACCGTTGTTCCCGACTGGTACCGCGACAATCTCGCTCTGGGCCTATCTAATGGCCGGTCGCACTGAAGAAGCGGCACGGATATACGACGGCCTTGATGTTTACTGCGTTCCTTGTAAGGCGGTCGCTTTGGTCCGTCTGAAGCACATCGACGAGGCAAAGACAGAGATCGCAAGCCAGCTTGTTCGCTATCCAGGATGGTCGGTCGAGTTGGTCCGATTTTTCCCGTCTGGGCGCAATCCATTCATGGTTGAACAGCAGATGAAACCCTATATCGCTGACCTTAAAATAGTGGGCCTCAAGTAAACATGAAGGAAGAATCTATCAGGACGTATTGTCTGTCTGAGGTCAGCGAAACTCGGCCCCAAAGTTTGACCCAGTCAGGCATCGACATATCAATTTGTTTTTATTGAATTTTCTTTGATCCAGATGGGGTCAAGTTCGGTTCGATTATCACCCCACCTGGTTCGCGGTTTCTCTGTCAAAATCAAACACCTATCGGAAGAACTCTCGGGCTCGAATTTCGGCGCAGGTTAACAGCCATTCGCGGTCGTCTTTCCAACAGAAAAAGCTAACATAGCGCCACAGCACGCATAGGGAGCTCAGCCAGATGGAACGACGCCTCGCAGCCATCTTTGCTGCCGATGTGGTGGGGTACAGTCGGCTGATGGGCGCAGACGAAGTCGGAACATTGTTGGCTCTCAGTACCCACCGAACTGAACTCTTCGACGTAATGATCCGCGAACATTCGGGCCGCATCGTGAAGCTCACCGGCGACGGCATGCTGGTTGAATTTCCCAGTGTTGTGAGTGCGGTCGATTGTGCCGCTGGAATTCAGCGCGAAATGCGATTGCGCAATGCCGGCGTGCCCGAAGGCCGCCGCATCGAGTTTCGCATCGGCATCCATCTGGGCGACGTGATTGTTGAAGACGGAGACTTGTTCGGCGACGGCGTGAACATCGCCGCGCGGATCGAAAGTATCGCGAGGCCAGGCGGGGTGTCGGTTTCGGCTTCGGTCCAGGACCATGTCGGCAACAAGCTCAATCTGACATTCGAGGACATGGGCGAGCAGGTGCTGAAGAACATCGAAAGGCCGATTCGTGTGTACAACGTGAAACTGGAGTTCGGATCCGGCGAAGCCGGTCATCGCGCAGCCGTCAACACCAGCTTCCGCCAAAGCCAGTATTGCTGTGCTGCCTTTCGTAAACATGGGTGGAGACCCAGAACAGGATTACTTTGCCGAGGGTATCGCCGAGGACATCCTTACGGAACTCTCGCGTTTTCGGGACCTCTTCGTTATCGCTCGCAACTCTTCCTTTTCATTCAAAGATAAGGGCCTTGGTATCGATGACATCAGCGAGGCACTGAAAGTCGATTATCTCGTTTCTGGCAGTGTCCGGCGATCAAGGGATAGGGTGCGCGTGACCGTTCAACTGGCCCATACGGCAAGCGGGCGGGAAATTTGGGCCGAACGGTATGACCGCGACCTAGAGGAAATTTTCGAGGTTCAGGACGAGGTTGTCAGGACAATCGTGGTCAGACTTGAAGCTGGTCTGGGAAAATCAATCGCCGACATTGCTGGCGGTCGGAGTAAGCCGACACTAGCTGCGTACGAATGTGTGCGGATGGCCAACAAGTACGTCGCTATCCATGATGCTGCGCAAGCGATGCCATATATCGAAAGAGCAATTGAACTCGATCCGACATACGCGGCAGCATACGACTGCTTGAGCGGCTTTCATTACGTTGAGCACCTCGCGACGGGAAGCAAAGAGTCTTTGGAAAAGATGATCGCCGCCGCACGAAAATCGATTGCATTGGACAATTCTGATTCAAGCGGGCATGCGCATCTGGGAATGGCGCTGACGCTCAAAAAGGAATACGACGCAGCTCGAACCCATATTGATCGAGCAATCATACTCAATCCGGCCAACACTTCTGCGGTAGCGTATCGGGCCGAGTGGTTCATACACGTTGGCAATGCTTCCACAGCGCTGGCCGAAATGGATCGGCTGCTTCAACGCGACCCTATTTCTCCACCATGGCATCTCGAGATCCGCGCCATGGCACTCATGATGCTGAAGCGCTATCACGAAGCAATAGATTCGTTTTCTTGGCCCGTCGTCCAATTGTGGTACGTTCACGCATATCTCGCTTTATGCCACGCGCGGCTTGGCCAGCTGGATAAGGCGCGAGGAAAAATTGGTGAACTGCTGCAGTTGATGCCGGAAATGACAATTGATCGCTGCAGCTTGCCCGATGAATTTTTCAGTCAAGAAGACCGCGATTTCATAACAGAAGGACTTCGCCTCGCTGGGTTGCCGGAGTGAAACAAGCGACGATGTAGTTCGGATCTGTTTCAGTCGATGGCTCCACCGACAAGTGATGTGCGGCGACTTACAAATCAAGCCAATAGAAGCCCTGAACCCGATCTTGAAAATCTGAGTCACTCATACTTTGCATGTTTTTCAAAGGGAAACTTCGTCTACCTGGCGACCGGCCCGCGCGCCCAATATTCACCGAAGAACATCAAGGTCTGGTTTGAGGAAGCTGCGCCGCAGCTTCGAACGGATTGATGGACGGGTGTCAGCCAACTCAACCGTTGGAAACTGGTGCTCTGACTTGCGCCAGGTGACCAGTTGAGCGCTGCTGATCTGCATTCGCAAAGGATCGAGGCCGTTCTTCTTCGGTACCCAGTCCGCTCCGGATAATCGATTTCTAAGGCTACGTCGTCCGAAATCATTTTTGAATTTCCATGCCTGTCAGACCTTGCTTACTTGGTCTCTCGGGCGAAAATTGTAGCGTAGAATTCCTCGATCTGCTCAGCCTCACCCTGTGTCAGTGCGCTGAACTCTCTTTCGCGGGCGCGGTTCGATAGCTGGCCGCCGCTCTGCTCTAGAAAGCGGAACAGGAGATCGACGGTGCGCTCGGGCATTTCTATCATGGATTCAACTTGGCTTCGGAACGCATCGTATCTGCGCAGGAAGGCCGTCTCAGACGGCAGATCCTCTTCGATCGTCTTTTGGACACAGGCATAGAGAAACTCGGCATGCGGTGTCGCGTCGAAGAAGCGATAGAAATCCCCCGTATCATTCAAGACCCGGACGTTGAACTTGTCCGTCGGCTCCCATTCGATCAGCGGGAGCAGCCGTGCAGAGTAACTCTCAAGGACCGTCTTGTATTCATCGATGCGCTCAAGGATCGCAGCCGAAACAGGGAAGACGACTCCGGGTGGGTTGAAGCCACGCTCTGCGAGAACATGGTGGATCAGGTAGCGGTGTAGTCTGCCGTTCCCGTCCTCGAAGGGGTGAATATAGACAAAGCCGAACGCGAGGGTCGCGGCGGCCACAACCGGGTCGGCGTGCCGCGCCGCACCTTGGTCAAATACGATCATGCCGTCCGTCAGCGCCGACAGATCTTCATGCCGCGCACTGATATGGTCGGGCAAGGGCATGCGCGTCTCGCGGTCGTGCTCGCCAACGAATCCGCCTTCATCGCGAAACCCAAGCTTGATGAAGCGCGCGTCGCCGATGACGATCCGTTGCAGTCTTAGCAGTTCATCCCGATCTAGCGGTCGACGACCTGCTTCTCCGATGGCGCGGCCCCATCGCTGAATGCGGTCTTGTGGCGGGCGCTCGCCTTCGATGGCGTAGCTTGATCGGGAATCCTTAAGCAAAAGAAAAGCGGCTGTTCGCGCGAGCAAGTCCCGCGGGACATCGGCGACGACGTCGCGTGCGCGCCGCGGCAGGTCCAACGCTATGAATTCTTCGAGCGCGGGCGTGCGAAAGACGAGCGGGCAGAAATCTCTCGTGCCCGGCAGATTGTTCTTTACCCGATACCGTGCCGCGTTCTCCCCTTCCGTCGCGAATTGCTGCTCCGGATCAACAACGGCAACATAACGGCCGCCTTCCGCATCGGGCAGGTCAAGGCGCTCGCCCGTCAGCCATTCGAACAGAAACCAGATGCGTCTGGCGTAGATGCCTGTCGGCTTGTTTCGCACGATCTCTTCTATGGCTTCGGAGCCCGTGGCGGCGAACAGTCTCTTGAGAACAGCCAGATCGATCCCCTCATACTTGAGTGCGAACGTGAGATGGCCGTCGAGGTCTGCGCTAGGAGCGTGACGCGGTGTCATGATGCGCCAGGTATCATCCTCTACTATGCGGTGGTGGCTTCCCGTGGCGGACAGCTTGCGGGGTAGGGGGACGGCCAGATTATAGGCATCGATCAGAGCGCCGTAGCCTGCCAGGGTTGCTGTCTCCGGAAGGCGGCGTTCCTGAAAAACGTTCCTCGGCCCTGAAAATTGTCTCTGCTGGCCGGATGGCATGAATTTCGTTCTTTCGCCGTGAATTTTGTTCCGGAATTTCAATATCCGTGAATTTTGATTCTATCACATGAAAAACGTATCTGAACAGTGAAATCACATGAAAAATGATCCTGCGACATCACGGGGTTGTCTGAACACTCCCCACGCCTCCGTCCCTTGAGATTTGACGCTACTTCTGGCCGTACGCGCCGTCCGGTCAACCTGCTGTAGAAGTCGATCCAGCGTCGACGCCCAGTATCGAAGATGATGTCCAAGATTGGTCCTAGGCTTTGCGGTTTCCAGCTTCGACCGCAGTCTTTTGGTGATGGGGGCTGTGGTGGCCATAGACCTTTTCGATCGTCGCCGAAGAGGTCGAAAAATAGCCAGCCGTGTCCCAGATCGTCGCACCTTTCTGAAGCGTCCAGGTGATGGCCGTGTGCTTCAGGGTGTGCGGCGTTACATCCGATAAGATCTAGGATGATGCCTTTCTTCGCAGCGAGCTCCTCTGCGAGCGAAAGAGCTCGCTGCCAGCCCTTCTTGATGTCGCCCACCCGACCACCGCGATAATCCTCCACGACGTATCTCCGGCCATTCCTGACCTGTCTCTGGAGATGCGCGAGATACTTCGATGGGAGACGGGCAGGGTTCTGCTGCTTCTTGGTTCCGACCTTGGTCTTGGGCTTCCGGTAGAAGACACCGGACTCGGTGTCCACATAGCCGCCGATGGTCGAGGGCGTGTTGAGGTGCATGGTCAGGATCGTCTGCTTCCTGGATCCGGTGTAGAGCCCGTGCAGGATGAAATCGACCAGGTGGCGCCCATCGACCCGCAGATGCCTTGCCCCCCGAAGAAGCCAGGCAGCCTCCTGCCGCGTCAACCAGCGTTCCCTGGGGGGCATGCGGTAGCAGGGTGACTTTGGGCGCAGATGAGAGATAACCCTCCCTGCGGCAAAAATTGATGGCGGCCTGCAAGACGTTCAGCTCTCTCCGGGTCGTGCCGGTGCTGGCCGGTTGGCCGTACCTGGTTTTGCGTTCCCGCACATAACGCCGGCAGATCTGTCCGTTGATCTCGGAGACGGGGAGGTTCTGGAAGAAAGCGTCCAGAGGTTCGATCGCATAGCCGATCCGGGCTGGAGCGGTGACGTGCATGGCGTGCTCTTCACCATATATGGCGAGGCACATTGAGACAGACATGTGATCTGGAGACGTTGGGCCCGTCGGACGAATCCGGCTGGCTATGTAGTCAGCGAGGATTGCCTCAGCTTCTGCGAGGTTGCTCGTTCCGGTAGGGATCCGGACGGACCCGTCTCGGATCTGATAGAAGGGAGTCCCGATCGGGTCTGGTCCTCCAATAGAGACGGGCACCCTTAGAACGCCGCGGCATAGTTTCAAAACCTCGATCTTCTTGCGATCCGCATAAGCTCTCTGCGCTACGGAACCAGTAGGCAAAGCGTACTTCTGGGTGACGTTCTGGGAGGCCGGTTCCAGCCCCTATTTCGTGTGCTGGATTCAAGCGCGTCAAGGGCAGAAATCCGGCAACGACGGTCGCAAGAAAGACCCGCTTTTCTGATCAGTCTGATGAGATCTGTGGGCGGGAGCAGATGCCTGCACGATGTAGACATGGCGATGCGCGGTGTCGCTCGCCGCAAGTCAGAAGTCCCATTGCTGAGCTTCCGCGGCATCTCTGGCGAGGTCTTGGGCGCGGTTGCCTAATTCCCGTACCATCACAGCCGCGTCGGGGGAGACAAGCGCGTCGGGGCCAGAACCAGAGAACAACACTGGTTTCTACAGTCAGGAAGGGTGCCTGGCTCGACGCCAAAGAAAGCGTTGTGCTCCGGTCGCATTTCTCGCGGTCGTCGACCGATCCGGCATCGGCGACTTGAAGCGTTCAATAGTATTGGCGTATCCGAGCTCTGCCACGCAGGTTGTTCGTATAACACCCGCGGCAACAATCCTGTCCGGGTACTGATCCAGGCCCGTGACGGCATGGCGGATCGAGCCCATTCACGTATGACGGAACCAGGAACTAGGCTCAGGACCCATTGATCTGCTTGAGGCTGCCGTCGCTGCGTGATTCAAGGCCCCGAGCTGACGGGGGTGATGATGAGCAATCTTTTCTGGCTGACGGACGAGCAGATGGAGCGGCTGAAACCGTTCTTTCCGAAGAGCCATGGCAAACCGCGGGTAGATGACCGGCGGGTTCTGAGCGGCATAATCTTCATCAATCGCAATGGCTTGAGGTGGTGCGATGCGCCGCGTGAGTATGGCCCGCCGAAGACGCTCTATAACCGATGGAAGCGGTGGGGTGACATGGGGGTCTTCGCCAGGATGATGGAAGGGCTGGCCTCGAAAGGCACCGAGCAGAAGACCATCATGATTGATGCGACCTACCTGAAGGCACATCGCACGGCTTCGAGCCTGCGGGCGAAAAAGGGGGGCCTGACGACCAGCGCGGGCGCCTGATCGGGCGGACCAAGGGTGGGTTGAACACCAAGCTGCACGCCGTCACTGACGCCAAGGGTCGTCCGCTGAAGTTCTTCATGACAGCAGGCCAAGTCAGCGACTATACCGGAGCTGCAGCCCTGCTGGGCAGTCTACCCGCTGCCGAATGGATGCTCGCCGACCGGGGCTATGACGCCGACTGGTTCCGGGATGCGTTGGAAGACAAGGGGATACGTCCCTGCATCCCCGGTCGAAAGTCGCGCGGCAAGACAGTCCGCTACGACAAACGACGTTACCGGCGCCGCAACAGGATCGAGATCATGTTCGGCCGATTGAAAGACTGGCGCCGCATCGCAACCCGTTATGACAGGTGCGCAAAGACCTTCCTCTCCGCCGTCGCCCTCGCCGCAACAGTCATCTTCTGGCTCTGACGATCAATGAGTCTGGACCCTAGGGTGAGGGATCGACGTAGTGCCGCAGATCGGTTGTGCCGGAAGGGAAGAACGCCATGGCTGAAATTCGCAGCTCATCGGGTGTCAGGCTTTGCCATGACGGACCAAAGAGGATGTCTAACGCTGAAACGGTCGCGGGCATGAGCATTCCATTCTAATAGTTTGTGACGACACGTCACCTGAGCAAATATCGATATGCCAATAGTATCAACAAGTTTGAGATAAGCCCTCTATTCGCCATTTCTGAAAAAGCAGATGAAAGCGGTGAAGGCGCCTATGGAGTCAGTTTGAATCTGCCATTCGCGGTCAGCACAGCATACTGTTCAACTGAGGGCGGCAGTTGGCAGGCTGCATCTACCTATTGCGCAATGCAGTTGGCATTGGAGGTTTCTGTCTGCCGAGATTCTTTGGCGGTGGGCCCGGCCTTGAAAAATTAATGTTGTTTATGCCAGCGCATCACCTGCCGCTACAGCAGGCGAATTACGCTGCTCAAACCATGAGATCAGGTTGCGACGCAGTCGGCAAAATGGCGCACCACGCCATCGGCGTCGACCTCTTGCACCAAACCGTGGATATCAGTTTCAAAGCCCGGACATTCACGCGCGAACTCACGGTTGAACTTCAGATATTCCACGATCTTCCTGTTGAACACTTCCCCCGGAATAAGCAATGGAATGCCCGGGGGGTAGGGCGTCACCAGGCTTGTGGTTATGCGGCCCTCAAGCTCGTCGATCGGGACGCGCTCCGTGGTCCGCCGCGCGATATGTGCGTAGGCGTCGCTGGGCTTCATGGCGGGGGTATGATCGCTCAGATACATGTCGGTGGACAGGATTGCCACGTCATATCTGGCATAGAGCGCGTGCACGGTCTGGCACAGATCGCGAAGGCCCATCCCCTCGTAACGGGGCTGCTTGGCACAGAATTCCGGCATCGTGCGCCACATCGGCTGGTTCTTGGCATAGTCGTCCTTGAATTGCTGAAGCGCCGTCAAAAGCGTGTTCCAGCGGCCCTTCGTGATGCCGATGGTGAACATGATGAAGAAGCTGTAGAGACCGGTCTTCTCGACCACCACCCCGTGCTCGGCCAGATACTTGGTGACGATGGAGGCGGGAATGCCCGACTCCTCAAAGCGTCCATCCATGTTCAGGCCGGGTGTGATGATCGTGGCCTTGATCGGATCAAGCATGTTGAATCCGCGCGCCATGTCGCCAAAGCCGTGCCAGGCGTCCGCGCCATCCGACCGCTGTACGCCGTCGGCGTCGGTCCGTTTGAGCACCCAGTCCTTGGCGCTGCCGATGCCCTCCTCCTCAAGTTGCTCCGGGCCCCAGACCTGGAACCACCAGTCATTGCCGAATTCCTCGTCGACCTTGCGCATCGCGCGGCGGAAATCGAGCGCCTCCATGATGCTCTCTTCGACCAGCGCCGTGCCGCCCGGCGGCTCCATCATCGCGGCGGCTACGTCGCAGCTGGCGATGATGCTGTATTGCGGGCTGGTGCTGATGTGCATCAGATAGGCCTCATTGAAGAGGTGCCTGTCGAGCTTCGTATCCTGACTGTCCTGCACCAGCACGTGACTGGCCTGACTGATCCCCGCCAGCAACTTGTGAATCGATTGCGTGGCATAGGTCACCGAATGCAGAGGTCGCTCGCGTTTGCGGCCCATCGCGTGGTAGCTGCCGTAAAACGGATGAAAGGCGGCATGGGGCAGCCAGGCCTCGTCGAAATGCAGGTTTTCGACATAGCCATCCAGCAGGCCCTTGATGGTTTCGGTGTTGTAGAGCACTCCGTCGTAGGTGGACTGCGTGAGCGTCATGATGCGTGGCTTGACCATGTCGGCATCGACACCGGCAAGCAGCGGATTGGCGCGGATCTTGGCTTTGATCGCCTCGATCTCGAACTCGCTCTGCGGGATCGGTCCGATGATGCCGTAGTGGTTGCGCGTCGGCTTCAGGAAGACCGGAATCGCCCCCGTCATGATGATGCTGTGCAGGATCGACTTGTGGCAGTTGCGGTCCACCACGACCACATCTCCCGGCGCCACCGTGTGGTGCCAGACCATCTTGTTGCTGGTCGAAGTGCCGTTGGTCACGAAGAAACAATGGTCCGCGTTGAAAATTCGCGCGGCGTTGCGTTCTGAGGCGCCGATGGCACCATTGTGGTCCAGGAGTTGGCCCAGCTCTTCCACCGAGTTGCACACGTCGGCGCGCAACATGTTTTCACCGTAGAACTGATGATACATCTGGCCAATCGGACTCTTGAGGAAGGCCACGCCTCCCGAGTGCCCCGGGCAATGCCACGAATAGGAACCGTCTTCGGCATAGTCGAGCAAGGCTTTGAAGAACGGCGGCTGGATGCCTTCCAGATAGCTCTTGGCTTCGCGGATGATGTGGCGCGCCACGAACTCCGGCGTATCTTCAAACATGTGAATGAAGCCGTGCAGTTCCCGCAAGATGTCGTTGGGCAGGTGCCGGCTGGTCTTGGTTTCGCCGTAGACATAGATCGGCACATCGGCGTTCTTCCAGCGCACTTCCTCGATGAAGTTGCGCAGGTTCGTTACCACCGGATCAATGTCGGGGCCGGGGCTGAACTCTTCGTCGTCAATGGACAGAACGAATGCACTGGCTCGCGATTGCTGCTGGGCGAATTGCGAGAGGTCGCCGTAACTCGTCACCCCCACCACTTCAAACCCTTCGCTTTCGATAGCCTGCGCCATCGCGCGAATACCCAGGCCCGAAGAGTTTTCGGAGCGGAAATCTTCGTCGATGATGACGATGGGAAAGCGAAACTTCATGTAACTCTCCTGCGGGAACAACTGCAAATCGGCGCGATGCGGCCTGGAAGAACCGATCCAGCCTCCGGTTGCGACCCACTTTGGGCAATCCGTCTGCGTTTCTTTCTGTTCAATCGGGTGTAGTCAAGAACCGCTGGGCGGAGCGTTTGCAGAAAAGAACCACGACAAGCCGTTTGTAGACTGTCCGTTCCCCTTTCTTGATCGCAGACGGCCCTGCCAGCCGTCCGTCGGACCGAACCAAGCAGGCTTCATCTAAGTCGGAACGAGTGGTTTTGTCGCGGAACTCATCAGCCGCTTTGATGACGATGAACGTAGGGCTGGTGATCAGGTCATGGGCCTTCAGAAGCCCGTAAGCACTGGGCCCGGACATCGAGCCATCGCGGTGCCATCGGCTCAAGCCCGACGGCGAGGGTAGCGTCTGCTGTCGGTGAACCGGACGGCCAGCTCGCGCGGCGAGAGACAGATAGCGATCATACCAGGGATGCGCAGTCGGAAGAATACTTCAACCATATGACCGCCAGGACGTTTGCCTATCGCAAGATGGTTGGCGTTCCCATTTTCAGTGGCGACCGCATCTGGGGAATAATCGTTCTGGGTTGGCCGGAAGCGGAGCAGCCGCGACCGTCAGACATCGAACTGTTGCAGGTCTTCGCCGGTCAGGCCAGCATCGCCATCGAAAACGCGCGTCTGTTTGACGAGGTTCAGGGCAGGCAATCCTTGGCGAAAACATGGGAAGGGTTGCCGATTTCGGCTCTGCGCCCCCAAAGGACTCGGTGATCCGCGAAGCGGTCGATGTACGCCGTCATCGGGATGAGCGGGCTTCTGATGGATACGCCACTTAATGACGAACAGCACGACTACGCCAGAACCATCCGCGATAGTGGTGACGCCCTCTTGGGCATCATCAATGAAATCCTCGACTTCTCGAAGATCGAAGCGGGGAAGATGGAGATCGAAAAGCACCCGTTCGATCTGTGCGACTGCATCGAGACCGCAATAGACCTGATCGCGGCGCGCGCGGCCGAAAAGCAGCTTGATATCGCCTATACCTATGACGACAGCATCCCGGCGACGGTCAATGCCGACCTGACCCGGTTGCGGCAGATCCTGTTGAGCCTGCTGTCCAACGCGGTCAAGTTCACTGAGGCAGGCGGCTTCTGGTGATGGATGACAACGCAACCAACCGGCGGGTCCTGGCGCTTCAGACCGGGAAATGGGGCACGCAGACGCGCGACACCGCCTCGC
Organism: uncultured Alphaproteobacteria bacterium; assembly: GCA_963710285.1. GTDB lineage: Bacteria > Pseudomonadota > Alphaproteobacteria > Rhodobacterales > Rhodobacteraceae > Albidovulum. Next base: position 145,144 of record CAVPZT010000006.1, on the reverse strand, counting down.
CCGCTGAGGCATTGAGCTGGCCGCAAGAGGGGGCGCAGTTCGACCTTGCCATCCTTGACATGCACATGCCCGAGATGGACGGGTTGGACCTGGCGCGTCGGCTGGAGATCGGTGGCATGGCGAAGGATGCCGGCACGGTGCGCACATCGTTGGCAGCACTGGACGCGGCTTGTGACAGGACGGCAAGGGCGCTGAAAGTTTGCTGCATATCGAAATGCCCGCGATGGACGGGTTCGCGGTGCTGGAAGCGATCAAGGGTGACCCGGCCCTTCGTGATCTGCCGGCGATCGTGACCTCGTCGGTGGAGGGTGTCGACAATATCGTTCGGTGCATCGAACCGGGGGCAGAGGATTATCTTTCCAAACCCGTGAACCCGGTACTGCTGAAGGCACGCCTGTCGTCCAGCATCGAGAAGAAGCGGCTAGGGGATGAGCAGAAGGTGCTCCTGAAGCGCTTCGCGACAAGCGAGGTTGCGCAAGATCTTCAGGAATCCGGCTTCGCGCTCGGGCGGCGGCGGGTGCATGCCTCGGTGTTGTTTTGCGACATCCGCGGATTTACTGCTCTGTCAGAGAAGCAGGCACCCGAAGAAACGATCGAACTGCTGAACGTTTTCCATACCCTGATGTTTGAGGCGATCGACAGTCATGGGGGGAATTGTCACGCTGATGATCGGCGACGGGCCGATGGTGGTCTTCGGTGCGCCGCGACCGCTCGAGAACCCGCCCGAAGCGCGGTCGCCGCCGCGCGGGACATGCTGGCCATCATGGCTCAGTTCGATCTGGAGCGTGTTGCGGCCGGCAAGCCTGAAATCAGGATCGGAATTGGCATTGCCACCGGTGAGATTATCGCCGGTTACGCAGGCACGCAGCAGCGCGCGACCTATGCCTTCATCGGCGACAAGGTGAACCTTGCGGCGCGGCTCGAAGCCCACACCAAGGTGGCCGCATGTGACATCCCGACCGACGATGTGACACGGGAAGCGCTGGACAAAAGGGTCGGGCTGACACCGATCGGGCTTGTGCAGTTCACGGGCTTCTCTCAGCCGCCAGCGGTCTATGTGCTCTGGTCGCAGCAAGGCTGATCGCGGTTCCGGGTCGGACAGGGCTCCGGGGGCGGGGCGATGTTGGCGAAGGGTCGCGTCCTGACCCGACGGGGTCGGTCGCTGATCACTTGGCGATGGCCAAACGCGGCTAGTCGCTGCCCTTCAAGTTCGGCAATCCGCCGAGGCGCAGATAAACGCCTTGCCCACCCATCACATCAGCGCGTTCCAGAACTCCTGCGCGGCCGGGCTAAGTCTGCGTTCCGCATTGCAAATCATGCGCAGCTCTCGCATCGTTGCCGGATCGCCGGGGCGGACAAATCCGAGATCTCCTCCAAGAATGGACGCCGCGCCTTCGGGCAAGATCGTTGCGCCGAGGCCCTCGCGGACGAAGGACAGAAGCGCGGTCGTGTTGCGCGCTTGCAGGTTGCAGGTCTTAAGTATCTCCGCGACGACCGGATTCTCCACCAAGGCGCAAAGCGGATTGGCAATCAGCGGCTCCAGTCGCAAATGCGACCACCTCGGAACCCCGTCCGCTGCTGCCAGCGCCTGGGCGATCCTGCCACCCTCGCGGTAGACGATGCCAAGCGCGTCGCGGGCGATCGGGACACCCTCGCCCTGACTGTCTTCGGAGGCAGAGACGATGCCGATATCGGCCTCGTCGAAACGGATGCGTCGCCGGACCGCGGCGCTGTCAAGATCGCTTATCTCAAGACGAACCTCCGGGCGAGACTTGCGGAACTGCGCGATGGCGCGTGGCAACAGTGTGACAATCACGGACGGCACCGCTGCCACGCGCACAGTTCCCGCGATCGAGGTTGTCAGGCGGCTGATAGCGTCTCGGCTGCTTTCAAATACATCTGTCGCCCGAACGGCTTCGGCGAGAATGAGCTCACCAAGCTTGGTCAGGCGGTTCTTGCGGTCGGTTTCGAATAGAGGTGCGCCGACATGATCCTCAAGTTGTGAAAGCATCATGGACACCGCCGAGGGGGTGCGGGCGAGAATGGTCCCCGCCTCCGAGAGTGACCCCTGCTCGGCGACGATCCGAAAGACCCTGAGCATCTCCAGCTTGATAGCCATTTCAGTTTTCCTGAAAAAATATTAAGTACTTCAAGATTGCCTGAAGTAGTGGCCCGAGTCTACCGTTTCCGGAACGAATGGAGGGCGATATGGCGCAGGCGACGGGAATTTACATTGCGGGGAGGTGGGAGGCCGGAGCGTCAGAAATCGAGAATCGCAATCCCTCGGACCTTTCGGACGTGATCGGCACATACGGTCAGGCCAGCGCCGGGCAATTGGATGAGGCCCTTGCTGCCGCGCGCACGGCGCAGCCGCTCTGGTGGGCCGCGGGCGTGCAAAAGCGCCACGACGTTCTGATGGCGATCGGGACGGAACTGATGCAGCGGGCCGAAGAGATCGGGCGGCTGGTGTCGCGCGAAGAAGGCAAGCCACTCGCCGAAGGGAAAGGCGAGGTCTATCGCGCCGGGCAGTTCTTCACCTATTTCGCGGCCGAGGTCCTGCGCAATCAGGGCGATCTGGCGGAAAGCGTGCGACAGGGGATCGAGATCGACGTTCGGCGCGAACCTGTCGGTGTCGTCGCCGTCATCTCGCCCTGGAACTTTCCGGTGGCGACGCCGGCCTGGAAGATCGCGCCCGCGCTAGCCTTCGGCAACGCGGTGATCTGGAAGCCGGCGAACCTGACGCCCGCCTCCGCCGTCGCCCTGACCGAGATCATCGCGAAGCAGGACATTCCGCCGGGTCTTTTCAACCTCGTCACCGGGCCGGGCCGTGCGGTCGGCCAGCGCCTTGTGGAGAGCCGCGAGGTCGATGCCATCACCTTCACCGGCTCGGTGCCGGTTGGACGAGGCATCGCGGTCTCGGCGATCGCCAACATGACCAAGATGCAGATGGAGATGGGCTCGAAGAACCCGATGATCGTCATGGATGATGCCGACCTGGACCTTTCCGTCGCCCATGCCACGAATGCAGCCTTCGGCGGCACCGGGCAGAAATGCACCGCCGCTTCGCGGCTGATCGTTCATGAGGCGGTCCATGACGCCTTCGTGGAGAAGCTGGTCAAGGCCGCGCAGGCGCTGAAGGTCGGCCATGCGCTGGAAGACGGCACGCAGATCGGCCCCGTCGTGTCGGAAGGGCAGCTCACTCAGAATCTCGACTATGTCGCGATCGGCAAGGCCGAAGGGGCGGAACTTCTCTGCGGCGGCGACCGGCTGAACCGTCCGACCGAAGGCTATTACATGGCGCCCGCCGTCTTCGCCGGCACCCGCAACGACATGCGCGTGAATCGCGAGGAGATGTTCGCGCCGGTCACCTGCGTGATGAAGGCAGGAAGTTACCAAGAGGCACTCGCCATTGCCAACGATACGGAGTTCGGCCTGACCGCCGGGATCATGACCCGCTCGCTGTCGCGCGCCAACCATTTCCGCGCAAATATGCGGGCAGGCTGCGTCATGGTGAACCTGCCGACGGCGGGCACGGACTATCACGTCCCCTTCGGCGGGCGTGGTGCCTCCTCCTACGGTCCGCGCGAACAGGGCCGCTACGCCGCCGAGTTCTATACCACCGTGAAGACCGCCTATGTGGCGGCGGGGATGCCGGAATGACGCCGCTGATCGACGGGCTGCAATATGCCAATTGGTCGGAAAAGATCTTCCGCCAGATGCGCGACGGTGGCGTCGACGCGGTTCATGTCACCATCACCTATCATGAGACGTTCCGGGAAACGGTGCTGAACATCGAACGCTGGAATCGCTGGTTCGAGCAGTTTCCCGACCTGATCTTTCAGGGCCGCACCGCCGATGATGTGACCCGCGCCCGCGAAACCGGGCGCACGGCGATCTTCTTCGGGTCGCAGAATCCTTCCTGCATGGAGGACGACATCGGCCTTGTCGAGGTTCTGCACACCCTCGGGCTCAGGTTCATGCAACTGACCTACAACAATCAGTCGCTGCTCGCCTCGGGTTGCTACGAGGGCGAAGATACCGGCCTGACCCGCATGGGGCGTGAGGTCGTGGCCGAGATGAACCGCGTCGGCCTCGTCGTCGATATGAGCCATTCCGGCGAACGATCCACGCTTGAGGCGATCGAGCATTCGACGCGCCCGATCGCCATCACCCATGCGAACCCGGCAAGCTGGCACAAGGCTTTGCGCAACAAGTCTGACACGGTGCTGCGCGCGCTTGGCGAGAGTGGCGGCATGCTCGGGTTCTCGGTCTATCCGCATCACCTGAAGGGCGGCAGCGCCTGCACGCTCCAGGACTATTGCGACATGATCGTGCGCACCGCCGATCTCATCGGGATCGAGCATCTCGGCATCGGCACTGACCTTTGTCAGGATCAGCCTGACAGCATTGTCGAATGGATGCGCGTCGGACGCTGGACCAAGTCCATCGACTACGGCGAGGGCAGCGCCACCGCCCCCGGCTTTCCGCCGATGCCGAACTGGTTCGCCGACAACCGCGATTTCGGCGGCATCGCCACCGGGCTCAAAGCCGCCGGGATGGGGGTGGCGGATGTCGCGGCGGTCATGGGTGGCAACTGGCTTCGGTTCTTCGAGACGAGTTTTGAGACGAACGCAAACCCGGAGGCGACACGGGACCGTGCCGCCGAGTGAGGGGTTCGCGCACTGCAACACGGGTCTTTTAGGGAGGAAGATCATGACGGAAACAACAGAAGGCCGCAGCGAGATCGCTGCGGTTGGCCGCATCGACAAGCCGCTTTTCGCGGTGACGGGCGGATTCATCCTGCTCTTCTGCGCCCTGGCGCTGATCAGCATGGACACCCTCTCGGCGATGGTCGACTGGGGATTCAACTTTGCCGCCACCTATTTTGGCCTGTACTGGCAAATTCTGCTGCTGGCGACGTTCCTCATCGGCATCGGGATCTGCTTCCTGCCGGGCAGCCGCGCCATTCTCGGGCGTATGGAACGGCCTGAATTCACCGGCTTCCAGTGGGCCTCCATGATCATGTGCACGCTTCTGGCGGGCGGCGGAGTCTTCTGGGCGGCGGGTGAGCCCATCGCGCATTACCTGTCCACGCCGCCGCTTTTCGGTGATCTGAGCGCGGATCCAGAAGCCCGCGCCAACGTGGCACTGGCGCAAGCCTATCTGCACTGGGGCTTTCTCGCCTGGGCGATCCTCGGCTCGCTGACGACGATCATGCTGATGCACTACCACTACGACAAGGGCCTGCCGCTTGCTCCGCGCACGCTGCTTTACCCGGTCTTCGGCGACCGCGCGATCAACGGACCGATCGGGCTGATCGCGGACGCCTCTTGCATCATCGCGGTCGTCGCCGGCACCGTCGGCCCGATCGGCTTTCTGGGGCTCCAGATGTCTTACGGGCTGAACACGCTTTTCGGCATTCCCGACAGTTTCGCCACGCAGGCCGTGGTGATCCTCGCGCTTGCCGGCATCTACACGGTCTCGGCCATCTCGGGGCTGGAGAAGGGCATCCAGTTCCTGTCGAAGGCTAACGTGATCCTCGCGTTCGCGCTTCTTGCCTTCATGCTGATCGCAGGTCCGACCGCCTTCATCTTCAAGGGCTTCTTCGGCGGACTCGGCACATATCTCGGGAACTTCTTCTCGATGTCGATGTATCGCGGCGAAGCCGGCGTCTTCGGCGCGCCGGGCTGGCTTGGCTGGTGGACCGTGTTCTTCTGGGGCTGGTTCCTCGGCTATGGCCCCCTGATGGCGATCTTCATCGCCCGCGTCAGCCGTGGTCGGTCGATCCGCTCGATCATCCTCATGCTGTCGATCCTGGCGCCGCTTATCACGAACTTTTGGTTCACGATCATCGGCGGTTCGGGGATCGCGCTGGAACAGTTGACGCCGGGCGTGATTTCGGGGCCTTTCGAAGGGTTCAATCTGCCCGCCGGCCTTCTGGCGATCACGCAGGCGATGCCGATGGGCTTCATCCTGTCGCTCCTGTTCCTTGTCCTGACGATGATCTTCGTGGCGACCACGAGCGACTCGATGAGCTTCGTCATCGCCACCGCGATGTCGGAGGACAATCCCTCCGTGGCGCTCCGGGCTTTCTGGGGTATCGCGATGGGGGTAATGGCTCTGGTTCTGATTTCGACCGGGTCGGGCGGGATCGGAAAGCTGCAAAGCTTCATCGTGGTGACGGCGGTGCCGGTGTCGCTCGTGCTTCTGCCATCGCTGTGGGATGCGGTGCGTATCACGCTCGCGCTTGGGCGCAAGTGAAACGGGTTGCTGGGCGGTGATGAACGCCGCCCGGCGCCGAATTTCACGCTAGACTGAAGGCGGAGCGCATCATGAAACCGAAGGCCCAGAGCACCCAAACAGCCGGCCGCCGCGCCCCCGACGCCGTGATGCGCCTAGCGCGGATGGGGTCTGCACATCCCACGCGACTGTCGTTTCTGCGCGTCATGTTGCGGCGGATGATGTCGAGCGCTTGGCGCTTCGACCGGCCAGTCTGGGACATCGACGCCAAGGGTGTCGGTCGGGCGGTCTATCGGGCGGTTGGGCCGGACCGGACCTACAGCCTCGTCGCCTTTTCACACGATCTTCCCGACCACATGCGCTCGGACCGGGTGATCGCGACGGCATGGGACGCGACCTTTGCCCTGTTCGACGGCGATCCGACGAAAGACGACCTCGACCGGCTTGAACGCAACGTCCCCTTGCAGGAGGCAGGCCGGATCAGCGCCCGCGAACTGTCGCTGAGCCGCGCGAACCGCTCGGTGCGCCTGTTCGCCCATGTCGTGGAGCGCCTTGCGGAGGGCCGCCAGCCGGACGTGGCCGAAGTCGACGCCGTCGGGTATCTGATGCGCACCACCGCCGTCTACGGCTCCGGCAAGTTTGGCGCGGCAGACCGGCGCGACATCGCGGACCGACCCGAGCTTGCCGCACCCTTCCAGGCCGAGATGTTGTCGGTCTGGCTGACGCGGCAGTTCACCGTCGATATCGTCGAACATCTCGCCGCCGCGCGGGGTGGGGCCAAAGCCCAACGCCTCGATCCGGCGATCAAGTCCCGTCTCGGGGTCGGCAACTCGACCGGCCTCGGCATGGCGCCCTTCCTCGTTCGGCATCCGGTTCTGTTGAACAACTGGATGATTGTCCGCGAAGAAGCCTTGGCGCGCGTCCGCGCCCTTGCCGATGCGACCCCTGCGGCGGTCAATGGTCTGAACGAAGCCTTCGTGGCCGCGCGCGGGAATGCCGCCGCGTGGCATTCCGACCATCCCCTCCAGATCGCGAAACTTCGTGATCTTCGCGACGATCTCGACCGGATCGGCACGCGTCTTGCGGATTTTCCAGGGTCAAAGGCGCACCCTTGGGACGCACTCTGGCGTTGGGGCGAAGACGCGCTGACTCTCGAGGGACAGGAAGCGCTCTTTGCCCTGATGATCGAGCCGCATGGCGATCTTGTCGACGGCCTCGCTTCTTGCATGAGCGCGGATGAGGCGGCGGAATTCCGGCTGGACGGCGCCATGTCCGTCGCCCGCCTGAGGGAGATCCTCGCGACAACCTACGACTGGGCGCTTGGCATCGATTTCTCGCGACCCGAGGCGCAGGCGCGGTTCTGGTATGTCTCGGAAGAAAAGCTTGAGCCCCGGCTCGGCGACCGCGCGACCGATGACGGTGCGGCGCTGGAGCAGCCGCTCTGCACCGCGCGACTGGTGCAAGAGCTTTCAGCCGCGTTGGCCGATTGGCCGAACGATGCCACCGTGGCGTCCGTCCTTCTGCGCTACCCTGAGCACCGGTTCATGGTCCGGCGCGTTCAGATCACCGCGCGTTACCCCTATGCTGAAGTTCACGACAACCTGATCGCCGAAGACATGCTGCCTATCGATCTGATGCGCTGCAAACTCGCCTTCTTCGGCGCCAGTCATTTTGATCCGCGCTCTGACAAGTGGGTCCGGATCAGCCTCTTCCAGAACGCCCCCTATCCGTTGGATCTTCTGCGGGAGACATCGGCATGACGACCGAACCGAACGATCCGACACGATCTGGATCCCCGCTCCCCGCCGCTGGATCGGGTGACGTGACCCTGTCACGCAGCGAGGTTGAATCGCTGTGCAGCAAGGCCGCGCGTGGCGCCGGGATGAGTTGGGGCCAGGCCGAAGAGGCGGGCTTCGCCTCTGGCTGGCTTGCGGCGCGCGGAAATCGATGGGCCTTCGGCGCTTCTCGCCCACCTCGTCCGCGCCGAAGGGGCAGCGTGGCACGATCTGTGCCCGACAGTCGGGAAGGGGCGCTGGACGGCCTCGGGCGACGAGCCGCTCTGCCCGATCGCGGTGGGCACGGCGCTGAGCGACTTCGCCGATCTCGAAGAAGGCGCGATGGTGGGGTGGCCGCTGGTCGTGGGGCCGGTTGACCAACCGTTGCTCGTCGTGCCCTTCCTGGCCGAGATCGTTGTGCGCCAAGAGCGTCCCGCCCGATTGGCCTGGGACGGCGGCACGGTTTGGCTTGACGCTTCCGGCGCCATCTCCGGCGACATTTCGTTGCTTGCAATCCTGGAGGTCGCGACGCTGCACCTCTCCGCTGGATCAGGGGCCACCACTGAGGCTCCCGTGACTGCCGCAACAACGACGCCGCGCGAAGCGATCGCGCGCCTCAATGCCCTCGGGATGAAGACGACCGTGCCACCGTCTGAGAAGTCGCGCGCCGACGCTGGCGCCACGACCAACGACAACGACTGACCAGCCGCCGGAAAGGGCCCCTATGATTGTTACCCATCTTCATCCCGGCGCGCGGATGAGCGAAGCCGTACGCATCGGCGAGATCGTCTTTCTCGCGGGTCAGATACCCGACGACCTGACTGCCGGAATCGAGGATCAGACGCGGCAGGTGCTAAGCGCCATCGACGCTGTCATGGCTGAGCTGGGCGGCAGCAAATCCGATGTCGCTTCGGTTCAGGTCTGGCTTGCCGACATGGCCGATTTTGCGGGCATGAACGCTGTTTGGGACGCATGGGTGGATCCCGAGACACCCCCGGCACGCGCCACCTGCGGCGTGGCGCTCGCCCGTCCGGGGATGCGCGTGGAGATGATCGCCGTGGCGCGCCTGAAGGCTGACGCGGCACTGTAGAAACGACTGCTTGTGTCGTGAGCCGAACTCCCAAGAGTGGAGAACACCAACATAAGAAGGACGCCAAGATGCAGATACCGGTCGCCGAGATCGCAAGGATAAGCGCGAACGCCCTGATCGCCCACGGCGCCGGCGCATGGCAGGCCGGGGAGGTCGCCCGCGCCGTCGCACGATCCGAGCAAACCGGCAATGTGATCTGCGGCCTCTATTATCTGGAAAGCTACTGCCGACAGCTCGTCTCGGGCCGGGTCAATGGCACAGTGGAGCCGGTTGTCGTCAAATCCCGACCCGGAGCCGTCACCGCAGATGCGAAGTTCGGTTTTGCGCAGCCCGCCTTTTCGCGCGCGCTGCCCGTCGCGAGCGAGATGGCGCGCCGCTGCGGTATCGCCAGCCTCGCTGTCTGTCATTCCCATACCTGCACCTCGCTCGGCTTTTTCACCGAACAGATCGCGGCGGCGGGTCTTATCGGGATAGGCTTCACCAATGCGTCGGCGATCGTCTCCGGCCCCGGCGGCAAGACGCCCGTGATCGGGACAAATCCTATCGCGTTCACAATTCCCGGGCAGGACGGCCCTGCGATGCATGCCGATTTCTCGACTGCGGCGGTGGCGCTCGGCAAGATCACGATGGCACAGGCCGCTGGAGAGAAAATTCCGCTGGGCTGGGCCGTGGACAGAAACGGGAACCCCACGAGCGAACCTGCGGAAGCTTTGGCTGGTTCGCTTGTCAGCGCCGCGAACCACAAGGGCTGGGCGCTCGGGTTACTGGTGGAATTCCTCGCTGCGGGCCTGACGGGCTCGGTGAACTCGCTGGATGTCCGCGGCCTCAAGGCCGAGAACGGACCGCCGCATGACCTTGGCCAGTTCTATATTCTGATTGGCCCGAACGCGCATGCAAGTACTCTCGCGGATCGCGTCGCCCGCCTGGCCGATGAAATCGAGCGCGATCCTGAGGTTCGCATTCCGGGGTCCCGAAACAGACGTCCCGACGCGGTCGAGGTTCCGCCTGCGCTTTGGGCGAACGCCCAGCAACTTGCACAAGGATAGACCGAGAAGGGAACGCCTGCGGAATCAAGCCACGTTCAGCTGTCGTTGAGCGGTGTGCTATCGATCAAGTCGCGGAAAAGTCTGCTCTGCACGCACCGCGCTTGCGAGTAACCCTTCGTCCGGTCCGGAAAGAACATCGCGCCGAACTGTCAGATGACGACTTCATAGGCGCCGTCGTCGAAGGGCAGGTCCGGCGCATCCGCCACCCGCCAGTCGATCCGGTTGTCAGGCTCCTGAAGGCTGGCGGCGTGATCCAGCATCGGTTTGTTCAGATCGGTGACCATGTATCGGGCACCCGGCACGCGATGCCCGATCAGGGCGTGCGGAACAACTCCGGTGCCTGCGGCGGTTTCGAGCACCGCCATCGGGGCAAGCGAAGCGACGCGGGCCGCGACACTTGCCGCATAAGCCTCGACTATCAAAGGAACCGTGTAGGTGTTGTAGAACTCAGGAATCGAGCCTGCAAAGACTACCTCAGCATCGGTCATCTCGCTGAATCCCGTGAAAACTCAATCGTGGCGGCTGATCCCGCCATGTCCAAGCAAATCGGCTGAGAGAGCATTCGACTGGGAAATCGTAGCACAGACCCTGCCAAGCGACTCTCAATTTTCTGATGCAGATCGTGTCCGTTCGTTGGTGGCTGTCGTGCCGTCCGCGAGGTACAGATCACAAAACGTGTGGAAGATCATCTAGGGCCGCTTGCACTGGCGATAGGCGTTACGCCGTGTCGCCAGAAACCAAAAGGCGCCGGGAACCCGACGCCTGTCATAACCTAACGCTATTTCGGAACGCTCAGCCGCCCCAGGTGCGGATCGGGCCGCAGTCCATGTGCACGAAGTTGGAGCGGGAATACTTGCCGACGCCACCCGCCTCGCAGGCGGTCGCGGCGCGGTAGATCTGCGCGACCGAACGCGAGCGCATGCGAAGGTCCGCCGCCTGCGCCTTCATGTGAAGCGAATTACGCGCAACGCCGCGCGATGACGACCGCAGCATCGCGTTGGTTTTCGCGGTCCGATAGCCCGAGAGGAGCATGAAGGGTTCCTTAACCTCAAGCAGGCTGTGCGCGGCCGCGGCGATGTCGATCGTGCGTGGATCGACGTCTTTCTTTTGGTCCTGGCGCCAGTCACGCATGAAAAAAGTGATTTCATTCAGCGCTTCGGGAATGTAATTGCCTTCGATCCAGTAGATGGTGTCGATGCTCTCGCCGGTCCGGCCGGAGTACATGCGGATGCGGCGGATATCGCCGGCGCCACGCAGCAGTCCAAATGCACTCGACATCGATGGCGCCGCGGCGATTGTCGCGGCCGCAAAAACACGAAGCAAACCACGACGGTTCATTCCGGATTGGTACTCAGTCATAGCGCTGACGCCTGTCCCGTGTTGGCCGCTTTGATGCGGCTCGTGTCCATTTCCCCAAGTGCAGTGGTGTTATTGCACAAGATGATTCCCGCGCCAACCGGGCAATTGTCTCCGGATCGCGAATTCAAGGCCGATCGGCGAAAAATTGCTGAAAGCGAATGTGTGTGGCATTCGCGCATAACTTTTATCGGGTGGCGTTGCGGAAAAGATACAGTTGTTCGCGGGGGTGAGAACCGCACCTGTTGGGCATGGACTCCATGAAAGGGATGCGGAAATCCTTACAGGAGGATTATCTGCCACGTCTTTGGACCGAACATGACGGCTTTAGCTGCCCGCCGCCCCGCGGCCCTTCTCAGAATGATTGCAGTGTCGTGCCTGGCGCTTTGGGGCGCTGCGCTTCCTGCGGCTTCGGTGGAATCCCTCGCGTTTCGGCAGGCTCTTGCCGAAGCTGCCGCGGGCGACCCGGCGCTCGCAGCGTTTTACCGTGATCGGGACTATCAGCCGATCTGGACCACTGCCGATGACGCGGGCCGCCGCTCCGCCTTCTTCGCGGCGCTCGACCATGCGGGCGATCATGCCTTGCCGGTGTCGCGCTACGACGAAGCCGGGCTGAAGGCGAAGTTTCAGACCGCGGCGTCCGAACGCCAGCGTGGCAAGCTCGAAGCAGCTGTGTCGGTGGCATTTCTGACCTATGCGCATGACATCCAGTCCGGCGCGATCGTGCCGGCGTCGGTCGATCCCGGCATCGTGCGGGAGGTCGTCACCCATGATGCACGTGCCACCATCGCGGGCTTTGCTTCGGCTGCGCGGCCAGAGAAGTACCTCGCGAGCCTTGCGCCCGATGCCCCACAATATGCCCAGTTGATGAAGGCCAAGCGTGATCTTGAGCACGCGATCGAGCAGGGCGGCTGGGGGCCGGAGATCAAGAAGGGCAAGCTTCAGCCCGGCAACAGCGGCGCTGGCGTCGTTCTCTTGCGTGATCGGCTGATCCGCATGGGCTACCTCGGTCGCACCGCGACGCAGGACTATGACGGCGGGGTCCAGAAGGCGGTTCAGCAGTTTCAGATCGACAATGGCGTGACCCCGGATGGCGTGGCGGGCGACGGGACGATCGCGCTTCTGAACCTCGATCCGTCAGACCGGCTCAAATCCGTCGTCGTCGCGATGGAGCGTCTGCGCTGGATGAACGGGCTTCAGCTGGGCAAGCGGCACATCTGGGTGAACCTGCCCGACTTCTCGGCGAAGATCGTCGATGACGGCAAGGTAACGTTCGAGACGGTGACGGTCGTCGGCATGAACCAGCCCGACCGCCGCAGCCCCGAATTCTCGGACCAGATGGAATTCATGGTCATCAACCCGACATGGAACGTGCCGCGGTCGATCACGGTGAAGGAATATCTGCCGATGCTTCAGCGGAACCCGCAGGCGGTGGGGCATCTGAAGATCGTCGACCGGCGCGGCAGGGTCGTGGATCGCGCCTCGGCGGATTTCAGTCAGTATACGGCGCGAAACTTCCCCTTCTCGATCTCGCAACCGCCGTCCGATGGCAATGCGCTTGGCCTTGTGAAGTTCATGTTCCCTAACAAGTGGAACATCTATCTGCATGATACGCCGTCGAAATCCCTCTTCGGCAAGGAAATCCGCGCCTTCAGCCACGGCTGCATCCGGCTGGGCCAGCCCTTCGACTTCGCCTATGCGCTTCTGGCGCCGCAAAGCACCGATCCGGTGGCGGAATTCAAGGCGCATCTGAAGACAAGGGCCGAGAACTCGCTGCCGCTGAAAGAGCCGGTGCCGGTTCATCTGGTCTATTTCACCGCCTGGCCCACCGCGAAGGGGCAGATCGAATACCGCCGCGATGTCTATGGCCGCGACGGGCGTATATTCGACGCGCTTGAGAAGGCCGGGGTGGTTTTGCCCGGCGTTCAGGGTTAAATCCGATCTCGCAGGGGGTGGCGTTCACCCCCGGATGACCCGGATTGAGACATGTCCTACAGCATCGCCGAAATCGCCCGCGCGCTTGACGCACGTGCCGCCGGTGACACCGGTCTGCGCGTCAAGGGCGCGGCAGAGCCTGCGATGGCCGGTCCTGATGACCTCGCGCTGGCGATGGCGCCGAAATATGCCGAGGGCCTTTCCGACGGGCAGGCGCGGGCCGCGATCCTTTGGGACGGTGCGGATTGGCAGGCGCTTGGGCTGAAGGCCGCGATTTTCGTGGCGCGTCCGCGTCTGGCGATGTCGGGTCTGACCCGCACCTTCGATCCCGGCCCGGCGATTGCGCCGGGGATTCACCCGACCGCGGTCATCGACGCCTCGGCACTGATCGGGCCGGGGGCTGCCATCGCGCCGTTCGTGGTGATCGGGGCGGGCGTCCGGATCGGTCCGAATGCCCGGATCGCGCCGCATGTCCATATCGCGGAGGGCGCGCATATCGGGGCAGGGGCCCTGATCCACGCGGGCGCCCGGATCGGCGCGCAGGTGCGCATCGGCGATCGGTTCTTCTGTCAGCCGGGCGCGGTCATTGGCGCGGACGGGTTTTCCTTCGTCACGCCTGAAAAATCCGGCGTCGAGGAAATTCGCCAGACACTTGGCGAACGCGGTGAAATCCGACAGCAAAGCTGGATCCGCATCCATTCGCTCGGCACGGTCGAGATCGGCGACGATGTCGAGATCGGCGCGAATTGCACCATCGACCGCGGCACCATCCGGGCGACGCGGATAGGGTCGGGAACGAAGCTCGATAACCTCGTCCATATCGCCCATAACGTCGAAGTCGGGCGGGACGCGCTGCTTTGCGGTCAGGTCGGGATCGCGGGTTCGACCCGGATCGGAGACCGCGTGGTGCTGGCGGGGCAATGCGGTGTTGGCGACAACCTCTTCGTCGGTGACGACGTGATCGCGGGCGGCGCGACGAAAATCCTGACCAACGCCCCGGCGGGGCGTGTGCTTCTTGGTTATCCCGCGCTGAAGATGGAAACGCATATCGACGCGCAGAAGAACATCCGCCGCTTGGGGCGGCTGTTCGCTCAGGTCGCCGAGCTTCGCGAAGCTGTTACATCGCTGATGCAGAAGGCGGCCAAGAAGGAGACTGGCGATGACGGCAGTGAGTAGCATCAAGGACAGGGTCATCGCGATCATCGCCGAACAGGCGGTGTTGGAGCGCGATCAGGTATCGCCCGAGATGTCGCTGGCAGAGCTTGGCATCGACAGCCTCGGCCTTGTCGAATCCATATTCGCCATCGAAGAGGAATTCGATGTCTCGGTCCCGTTCAACGCCAATGAGCCATCGAAAAGCGATTTCGACCTGACCTCGGTCGCCTCGGTCATCGCCGCCGTCGAAAAACTGGTCGCGCAGAAGCAATCCGCATGAGGCGTGTCGCCATTACTGGGGCGGGGACGATCAACGCCCTCGGCCATGATGTTGCGACGACCCTCGCCGCGATGCGCGAAGGGCGCTGCGGCATAGGCCCCCTGGATGTCCGCGATGTCGAGCGGCTCTCGGTCCGCATCGGCGGCCAGGTCCGTGACTGGGATGCGGAGACGCATTTCAACCGCCAGGAAATAGCGCTCTATGATCGTTTCACGCAGTTCACCATGCTTGCCGCGAAACAGGCCGTGGAGCAATCGGGTCTCGATTTCCGGGGCAAGCTCGGCCTTGAATGCGGCGTCGTCCTTGGCACAGCCGGGGGCGGGGTCAACACCTGGGACGACAACTATCGCACCGTCTATGAAGAGGGGAAGAACCGCGTCCACCCCTTCGTCGTGCCGAAGCTGATGAACAACGCCGCCGCCAGCCATGTCAGCATGGAATGGTCTCTGCGCGGCCCGTCCTTTACCGTGGCAACGGCCTGCGCATCGTCCAATCACGCGATGGGGCTGGCTTTCCAGATGGTCCGGTCCGGTGCCGCGAAGGCGATGATCACCGGCGGGTCGGAGGCGATGCTCTGCTTCGGCGGCATCAAGGCCTGGGAGGGCTTGCGCGTCATGTCCAAGGACGCCTGCCGACCTTTCAGCGCCAACCGTAACGGCATGGTGCAGGGCGAGGGTGCCGGCGTCTTCGTCTTTGAGGATTGGGATCATGCCCGCGCGCGCGGTGCCGATATTCTGGCCGAGGTGGCGGGCTTCTCCATGACCTCGGACGCCGCCGATATCGTGATGCCAAGTCAGGCGGGTGCGCAGCGTGCCATTGCCGGTGCGCTTCAGGACGCGCGGATGAACCCCGAAGAGGTGGGCTATGTGAATGCCCACGGCACCGGGACCGCCGCCAATGACAAGACCGAATGCGCCGCCGTCGCCCATGCCTTCGGCCATCACGCCGACCGGCTGATGATTTCATCCACGAAATCCATGCACGGGCATCTCATCGGCGGCACCGGCGCGGTGGAGCTTCTGGCCTGCATTCTCGCGCTCCGCGACGGGGTCATCGCGCCGACCATCGGCTATGAGGAGCCGGATCCGGAATGTGCGCTTGACGTGGTGCCGAACGTGGCACGTGAGCGGAAGGTGACGGCGGTCCTCACCAACGCGTTTGCCTTCGGCGGCCTCAATGCGGTTCTCGCGTTGCGGGCGGCCTGAACGCGAACGCCGCCCCGAAGACCGGGGCGGCGTATTTCAGGATCTTTCGAAAAGATCGGGGATTACTGCTGCGTCGGCGCGTCGGCCGGAGCCGCGGGCGCTGTATCCGTCGGGGCGGCGTCTGCCGGAGCCGCGTCTGCCGGAGCCGATTTGGCCTTCGTCGCGAGCGCCTCTTCCGACTTCTGCTGCGCTTCAAGCGCTGCGGTAAAGCCGCTCAGGGAAACCTCGACCGTCACTTTTGCGTTCGGATTGGCGACCGGAACAACCGTCACCGTCGCGACCTTGCCCTTGCGCAGGCGGGCGATCTCTTCCTCGGTAAAGCCGAGACGCGCGATACAGCCCACCTGCGTGCAGAAGCTGAAGGGATAGGTCGAAGGCTTGCCGCCGTCGATGGTGAAGTTGAGCTGTTCGAGCAGGAGCGTCTCAAGCGGCGTGATGATCGTGGCCCCCGCGACCACCTTGCTACCCTTCGGAAGCGACACGATGGTAATCTCCGACACCGGATTGCCCGAGTTCTTTTCTTTCAGGAGCTGGTAGAGCTGACAGGGGTCGGCACCATCCGCAGTGCGGATGCAGCGCAGATCCCAGTCACCGAATTTCTCGGCCACATAGGCCTGACCGATACCATCCGGCGCCGCTTCGGTCGCAGCCGGGTCGGCGGCCGGAGCGGGGGTTGTCGCATCCGTCTCGGTGGTACCCGTCTGGGCCGTATCCGCCGGCTGGGGCGCGGCCGTGGTCTGTGCCATCGCCGGTGCCGCCGCAGCGAGCGTCAGAATCAGCGTCAGAGTTCTGGAGAATGCAGCCATAGTCTATTTCCGTCCATACATTGGAAGTGCCGCGGGCACTTACCATGCCGAACCGGCGGTGTCAGCGGCGAAACGTATGGCAGAGGGGCGGGGCGGCATTTCGCCGATGCCGAGCAAGGAGGCGGCATAACAAAAAGGGCCCCTTGGCGGGGCCCCTTCGTATGTTTTCGCTCCCTGTCGGACAGGCCGACTTAGTCATTGTTGGGCACGCTATTCAGTTAGACCCATTGCGTCAACCGTAAAAATAGTGCGCGCCAAAAAATTGATTTTGCACGAAAAAAAGCCGCGCACTTGGGCGCGGCCAGTCTGACAGGGAGGAAGAAACATCCATGCGCGATGACACGGCAATGGACCCGATCTAGGCTGGCATACGCCGGTTAACATAGTATTGTTGCCGCGTTTGAGGGGCAGTTACAGGGGGCCAGGGGTGCTGACCGAATCCGGGATTTTCGTAGGCGGTGGCGGCGAAGGCTATGCTTCACCACAGGAACTTCTGTTGAAATATGGAAACCGTCACGGCCTGATCGCGGGCGCCACCGGCACCGGCAAGACGGTGACGCTCCAGATCCTCGCCGAAGGCTTTTCGGCGGCGGGCGTCCCGGTCTTTCTTGCCGATGTCAAGGGCGACCTTGGTGGCCTCGCGCTGCCCGGCTCGCCGGACGGAAAGCTGCATGATGCCTTCATGAAGCGCTGCGCCACCATCGGCTATGAGCTTCGGTATCAAGCCTTTCCGGTCGCGTTCTGGGATCTCTTCGGCGAACAGGGCCACCCGATTCGCGCCACGGTGTCCGAGATGGGGCCGCTTCTTCTCGCCCGGCTGATGGACCTCAGCGAACCGCAGGAGGGGGTGCTCAACATAGCCTTCCGGCTGGCGGATGAGGAGGGGCTGCCGCTTCTCGACCTCAAGGACCTTCAGGCGATGCTGGTCTGGATCGGCCAGAACGCCTCCGATCTTTCGTTGAAATACGGCAACGTCTCGCCCGCGACGGTGGGCGCGATCCAGCGGCAATTGCTGGTGCTGGAGAACCAGGGCGGCACGCATCTTTTCGGCGAACCGGCGCTTGAGCTGGCGGACATGATGCGCACCGCGCCGGACGGACGCGGTCAGATCAACATCCTCGCCTCGGACAAGCTGATGGCCTCGCCCCGGCTTTACGCGACCTTCCTTCTGTGGCTGCTCTCGGAGCTGTTCGAGGAACTGCCCGAGGTCGGCGATCCCGACAAGCCGAAATTCGTCTTCTTCTTCGACGAGGCGCATCTCTTGTTCGAGGATACGCCGAAGGCGCTGGTGGACAAGGTGGAGCAGGTGGCGCGGCTGATCCGGTCGAAGGGGGTCGGAATCTATTTCATCACCCAGAACCCCGCCGACGTGCCGGACGATATCCTCGGCCAGCTTGGCAACCGCGTGCAACACGCCCTTCGCGCCTTCACGGGGAAGGATCAGCAGGACCTCAAGCGTGCCGCGCAGAATTACCGGCCGAACCCCCGCTTCGACACCGAAACCGCGATCAAGGAGGTCGGCACGGGCGAGGCGGTCACCTCGCTTCTGGAGGCGAAGGGCGTGCCCGGCATGGTCGAGCGCACCCTCGTCCGCCCGCCGGCCAGTCTCCTCGGTCCGATCACGCCGGACCAGCGCAAGGCGGTGATCGCGGCCACTGGCCTCGCGGCAAAGTACGATACCGTGATCGACCGCGATTCCGCCTTTGAGCGGTTGCAGGCGAAGGCCGACGCCGCAGCGAAGGCCGCAGCCGAGGCCGAGGCGCAGGAACAGAAGATGAAGGACGACCTGCGCGAATTGAAGCAGGCGCGGCGCTATGACGGCAACACCGTGGGCCGCTCCACCTCGCGCACGAGCCGTTCTGACAGCATCGCGACCTCCTTCGGCAAGAGCCTGGCGCGGCAGCTTGGCACCAAGACCGGACAGGCGATCGTGCGCGGCATCCTCGGGTCGCTCTTCAAGTCGCGCTAAGGCGGAACCGGGCCGCGCGCCCTGCGTTCTGTCCTTGCATGAGGGAAGAACGTGATGTCAGACGAAAGCGAACTCTGGCGGCTTGAGGAAAGCTTCTGGCTTGGCGGGGCGGAGACCTATCGCAGCGCGATGGCGGACGGGGCGATCATGGTATTTCCCTATCCGGCGGGTATCTTGCAGGGCGAGAAGATCACCGATGGCGTCACATCCGGTCCCCGATGGCGGTCGGTCCTTATGAAGGACCGCGCGGCCAATATCCGGGGCAATGTCGCGGTTCTGGCCTATAAGGCCGAAGCCGAGCGCGAAGCGGAGCCGATCCGGCAGATGCTATGCGCCTCCACCTATCTGCGCGAGGATGGCAGCTGGCGCCTCATGTCGCACCAGCAGACGCCCGCCTGATCGCTCAGAGCGGGCGGACCTTCATCCGGGTGATGCGGTTTTCCTTGCGTTGCAGGATCTCGAAGCGGAAGCCGTGGAACGAAAAGACCTGGCCTTCGCTCGGGATCATCTGCGCCTCATGGATGACAAGGCCCGCGACGGTGTTCGCCTCCTCGTCCGGAAGGCTCCATTCCGTGGCGCGGTTGAAATCGCGGATCGTCATGCCGCCGTCGAGGATATAGTCGCCGCTTTCGGTTCGTTTCAGCGGATGTTCGGAATCGAGGTCGAATTCGTCGGTGATCTCGCCCACGATTTCCTCGATGATATCCTCAAGTGTGATGAGGCCGCGCAGGTCGCCGTATTCGTCGACGACCAGCGCAAAATGGGTCCGCCGCTTGAGGAATTCACGCATCTGTTCGTCGAGCGGCGTCGTCTCGGGCACGAAATAGGGCTTCTTCGCGACGCTCATGATATCCATCTCTCGGATCGAGGAGAGGTTGCCATCTTCGCCCTGCACTGTCTTTTCCACCGCCCGAAGAAGATCCTTGGCATTGATGACGCCGACGACGTTCTCTCGTTCGGCCTTGTAAAGCGGCAAGCGCGTGTGTGGCGAGGCGAGGACCTCCGAGAGGATGCGCTCCGGCGCGGCCTCGGCATCGATCATCGCGATCTTGCTGCGGTGGGTCATGATCTCTTCGACGGTGCGGTCGGAGAGGTCGAGCGCGCCGAGAAGCCGGTCACGTTCCTCTTTGTGAACGGTGCCTTCGGAATGGCCGAGCGAGAGCGCCCCGACGATCTCGTCGCGCAGCGACAGAACGTGGCTGTCGGGATCGGTGCGCACGCCGAACAGCATCAGGATCCCGCGCACCAGAATACGGACGAGCGAGACGATGGGCGCCAGCGCCGCGATCAGCCAGCCGATCGGTCGCGCCACGCGGGAGGCTGCGGTTTCCGGCGCAGTGATCGCATAGGTCTTGGGCAGCACTTCGGCGAAGATCAGGACAAGCGCGGTCATCACCACAGTCGCCACCGCAACGCCGTGCGAGCCGTAGATCCGCGACAGGAGCGCGGTGGCGAGCGAGGCCGAGAGTATGTTTGCGACGTTGTTGCCAAGAAGGATCGCGCCGATCAGCTTTTCGCCGTCCTCCGTCACCTTAAGCGCCAGCGACGCGCCGCGGTTGCCCTTGTCGGCCTGCGCCCGGAGCTTGCCGCGCGACGCCGCTGTCAGTGCGGTCTCGGACCCTGAGAAGAAGGCGGACATCAGAAGAAGGAACAGGATCCCCGCTGCGGTGATCCAGAACCCGCTGTCCAGAACGTCGAGGCTCGGCATGTCAAATTCCCTATGGTTTCCGCCTTTATGGGGCGCTGCTCTCCGACCCGCAAGGCGCGCCGCCTCAGCCGCTGCCGCGCGCCAGCGGGTGATGCGTCAGGACCAGTGCTTTGAGCCGTTCGTCAAGCACATGGGTGTAGATCTCGGTCGTGGAGATATCGGCATGGCCGAGCATGGTCTGGATCGCGCGCAGGTCCGCGCCTCCGGCCAGAAGATGCGTCGCAAAGGCGTGGCGGAGGACATGCGGCGTGACCTTTGCCGGCGCGATCCCCGCCGCGATGGCGAGGTCTTTCAACAAGCCGTGGAATGCCTGACGGGTCATGTGACCCGCCGCACCGCGCGCCGGGAACAGATGCTTGCCGGGCGGCGCCTTGACTTCGATCCGGGCAATCTCCTCGGCCTCGTCGCGGATGGCGAGCCACTCGGCCAGCGCCTGCCGCGCCGGGCCGGACAGGGGGACCATACGCTCCTTGCCGCCCTTGCCCTTGACCAGAAGCATCCGCGGATCGCCCCGCGCGGCCGAGACCGGAAGGCCGACCAGTTCACTCACCCGCATTCCGGTCGCGTAGAGCAGTTCCATCAGGCAGGTGTTGCGCGCCTGTTCGGCCGGGTTGCGTCCGCTTTCCCTGGCGGCTTTCAGCAGCGCATCGACCTCCGCCTCGCTCAGGATCTTGGGCAGACGCTGCGCCTTGCCGGGGCCGGAAATCTGGATCGCCGGATTGTCCTTGCGCCAGCCTTCGTCATAGGCGAAGCGGAAAAGCTGGCGGATGGCCGAAAGCCGCCGCGCGCGGGTGGCGGGCGACAGCCCCTCGGCCTCGCACGAGACGATATAGGCCTCCACATCGGAACGGGCAGTAGTCTCGAAATCGCGCTTCCGGCGCGCGAGCCACGCGGCGAAGTCCTTGAGATCGCGGCCATAGGCCAGAAGCGTGTTGCGTGCAGACCCAAGCTCAGCCGCCTGCGCATCGAGGAAGGCGGAAATCCAGCGCTCCATCGCCATTGTGTTCAGCCCCGGCGTTCGAGGAGAAGAAGCTCAAGCGCCGCGCGGCGGGCGGTTTCCTCCAGTCCCACCTCACGCAGGAAGCGCAACCCGCCGGTTACATCGCGCAGATCGCCGCGCGCGCCCTCGGTGATGTCGTCGATCGCCTTCAGGACGCCTTCGCCCAGCCGCTTGTCCTGAATGAACTGCACATAGTCATCGCGCAGCGGCGTGCCGGCCAGGAAGGCGGATTTCACCGCTACGCCCATCTGGTCACCGGGGGTCAGCCCATCGGTCCGCCCGGTCGCGACGCCGACGAGAAAGGCATCTTCCCCTGTCGCCGATGCGTGGGCGAGGGCGACCTTCTCATAGCCGTCGGACAACAGGCCGATGCGGAAGGCGAGCGTCCCGGCCGCGCCGTGCAAATCGGCCTTCGCGAGGCGGTCGGCGAAGATCTCCGCAAAGGGCACTTCCAGTTCAACGCCGGTCATCTCGGACCATGCGGTGGAGAGCGCCGCCGCGATGGCATCCGGCTTGCCCCCGGTCAGCGCCGCGTCCAGCCGCTCCACCGCGTCGACCCGTTCCCAGAGCCGCCCGAAGCCGAGGATTCGTTTTCGGTGTAGAGTCCGAGCAACTGGTTCGCCGGGATCGCGCCGGTACGGGTGAGCCTTTCAGCCGCATCCAGCCGGGTTTTCCAGCCGGCGTTCGACCTCAGATCGGCCTGGGCGAAAGCGACCGGCAGGGTGGCGGTCGACATCGGCTGACCGATCGCCTCCATCAGCCGGAAGACCAGCGGCGAGGGGCGGTCGGGCGGCGGCAGATCGGGTTCGCCTTCAAAAAGATCGGGGTCGAGGAAATGCTCCAGAAGCCGCGCCATGTCGGCATCGACATAGCCGAGCGTCTCGCCCGTCCTGAGCGAGAGCGCGGCGGCATTCCAGTCGCCGCCACGCGCGAGGCAGAAGACGCGGGCAGGGAAGGTGGGCGCCACTTGCGGCGTGTCGCGCATGACGGTGCAGGCGCGGTCCTCCTGCCCGGTCAGAAGGGCGACGTCGAACCAGCGCCGGAACGGCTCGGCCGTTGGCGGCGTGGCCTTTTCGAGCATGGAAAGCGCAGGCTCCAGCGCGCCGAGGTCCAGAAGCTTGTCGATGCGGGCAAGGAACAACTCGCCATCCGGCCCGGCATCCTGCGGCGGGTCAAGCTCCGCCAGCAGGAGCGTGTAGAGCAGCGACTGAACCGAGGGCAAAGTCTCCACCCGCTCCGCCCGGACCCGGCGCACAAGCTCCTCGGTCGGCGTGGTGCCCCAGAGGTCCGGGGGCAATCCGGTCGTCCGCTGCGGCAAAAGCCCGATCGTGTCCAGCGTCTCCCCGTCGAGCGGTCGCGTGGTGATCGCGCCGGGGATGGGTGTTGTGGTGGTGACAGGCGGTTCGTTGGCCGCGTCGCCGGGGAGGGGCATTGCGGCCGGCGTGGCCACCGAATGCGACAGCCAATCGATTGCCGACAAGGGCGGCGCCTTGTCCTCGGCCGCCGCCGAGACGCCCAGTAGCAGCAGGACGGGCAGAAACGCGCCTGTTCTATTTCCCGACATTCAATTCAACCGGCACAGTCACATCGCTCCGCTCAGGCCTGAGATCGCCAAGATAAGCATAACCCACCAGCCCGACAAAGGCGATGAGAGCGAGAAGAACGAGAAATTTTAGAATGCGCAACATCCTGTCCTGCCGTTTCTTTTTCTATCCGGGTGCTGCCGGGTCCATGCCGCGCCTGCCGTGCGGACAGTGCCGCGCAAAGGCTGTTCGTCCGAACATATATATGGCATTTCGCGCGAGTTCACGCCATTCAGGGCGGAAAGACGCAATTTGGGCAGGAGACTGCCTTCACGTTCCGCGGAGCATCGCGGCGGCATGAAGGCGAAAGGGCAGGTCTTGGGGCGCAGACTGAAGAAAACCGTCGTGTTGATCGGCATGATGGGGGCCGGCAAGACCGCCGTCGGGACGGCGCTGTCGCGCCTGCTCGGGGTGCCTTTCGTCGATTCCGACGAAGAGATCGAGCGCGCGGCAAGCATGAGCGTGGCCGAGATATTCAAGCGCGACGGCGAGACGTTCTTTCGTGCGCGCGAATCCGAGGTGCTGTTACGGCTTCTCTCCGGCCCGCCCTGCATCCTCTCGACCGGCGGGGGAGCGTTTCTGGCTGAGACCAACCGCAAGGCCATTGCCGAGCACGGGGTCGCGGTCTGGCTGAAGGCCGATCTCGAGCTTTTGTGGAACCGCGTGCGGCACAAGACGACGCGGCCCCTGCTCAGGACGCCCGATCCGAAGGGTACGCTCACCGCCCTTCTGGACACCCGCGCGCCGGTCTATGCCGAGGCGGGGATTACGGTTCAGGCGCGGCCCGAGTATTCGGTCGAACAGATGGCCAGCAAGGTGATCGAGGCGCTACAGGCGCATGGGGAAATTCTGGGAAAAACGTGACTATGGGCAACTTTGAAACCGTGCATGTCGACCTTGGCGCGCGCAGCTACGATGTTCGGATCGGGGCGGGACTGATCGCCGATGCCGGGGCGCAGATTTCGGGCCTTTTGCGTCGCCAACGTGTCGCCGTTCTGACCGATGAGACGGTGGGCGCGCTGCATCTCGAGGCCTTGCGCGCGGGGCTGGGCGATATCGAGATGACCGCGCTGGCGCTTCCGGCGGGTGAGGCGACAAAGGGCTGGCCCGAGTTTTCGCGCGCTGTCGACTGGCTGCTGGCCGAAAAGATCGAGCGGCGTGATGTCGTCATCGCCTTCGGTGGCGGCGTCATCGGCGATCTGGCGGGCTTTGCCGCCGCGGTGCTGCGGCGGGGCGTGCGCTTCGTGCAGATCCCGACGACGCTGCTCGCGCAGGTCGACAGTTCCGTCGGCGGCAAGACCGGCATCAACTCCCTGCACGGCAAGAACCTGATCGGGGCCTTTCACCAGCCCGCGCTCGTCCTCGCCGATATCGGCGTACTCGGGACGCTGCCTGCCCGCGATTTCCTCTCGGGCTATGGCGAGGTGGTCAAATACGGCCTTCTGGGCGATGCGGCCTTTTTTGAATGGCTCGAGGCAAACGGGCCAGCGATGGCGGCGGGCGACGCCAGCTTGCGCCAGTATGCGGTGAAGCGGTCGGTCGAGATGAAGGCGAGGATCGTGGAGCGGGACGAGACGGAGGAGGGCGACCGCGCACTTCTCAACCTCGGCCACACCTTCTGCCACGCGCTGGAAACCGCGACAGGCTATTCGAACCGGTTGCTGCATGGTGAGGGCGTAGCCATCGGCTGCGCTTTGGCGTTTGAACTGTCGCAGCGGCTCGGCCTGTGCAGTCAGGAAGACCCGAGCCGCGTGCGCGCGCATCTCAAGGCGATGGGAATGAAGGCGGATCTTCGCGACATTCCCGGCGACCTGCCCGATGCCGACAGGCTGTTGCACCTCATGGCGCAGGACAAGAAGGTCGTGGACGGCAAGCTGCGCTTCATCCTCGCGCGCGGGATCGGAGAGGCGTTCGTCGCCTCGGATGTGCCGGGAGAGGTTGTGCGTTCCGTGCTTGAAGAGGCGTTGGCGGCGCGCTAGGGCCGTGGCGATTCCGACGCTTGCCAAGGTATATATCCTGCGATCGCATGGTGTCCGACCGCCTGCGCCTTCGTACAACGAAAAGCGCGGCCCGATGGGCCGCGCGGTCTTCAACGTGATCTGGCTGGCTTAGAACGGAATCTCGTCGTCGAGGTCCGAACGGCCGCCGCCGCCGCCACCGGACCCGCCGCTGCCACCACCAAAGCCGCCACCGCCGCCCCGGTCGTCGTCATAGCCGCCGCCACCGCCGCCGCCCGACCCGCCGCTGTCGCGACCATCGAGCATCACCAGGGTTGAGCCGAAATTGCGCAGGACGACTTCGGTCGAATAGCGGTCCGCCCCCGACTGATCCTGCCACTTTCGCGTCTCAAGCTGGCCTTCAAGATAGACTTTCGAGCCCTTCTTGAGATATTGCTCGGCCACCTTCACCAGACCTTCGGAAAAGATCGCGACCGAATGCCATTCGGTCCGTTCCTTGCGCTCACCCGTGGTGCGGTCGCGCCAGTTCTCCGAGGTGGCGATGCGCAGATTGCAGACCTTGCCGCCGTTGGGGAAGGACCGCACCTCGGGGTCGCGCCCGAGATTGCCGATAAGAATGACCTTGTTGACCGAACCCGCCATGCGAAGCTTCTCCTCCCGAATCTGTTCAGGTTTCTTAACCGTGCCTGACGCGACAAGAAAGCCTCGTGGTTAACAAGCTTCTAATGCCTACGGCTTCGCTCGGGTTCTTTCACTTGCGTCGAGGGGGCGCAGCGGTGATCCTTGGCTAAGGGACCCGCAGGAGGCGGACGACATGACGGAACGAAGCGGCGGCCTGAAGGGCGCTGTGATCATCATCCTGATGCTGGCCCAGTCCGCCTGTGCGGGCTATTTCCTCTATGACGTGACCCAGGACTATATCACGCATGAATATGGCTCTGTCTTCGCGCCGCATTTGCTGATGGAGGGGTTGGCGAACTTCGTGCTTATCGCAGCGATCCTGCTTGAGGCGGCCTATCTCAGGGGCGTTCTGCGCCAGCAGGCCCATGCCGAGCGGGTGATCGAGGTCGCCTCCGGTGCCCTTCGTGACGCGATGATGGCCTATTTCGCAGACTGGGGGCTGAGCCCGGCCGAGGCGGAGGTCGCCGAACTGGTCATCAAGGGCAAGAGCATTTCGGATATTGCGGCGGCGCGGGGATCGGCGGAAGGGACCGTCAAGACGCAGCTCAACGCGGTCTACCGCAAGGCAGGCGTTGCGGGGCGGAGCCAGCTTGTCAGCATCCTGATCGAGGATCTTCTCGACGGGCCATTGTCCAACGCCGCCCGTCCGACCGCAGCGGCGGGCTGACCTCAGGCGTCTCCGGGGCTGGCCTTGCGGCGAAATTCCGCTATAGTTCGTGCCGCTGGAACGACAGCCTGGGGGACGGATGCGGCTTGCCCTGAAAGCCACGGCAATTGGTGCCTTGACCATGCTTGCAACGACTGCGGCATCGGCAGAGGGCTTGTCTCTGAAGAACGGGCCGCGCACGGGGTCGCGGCTTGAACAGTTCCGCCAGCAGACCCGTATCCTCGATACCCGCGCGGCGATGCAGTATTCGGCGTCGATCAAGCTGACGCCGCATGGCAAGGACGGCATCGTGCCGACGGCGATCCCGTCTTATTCCGGGCGCTACCGCGGGGAGTATCTTGAGGCGGCAAAGGCGGCGGCGCGGCGTCATGGCGTGCCGGAAGACCTGTTCCTGCAACTCGTGCAGCGGGAAAGCGGCTGGAATCCCGGCGCGGTCTCCCACAAGGGGGCGACCGGGCTGGCGCAACTGATGCCGGAGACGGCGCGGCGGCTTGGCGTGGACATGACCGATCCGCATGACAATCTCAACGGCGGCGCGCGGTATCTTCGGATGATGTTCGACCGTTTCGGCGACTGGAAGCTGGCGCTGGCGGCCTATAACGCGGGGCCGGAGGCGGTCCAGAAGCATGGCGGTGTGCCGCCCTACGCCGAGACCAAGGGCTATGTCCTTGCCATTCTCGGCGGCTAGCTAGCGCGGCTTTGCCGCTGTTTCCTCGGTGATCTTGTAGTCGCGCGGAATGCCCTTCGTGGCCTTCGCCCAGATCGTGTCCTTGGCCCGTGCCTGATGCGCCTCGAAGGCGGCGCGGTCGCGGAAGACCTCGGTCACCGCAAAGCGGACAGGATCGGACTGCGAGCGGAAGACCTCGAAGCGGAGGCAGCCCGGTTCGGCGCGGGTCAGGCGGATATGATCGGGCAGAAGCACGGACACGCGGTCCGCCTCTTCGAGGGTCCGGCAGATGAGGAAACCTGAAAGGCTGACGCGCGACATGGCAGCGAGCATAGGGCCGGCGCTGCGGTTCGGGAAGTCTCTGCGTTCGGAGGCAGGCCCCACGCCGTTTCACGCGTGAAGCGGCAGGTAAGTTTTCGAAAACAGATATTTAGGTCAAATTTGCCAAAGGTTTTGAAAGATCTCTATCAAAGGAAAAATCGTTCCGGCCTATTGCATCCTGTCTTGACGGGTCACAACCGGATACCTGCGCTGATGGCGAAGGGAGGATTTGCGGGAAACTCCCGCTTCCTTCGACGGGGGTTTCCCTTGTTATGACTCTGCCCGATCCTAGGCCACGATAGACCTAGGCGGAAGCGGAACCGGAACTGGAACCGGCCCTCTCGGCGGCAGTTGCGGGCGCACGATCGGCTGCACCGTCTCGACATCCATTGTCAGATGCCCGTCCGCCCCGGTCGCGGTATAGACCGCCGTCACCACCAGTTGCTGGGTGCTGACGATTTCGAGGAAGCCGATGGTCAGCGGCAGGTTGCCTTCCGACGGCGCGCCATAGTGCAGTTCGGCCAGGCGCCGGCAATCGTCCATTGTCGCCGCATGCGCGGGCAACTTGATACGGTCGGAGCCGGCAGCGTTCTGCATCCGTGGTTCGCGGCCCACGCCGATGCCCGCCGACACGAGCGGCGTCACCAGCTTGGAAACCGCTGCCGTGTCGCGTCCCGGATTGTGGATGTTGATGTCTGTCGCATAGCGCCCCGGCAATACCGTCGCTGTGGCGCAGTCGCAGTCGGGTGCGGTGCCACAGACATATTTGACGGCATAGACGAATTCCGGCGGGCAGGCCGGGATGGTGATGGTGACGGGTTTCCGCGCGATCACTACCCCGTCGGCGACCGCGTTCAAGCCGCCCTTGACGATCACATCCTCGTCGCCGCAGGGCTTGATCCCGCGCCAGGAAACCTTGAACGGCAAGACATGGGTCTCCTTGCCCGAGAGCGGCCCGTAGGAGGCGGGCGAGATCAACTCGACAAAAGGTGCCACGGCCGCTGTCGGCTCAAGCGTTACCTGATCGATGGCCAGAACCGCCGCTTCGATCAGGTCAATGATGGTCGCGACGATGGCCGCCGCATTGATGCCCGAGATGTGCTGCCCGCCGGTCGCCGCCGCAAGGCGCGTCGCCTGTCCGGCGGTGCCGCCGATGGAGCAGGTTCCGGCATAGTCGCCGGCGTCGGCGGCAGGATCGCCGTCAAGCGCACCCGTTGTGCCGGTATCGGTGCTGATCGCCAGGATCACGATGTCGTCTTGAATGGCCAGCTTGGCCGTGACGGACGCTTCGGTAACATCGAAGCCGAGGCCCGAGATGCCCGAGCAGATCGGATCATGGCCAGGGGCGTCTCCGAACCAGACGATGATGCGCTTGGAATCGCTTCGCCAGCCAATCGCGCCGCCGGGCGCTTCGGCGAGCGCGTTCAGGGCGAAGAACTGGCCTTCCGAGGTATCGCCGCCATTGGCCGCCGTCCAGGTGTTGATGGCGGCGGTCACTGCCGCGGTGTTGGTATCGGGGGCCAACTGGTGGGTAAAGGGCGGATTGTCCTCTGGCAGGTCGCGGTAGTTGCCGACGCCAAAGGCAATGTCGATCGGCCCGTAGTTGGCGGTCTGGATCGCGTCCGCGCCCGCCTTCACCGCCGCCAGAATTGAGTCCATGCTGCCGGTTGTATCGGCCAGAAAGTAGACATCGGCTTTGCTCACACCCGCGTTCGGAGGGATGGTGACGGTGACGATCTCCACCTCGGCGTCACCCAGTTCCAGCACCAGATCGTTGCTGGTCGGGTCGATCGAGGCACCGGCACCGGGCGCGGCCACGGCCCGGCCCGCCGCCGTGGCGAGGACCGCCTCGCCGAGTGCGGCTTTCACCTTGTCCGACAGCGTTTCGGCGGCGACCTCCTTGCCGGCGTCGTCGAGGATCGCCACATGGCGTGCGGCATTGGGTTTGGTGCGGTCGAAAGTGACGAACCGGTGCAGCAGGCGACCGTCTTCAGATACTGTGGACCGGGTGGAACGCGCCATCTTTGCGCTGTCACCCTTGACCTTTCTTTCGGCCAGTTTGGCTGCTGCTGAGATGGCGTTCTTGGATGGAGACTTTTCCATGACATAGCTCCAAAATTAAAAGAAATAGTTCAAATCAACGCAGCGGCACTGATCACTGGGTCGAAATCGTACCCATCGCCGCGAAGCACTATTTTAAACGCAAATGGCGATTCTCGGGGCATCCATCATTCGCCCTAAGCTAACATTGGCCGATGCATGATCGCGTCTGCGTTGCATCATCAAGATGACGCGGCTCCTCGGCCAGCGCTGACTTGTGAAAAAGGCCCTCGGGTGTTCGCACCTCAAACCACGCAACCGGCGCGTTTTGACCCCGCGGGAGGCGGGGCCGGGCTTCACTCCATCTCGATCGTGCCCGGCGGCTTCGAAGTCACGTCGTACATGACGCGGTTCACGCCCTGCACTTCGTTGATGATCCGGGTTGCCGTCTCGCCGAGGAAATCGTGGGTGAAGGGGTAGTAGTCGGCGGTCATGCCATCGACGCTCGTGACCGCGCGCAAGCTGAGCGCGAAGTCATACGTCCGCCCGTCGCCCATGACGCCCACGGTTTTTACCGGCAGGATCGCCGCGAAGGCCTGCCAGATCTCATCGTAAAGCCCGTGCTTGCGGATCTGGTCGATATAGACGGCATCGGCCTGCCGGAGGATGTCGAGTTTCTCGCGCGTGATCTCTCCGGGGCAGCGGATGGCGAGGCCGGGGCCGGGGAAGGGGTGGCGGCCGATGAAGCTTTGCGGCAGGCCAAGCTCGCGGCCGAGGGCGCGGACCTCGTCCTTGAAAAGCTCGCGCAGGGGTTCGACGAGCTTCAGGCCCATCTTTTCGGGCAGGCCGCCGACATTGTGGTGGCTCTTGATCGTGACGGAAGGCCCGCCGGAGAAGCTGACGCTTTCGATGACATCGGGGTAGAGCGTGCCTTGGGCGAGGAATTCCGCGCCCTCGATCTTATGCGCCTCGCGCTGGAAGACGTCGATGAAGAGCTTGCCGATGGTCTTGCGCTTGACCTCGGGGTCCGCGACGCCTTCGAGCGCGCCCAGGAAGAGGTCGGCCTCATCCGCGTGGATCAGCGGAATGTTGTAGTTGTCGCGGAACATGGTCACGACTTCGTCGGCCTCGTTGAGGCGCAGAAGCCCGTGATCGACGAAGACGCAGGTGAGCTGGTCGCCGATCGCCTCATGGATGAGGACGGCGGCGACGGAGCTGTCGACGCCGCCCGAGAGGCCGCAGATCACGCGCTTGTCGCCGACCTGGGCCCGGATCTTCTCGATCGCGTCGTCCTTGTAGGAGGCCATCGTCCAGTCGCCGGTGAAGCCCGCGAGACGGACGAAGTTCTCGTAAAGCTTCGCGCCCTTGGGGGTGTGGTGCACCTCGGGGTGGAACTGGACGGCATAGAAGTGGCGCGCGGTGTCGGCGGTGATGGCGAAGGGTGCGCCCTGTGAGGTGGCGTAGACCTCGAACCCCGGCGCGATCTTCGAGACGTGGTCGCCGTGCGACATCCAGACCTGCTCGCGCCCCTCATCGAACCAGCCGTCGAGAAGGGGGAGCTTCGCGTCCTTCGGCGTGACCCAGGCGCGGCCGAATTCGGCGGTGCCGTGGCCGCGTTCGACATGGCCCCCGAGGAGGTGCATCATCACCTGCTGGCCGTAGCAGATGCCGAGGATTGGCACGCCCATCTCGAAGACGCCTGCCGGCGGCATCGGCGCGCCTTCCGCGAAGACCGAGGAGGGGCCGCCCGAGAAGATCACCGCCTTCGGGGCGAAATCCTTGAGAAACGCATCATCCACGCGGTTGAAGGGGTGAATCTCGCAGTAGACGTTCAACTCGCGCAGCCTGCGCGCGATGAGCTGCGTGACCTGGCTGCCGAAGTCGATGATGAGGAGGCGCTGATGGGCATGTGTCATGGCCGGGGAATAGGGTTTTGCCCCGGCCGGTGCAAGGGTATTTGAGGCGGGAAGCGGGGGCCGTCTGCCCCCGCACCCCCGAGAGTATTTTCGAACAGAAGAAGGGTCAGGCGGCCTTGGCCTTGGCCCGGAGGAGCATGCCGTAAAGGTCGCGGGGGTCGTCGGGGTCGGCGATCATGTCGAGGGGTTCGCTATAGGGATGGGTCTTGAGCTGATCGTGGATATAGCGCAGCGCCGAGAAATCCTCGATCGCGAAGCCGACAGAAGTCGAAGAGTGTGATCTCGCGGGCATCGGTGCGGCCCTTGGCGGCACCGGTGATGACCTGCCAGAGCTCGGTGACCGGGTGGTCGGGGGCAAGCTGCTGGATCTCGCCCTCGATGCGGGTCTGCGGCGGGTATTCGACGAAGATGGAGGAGCGCAGGAGGATGTCGCGGTGCAGTTCCGTCTTGCCGGGGCAGTCGCCGCCGACCGCGTTGATGTGGGTGCCGGGGCCGACCATGTTGTCGGTCAGGATCGTGGCGAGTTGCTTGTCGGCGGTGCAGGTGGTGATGATCCCGGCCCCCTCCATCGCTTCCTCGGCGCTCCTGCACTGGGTGAGGGTCAGGCCGGAACCGGCGAGATTCCTTGCGCATTTTGTTGTAGCCGCGCGGTCGGTATCGTAGAGCCGGACATGGGTGATGCCACAGATCGCCTTGAAGGCCAAAGCCTGGAACTCGGCCTGTGCGCCATTGCCGATCATCGCCATCGTGGTGGCCCCCTTCGGTGCGAGGTGTTTGGCAGCAAGGGACGACATCGCCGCGGTGCGGAGCGCGGTCAGGATCGTCATTTCGGTGAGGAGGACCGGGTAGCCGGTATCGACCTCGGCCAGAAGGCCGAAGGCGGTGACAGTCTGAAGCCCCTCGCGGGTGTTCTTGGGGTGACCGTTCACATATTTGAAGCCGTAGAATGTGCCGTCGGAGGTGGGCATGAGTTCGATCACACCGACATCGGAATGCGAGGCGACGCGCGGGGTTTTGTCGAAGCTCTCCCAGCGGCGGAAATCGGCCTCGATATAGGCGGCGATCTCGATCATCACATCTTCAGGTCCGATCTCAAGAACCAGACGCATCATGTTGTCGACGCTGACAAAAGGGACGATATTGAGGGTCTTCATCCGAAACTCCGTGTCGGACGGTCGAAGACCTTGCGGCCCATGAGCGAGCCGACGAGTTCGACCATGAGACGCGCGGTCTTCCCGCGTTCGTCGAGGAAGGGGTTGAGTTCGACGAGGTCGAGTGAGGTGACGAGGCCGCTTTCGTGGAGGAGTTCCATCACCAGATGCGCTTCGCGGAACGTGATGCCGCCCGGAACCGTGGTGCCGACGGCGGGGGCGATGCCGGGATCGAGGAAATCGACATCGAGCGAGACATGGAGAAAGCCGTTCGCCTGTTTCACCTGTTCGAGGAAGGCGCGCAGCGGTGCGACGATGCCCTGTTCATCGAGCGCGCGCATGTCACAGATGGTCATGTCGGACTCGAGAAGCCCTGCATGTTCAGCGGGATCCACCGAGCGGATGCCGTAAAGGCAAATACGCTCGGCCGCGACCGGCGCGGGGAAGGGCGGGAAGGCGTCGAAACCGGGCTTGCCCGCGATATAGGCGACGGGTGTGCCGTGGAGGTTGCCCGACTGGGTGGTCAGCGGGGTGTGGTAGTCGGAATGCGCGTCGAGCCAGAGGACGAAGAGCGGGCGGGCCGCTTTGCGCGGCATGGGCGGCCATTCCGGCCACCGAGCCGAGCGACAGGGAATGATCGCCGCCCATGAAGATCGGAAAGCCCTTCTGCATGGCTTCCGCGCCGCGCGCCGCGAGCGCCTCGGTCCAGGCGACCGTTTCCGCCAGATGATGGACGGCGGGGTTCGGGCAGGTCACGTCGCGCAAGGGAGCGGGCGTCACGTCGCCCCAATCCTCGGAGGCGATACCAAGGTCGGAGAGGCTGCGGGCAAGGCCCGCGACGCGGAACGCGGCGGGACCCATCAGGCAGCCGTCGCGTTGCTGGCCGCTGTCGATGGGTGCGCCGATGAGGATCGGATGGGGTTTCATGGGGCCTCCTGCGATGTGCGACCAAGATGACGACGCTTTGTGACGATTGTAACTTGGTTTTTTGTCGATATGGTTGATCCATTCGGCGGAATGGAAGTGGAATATGACGAAATGGACGATCTCGACCAGAAATTGATCGCGGCGCTCCGCCGCGATGGGCGCGCATCCTTGTCCGAGCTTTCGTCCGCGCTCGGCCTTTCGCGCGCGACGGTGCGGGCGCGGATGGACCGTCTGATCGCGAAGGGCGAGATTCAGGGCTTCAGCGTCGTCACGCGCGGCGATGTGACGGCGATGCCGGTCAGGGGGCTGATGATGATCGGGATCGAGGGCAGGGGCGCGGAGCGGATCATGGCGCGGCTTTCAGGCCTGCCGGAGGTGCTTGCCGTGCATTCGACCAACGGTCGCTGGGACCTCATCGCCGAGATCGGGGCGCGGACGCTGGAGGAATTCGACGCGGTTCTGTTCCGCATCCGCGGCTTTGACGGTGTTGCGGCGAGCGAGACGAGCCTGATGCTGACGACGCGGCGGGCGGGGCGGCGTTAGCGCGCGCTGCGCGCCGCCGCGACCCAGATCGCGACGAGGGCAAACGACAGGATCGCGTTCCAAGAGGCCATCGAGAGACCCGCGAAGATCCACGCGATGTCGTCGCAACGGACCAACGGCGCGGTCATGATCTGGCCGAGAAGATCCTGGGTGGAGCCAGTCAGCGCGCCGCCGGAGGTGCAGGTGGTGGGGCCTTGCCACCAGCCTTGCTCGACACCCGAATGATAGATGCCGATGGCGCCGGTCGTCGCGGCGGCGAGGGCGCCGAGCCACGGCAGCCAGCGGATCGCCGTCAGCGTCGCGAGGATTCCGATCGCGATCGCCGCACCATGCGGCCAGCGCTGCCAGAGGCAGAGCTTGCAGGGCGGATAGCCGAGCATCTGGAAGAAGAACGCCCCCAGCAGCAGCGCGGCGGAGCCGCCTGTGGCCAGGAGAATGAGCTGTTTGCGCGTCACAGGTACTTCACCAGGAAAAAGCCGCCGATCAGGATCACCATGAAGAGGGTGAACATAAGGCCAAGACGCTTCTCGATGAAATCACGGATTGGTGCGCCGAATTTCCACAAGAGCCCCGCCACGACGAAGAAGCGCAGGCCGCGCGCGACGATGGCCGAGATGATGAAGACCGGCAGCGACAGCCCGGTCCAGCCCGACATGATGGTGATGACCTTGAACGGGAAGGGCGTGATCCCGGCGACCAGCACCGCCCAGGCACCGTAATCGTTGAACCTTTGGGCAAAGACCTGCCCGGCGTCGGCCTTGCCATAGAAATCAAGGATCGGCTGGCCGATCGTGTCGAAGAGAGCCGCGCCGATGTAATAGCCGAACAGCCCGCCGAGGACCGAGGTCACCAGCGCTACGGTGGCGATCAGCCAGGCGCGCGAGGGGCGGGCGATGATCATCGGGATCATCAGGATGTCGGGCGGGATCGGGAAGAAGGAGCTTTCGATAAAGGACACGACCCCGAGCGCGATGAGCGCGTGGGGCCGGTCCGCCAGACGCAGCGTCCAGTCATAGAGCGGTCGGATCATCTTGCCTGTCCGTGAAACCTCGCGCCCTTAGGCCATGCGGGAATTGCGGCGTCAAGCGGAACAGGCTTCCAACGCATAGAGTTGTCGGCGTATCGTGGGATTGTTCGCCGGGGACGCGTTAATTGGGGGTTGGGATATGAGGTGGCAGGGCCGTCGGGGCAGCAGCAATATCGAGGATCGGCGCGGGATGAGCACCGGCGGGGTGGTCGGCGGCGGGGGCATCGGCCTTGTCGTCGTGGCCTTGCTGGTCTGGGCGCTCGGCGGCGATCCCATCGCGGTCTTGCAGGGCGGGGGCGGTGCGCAGATCGGCGGGTCGGGCGATGTGCAGATCACCGAGGCCGACCAGCAGGCGGCGGAGTTCGTCTCGGTCACGCTCGCCGATACCGAGGATGTCTGGGGCAACATCTTCCAGACCCAGCTTGGCGCGCAGTACGCGCCGGTGACGCTCGTCCTCTTCAAGCAGATCACCCAGTCGCCCTGCGGCAATGCCTCGGGTGCGACGGGGCCGTTTTACTGTCCGCTTGACAAGAAGGTCTATCTCGACACCGATTTCTTCGTGACCTTGCAGCGCCAGCTTGGCGCGGGCGGCGATTTCGCGGCGGCCTATGTCGTGGCGCATGAAGTCGCGCATCACGTGCAGGACGAGCTTGGCATTCTGGGCAAGGTGAACGCCCTGCGTCAGCGCTCCTCCGAGGAGCAATCGAACGCGCTGTCGGTCAGGATCGAGTTGCAGGCGGATTGCTTCTCGGGCGTCTGGGCGCGGACCGCGGCAGAGACGCTCGGCTCGATCGAGCAGGGCGATATCGCCGAGGCGATGAACGCGGCCTCGAAGATCGGCGACGACACGCTGATGCGCAACGCCGGGCGGCGGCCGATGCCGGACAGCTTCACCCACGGCACCTCGGAGCAGCGCCAGCGCTGGTTCGCGGCGGGCTACAAGGCGGGGCAGGTCGATGCCTGCGACACGTTCGGGGCGACGGAGCTTTAAGGCCGCGCAAGGCCCTTGTCTTAGGCTCGGCGGGGCGCTATTTCGCCGTGAGTGCCCGGGTGGCGGAATGGTAGACGCAGAGGTCTCAAACACCTCCGGTGCAAGCCGTGCGGGTTCGAACTCCCGCCCCGGGCACCACAGTTTCTTCCGGCGGCCGATGAGGCCAGGGCCGGTGCAGCGATCACCGATCGGCGGCACGCTTATGGGAGGGTTCTGATGGCACGACATGAGCGGTTGCGCACACCGCTGTGCGATCTCCTGGGATGCGATGTTCCGATCCTGCTTGCGGGCATGGGCGGCGTGTCGCGATGGGAACTCGCTGCGGCGGTCGCGAATGCGGGAGGTTTCGCGATGCTCGGCATGGTGCGCGAAGACCCGGCGCTTATCGCCGAAGAGGTTAGGGCGCTCAAGGCCGTGACGGATCGACGCTTCGCGGTGAACGTGATCCCGGCGGCGACGGAGCCCGGCCTGCTCGATGCGCAGATCGGCTGCTGCCTTGATCTCGGGGTGACGGCGTTCACCTTCTTTTGGGACGTGATGCCGGACGTGGTGGCGCGGGTGAAGGATCAGGGCTGTCTTGTCCTGCATCAGGTTGGCACGCCCGACGCCGCCGAGATGGCGGAAGCCGCCGGGGCGGATGTCATCATCGCGCAGGGTGTCGAGGCGGGCGGCCATGTCCACGGGCGAATTCCTGCCTTCGCCCTCGCGGACGCGATCCT
Organism: uncultured Alphaproteobacteria bacterium; assembly: GCA_963710285.1. Lineage (GTDB taxonomy): Bacteria > Pseudomonadota > Alphaproteobacteria > Rhodobacterales > Rhodobacteraceae > Albidovulum. Next base: position 108,388 of record CAVPZT010000006.1, on the reverse strand, counting down.
GGAGCGGGTCAGCGTTCCGGTTGTGGTCTCCGGCGGCCTTGCGACTGGGGCGGATCTGGCCGCTGCCCTGTCGATGGGCGCGCAGGGTATCCAGTGCGGAACGGCCTTTCTGGCGACCGAGGAATCCTTTGCCCATCCCTACCACAAGGCGCGCGTGGTCGCGGCTTCGGCGGACGATACTGTCCTCACCGACGTATTCGTGCTGAACTGGCCCAAGGGGGCCGCGGTGCGGGTGATATCGAACAGTGTGACAGAGGCGTTGGACGGCCGCTATCTGGGCCATGATCCGGCACGTCTGCCGCGCGAGCCAATTGCCTGGGACGATGACCAGCCCCGGCTGCGCTTCAGCACCGACTCGCCCCTGCGCACGACGACCGGCGATCTGGAAGCGATGGCGCTTTACGCCGGGCAGGGGGCGGGCGCCATCGACCGGATCGTGCCTGCGGCGGAGCGCATCGCGATCATGGCCGCCGAAGCCGGGCGCATCCTTGCAGACAAGGCGGAGGTGGTGAGTGGCGCGTGAGCGTGCCGCTCAGCGATCGCCGGAAACTGGCCCAAGCAGGAGGATCTGGACGTCGGCGACGTTGGTGCCGGTCGCGCCGGTGACGAGGAGATCGCCCGACAGCTTCAGTGCCGCGTAACTGTCATTGTTGGCGAGAAGGGCCTCGGGGTCGCCGCCATTGTTGCGCATCCTGCTGATGGTGTCGCCATCGACGATCCCGCCCGCAGCGTCCGTTGGACCATCGCGACCATCGGTTCCGCCGGACAGAAACACCCAGTCGCGATGCAGCTCGGGCATCGTGAGCGCCACCCGCAGCGCCAGTTCCTGATTGCGCCCGCCAAGGCCGCTGCCGCGCAGGGTGACGGTGGTTTCCCCGCCGAAAACCAGACAGGCGGAGCTGCCGGGCGGCGCCCTCAGCGCGGCGGTCACGACCTCTTCCGCCGCTTCGGCAACGTCGCCGGTCAGGTGGTCGTTCACGATCTTCGCGCCCTGCCCGGTGGCCACGACGGCGTCGAGGCTCTTGCGGTTCGATCCGATGAGGATGTTCTGCGCCTGGGGCAGCGGCGTCGCAGGTGCATCGCGGTCGAGCGCCAGCCTTGCGGCGGCCGGGATGCTGTCCCACACCCCTTTGGACTTCAGGAGCGCCCGCGCATCCGCCTGTGTGCCGATCGGGGCGACGGTCGGGCCGGAGGCAATGACGCGCAGATCGTCGCCGATCACGTCGGACAGGATATAGGCGGTGACCGGGGCAGGGGTCGCGCGCAGGAATCCTCCCCCCTTGAGCCGTGAGACCTGCTGGCGGATCAGATTGATCTCGGTGATTTCGAAGCCGTTGGCGAGCAGGATGCGGTTCAGTTCCGCCTTGTCGCGCAAGCTCAAACCCTCAACCGGCGCCGGCAGGAGCGCCGATCCACCGCCTGAGATAAGCGCGATCACCCGGTCGGCGGCGCTCGCCGCGCCCAGCATCTCTTCGACGCGATCCGCCGCCGCGAGGCCATTCTCGTCCGGCACCGGATGGCCGGAGGCGAGAACCGTCGCGCCGGACAGATCGCGCGCGTTTTCGTAGTTGGTCACGACGATCACCTCTGCCGGGGCGCCGTCGAGCCGTTCGAGCAGGCAGGCCGCCATCGGGATAGCGGCCTTGCCGACCGCAACGACACGATAGACTCCGCCCGGATCGGGACGTGGCAAGGGCGACGCGACAAGCGCGCTTGTGAGGGCGTGCGCCGGGTCGGCGGCCGCACAGGCCGCCGCGAAGAGGTCTCGCGCCCTGTCGCGCAGGCCGGACAATCGCTCAGGCCCCCGAGATCTGCTTTGCCTTCTCCACGAGCACTTCCGCCTGCCGGATGGAGGCGTAGTCGATCAGCCTGCCATCGAGCGAAACCGCACCCTTGCCCTCGGCGGCAGCCTGTTCCATCGCTTCGAGGATGCGCTTGGCCTTCGTCACCTCGGCCTCGGACGGGCTCATCACCTCGTTGGCGAACGCGATCTGGCTGGGATGGATCGCCCATTTGCCCTCGCAGCCAAGGACGGCGGCGCGGCGCGCGGCGGCCTTGTAGCCGTCGGGATCGGAGAAGTCGCCGAAGGGGCCATCGACCGGGCGAAGACCATTGGCGCGCGCCGCAACCACCATCCGGGCAAGCGCATAGTGCCACATGTCGCCCCAGTGGACCGCGCGGCTGCCGTCTTCGAGCTTGTCGGTCAGGACCGAATAGTCGGGATTGACGCCGCCGATGATCGTGGTCCGTGCCCGTGTCGAGGCGGCATAATCGGCGACGCCGAAATGGAGCGACTTCGTTGCGCTTCGACGCCGCGGCGATTTCGGACACGTTCTGCATGCCGAGGGCGGTTTCGATGATATGCTCGAAACCGATCCGCTTCTTCAGGCCCTTGGCATCCTCGATCTGCGTCACCAGCATGTCCACGGCATAGACATCGGCGGCGGTGCCGACCTTCGGGATCATGATGAGATCCAGCCGCGCGCCGGCCTGTTCGACCACGTCCACGACGTCGCGATACATGTAGTGCGTGTCGAGGCCGTTGATTCGGACCGACATGGTTTTCTTGCCCCAGTCGATCTCGTTCAGCGCCTTGATGATGTTCTTGCGCGCCTGCGCCTTGTCGTCCGGCGCGACTGCGTCCTCGAGGTCGAGGAAGATCACGTCGGCTTCGGAAGCCGCAGCCTTTTCAAACATTTGCGGGGCGCTGCCCGGAACCGCCAGCTCACTCCGGTTAAGTCGGGCGGGGGCCTGTTGAATGACGTGGAAGGACATCTGTGCGCTCCTTGCGTTCTGGGGATATGGACTGGGCCTTAGCCATCGGCCAAAGCTACCTTTCCAGTCAAGAATAAAATATTCTTCTTATTGCTTGCGCCGATCAGAAATCTCCCTTCGCCGCACGATTGGCATAGTAGAAGGCGATCGCCTGCGCACGGTTTTTGACCGACAGTTTTTCGAACAGATTCGACAGGTGGAACTTTACCGTATTCGGGCTGATGCCGAATTCCCGCGCCAACTCACGGTTGGTGGAGCCTTTCGACAGCGCTTCGAGGAGCGTCCTCTCACGGCGCGAAAGCTGCTCGATCGGATCCTGCTGAAGTTTGCGGACATCGAGGAACGGAAAGACCATCTGCCCCTTGGCGACGGCGAGGCAGGTCTCCAAGAGCCGCTCCACCGTTCCCGACCGTGCCGCAAACCCCGCCGCACCTGCCGACATCGCCTTGCGCGGCGTCTCTGAAGATTCGTCCCCATAGACCACCAGGCGCGGCGCGGTTTCCTGTTCGCGCAGAACTTCGATCAGCTTGGCGCCGCCCAGAGCCGGAAGGTTCCAGTCGATCACCCCGACCTGAACCGGCATCCGCATGACCGTCCCCAGAAAGCCTTCGGCGGTGGATGAGGTCGCGATGAGAGAGAATTGGGGGTCGCGTTCGAAGATCTCCGACATGGCGGTCAGCACCAGCGGATTGTTGTCCGCTAACATGACCGTCACTTGGCTTTCGGTGCTGTTCGTCAGCTCAGTTTTCATCGAAACGTCCAAAAACCTACCCGTATGTATGGGGAATTTCGTCGTATACCACGGTATATCAACCTATTTGGGTAGGTTATTCCCCATCAGAATAGATACCCAAAAGCAGGATATTCGAATGTTGCGCGGTTTGTCCACTCGGTATTCACTAGCTTTAGGAAAGTTAACTGATGGGAAATTTTGTTGGCAACAAGGCTGATCCCCGGATCGGCCGCCGGATCGGCCCCGAAAGTGCCCTTTCCTCCTTTGAGATCTCCGGCGGCGGCCCGCGGCGGGATGTCTTGAGGGTGAGGTAAACCACAGTGCAAGGCAGGGGTGACCGATGAGCGACGTTGAAATTTTCCCGCAGCTTCAGATTCCCGAAACTTTGGCCGCAGGCCCCGGACCGGGCAACACCGATCCGCGCGTGCTCGCCTGCTTCTCGAATGCGGGTCTCGCCGATCACATGCAGGCCGACGTCCTGCGCGGCATGATCGAATGCAAGGAGATGCTGCGTTCGCTCTGGGGGACGCGCAACACTTATACCTACGGCGTGGGCGGCACCGGCTTCAGCGGCCTCGATTGCCTCTTCAGCGCCATCCTGCCCGGCGATGAGGTCGTCGCCTTCACCAACGGGACATTCAGCGGGATCGACGGGCTGACGATCCGCATGAAGGCGTCGAGCCGGGAAGACCTGAAGGCCAATCCGATGGACCCGAAGCCGGCCAACGTGACCATCATCACAGTGCCGCACGGCCAGTCGGTGAGCGCCGAGTTGATCGACTCCGTCCTGACCGGGAAGAAGCCGAAATGGGCCTTCATGGCGCATTGGGAAACCGGATCGGGCCGGATCAACGATCTGCGCGGCTTTTCGGACGCTTGCGAACGGCATGGCGTCATGGGCCTTGTGGACGCGGTATCGTCGCTCGGCATCGAGGATTTCGCGATCGACGATTTCCCCGGCGTGATCGGCTGGGCGTCCTGCCCGCAGAAGGGCGTGCTCTGCCTGCCATTGACCTATGCGCCGGTCAGCTTCAGCGACCGTTATATCAACGAGATCAAGGCGAGTGGCTGCCACACCTACGTGCATCATCCGATTCTCGAGGCGCGGCATTGGGGCATCATCGATGGCAAGGATGTCGCGGCGGGCAGCTACCACCGGACCCATTCGGGCTATGCGGTCGCGGCGTTCCACGAGGCGCTGCGCATCACCCTTCAGCATGGTCGCGCCCAGAAGGCACGCGACTATGCGCATCATGAGCGCGCGCTGCGCGAAGCGGTCGTGACGCTGGGGTGCGAGGTCACCTCGAACATGACGAGCCTTGTCGTCCTCAACCTGCCGCCGGCACTTGCGGGGCGCGAGAAGGAACTGGTTCAGGCCTGCCGCGCCAGGGATTTCGGCATCTGGCCGACGCTGTCGGAACCGGTGCAGGTCCGTATCGGCATCCTGAACCAGCTTTCCGAGCAAGCGATCACGGAGATCGTCGTTCGTTTTGCACATGCGATGAACGAGATGGGGGCAGGGGCGGATATCGCGCAGGCGACCGAAGGGCTGCGCCGCTACTACACGAAGATGATGGCCGCCGAGTAACTCGGTCACAGGGAGGCGAATATGGACATTCACGAATATCAGGCCAAGGAGATCCTCGCCAAGTTCGGCGTGACCGTGCCCCAGGGCGGCCTGGCCTACAGCCCCGAACAGGCGGCCTACCGCGCCCGCGAACTGGGCGGGAACCGCTGGATCGTCAAGGCGCAGGTCCATGCGGGCGGGCGCGGCAAGGCGGGTGGCGTGACGCTCTGCAATTCGGAGCATGAGATTCAGGACGCCACGAACGAGATGTTCGGCCGCAAGCTCGTCACCCATCAGACCGGACCGGAGGGCAAGGGCATCTACCGCGTCTATGTCGAGAACGCCGTGGATTTCGAGCGTGAGATCTACCTTGGCTTTGTCCTCGACCGGAGCTCGCAGCGGGTGATGATCGTGGCGTCGTCGGAAGGCGGCATGGAGATCGAGGAGATTTCGGCAGAGAAGCCCGACTCGATCGTCCGTTCCACGGTCGAACCCGCGGTCGGCCTCCAGGAATTTCAGGCGCGTGAGATTGCCTTCGCGCTCGGCATCCCCAACGCGCTGACCCAGCAGATGGTGCGGACGCTGCAAGGCTGCTACCGCGCTTTCCGCGATCTCGACGCGACAATGGTCGAGATCAATCCGCTGGTCATCACGTCGGACAACCGCATCCTCGCGCTCGACGCGAAGATGACCTTCGATGGCAATGCGCTTTTCCGGCATCCGCATGTCGCGGAGCTTCGCGACAAGAGCCAGGAGGACCCGCGCGAGGCGCGCGCCGCGGATCGGGGTCTGTCCTACATCGGGCTGACCGGCAATATCGGCTGTATCGTCAACGGCGCCGGTCTTGCCATGGCGACGATGGACACGATCAAGCTTGCCGGGGGTGAGCCCGCCAACTTCCTCGACATCGGCGGCGGCGCCACGCCCGAGCGGGTCGCCAAGGCGTTCCGTCTCGTGATGTCGGATGAGAACGTGCAGGCGATCCTCGTCAACATCTTCGCCGGGATCAACCGCTGCGACTGGGTCGCCGAAGGCGTGGTGCAGGCACTGACCGCGAACCCGGTGGACGTGCCGGTCATCGTCCGGCTTGCCGGAACCAATGTCGAAGAGGGTCAGAAGATCCTTGCCAAATCCGGCCTGCCGATCATCCGTGCCGGGTCGCTGATGGAAGCGGCGGAGCGGGCGGTGACAGCCTGGAAGAACGACCAGAAACAGAACACCAAGATGAGGGCGATCTGATGAGCATCCTTCTCGACAGGGAAAGCCGCGTCATCGTGCAGGGCATCACCGGCCGCATGGCGCAGTTCCACACCAAGGAAATGCTGGACTACGGCACCAATGTCGTGGCCGGCGTCGTGCCCGGCAAGGGCGGCGAGACGGTCTTTGGCGTGCCGGTCTTCGACACCGTGAAACAGGCGGTCGCGGCGACCGGCGCGGATGCGAGCCTCGTCTTCGTGCCGCCACCCTTCGCGGCCGACAGCATCATGGAAGCGGCCGACGGCGGCATCCGCTACTGCGTCTGCATCACCGACGGCATTCCGGCCCAGGACATGATCCGGGTCAAGCGCTACATGATGCGCTATCCGCGCGAACGGCGGATGGTTCTGACCGGGCCGAACTGCGCGGGCACGATCAGCCCGGGCAAGGCGCTGCTTGGCATCATGCCGGGGCACATCTACCTGCCCGGCAATGTCGGCATCGTGGGCCGGTCGGGCACGCTGGGCTATGAGGCCGCCCAGCAGCTCAAGGATCGCGGCATCGGCGTATCGACGTCGGTCGGCATCGGCGGCGACCCGATCAACGGATCAAGCTTCCGCGACATCCTCGAACGCTTCGAGGCCGATCCCGAAACCCATGTCGTCTGCATGGTCGGCGAGATCGGCGGCCCGCAGGAGGCCGAAGCCGCCGCCTATATCCAGGAGCACATGACCAAGCCCGTGATCGCCTATATCGCCGGCCTGACCGCGCCCAAGGGCCGCACCATGGGCCATGCCGGCGCGATCATCTCGGCCTTCGGCGAGAGCGCTTCGGAGAAGGTGGAGATCCTCACCGCCGCCGGTGTCACCGTAGCCGAGAACCCCTCGGTCATCGGGGAAACCGTCGCGCGGGTCATGAAGAAGAAGGCTGCCTGAAGAGGAGGAGCCAATGACGAAACCCAGAATTCTCGTGACGCGGCGCTGGCCCGAAGCGGTCGAAGCGCGTATGGCAGAGGTCTTCGACCTCGACCTCAACCGCGCCGACACGCCGCTTGGCGAGGCGGACCTGCGCGATGCGATGGGCAAGTACGACGCGATCCTGCCCACGGTGACGGACCGTCTGCCCGCCCCGGTCTTCGACCAGCCGTCGGCGCGCACGAGGATTCTGGCGAACTACGGCGTGGGCTTCGCCCATATCGACACTGCGGCTGCGAAGAGCCATGGGATCACCGTGACCAACACCCCCGACGTCCTGTCGGAATGCACCGCGGATATCGCCATGACGCTGATGCTGATGGTGGCGCGGCGCGCGGGCGAGGGGGAGCGTGAACTGCGCGGGGGCAGGTGGTCCGGGTGGCGCCCGACGCATCTGATCGGCACCAAGGTATCGGGCGCGACGCTGGGCATCATAGGCTTTGGCCGCATTGGTCAGGCGATGGCGCAACGGGCGCATTTCGGCTTTGGCATGAAGATCATGGTGCAGAACCGCTCGCCCGTCCCGGCCGAGGTTCTGGCGCGTTACAATGCGGAACAGGTTCCCGCCATCGACGACCTGCTTCCCTTGTGCGACTTCGTGTCGCTGCACTGCCCCGGAGGTGCGGCGAACCGCCACCTCATCAACTCGCGCAGGCTTGACCTGATGCGGCCAGGGGCCTTCCTTATCAACACCGCGCGCGGCGAGGTGGTTGATGAACATGCGCTGGCGCAGGCGCTCTGGTTCGGCACGATCGGCGGCGCGGGCCTCGACGTGTTCGAGCGCGAGCCGCATGTCCCCGCCGAACTCCTCGGCGCGGACAATCTCGTCCTGCTGCCGCATCTCGGTTCGGCGACGCGCGAAACCCGCGAGGCGATGGGGTTCCGCGTGCTCGATAACCTGATGGACTTCTTCGACGGCAAGACCCCGCGCGACCGGGTCGCCTGAGCCATGGGAACCGCTCCCAAGACGCTGCTGTCGGAGAGCTTGGACGACCATGACTATGCGGCGCGTCTCCGGCAGGATATGCGCCGCCTCTGGCGGAATGTGATCCGCAGGCGCGCGCCGCATGTGGCGGAGTTGATCGAGCAATCCGGCCTTGATCTGCCGCCGGGCGAAGAGGCAATCCCCAGCCTTCAGGCGATCAACATCTGGTTCCAGCTTACGAAGATCATCGACGAGAACACGGCGATGCGCGACCGCCGTCAGGCCGAGGCGCGGAACGGTGCCGAGGCGGTGGAGGGTAGCTTTGCGCGGGCCTTCGCCGAGATCGACCCGCAGATGACACCCGAGGCGTTCGAGGCGATGGCCGGCCGGCTTTCGGTCGGCCCGACGCTGACGGCGCATCCGACCGAGGCAAAGCGCGTCACCATTCTCGAAATCCATCGCCGCATCTACCGCCTGCTCGTCACGCTCGAGACTCACCGCTGGACCCCGCGCGAGCGCGAGGACTTCCTTCTCGACATCGAAAGCGAGATCGACCTTCTGTGGATGACGGGGGAGCTGCGGCTCGAACGTCCGAGCCTGAAGGACGAGATCGAGTGGGGCCTGCAATTCTTCCGCGACAGCGTCTATGATGCCATCCCCCAGCTTTTCGAGCGGTTTCAAACCGGCGTCAAGGCGCGCTTCGGCACGGATCTTGAGATCACGCCCTGCGTCCGCTTCCATTCCTGGATCGGCGGCGACCGCGACGGCAACCCGAACGTGACCGCCGAGGTGACGCGCGACGCGATCCGCCGGTCGCGGCTGGCGATCCTCGAGAAATACATCGGCGCGGTGCGCGCCGCCGCCGCCAGGATCAGCATCACCTCACGCATCGTGACCATTCCGGCGCCCGATCAGCAGCGCATCCGCGCGATCATCGCCGAGACGGGCGAGGCGGAGCATTATGAGGATCGCAATCCCGGAGAGTTGTTCCGGCAGGCCCTGACGGCCGTCACCGAACGGCTGCATGCGACGATCGACGGCGGCACGCATGCCTATGTGACGGTCGGCCAGTTCGTCGCCGACCTTCGCACATTGGATGACGCGCTGGTCGGGATCGGGGCCGGACGTATCGCCGAACGGCATCTGCGGCCGATCCGCTGGCAGGCGCAGACCTTCGGCTTCCGCACCGCGACGCTGGACGTGCGTCAGAATTCGACCGTGACGACCGCGGTTATCGCCGAGATCTGGGGCCTTGGTGGTGCCGCGCCCGCCTATGGCACGCAAGGCCTGGTCGGACCGCCTGCGCAAGGAACTCGCGCAACCCGATCTGGTGTTCGTTGATCGCGCGAAACTTGGACCTGAGGCGCGCGAACTGCTCGACCTCCTTGCCCTGATGCGCGACGCGCGGCTCTCCGACGACCCGGACGCGATGGGGCCGTTCATCCTGTCGATGAGCCGGTCGAGCGACGATATCCTCGGCGTCTATCTTCTCGCGCGTTACGCCGGTTTCGGTGCGGAGAAAGTCGATCTCCGGGTGGTGCCGCTCTTTGAGACCATCGAGGATCTGCGGCACGCCCCGGCAGTTTTCGACGACCTCCTGAGCGTGCCATTGGCCCATCGCAGCATCCGGTCGCGCGACGGCACGATCGAGGTGATGCTCGGCTATTCCGACAGCAACAAGGACGGCGGTTTCGTCTGTTCGACCTGGGAACTTGACAAGGCGCAGCGGCGCATCTCGCAGACGCTTGCCCGGCACGACACGCAACCCATCTTCTTTCACGGTCGCGGCGGATCGGTCAGCCGGGGCGGCGCGCCCACCGAACGCGCCATCGCGGCGCAGCCGATGGGGACGATCCACGGCCGGCTCCGGATCACCGAACAGGGCGAAGTCGTCTCGTCCAAATATGCCAATCGCGGCACGGCCCTCAATCAGCTGGAGCTTCTCGCCTCATCGGTGCTCGTCCACATGCAGACCCGCGTACAGCAGGCGGCGAACCCCGAACATGTCGACGCGCTCGAGGCGCTGTCCGGCATGTCGCAGACCGCCTATTCCAACCTGCTCTCGCTGCCGGGTTTCATCGCGTATTTCCAGCAGGCGAGTCCGGTGGAAGAACTGGCCATGCTCAAGATCGGATCGCGCCCCGCGCGCCGGTTCGGCGCGAAAAGCCTCGCCGATCTCAGGGCGATACCCTGGGTGTTCGCCTGGTCGCAGAACCGTCACCTCCTGACCGGCTGGTACGGCTTCGGGGCGGCTGTAAGCTCGTTCCGGCAGGTGCGCGGCAAGGACGGCGACCGGCTTCTGGGCGAGATGTTCGCGCAGCACCGGCTGTTCCGTCTGATGGTGGACGAGGTCGAGAAATCGCTGCTGCTTTCGGACATGGAGATCGCCGCGCGTTACGCCGGACTGGTCGAGGATGCGACAATCCGCGATCGCGTCTTTTCCCGTATCTCCGAAGAACATACGCGCGCCGCGACGGCGATCCGCGATCTGACCGACGGTGCCGGAATCGGCACCCGGTTTCCCAACATGAGCGACCGGTTCCAGCGCCTTCGCCCGCAGCTGGACCGGATCAACCGGCTTCAGGTGGATCTTCTGCGCAGTGCCCGTGCGGACGCTTCGCCACGCGCCAATGTCCCGCTCATGCAATCCATGAACTGCATCGCCGCCGGCCTCGGATGGACCGGCTGAAGAAGGAGACGCCCATGAACGCCCCGCAACGTGACGCCGGATTTTTCACCGAGAGCCTTGCCAGCCGCGACCCTGCGCTCTTTGGCGCGGTGACCGACGAGCTGGGCCGCCAGCGCGACGAGATCGAGCTGATCGCCTCGGAGAACATCGTCAGCCGGGCGGTGATGGAGGCGCAGGGCTCGGTCCTGACCAACAAGTATGCCGAGGGCTATCCGGGCCGGCGCTATTACGGCGGCTGCGAGTTCGTCGACGTGGCCGAGACCCTCGCCATCGACCGCGCCAGGGAGCTCTTCGGCTGCGGCTTCGCCAACGTGCAGCCGAATTCCGGCAGCCAGGCCAATCAGGGCGTGTTTCAGGCGCTGATCAAGCCCGGCGACACCATCCTCGGCATGAACCTCGCCTCCGGCGGCCACCTCACCCATGGCGCGGCGCCGAACCAGTCCGGCAAGTGGTTCAACGCCATCCAGTACGGTGTGCGCCAGCAGGACAACCGGATCGACTACGACGAGATCGCGGCCCTCGCGCAGGCGCATCAGCCGAAGCTCATCATCGCCGGCGGCTCGGCCGTGCCGCGGGTCATCGATTTCGCCAAGTTCCGGGAGATTGCCGACAGTGTCGGGGCATATCTGATGGTCGACATGGCGCATTTCGCCGGCCTCGTCGCGGGCGGCCAGCACCCGTCGCCCTTCCCGCATGCCGATGTGGCGACGACGACGACGCACAAGACGCTGCGCGGCCCGCGCGGCGGCATGATCCTGACCAATGACGCGGAGATCGCCAAGAAGGTCAATTCGGCGATCTTCCCCGGCATCCAGGGCGGCCCCCTGATGCATGTCATCGCCGCCAAGGCGGTGGCCTTCGGCGAGGCCTTGCGGCCCGAGTTCAAGACCTATGCCGCCCAGGTGGTGAAGAACGCGCAAGCCCTGGCCGACGAGTTGATGAAGGGCGGGCTCGACATCGTCACCGGCGGCACCGACACGCATGTGATGCTGGTCGACCTGCGCCCCAAGAGGGTGAAGGGCAACGACACCGAAAAGGCGCTCGGCCGCGCCCATATCACCTGCAACAAGAACGGCATCCCGTTCGATCCGGAAAAGCCCACCGTGACCTCCGGCATCCGCCTCGGCACCCCCGCCGGCACCACGCGCGGCTTCGGCGTGCCCGAGTTCCGCCAGATCGCGAAGCTGATCGTCGAGGTGGTCGATGGCCTCGCCGCCAATGGCGAAGACGGCAACGCCGCGGTCGAGGCCAAGGTCAAGGCCGAGGTGGCCGCGCTCTGCGCCCGCTTCCCGATCTATCCGGGGCTTTGAACTGAAGAAAAAAACCGCCGCCCGTGGGGCGGCGGCAGGTCGAGGGACGTTGGAAGGATAGTTCTTCAGATATCGAGCGTGTTCTCGTGCTCCCAGCGCGAGAAGTGGGAGACGAAGCTGTCCCATTCCTTCTGCTTGAGCTTGAGATAAGCGGTCGAGAATTCCTCGCCCATCATCGCCTTCAGGGTCTTGTCCTTGTCGTATTCGCGCAGCGCATCGAGAAGGTTGAGCGGCAGTTTCGGCGCGCCCTTCACCTTGTGGCCGTCCTGATACATGTCGATGTCGTAGCGGCGGCCGGGATCGGCCTTGGTGCGGATGCCGTCGATACCGGCGGCAAGGATGACCGCCTGCATCAGATAGGGGTTCGCCGCCCCGTCGGGCAGGCGCAACTCGAACCGGCCGGGCCCGGGGACGCGCACCATGTGGGTGCGGTTGTTGCCGGTCCAGGTGACCGTATTCGGTGCCCAGGTGGCGCCGGAGGACGTGCGCGGCGCGTTGATGCGCTTGTAGCTGTTCACCGTGGGGTTGGTGATCGCCGCCAGCGCCGAGGCATGCTTCATGATGCCGCCGAGGAAGTGGCGGCCCTGATCCGACAGGCTCAGTTCCTTGCTGTCGTCGGAGAACACGTTCTTCTTGCCGTCGAGGCTCCAGACCGAGATATGGGCATGACAGCCCGACCCGGTGAGGCCCTTGAAAGGCTTCGGCATGAACGTGGCGCGCAAGCCGTGCTTTTCGGCGACCGATTTCATCATGAACTTGAAGAAAGAGAGCTTGTCGGCCGACTGGAGCACGTCGTCATATTTCCAGTTCATCTCGAACTGGCCCGTCGCGTCCTCATGGTCGCTCTGATAGGGTTCCCAGCCGAACTCCATCATGTAGTCGGCGACTTCCGCGATCACGTCGTAGCGGCGCATGATCGCCTGCTGGTCGTAGCAGGGCTTTTCGGCCGTATCCCAAGGATCAGATACCTTCTCGCCATCCGGCGAGAGCAGGAAGAATTCCGGCTCCACGCCGGTCTTGACGCGCAAGCCCTTCTTTCGCCGCCTCGTCGACCAGCTTGCGCAGCACGTTGCGCGGCGCCTGGGCGAGCGGTTTGCCTTCCATCACGCAGTTTGCGGCGACCCATGCGACCTCAGGCTTCCAGGGGAGCTGAATCACCGAGCTGGGATCGGGGACTGCCATCATGTCCGGATGGGCGGGCGTCAGGTCGAGCCAAGTTGCAAAACCGGCGAACCCCGCACCGTCCACCGCCATGTCGTTGATCGCCTGCGCGGGAACCAGCTTTGCGCGCTGGCCACCGAAGAGGTCGGTGAACGATACCATGAAATACTTGACGCCTTTGGACTTCGCCCATTTTTCTAGGTCGGTGACCATCGACAACTCCCTGTCATGTCTCATTTTTCTAGTATCCTCCGTTGCGCCCCGGAATCCAGCTTGTGCCAGCGAGCGGAACCCCGGCCATGGCCGCCGCTTCGATCGTCAGCGAGCAGAGGTCTTCCGGTTCGAGATTGTGCAGGTGGTTCTTGCCGCAGGCCCGCGCGATCGTCTGCGCTTCCAGCGTCATCACCTTGAGGTAGTTCTTCAACCGCCGCCCCCCGAGGACCGGATCGAACCGCTTGAAAAGCTCGGGGTCCTGCGTGGTGATGCCGGCCGGGTCCTTGCCCTCGTGCCAGTCGTCATAGGCGTCGGCGGTGGTGCCGAGCTTCTGGTATTCGTCTTCCCACTTGGGGTCGTTGTCGCCGAGCGCGACCAGCGCCGCCGTGCCGACCGCAACCGCATCGGCGCCAAGCGCCATCGCCTTGGCCACATCCGCGCCCGAACGGATGCCGCCCGAGACGATGAGCTGCACCTTGCGGTGCATGCCGAGGTCTTGCAGCGCCTTCACTGCCTGCGGGATGCAGGCCAGGATCGGCATGCCGACATGTTCGATGAAGACGTCCTGCGTCGCGGCGGTGCCGCCCTGCATGCCGTCCAGAACCACGACGTCGGCCCCGGCCTTCACGGCAAGCGCGGTGTCGTAGTAAGGCCGCGCGCCGCCGATCTTGACGTAGATCGGCTTTTCCCAATCGGTGATCTCGCGGATTTCAAGCAGCTTGATCTCAAGGTCGTCCGGGCCGGTCCAGTCCGGATGACGGCAGGCCGAGCGCTGGTCGATCCCCTTGGGCAGGTTGCGCATCATCGCGACACGGTCGGAGATCTTCTGGCCGAGCAGCATGCCGCCGCCGCCGGGCTTGGCGCCCTGGCCGACGACGACCTCGATCGCGTCGGCGCGGCGCAGGTCGTCCGGGTTCATGCCGTAGCGCGAGGGCAGGTACTGATAGACGAGCGTCTTGGAATGCCCGCGCTCTTCTTCCGTCATGCCGCCGTCGCCGGTGGTGGTGGAGGTGCCGGCCTCCGACGCGCCGCGTCCCAGCGCCTCTTTCGCGGGGCCGGACAGGGCACCAAAGCTCATCCCCGCGATGGTCACGGGAATGTCGAGATGGATGGGTTTCTTGGCAAAGCGGGTTCCGAGCCAGACATCGGTCGCGCATTTCTCGCGGTAGCCTTCCAGCGGATAGCGGCTGATCGAGGCGCCGAGGAACAGCAGGTCGTCGAAATGCGGCAGGTGGCGCTTGGTGCCGCCGCCGCGGATGTCATAGATGCCCGATGCTGCGGCACGGCGGATTTCGGCATTCACGGCCGGGGTGAAGGTGGCCGAGAAGCGGGGCGGGGTGTGGGGAAACTCGCTGGTCATGATTGCCTCAGTAGGCCGACGCGTTGTCGATGTTGAAGTTGTAGAGCTTGCGGGCCGAACCGTAGCGGCGGAAGTCCTCCGGCTTGATCTTCGGATCGCATTCGCCCCGGCGCAGAAGGTCGGCAAGCTGTTCGAGATGCTCCGGCCGCATCTCCTTTTCGATGCAGTCGGCCCCAAGGCTCTTGACCGAGCCGCGCACGTAGAGCCTGGCCTCGTAAAGGGAATCGCCCAGCGCGTCGCCCGCGTCGCCGCAAACGACGAGGCTGCCCGATTGCGCCATGAAGGCCGACATGTGGCCGATGTTGCCGTGCACCACGATCTCGATACCCTTCATCGAGATGCCGCAGCGCGAGGAGGCGTTGCCCTTGATGACGAGAAGACCGCCGCGACCGGTGGCGCCGGCATACTGGCTCGCGTCGCCATCCACGATGACCGCGCCCGACATCATGTTCTCGGCCACGCCGGGGCCGGCCGAACCCTTGATGCGGATCGTCGCCTGCTTGTTCATGCCGGCGCAGTAGTATCCCGTCGAACCCCTCACGGTGATCTCGACCGGCGCATCCACGCCCGCCGCGATCGCATGGGCGCCCTTGGGGTTGACGATCTCCCACGCCGTCATGTTCGTCTTTCCCTTGAGGGAATGAAGCGTGGAATTGAGTTCGCGCAGGCCATCGGCGGCAAGGTCGAATTTCTGCATGGCCGTTGAATCCAGGACGTCAATTTTCATGTTCAGTGGTTCCAGAAATAGACGGTTGCGGGTTCAGGCTCCCAGACGCGGGCGTCTTCGATGCCCGGCAGGTTCACGAGTGCCCGGTACTCCGATCCGAAGGCAACGTACTGATCGGTTTCGGCCATCACGGCCGGTTTGCAGGCGATCGGGTCACGCACGACGCCGAAACCGTCCTTGGTGCCCACGACGAAGGTAAAGAAGCCGTCGAGATCGTCGAGGCTCGATTCCAGCGCCTCGCCGAGCGTCGCACCTTCGCGCATCCGCCAGGTGATATAGGCGGCGCCAACTTCGGTGTCGTTCTGCGTTTCGGTGCGGATGCCTTCGTGGGCGAGCTGACGGCGCAGGCTGTTGTGGTTCGACAGCGATCCGTTGTGCACGAGGCATTGATCCGACCCGGTCGAGAACGGATGCGCGCCAAGCGTTGTCACCGCGGATTCGGTCGCCATGCGGGTATGGCCGATGCCGTGCGTCCCGGTCATCTTCGACAGGTCGAAGCGCTTCGCCACATCCTTGGGCAGACCAACTTCCTTGTAGATCTCCAGGCTGTCGCCGACGCTCATCACCTTCAGATCCGGCCGCAGATGCGCGAGCGCGCTGCGCGCTGCCTCGGCCTGATCGGCCGGAAACTCGAGCACGGCATGCGTGCTCTTGATCTTCATCGCCACAGGCTTGCCGATGGCCTCCTTGAGGTCCTGGTCGAGCGTCGCGAAATCCCGGTCGGGAGTTGCGGATTGCACCGTGATCTTGGTAAGGCCGTCGCCGCCGCCGCCGTAAATGGCGATCCCGGCGCTGTCGGGGCCGCGATCGGTCATGGTGATGAGCATGTCCGTCAGCATGGCGCCGAGTTTCGGTTCGAGTGATTTGTCTTTCAGGAATAGTCCGACAATGCCGCACATGAGCTGATTCCCTTGCTGGTTTCGCCCTAGGCTAGCAGCAGGTCTGGATTGCAGCAACTAGGAAGAAAAAAATATTCTTGTTAGAGAAACTTCGCGAAGGTCGCGCCAGTTGGTCATCACGTCGTCGGGCGATGCCAAAGCCAGTGCCTGGCGGGAGTATTCCGAGCGGCGTCCCGATGTCCGAACGGTCAATCTTGCGACACTGTCCGACGCTGATGAGATCCCCTCCTTGATTTCTACTGGCAGTAATGTTTTTTTCTTGCGTGTGAGGGCGAGTCGTCCTCATATTGTGACCGGAGGGAACGTTGCCTCTAATTTCTGAGGGCTTCGACCGCGAAGATTCTTCGCTGACGATGCGGCGTTCGCGAACAGAATGTCACGGCAAAAAGTCCAGGCCTGGCAGGCGAAGGAAAGCCCGCCCTGCCTGAAGACGAAAGACGCCAAACGTAAGAGACAAGGGAGTATTCTATGACGGCATCTTGGAGGTTCACCGCACTCGGCGATCGCCATCGCGCGCTGGGTTCGGATCTGGAAGACTGGAGCGGGATGGGAACGGCATGGTCCTACAGCAAGGGCGACCCGGAAAAGGAATACCTCGCGATCCGGACCAAGGCCGGGCTGATGGATGTGTCTGGCCTCAAGAAGGTCCACATCACCGGGTCGGCGGCAAGCCACGTCATTGACCGCGCGACGACGCGCAATGTCGAAAAGATCATGCCGGGGCGGTCGGTCTACGCGACGATGCTGAACGACGCCGGCAAGTTCGTCGATGATTGCGTCATCTACCGGATGGGTCCGAACAGCTGGATGGTGGTGCATGGCTCCGGCGGCGCGCATGAACAACTGACGATGGCCGCCACCGGCCGTGATGTCGCGATCCGTTTCGACGACAACCTGCATGACCTGTCGCTTCAGGGGCCTCTGGCGGTCGACTATCTTCAAAAGCACGTCGAGGGCATCCGCAACCTCAACTACTTCAGCCACATGCAGACCTCGCTCTTCGGTCTGCCGGTGATGATCTCGCGCACCGGTTACACCGGCGAGCGCGGATACGAGATCTTCTGCCGCGGTCAGGACGCCGCCGACGATCTGGGACCGTATCCTTGATGAGGGTAAGGCGATGGGGATCATCCCCTGCCGGTTCACCACGCTCGACCTTTTGCGGACGGAAAGCTATCTGCTCTTCTTCCCCTACGACAATTCCGAGATGTATCCGTTCGAGAACGAAGGCCCCGGCGACACGCTCTGGGAACTGGGTCTCGACTTCACCGTCTCGCCGGGCAAGACCGGGTTTCGCGGGGCAGAGGAGCACTACCGCCTCAAGGGCAAGGAACGCTTCAAGATCTGGGGCCTCAAGCTGGACGGGACCAACGCGCCCGGCAAGGGCGCGCCGGTGTTCCAGGGCAGGCAAGCAGGTCGGTGTGGTGACGCAGGCGATGTATTCGTCGCTGAACAAGCACAACATCGCCATCGCCCGCCTGCCGGTGGACTGCGCCAACGACGGCACCAAGCTGACGGTGCGCTGTTCCACGCATGGCGACATCGCCGCCACCACCCATTCGATGCCGTTCTACGACACCGAAAAGAAGCGGCGGACCGCCAAGGGCTGACGACCGGCGGATGCGGACCGGAACGGCCCGCATCCCGCCCTCTGACTCAAGACAAGGAAATGTCCGCGACATGTCCAGATTCCAGTTTCCGAAAGCAATCCAGAGCAGGCCGGTCTATGGCACGCTTGCGGCCCGGCCCGGCAAGGCCCACCTGATGGTCGCCGATGCCGAGGGCGCCGAGGCGCTTCTCGATCTTGCCGGGACCGCGCCCGACGCTTATGGCGAAGGCTCAGATCATCTATATTCCGAAGGACGCGGGCGACCGCTACCTGGCGCAATTGCGCGCGGTGGCGACGGCGCAGCTTTACATCGGCCCAAGCTATGCCGCCTCTGTGCCGCGGCTGCGCAGAGTTCTGGCGGACGCCCATATGGGGTTGCAGATCTACCTCGCCGGCACCGAGGGCCTGATCGGGCAGGCGATGCTCGAGGCGATCAACGCCGGCTATCCCGCCAGCGCCATCCAGACCGAGCATCGCGGCTCGGTCGCGCGCCGGGTGCAGTGCGTGCATTGCAAGGGCATCACCGAGGACGTGACCAGCACGCCCTTCGTCTGCGCGCATTGCGGGCTGAACCTCTTCGTGCGCGACCATTATTCGCGCCGGATCGCCGCCTTTCAGGGGGTGTGCATCGACGCCGAAGACCCCGGCCAGGTGCCGGAACCGGAGGAGTTGTTCAAATGAGCGCCGGAACGAGGAAAATCGACGTCACCGTGACCGAGGTGGTCGAGGTCAACGACCTGGTCACGCGGTTCCGCTTCGAACGCTCCGACGGTGAGCTGCTGCCGACCTTTTCCGGCGGCGCGCATACCGTCGTCGAGATGCGCGATGACGGCGTCACCCGGCTGAACCCCTATTCGCTGATGTCCGATCCGCGCGACCGTTCGGCCTATACCATCTCGGTGCGCCGCGACGATGAGGGACGCGGCGGGTCGCTGTTCATGCACCGGAAGGTCAAGCCGGGCGACAGGATGGTCCTCAGCTATCCGGTGAACCTGTTCTCGCTGGACCTGCGCGCCCGCAAGCACCTGATGATCGCCGGCGGCATCGGCATCACGCCGTTTCTGGCGCAGATCAAGCAGGTCAGCGCGATGAACGGTCATTTCGAGCTGCACTACGCGGTGCGCACCCCGGCGCTCGGCTCCTATGTCGATGAGCTGACCGAACAGCATCGCGACAACGTCCATGTCTACTACGACGACCAGCAAACAGGTCATCGACCTTGATCGATCTGCTCGACGGCCAGCCGCTCGGCACGCATCTCTATGTCTGCGGACCGAAGGGGATGATCGACTGGGTGCTGCAAGACCGCCGTGGCGCTGGGCTGGCCCGCCGAAGCGATCCATTACGAGGAATTCCTCGCGCCGCAATCCGGGCTGCCCTTCGAGGTGACGCTGGCCATGTCCGGCAAGGTCATTTCCGTCGGCGAACATCAAAGCCTGCTCGAGGCGCATCGAGGCCGCCGGCGTCGATGCGCCCTATCTGTGCCGCGGCGGCGCCTGCGGCCAGTGCGAAACCGATGTCGTCGGCCATGACGGCAAATTCGTGCACCGCGATCACTGGCTGACCGATGACAGAACACGCTCGCGGCAAGAAGATCATGCCATGCGTGTCGCGCTTCGAGGGCAAGATCCCTCGTGCTCGACCGATAGGAGAGCCAGATGACCATCCAGTTCAACGACGAGACCTTCCGCGACGACTTCACCTTCCGGAATTCCGAATGGGCGATCCGGCGCTTTCCGTTCCCGTTCCACGAAGACAGCTACATGTATTCGGTGAACATGGAACCGCATCTGTCGCTGCGGCCGGAGGTCGGTCTTCGAGAAGACCGTTCGACGTGGACGAGCACTACGTCTGCGGAAATGCGCGACCGCGCCCTGGTTCTGGCCGATGATCCGCTGCGCTGCCAGTCGCTGCCGCACATGACGCTGGCGGGCTGGGACCTGCTCGAACTGATCATGGTGTCGAAGGCCGAAGACTATCCGGACCTGTTCGAGCTGCACCGCGACGGCGACCACTGGCACTGGATCAACAAGCCGCTGGGCATCGAACAGAAGTTCGTCTTCCTCGATGAAACCACGCTGCCCTACGGGCCGATGGAATACATCACGCGGCAGGCGCAGGGCGATTTCGCGCTGCTCGACCAGCGCGACGACAACCTGTGGATGGATGCCGGCATGGTGACGACGCAGGCCGACTGGAGCCTCGATTTCGACATCGGCATGAACTTCTTCGAATGGCACGCGCCGGTGCCGATGGCGCATGAGATGGGCATCTTTCATGCGCGCGCTGAAATTCCTGCTCAACCTGCAGCAGGGCGCGCCGGCGCGGCGGCTGAACTGGACGATGACGGTCAACCCGCTGCTCGACACCAGCCCGGAAAACTACCACAAATGGGGCGTGCTGAAGACCGGGCTGACGCCCGAGAATGTCGGCCAGAAGCAGCATCTGCGGGTGGAGTTGCAGACCTTCTTCCGGCTGCCGCGTTCGAACGCGCTGGTCTTCCCGATCCGCTGCTACCTGATCAAGCTGGAAGAACTCGTGACCGTGCCGAAATGGGGCCGCCGCCTGCACCGCGTGCTGCGCGACCTGCCCGAGGAACTGGCGACCTACAAGGGCTTCATCCGCAACCGGCCGATGATCGTCGAATACCTGTCGAAATTCGACGACGGCGCGCCGACCTCTCCCGGCATCTGGCCGGACTGATACGCCTCAGTCTGCTACTGCAGCGTAGGAGATGATCGACAGATAGCGGGCCGGCAGTTTGACCAGCACTTCGGGCCCGTGCGGTGCATCGGCGTCGAAGAACAGCGATATCGCCGGGCTTCAGCGGATAGACATTGTTGCCGTGCCGGTAGTCGACCTCGCCTTCGAGCATGTAGAGCATTTCGATGCCCGTCGTGCTGGAACGTCGGAAAGACATCAGAATTCCGAGGTGAGCGTGATCAGATAGGGTTCGACCACGACGCCGCTGACGTATTGGCGCCGAGATGGCCGAGAAGGTTGTACTGATGGCCCGCCCGCGTGCCGCGCCGTTCGATTTCGACGCCTTCGCCTGCCTTGGTATGCACCGCATCGTGGACGTCCTCGAAGCGCCGGAAGAAGGACGGTCAGCGGCACACTCATGCGCATGGGCCAGCGCCTGGCAGGGTGGTAAGCGAGGGCGAGGTGTTGCCGTTCTCGATCTTGGACAGCATCCCGATCGACAGCCCGGTCCGGTTCGACAGATCGGCGACCGTCATGTCCTGCTCTGCGTGCCGGAAGGCGCGAACTTCGCGGCCGATGGCGACTTCGAGGATCTTCTCGCGTTCTTCCCGAACTCGGTGGGGGTCTTGGTGCCAAAAGTGCTGCGCTCATACAAACTCCGGATCATGCGTTAGCAATTTCTGAAGTCACGAGGTCGCAGATAGTCAATCCCGATCCAACTGGACCGGAGCCCGAATACCTCCGCCGCTTCATTAGATATGTTTCCTGATGGTAATATGAAATGTCCTCTGATCAACGAACGCAATCACCATTGGATTCCTGATTTTCCCCGGTTTTCCGATGTCTTGCCTGACGTCGATGATCGAACCGCTGCGCGCGGCCAATGAAATCGCAGTGCCGCGCATTCACCTGGCGCATCCTGTCGGAAACCGGCGACCGGGTTCCATCCAGCGCGAAGGTCGTGTTTGATCCCGATCTACGCTCGGCGATGCCGCCGATATCGACTATCTGTTCCTGCTCAGCGTCCCACCGCCAGCTTCGTGGATCGCAAGGGCGCCGAGGGCAACTGCGGCGGCTGGCGCGGCACGGCACCGCGGTCTGGGCGGGGTCAGCGGCGGGTTTTTCCCTCTTGTGCGCTCGGGCTTGCTGGACGGGCACAGATGTCGGTGCACTGGTGCTACGAGGCGGCGTTCGCGAGGAGTTCCCGGACCTGCCGACTGCGGACAATGTGATCGTGTTAGACCGGCCGCGCTATACCGTCTCGGGGGCCGCGGCGGCCTTCGACCTGATGCTGGGCTTATCGAGGACGGCTCGGCGCCGAGGTGATGACCGAGGTCGCCTGCTGGTTCCAGCATCCCGTGGTGCGGGGCGAGGATGTGCAGCCAGAAAATGCCCGACCTTCCGCCCGAAAGCACCGCCGACATGCTGCCCGCGCCGGTGGCAAGGCGATCGACATGTTTGCCGAACATATCGAAGATCCGATCGCAGATCGCCGATGTGGCAGAGCAGTTGGCGTCTCGCCGCGACAGCTGGAACGCAGTTCAAGAGCGCGACCGGGCAGAGCCCGTCGCGCTACTACCGAACCTGCAGGATGAATGCGGCACGTCAGCTGGTGCTGTATTCCAACGACACGATGACTCGATATCGCGCTGGCGGTGGGCTATGCGTCCGTGCCACCCCGATGATGCGGCACTACCGCAGGCATTTGGCGTCTCCCCGCAGGATGAACGCAACAAGATCAACTGTTCCGCGTCGAAGATAATGCGGCGATGCCGTCGGCCTAGAGGTCAGGCAACGCTCCGGGCCGCCGTCGTCATGGCGTGATGCAGGATGCCGGCGAAGGACCGGGGCGCGATCACGCTGAAATCGGTGCGTGTCGCGGCAGATCACGAAGCAACCCAGATGGTCGATCATGGTGCGCGTGGCGTCTGCCGCTTTTCATCGCGCGGGTGTTCAGGTTGCAGAGCCGCTCGAATATCGGCTGCGGCCGGCCCGTGCAGATCGAACCGGGCCCAGCCGTCGGTCTGTTCGGTGACCGAGGCGGTATCGCCGAACACCTCCTTCACGATCCGCAGCGATATCCTCATGGCTGGCGAAAGGGGCCTCGACGCATCCATTGTTCGGGGCCTGTCCAGAACGCCGTGTAGTCGCCCTTGCGGCACCAATGACCGGGGCCGGGCAGGTCGACGCCGAACAGCTTCTTCGCCGCGGTCTGGAAGGCTTTCTCTTGCCCGGGCGGCAGGCGACCGAGGCCAGCGCCAGGTCGGTCACTTCTCGATGATCGTCATCGCGCCGATGCGGTCGGTGCTGCGGCATCGTCCCGCCAAGCGGCGGATAGGGTTGCAAGATCATGCACGGAGACGTTCCCCCTCCGGGTCGACGAAATGGGCGCTGACGACTTCGACCTCGGTCTCGGTGTCCTGGACCGGGTTGACCGCGCGCATGATCCTCGCCCTTTCGCGTCGGCGCCGTTCTTGAGATAGCCGAGCCCGATCGTGTGGCCAAGGTTCGGCGAATAGGCGACCGAGGTCATGTAGCCCTGATCGTTCGTTCGCATTGGCGACGTCGTCCTTGTTCATGAAATGCGAGCCGGCGGTCGAACGGTCTTGGCCGGGATCAACCGGTTTGAAGCCGACCAGCATCAGCGCGTCGTCGCGGTTCAGCCCCTCGCGTTCCGACAGGGTGGAGCCGATGCTGTCCTTCTTCTTCGACACCATCCGCGCCCATGCCGAGGTTCAGCGCGGTGGTCGTGCCGTTCAGCTCGTTCCCCGCCGCATGGCCCTTTTCGATCCGCATGACGCCAAGCGCCTCGGTGCCGTAGGGCACCGCGTCGAATTCGCGCCCCGCCTGCCATCATCGCGCGGATCAGCGCGTCGCCGTAGCGGGTCGGCACGGCGATCTCATAGGCCAGTTCGCCCGAGAACGAGATGCGGAACAGCCGCGCCCGCAGGCCGCCGCAGACGGTGATCTCGCCGCAGGCCATGAAGGGGAAGGCCTCGTTCGAGATGTCGAATTCCGGATCGACGATCTTTTGCAGCAGCTTGCGCGCATTCGGACCGGCGACGGCATACTGCGCCCAGGCTTCGGTGGTGGAGATCAGCTGCACATCCAGATCGGGCCACAGGCACTGGCGGCAGAATTCCATGTGACGGTAGACGCCGACCGCATTGGCCGTGGTGGTGGTCATCACGAAGTGATCCTCGGCCAGACGCGCGGTGGTGCCGTCATCCATCGCGATGCCGTCCTCGCGCAGCATCAGGCCGTAGCGCACCTTGCCGACGGCGAGCTTGGCGAAGGCGTTGGCGTAGATGCGGTTCAGGAACTCGGCCGCATCGGTGCCCTGCACGTCGATCTTGCCGAGCGTGGTGACGTCGCAGATGCCGACCGACTGGCGCGCGTCGCCAGAACCTCGCGGTCGACCGATTGCCGCCAATGGGTTTCGCCGGGACGCGGGAACCATTGCGCGCGCAGCCAGATGCCGACCTCGACGAAGACCGCGCCCTGTTCGGTCGGCCCAGTTGTGGCTGGGCGTCAGGCGGGTCGGGCGGAAGTCCTTGCCCGCGCGATCGGCCGGCAAGCGCCCCGATCGGCACCGGCGTATAGGGCGGGCGGAAGATCGTGGTGCCGATCTCGGGGATGGACTTGCCCGTCAGCTCCGCCATGATCGCCAGCCCGCCGACATTGGCGGTCTTGCCCTGATCGGTCGCCATGCCGAGCGTGGTGTAGCGCTTGAGATGCTCGACCGAGCGGAAGCCCTCCTGATGCGCCAGCTTCACGTCCTTGACGGTCACGTCGTTCTGCTGGTCGAGCCAGGCGCGGCCCTTGCCCGGCGACGTGCCAGAGCGGCGTGATCCGCGACCGGCGCATCCTCGGCCTCGGGCAGGGTCGGCGGCGCTTGGCCTTGATGCCCGAGATCGGCGAGCGGCCGCGACCGCGCCGGTCGGCACCCGAGTGCAAGCGCGCCGGCGGTCGAGACATCGCCCGTTCGCGGCACCCGCGACGCTCATGCCGGGCGGCAGCACGCCGCCCGGGACGAAGGCGGCGAGCGCCTCGTTCCAGACGGGTCGGCCGCGCTGGTGGCAGGTCAGATGGACATTCGGGTTCCAGCCGCCCGACACGCCAAGCGCGCCGCAGGCGATGCTCCGCGTCGCGCCGTCCTGCAAGGCGCACCGTGATCGAGCTCAGCCCGAGCCGCCCGGCGGTGCCGATCACCTGCGCGCCGGCGAAGACCTCGTAGTCGGTTGATCCGCGGGCGCATCCGATCTGCGGCTGTCGATGACGGCCGCGACCTTGACGCCCTTGGCGAGCAGGTCGGTGGCGGTGCGGTGGCCATCGTCGTTGTTGGTGAAGACCGCCACGTCCCTGCCCGGGTACCGCCGCCCAACGGTTGGCATAGCTGCGCAGCGCCGCCGGCCAGCATGATGCCGGGGCGGTCGTTGTTCTCGAACGCGATGGGGCGTTCGGTGGCGCCCGCGCAGAGCAGGCGCGCTTGGCGTAGATGCGCCAGAGGATCTGGCGCGGCTTGCCCGGTGCGGGCTGCGGCAGGTGGTCGGACACCCGCTCCAGCGCGCCGTAGATGCCGTGGTCGAAGGCGCCGATCACGGTGGTGCGCGGCATCAGCCGGACATTCGGCAGGGCGGCGAGTTCCGCCACCGCTGCCTGCGCCCAATCGGTGCCCGACTGCGTCGCCAAGCGCGAAGGTCTCGGCGTTCAGCCGCCCGCCGAGCGCGAAATCCTCGTCGGCGAGGATCACCTCGCGCGCCGGCCCGGCCGGCGGTCAGCGCCGCCGCAAGACCGGCGGGTCCGGCCCCGATGATCAGCAGGTCGCAATGCAGGAAGCCCTTGTCGTAGGCGTCCGGGTCGGCCTCGCCCGACAGGCTGCCGAGGCCGGCGGCGCGGCGGATCATCGGCTCGTAGAGCTTTTCCCAGAACGCCTTCGGCCACATGAAGGTCTTGTAGTAGAAGCCGGCGGCGAAGAACGGCGACAGCAGGTCGTTGACCGCCATCGCGTCGAAGGCAAGCGATGGCCAGCGGTTCTGGCTGCGCGCCTCCAGCCCGTCGAAAAGCTCGGCGGTCGTCGCGCGGGTGTTGGGTTCCTGCCGCGCGCCGCTGCGCAGTTCGACCAGCGCGTTCGGTTCCTCGGACCCGGCGGTAAATCGGCCCGCGCGGGCGGTGATACTTGAACGAGCGCCCGATCAGCCGCACGCCATTGGCCAGCAGCGCCGAGGCGAGCGTGTCGCCCGGATGGCCCTGATAGCGTCTTGCCGTCGAAGCGGAAGCTCAGGGTGCGCGCGCGGTCGATCAGGCCGCCGTCGAGCCGGTTGATCTGGCTCATTTGCTGCGCCCTTGCGACCGGGCCACGTCGCGGGCCAGTTCGACCGAGATGATCTCATGGGTCAGCGTGTTGCGCGTCACGACCAGCCAGGAGCGGTCGCCCTGTTCGTGGTACCAAAGCTCGCGGTGCTCGCCCGCCGGGTTGTCGCGCAGGTAGAGGTAGTCGTGGAACAGGTCCGACCGCGCCTTCGGCCTGCCAGTCGGGGCGGTCGATCAGGCTCGCGTCGCCGAGATAGGTGAATTCCTGCGCGTCGCGCGGGCCGAGCAGGGGGTGGGATGATCATGAGTCTTATCTTCGACCGCAAACCGGTTCCCACTTTGCGAGATGCTCAATGCAGGTTGGGCTGGGCGCCCATGCCCTTTTCGTCGATCATCAGCCCCTTGCGGAACCGGTCGAAGCGATAGGCCGTGGCGGTTTCATGCGGGCGGTCGGTGGCGAGCAGATGGGCAAAGCACCAGCCCGAGGCCGGCGTCGCCTTGAAGCCGCCGTAGCACCAGCCGCCGTTGAAATAGAGCCCGTCGATGTCGGTCCGGTCGATGATCGGCGAGCCGTCCATCGACATGTCCATGATCCCGCCCCACATGCGCAGCAGGCGCGCGCGGCCGATCATCGGCATCAGGCCATGCCGCCTTCGCAGACATCCTCGACCACCGGCAGGTTGCCGCGCTGGGCGTAGGAGTTGTAGCCGTCGATATCGCCGCCGAAGACCAGCCCGCCCTTGTCGGACTGGCTGACATAGAAATGCCCCGCGCCGAAGGTGATGACGCCCGGAATGACCGGCTTCAGCCCTTCGGTGACGAAGGCCTGCAGGACATGGCTTTCGATCGGCAGGCGCATCCCGGCCATCGCCATGACCCGGCCCGACGATCCGGCCACCGCGACGCCGACCTTGTTGGCGCCGATGAAGCCGCGCGTGGTCTCGACGCCCGAGGCATTTGCCGTCCTCGATGCGAAAGCCGGTGACTTCGCAGTTCTGGATGATGTCGACGCCGCGGCTGTCGGCGCCGCGCGCATAGCCCCAGGCCACCGCGTCATGGCGCACCGTGCCGCCGCGCGGCTGCAAGCAGGCCGCCCTTGATCGGGAAGCGGGCGTTGTCGAAGTTCAGGAAGGGCGCCATCTTGCGCACGCCGTTCGGTATCCAGCAGCTCCGCATCGACACCGTTCAGCCGCATCGCATTGCCGCGCCGGCGGAAGGCATCGCGCTGGGCATCGGTGTGGCACAGGTTCAGAACGCCGCGCTGGCTGACCATCGCGTTGTAGTTGAAGTCCTGCTCCAGCCCTTCCCACAGCTTCATCGAGAATTCGTAGAAGGGCTCGTTGCCCGTCCAGCAGGTAGTTCGAGCGGATGATCGTGGTGTTGCGCCCGACATTGCCGCCGCCGATCCAGCCCTTTTCGAGCACCGCGACACTGGATTTCGAGAAGTCCTTGGCAAGATAATAGGCCGTCGCCAGTCCATGCCCGCCGCCGCCGATGATGACGATGTCATAGTGGGACTTGGGCGCGGGATCACGCCAGGCCGGTTTCCAGCCCTTGTGACCCGTCAGTGCTTCCTTGAGGACCTTGAAGCCCGAATAGTGCATGTCAACCTCGGAACAGTTCCGCCTAAAGGTGCATCAGACATGGCCTGCGCGATAGCGCCGGTTCGGACATCGTTGTGGCGACTTCCGACACCGGGCGGTTTCAGCCTGGCCTTTCACTCACCATAACGGGTGCGGGCGGCGCTGGCGCTCATCAGCCAATCCGAAACCTCGGTACGGCTTGGAAAGGCGGGGTGGTTCTGCGGCGTCAGCAAGTAATACCCGAATGTGGTGCGGACCTGGGTTCCGCCCAGCGGACGAACCAGCCTGCCGCTGTTCAGAAACTGATCGACCAGATGCCGCCAGCCGAGCGCGACGCCGACACCGTCGACGGCCGCGTGAATGGACAGCGGATAGGAATTGAACAAGGTGGTCCGTTCCAGGCGGCGCGGCTTCGCGCCGACCCCTTCCAGCCAGGCCTGCCAGTTCATCCACTCGGTATGGCTGCTCGAAACCTCGATGAGCGGGGCGGCGGCGAGATTGCCGATGTCGGCGATTTCGGGGTTCTGCTTCAGGAATTCCGGCGAGCAGACCGGAAAGACCGTTTCGCCGAAGACAAGCTGGGAGTCGAAGCCTTTCCAGTTGCCGTCGCCGCGCAGGATCGCCAGGTCGACGGTTTCGGCCAGACATTCCTCGTCCACGTCAGAGGCGACGAGCATGATGCTGAGATGCTTGTTCGCCTGCCGGAACTCGTGCAGGCGCGGGGTCAGCCAGAGCGATGCGACGGAATTCGTCGCGGCCAGGATCACCGGTCGGTTCTTGCTGGTCTTGAGGGCGTCATCCGACGCCTCCCGCAATGTCTCGATGGCCGGCGAGATACGCGCCAGGAATTCGCGGCCATAGGGTGTCAACTCGATCGATCGGTGGCCGCGCGCGAAGAACTGGAGGCCGAAATGCTGCTCAAGCAGGCGGACCTTGCGGCTGATCGCGGTTTCGCTGATGTTGATCTGCCGCGCCGCGCCCGCAAAGCTCGCGTTCTGGGCCGCCGCTTCGAAGGCAAGCAGATAGTCGAGCGGCGGCAACGGTCTGCGTCGCTCCGCCGTCGGTCGTGTCTGCGCGCTTCGTCGATCCATCGCCACGGCCTGTACTCTTTTCCGGTAGCCGCTGCGCCTTGTGCCAGGGCTGTCCAATCCTAGCGCCTCTATCCTGGTTAGGCATCATAAATTAGAGGCAAAGGCCGCAAAGATTCTACGCAGAATTCCTGGCGACAGTTGGCATGATCCCCTTGGCAATCTGGCACGAGATCAGGGCCACACATAAACGCAAACTCAGGGAGACAATATGCAGACCGTCAAATTCGTTTCGATAGCGGCGCTTCTCGCAGTGTCGGTATCCTCCGCAAGGGCCGAGGACAGCTCGGACCCGATCGTCATTCCGATCCATAACTGGTCCAGCCAGATCGTGATGAGTCATGTCATCGGCAAGATCTTCGAATCCGAAGGCGACCATGTCGAATACGTGACCACCGACAGCCAGGCGGTCTATGAATCCATTCGCCTTGGCGACGTGGCTTTCGAACCTGAAGTCTGGGAAGGCGCCTTCGGTGCCTCGTTCCGCGCCGCGGTGGAGAAGGGCGGGATCGAAGACGTCGCCACCCACGCGGCCGTTACCCGCGAAGACTGGTGGTATCCGATGTGGACCAAGGAAGCCTGCCCGGGCCTGCCGGACTGGAAGGCGCTGAACGATTGCGCCGCCAATTTCGCGACGCCGGAAACCGGCGACAAGGGCCGCTTTCTTGGCGGTCCGGTGGACTGGCTCAAGCATGATGCCGAAAAGGTTGACGCGCTCGGCATGAACTTTCAGGTCGTCAACGCGGGTTCCGCCGCTGCGATCTGGGCAGAGCTGGCATCGGCGGAAAAAGACAAGAGGCCGATCGTGGTCTTCAACTGGACTCCGAATTTTGCCGAAGCAGTCTGGCCGGGTGAATTCGTCAACTTCCCCGAATGGGTCGCGGGCTGCGACACCGATCCGGCCGTCGGACCCATTCCCGACAAGACCTACGATTGCGGCAACCCGGCCAACGGCTATCTGAAGATCGCCGCATGGGATGGCATGAAGGACAAGTGGCCCAAGGCCTATGCGACGCTTCAGAAGGTCAGCTTCACCAACCAGCAGATCGCGGAAATGGCCAAGCTCGTCGATATCGACGAGATGGAGGCGGAAGACGCCGCACAGGCATGGCTCGACGCGAACGAGACCGTCTGGAAACCCTGGACCGAATGATCCCGGTCTGATGACACTGCTTCGGGGGGCTTTCCCCCCGAAGCTGCCATAGAGGAAGCTTTGACACATGTCCGTCGCCGAACCCGTCATTTCTTGCCGCAACGTCTGGAAGTTGTTCGGAAACAAGCCCGAATCCTTTGTCGCCTCGGCCACGGGAAAGAGCTTTGAGGAAATACGCCGGGCGGGGTATATCGCCGCCGTTCGCGATGTGTCGATCGAAGTCGGGCGTGGCGAGCTTCTGGTGATCATGGGACTTTCCGGGTCGGGAAAATCGACCTTGGTGCGCTGCATGTCGCGCCTCATCGACATTACCGGCGGCGAGATCATCGTTGACGGCCAGAACATCATGACGCTGAACGAGAAAGAGTTGATCGAGCTTCGGCGCCGCAAGATGGGCATGGTGTTCCAGAGCTTTGGTCTTTTGCCCAACCGGACCGTGCTCGACAATGTCGCCTTTCCGCTCGAGATGCGCGGACAGGATCGCCACGACCGGCGCGAACGCGCGATGGAAGTGATCAAGCTCGTCGGTCTCGAGGGGCGCGAAGAGTATTTCCCGCGCGAACTGTCCGGCGGACAGCAGCAGCGCGTCGGCATTGCCCGCAGCCTTGCCATCGAGCCGGACATCTGGTTCCTGGACGAGCCGTTCTCCGCGCTCGACCCGCTGATCCGGCGCGAGATGCAGGACGAATTCCTGCGCCTGCGCGAACTGCTCGGCAAGACCATCGTCTTCATCACCCACGATTTCGACGAGGCGCTTCGCCTCGCCGACCGGATCGCGATCATGAAGGACGGTGCCGTCGAACAATGCGACACACCCGACAAGATCGTCCTGAAGCCAGCCACCGAATATGTGGCGAGGTTCACCGAAAACGTCGAGAAGTCGCGCGTCGTGCATGCCCGCGGGCTGGCACAGCCGATGAACGGCCATACCGTCGAAGGGGCGGCGGTCGCGGCGGACGCGACCGTGCTGCAACTCGCAAGGCAACTGGTCAATGAAAGCAGAGAGTATCTTCCTGTTGCCGAGTCCGGCGGCAAGCTCATCGGCGCGATGAACCGCCAGGAGGCTCTCGATATCCTCTTGGGAACGGCGTGATGGCAGATACGACCGTGCCCCTGACAAAAGGTGTGGCCCAGCGCGCCATCCCGGGCGGCGCGGCGATCCTGCTCGCGGTGGCGCTCGCGCTGGCCGTCGCGCGGCCCTTCCTGCCGGATCTGCTCGTCCGCGTGCCGGACTGGGCCATCCCGCCCTATCAGGACTGGATGCAGGCGCTTTTCGACTTCATCAAGGATGACCTCGGCCTGATTCACGTTACCCGCACGATTTCGTCCATTCTGGAGTGGTTCCTCGATGTGACCGCCAACCTGCTCTACGGCAAGAACCGCTGGCCCTATCTCGGCCCCTTGCCCTGGACCGCCGTGGCTGCGGTGGCGGCAGTGATCGGTTACGCGGTGGGACGGTGGCGGCTGGCGCTTCTCGCCGGTGGCACCTTCACATGGATCGCGCTGATCGGGCAGTGGGATCTGGCGATGCAGACGCTGTCGGTGATCGCCGTTGCCGCGCCCGCCGCTTTCCTTTTGGGGCTGGTCCTGGGTGTTCTTGCGTGGAAGCTCCCGCGTTTCGAGGCCGCACTTCTGCCGATCCTCGCGGTTCTGCAAACCCTGCCGTTCTTCACCTACCTTCTGCCGGCGGTGATCTTCTTCAAGGTCGGGCCGACGGCGGGCTGCGTGGCGACTGTCGTCTATGCAATACCGCCGATGGTCCTGATGACCGCGCTCGGGCTGAAGAAAGTCGCCGCCGAAGTGGTCGAAGCCGGCCAGATGAGCGGCTCGACGCGCTGGCAGATGCTGCGTCACGTCTATCTGCCCTCGGCCCGGACCGAGATTCTGGTGGGGGTGAACCAGGTGATCATGCTGTCCCTGGCGATGGTCGTGCTGACCGCGTTCATCGGAATGCCCGGCCTCGGCGCGAAGCTTCTGTCGCTGATGAACTCGCTCAAGCTGGGACGGAGCTTCGAGATCGGTGTGACCATCGTCCTTGTCGCGGTGACGCTGGACCGGATTTCTAAGGCCTGGGTCATCAAGCAACCCGTGCATTTTGAGCGCGGAACCCCCTGGTGGGAACGCAATCGGCTGTTCCTCATCGGACTGGCCGCATTCGCGGGCTGCATCCTGCTCGCGCAGGTCGTCCCGATGGCCAACGAGATCGACCGCAAGCACGAGCTGTCGATGGGGTCCGAGATCGACACGGTCATTCGCGCCATTCTCGCCAATGATACGATTGATGCCATCACCACCTGGCTGCGCGGTTTCCTGACGGTATCCGTGCTGATCCCGTTCCGCGACGCGGTGCTATGGCTGCCCTCGCTGACGGTCATCCTCGCGCTGGCGGCGGCGGGCTATGCCGTCGGCGGCCCGCGTTCGGCGCTGCTGGCGGGCGGTTTCTTCGCCATCGTCGCGCTGACGGGCTGGTGGGACAGGGCGATGATCACGCTCTACACGGTCCTGTCCGCCGTGGTGATCGCCGCCGTCGTCGGCCTGCCGCTGGGCATCCTTGCCGCGCGGCGAAAGAAATGGGCGCAACCGGTCCTCCTGATCTGCGACACCGCCCAGACCTTCCCGAGCTTCATCTACCTGATCCCGGCCATCATGCTTTTCGGGGTGAACGACGTCGTCGGTCATCTTCGCCATCTTCATCTTCGCGACCGTGCCCTTGATGCGCTACACGATCGAAGGCATCCGCGCGGTACCCGAGGAACTGCTCGAGGCGGCGGACATGTCAGGCGCCACGCGCAGCCAGAAGCTCTGGAAGGTGCAGATCCCCTTGGCCTTGCCGACAATGGCGATCGGCTTCAACCAGGCGATCATGTTCGCCTTCTTCATGGTGATCATCGCCGCCTTCATCGGCACGCAGGATCTGGGGCAGGAGCTTCAGAGGACCCTTGCGGGCAACCAGCTTGGCAAGAACTTCGTCCTCGGGATGTGCGTCGCGCTGATGGCGCTGACCTTCGACCATATCATCATGCGCTGGTCCGCGACGCGGCGCAAAGTGCTCGGGGTGTGAGGAGTCATGGGCCGACATCGTAGATCCCGACGCATCGCCCGGTTCGACAGTTCGGATTTCGTGCCGATGACAGCCTTCGGCGGGACGGAAGGCACGATGACGTGGCACAACGTCTCGTTTGATCCTGCCACCGGACGCGGAAGCTATCTGATGGTGATGGCGCCGGGGGCCAGCAGCACGCCGCATCGGCATGACGGGGCCGAGGAGTTCTTCGTGCTTGAAGGCGAGCTTTTCGATTTCGACGGGCAGGTCTACCGCGCCGGGGACTTCGTGCGGCTGGAGCCGGGCACCACCCACACCTCGCTGTCGCCCGGCGGCTGCAAGCTTCTCGTCACGCAATGGGGTCGGCACGAACCCGTAGGGATCGGCCATCTGGAGCCAATATCATGAACTTGCAGTCGGTTTTTGAGAAGCCCTTCGAACGGGCAGGCGTTGTTATCCCCGGTTTGCCGGTTCTGCCGCCGGGGGTCGAGCGGCACCCGGTGCCGGGCGGCGGCAGCCGTGCCGTGCCGATCTACAAGGGCGACCAGATCACGATTCAGGATCGCGAGGGCCTGCAACCGGTCGAGATCGTGTTCTTCGCCCATGACGGGCGGTCGGATGCGGCGATGATCGGCGCCAAGGGCGGGCGCGACCCGCAAGGGGCTCAAGGCGGCGCTTCTCGGCGATCCATCGGGGGCCAAGGTGGTGCGCGCGCTTGACAAGGCGGGCTTCGATCTCGGCAAGGCCGACGCCTCGCTGGTGTTCGAGGAAGGCTCCCGTCCCGGCGATTTCGCGACCTTCATCGCATCATTGGACGGCCTGCTGATCGTCTGCGCCGCAGGCGGCCCGATGGAACCCTACGACCATTGGGCGCCGACCGATGTGACGCTCTACATCCGACGCGCCGTGCTGCCGGATGGCAAGGGCCCGCTGACCGCCCCCGATCCGCTCGCCGATCCGCTCTTGGACGCCAACATCCAGCCGGGGCAGGCGCTGCCCTATGAGGTGAAGGCGGGCCAGTACATCCAGATCCTCGACGTGAAAGGCAGGGAATGCTCCGATTTCCAGGCGTTTTCGCGGCGGGCCCTCGACAAGGGGCTTGAACGCGAGATCGACCCGACGACGACACGCTCGCTGATGGGGTCGCTCTATCCGATGCCGGGGTTGCAGGCGAAGTACTTCTCGGTCGATCACGAACCGCTGGTCGAGATCGTGCAGGATACCGTCGGGCGGCACGACACGTTCGGCCTGTCCTGCACGGCCCGCTACTATGAGGATCTCGGCTATCCCGGCCACATCAATTGTTCGGACAACATGAACCGCGAACTGGCGAGCTATGGCATCCGGCCGCGCGCCGGGTGGCCGGCGATCAACTTCTTCTTCAACACGCTTCTGGACGACACCCACGCGATCGGCATGGACGATCCCTGGTCGCGTCCTGGGGATTACGTGCTGCTGCAGGGCGCTGACCGATCTGGTCTGCGTCTCCACCGCCTGTCCCTGCGACATCGACCCGGCCAACGGCTGGAACCCGACCGATATCCAGTTGCGGCTTTATGACAAGACCGAAGACTTCAAGCGCTCCATTGGCTGGCGCAAAACACCGGGGGCTGATTTGGAAGAGACGAAGAAAACCGGTTTCCACGATTGCTTTGCGCGGCACACGCGGAACTTTGTCGAATACAACGGCTACTGGTTGCCGAACGAGATGACCAACCATGGTGCTACCGAGGAATACTGGGCCGCGCGCGAAAAGGCCGTGGTCATGGACCTGTCGCCCTTGCGCAAATACGAGGTGACGGGCCCGGACGCCGAAGCGCTGATGCAGCTTTGCGTGACCCGCGACATGAAGAAGCTGCCCGTCGGCGGCATCGTCTATACCGCGATGTGCTACGACCACGGCGGCATGATCGACGACGGCACCGTGTTCCGTCTGGGCGATACGAATTTCCGCTGGATCGGGGGCAACGACCAGTCCGGTCTCTGGCTGCGCAAGCAGGCGCAGGAGCGCGGGATGAACGTCTGGGTGCGCGGCTCGCACCGACCATCACTGCAACATCGCGGTGCAGGGGCCGCTGTCGCGGGAGATCCTCAGCCGGGTGATCTGGACGCCGCCGGCGCAGGCGACGGTCGAGGAACTCGGCTGGTTCCGTCTCACCATCGGCCGCCTCGGCGGGTTCGAGGGGCCCGCCGTCGTCGTCAGCCGCACGGGCTACTCGGGTGAGTTGGGATATGAGGTCTTCTGCCACCCGAAGGACGCTGAGCAGATCTTCGACGCGATCTGGGCGGTGGGCGAGCCGATGGGGATGATCCCGCTCGGTCTCAAGGCGCTGAACATGCTGCGCATCGAATCCGGGTTGATCTTCGCGGGGTCGGAGTTCGACGATCAGACCGACCCGATGGAAGCGGGGATCGGCTTTGCCGTGCCGCTCAAAGGCAAGACCGACGATTTCATCGGCCGTGCCGCGCTTGAGGCGCGCAAGGCAAACCCGCAGAAAAAGCTCATCGGGCTCGATCTCGAAGGTGGCGTCGTGCCGACGCCCGGCGATTGCGTCCATTTCGGCAAGCCGCAGATCGGGGTCGTGACCTCCGCCGTCAAGTCGCCGATCCTCGGCAAGGTGATCGCGCTCGCCCGAGTGGACATCACGCATTCCGAGAACGGGACGGAACTGGAGATCGGCCGCCTCGACGGCGATCAGAAGCGGCTGAAGGCGACCGTGGTTCCCTTCCCGCATTTCGATCCGACGAAGGAACGGGTGAAGGGCAACTACTGAGCGCGAGTCTACCCGCAGGCCCGGCCTTCAAAGGCCGGGTTCCGCCTGCCGGGTGCCGTGCCGCCAGACTTCGCTGCGGATGCGGGCCTGCTTGTAGGCATCGAACAGCGACATGGCATAGACGAAGATCCCCCCGGCCAGCTTGCCCACGATCGAGACATCGGGCGCGGCGGTCTTCAGCGTGTAGCCGCCCAGAAGCAGGATGAAGAACAGGAACATCAGCCCGCGCACCGGCTGGCGGTTCAGAACCTGACCGCTGCCCGGCAGGATCAGCGCGGCGGCGAGAACGAGAAGAGGGTTGGTCGGTTGCGTCATCGGCTCATGCTCTTTCGTGGTTCCGGCGCCAGGCGGAGGACGTCTTCCCGCATCGCAAGAAGCGTATCAAGATACGGTCTTCAGGCGGCGGGGCGGCAATGGCGTCGCGCCGACTTCCGCGTCGCGGAAGATGAGATAGCGCGCGCGGTTCGCCTCTTCGGCGAGAAAGGTGATGCGCAATCCCTTGGGCGAAAGGACGAGTTCCTTCACCTGCGGATCGTCGAACAGGTCGAGATATGGGCGCAGCAGCGATTCCGGCGGAAGTGCCGCGCGATCGTCGGTTCGGATCACGAGTTCCTCGGGATATCCCGGCGGCGTGGCGATCTGATCGGGGAGGACGTGGAAGTTGGAAAACGGTTCCATCCCCGTGGACCGCATCATGAGGTCGAGCGTGCCCCTGAGGGGCAGCGGACAGGGCAGGGTGACGAGAACCCAGAGCGCGGGAAGCTTGCGGAAGGTCAGCGTGTCCAGCACCGCCCGAAGATCGAAAGCCTCACCGCCATATGTGCCGGAAAGACGGGGGAAACCGCCACCCTCCACCTGGATGCGCGGCGACGGGAAAAGCGCCGCGCAGGCATCGAAATACGCCGCGCGCACCGCCTTGCGCGCGCGCCCGGCCTTGAGGGCTTGCAGCAGCAGGACAACGACACCGGCCCCGAGCGCGGCGGCAAGCATTCCCAATCCCAGACGTTCCATTTCCGTTCTCCGGATTGAAATGGCCCGCCTTGTCGGGCGGGCCATTGGCATCATGTGCGGACTGCCTCAGTAACCTTGCGGACGCGGCCAGGGCATTGTGAACTGGGCCGCGCGTCGCACGAAGCGATAGCGCCAGAAGTGGAACCACAGCGACACGATGACGTAGAAGGCGATCATCGCGACAAGTTGCGTGCCATAGCCGAGGAACACCGCAAAGTAGGTGACCCCGCACAGGAACAGCAACACGATTGCGGGAAGCGGGTGGAACGGATGTTCGTAGCCGCGCTTGATCGTGTCGAGCGGCCACTTCCTGCGGAACAGGATCACGTTGATCGGCATGAACGTGTATTCCAGAAGCCCCGACAGGATCGAGAAGGTGATCACCTGATCCAGCGGTGCGCCGAGCGCGAAGATGAGCGCGATCGGGACGAGGAAGATGATCGAGCGGTAGGGCGTCCGGTAGGTCGGATGCACGGCGCCGAACCAGGCCGGCAGGTAGTGGTCCCGGCCCATCGAGAACCAGGCGCGCGAGGCGTCGTTGATGCAGCCGTTGGCCGAGGCGAGCGTGGCGAACAAGGTGCCGATACCCAAGAGCACCATCAGGAATGTGGACCCCGAAAGCCGCGCCGCGTCAAAGAGCGGCACCCCGGCCTGACCAAGATATTCCCAGGGCATCAGGCCGACGCAGACATACCAGGTCAGCGTCGCCGCGATCAGCAGCGTCATGATCCCGGCCAGTGTCCCGAAGGGCAGCGCGCGGGCAGGCGAGCGGACTTCTTCGGCGGCCTGGGTCGTGCCCTCGATGCCGAGGTAATACCACAGGCCGAAATGCATCGCCGCGAGTACGCCGAGCCAGCCATAGGGCAGGTCGGTCATCAGCTCCTCGTGCTGCAGAACGTCGCCGCCGAAGACGGGCGAAGTTGCCAGGAACAGGATGATGATCGCGCTGAAGGCGACTGCGGTGATGACCAGACTGAAGGTCAGCGTCGCCAGAACGCCGCGATAGTTCAGCCAGGCCAGGAACATGATCGCAAGGACGATGAAGGGCCGTTGGTCGAGTCCCTCATGCCCTGACATGACCGCGACCGTATCGATCAGAAAGCCGACCGTGATCGCGTTCGCCGCCTCCAGCATGGTGTAGGCGAAAACAAGGTAGAGGCCGACGTTGAAGGCCATCAAGGGACCGACGATGTGCTTGGCCTGGGTATACTGGCCCCCGGCTGCGGCGACGGTCGAAGTCACCTCGCTGTCGATCATGGCGACGCAGGTATAGAGCAGCCCCGCGAACCAGCAGGCGATCAGCGCCGCATAGGCGCCGCCCTTGCCGACGGCGAAGTTCCAGCCCATGTATTCGCCGACCAGAACGATGCCGACGCCAAGCGCCCAGACATGCGCCGGGCCGAGAACCCTGAGAAGGCCGACCTTGGCGCCATGCGGCCCCATGCCGTCCATCGTCTTGGAAGTGATATCAAAATCGCTCATCTTCGCCCCCTCAGGCCTTGTGCTCTTCGGTCATCGCCTCAAGCTCGCCTTCCCGCGAGGACATCAGCACGTCCTCCGGATAGGTGCTGTCGGTCCTGAGCCAGTCTGCGATGATGACAAGGCCGAAGACCGCAGAAAGGGCCCAGGCCGCGTATTCCATGATGTTCCAGATATCCATGATCCGCTCCCCCTCAATCGCCGTTGAATTTTTCGGCGATCACTTCGCGGTATTCCTTTTCGGAGAACCGCAACATGATTGCATAGTACCCGACGATGACGACGATCATCACGAGCAGGCTGCCGATCGAGAATGAGTAGTCGAAGCGGCTGGTGATCAGTTCCGCCGCCGCAGCCGGATCGGCATAGCCGAGCTGGTTCCATTTCTCGACCATTACCGGGTTTTGCCCGAGGCTTTCCCAGGTCGGATTTTCGGGGACGTTCGCGACATGGGCGCTGCCGGCCATCTTCAGCCAGAGCGGGATGTAGAGCGCGCCGATGGTAAGGGCCAGAAGCACGATCACGTCGATGATCTGGCCGACCCTGCCTTGGGTGGGTGGGGTGTATTTCGCCATCGCCGTTACCCCTTCGCCGCGCGCGCGGCATCGAGAAACTTGATATCGAGGCCGTACATGAAGTCACGATCTTCGCGGTAGTGGCGCAGCATCGCCATGATCGCCGCGGTGTTGAAGACAAGCACCGCCGCGCCGCCAATCAGCAGTAAGGTCCGCGCCCAGCCGGTCGGCGCAAGATCCCATGTTGCCCAGGCGACAAATCCCATTGCGAGCCACAGGCAGGCAACGAACGCCCAGGCAATCATCACGTCGCTTCGGTGCATCTTTTCGATGCGCCCTTCCAGATCAGACATTTTTCCCTCCCGTTTTTTTCCCACGTTGCCACGGCAGCGCCGTGGCCTTGTAAATTCCCCACTCGTAAAAAATTTTAATGCAGAGGAAACGCGACATGCGACATTCTGTCAAGTTTTATCCATTGCTAACGTGTTCGTCTCGAGTCGCCGAGACCAACAGTTTCGCAACCAATCCTGCGCGAAATGAATGTTTATTTCACGTGATGCAAATTTTCGCTTTGTGAGAGCCCCAAACTGCGGCAGATTGTCCCGTGAGTTCGATTGCGGCGCACCGACGGCGTCGTGCTGACCAACAAGAAACAACTCGGCAAGCCGCAGGCCTCGGACAGCATGCGCGCCATCATCAGGGAAAAGGAAGCTTTCATGCCAAGCGAGACTACTGCGGTCTTATCCGATGAGATGTCCGCCAAGTCCGGAAGCCTGCAACGGTCACTCGACTGGCGCGGCGCGTTCTGGGTTGCGGCGGGCGTTCCGCCCCTTGTCCTGTTCTCGATCGGCGGGATCGCCGGTGTGGCGGGGCAGGCGGCCTTCGTGGTCTGGATCATTTCGATGATCATGGGTTTTTCGCAATCGTTCACCTACGCAGAGATCGCCGGCATGTTCGGCAACAAGTCGGGTGGAACCTCGATCTATGGGGCCACGGCGTGGCTGCGGTATTCCAAGGTGATCGCGCCGCTTTCGGTCTGGTGCAACTGGTTCGCATGGTCGCCGGTGCTGTCGCTCGGATGCGCCATCGCGGCCGGCTACATTCTGAACGCGCTCTTCGCGATCCCCGCCGGCGACAGTCAGATCGTGCTCGACTGGATCACTGCCAATGGCGCCCAGTTTACCGCCGAAAGCCAGGCGGTCGTGGACTACATGGCAGCGAACGCGGGGGTGCCGGTCGCGGACGCCATCTCCGCCGTCTCGACCACGGCCGCAGTCGACGCTCTGACCCCGGCGGCGCGTGTCTGGGAAGCCTTCAACGTCACCATTCCCGGCCTCGGCACGCTTCACTTCAACTCGACCTTTGTGATCGGCACCATTCTCATGCTGATCATCTTCGCCATCCAGCACCGCGGCATCGCCTCGACGGCGCGCGCGCAGAAGATCCTGGCAGTCATCGTTCTGGTACCGCTCTTCCTTGTCGGCATCGTGCCGATCCTGACCGGCTCCATCGACTACATGAACGTCAGCGACGTCGTCCCGCCCTCGGTGGCCTATGGCGGCGATGTCGGGTCGTGGGACATCGGCGGCTGGACGCTTTTCCTGGGCGCCCTCTATATCGCGGCCTGGTCCACCTATGGCTTCGAAACCGCCGTCTGCTACACCGCCGAGATGAAAGACCCGGCAAGGGACACCTTCAAGGCCATCTTCTTCTCGGGCCTGCTCTGCGTCATCTTCTACTTCCTGATCCCGTTCTCCTTCCAGGGCGTCTTCGGGGCGGCGGGCATGCTTGATCCCGGAATTGTCGACGGCACAGGCATCGCCCAGGCGCTGGGATCGATGGTCAGTTCGTCCAATGCGATCAAGCAGGTTCTCGTGATCCTGATGATCATGGCGCTGTTCCTGGCGATCATGACGGCGATGGCGGGTTCTTCGCGGACGCTCTACCAGGGCTCGCGCGATGGCTGGTTGCCGAAGTATCTGAGCCATGTGAACGATCACGGGGCGCCGACCAATGCCATGTGGACGGACCTTGGCTTCAACCTCTTCCTCCTGGCGCTCGCTTCGGATGCCGGCGGGTATTTCTACGTTCTGGCCATCTCGAACGTGGGGTACCTGACCTTCAACTTCCTCAACCTCAACGCCGGATGGATACACCGGATCGACTCCGGCCATGTGCATCGCCCGTGGAAGGCGCCGACCGCGCTGATCGGGTTCAACACGCTTCTCGCCTTCGTCAACGCTCTCCTGCTCGGCGCCGGGGCGAAGGTGTGGGGCTATTCCGGTGCGCTCTGGTCGGGCGTCGCCTTTGCGGCACTCATCATCCCGGTGTTCTGGTTCCGCCACTACGTTCAGGACAAGGGCAAGTTCCCGCCCGAGGCGCTGGAGGATCTGGGGCTCTCGGACGGCGATCTCGGCGAACGCAAGGCGGGCTTCCTGCCCTATCTTGCGCTGATCGTCGGCGCCGCGATCGTTCTTTGGGCGAACTGGTTCTTCGTCCTGCCGGTCTGACGCGCTGGTGTTCTGAAAATTGACGGGCGGCCCGCAACGGGCCGCCCGCTCGCGTTTCGCCCCTGGCTGTTGAGAAACTGCGGGGTTTCGGTTTTACTGACCACACTGAATGGGGAGTACCCGCTTGACCACACGCATCGTTCCCTTCGCGGCCCATGAACCGCCCGACGCGCCTGTCAGCGCCACGGTGCAAAGCGTGATCGACACCATCTTCGGGCGGATCGAGGCAAAGGAATACGAGGTCGACGAACGGCTGCCGTCGGAACGGACGCTCGCCGCCGAACTGGGTGTCGCGCGCAACACGGTCCGCGAGGCGCTGGACGTGCTCGAGACACGTCGGGTCATTCGGCGCCGGGCGGGCAGCGGCAGCTTTGTTACCTATCAGAGCGAACTGGGCCGCAATGCCGCGCCCTCGGCGCTCGCCTCGAACACAAGCCCGCTCCATCACCTGGTCGTGCGCGGCATCCTTGAGCCCGAGATGGTCCGGCTTGCCATCATCAACATGACACCGCGCCAGATCGAGGCCTTGGGCGAAACGCTTTCGCAGATGGAGCAGGTGCATACCGACGCCGCCGCCTTTTCGCGGCAGGAAGAAGAGCTTTACCGGCAGATCGCACAAGGCACCGGCAACCCGCTTCTGGCCGCCTGTTACGAACTGACGATCGATGCCTGCCGCCAGAACTTCCGCTCGGCCCTTTTGCGGCGGCATCTGACGCCGAAACGCATCGGCGACTATCAGCAGCGTTACAACACGCTGTTCAATGCCATCGCATCACGCGATATCGAGGCTGCCGTGGAGTTCATCAAACTGCATCTGATCGAGGAGCAGAAGCTGCTCCTGCAGGAGGCCTGAGATCAGGGGCTGCGCCGGGACAACGGCGTGGTGTGCCGCGCCTTCGCCTGACGCTGATCCCACATCTGGCCCAGCTCCACCATCTGCTCCTTCAGCAACGCGCCGTGCCGGTCGAGCCAGGCCGGGATCGATCCGAACTCGACGATACGCGCGCGGCCGTCGCGGATCTGCACGACAGGCCAGTCGCCGACCAGCGCATTGTCTATCCCGAATATCTCAGAACCCCACCAGCGCGCAGGCCCGAAGGCGTGCAT
Organism: uncultured Alphaproteobacteria bacterium; assembly: GCA_963710285.1. Lineage (GTDB taxonomy): Bacteria > Pseudomonadota > Alphaproteobacteria > Rhodobacterales > Rhodobacteraceae > Albidovulum. The sequence continues at coordinate 65,970 of CAVPZT010000006.1, read as the reverse complement.
GACCGCGCCCGATTGCTTCATGGCGGCGAGAACCGAAACCGAGGCCACGCCACCGGCCCGTTCGACCGCCGTCCGCCAGATATCGAGGATCGCCGCGTATTCCCAGGAAACCGCCGTCCAGTTTTGGGGAAAGCGGCGCTCATACTCGATGTAGAAATCCTTGGGGCGATTGAAGAAGAACGCCTTTTCGGCGAGCGCCGGATCGTCGAAATCGGGGAACTGGAAGACGAAGCCTTCCATGAAGTCCGGCGAGGTCCTGTCGATGAGCCGCGGATAGGCGTCGAGTGTGCAGGACAGAAGCTGCCCCGCGAACCCGGCCGCGTGGGCCGCCTCGGTCAGGGCATGGACCATGGGCGTATAGCTGGTGCACCAGCACAAGATGTCCGGCTCCTCGGCCATCATGGCGCGGACCATACCGGCGGCATCGCTCTCTTGCGGATCGTAGCGGATTTCCTTCACCACCGATATGCCCGCCGCCGCGCAGGCCGCGCGATAGGTCGCGATCGAGGGCAGTCCAAGGGCATCAGTCTGGGAACAGAGGGCGATCCGGCGCAGGCCCGGCCTGTTGCGGGCCAGCCAGTCGATTCCGGTGACATTGTAGATCGGATGCGATTCACTCGGTGCGATCAGATAGGGCGTATCCGGCGACAGGTCGCTTGGCAAAAGTGTGGCGGTCAGGAGCTCTGCGATCCATCAGATAGTCGATGACCGGCACCAAGGATGTCGCCACCCAGCGTGAGGAGCATCTTGACGTCGTGATCCTGGACGAGCCTGCGAACCCCTTCGAGCGCCAGTGCCGGGTCGTATCCGCAATCGAAGGGCACGAGGCGGAGGTGATGCCGGCTCGCCGCCCAGGGCCAGCCCGCCCACGCGATTGACGCTGTCAGTCCAGATCTGGCAGCCGTTCAGCCCCGGCAGGCCCCAGGATTGCACCGGACCGGACAGCGGTGCCAGAAACCCGAGTTGACCGTGTCCGCCACCCCGACGGTCAACCGTGGCAGCGTGCCCTTCACGGCAAGCCTATGCGCGAAACTTCCTGAGCTCATAGTGGGCAGATCTAGGGCTTTCCTTGCCGATGGGTAGCCTCATTTCGGCAGATTATTATCCGCAGGCAGAATTTATGTATTGACATGCAGAGGACCGGTTCGTCAATCTGGTCCAAACCAAAAGCACCAGATATTAAGAATTGGTTCAAACCAGCAGGAGGTTGAAGTGAAGAAACGCGTGGCGATCATTGGCGCGGGTCCGTCCGGACTGGCGCAGTTGCGGGCCTTCCAATCCGCCAAGCCGGAGCGGGGCCGAGATCCCGGAGATCGTCTGCTTCGAAAAGCAGGCGAACTGGGGCGGACTCTGGAACTACACCTGGCGCACCGGCCTCGACGAACATGGCGAGCCGGTGCATTGCTCGATGTATCGCTACCTCTGGTCGAACGGCCCGAAGGAGGGTCTGGAATTCGCCGACTATTCGTTCGAGGAGCACTTCGGCAAGCAGATCGCCAGCTATCCGCCGCGCGCGGTGTTGTTCGATTACATCGAGGGCCGGGTGAAGAAGGCCGGGGTGCGCGACCTGGATCCGCTTCTCGACCACCGTCCGCGATGGTCAACTACGATGCGGACAAGGGCAATTTCACCGTCACCGCGCATGACCTGCCAGGCCGACCGGATGTACGACGAGGAGTTCGACAACGTCATCGTCGCCTCGGGCCATTTCTCGATCCCGAACGTGCCCGAGTATCCGGGCTTCGACAGAGTTCAACGGCCGCGTTCTGCATGCGCATGATTTCCGCGACGCGCGCGAATTCACGGCAAGGACATGCTGCTGCTCGGCACGTCCTATTCGGCCGAGGACATCGGTTCGCAATGCTGGAAATACGGCGCGAAGTCGATCACGATGGCCTACCGGCACGCGCCGATGGGGTTCAAGTGGCCGGCGAACTGGAAGGAAGTGCAGAAGCTTGAGCGGGTGGACGAGACGACCGCCTATTTCGCCGACGGATCGTCGAAGAAGGTCGATGCGATCATCCTCTGCACCGGCTACAAGCACCACTTCCCCTTCCTGCCCGACGATCTTCGGCTCAAGACCGCGAACCGGCTGGCGACCGCCGATCTCTACAAGGGCGTGGCATGGGTGCAGAACCCGAAGCTCTTCTACCTCGGCATGCAGGACCAGTGGTTCACCTTCAACATGTTCGACGCCCAAGCCTGGTGGGTGCGCGATGTCATCATGGGCCGGATCGCCGTTCCCGCCGACAAGAAGGTGCTTTTGAAGGATGTCGAGGACCGTGTCGCCGCCGAGGATGCGGGCAAGGACGCCCATGACGCGATCCACTACCAGGGCGAATACGTCAAGGAACTGATCGCCGAGACGGATTATCCGAGCTTCGACGTCGATGGCGCCTGCGAGGCCTTCTTCGAGTGGAAGGACCACAAGAAAGAGGACATCATGGGCTTTCGCAACAATCGCTACCGGTCGGTGATCACGGGCACGATGGCGCCCCTGCACCATACGCCGTGGAAAGACGCGCTTGACGAATTCGATGGCGGCCTATCTTCGGGAAGAGGTCAACGTCTAGTCGCCCATCGCTTTACTTGCGGCCTGTCTCCCTGTGCCGCATCTTCCCCAGCGGGTTTCGCGACCTGCTGGGTTTTTCAATTCAGAAGCTGAAAGGACGATAGGGACAGGAGGAGCCGGAACGTGGAAGCCCGCGATCTCATCAGGTTCAGCCGTCAATTTCTCGAGGCAAATCCGCCAACAAGCATTTGACCAAAGAGAATATTATTTTATCATTGGGAATGAAGCTGAGATCAGGGGACCATTCGCCATCAGGAAATCCCACGTTAACGGAAGTCGCTTCGCCAGTCAGGCGAGAAGGCGATCAACACAAGGGGCCTGACGACCGAAGTCGCCGCCGCCCGCCACAGATCAACTCGCGTGCCTGGGCTACGGACACCGCCCGCAACGAATCCAGAGGAAAACGGACATGACATTCAAGACGGACATTGAGATTGCGCGGGAGGCGAAGAAGCAGCCGATCATGGAGATCGGGGGCAAGCTTGGCATTCCGTCGGAGCATCTTCTGCCCTACGGGCATGACAAGGCGAAGGTGAGCCAGGAGTTCATCCGCTCGCTGGAGGGTCGGCCGGACGGCAAGCTCATTCTGGTGACGGCGATCAACCCGACGCCGGCGGGCGAGGGCAAGACGACGACGACGGTGGGGCTTGGCGACGGGCTGAACCGGATCGGCAAGAAGGCGGTGATCTGCATCCGCGAGGCGTCGCTCGGGGCCGAACTTCGGGATGAAGGGCGGGGCGGCAGGCGGCGGTCATGCGCAGGTGGTGCCGATGGAGGAGATGAACCTCCATTTCACCGGCGACTTCCACGCGATCACCAGCGCCCACAACCTGCTCAGCGCGATGATCGACAACCACATCTACTGGGGCAACGAGCTTGAGATCGACGCGCGCCGGATCAGCTGGCGCCGGGTGATGGACATGAACGACCGCGCACTCCGCGACATCGTGGTCAATCTCGGCGGCGTCTCGAACGGCTTCCCGCGCCAGACCGGGTTCGACATCACCGTGGCCTCCGAGGTGATGGCGATCCTCTGTCTCTCGAAGGATCTCGAGGATCTGCAGAAGCGGCTCGGCGACATCGTGGTGGCCTATCGCCGCGACAAGTCGCCGGTCTATGCCCGCGACATCAAGGCCGATGGCGCGATGACGGTGCTTCTGAAGGACGCGATGCAGCCGAACCTGGTGCAGACGCTGGAGAACAACCCGGCCTTCGTGCATGGCGGCCCCTTCGCCAATATCGCGCATGGCTGCAACTCGGTCATCGCCACCAAGACCGCGCTGAAGCTCGGCGAGTATGTGGTGACCGAGGCCGGCTTCGGCGCCGATCTCGGGGCCGAGAAGTTCTTCGACATCAAGTGCCGCAAGGCCGGGCTGAAGCCTGCCGCCGCGGTGATCGTGGCGACCTGCCGGGCGATGAAGATGAACGGCGGCGTGGCCAAGGCCGATCTCGGCGCCGAGAATGTCGAGGCGATCCGGAAGGGCTGCCCGAACCTCGGCCGCCACATCGCCAACGTGAAGAGCTTTGGCGTGCCGGTGGTGGTGGCGATCAACCACTTCTATTCCGACACCGATGCCGAGGTGGCGGCGGTCAAGGCCTATGTCGCCGAGCAGGGGGCGGAAGCGATCCTGTGCAAGCACTGGGCGCAGGGCTCGGCCGGGATCGAGGAACTGGCGAAGAAGGTGGTGAGCCTGGCCGAGAGCGGCAGCGCCAATTTCGCACCGCTCTATCCCGACGAGATGCCCCTGTTCCAGAAGATCGAGACCATCGCCAAGCGCATCTACCATGCCGACGAGGTCTTGGCCGACAAGTCGGTCCGCGACCAGCTTCACGCCTGGGAGAAGGCGGGCTATGGCCATCTGCCGATCTGCATGGCCAAGACCCAGTACAGCTTCACCACCGACCCCAATGTGCGCGGCGCGCCGACCGGGCATTCGGTGCCGGTGCGCGAGGTGCGGCTCAGCGCCGGGGCGGGGTTCGTCGTCGTCATCTGCGGCGAGATCATGACGATGCCGGGCCTGCCCAAGGTGCCCTCGGCCGAGGTGATCCGGCTCAACGACAAGGGCCAGGTCGAGGGGCTGTTCTGAGCCAGGGGGGCGGGCGGACCGGGCCTCGAGCCCGGCCCGCCCGTGCCTCCGGCGGAAGTATTTTCGAACAGAAGAAGCGGAAGAGGGCGGACATGACGGCGGCGATCATCGACGGCAAGGCCTTTGCGGCCAAGGTGCGGGGCGAGGTGGCGGCCCATGTCGCGCGGCTGAAGGCGGAGCATGGGCTGATGCCGGGGCTCGCGGTGGTTCTGGTGGGCGAGGACCCGGCGAGCCAGGTCTATGTGCGCTCGAAGGGCAAGCAGACCGTCGAGGTCGGGATGGCCTCCTGGGAGCACAAGCTGTCGCCCGGGATCTCCGAGGCCGAGCTTCTGGCGCTGATCGACCGGCTGAACGGGGATGACAGGGTCCACGGCATCCTGGTGCAGCTGCCGCTGCCGAAGCATCTGAACGCGGAGCTTGTCATCAACCGCATCGACCCGGCGAAGGATGTCGACGGGTTCCACATCTCCAATGTCGGGCTTCTGGGCACCGGGCAGAAGTCGATGGTGCCCTGCACGCCCCTGGGCTGCCTGATGATGCTGCGCGACCATCTGGGCAAGCTCGCGGGCCTCGAGGCGGTCGTCGTCGGCCGCTCGAACATCGTCGGCAAGCCGATGGCGCAGCTTCTGCTGGGCGACAGCTGCACCGTGACCATAGCGCACAGCCGCACGAAGGATCTGGGCGCGGTCTGCCGCCGGGCGGACATTCTGGTGGCGGCCGTCGGCCGGCCCGAAATGATCCCCGGCGACTGGGTCAAGCCCGGCGCCACCGTGATCGATGTCGGCATCAACCGGATCGAGCGGGGCGGCAAGACCCGGCTCGTCGGCGACGTCGACTTCGAGAGCTGCGCCAGGGTCGCCGGCGCCATCACCCCGGTCCCCGGCGGCGTCGGCCCGATGACCATCGCCTGCCTTCTGGCCAATACCCTCACCGCAGCTTGCCGCGCAAACGGGTTGCCAGAACCCCAAGGGCTGACGGCCTGATGGACGCAAGGGTGCAAGACCACCGCCTGATCGACGGACGCAAGGTCCGCGCCCGGATTCTCGCCGATGTCCGCGAGGGCCTCGCGGCCGAGGCGCGCACGGCGACGGTCGGTCGGCTGGTGTCGATCTCGATCGGCGATACGCCCGCTGTCGCCGTCTATGTCCGCAACCAGGCGCGGGGGGCCGAGGAGGCGGGGTTGCGGTTCGATGCGCAGACATGGCCGGAGAGTATCGGCCAGGAAGAGTGCAAGACACGGATTCTGGCGATGAACAATGACCCGGACGTTTTGGGCATCATCCTGCAACGGCCAGTTCCGCCGCAAATCCATGTCCGTTCGCTGCAATCGGCGATCCACCCCCTGAAGGACGTCGAGGGGATGAATCCGGCCTCCATCGGCAACATCGTCTATTCCGACGTTGCCTTGTCGCCCTGCACGGCCGCCGCCTCGGTCGAACTTCTGAAGGAAACCGGGCTGAAGCTGGAAGGCCTCGAGGTCGTGATGATCGGTCACTCCGAAATCGTGGGGAAGCCGGCGGCTTTCCTTCTGATGGCGGAAGGCGCGACGGTGACGGTCTGCCATCACATGACGCGATCTGTCGCCATGCATTCTCGGCGCGCCGATGCGGTCGTGGTTGCCGTGGGCAAACCCAACTTCCTCAAACCCGACATGATCCGTCCCGGTGCCGCGGTCATCGATATCGGCATCAACCAGATCACGGACGAGGCAGGCCGGACGCGCATCGTGGGCGACGCGGATACCGAGGCGGTGAAGGAAATGGCCGGGTGGATCACGCCCGTGCCGGGCGGTGTCGGGCCGGTGACGGTGGCGATCCTGATGCGCAATGCGCTGGCCGCGTTCCGGCGCCAGCGCCAGGCCGGATGGATCGCGTGACATGAAGAACCCGCCAAGGCGAGTGGAGCGATAGGCGGCCGGTTTTCCGACCGCCATCAGGACGAAGAGGAGGATGAGGCAATGTCCGCGCGCATGATCGACACAATCGGCGGTGAGACCGCGCTGCGCCAGCTGGTCGAGGACTTCTATGACCTGGTCGAGATCCTGCCTGAGGGTGAGACACTGAGAAAGCTTCACCTGCGCGGCCACGGTCTGGCCCATGTTCGCGGCGAGCAGTTCAACTTCCTGAGCGGCTTTCTGGGCGGCCGCAAGTACTATGAGGAAAAGCACGGTCACATGGATCTGCGCCGGATGCACGCCCATGTCCCCATCTCCGTTCAGGATGCCGAGGACTGGCTGAGCTGCATGGATAAGGCCCTGGCCAAGAATGGCCTGACCGGATCCGATATCGACCGCCTGCGTGCGATCTTCCGCAGGGTGTGCATGATGCTCGTCAACGATCTGCGGGAATGGGGCCTGCCGTCCGAGGTCTCGGGCCCGCATTGACCCGCAGACCGGAGGAACCCGGCCGCGGCACTGACGGCATTGATCCCTGCCATCCCCGGCCCTGGGCGCTGCGTCAAGGCACGCAGCCCGGCCCCGCTTTCTCTGAAAGGCCCCCGTCATGCGCAATACCCCGACCATCGGCCGCGTCACCGATGCCGCCATCGCCACGGCGATCGACCGCGAGCTTGATCGCCAGATGAACCAGATCGACCTGATCGCCTCGGAAAATATCGTCAGCCTTGACGTGCTGCGGGCACAAGGCTCGGTCCTCGCGAACAAATACGCCGAGGGCTATCCGGGCAAGCGCTACTACGGTGGGTGCGAGCATGTGGATACCGTCGAAGAGATCGCCATCGACCGGGCCAGGCAGCTGTTTGGTGCGGCCTATGCGAATGTGCAGCCGCATTCCGGGGCGCAGGCCAATCAGGCGGTGTTCCTCGCGCTTCTGCAGCCCGGCGACCGGATCATGGGGCTGAGCCTCGCGCATGGCGGCCACCTGACGCATGGCTCGCCCCTCACCATGTCGGGCCGGTGGTTCGAGGTGGTCAGCTACGGGGTGGGCGTGGATGATCAGCTGATCGACATGGAGAACGTTCGCAAGCTGGCGCTGGAAACCAGGCCCAAGCTGATCGTTGCGGGTGCATCCGCCTATCCGCGTCACATCGACTTCGCCGCCTTCCGCGCGATTGCGGATGAAGTCAGGGCGTATCTGATGGTGGACATGGCCCAATACGCGGGTCTGATCGCGGCGGGCGCGTACCCGGACCCGATGCCGCATGCCCACGTGGTGACATCCACCACGCACAAGACGCTGCGCGGCCCGCGCGGCGGCATGATCCTGACCAATGACGAAGCCTTGGGAAGAAAACTCAACTCAGCGGTATTCCCCGGCAACCAGGGCGGTCCGCTGATGCAAGTGATCGCCGCCAAGGCCGTGGCGTTCGGCGAAGCGCTGAAGCCGTCGTTCAAGGACTATGCCAAAGCCGTGATCGCCAATGCGAGGGTGCTGTCGGCTGTGCTGAAGGCTGGCGGCCTCGATATCGTATCGGGTGGCACAGATTGCCACATGGTGCTGGTCGATCTGCGTCCCAAGGGCGTGACCGGCAAGGCCGCCGAGGCCGCGCTGGAACGGGCGGGGCTGACCTGCAACAGAAACTCGGTTCCATTCGATCCGGAAATGCCGTTTGTCACCTCCGGCGTGCGTCTTGGCACTTCGGCTGCCACCACGCGGGGGTTCGGCGTGGCAGAATTCAAGGCCGTGGGTGAACTGGTGCTCCGCGTGATCAACGCTCTTTCTGTCGACCCCGAGGGCGATGCGGCGATCGAGGCTTCTGTTCTCGCCGGGGTGAGGGCGCTTTGCGCCGCCCACCCGATCTATGGCGCGGAGGCCTGATCCCGGACCCGTCTGACCAAAACGCCCTGGGGCAGGCAAGGACGATCCTGCCGCGCTCCCGCTTTGCGCAGCACTCCTTGGTCTATGGCCGTACATTCTTCGTGCGGCGCATCACATCATCGTTGAAAGACGCGGCATCGGCCCGTTTTCGCGCGCTTAGCGTGGAGGCGCAGTTGCCCTTGGGGCAGGACCTATTACAGTAGACGGGTATCGACCTCGCAGCGAACCGCCCCGGTTCGCAGCAAAGCCTAAGCGGAGAACATCATGGCCACGATAACGGTAACCGAAGCGTCGGACCTTATCGCAAGGCTCCGATCCGCCGCGCCGCGCGACCGGATCCTGGTCAGCGGCAAGTTCGGAGAGGTGCGCCTTTCCGGAATTCGCCCGGACAATACAGTGACCATTGCCGCTGCCGCGCCCGGTGCCGCCCATTTTGAGCGGTTGCTGCTGGATAACTGCGCCAACCTTGCCTTCTCGGGTCTTCAGTTCTGGCCGCTGTCGGCGGTACCGAGGAAAAAAATCAAGCAATATCTCTTTATGTCCTTCCCGAACTGTAGCCGCATCGAGGTGGCGCAATCGCTCTTCCGTGGACGGGCGGACAGCGACAATCACCCGCGGTGGTCCTCTGGCAGATTGGAATGCCGGAAAGATCGGTGCGGTCCTGATGCGCGGACCGAACAGCGTCATCCGCGACTGCGCGGCGATCGGTGTCCAGTTCGGCTATGGGGTGACCGGGAGGAGCTCGGAGATTTTCAACAACCGAGTATTTGGATTCTCCGGTGACGGGCTACGCGCGACCGAGGATAATTGCGTCGTGATCGGTAACCGCATCACCGACGCCATGCAGATCGACGAGAACCATTCCGATGGGTTTCAGGCATTCAAGGTCGGCGGTCTGCTCGATGGGACTGTCATCAAGGACAATGTGCTGATCGAATGGACCGTCCGGCCGGACAATCCGCTGCGCGCCAAGATGCAGGGGATCAGCTTTCACGGCGGCCCGTATGCCAATGTGGTGATCCGCGACAATGCTGTCGCTACGCGGGCGCCAAACGGGATGAATCTTCATGCGGTGAAGAATCTCGAAGTGATCGGCAACCGCGTGAGGCATGCGGACGGGCCGACAGCAAAAGTGCCGTGGATAAGGGTACACCAATGCACTGGCCGGATCGTCATCGAAGACAACGAGGCGGAGCAGTTCAAGCTTCAGCCCGGCGTCGTCGGGCGCGCGAATCGGCGGCCAAACTACTCCGTACCATTCTAGGCGCGGTCGATTGCCGCGCGACACTTTGATGAAGGTCGCGCTACCCTGGCAATGTTCAACTGCGGCATTCCCCAAGTCCAGCCGGAAAAGTGATGTTCCAGGCTGGCTCGCCTTTGGGTTGAACTTGTTTCCATATTAAGAACCGCATAGCCCGCAGTTTCGGCAACATCGCGCCGATTTACCTCAAATTATCCCAAGGTAGCTGGCCGAATCGGGGGTGGGAGACACATCCACACTGCAATTGCGCCCAATCTTTGCCATTTTATCTCGCATTGTTCGGGGCAGGGACACACTCACCGACCAAAGGAAAAACTTATGAAACTCGTCCGTTCACTGCTTACTGCAGGACTGGGGCTGACTGTTCTGGGGACACAGGTCTGTGCGACAGATTTTTTCGTTCAGCCTCTCCGCCTAGGTCCGGTCGCCGGAACGCCTCTTGGCGCAATCTCTCTGCAAGCCACCACACCAGATGATGCCCCGGATGGCGATGATATCGTCTCGGAGGCCGCCAACGCGGACGCCACGACATCGACCGCTGCGACGACCACTGCCACCACGACGGGATGGGTTCGCAAAAAGCCGCTCTATTCCGTCAGCGCGGCAAAGGCAAAATGGCTCAAGGTCCGCAGGAGCACGGGGACATCCGGCGCGTCGACCACGGACCCGAGTTCCGCCTCGACTGAAGGCACCGCCACCAGCACCACCACTGGCGCGACGACGCCCGCAGAAAAAAGCAGTGCCACCGGCACAGGCACGACGACATCCGCGGATCCGAGCACCGGCACGAACACGAGCACCGGCACGAGCACGAGCACCGGCACGAGCACGAGCACCGGCACGAGCACCAGCACGAGCACCAGCACGGGCACGAGCACCGGCACCAGCACGGGCACCAGCACCAGCACCGGCACCAGCACCAGCACGAGCACCAGCAACAGTTCGACCGGCACCGGCGGAAGCGGATCTGCACCGGGGGCGGGGACGACCGTCGCGAGCTTTAACGCTCTGATGAAGTCGGGCGTTGTGAAGGGCGGTGACCGCATCTTCCTGCTCGACGGCTATCACGGCGCAATGGTGGTTTCCGGCCAGCAATATTCTTCGCCGGTCGTCATCACGTCGATGCCAGGTCAGGTTGCCCAGGTGGACGGGATCACGGTCCGGAGTTCGAAGAACATTGTCTTCCAGGGATTCAAGGTCTGGACCAGCGCCAATGCGAACGGCCTGATCGCGGAAATCCGCAGCTACGCCGACTCCAGCGACCTCACGTTCCGCGATCTCGATGTGCGGGCCGCGACGAATTCGACGAGCTACGCGCAGTGGACCAAGGCTGACTGGAACAACAACCAGAGATCCGGTTTTCTGATCGACGGTGCGCGCCAGACGGTTGCGCGAAACCGGGTGACCGGGGTCTACAACGGCATCGTGATGACGGGCACCGATGCGCTGATGGAAGAAAATATCATCGACGGCTTTGCCGGAGACGCGATGCGCGCGCTTGGCGACAATTCCATCGTGCGACGCAACAAGGTGCAGAACTGTTATCAGACCAACGGGAGCCACATCGACGCCTTCCAGGCCTGGACCAGCGGTCCCGGCGGGGTCGGCACCGGTACACTTCGCAACGTGACAATCGAGGACAACAAGATCTTCGAATTCGTCGGGACGCGCAGCGCGATTGCCTGCAAACTCCAGGGCATCAGCCTTTTCGCGGGTGCCTATGAGAACTTCATCATCCGCAACAACGTGATCTCGTCGACGGCCTATCATGGCATCACAATCACGCGTGGTGTGAACAGCCAGATCATCAACAACACGGTGATCCATGCTCAGGGGCTCGCAGGCAAGTTCCCCTGGATCTTCAATCGCGGTTCGAGCAACCTTACGGTCGCCAACAACATCACGACCGCGTTGAAGGTGGCCAACGATCCTACGAAGAACGTCGTGGAGACCAACAACATCGTCGTGACGAATGCTTCGCAGGAGTTCACGTCACTCGCCAGTCAGGACTTCACGTTGCGGTCCACTTCTAAAGGCGTGGATGCGGGCAAGGCAGCGCTCGCACCCGCGAAAGACATCGAAGGGCAGGCGCGTCCGAAAGGCAAAGCCCCTGACCTGGGAGCCTACGAAAGCTTCTGAGTTCGGTCGCGCTAAATCAAGCCCCGCCGCGCATTCTCTCCCGCGGCGGGGCTTTGGTTTTTATAGGTGTCCGACGTGCGGGCGCAGCCTATCAACAAGTTTCGCCCTTACGTATGGTCGTCCTGCACAGCCACGTCGCGCCAGCACGCACGGGAGCGCCAAAAGCGTTAGCGAGTTCGGTTTCTGACCTCAAGTCGCTTCAGGCAAAGCGGTGCTTGAACCGCCTTGGAAGCGCCTCGACCACATGCCAGAGGAAGGCCGCATAGCCGATGCTGACAGCGGCGGTGCTCAGCACGAAGAGCGGATAGTTCGCTTCAAACCATCCATGCTGCATGAAGAGCCGGATGATCACGTAATGCGACAGGTAGATCGAATAGGAATAGAGCCCGATCAGCCTGACCCACCGGTTGTTAAGCGGGCGGAACAGCGCGAAGTCGGGCCGCGTCACCGCATAGTGAAAGACCACCATCAGCGCGAGGCCCTGCACCGTGTACCGCAGGGTCGAACGGAAAGCCATGTCGCGTGCCAGAATGCTCGCGCCAAGGATGAGGAAGGCGGCCAGAAGCCAGACTGTCATTCGTTTGCTATCGGTCGGGAAGATCCTGTTGGCGGTGCCATTCCGTTCAAGTAGCGCGAGGAGACAGCCGTAGAGGATGGAATCGAAGCGCGTGTCGGTCGAAATGTAGATTTGCCATTGAGTGCCGCGCAGGAACTCAAACCGGATGTAGCGCCAGAGAATGATCAGGACCAGAAGCCCGAAGATATGCCGGATGTCGATGCGCCCGCGGGTGAAAAGCAGGAACATCAGCGGAAAGATCATGTAGAAATGCTCCTCCACCGACAGCGACCAGAGTGGTTGAAGCCCCGCTACCACCGAGCCTGAACCGGGGAAGGCGGCGAGGTAGTAGTTGTGAAAGTAGAAAAGCTGGCTGAGGATCGCGACGGGTTCGAACGTTCCCTCGGCGACACCGTAGTGGAGCAGAAGATAGGACACGCCGAGCGTGACGAAGAGCGGCGGCGACAGCCGCAGGAAGCGCCGGATGTAGAAATGCCCGATATGTATCCCGCCGGTGTCGCGCCATTCGCGGACGAACAGGGTGGTGATGAGAAACCCTGACAGGAAGAAGAAGATCGTGACTCCAAAGCCGCCCGCGATGGCGTCGGACAGCTGGGCATGGGCGAAGAAGACGATGGCGACGGACACCGCGCGGATGCCGTCCAGCGACGGGATCGCGCCCCGCGCCAGAGTCGGTGGCAGGCTGCCTGCCCCGGGCATGGTCGACCGGGGCGCCCGATCGCCGGTGGGTGGCGTTTTCTTCGTGGCGGTTTCGTCCTGTAACATCCTGCTCCTGTAATCTCGGCCGGGGCCGGACCGCAATACCGATCAATCCGTGCCCGGCGTGTATATGGCTAAGGGTGGCGGTTCGCCTGTATCCGGGCGCCTGAAGCGGGCAGAGCGGTCATTTCGCGACCGCCTGTCCCGTTGGCGCGCGTGACGTGCCCTCAAGCCGCCGCCCGAGCATCAGCATCGGTCCTTCGAAGAACCGGAAGGAGATCATCGCGGCGACGTGGCTTAGCCCGAGGCAGATCGCGGCGTTCAGCCAGAAGGGGACATAGTCGATGCCAAGGAAGCGTTCCGTCATCAGCTGGGCCTCGAGCACCATGAAGTGAAAAAGGTAGATGAAATAGGAATAGAAGCCGACACGGGCATAGGCCGTGGCCAGACGTTCCCCGGTAGCCTGACAGCCATTTCTCGGACACGGCGATGGCGAGGCAGGTGAGGAAGGTCACGAGCGTATAGAGGAAGGTCGGCGCGAAGGCCCCGCCGAGCTGGCGCAGGAGAAGGCTTGCCACGATGCCGGCGATCAGCCCGCCGATCACGGGCCTGCCCCGCGTGATGAGCCAGGCCATGACCCCGCCAATGGCGATGGAATCCACCCGTGCGAGCGGAAAGTGATAGATGTCGGCATGTCCGATGGTGTTGAGGTAGAACCTCAGGCCGACCGAAAAGAGGCTGACGAAGATCAGGAAAGCCGGTAATGAGCGCCGGGAAACCAGCGCCGCGAGGCCGATCAGCACATAGGAGAATTCCTCGACCGAAAGCGACCAGGTGATCGTGTAGGGGACGCTCGCCACGCCATCGAAGAAGATGAACCAACCGGTCAGGAAGGTGTAGGGAATCCATATCCGGTCGATGATCCCAAGCTCAAGATCAAGTATCCGCATCGCGAGATAGTAGAACGTCACCGCCACGAGATAGAGCGGGATGATGCGAAACGCCCGGCGCAGGAAAAAGGTGCGGACCGAGCCCAGGGCCACGTGGCGGAGCAGGAAGGACGTGATGAGATAGCCGCTGAGCGGGAAGAACACGTCGACCCCAAGCGTGCCAAATTGCCGAAAGAGCGTGGCGACCGGGTCGAGCAGGGCGCCGGGATAGCGCGTCGCGACGTGGAACACCACGACCATCACGATCGCGGTTGCGCGGATGCAGTCGAGCGGCACCGACCGCTTTGAGATGAAAGCCGTCTTGGCGTCCACTCCGATATGACCGGTGTTAGCGCTCATGCAGACTCGGCGTGCCAAAACGGGCGCGCTCCGCGCTGGGCGCTGCATCAAGACGGCTGCGCACCGGCTGGGGGCCGTCCTCGAAGCGCGTGAATCGCGGCCCGCGTCGTTTTTGCGGCGGCGGTTCGGCATCGCCGGCCTCGCCGACCTCGACGTCGAGCATCCAAAGGCCGGCGGCGAAGAAGAAGAACATGAACGAGGCGATCTCGCTCCAGACAAAGACCGTGCCGAGCGTCATGGTCGCGCTGATCATCGAGGTCACCCATGCCTGCCGCACCCGGTCGAGCGCGCTGCCCTTCGGGAAGTTGCGCATGGCGACCGCGCGGATGGCGAGGATGAAAGCGAGGAACTGGGAAAAGAAGGTCGGAAAGCCGAAGGAGACGGCAAGGCCAAGCCAGTAGTTGTCAAGGCTGCCTGTCATCCAGGGTGGCAGGTTCCACGGTCGTTTGAAGATGCCGAAGACCGGCGTCATCATCACCTGATCGATGCCGTATTCCAGAAGGATGCGCCTGGCATTGGCGGTGCCGGGGTTAAAGGCGAGCTTGGTGATGATGTAGTATAGCGCGGGCCCGTTCGACGCGACCTCGAGCACCACGTAAAGACCGAGGCAAAGCCAGGCTAGTGTCATCCAGGGCCGTTCGAGATTGCGCATCACATAGGCCCAGAGGATCAGAAGGAACTGGAAGATCATCGACAGGAACGGCCCGCTCGACAATGACAGGAAAGTCATCAGTGCCAGAATCGCGGTTTGTCCCCACAGCCGGAAATTGCCCATCATGTTCTTCATGGCGACGAAGAAAAGCCCGACTGAGAGCGAGCAGAAAAAGCCGTAGTGGATCGGATGGACAAAGACGAACTGAACCCGGTCGAGGCCCATGCGCATCGGGTATTGCACATCGCGGTTCGAAGTGAGACCGGGGATCATCTCGATCAGACGCGGGATGGTCAGTTCGCGCGTCAGCGTTTCGTAAAGCGCGAATGGCAGGGCGAGCGTCACGACAAGCGCGAAGAAGCGTATGAAGCCGATGAACTGGTCAAGGTTGCGGATGCTGGTCCGTGCCGCCAGGTAGCCGCCGAGCAGGATAACGGTATTCACCCCGGTGTAGGTAACGGCGACCGAAGGGTTGTTCACAAAGACGCTCAATGTGAACCAGGACATGTGAAACAGTATGAGCCAGTCGATATTGGTCACGCGCCCGTATTTCCCGCCCAGCAGTCTCATCAAAAGGACAGGAATGAGAAACAGCAACAACAGCCGCGACGGCGTCATCAGAAGCGTTCCGATGTTGAAATAGGCCGGGATCAGCAACAGGATGAAACAGATGAGGGCGAGCTTCGGCAGCTTTTGCGCCGCGCGGCCGGTGCTCTCGGCGGAAATGACCATCGGGCCGGCGCGCCCGGGCGCGCCGACGGCGTTCGCCGGGGCTGTTCTAATGCTTGCCACGCAAGCCCTCCGATTCCTTCCTCATGTTTCTGGGCAAAGGGTCCCGATAACGCAAGAAGCCTTCGCTAACGCAGCGGACGACCGCCGCGCCGCGAAAACGCAGAGGGAAATAACGGATCTCTGTTTCAAGACGCGAAACCGTAGCTGCCCGAACGCGCCCGACCTAGGCTATCACGTTTTGCGACGCCGTTGAAAACGCAAGTCCTGACGCGTTGATTTGTCTGGTTCACGTTGAACTCTGGTCGCGATCCGCCTCTTCGCGAACGGGATGATGGCGTAGGGTGCCCGATCGTCGATGACGGGCGCCCAATGGTCTCCGACCGATGCAATGGTTCGGCACCGATCAGCTGTCGTCTGGCGAAGGAAGGGGGACACCAAGGGCCCGCGCGCTCACGGTGATACGGATCCATGCCTCGTTCGGTAACGCTACGCCGCGGTCGCGCTCTTTGCAGCGTGGGAAAAGCCGGGGCCATGTGACGAGGTAAGCGCGACCGCCACTGCGAATTCCGTGTGAAAGCGGTGCCTGCCCCGAGATGCGATCTTCTTCCCGACGATCAAGTTGAGCGGCACCGGCACGTCCCCGGCGACGCCCACCTGCACGAAGATGCCGTTCGGACGAAGGGCGGCAATCTCGACGCCATTGTCGAGACGGTCTTCGAACTTGGCGATGCGGCGGGTCCCGGTTCAGTGCGCCGATCACCGTGGCAGCGCTCCAGCAGTCCATCGCGGCGGTGGGAACGGCGATCATCGCCCTCGATGCCGCCGCACACTATGCAGGCGAGATGCCGAAGCGGGCGGACGTCACCTACTTCTGCAGCTATCCCAGCGATCCGGATATCTTCAGTGTCTCGCTGGATGTCGCGGCGCGGAAGGATTATTTCGGCGGGATCGCGATGCGCAGGGCATCGTCTGCGCCTTGATCCGGGGGCCGGATGAGCATCACGCGCCTTGCGAAGCGATCGTTGAAGAAAATCTGCACCGGGTGAGGCCAGGTCCGGGCCGGGAGGTTGACTTGGCGGGCGCGGCACCACATCGTCGCTTTGGTATACCATAGGCCAGGTTCAGGAGATCCGATGTCTGCCACGCTCCTCATCGGCCCCTATAGCGATACCGACAGGGACGCGCTGGCCGAAAGCTTTGCGCCGGTCGTGCTGGACCATCCCTCCGCGCTGTCCGGGCTGGAGGCGGAGAGGCGGGCCGCGGTGACGGCGGTCGCCTTCAAGGGGCACCATCCGTTCGGCGCGGCCGAGATGGACCGTCTGCCCAATCTGCGGCTGATCGCGAATTACGGTGTCGGCTATGACGCGATCGATGTCGCCGCCGCGACCGCGCGCGGCGTCAAGGTGACCAATACACCGGACGTGCTGAACGACGATGTCGCCGATATCGCCGTCGGCATGCTGCTGATGCAGGTGCGCGAGATGGAGCATGCGTCGAAGTGGGCGCGATCCGGCCAGTGGACAGGAAAAGGGCGAATACCGCGCTGAATCGCAAGGTCAGCGGCGGCCGGGCGGGGATCGTGGGGCTCGGCCGGATCGGGCGCGAGATCGCCGACCGTCTGGCGGCGTTCAAGATGGACATCCACTATTTCGCCCGGTCCGAGAAGGACACGCCCGGCTGGACCTGGCACGCGGACCCGGTGGCGCTGGCCGGTGCCGTCGACTATCTGGTCATCGCGCTTGTCGGTGGCAAGGAGACGGAGAAATTCGTCTCCGCCGAGGTG
This sequence comes from uncultured Alphaproteobacteria bacterium, assembly GCA_963710285.1. GTDB lineage: Bacteria > Pseudomonadota > Alphaproteobacteria > Rhodobacterales > Rhodobacteraceae > Albidovulum. The sequence goes on along the minus strand of CAVPZT010000006.1, from coordinate 48,403 downwards.
ATCGGGGCGCTGGGCCCCCGTGGGATCGTCATCAACATATCCCGAGGCACGACCGTCGACGAGGCGGCGCTTCTGGACGCGCTGGAACAGGGGCGGATCGCGGGGGCGGGGCTTGATGTGTTCCTGAACGAACCCGATATCGACCCGCGCTTCTACGCGCTCGACAATGTGGTGATCCAGCCGCATCAGGGCTCCGGCACCATTGAAACCCGCGCCGCGATGGGGCAGCTTCAACGCGACAACATCGCAGCCCTGCATGCGGGCAGCGACCTTCTGACACCGGTGAACTGACATGGACATGCCGCGAAATGCCTTGATACGCGCCCTCGCAGAGGGCCGCCAGCAGATCGGCGTCTGGAACACGATCCGCGACAGCGCCGTGGCCGAGATGCTGGCCGGATGCGGCTTTGACTGGATACTGGTCGATTGCGAACACACGCCAAACGGTGTCGCCGACGTTCAGACCATGCTTCAGGTGCTGCACGCCTTCGATATCTCGACGATGGTTCGGCCGACCTGCCTCGACCCGGCCGAGATCAAGCGCATCCTCGATGTTGGCGCACTCAATATCCTGATCCCCTATGTGGAGACCGTCCAGCAAGCGGAGCTCGCCGTGGCGTCGGTGACTTATCCGCCCGATGGCATCCGCGGGGTAAGCGGTGCGTCGCGGTCGAGCCGTTACGGCGCCGTTGCCAATTATATCCAGACCGCCCGCGCCGAAATCGGCTTGTTCCTGCAAGTCGAAACCCGCGCCACGCTCGACCGGATCGAAGATATCGCAGCGGTGCCCGGCGTCACCGGCATGTTCGTCGGCCCCGCCGATCTTGCCGCGAGCCTCGGCCATCCGGGCAACATCAACCATCCGGAGGTGATTGACGCGGTCCTTGACGCGATCCGCCGCATTCGCGCCGCCGGGCTGCCGGCGGGTTTCCTCAGCCCGGATCAATCGCTTCTGGACAAGACCGTGGAAGCGGGCAGTCTCTTCACCGCTGTCGATCTGGACATGCTGCTCTTGCGGCGTGCCGCACTCGGTCGGCTCGACGCCTGCAAGCACTGGAAGGCCGGGTAGGGCCGGTCTCAGGCGGCCGGTTTGTCGTCTTCGAGGTAATGGCGGATGTTGTCCTCAAAGCGCGCATCCGCCGTCAGGCCGAGCTTGAGCGCCTTTTCCGGGCGGAGATCGAAGCGCCAGCCCTTCACGATGCGCTGAATCTCCGGCTGCGCCTCCCAGCGGATCAGCTTTGCCGGTTCCGGGCCTGCCACGGCGCTCATTGCGTCGATCAGCTGGCGGATCGTCCACATCCGACCCGGCATCATCATGCAGCGGTTCATGCCAAGCGCCGCTTCGTCGATCTCCGCGCCCTTGATCAGGTTCTCGACGCATTTGCGCGGGCTGAGATAGTAGTGCGGCGAAGTCCTCGTCGACCGGGCAGACCGCCTCCTGACCGTTCAGGGGTTCGCGCAGGATCGAGGACATGAAGCTTGACGCCGCGCGGTTTGGCTTGCCGGGGCGCACCGATATGGTCGGCAGGCGAAAGCCGCGCCCGTCGACGAACCCCTTGCGGCTGAAATCGTTCATGAGAAGCTCTCCCATCGCCTTCTGCGTGCCGTAGGAGGTCTGCGGGATTGAGGAAGGTGTGATCGAGGATCGGATCGGGCACCTCGCCGCCATAGACGGCGCAGGAGGACGAAAACACCACGACGGGTTTGGTGCCCAGTTGACGCGCCCGTTCAAGGACGTTGAGCGTGCCCATCAGGTTGATCGACATGCCGGCGTCGAAATCCTCCTCGGCATGGGCGGAGACGATGGCGGCCAGCAGATAGATCACATCGATGTCCGCCGTCACGCAGTCGGCAACCGAGGCCGGATCGGCAATGTTGCAGCGTCTTGGTTTCAACCGGCACCGAGGCACCCTCGATGCCCGCGGGGTCCATGATGTCGGCAAGTGCGATGCCAGAGATCGGCTTGCCGCGCAGCGTCCCCCGCGCGGCCAGCGCGCGCCCGAGTTTCTGCCCGATGACGCCGCCACCGCCGATGATCAGGATCTTCATGTCGTCACTCCTTCGAAAATGCCGGGCACGAGTGCGCCACGCGCCTGAATGACCTTCGCGGCGAGTTGCATCGCGGCCCGGGCGGCATCGTCGGGCGCATGTTCCATTGCCAGGCCCGCGACGAATCCGGCGCCGAAACTGTCGCCGGCCGCCGTGGTGTCCACGATGTTTTCCACCCTGATCGCGGACAGGTTGCGCGTTCCGCCCGTCTCATCCCAGAGGGTAAGATCCGCGCCGCCGTTCTTCACCGCGACAAAGCGCGCGCCGCCGTCGCGGTAGCGCGCGACCGTGTCACCGGGGGAAGCGTCGCCGAAAAGACCGGTCTCCTCGTCAAAGGACGGCAGCACGATATCCGCCACAGATGCGCCAAGGCTGATGCCCTCCCGCATGGCAGCCGCGTCGCCCCAGAGCTTGGGGCGGAGGTTGGTGTCGAAGGCCACCAGCGCGCCCTTGCCACGCGCCGTCTGCAAGGCGTCGCAGATCGCGCGGCGATGGTCGGGCGGCAGAATGGCCAGGGTGATGCCCGAAAAGTAGATGATGTCCGGCCCGCTCAGGACGGTCGCCAGCCAGGCAGGGTCCTCGGCAAGGGTCCGGGCCGCCGACTGGCTGCGCCAGTAGGAAAAGCTGCGCTCGCCATTCTCGACCGAGATCATGTAAAGGCCCACGGTCCGGTCGGGCACCCGGCGCAGGGCGGTGGTATCGACGCCTTCGCCGCGGATGAAATCGGCCATCTCATCCGACACGGCATCCGTGCCGATGCCGCTTGCGTAGCCGACGGTCCAGTCAGGCGGCAGCAGGCGCCGTGCATACCAGGCGGTGTTGAACGTATCTCCGGCAAATCCGCGCCGATAGGTGGCTTCGCCGATCTGGGCGAGTTCCACCATGCATTCACCGATGGAGAGAAAGGTCTTTGTCACAGGATCACCCGATGTTCTTTCTGGCCCGCCGCATCGACGCGGGCGACATAGGTCCGCCCGTCATGCTCGGTCGGGGCTTCAATTTCCTGATTTGCCGTCGTGACGAACAGGGTCCGCCGTTCGCTGTGAAGCAGATCGCATTCGGGATCGACCCGCGGGGTGTCGAACTGCCACATCCGCCGTCCGGCATCGGTCCGGCTATGGAGCCGATAGGCGTTGATATCGAACCAGAACAACGCCTCACTCTCGGGATGCCAGAGGGCGCCCACGCCAAGCGAGCATCGAGTGTCGTCGAAGACCTCCACCCGGCTCATAACAGCCCCCGTTCCGCGAGGTTGCGCATCAGGGCCGCGGTGCCGAAGGTCCATTCGGGGCATTCGGTGGAAAGCTGCACGGTGTTGCGAAGCTCTCCCAGTGTCGGCTCCGAAATCGTGACCACGTCGCCCGGGTGGTGGGTGAATCCTTGCCCCTCGGCATCGCGGTCCTTCACCGGCGCGAACATCGTGCCGAGGAACAGGAAGAACCCGTCGGGGTACTGGTGATGCCGACCTATTGTCTGTTTCACGATGCTGGCCGGGTCGCGGCTGATCTTTCTCATCGAGGAATGGCCGTCGAGCACGAAGCCGTCTTCCCCCTCGACCTTCATCGACAGCTCGGCCCGCCGGATGTGGTCGAGCGTGAATGCGCCGTCGAAGAGCCGGAGGAAGGGACCAATGGCGCAGGAGGCGTTGTTGTCCTTGGCCTTTCCGAGAAGCAGCGCCGAGCGCCCCTCCACATCGCGCAGGTTGACATCGTTGCCAAGCGTCGCGCCGACGATCGTGCCCCGCGAATTGATGGCAAGGACGATCTCAGGCTCGGGGTTGTTCCATTTCGAGATCGGGTGAAGCCCGACGCGGGCACCCCATCCGACCGAGGCCATCGGCTGGCATTTCGTGAACACCTCCGCATCCGGGCCGATGCCGACTTCGAGGTATTGCGACCAGAGCCCCTCGGCCTGAAGCACCGCCTTGACCCTCATCGCCTGATCCGAGCCCGGCTCGATGCCCGAAAGGCTGTCGCCGATCACCGCACCAACCTTGGCGCGGATCGCCTTGGCCCGGTCGGGATTGCCTGCTGCCTGTTCCTCGATCACCCTCTCGACCATGCTTTCGGCGAAGGTCACGCCGCTTGCCTTGATCGCCTGGAGGTCGGCGGGGGAGAGAAGGCGCAGGATGTCATCGTCCGTGGCCTTGGCCGAACCGGCGACAAGGTCGCCGAGGGTGCCGATCTGCTCGCCTTTTGCCGCGCGCGCCGATTGGGCCGGGTCCGCCGTTTCCAGGAGCGCCTGCATCGTCGGCAAGGCACGGCTGGTGATGTCGACCACCTTTTCGCCGTCGAGCCGAACCAGCGCCGGGCCGATCCCCGGCCGCCAGACGCGGCCAACGTGGAGAGCTTCGTCCGTCGGATTGGAATAGGGCAGCATTGGCACCTCCTAGGTCCCCGGCGGCGGCAGCTCGCCGGGGTCCAAAATGTTGTTCTGATCTAAGCTTGCCCTGATCGTCCGCCGATAGGCCAGCGCGGATCTATGCCGTTCAAGCGTGGCCTGCGCAAAGCTCAGCCGGTCGCCGGGCAGCGCCGCGATCCGGGTCGTGGCGGATGCGATCCTCATCGGTCCTCCAGTGTCGAGGTCTTGCGGAACGTGGTGAAAGCGTGGTCCAGCTCGGGGTTGAGGTCCAAGCCGAGGCCGGGACCGGGTGGCACGGTGATCATACCACCTTCGACCATCGGCAGGGCCGTTACCAGATCGCGATACCAGGTGCGGCAGAAAGCGCGGACACTTTCCTGGATCAGTGTATTCGGGGCGGCGAGCGACAGATGGGTCGAGGCCGCGAGAACCACCGGCCCCGTGCAGCTATGCGGCGCGATGGGCAGCTTTTCCGCCTCGGCCATGACGGCGGTCTTGCGAGCCGCGGTCAGGCCGCACCAGCTGAGATCCAGCATGACGATCCCGGCGGCGCCGGTGGCGAGGAGGTCGCGGAAGGCGCCGATGCCGCCAAGGGTTTCCGAGGCACAGTCCGGCGCCGGACTTTCCGCGGCGTGGCGCCTCAACAGGTCGAGACTGTCGAGCCGGATCGGATCTTCGTGCCAGTAGGTGCCATAGGGGGCGAGCGCGTTCGCGATGCGGATGGCAGGGGTGAGTTGCCACATGGAATGGAACTCGACCATGATATCCATTTCATGTTCGGAGGATTATCTTATCTTTTCAAATGGATTAAGCGCGATCTTTAGGTAATCAGGCGAGATGTGCGTTCCGCGTGCCGCTGCGGCAGCCGCGTCGAAGGGCCAGATCTTCATCGCGGTGATGCCGTCGTCCCGCAGCGATTGCGCAAATTCATCTGCGCTATGAAGAATCCCGTTCAGGTCATTGTATTTGAAGATTTAACCTGTAGCATAGCTCCTCCGCCGACTGGTCAGTATCGTCCTTGATGTCGTCCGTTCCCGCGCAGGTGTTGTAGGTCCGGATGTCGAAAGTCGAATTGCCGCGGGTTTCGGCCCCGGTGGAGTGCCAGCCGAGATAGCCCTCGGCCCGCGCCGCGAGATGCTCGGTCCGGCGCGGGTCCTGACCGCGCATGAGAGGCGCGAGTGTCTCATGCACATGGGCATCGACCGCGCCCGCGCCATAGAACCGCTCGCCAAGGCCCGAGGGGCCTTCGCCCGTACGGGGTCCCTGAGCCAGAGAAGCCTCGGACGCTCGGCGATGCCGCGTCCGGGCCCGTACCTCGCCGTGTTCGGGGTATGTGGCCGCAAATTCAGGCAAACTCAGATCATGCGCTGCGGGGGTGTGAAGCGCTTTCACCGGCACAATCCTCCCTCGGCATCTGGCTTGCGTTGACTCCAAAATGGTATACCATTTCAATGAAGGCGGGTTTGCCGGGGTTTGTCAACTCTCGGGGGCCGGGACCGGGAGGGATGAATGCAACTATTCGATTTGGCGGGCCGCACCGCGCTGGTCACCGGGTCATCCACGGGGATCGGTCTGGCACTTGCGCGCGGCCTTTCCCAGGCTGGCGCAGACTTGGTTCTCAATGCCCGCGATGCGGAACGGCTGGGCCATGCGGCCGCCGCGCTGCGGGCGGAAGGGGCCAGGGTCGAAACGCTTGTATTCGACGTGACCGACGCCGTCGCGGTTCGCGCGGCGATCGACGGGTATGAGGCGACACAAGGCCCCATCGACATTCTGGTGAACAATGCCGGCATGCAGCATCGCACCCCGCTTGAGGATTTCCCGGTCGAGGTGTTCGACCGGCTGATGCGGACCAATGTCAATTCGGCCTTCTATGTCGGGCAAGCCGTGGCGCGGCACATGATCGCGCGCGGGTCGGGCAAGATCATCAATATCGCGAGCGTTCAGACCGCCTTGGCGCGGCCGGGCATCGCGCCCTACACCACGTCGAAGGGGGCGATCGGCAACCTGACCAAGGGCATGGCGACGGATTGGGCGAAGCACGGGCTCAACTGCAACGCCATCGCGCCGGGCTATTTCGACACGCCGCTGAACGCCGCTCTGGTCGCGGACCTGGATTTCAGTGCATGGCTTGAAAAGCGCACGCCAGCGGGACGTTGGGGCAAGGTCGAGGAACTGGTGGGCGCCTGCATATTCCTCGCCTCGGACGCGGCGAGTTTCGTCAACGGCCATACGCTTTATGTCGATGGTGGCATCACGGCCAGTCTCTAGGGAGGATATCATGGGTGACAAACCCGTCATCGGTTTCATCGGCGTTGGCTTCATGGGCCACGGCATGGCCAGGAACATCCTGAAGGGTGGCTATGAGCTTTGGGTGAAGGGGCATCGCAACCGCGCGCCCGTCGACAGCCTTGTGGGCATGGGCGCGCATGAGGCCGCTTCGCCGAAGGAGATGGCCGCGAAATGTGACATCATCCATATCTGCCTGTCCAACTCGCCGCAGGTCGAAGCGGTGATCCGGGGCGCGGACGGTGTGCTTGCCGGCGCGCGCAAGGGGCTGATCGTGATCGACACCACGACCGCCGACCCGACCTCGACCATGGCGCTTGCCGCGGAGATGGCGGGGCAGGGCGTGACGATGGTCGATGCGCCCCTCGGCCGGACCCCGAAAGAGGCAGAGGCCGGAACGCTTGACGCGATGGTCGGGGCCGATGAGGCGACATTTGCCAAGATCCGGCCGGTGATCGAATGCTGGGCGGGCAACATCAGCCACATGGGCCCGGCAGGGAACGGCCACAAGATGAAGCTGCTGATGAACTTCATCGCGATGGGCTATGCCTCGCTCTACGCCGAGGCGACGGTGCTGGGCGCGAAGGTCGGCATCGCGCCGGCGCAGCTGCGCGACGTCATCGGGTCCAGCCGGCTGAGCAACGGGTTCTTCGACACCTTCATGAAGTACACGGTCGAGCGGGACCGCGACGCCCACAAGTTCACCATTTCCAACGCCGCGAAGGACATCCGCTATGTCAACGCGATGGCGATGGATGCCGGGGTGGTGACGGTCATGGCCGCCGCGGCGCGCCAGTACTTCGCCCATGCCGACGCCATCGGCGCGGGCGGAGACTATGTGCCGATGCTGTCGGATCATGTCGCGCGCCTGAATGGCCTCGACATGGCGGAAGAGGCGAAGAAGGGACGATAGAGGGGGCAGGCCGATGCTGACCGAGGGACAGAAGGATTTCTACGCCGAGAACGGCTATCTGATGGTCGAGAATGCGGTGACGGCGGAACAGCTCGCCACGCTGCGCGAGATCACCGCAGATCTCATCGAGGCCTCCCGCGCGGTCCGCGAAAGCAATGAGGTCTATGACCTCGACCGGGGGCACGGACCCGACAGCCCGCGCCTGACCCGGATCAAGATCCCGCACAAGCTGCAGCCGTATTTCGGGGATATCCTGCGCAATTCCGCGATGACCGAGGTGATGCGGGATCGCCTCGGCCCTGACACGATGATCCTGATGTCGAAGCTCAACATCAAGGCGGCGGGCGGCGGTGGAATGGCATCAGGACTGGGCCTTCTACCCACACACGGATGACGACCTGCTGGCCTTCCGGCTGATGCTGGAAGACGTGGACATGGACAACGGCCCGTTGATGGTTGTCCCCGGCTCGCATCGGGGACCGCTTCTGGATCACAGGATGAACGGTGTCTTCTGCGGGCGCGATCGACCCCGACGATCCGCTCTTCGAGAAGGATCGGGTCGTCACCCTGACCGGAAGGGCGGGCAGCATGACCGTGCATCACACGCGCGTCCTGCACGGGTCCGCTCCGAACGTGAGCGACCGGCCGCGCTTCATCCTCTTCTACGAGATCGCGAAGGCGGATGCCTGGCCGATCCTCGGGGCAAGCGCCTATTGCCACGCACCCACCGCCAATCGCCGGATCGCGGTGTCAAGCGCTGCCTGTCCGTGTCCGATCAGTGGATGAGGTATTGCAGGGCATTGAGTGTGCCCATTCCGGCGCTGATGGCCCAGACGACCCCGAAGCGGAAGCCCGCCAGCACGGTGGCAGCGGCGGCGACGAAGCGGATCGGGTCGAAGGCCCCGCCATTGGCCTTCGGCCAGAGCACGAGCGGCGTGATGAGCGCGGGGAACACCGCGACGCCGACATATTTCAGATGCAGGAGCAGCCAGCCGGGAAGGGTGCGATTGCCCATCAACCCGAGAAATGAGAAAGCGGATGAGGAACGTCCCGATCCCGAGAAGGATGGTCACGGTCCAGAAATCCGCAGCGGCGATGATGCCTGCTTCCGCGCGCGACGCTGGAGGTAAAGGTCGGTCCGGGCGCCTGCGAGAATGCCGCAACTCGCCGCGATGATGAGGCCAAGCGACCAGGGCACCCAGACAAACACGATGGCGGCCGCGGTCGCCACGAGGGCGGCCACGACGTGACGGGCCGATCGCAGGAGCGGCGCCGTCAGCGCGATGAAAAGGCGCGCAATCGACATGGCCCCGCGCGAAGGCCCGACGCGGCGTCATCGCACGTCCCGCGCGCGCCACCGCAGGCGCGCATATGCCAGACCCGATGCGGTTGCCTCGCAGCGGGTCTTTCCCCTCACTATTCCGTCGTCGAATTGCGATGAGACCGCCAGCGCCAGGCACTTCGCATGGAGGTCATCGACGCAATCGGCCGGTGACATGGCGCTTGCGATGCGGTCGGTGATGCAGGCATCGACGGGCGGGAAACCCGCCTCGGTCGATGCGGGGCAGGCGAGGGAGATGGCTGAAATCAATCCGAATGGGATGACGATACGCGAAAAGTTCATGCCCTCACAGTGGTTTGCCCTTGCATTTGGTATACCAAATTGGAATGTTGTCGCAAGGCCCGCCGTCCGAGAATGGGAAGGCCGCGCCCAGAGGTCTGGGAGGACACCATGTCCGACACGCGCGCCAACAAGCGCTTTCGCTCGCAAGAGTGGTTCGACAATCCCAACAATCCGGGGATGACCGCGCTCTATCTCGAGCGCTATCAGAACCAGGAATACACGCGCGACGAATTGCAGGGCGAGCGCCGATCATCGGCATCGCGCAGACCGGCAGCGACCTTGCGCCCTGCAACAAGATCCATGTCTTCCTGATGGACCGGATCAAGGCGGGCATCCGCGATGCGGGCGGCATCCCGATGGAATTTCCGGTGCATCCGATTCAGGAAACCGGCAAGCGGCCGACGGCGGCGCTGGACCGCAACCTTGCGTATCTGTCGCCTGGTCGAGGTGCTGCACGGCTATCCGATCGACGGTGTGGTGCTGACCACGGGCTGCGACAAGACCACGCCCGCGATGCTGATGGGGGCGGCGACGGTCGACCTGCCCGCGATCGCGCTCGAATGGCGGGCCGATGCTGGATGGCTGGTGGAAGGGCAAGCGCGCCGGATCGGGCACCATCGTCTGGGAAAGCCGCCGCCTGCTGGCCGAGGGCAAGATCGACTATGACGAGTTCATGAGCCGCGTCTGCTCCTCGGCGCCCTCGCTTGGGCCATTGCAACACGATGGGCACCGCCAGCACGATGAACGCGATGGCCGAGGCGCTGGGCATGACGCTGCCCGGCAACTCGGCCATTCCCGCGCCGTTCCGCGAACGTATGGCGATGGCCTATGAGACCGGCAAGCGGATCGTGCGCGATGGTCGAGGAGGATCTGAAGCCATCGGACATCCTGACCCGCGCGGCGTTCGAGAACGCCATTGTGGTCAATTCCGCCATCGGCGGCTCGACCAACGCGCCGCCGCATCTGCAGGCGATCGCGCGCCATGTCGGTGTGGAGCTGAATGTCAAGGACTGGCAGACGATCGGCTTCGACGTGCCGCTGCTGGTCAACATGCAGCCCGCCGGCGAATATCTGGGCGAAAGCTTCTTCCGCGCGGGCGGCGTGCCTGCGGTGATGGGCGAACTGCTGACGCGCGGGCCGCGTGCATGAGGGCGCGATGACGGCGACCGGCAAGACGGTGGGCGAAAACCTGGAAGGCTGGCGAGCCGAGGACCGAGGCGTCATCACGACCTATGACGCGCCGCTGCGCGAGAATGCCGGCTTCATGGTGCTGTCCGGCAACCTGTTCGACTCCGCGCTGATGAAGACCTGCGTCATCTCGGCCGATTTCCGCGAGCGGTTCCTGTCCGAGCCCGGCAATGAAGGCGTGTTCGAAGCGCGCGCCGTGGTGTTCGAAGGCCCCGAGGATTATCACGACCGCATCAACGACCCCGCGCTTGGCATTGATCGAGCGGACCGATCCTGTTCATCCGCGGCGTCGGCTGCGTCGGCTATCCCGGCTCGGCCGAGGTGGTGAACATGCAGCCGCCGGACGCGATGATCCGGCCAGGGCATCAACCATCTGCCGACGGTTGGCGATGGCCGCCAGTCCGGCACGTCGGAAAGCCCGTCGATCCTGAATGCCTCGCCCGAAGCGGTGGTGGGCGGCGGTCTGGCCTATCTGCAGACCGGCGACCGGGTGCGGCTGGATCTGAATGCCTCGACGCATGGACGCGCTGGTCGACGAGGCCGAATGGCAGGCCCGCGATCGACGCCTGGTCGCCGCCGGAACTGGTCCACCAGACCCCGTGGCAGGAAATCTACCGCACCCATGTCGGGCAGCTGGCCGATGGCGGCTGTCTCGAACTGGCCACGGCCTATCAGAAGGTGGCCGAAGACCTGCCGCGCGACAATCATTAGGAGCAAGGCGATGACAAAGACATCATCATTACCGGTGCTGGCTCCGGCGTCGGCCGCGCGACCGCGCAGGCCTTTCTCGACGCCGGTTGGAACGTCGGGCTGGTCGGTCGTCGTTCGGAGCCGCTGGAGGAAACGGCAGGGGGCAAGTCCAACGCACTGGTCCTGCCCTGCGACGTGACGGACGAGGCGGAGGTCGAGGCAGCGTTTGCCGGGGCCGCGAAGGCCTGGGGGCATCTCGACGCGCTTTTCAACAATGCCGGGGTGAGCCTGAGGGCGCGCCAATTGACGAGATCGCGGTCGCCGACTGGCGCAACCTCATCGACGTCAATCTCACCGGCAGTTTCATCTGCGCCCGCGCCGCTTTCGGGCATCATGCGCCGGCAAGACTCCGCAAGGTGGGCGCATCATCAACAACGGTTCGATTTCGGCCTATGTGCCGCGTTGGGGGTCGGCGCCCTATACGACGTCAAAACATGCCATCACGGGGCTGACGCGGACGATCAGCCTGGACGGCCGTCCCTTCAACATCGCCTGCGGGCAGATCGACATCGGCAATGCGCTGACGGAAATGGCGGTGAAGATGACCAAAGGCGTGCCGCAGGCCGACGGGTCGATCGCCGTCGAGCCGGTGATGGATGTGACGCATGTCGCAAGCTCGGTCCTGCACATGGCCGTCGCTGCCGCTTGAGGCGAATGTGCAGTTCATGACGGTGATGGCGACCAACATGCCCTACATCGGGCGCGGCTGATCCATCCTGCACGGGACAAAGCGACCGGACCGACGCTTCTTGCCGGCGATGCGTCGCTCACGCTGCCAGACCTAAAGGCCGGAGCCTGTGATGACGATGAGGTGCCCGGCTAGCGCGCCCTCACGATCTGAAAAACCGGCAAGCGCGCCAGCATCATCACCATGACACCGGCCCGGCGCGCTCTTCTCTTGGCTGGACTCCGCTCAGACCGCGCCTACGTCGTCATGCCGCCGTCGATGGCGACACACTGTCCGGTCATGTAGCGGCTTTCGTCGCTGGCGAGATAGACGACGAGATCGGCGATTTCCTCCGCCGTGCCGATGCGGCCCATCGGTTGGCGCGCGACGAAGTCCTTCATCGCCTTGGCGTAATCGCCCGTCGCCCGCAACCTGTCGTGCAAGGAGGGGCTATCGACGGTGCCCGGCGCGATGCAATTGCAGCGGATGCCGCGCGTGACATAGTCCGCCGCGACGGATTTGGTCAGGCCGACCACGGCCGCCTTGGAGGTGCCGTAGGCGAACCGGTTCGGCAACCCGCGCAGGGACGAGCAGACCGAAGCGATGTTCACAATCGCTCCGCCCCCGCGTTCGAGCATGCCCGGAAGCACGGCCTTGATCGCGTGGAACTGGGAGCGGACATTGAGGGTCATCGCGAATTCGAAATCCGCGTCGGTTGCGTCGAGTATGGTTCCCGCGTGGACGAAACCGGCGCAGTTGACCAGAATGTCTGGTGCGGCGGATCGGACGGCGCCCATCAGGGCCGCGCTATCGGTCACGTCCAGCGCAAAGCTCTCATCCACGTTCAGATCGTCCAGAAGCGCCGGGTTGAGATCGGTCGCGACGACATATGCGCCTTCGCGGACGAGCGCTTCCGCGCTGGCCCTGCCGATCCCCTGTCCCGCCGCCGTCACGAAGGCGCGCTTGCCCTGAAGTCTCATGCCTTTTCACTCCGCAGATGTTCTGTCATCCAGTCGACCAGTTCCGGAACCATCCGGTCGCCGCCGCCGCTGCCACGCGCCAGGTGGTGTCGGTCGCCGCCGACATGCGGCTTTGAAGGCCGAGATCGGTGACCATCTGACGGTAGTAGCCCACATCCTTTGTGGCGTTCGCGCCCGAGAATGCCAGCGAAATCTGCCGATAGGTGGCGTGTTTCTTGATGAAGTTCATCATCCCGGAATGGTTCGGTTCTGCTGCCATCACGTCATACAAGGCCGTGCGCTCGATTCCTGCCTTATCGGCGAGCGCGAAGGCCTCGGACAGGGCGCAGACCGTGGTCATGGCGTAGCAGCGGTCGGTGAGCTTGATCGTGTGCCCGCTGCCAAGCTTGCCGCGGTGAAAGGCGTTCCCCCAAGACGTCGAGGACCGGCTTGACCTTGTCACAGCCACCCATGTCGCCCATCAGCATACGGTCGCCGCCGCAGATACGGCATTCGACCTGCGCCGAGACACCGACGCGGAGCATCACGATGTCAGTGGACGCCGCCAGCGACCGCGCCGATGTGGCTTCGGTTCCGCCGCGCGCGAGGGCCACCTCGACGCCAGTGCGGTCACGATGGCCCAGAACCGTGACGTCGTGGCCAGCTTTCTGCAGGCACTCGACCATGGCCCGGCCCATGAGCCCAAGTCCGATGAATCCGATTGCGGGATTGGTCATGACTTCCTCCGTCAAACGCCGTCACAATCGTCAAGGACCTGGCCGATCGCGACCGACCTGCCTGTTTTCCCTGAAAGCGCCGCCGCGCGTGTCACTTCGACCGCCGCTATTCCATCGTCGCCGGTGCAAAGTACTTTGTCCACGCGACCGCCGACCACCGCGGCGAAATCGCTGACCTCTTCCATTTCGCGCGTCCTCGCCCTCTCTCCGAGAGATGGTATGCCATCTTTGGCAACGCCAGCGAATGCCGGGTCGACAGTCAGCTTCTTTTGGTATACCAAACCGAGAAAGTGAGATCACCTATGGGTCTTGCTCCGGCACAAGGACTGTTGGCATCAAAGCAGCCGCAATTCCCTGACTGAACACGGAAAGCAGCGACCATGGCAGAACCAATTCTGGCCGAGCAGATCGCGACGCAGCTGCGACGAGACATTCTTCGCGGCAAGCTGCCGCCGGGAACGTCGATCAAGGAAAGGGACAATGCCGCTGGCCTCGGGGTGAGCCGCACACCCATGCGGGAAGCGATACGCATTCTCGCGAAGGAAGGGCTGATCCGTCTGCGGCCGTCGCGCAGTCCGATCGTCGCGCAGCACGAACTCAAGGACGTGGCCGATCAGGCGCAGGTGCTGATCGCCCTGGAAAAGCTGTCGGCCGAGCTAGCCTGCAAGGAAGCCACAGATGCCGATCTCGATCACATCGCAGGGATCGTCGACCACATGGCCAAGCACTTTGGCGATACCGACCCTCTGGACATGTTTGAGATCGACATGTCGTTTCATACCGCCATCGCCAACGCCTCACACAACCTCGCGCTGGCCGAGATACATTGCACGTTCCTGCAACGACTGTGGCGCGTGCGTTACCTAGCCGCCAGTCAGCGCCGCAACCGCGAACGCGTCGTGAATGAACATACCGAAATCCTGAACGCGCTACACGCGCGGGATCCCGATGCGGCGCGCGCGGCCATCGACAAACATCTCTGGCGTCTGTCCGAAGATATCCGCGCGGTGATAGAGGCTGAGAACCGCGAAGACGAAGCCAACAAACTGGACAATGGTGAAGAAAAATGAAGTTGCTGAGATACGGACCAGCGGGCGCTGAAAAGCCCGCGATACTGGATGCGGACGGGCAGGTCCGGGATCTGTCGGGCGCGGTGCCCGACTTTGCCGGGGCCGGGGTCTCGCTTGTGGCGCTCGACCGGATACGGTCCATCTCCGTCGATAGCCTGCCACTTGTCAGCAATCCGGGGCGGATCGGAAGTTGCCTCGCTTCGGTGCCCAACTTCTTCTGCATCGGGCTGAACTATGCCAAGCACGCCGCCGAAACCGGCGCGCAGCCCCCGAAAGAACCGATCATCTTTTCCAAGGCCAGTTCCGCCCTTTCAGGTCCCTTCGATCCGGTCATCATCCCGCGCAATTCGGTGAAAGCCGACTGGGAAGTGGAACTCGGTGTCGTGATCGGGCGCGAGGCGCTTTACGTCAGTGAAGGCGACGCCCTGAGCTATGTGGCCGGCTACTGCACCATCAACGATGTCTCCGAGCGGGAGTTTCAGATCGAGAAGGGCGGCCAGTGGATCAAGGGAAAATCCGCGCCGACTTTCGGGCCGACGGGGCCGTGGCTCGTCACCGCCGACGAGGTGCCGGACCCGCAGAGCCTGACGCTCACCCTCTCGCTCAATGGCACGGTCGTGCAGGATTCCAGTACCGATGACATGATCTTTGGCGTCGCCGAGATCATCGCCTACATGAGCCGGTTCATGAAGTTGCAGCCGGGCGACATCATCGCGACGGGAACGCCTTCGGGTGTCGGCATGGGCATGAAGCCCCAGCGGTTCCTGCGCCCCGGAGACGTGATGGAGCTTTCGGTGGAAAGGCTTGGCGCGCAGCGGCAGGAGGCCGTCGCAGCCGCGTGACAGATCGGGACATTGTCCGGATGAGGGCGCATTGGACGTGACGCCAAGCTGAACGGCCTGCTCTGCTTCGAAACCGTGGCGTGTCGCGGAACGATCACGCGCGCCGCCGAGGAGCTTTCGATCTCGTCCTCGGCGGTCAGCCAGCAGATCAAGCTGCTTGAACAACAGCTTGGCCTGAAGCCGTTCCGCCAAGAGGGGCGCCATCCGGGCAAGACGCAAGAGACGCACAGGCTCAGCTCGCGGGTCATCCCAGTTTCGGGGTGCGCTGGCTGGCGCCGCGCCTGTCGGGTTGCGTCGCGAGGCATCCTGACCGGGATCCGCGCGTGGACGCCGCCCCGGATCCGATCATTCGGGCGATGGCTCCCACGTCGTTGGACAGACACTCTGTCCCGGCGGCGCTGATGGGCCGGTGACCGGGACTGGCTTGTGCTCGCGCGTGCCGTGCGCGTTTCAGATCCCCGCGTACCAGTCGTAGGAACCGGCGTCTTCCCAGAAACCGCCGTTGCCGCCCGCGATGGCTGCCAGTGAGGCGACGGCCTCGATCCGCATGACAAACTTTGCCTGCTTGTATCCGAGTTGGCGCTCCACCCGCAGACGCAGCGGCGCGCCGTGGCCGACGGCAAGCTCGCTGTCGTTCATGCCATAGGCGAGGATCGTCTGGGGATGGAGGGCGTCCACCAGGTCGATGCTTTCGTAGTAGGACGTGCCGCCAAAGTCGTCGGCGCAGTGGAAGACGATAAATCGCGCCTCCGGCCGGAGCCTGACTTCTTCGAGGATCGTTCGCAGCGGGGCCCCGGTCCATTTGCCGATGGCGCTCCAGCCTTCAACGCAGTCATGCCGGGTGATCTGGCTGCGCGCCGGACGCGCGCGCAGCTCGGCGAGAGAATAGGCGCGCGGTGCCTCGACCAGCCCGCCGATTTCGAGCTGCCAGTTGGCGAAACCCTCTGCCTGATGCATCCGGTAGGTCGCCGATCGCGGCTGGATATTGCCGTTCATGCGGAAGTCAGGTGACAGTTGCGAAGCATCGAACTCGCGCGCGAGCGATCCTGAGGCGATCAGCCGATGGGTCCGGTACGACAGGAACTCGCCAGTCGACAATACCAGGTCGCGGAAACTGGGGCTGGCGCCCAGGCGGTTCCAGCCGACCAGCAGCGCCGGGGCCGCGAGGGTGAGGCTGGTCAAGAGAACGCGGCGTGAAATCGGGGATGACATCAGTTTTTCTCCCTGGGAAGACGAAACCAGCCGGTGATCATCGAACGGATCTCGTTGAACGGGCCGGCAAGCAGGACCATCGCCAGATGGACCATGACGAACAGGATCAGCAAGGACGCGGCGATGAAGTGGATCGAGCGCGCCGATTGGCGGCCGCCGAAGAGATCGAGCAGCCAGGGAAAGGCCGCATCGAGGCCGGGCGACATTGTCATCCCGCTCAGCACCATCCCCGGCAACAAGAGGCCCAGCACGCCCAAGTAGGCAGCTTTCTGGAGGATGTTGTAACGCAGCGCCGCTACTCCCCTTGGAAAGTCCAGCATGAGGTGATGCCGAATGTCGTGCCAGATGTGACGTGGGCTTAGCTCGGACCGCAGCGGCAGCAGGTCGTGGCGCAGATGCCCGTTCAAAACGCTGCGCACGCCATAGACGACGAAGCCGCAGGCGAAGAGCCAGGCAAAACTCAGGTGCCAGCGCCGGGACCGGCCCAGATCGTAGTTCGAGGGGATCGTCGCCCACTCCGGGAAAGCACGGGCGCGGGCTTGGCCTGAGCTGTCGGTCCATTGGCCGAGGATGCCGGTCGTGGTGATGCTATGATTGCCCACGCGGAGGAAACCCTGCCCCCCGGAACTGCCAATCTCCAGCCAGGCATAGTCGGGATTGGCGCCATACTGACCCCAGTAAAGCCGCGGATGTGCGTTGAAGATCATCAGCCCGCTCATCAGCAGGATCAGCATGGTCGCGGCGTTGATCCAGTGCCAGATGCGGGTGGAAAGGCGGTGACGGCGAACAAGGTCGCCACCCTTCGGCGACATCCCTGAGTCGGCGTTCGAGGTGATCTCCATGTCGGTGGTCCTCGGGAAAATGGGGCAGGCGATGGGAGCGGCAGCAGCGCGCACAAGCGCCACCGCCGTTCGGTTCAGTTGCCGGCGGCCGCGTGCATCGCGTCTGCCGCCATCATGTCGTCATGGCCGGCGCAGGCCTCGACCGTCGCCATCAGGTCGTCGTGATCAACCATCGCGCCGGCCGCGGGAACATCGGTGGCCATGGCGTCCGATGCCATTGTGGCGCTGTCGGTCGCCATCGCCCCCGGGGTGACGTTGCCTGCTGAGATTGTCGCCATCGCCTGCATCTGTCCAGCAGAGTCGAGCGCCGAGAACTCGGCGCAGGACATCTCCGGGGCGGCGGTCATGGCGCCGGTTTCGGCATGGGCGGTCAGACCAAGTGTTCCACTCAGCGCAACGGCGTGCAGCAGGCGTGCGGCGGCAGTGCGCAGGGTCGGACGGCGGGTGTCGAAGAAGGTGACGAGGGCGCGCATCGGGGTTCCTTTCGGGGAGGGTGCAGCAGAATTGCTTCAACCCCGGGATTGGTAGTCCCGATCTCCCTGCCTGGATATCCGGCAAAGCCGAGAGTCATGCTTTCAGGATCTGGAATGTCGGCGGCGGCAAAACGCAGGTCCGGCCCGGATGGGGCGCCTTAACCCATCGCCTCCTGAACCGCAGCTTTCAGTCGCGGCGCGGCGAAGTCGAGAAAGGCGCGCAGCTTCAGCGGCAACTGTCCCTGAGCGGCATAGACGAGGCTCACGGGCCATGCCGGAGGCTCGAACATCGAAAGTATCGTCCTCAGGCGGCCGGTGCGTCGCGCGGCGGCGATCTGATAGGAGAGTGCCCGGGTGATTCCGAGGTCGGCGACGGCGGCGTCGATTGCGGCTTCGGCGGTGTTGACCACCAGGCGCGGGCGGATCGCCACCAGCCGGTCGCGCCCGCCCTCACGGAACGACCAGCCATCGACCGAGGTCAGGACGTCGAAGGCGATGCAATCGTGCCCCGACAGCGCGTCCGGGGTCTCGGGCACACCGCGCCGCGCCAGATAATCTGGACTGGCACACGCGACACGGCGCACTTCGCCCAACCTGATCGCGACATGGCTGCTGTCCGGCAAGTTGCCGATCCTCAGCGCGACGTCGATGTGATCGTCCAGAAGATGCGCGATCCGGTCTGCCTGGATCAGCCGCACATCGATCTCGGGGTAGGCCTTCAGGAACTCCGTCACCACCGGCAGCACGTGCAGCCGGCCGAACACTACAGGCGCCGCGATCACCAGCCCGCCCCGAGGTGCACGGTATTCGCCGGCTGCGGTGCGTTCCGCCTCATCGACTTGTTCTAGGATCCGTTGGGAGGCGGCAACATAGCTGCGTCCGGCATCTGTCAGACTAAGCTGCCGACTTGATCGGATCAGCAACCGCGCGCCGAGGTGATCCTCAAGCTCGGACAGCTTGCGGCTGATCGTCGGCAGCGGCATTCCAAGCTTTCGCCCCGCGCCGGACAGCGAACCGGCCTCGACGACCGCGAGAAGCACAGTCATGGCAGCGAGTCGGTCCATGAGGTTCCAGAGAACGGAAGGATGGGTTTCGAGAATGCCGGATACTCAACGACAATGAAAGGAGGCATTTCTCATTCGTCCGGCCAATCCCGCCCGGACCGAACCCGGAGAATCCGCAATGACCCGCCTTCCCACACCCGCAACCATTGCCGACGCGCCCGAAGCGTCACAACCGCTGCTCAAAGCCGTCGAGAAACAGCTCGGCATGGTGCCGAACCTGTTCCGGACAGTGGCGACGAGTCCTGTCGCGCTGGAAGGCTACCTCAGCCTGTCCGGCGCCCTGGCCAAAGGCCGCCTGTCAGCACAGACGCGCGAACGCATCGCACTGGCGGTGGCCGAGATCAACGGCTGCGGCTATTGTCTGGCGGCACACAGCTACCTCGGCAAGAACCTGGCCAAGCTTGACGAGGCCGAGATTCTTGCCAACCGCCATGGCACCTCGAGCGATCCCAAGGCTGACGCCGCCGTCCGCTTTGCCGCCAGCGTCGTCCGCCAGCGCGGCCATGTCGACGGTGACGAGGTTCGCGCAGTGCGGTTGGCCGGTTATGATGACGCGCAGATCATCGAGATCATATTGCATGTCGCGCTGAACACCTGGACCAACTACGTGAACTCGGTCGCCGGGACAGAGATCGACTTCCCGGTCGTCGCAACGCTCGCCGCCTGACCCGCAACCGCGCCGCCCCGGCCCAGGCCGTGGCGGCGCACCTGACCGAAGGAGCCTGATGATGACCCGCCCACCGCTGCCGCCGTTCACCGCCGAATCCGCCGCCCGGAAGGCGCGGCTTGCCGAAGATGCCTGGAACAGCCGCGATCCGGCGCGGGTCGCGCTGGCCTATACGGCTGATAGCCTTTGGCGCAACCGTTCCGAATTCATTCAAGGCCGCGCGGCGATCGAGGCGTTCCTCGCCGCCAAGTGGCAGCGTGAGCAGGATTATCGTCTGATCAAGGAAGTCTGGGCATGGCGTGACAACCGTATCGCCGTCCGCTTCGCGTATGAGTGGCACGATGGTGCGGACCGATGGTTCCGCAGCTATGGCAACGAGAATTGGGAGTTCGACGGCGATGGCCTGATGCGTCGTCGCATTGCCAGTATCAACGATCTGGCAATTGCCCCGGCCGACCGCAAGTTTCTCTGGGTGCCCGGGCCTCGGCCGGACGATCACCCGGGCCTTGGCGATCTGGGGCTTTGAGGAGGCAGAAAATGGCGGACGAACGCATGCCGACGAGCGATGTGGCTTTCAGCGCCACGGTAAAGGCGATCCAGACCCGCAAGGGCTCACGCGGCGCCTATGCGCGGCAGGAAGAACGCGGCGGCTGGGCCACGACGATCGATGCCGATCTGAAGACGTTCGTCGAGGCACAGACCAGCGTGTTCCTGGCCACCGCCAATGCCCAAAGCCAGCCGTATATCCAGCATCGCGGCGGGCCGGCCGGCTTTCTGAAGGTGCTCGACGACCATACCATCGGCTTTGTCGACTTCTCCGGCAACCGGCAGTACATCACCTCCGGCAATCTGGCTGAGAACCCGAAGGCCTACCTGTTCCTGATTGACTACGCGCAGCGCCGCCGGATCAAGCTTTGGGGCACCGCCCGC
This sequence comes from uncultured Alphaproteobacteria bacterium, assembly GCA_963710285.1. Lineage (GTDB taxonomy): Bacteria > Pseudomonadota > Alphaproteobacteria > Rhodobacterales > Rhodobacteraceae > Albidovulum. The sequence continues at coordinate 27,766 of CAVPZT010000006.1, read as the reverse complement.
GTCGTCGAAGCCGACGCTGAGCATCTGGCTGCACTGATGCCCCTGGACTACAAGGCCCGGCCTGAGCAGATCATTCTCTTCACCGTCGCGGCCTGGGACGCGAACTGTCCGCAGCATATTCCGCAACGGTTCGAGGCCGCCGAGGTCGCTGCTGTTATCGCCCAACGTGACCGCCGCATCGCCGAACTAGAATCCGAACTTGCCGCGATCCGGACATCCGCGACCTGAGCTTGTCTTTCAATCGGGCAGAATTCAGGTCACCCGACCAAAGTCGATCGTTGTTTGGCGCTGCAACGGATGTTGCTGTCTCCCCAACGCTCAATGTCGTCGTCCGGTTCGGCGTTTGCCCCTGGCAAAAGGGGCCGTTCGCGGCGTCCGACGCAATTGGGCGAAAGCGGGCCTTCGCTGTTCTGTCAACTCTCGGTCCGACGCGGCGAGAAGCCGACATTGAAGTGGATTGTCCGCTTCACAGACCTGTCACCGAACCCATCCACAGAAGGCGCAAACTGACCCCAGCCGTAGCCTCTCATTGGTCAGCATCATATCAGCCATAAGGAGCCGCGCAGTCGGACCGCGCGGCTCCTTTCGTGTCAAACGGTGGTAGTGGTGGCTTAGCCGCGGCACTCCGGGTGTTGGATCAGATCGCGGGGGTCGTCGCAGCCCGACCCGCCGGGAACGCGGGGTTTGCGGCGCTTGTCGAACTGGCCCTGTTCATTGAAAAGGCCGATCCCGGTGTCGATCGAGACCTTGGCGGACGCGGGAACCGTGTAGGACAGGATGATGAGGGATGCCGTCGAAAGCGTGATGAACTTTTTCATGGGTCTTTCTCCTGATAAACGGGGTTTCTAGTGGTGGTAGCTGGTTCGCAGTGATGGCGAACCCCTGTATCCTGCGCCCGACGCCGACCGCGTTCCATTGACCAAGGTCAGGCGAAATCACCCCTCTCGGTTGGACCATTGTCGCCTTCGGTTCGGACCTTTGTCCGTTGCATGGGTGTGCGGCGGCAGGGCGATCACCCTACGATGGGACGCTTTTGCGCAAGGACGACGTTTGTCGGACTTTGGTCCGATGACAGGCCCGGGCTTAGGTCCGAAGATCGGCACGATGAAGTCTGAACCTGTGTCGCAAAGGTCCCGGCCATCTTCATCGTCGGAAAGAAGTGGCGAATTGTCGGGGGCAGCACCGGACGGTCCGGTGATCCAACCCCGGAGGAAACTCACATGGCAAACGAAGAGATGAAAGTTAGCGCACTGAAACTCGGCGGTGTGCTCGGGATGGCGGTCCTATTCGCAACTGCGCCGGTCACGGTGTGGATGGAGAATGGATTTGGCCTTCCCACGGTCAAACTCTCGACGGCACTCGCGAAAAGCGGCAACAGCGGCTCGGGCAGCGGAAACAGCGGTTCGGGCAGCAGCCACAGCGGCGGCAGTGACGACAGCGGCCACCACAGCGGCACCGACGACAGCGGCCATCATAGGGGCACCGCGACCGGCGGCGGCACGAGCGGGCTTTCGGTCGTTAAGATCGAGTCCTCGGCCTCGGGCGTCGAGGTGACCTATGCCGACGGATCTCGCGAGGAGATTGAGAACGGCCGCTACGAGGCCAAGAACAGCGCGGGCCGCACGGTGACGGAACGCCCCGCGACGCAAGCGGACATCGACCGCCTGAATGCGCTGTTCTGAGGAGCGGACGCCGAGACAGGAGGGACCGCGCGACCCGTTCGGCCGCGCGGTCTTCCGGCAAGAAAGGGAATGAGGGTCCGAAGGTGCTGGCGAGGGGGTGGCTGATTCTGGTGCTGGCGGCGGTCTTCTGGATCGCGCCGCCAATCGAGCGCATCGTCGGATCGGGCTGGGATCATGCGGCTTGGGCCAAGGGTGGGTCGAACTCCGGTTCCGGCAGCGGCAACTCGGGCAGTGGCAGTTCCGGCAGCGGCAATTCCGGAAGCGGAAGCTCGGGCAGCAATGATGACGACGACGATCACTCAGGCTCCGGCGGCGGCGGCAGTGGCCATGGCGGCTCAGTGCGGGGGGCGTCCGGACCGCAGGCCAAGGGTATGGTCGGCAGCACTGACGGCGGCCTCCTGTTTACGGGCGGCGGTGGTATCCACGTGCAATATGCCGATGGCCGGATCGAACGCATCCGTGAAAGCGTCTATGAGGCATTGGACCGTCGCGGCAAGCTCGTCGAGCGGCACCAGGCCACGGGGCAGGAACGGCATCGGATGATGGCGATGGAAACGTCTATAACGCGGGACGGACGCCAACGCGGACTTCTCGTTGTCGTCGAAATCGACGAACGCGCCGGACGCGCAGAAACCACCGATTTTCGTGGCTGGCGCGAAACCATGTCGAACGGGCACTACACGCTCAGCGATCCCGATGGCCGGACGGTCACGCGTCGCGGGCTGATGGCGACAGATGTGGCACGGCTCCGTACGATGCTTTTCCTGGACTGAACTTCGCGCTTATTTCTTCCAGTGGTCTCGGGCGATTACGGCAGCCTCGACCCTGTTGCGGGCATGCAGCTTTTGCAGGACCGAGGTCATGTAGTGTTTGACCGTCTTTTCCTGGAGATCGAGGGCGAGGCCCACTTCCTTGTTGCTTTTGCCCTCTGCGACGAGCTTGAGGATATCCTCCTCGCGCTTCGACAGATCGTCGATCGGGTTCGGGGCCTTGCGCGCCGCGCCGTCCCTCATCGCGTTGAGGATGCGCGCGGCCAGCGTCGGGGTGACATAGGTCTGGCCACGGGCGAAATCCTTGACGATGACGACCAACTCGCGCGCGCCGATACCTTTCAACAAATAGCCGCAGGCCCCTGCCTTCAGGACGCGCATCACATCGTCGTCGTCCTCCGAAACGGTTAAGATCGCAACTTTGGGCGGGTCCTCCAGTGCCTTGATGCGGCGTAGCGCCTCGATCCCGCCGCCGCCCGGCATGGAGAGGTCGAGGAGGACCAGGTCCGGCCGGTGCTGGCGCGCAAGCTGCACCGCGCTGTCGGTGTCGCTGCCCTGACCGACGACTTCGATCGCGGGATCATCCGACAAGGTCCGGGCAACGCCTTCGCGGTAGAGCGGATGGTCGTCAACGACGACGATTCGAAATATCGTAGTCTCGGTCATGCTATCTCCAATTCCATCGCAAGCTCTGCGCCGCCCTCCGGCCGGTCGCGCATCGCGAATGATCCGCCGAGGCTTTCGACCCTGTCCTGAAGACCAGACAGGCCCATGCCGCCGCCTTCCGTGTCGGTCCTGCCCTTGGTGAAGCCCGGCCCCCGGTCCCGAACGGCAAGGCAGAGCCGCCCCTTGTCGCAGGTCAGGTGAACTTCCTGTGATTTCGCGTCGGCATAGCGCCAGGCGTTGTTCAACCCTTCTTGCGCGAAGCGGTAGAGGCAGATCTTGATCGCCGTCGAAAGGTTGCAGTCTTCCGCCACCTCGCATGTGACATCAACCCTGCTTCCCGTCCGGGCAGAATGGGCCTCCGCTACTCCCTGGACGATATCGCAAGCGCTGCGCGTATCGATATCCGGCAAGGATATCCCGCGAGAGATCGTTCGCACTTCGCGGATCGCGTCCTTGACGGCACGTTCGATCACGTCGATTTCTTCGATGTCGCCGGCTACATCGCGCAATTTGTCCAGCCGCAGCGCCGCAAACCCCAGAAGCTGAGCGGGTCCGTCATGCAGATCGGCCGCGAACCGCCGCAACGCCTGATCGTTCATTGCGGAACTGCGCGCCGCAGCACTCTGCACACGTTCCCGAAGGCTCCGATTGTGCTCACTGAGTGCCCGCAGGTCTTCAAGCTGCGCGTTCAGGGCCAGTCTTTGCCGATCAATGGTGTGGCTGCCGCCGAGCACGATCAGATAGAGAAGCGTACCAATGGTGCTGAAGATCATTGCCACTGCGAGCCAGGCGTTGTTCCGCGCCGCCGCCAGATCGCGCTCAAGCTGGGTCGCGACTTCATAGAACTCCGCCACGCCGATGACCCGACCTGACCAGACCTCACGGATCGGGCTGTAGATTTCCAGAAGCGGCAGGCCAAGCGCGTTCTCGCCCTTGTCCTCTTCGTCGTTGAGGTCTTCGAAAGTAGCCCGAACCTCGCCGTTCAGCGCGCCTGCGAGGCTTGGGGATATGTCGAAAGTCTCGCCGGTGATGGTAGGATCGCTTGCCTCCACGACGAGGCCGCCGGGCTTCCAGAGCTTGAAAGAGACGACGCGCTCACCGAGGGACGTGTTCTGAAAAAGTTCGTCAAGCGCACGCTTGGCGCCGGGCGAGAGCGTGTCTGAATCGGCTATGCCCTGGCTAAGAGGGGCAATAATGCTATCGATGTACTGTGCCGACGCAAGCGCCGTATTCCGAACGACGCTGTCTTTGATCCGGCCCGAGACAAGCCAGCCGACGAGGATCATCGACAGGATCATCACAATACCGCCAACCAGCGCGAACTGGGCCGCGAGGGAAAGAGACTTCAGCGATTCCGGCATGATCCGCAACTTTACGATCCAACTGACCGCCTCACACTCGAACAAATTGCGCAAATATGATACGGGCTTTGGTCTGAATAAAACGATGAAAGCTCTCGGCCTGCAACGCTGCGAACTCATCGTTGAACGGCAAAAAAACGAAACGCTGCGCCGCTGCGCGAACCGGCGCCAGACTAAACAAAATCAATGCGTTACGGGGGTGGAGAGGGTTCGATCCCGGTCGCGCCCGCTCCGGCGCCGACCTCTCGTGAAAAGAGAGACAAGGATGTGGCCCAGAGGCACGGGCGATCCCCGAAAGGTTCATTGCTGACACGCTTTCGGAGCGGGGCACGGTTGGGTTCTTTCGCTCGCACAGACGGTGGCGCTACGGTCCCGGACGATCAGGAGCGTCCTTTGCGACGACAGGTATCTCACTGCGGAGCAAAATGTGGAGCAAACATATGCGCCTCAAGTCTAACAATGCTCTTATATATTGATTTCTATGAGAAAAACATCATGGCCCCGAATATTGTGGCGGAGAGACAGGGATTCGAACCCTGGGGAGGCTTTCACCCCCAACGGTTTTCGAGACCGCCCCGTTCGACCGCTCCGGCACCTCTCCGCATCGGGGGTCGTTGTAAGGCGGGGATTTAGCGGCAGCGCTGGGGTAGCGCAACCCCCGATTTGTGACGGAGCGCTACGGGTTTTGCGCGATCCTGCGCCGGTGTTGCACGCTGCGGCTGCGTGCCGCTTGGCAGCGCGGCGCGGCGCGGCTAGGACTGTGGGGCAACATTCGGGAACCGCTATGCTCCGTTCGCTCTTCGCCCCCGCTCTGGTCTTCGCTGCCGGTCTCTTCGCGGCCCTGCCGGGTGCGGCGGGCCAGGTCGAAGATATCATCGCGGTCTTGCGGATGCCGGAAGTGTTTTCCGTCATCAGCGCGGAGGGCGAGGCCTACGGTCGCGAGATCGACGACAACATGATGGATGGCACCGGCGGCGCGGCCTGGCATGCCGCGGTCAATCAGATCTACGCGCCCGAGCGGCTGTTGCCCGATTTCACGGCTGCGCTTGGCGATGCACTTGCGGAATCCGGTGCCGATACGACGTCGGCGCTCGCCTACTTCCGCTCCGATCTCGGGCAGCAGGCGACCGGGCTGGAGATCTCGGCGCGGCGTGCGCTTCTCGATCCGGATGTCGAGGATGCGAGCCGCCTCAAGCTTGAGGAAATGCGCGCCGAGGAGGATCCGCGGCTTGCGCTGATCGAGGATTTCGTGGCGGCGAACGATCTTGTCGAAAGCAACGTCACCAGCGGCCTCAACGCCAACTACGCTTTTTATCAGGGGCTTCGCGATGCGGGCGCCATCGGGCCGGAAATGTCCGAAGACGACGTTGTGGCCGAAGTCTGGTCGCAGGAAGAGGCGATCCGCGACGAGACCGGGACCTGGGTCCGGTCCTATCTGGCCATGGCTTATACGCCGTTGTCGGACGCCGATCTGCGCCACTATACGGAGGTTTCGCGCGAACCCGGCGCGCAGGCGCTGAACCGCGCTATGGCCGCGGCATTCACCAAGGTCTTCACCGATGTATCGCGCCAGCTTGGCCGCGCGGCCGGAGTGGTTCTCGCCGGGCAGAGCCTTTAGGCGGGCAGCGCTTTCGCCGGGGTGCAACTGTCGTTAGGTTCCGCACGACAAGGCGAAGCGACAGGATGGTCATGTTGGAAAAGCGGATCACGCGGCGGAGGGTGTTCTACATCCCCGGTTACGATCCGTTCCATCCACGCCGCTACCGTGAGCTTTATCGCAAGGAAGGGGCGGAGCAGGGCCGGATCAGCGGCTACAGGCTGGACCTGTCGCCCCGGCAGGGCGATCCCGGCTGCGGCTGGCACGCGACGCTCATGTCGGAGGAGGGACGGTCCGAGGCCGAGATTGAGGTGCTGGTCTGGTCCGATATCGTCGAAGATTCGATGGGCCATTCGATCGCCTCCACCTATTGGCAGCTGGCGAAAACGGCGTGGACCTACGTCGGCTCGGGCGCGCTTTTCCGGCTGGCGCGGCTCAGGAAGGGGCCGACGATTGCAGCGCTTTATCCAATCGTCTTTCTGCTTGCGCAAGCCATCGCGGCTATCTTTGCCGGATGGGCGGTGGCGACATTCGCGGGTTGGCTCTTCGGGAGGGCGGAGGCGTGGCTTTGGCCGGGGCTGGCCTTCACGCCGCTTTTCTATCCGTCGATCTTCGTTTCGCTCGTCTTTGGGATCGTCGCGGCGGTCGCCCTCCTGAACTGGTTCAAGCGACACGACAACCGCGTGTTTGCCTATTACCTGATGCATGACTACGCCTTTACCGCCTCCGAGGGGGGCGCCACGCCCGCGGCTTTGCGGCCGCGGATGGCGACCTTCGCGGATCGCATTGCGACGGCGCTCGGCGAGGATTGGGATGAGGTGCTGGTCGTCGGCCATTCCTCGGGCGCGCATCTGGCTGTGTCCGTGCTGGCCGATCTTCTGCGCGCGGGACGGGGGCCGCAGCAAAGTGGCCCGGCTCTGGGCTTCCTGACGCTTGGGCATGTGGTGCCGATGGTGTCGTTCCTGCCCAAGGCGCAGCAGTTGCGCGGCGATCTGGCCTATCTCTCGGTGAGCGATGCCCTCACCTGGGTTGATGTGACCGCACCGGGCGATGGCTGCACCTATGCACTCTGCGATCCGGTTGCGGTGACGGGGGTGGCCCCGGACGGGCAGCGCTGGCCACTGATCCTGTCGGCGGCCTTTACCCAGACGCTGAGCGCGGAATATTGGCGGGCGCTGCGCTGGCGCTTCTTCCGGCTGCATTTCCAGTATCTTTGCGCCTTCGACCGGCCGGGCGACTATGACTACTTCCGCATCACGGCCGGCGCCGTGACGCTGGCCGACCGCTACCGGGGCCGGGCGCCGTCCAGGACGATCATCGTCCGGCCCGCGAACCGCTACAGGGATGTCGCATGATCGCGCCAAAACCCAAACCGCGCGCGGATCGCGTTTCGCTCTGGCAGTATTTCCGGCTTTTCCGGCGCGATATCCTGTCGGCCCAGCCCGCGCGGCTTTACCGCGCCTGGATGGCGGAGTTCCGCACCCCCTTCTTCCGCTCCTATCTATGCAATGACCCTGACCTGGTTGATCTGGTCCTCGCAAGGCGGCCACAGGACTTTCCGAAAAGCGACCGGGTGCGCGAGGGGCTGGCGCCATTGCTCGGGCGGTCGGTCTTCGTGACCAACGGCGCGGAATGGGCGGCGCAGCGGCGGATCATCGACCCGGCCTTCGCCAAGGGGCGCCTGCATGAGAGCTATCCCGCGCTTCTGGCCGCCGCCGAGGCGGCGCGCGACCGGTTGATGACACAGGTGGGCGCAGTGGTCGAGATCGAGGCCTTCGCGAGCCATGCGGCCGCCGATGCGATCTTTCGTACGCTCTTTTCCATCCCGATCGAACACGAGCTTGCCGCGGAGGTCTTCGCCGAATTCCGCGCCTATCAACGCGCGCAGCCGCTTCTCAACCTCGGAGCGCTTCTGCCGCTGCCGCTCTGGATGCCGCGCCTGATCCCGCGACGGGCGCGGCGCGCGGCCCGCAGGATCCGCACGCTCATCGCCCGGCTCACCGAGATGCGGATGGAGCAAATCCGGGCGGGTGCCGCGCCCGATGACCTCGCCACCAAGATCATGACGACGCCGGACCCGGAGTCCGGTCGCTGCTTCACGACCGAGGAAATGGTCGATCAGGTCGCGATCTTCTTCCTTGCGGGGCATGAGACTTCGGCGGCGGCCCTCGGCTGGGCACTCTACCTCCTCGCCCGCGATCAGGTGGCGCAGGCGCGCGTCGCGGACGAGGCGGCGCGGTTCAAGCCGGAGGACGGGATCGCCGGGATGGGCGCGCTCGGCTTCACGCGGGACGTGTTCCGCGAGACACTGCGGCTTTATCCGCCAGTGCCGATGATGGTGCGCGAGACGACCCGGACCGAGGCCCTTCGGGGCCGCACGGTGGCCCCCGGCGCCCAGATCGTGCTGTCGCCCTGGCATCTTCAGCGGCATGAACGACTATGGGACGATCCTGACAGGTTCGACCCCGGCCGATGGCAGAGCGCGGCCGGACGCCAGTCGGCGCGCGCCGCCTACATGCCGTTCTCCGCCGGGCCGAGGGTCTGTCCGGGCGCGGGTTTTGCGATGATTGAGGGGCCACTTTTCCTCGCCATACTCTTGAGGAACCTCGGAATATTGCCGACGGATTGGCCGGAACCGGAGCCCGTAGCGCAGTTGACCGTGCGATCCAGGGACGGGATTCGCTTGGTGCCTGTGCGTCGTGACGTGGCGTCACGGCCTCAATCCGCCGCAAATAAGGGAATTGTTGCAACCGGGAATTGATTACGCGGCAACTTTTGGTTCATCTTCCGATTATGGGAAAAATGATTCGTTTTTCCCGTAGTGAGTTTGGGCCATTTTCCGCTTATGTGGCCGGTGTCAAACGGGTCGAACTGCCACTCGACCGCGTAGGGTTCCTTGGGGGGTTCCTCTTATGATGAAAGAACTGGTTGTTTCCCAGTCCGGCTACGGCGCTTCGATGTTTTCGGCGCCGAGCTTTCTGCGAATTGCGATCCCGTCCTGGCGGTCGATCGGGATTCAATACCGCGCGGAGCCGGTGGAGCAATCCACCTCACTCTCCCGCGAAGAGATTCAGTCCCTTTTTCACGGTGAGTTGAGCCAGAAGTCGGCGAAACGCAGCCCTCTGACCGACGGGGAAGAGCGGGAAAAATCGCTCGCCGAAAAGATGCGGCAGGCGCTCTATCCCGGGCAAGAACACTGAACCTGCGCTCAGCGGCGCTCGGCCGCTGAGAGGCGAGCCTGAAAATCCGACAGAACGAACAGCCGTATCGCCGTGGCGAGGCCCGTCTCAGGTCCGCGCGCCGCGTCAATCTCTGCCGCAAGCGCGTTGATCGGACGATCCTGCGCCTCGGCGATGGCGCGGAAGGCGCGCCAGAAAGCATCTTCGAGCGTGACGCTGGTACGGTGACCGTTGAGCGTGAGCGAGCGTTTGACGGGCCGCGTCACTCGCCACCGCTTTCGCGCTGATGGGCGTCCAGATGCCCTTCCGCCTGCGCATTCCGCGCCTTTTCCAGCAGTTTCAATGCACGCGTGCGCCCGAACCTTGCGGCGTTCTCATCCGCCGCCGTGCGCTTGTCCACGCGCGCGCGTTCCTTGCGCACCTGTCTGAGGTTGATGATCTTGGACATCAGCCTTTCGGTCCTATCATGTCTTCCGGCCGGACGATCCGGTCGAAGGTTTCCGCATCCACGAAGCCAAGGGCCACGGCCTCTTCCTTTAGCGTGGTGCCGTTCTTGTGCGCGGTCTTGGCGACCTTGGTCGCGTTGTCGTAGCCGATGGTGGGCGCAAGTGCTGTCACCAGCATCAGGCTTTCCTTCATCAGCTTGTCGATCCGCGCCGTATTGGCCTCGGTCCCCACGACCATGTTGTCAGTGAAGCTGGAGGCCGCATCGCCGAGAAGCTGCATCGACTGAAGCACGTTGTAGCTCATCATCGGGTTGTAGACGTTCAACTCAAAGTGACCCTGGCTGCCGGCGAAGCCCACGGCGGCGTCGTTGCCCATGACATGCGCGCAGACCATCGTCAGCGCCTCGGCCTGGGTCGGGTTGACCTTGCCCGGCATGATCGACGATCCCGGCTCGTTCTCCGGCAGGATCAGCTCGCCGAGACCCGAGCGCGGGCCGGAGCCGAGAAGCCTGAGATCGTTGGCGATCTTGAAGAGGCTCGCGGCGACCGTCTTGAGCGCGCCCGAGAACATCACCATCGCGTCATGGGCGGCCAGTGCCTCGAACTTGTTCGGCGCGGTGACGAAAGGCAGGCCGGTGATCTTCGCGATCTCGGCAGCCACGCGCGTGTCCCAGCCAACTTTCGTGTTCAGTCCGGTGCCGACGGCGGTGCCGCCTTGGGCAAGCTCATAGATGTCCGGCAGACAGGCCTTGACCCGCGCGATGCCCTTGTCGACCTGCGTCGCATAGCCCGAGAACTCCTGACCGAGCGTCAGCGGCGTCGCGTCCTGGGTATGGGTCCGGCCGATCTTGATGATGTCCTTGAACGCCTCGGACTTCGCCCAGAGCGCCTTCGACAGCTTTTCCAGCCCCGGCAGCAGAACGTCGCGCGCATGGCAGCCGATGGCGACATGCATCGCGGTCGGGAAGGTGTCGTTCGAGGATTGTCCCATGTTGCAGTGATCGTTCGGGTGGACCGGCTTTTTCGATCCCATCACGCCGCCCAGCATCTCGATCGCGCGGTTGGAGATCACCTCATTCGCATTCATGTTCGACTGGGTGCCAGAACCTGTCTGCCACACGACCAGCGGGAAGTTGTCGTCGAACTTGCCCTCGATCACCTCGGTCGCCGCCGCCGCGATGGTCTGACCCAGCTTCGGGTCGATGTCGCCCTGGGCGATGTTGACCAGCGCGCAGGCCTTCTTGATGACGCCGAGTGCCCGGATGATCGGGACCGGCTGCTTTTCCCAACCGATCGGGAAATTGATGATCGACCGCTGCGTCTGCGCGCCCCAGTATTTGTCGGCGGGAACCTCAAGCGGGCCAAAGCTGTCGGTTTCGGTGCGGGTCTTTGTCATGGCGGGCCTTTGGGTAGCTGGCGTCCGGCCATTCACTATGCGATTCCGCCGCGCGTCTCAAACCCGAAATGCCGGATCAGGGGTTGGTTGCGCAAACAGGGGCGGCCGGACGGCGGTAGAAATAGACGCGCGCCGGGGGCAGGTTGTACCAGACGCGCGGTCCGGCCTCGACGGCAAGGTCCAGCACCGCCCTCACGCTCTCGCCGACGGGGGGATGCGCACCGTAGGTAAACTGAATATAGGGCGCGCCGGGCGTCAGGATCGCAAAGGCGGCGCCGACGATGGCGCGCTGCACCTCTTTCGGCATCGACAGAAGCGGCAGGCCGCTGACCACCGCGCCAACTCCGCCCGCTGCGAGGGCGGCCTCCTGCGCCGGGGCGTTGACGATACTGACGCCGGGAAACCGTCGGGCAAGGGCCGTGCAGAAGGTCGGATTCATTTCGTAAAGCGTCAGGTTCTCGGGCCGGACGCCACGCCCCAGGATCGCCGCGGTGATCTTGCCCGTGCCGGGGCCGAATTCGACGACGCGCCCGGTGTCGGGGCCGAGGTTGCGCACCATCGTCTGTGCAAGAACGCGCGATGACGGCACGACCGCCGATATTTCGCGCGGATTGCGCAAGAGCTGCCCGACGAAAAGCGCCAGATCATTGGTCATTCAGAATGTCCCGCTGGGCCGAGCCCGAAAAGTTGCCGCATCGCGGATACGATGCGAATGCAACAGATTACTTGCGCCACTTGTCGAGGCTGACGACCTCGGCATCGGTCCGCTCCGGGGTCGCGTCCGCCTCAAATTCCGCCTCGTCTTCGCCGTCCTCGTCGTCGAACTCGTCCTGAGATTCGAAGCGCAGGCCGAATTCCACGGAAGGATCGACGAAAGTGCAGACTGCGCCGAAGGGGATGTAAAGCGGCTCGGGCTGATCGCCGAAGTTGAGTGTCACGGCAAAGCCTTCGTCATCGACCGCAAGATTGTCAAACCAGTGCTGCATGACGACGGTCATCTCCTCAGGATAGCGTTCGCGCAACCAATCGGCGAGTTCCGCGTCAGGATGGCGCGTGTCGAAGGTGATGAAGAAGTGATGGTCGCCCGGCAATCCGTCCTGCTCAACCCCGCGCAGCACTTCGGTGATAAGGCCGCGCATCGCCTTGTGCATCAGGGTGCCGTAGTCGATCGTCTTTGTCATGGATAGGCTTTCAGGCTGTCACTTCGGTTGAGCATAAGCGATTTGATCGGGAAGGAAAGGGGGAGTGGGTGCGGCGGTGACCTAGGGTCAGCCCCCGATCAGGTAGCCGGTCGCGGCGCTGGTGAGCACGACCGCGACGACCGACCAGCGCAGGCCGAAAAGAACCGTTGCGGCGAGGGAGGCGGCGAGTACGGCGCGCAGGTCGAGTGTCGCAACATCGGGCCAGAGAAGGCCCGCCGGGCCAAGCCTCAGGGTGCCGAGTGTTGCGAAAAAATAGTGAAGCGCGAACCAGAGGCCGAGATTGGCAATCACGCCGACCACGGCTGCCTTGACGCCCGAAAGGGCGGCCGTGAGATGCGGGCGCGAGGTGAGCGCCTCGACAAACGGCCCGAAGGCGAAGATCCAGAGGAAACAGGGCACGAAGCTGACCCAGAGGCTGAGAAGAGCCGCCGCGATGGCGAAAGCGGTGCCGCCCTGCGCCGCCCCCGCAAGATAGGCCGCGAATTCGGTGACGAGGATCAGGGGCCCCGGCGTGGTCTCGGCCAGCCCGAGCGCATCCATCATGCCCCCTGCGGTGACCCAGCCCCGCGCCGTGACCATCGTCTGCGTCATGTCGCCTAGGACCGCGTAGGCGCCGCCGAAGGTCACTACCGCCAGGCGCGAGAAGTAAAGGCCGATGTCGAGAAGAAAGCCCTGTCCGGCCAGCCAAAGCGCCACCAAGGGCGCAAACCAGAGCGTGAGGCCAATGGCGAAAGTGCGACCAAGGCGCCGGAAGGCACCCGTTGGCAGGGGGACCGGCGTGACCGGATCCGGGCGGCAGAAGCTCACCCCCGCCAGGGCAGCGCCGAGCAGAATCAGCGGAAAGGGCACTGCGAAGACATAGATCGCCGCGAAGGCCGCGATGGCGACCAGGCGTTCGTTGCGTCCGGGCAGGGCGCGCCGTGACAGTTTCAGCACTGCCTGAAGCAGAATAGCCACCACCGCCGCCTTGAGGCCGAGGAGAACGCCCCCCATGACCGGAAGATGCCCCCAAGTCTGATAGAGCATCGCCAGCGCGAGGATCAGGACCGCGCCCGGTAGAACAAAGAGCCCGCCCGCGATAAGGCCACCGGGAAAACCCGCGCGTTTCCAGCCGGCATAGGTGGCTAGCTGCATCGCCTCGGGGCCGGGCAGCAGCATGCAAAGGCTGAGCGCGCGCAGGAACTCCGCCTCGCTCATCCAGCGTTTTTCATCGACAAGGACACGGTGCATCAGCGCGATCTGACCGGCAGGGCCGCCGAAGGACAGAAGGCCGATGCGCCCGAAGGTGCGGGGCAACGCGGGGTCCATGCTCATGCCCGGCGATCCGCGGGCCAGTCGTGACCCTCATCGAACCCATCGCGGGCCCAGCGGTAGAGCGCGTCATAGAGCGCCATACCTGCCTCAAGCTGCGCGAGGTCGTCGCGGTACTGCCGCGAGAGGCCGACAGAGATCGCCAGCAGACCGGCGGCCTGGGGCGCAAGGTCGTGGCGGTCGGTATCGGCGCCGCGAATGACCAGCGCGAGGCGGTCGAGCGCTTCGCTGTGCAGTTCAAAATCGTCAAGCAAGGCGTCGAAGGTGCATTTCTCGCCGCGATGGGAGAAGGTGACACCGTCGATATCGAAGGGTGTCGCAGCGAATTTCTCAGCGACGGCAAGGACTTCGGCAGACGCGACGAAGAGGAACCGGGCCTTGGCGTCGACGAAGCGTCGGATCAGCCAGGGGCAGGCGATGCGGTCGATCTTGGGTCGGTGCCGCGTCACCCAGAGATGCGAGGCGGGCAGGGCGGCGGCAGGGATCATCGGCAGGCCTTCGGCAACCCAGCCGAGCGCACCGGTTTCAAGGTTTTCGGCCAGAACGCCGTGACTGCGCAAGAGCGCTGCCGCGCCTTCGGACAGTTTCTTGCCTTTCTGACAGATCAGGACCGCGCGCCGGCCACAAAGGTCCGGCGCGAGTTCCTCGATCCGGTCGTAGGGATGACGAAAGGCGCCCGGGATCAGGCGAGGATCGGCGGCGAAATCCGCGTCGATCTGGATGTCGATCAGCGCCGGGCAGTCGGGCGTTCCGATCAGACGGGCGAGCTGGGCGGGGGATATGGACGTAAAGCCGGGCATGGTGGCATCCTTTTTCGAGATATACGAAGGATGCGACGCTTGGGCCGGGGCCTCACGGGGCGTCGTCGCGGCCCCATGCAAGAAGCCTGACATGGAGGCGGGGGCCGGTCAAGCTCAGCCAAGCGGTTTCGCGGTTTCGCGGATGAGCTTCTCGCGGATCGCGCGGGGATAGTCGGCGAGCCCGCGCGCCGTCAGCACGAAGCCTTGCGGTGTGATGACATGACGGCGGTAGAATTCGGTGATCGGGACGGAGCGTCCGACATCCTCGATGGCAATCGCGTTGATGGTGACCCCCGCCTTCAGCGCGCGCCCGCGTTCGGGCGCGACGGGCGCACCCGCATTCAGCGGCCCGTCGCCCGATATGTCGATCACCTGCCGGCGGCAATCGGGAACGGCCGCGAACTGATCAATGGAAAAGCCGATGGCCTCGCCCACGGCAGTGTCCGACCCGTAGAAGGTGCGCTGCTGGCGGCGCGCGGCCTGCGAGAAGGCGGCCACGGCATCGTAACTCAGCATACGCTTCCACGAGAGAGACAGATGCTGCTGGCGAGAGCCAGACCACTCGACAACCGCGAGCGCCACCTGGCCAAGGACCAGAGCGTCGGCCACTTCAGGGTCATTCAGCGCATCGGCCAACCCGTCGGTCTGAAATCGGTACTCGCCACCGTCGATCGACCCCGATACGTCGATGGCCAGAAGCAACGCCGTGTCGCAGGCCAGAGCCGGACCGGTCGCGAGCAGGCAGGAGATGACGGCCGCAGTGCGGGCCGCTAGGGTTACGTGGGCGTTCGGCGGGCGACGGCGCATGGCCGCAGTCTGGCGGGCGCTGACCCGTCCGGCAAGCGCGAATCATCCAAGGCTCTCGCCCGCGAGAAGAAGCAGGAACGCATCCTGCGGCAAAAGCCTGGCCTGTTCGAAGAAGGTGATGAAGTCGAAGGCGTTGTAGGCCTCGGTGATCTTGTCGCCCTCGATCTTCATCATGATCTGCCCGCTGGCATGGATCGGGTCGATGCCCTGCGCGGTCGTCCCGTGGACCGTGATCTGCGCCCAGAGCCAGTCTCCGGTTTCGATATGTCGGTCGATCTCGATCCTGAGATCGCGGACGAGAGACAGGAGCGCCGGCACAAGGGCGCGAAAGTCTTCCGCCGAGACCTGGCCATCGGGCATCAACCCGTCGGCCCCGGCGCGGGGTGCGAAATAGTCGTCAATGGCGGTCGGGTCCGCTTCGACCCAGACACGGCGATACCATTCCCGCAGGAATTCGAGCTTGGTCACCTTTCGTCTCCCTCAACATCCGGCGATGTGGGGAAGCTAGGGCGGCATGGTTGAGAAAACGTGAAGGGGGTTGGGAAGTGCAGGCTTCTGTTGCCAGGTGCCTGCGAACCCCGCCTTACGCTGCTAGGCGCAAGGGCTTAAGTTTCGATCACTCGAACTGCTTACGCAGCCAGAGCCATCGGAGCACGGTTGTTATTGGCAACTGTACTTTTCGGACCGATAACGGTGGTACCTCACCGGGACAAAGCTAACCCCTTTAGGCGTTCGTCGATCCTGTTTCGGCCCCAGAACCCGCCAATAACGGGGTTTTGGTGGAGCCGCCGGGTACCGCCCCCGGGTCCGATCCGATTATTACGAGCGCGTTTATGTCCATAGTCCGGGTTGCCCCGGACAGGATCAATATAGGGGCGGTGGCGGGGCGCGGCAAGGGCCGGAAATGTGGCGCGTTTCACGCGTGAAAGCGCTTCTAATTCGTTGAGGGCAAAGGATGATCCAAATTTCGTCCATGCGATCTTGTGTTGGACGCGGCAGGTCTCGGGCGGACGCGGAGCCCGTCCGCCGCGGACCGGTCAGGTGGACAACGAGGCGCATGAATGTTCTATTGGCGTCCAGAATTGTCGCATAATGCGTCATTTTGTTCGGTGATTGGTCGTTCGGCGAAACAATCGCGCCGCATCATCCGAACCTGAGTTATCGGCACAAGGCGACGATCACCCCGCCCAGACGAATGCGCCGATGTCTGCCGCCGAAGCAACATGCCAAGGAGGAAAGAGTGTTCAGGAAAATCATGGTCCCCGTCGATCTGCGCCATACCGAGAGGCTGGGACATGCACTTGCGACCGCGGCCGATCTGGCGCGGCACTACGGGGCAGAGACCTGCTATGTCGCGGTCACGGCGCCCGAGCCAAGCGCGCTTGGTCATTCGCCCGCCGAGGTCGGGGACAGGCTGAAGGCCTTCGGGGCGGCCGAAGCGCGCCAGCACGGCCACCGCGCCACCACCCACCTGGTCGTGAGCGCCGATCCCGCCATCGACCTTGACAAGAAACTGCACGCGGCGGTCGCAGAAACGGGCGCCGATCTCGTGGTCATGGCGAGCCATATTCCGAACGTCACGGACTACATCTGGGCATCGCATGGCGGCACGCTGGCGCTTCATACCCAGGCTTCGGTGATGCTGGTGCGCGGCTGACACGCGCCGGGACGAGACAGGAAACGCGACAGGAGGGGACCAGATGGTCGAAACGGACAACACCCAAGGCATACCGCTCCCCGAAGGCGATGCGGCGCTGATCGACACTGACTACACGATCGGACAGGATAATCTCGAAGGCAATCTCGGGCCCTTCGGCTTCGATGTTCACAACCCGGTCTTCATGGTCTCCGCGCTGACCATCGTGGCCTTCGTCTTTTACGCGCTGGCGCTGCCGGAACAGGCGGCGGCGGTCTTCGGCTGGCTCAGGCCGTGGCTGACCTCGACCTTCGACTGGTTCTTCCTTGGCGCGGCCAACATCTTTGTCCTCTTCTGCCTGTTCCTGATCGTCAGCCCATGGGGCGCGGTCCGGCTTGGCGGCAAGGATGCGGTGCCGGATTACAGCTATGTCGGCTGGTTCGCGATGCTTTTTGCGGCCGGCATGGGGATCGGGCTGATGTTCTTCGGCGTGCTGGAGCCGGTCTATCACATGGCGATTTCGCAGCCGCTTGGCGTGCCGTCGCCGATCGCGGAGGACGGCACCATCATCGCGGCCAATGTCGAGGCCGCCAAGCAGATGGGCGCTGGCCGCCACGATCTATCACTGGGCGCTGCATCCTTGGGCGATCTACGCCGTCGTGGCACTGGCGCTGGGGCTCTTCTCCTTCAACAAGGGCCTGCCGCTGACGATCCGCTCGGCCTTCTACCCGATCTTCGGGGAACGCATCTGGGGCTGGACCGGGCATGTCATCGACATCCTCGCGGTCTTCGCCACGCTTTTCGGGCTGGCCACATCGCTGGGTTTCGGGGCGCAGCAGGCGAATGCCGGGCTTGAGCATGTCTTCGGCATCCCGATGAGCATCACGGTCCAGGTCGTCCTGATCACGGTCATCACCGGCATCGCCCTTGTCTCGGTGCTGCGCGGCCTTGATGGCGGGGTGAAGGTCCTGTCCGAGATCAACATGGCGATTGCCGCGCTGCTTCTGCTCTTCGTCCTTCTGGCCGGGCCGACGATGGCGATCCTGACGGACTTCGTGAAGGGGCTTGGTGCCTATGTGTCCGACATCCTGCCTCTGTCGAACCCCATCGGGCGCACGGATACCGACTACATGCACGGCTGGACCGCGTTCTACTGGGCCTGGTGGATCAGCTGGTCGCCGTTCGTCGGCATGTTCATCGCGCGCGTCAGCCGGGGCCGGACAGTGCGGGAGTTCATCACCTGCGTCCTCATCATCCCCTCGCTCGTCTGCGTCTTCTGGATGGCGGTCTTCGGCGGCGTCGCCATCGACCAGGTGCTGACCGATCCGGCGGCGAGTGCCGTGAAGGCGCAGGTCATCGACAGCTACAACCCGCCCCTGTCGCTGTTCGCGATGCTGGAGGGGTTGCCGCTCTCGTCCATCACCTCGGTCATCGGCATCGTGCTGGTCATCGTCTTCTTCGTGACCTCGTCGGATTCCGGCTCGCTCGTCATCGACACCATCACGGCGGGCGGCAAGGTCGATGCGCCGGTGCCGCAGCGGGTCTTCTGGTGCACGTTCGAGGGCGCGGTGGCGATCGTCCTTCTGGTCGGCGGCGGCCTTGGCGCGCTTCAGGCGATGGTCATCTCGACCGGACTGCCGTTCACGCTGGTCCTTCTCCTGATGTGCTGGGCGATCATCCAGGGGCTGCGGTCCGAAGTGCGGTAGGAGCGTCGTGACTTACCGAGAGCGCCCCGGTCCCGATTGGGCCGGGGCGTTTGCCTATGCCACGAATTTACTCTCGCCCCCGTCTCGGTTAGCACTTTCCGCACAGCGATAAACGGGGGACATATGACCAAGCTCGATCTGGCATTCGTGCGCGCGCAGTTTCCGGCCTTTTCGGTGCCGGACCTGGCCGACAAGGCGTTCTTCGAGAATGCCGGCGGCTCCTACGCCTGCGGTCCGGTGATCGACCGGCTGACGCGGTTCTACCGGGAGCGCAAGGTGCAGCCCTACGCGCCCTATGCCGCCGCCACGGCCGGCGGGGAGGAGATGGACGAGGCGCGGGCGCGGCTGGCGGCGATGATGGGCGTGAAGACCCATGAGCTGAGCTTCGGGCCCTCGACCACGGCGAACACCTATGTCCTCGCGCAGGCGTTTCGCCACTGGCTGAAGCCGGGCGACGCGATCGTCGTCACCGATCAGGATCACGAGGCGAATTCCGGGCCGTGGCGGCGGCTGGCCGAGGAGGGGATCGAGATCCGGGAATGGAAGATCGACCCGGCGACGGGGCATCTCGACCCGTCGCGGCTGGAGGGATTGCTTGCGGATGGCAAGGTTCGGCTTCTGTGTTTCCCGCATTGCTCGAACGTGGTGGCCGAGATCAATCCGGTGGCCGAGATCGTGGCGCTGGCGCATGGGGCGGGTGCCGTGACCTGCGTCGATGGCGTCAGCTATGCGCCGCACGGGGTGCCGGATGTTGGCGGCGCTTGGCGCGGATATCTACCTGTTTTCCGCCTACAAGGTTTATGGCCCCCATCAGGGCATCATGGCGATCCGCGAGGATCTGGGGATGCGGCTGCCCAACCAGGGGCACTGGTTCAACGGCGAGACGCTCTACAAGCGGTTCACGCCCGCCGGGCCGGATCACGCGCAGATAGCGGCCTGCGCCGGGATGGCAGATTATTTCGATGCGTTCCATGCCCATCACTTCGGGGACGCCGCCGATCCGCGCCTGCGGGGCGCGCAGGTCCACGACCTGATGCGCGCCCATGAGGTCGAGATATGCCAGCCGCTGCTCGATTTCCTCGCCGACCGCAATGACCTGCGCCTCGTCGGCCCGCGCCGATGCCGCGCGCCGCGCGCCGACAGTGGCGGTCGCGCTGAACCGCGAGCCAGAGCCGGTTTCCGCGGCGCTCGCGGGTCATGGGATCAACTGCTGGGCGGGGGATTTCTACGCCGTCCGGCCGCTTCAGGCGATGGGGATTGATCCGGCGGAGGGCGTGCTGCGTATGTCCATGGCGCACTATACCAGCGCCGAGGACGTGGCGCGGCTGATCGCGGCGCTGGAGCGGGTGCTCTGAGGTCGCGCCGGGGGTTCCACCCCCGGACCCCCGAGGTATTTTCGGCAAGATGAAAGGGCAGATGAGCCAAGCGCCGATCATTCTCTGGTTCCGCCGCGATCTGCGGCTTGACGATCATGCGGCGTTGGCGGCGGCCTGCGAGGATGGGCGGGCGGTGCTGCCGGTCTTTGTCCATGACGAGACGGTCGAGGCGCTGGGTGCTGCGGCGAAGTGGCGGCTGGGCGAGGGGGTGCGGGTCTTTGGCGACATCGTGGACAAGGCGGGATCGAAGCTGATCCTGCGCCGGGGCGATGCGCTGCCGGTGCTGCGGGCGCTGATCGCGGAGACCGGCGCGGCGGCGGTCTACTGGCAGCGGGTCTATGACCCCGACGGCATCGCGCGGGACAGTAAGGTGAAATCCGCGCTGAAGGCGGCTGGAGTCGAGGCGCGGAGCTTTCCCGGCGCAGTGCTATTCGAGCCGTGGACGGTCGAGACCGGGCAGGGCAGGCCCTACAGCGTCTATTCGCCCTATTGGAAGGCGGTGCGGTCGCGCGATTCGGGCGCAGTGCTGGCCGCGCCGGGCGGGATGGCGGCGCCGGAAAGCTGGCCCGCCTCGGATGCGCTGGACGATTGGCGGATGGGCGCCGCGATGCGTCGGGGCGCGGAGGTCGTCGCGCGCTATGCCTCGGTGGGCGAGGCGGCGGCGCGGGACCGGCTGGACGAGTTCATCGCGGAACGCCTGCCCGATTACCGCGAGGGTCGCGACTTTCCGGCCCGCGAGGTGACCTCGGGCCTGTCGGAAAACCTTGCCTGGGGCGAGATTTCGCCGCGCACGATCTGGCAGACGGGAATGCGGGCGCTGGACGAGGGCGTTCCCGGGGCGGAAAAGTTCCTTTCCGAACTGGTCTGGCGCGATTTCGCCTGGCATCAGATGTATCACCATCCGCGGATCGCCACCGAGAACTGGCGCGAGGGCTGGGACGCCTTCCCGTGGCGCGGCGACAATGACGATGCCGAACGCTGGCGGCGCGGCATGACCGGTGAGCCTTTCGTCGATGCCGCGATGCGCGAAATGTATGTGACGGGGCGGATGCACAACCGGGCGCGGATGATCGTGGCCTCCTATCTCACCAAGCATCTCCTCACCGACTGGCGCGTCGGGCTGCGCTGGTTTGCCGAGTGCCTGACCGACTGGGACCCGGCGTCGAACGCGATGGGCTGGCAATGGGTGGCGGGGTCCGGCCCCGATGCAGCACCCTATTTCCGGGTCTTCAACCCCGCGACGCAGGCCGAAAAGTTCGATCCGGAAGGGATCTACCGCCGCGGCTGGCTGGCGGAGGGGCAGCGCGCGCCGGAGAAGGCGGCGCTCGATTATTTCCGGGCGGTGCCGCGGCGCTGGGGGCTTTCGCCGGACGCGGCCTATCCTGGGCCGCTGATCGACCTTGCGTCGGGTCGAATGCGCGCGCTTGATGCCTATGCGCTGCGCGGATCATCGTCCGGTTAGTGCGATGGCGACGCGGGAACGGTGACAGAAGGGCGTTGCTGACAGTGACGCCGCGATTGCCTATCCTTCGCGCGCGCCCTGAGCGCACCCCGTCGCAAAGTTCGCAAGGACGGATATGGAAGACCTGTGGCTACGCTTCGCCAAGAAGCTTCACGCCCTCGCCTCGACGGGCGCCACCTTCACATCTGATCGGTACGACAGGGACCGCTTTGATGAGATTGCCCGGATAGCTGCGGAAATGATGGCGCAACTCGGCCAGGTTCCGGTCGCCCGGATAGAGGGCCTGATCGGTCCCTACGCGACCGGTTATGTCACGCCGAAGGTCGACGTCCGGGGCGCGGTTTTCGGCGAGGCCGGCATCCTTCTTGTCAAGGAACGCACCGACGGTCGGTGGGCGCTGCCGGGAGGCTTTGCGGATATAGGGCTGACAGCAGCCCAAAACATTGCAAAGGAAATACGTGAGGAGGCAGGCGTCGCGGTGGTTGTCGAGGCTCTCATCGGGGTCCGCCACAAGCCAAAGGAGAATTACGCGCCGGACGCAAGAGACTTCTACAAGCTTTTCTTCGCGTGCCGGGCCGTCGGGGAAGCCGCCGGTCCGAGCGATCCTGACATCAGCGACTGGGGTTACTTCGAGCAGGACAGAATTCCCGAACTCTCGACCGGTAGAACGATAGCTGCCGATATCGAAATGGCGTTTGCCTATCGATCCGGCGGGCGAGAGGCCGCGTTCTTCGACCAGGGCCTCGGGCGAGGAGGATGATCTGCAAATCCCGTCAAATGCCGGCGATCCAAGTCCGCGCCCGGTCCCGACAGGCCTCGGACCGCAGGCGCGCCGGCAGTCGCGAGCCTCTTGCCCGCAAGCGCCCTCTCACGCTAGGCTTTCGGCTGGAGGACGGATGGTGCTGCTTACGTCAACCGATGGTCAGGGCGATCTGCCGCGCTATTTCGCGCAGGTCTTTCGTGTTACCAGGAGCCTGAAGAACGGGCGGCTCGACTTTGTCCTCAAGGATGGCCGCCGGTTTCGCGCCTCAGGCAAAGGACCGGGTCCTGTCGCGGAAATTCGTGTCGAGGACGAGGATATCTTTGCCCGTCTGATCCGCGAAGGTGATCTGGGGTTTTGCGAGGCCTATGTCGAAGGTGGCTGGGCCACGCCGGACCTTCAGGCCTTCATGGACCTTGTTCACGCGGATAACGAGGGTGTCTACGACGGCTTTCCCGGTATGGGCCTCGTGCGCGCCTACGAGCGTATGCGCCACCTCCTGAGGTCGAATTCCCGCGGGCGGGCGAAGAAGAACATCGCTTACCACTACGACCTCGGCAACGATTTCTATGCACTCTGGCTTGACCAGAGCATGACCTATTCCTCGGCGCTGTTCACGACCGGGCAGGAAAGCCTGGAGGCGGCGCAGCGGGCGAAGTATGCCTCGATGGTGGATCGGATGGGGGTGAAGCCCGGCGATCATGTGCTGGAAATCGGCTGCGGCTGGGGCGGGTTTGCCGAATATGCCGCCGCCGAGCGTGGGCTGAAGGTGACCGGGCTGACGATTTCGCGCGCGCAACTTGACTATGCACGGGAGCGGATCGCGCGGGCGGGGTTGTCCGATCGGGTTGAGTTGAAGCTACAGGACTATCGCGATGAGCGTGGGGTCTACGACGGCATCGCCTCGATCGAGATGTTCGAGGCGGTGGGCGAGAAATACTGGCCGGTATACTTCAACACCGTGCGCGAAAGGCTGCGGCCCGGCCGCAATGCCACGCTTCAGATCATCACGCTTCAGGAGAAGCGGTTCGAGATTTACCGAAAGAGCGTTGATTTCATTCAGAAATACATCTTTCCGGGCGGGATGCTTCCGTCGACCTCCGTGCTCAGGCAGGAGATCGCGAAGGCGGGGCTGAATCTTGTCGGGTCCTTCGAATTCGGCGAAAGTTACAGCCAGACGCTGCGGCGCTGGCATGAGGTTTTCAACGCGCGGTGGGACGAGGTCGCCAGTCTTGGATTTGATGCACGTTTTCAACGCATGTGGAATTTCTATCTGACCTCTTGCGCGGGGGCGTTTCGCGGCGGAAACTGCGACGTAACGCAGATAACAATTTCGAGGCCAGCAGTCTGACATGCCCACAGCCGCCAAGCTATTCGCCGCGCTTGCGTTCGCCGCGCTTGCGTTCTTCGCGGCCGAGATCCTCAAGCCTCATCTGCGCGAGGGGACGCAGTTCGGGAATTTCTCGTTCTATTGCGCATTGATCGGCCTTGTCTCGGGCTGGCGCGTGATGGGGCCGGCGGCCGGGCGCGGCTGGTGGGAATCGGCGAATGCCGGGGTGCGGACGGCCGCCGTCACGGTTGCGATAGCGCTTCTGATCTTCTCGATCTACGGGATGCTGGTTCTGGCGTTCCGGCGGACCTATCATGGGCCGATGGAGGCGGTGGTCGGGATTTTCGGCGTCGGTGTCGACTATGCGATGGAGATCCTCGTCTGGGATGTCCTTGCCGTTCTCATTATCGGCGGCGCGCTTGGCGGCATGCTTTCGGAATGGGCGAAGCGGCGCTGGAAGTGACGCCTTGACCGATTTTTTCTTCTACGGGACGCTCTGCCATGCGCCGCTGTTGCGCGTGGTGCTGGGCCGCGATGTGGCGCTGCAAGAGGCGCATCTGCCGGGGCATTCGGTCTTTTGGGTGCAGGGCCGCGCCTTTCCGGTGCTGATCGAGGGCGGCGAGGGTGCAGAGGGTGTCGTCCTGCGCGGGCTGAGCGCGGAGGATATCCGTCGGCTCGACTATTACGAGGGCGGATTCGGCTACGATACGCGCGAGGTGCAATTGCGTGGCGGCACTCTGCCCGTGCGCGTCTACTTCCCCCAACCCGGCCTCTGGACCCCGGACGCGCCCTGGTCGCTGACCGATTGGGCGGCGCGTTGGGGCAAGACCGTCGTCACGGCGGCGGAAGAGGCGATGCGCCTTTACGCCGAGGGCGTCGATCCTGTGCGGGTGCAGGCGCGTTATCCGATGATGCTGGCGCGGGCGGGGGCGCGGCTTCGGGCCGAGGCGATGCCGCAGGCGAGGGTGCGGCGGTCGGCCGGGCCGGAAGATCTTGAAGAGGTTCGGCGCTGGCAGCCCTATCAGAACTTCTTTGCCGTCGAGGAATACGACCTGCGCTTTCGCCGTTTCGATGGCGCCATGAGCGCCGAGGTCAACCGCGCGGTCTTCATCTCGGCCGATGCGGCGGTGGTGCTGCCCTATGATCCGGTGCGCGACCGGGTGCTTTTGATCGAACAGTTCCGGATGGGTCCCCATGCGCGCGGCGACCGGGAGCCGTGGCTTCTGGAGGCGATCGCGGGCCGCATCGACGGTGCGGAGACCCCGGAGGAGGCTGTCCGTCGCGAGGCGCAGGAGGAGGCGGGGCTGAGCTTGCAGGCGCTTTTGCCCGCGACGCATTACTATCCCTCTCCCTCGGCGAAGAGCGAATTCCTCTATACCTATGTTGGTCTCGCCGATTTGCCGGACGGCATCGCGGGCGTCGGCGGCGTCCCCGGCGAGGCGGAGGATATCCAGTCGCATCTGATGACGTTCGAGGCTCTGTTCGACCTTGTGGAAAGTGGTGAGGTAACCGCTGGGCCGCTTGCGCTTCTCACCTATTGGCTGGCCTTGCGCCGCGATGCTTTGCGGAGCGGGGGTTGAGGTCCGCACGCCCGCGTCCTAGGAATGGCAAAAGTTCAGGAGGGCGTCGGCATGACCATCTACCGCGATCTGGCCGAGACGGTGGGGAACACGCCGCTGATCCGGCTCCGCAAGGCGAGCGAGATCACGGGCTGCGAGATCCTCGGCAAGGCCGAGTTCCTCAACCCCGGCCAATCGATCAAGGATCGTGCCGCGCTTTACATCATCCGCGACGCCGTGGCGAAGGGGCAGCTCAAGCCCGGTGGGACGATCGTCGAGGGAACGGCGGGCAATACCGGCATCGGCCTCGCGCTCGTCGGCGCCTCGATGGGGTATCGGACCGTGATCGTCATCCCCGAGACGCAGAGCCAGGAAAAGAAGGATATGCTGCGTCTGGCGGGCGCCGAGTTGGTTCAGGTGCCTGCGGCGCCATATTCAAATCCGAACAATTATGTGCGATACTCTGGAAGACTTGCAGATAAAATTGCACAAAACGAACCTAATGGCGCGATCTGGGCCAATCAGTTCGACAATGTCGCGAACCGTCAGGCGCATCTCGAGACGACGGGGCCGGAAATCTGGGACCAGACCGGCGGCAAGGTCGATGGCTTTGTCTGCGCTGTGGGATCGGGTGGTACGCTCGCCGGGATCGCGATGGCGCTTCAGCCGAAGGGCGTGAAGATCGGCCTCGCCGATCCGGACGGTGCGGCGCTTTACAGCTACTACACGACGGGCGAGTTGAAATCCGAAGGCTCCTCGATCACCGAGGGCATCGGGCAGGGGCGGATCACCGCGAATCTCGAAGGCTTCCGACCGGACATGGCCTACCGTATTCCGGATCGCGAGGCCTTGCCTGTGGTCTTCGACCTGTTGCAGGACGAAGGGCTTTGCCTTGGTGGATCGTCGGGGATCAATGTCGCCGCCGCGATCCGCATGGCGCAGGAGATGGGACCGGGGCATACGATCGTCACGGTGCTCTGCGATTATGGCAATCGTTACCAGTCGAAGCTTTTCAACCCCGACTTCCTGCACGCCAAGGGCCTGCCGGTGCCGACATGGCTCGACGCGCCGCCGCGCGACATTCCGGGGGCGTTCGTCGACTAGATGCGGAACCTCCTCGCCCTTCTTCTTGCACTTTTCGTATGCACGGCACTGCCGGCGTTCTGGCCCGGTGCGTCGCCGTCAGGGGCGGCGCTGGCCCAGACCACACCCGCGCCCGACTACGCGGCGTGGGAGAAGGACGCGGCCGCGGCCGAGGAACTCATCAAGGCCGACCGCACGACGACCGCTGCCCTCGACGAGATGCGCCTGAAGGTGGCCCAGTGGCGCGCCACGTTCCTGTCCGCGCAAAGCGCCAACAGCGCGCAAATCGATACGATCAGAAGCCAGGTCGCCGCTCTGGGACCTGCGCCGGAGAAGGATGCGGCCGAAGCTGCGGACATCGCTGCGCGACGGACAGAGCTGAACGCCCAATTGGCAAAAGTTCAGGCCCCCGGCATCAAGGCGGTTGAAGCCTATAGCCGCGCGGATGGCATCATTCGCCAGATCGATGCGAAGATCCGCGCCGGGCAGGCGACCGAGCTTCTCAAGTTGTCGCCGACGCCGGTGAACCCGGTCAACTGGCCCGCCGGATGGGCGGTGCTGGAGCAGGGCATCAGGTCGCTCTGGATCGAGACCGAGGATGCCTGGCAGGACGCGGCGCATCGCGTCGAGCTCAAGAACAATCTGCCGGCTATCCTGCTTTTCCTCGCCCTCTCAATCCTTCTTCTTCTGAAGGGGCCGGAGTTCATGGAGCGAATGACCTCGCGGCTGGAAAGCGGGGCGTCGGTTCGCGGACGGACGCTGGTGGCGGCGCTCGTCTCCCTCGGGCAGGTGATCGTTCCCTTCTTCGGCATGCTGCTGCTTGTCGCGGCGATCAACGCCAGCGGCATGACCGGAACACGAAGCTCAGCACTTTTCGCGGCACTTCCGGACGCGGCATTCGTCTTCTTCTCCGCCCGCTGGATATCGGGCTGGATCTTCGGAACCTCCGCGATGAAGCCGGGTCCATCCAAGGGCAACCCGGAAGCCCGCTTTCACATCACCATCATCGGCCTGATCTTCGCGCTGGAAATCTTTCGACGTGCCTTTACGACAGAAGTGCGCCCGCCGCTTTCCATGGCGGCCCAATCGGTCTGGGCCGCGCCGCTGGTCTGCGCCGTCGCGGTGTTCCTCTTCCGTCTCGGGCAGATCCTGCGCCGGACCGGGATGCGGGAAGCCAGCGGCAAGGAAGCGACGGATTTCCGCAACGCGATGGTCAAGCTGATCGGGACGGCGCTGATGTCCGTCGCGGTGCTCGGGCCGCTCCTCGCCGTGATAGGCTATGTGAACGCCGCCAACGCGATCATCTGGCCCGCGGTCATTTCACTGGCGCTCCTGGGCCTGACGATCCTGATCCAGCGCTTCGCGACCGATATCTACATCATCGTCACCGGCAGCGGAGAAGACGGGCGGGAGGCTCTGATCCCGGTGCTTATCGGGGCGCTCCTGACGCTTTTGTCCTTGCCGATACTCGCGCTGATCTGGGGTGCGCGCGTCGCCGATCTGTCGGAAATTTGGACCCGGTTCTCCGAAGGTTTCCCGATCGGACAGACGCGGATATCTCCGGCCATTTTCGTCACGCTTCTGCTTGTCTTCGCGCTTGGCTACATGGCGACCCGTCTGGTGCAGGGCGCGCTCAA
>CAVPZT010000005.1:0-281220 GCA_963710285.1 uncultured Alphaproteobacteria bacterium | reverse complement strand
GAGATTTGAGGTCTCGCCCGTCGCCTCCATCAATTCGCGCATCACCGGACGGCTCCGGTCGATCACCCCGCTGCGGCGGAGGAACGCGAACGCCACAGAGCCGGAACGCCGTCGGCCCGATATGCCATTCCTGCCGCTGCGGGTCGATCTCCACGAATTCGCCGCGCTTCGAGCGTCGCGAGAACACGGTACATCGTGGCGGGCGACTGCTCGAGCTTCGCCGCGATCACCGATAGGGTCATCCCCTTCTCAGCCGCAAGCGCCACCAGCACGCCAAGCGCCCGGTCGAGCGCCTGGACGTCGTCTGGGACGGGTAGCTGTGAACCCCTTGGACGGCCCTTGCGGCGCGTGGGGTGTCGGCATTGCCTCTTGCCAAGAGAATCAATATACACTTTCTGAATATCCACCTGGAAATAGCGTGCGGCCGATGAAAAACCCAAGCTCATGTCATTACAGCACAAATTCCGAAAATTCATGGTATGAAAAATACATTCGAAAAAATTGGGGATAAGCGCCATCTGGCGTAAATTCATGGAAACCGCCACAGGAGGAAGTACGATGAGCTTTGAAACCCCGTCTTCATCCCCGGCCCGACCAACATGCCCGAAGCTGTCCGTCAGGCTTGTTACATGCCGACGATCGACCACCGCTCACCCGTCTTCGGCAGAGATCCTCCATCCCTGCCTCGACGGTGTGCAGAAGGTTCTGAAATCCGAGAGCGCGAAGGTCTTCATCTTCCCCTCCACCGGCACGGGCGGCTGGGAAACTGCGATCACCAACACGCTTGTCGCCCGCGACAAGGTTCTCGCGGCGCGGAACGGCATGTTCTCCCACCGCTGGATCGACATGTGCCTGCGTCACGGGCTGAAAGTCGAAATCGTGGAGGCGCCGTGGGGCGCGGGCATTCCTACGGATCGCTTATGAGGAAATCCTAGGGCCGACACGGCCCACGGAATCCCGTGTCGTGCTGGCGACGCATAACGAGACGGCGACTCGGCGTGAAGTCCGATATCGCCGCCGTGCGCCGCGCTATGGATGCGGCTACGCACCCTGCCATGCTCTTCGTCGACGGCGTCTCGTCCATCGCCTCCGAATGGATTTTCGGATGGATGAATAACGGGGCGTCGATGTCGCCGTGACCGGATCGCAGAAGGGGTTCATGCTGCCTGCCGGTCTGGCCATCGTCGGGTTTTCCGACAAGGCAATGACGGCGGTCGAGGCAGCGAGGCTGCCGCGCACCTTCTTCGACGTGCGCGACATGGCGAAGGGCTATGCCGCGAATGCGTTCCCTACACGCCGCCCGTCGGCCTCATGAACGGGTTGAAGCTGTCGCTCGACATGATCGTAACCCGCGCCCCAGGGGCTGGATAACGTCTTTGCCCGCCATACCCGCATTGCCGAAGGTGTGCGCCGCGCGGTCACCGCCTGGGGGCTGGAGCTTTGCGCCGAAAGCCCGGAAGTCTATTCCGACACGGTCAGCGCGATCCGCACGCCCGAGGGCTTCAACGCGACCGACATCGTCACGCCGGCCGCCGGCGAATACGGCATGGCCTTCGGAGTGCTGGGCAAGGTTGCGGGAAAGGTGTTCCGTATCGGCCATCTGGGGAATGTTACCGGTTCCCTGATGCTGTCGGGGCTGGCGACGGCAGAGATGGTGATGGTCGATCTCGGTTTGCCGGTGAAACTCGGATCGGGCGTCGCCGCCGCGCAGGGCTTCTATCGCCACGGCGACGCAAAAAGGAAAGCGGCAGCGTGATGAGCGAGACCGACACCATGTATATTCCCACCATCGACGACGCGTGCGGGCGGCGCATGAGCGGATCGAGCCTCACCATTCACCGCACGCCGTCCTCACTCTCCCGCTCATCGCGATCGGCGGCGAACCTTTCCAAATGCAGAACCTGCCAAGGCGGGCGCTTTCAAGGCCCGGGGGCGTCGAACGCGGTCTCGGGCTGACAGACGAGCAGGCGAAAATGGGTGTGGCGACGCATACGCTCTCGGCAATCATCGCACTTGCCTGTCCTACGCCGCAGGGCGGCGGGGGATCCCCTGCACCGTCGTCATGCCACGTACCGCGCCGCCGGCCAGAAGGACGCCGTGAAGGGCTATGGCGGGCGGGTCGTGGAATGCGACCCCTCCACCTCCAGCCGCGAGGCGGTCTTTGCCGAGGTCGTGGCAGAGACGGGCGCCGAATTCGTGCATCCCTACAACGATCCTCGCGTGATCGCGGGGCAAGGCACGTGCTCCAAGGAGCTGATCCAGCAGGTCGACAACCTTGACGCCGTGATCGCCCCCATCGGCGGCGGCGGCATGGTGTCGGGCACCTGCCTTGCCCTGTCCACCCTCGCGCCAGATGTGAAGATCAACGCCGCCGAACCGGAGCAAGCCAATGATGCCTATCGCAGCTTCAAGGCCGGCCATATCATCGCTGACGACGCGCCCGAGAGGATCGCCGACGGGCTGAAGGTGCCGCTGAAGGAACTGACCTGGCATTTCGTCAGACCACGTCACCGACATCTTCACCGCCTCGGAAGACGAGATCGTCGATGCGATGAAACTCATCTGGAAGCGCATGAAGATCGTGATGGAGCCGTCTAGCGCCGTGCCGCTCGCCTGCATCCTCAAGAACAAGGACGTCTTCGCCGGAAAGCGCGTCGGCGTCATCATCACCGGCGGTAATGTCGATCTCGACAAACTGCCCTGGATGTAACCCAAGGAGGCTACCATGAACGCACCCGTGAACATCAACGCGCTGGACGTCGGCTATGACATTCCGGCCAAGCCCGGCATGGACGAGAAGGACATCCAGACCCCCTGCCTGAGCCTCGATCTCGACGCGTTGGAGCGCAACATCAAGAAGATGGGCGACTATGCCAAGGCGCACGGGATGCGCCACAGGAGCCACGGCAAGATGCACAAGTCCGTGGACGTACAGAAGTTACAGGAGAATCTTGGTGGCGCAATTGGCGTGTGCTGCAGAAGGTTAGCGAGGCCGAGGTCTTCGTTCGGGGCGGCATCAAGGATGTCCTCGTCTCCAATCAGGTCCGCGACCCCGAGCAAAGATCGACCGGCTGGCGACAACTGCCGAAGCTCGGCTCGAACATCATCGTCTGCGTGGACGATGTGGACAACGTGGCCGAACTGTCGGCGGCGGCAAGGAGCACGGCACCAATCTGTGACTCTGCGAGTCATCGATTGCGGCGCGGGCCGCTGCGGGGTGACGACGACCGAAGCTGTGGTGAAGATCGCCAAGACCATCGATGCCGCCGAGGGGCTGACCTTCAAGGGCATCCAGGCCTATCAAGGCGCGATGCAGCACTTGGACAGCTATGCGGACCGGAAGGCCAAGCTCGACACCGCGATCGCGATGGTCAAGGACGCTGTCGAGGGGCTGAAGAAGGTCGGGCTGGAACCGGAACTGGTCTCAGGGCGGCGGCACTGGTCTTTCTCTATTATTTCGAAAGTAATTCAGGAGTTTACAACGAGCTCCAGTGCTGGAACCCTGTACGCATCATGGATGCCGATTACGGGCGTATCCACGACAAGGACGGCAAGCGGATCGATCAGGGGGAATGGGAAAATGCGCTCTTCATCCTGACCTCGGTGATGAGCCACGCGAAGCCGACAAGGCCATCGTGGATGCGGGCCTCAAGGCGCAATCGGTCGATAGCGGCCTGCCCTTTGGTACTTCTATGGCCGCGACGATGTGAAGTATGTCAAGGTGCTCGGACCAACACTGGCGTGGTCGAGGACCCGAAGGCGTTTCTCAAGGTCAACGACAAGCTACGCCTCGTGCCGGGTCACTGCGATCCGACCTGCAACGTGCATGACTGGTATGTCGGTGTCAGGGGCGGCAAGGTCGAATGCGTCTGGCCAGTTTCAGCCCGTGGCAAGGCGTATTCGAACCCGTCCCGCATCCGTCCCGCAAGCGTATGGCACCCGTCCCTGGACAGGGCGGGCAATCCAGTACAAGGGGTAGGCCATGATCATCGTCCCGGAACGCGAAATCGCGGGCCTCTTCACACCCGAAGACGCATATGAGGCCGTCGAAGCCGTCTTTGCCTCGATGGCGCGCGACGACGCCTACAACTTCCCCGTCATCCGCGAGGCACTCGGCGGCGGGCGTCAATATGGCTTCAAGTCCGGCCTTGACCGGGCGGGTGGCGTCATGGGGGGTCAAGGCGGGTGGCTACTTTCCCGGCAATGCCGAGAAGGGAATAATCAATCATCAATCCTCGGTCTTCCTCTTCGACCCAAAACGGGGCGGCCGACCGCGATGGTGGGCGGCAACCTTCTGACGGCACTGCGCACGGCTGCAGCGGCGGCGATCTCTGTCGATCGGCTGGCGCGGCGGGATGCCAAGGTGCTCGGCATGGTCGGCGCGGGCCATCAGGCGGGCTTCCAGCTTCGCGCGGTCGCCAAGATCCGCAAGTTCGAACGCGTCTTGGCCTGGAACCTCCATCCCGAAATGTTGCCAAAGCTCGGCGAGGTCGCAGCCGAGCTTGGCCTGCCCTTCGAGGCCGTGAGCCTTGAGAAATTGGGCGCGGAGGCGGACGTGATCGTCACGATCACCTCGTCGCCCGCAGCGAGCCTCATGGACGCGCATGTCCGGCCCGGCACCCATCTGGCCTGCATGGGCACCGACACGATCGGCAAGCAGGAGGTGGAGCCCGCCCTTTTGGCGCGCGCGAAGGTCTTCACCGACGAGGTCGCGCAATCCGTGACGCTGGGCGAGGCGCAGCACGCGGTGAAGGCGGGGCTGATCTCGGCGGAGGCGATCACACCCATCGGCAAGGTCATCGCCGGGATGGCGAAGGGGCGAACCTCGGAGGACGAGATCACGCTTTTCGACGGCACCGGGGTCGGGCTACAGGATCTCGCCGTGGCGCAGGCCGCCGTCGATCTGGCGGTGAAGAAGGGTGTGGCGGTGGAGATCGATGTCTGATCCCTGGCGTGGGATGAGCCTACCTTAGGGACGATCCCTGCATGTTGCCGGTATACTGCCATTCGGTCTCCGCGACACTGTCCGGGACGGCTTGAAAGCCACAACTCTCCGCGGCGACGAGGTGGTCTAGCGCCTCGTAGCGAGCCGTATGGAATTCTTCGTCCAGGGCCGTCATCGGAGAGGCACGGACGAGCAGGTGTCGGGCCGGTATCGAGGTCATCTCCGTTTCCCGTTCCGCGCGCCCGGCCGTGTGGCGACGCCAGATTGGGAGGTTGAAACGTGGTTCGAGTCCCGGACACACAACCCAGCGAAAATCCGGTCGCTTGACGCTGTCGCTTTGCTGCAGCCGAACTGAGAGTAGCCTTCCACGACCTTTCGTCAGACAATCGACGCGGGTGCCGTCTCCGATCCCTTAGCCGACCTGAAGCTCGTCAGTCATTTTCTTGCGCGAGCACGGACGCGCGCGCCCGACGGCGGCCCGAACCTGCGCCACCAGAACCGGACCGTCTCGTGTCTGAGTCGATGCCACGCTGCCTCAGCTGATCTTCGACATTCCTCAGAGACAGCGGGAACCTCACCTACATCATCACCGCCAGGCGAATAGTCTCTACGCTGATTTTGAAGTACTTGAACGGGCTGCGTTTGGTCATCCGGCGACGATACTTCGCCGCCCTGCCCCACTTGAGCCAGTTTGCTGGGATGGTGTCACTGCGTATGGCCGCATGGCAAGCGTCACCAGCGAACTGGCTCGCCCTCCCAGGTCATGAACGCGCCGCTGTCGCCCGGCCCCGCCGCCTCAATCCGCGCGATCAGTCCCTTTGCTGCCTCTGCAACAGGCAGGTCTGCCTCCGGACCGCCCATGTCAGTCATGAGCCAACCAGGATGGAAAAGAAGAAACGTCAGATCGGAGTCGTCATAGGCCAGCTTCAGCGTCGCCATGTTCAGCGCCGCCTTGGAGCAGCGATAGGCATAGTCGCCATCGGGATCGAGCCCTTCAGTCATCGACCCCGCCCGGCTCGAGATCGTCGCACGATACGGCGCCGTCCGCGCATCAGGTTCCGCCTCAGCGAGCGGACCAGAAAAAGCGGGGCAAGAACATTCACCGCCATGACCGCGTGAAAATCTTCGGCCGTCACGTCGCCGAGCCCACCGGTCGCACCGCGCAAGGCGGCATTGTTGATCAGGATGTCGATGGCTTCGTGCCCCAGATCATCGGCCAACTGGGTGATGCTGCCGCCATCTGTCAGATTGAGCGTCATCGGCCGGACATGCCCCCCCGGATTTTCCCTTGAAGCGATGAAGGATCCCGGCAGCAGCCTATAACCCGCGCGCCCGAGTCCGCATATTGCCGGCCAAGTTCGAGACCGAGTTCGCGTCCAGCGCCGGTGATCAGCACCGTCGGCGCCACCATCTCAGCGCGCCCTCCGGGCGATCCGGCCAAAGACCTCGCCGCTGAGTTTCAATCGACGCTCCCGTGTCTCGGGATCGACATGGGCAATACCGCAACCGCACGGTGTAACCCGAGGCCCATTCGAAATTGTCGATCAGCGTCCAGGCGAAGTATCCCTTGACCGGCACGCCGGCTCGTGCCGCCGCTGCGACCTCTTCCAGATGCTCGACAAGATAGCGGGCGCGTTCCGCATCGTCGATGCGGCCGGAGCCGCTGGCCGCCTCCGGCGTGGTGGCCATGCCGTTCTCGGTGATGTAGAGAGCCTTCGGC
The DNA here is from genome assembly GCA_963710285.1 of uncultured Alphaproteobacteria bacterium. Lineage (GTDB taxonomy): Bacteria > Pseudomonadota > Alphaproteobacteria > Rhodobacterales > Rhodobacteraceae > Albidovulum. The sequence continues at coordinate 274,555 of CAVPZT010000005.1, read as the reverse complement.
CCATAGTTTTCATGCACGAAATTCAGGGCATCACGGATACAGCGCGGCCAGATCTCCCAGCCGGTCGCGGTATAGCGGCCCGGCGGACTGACACGCCGGAAGTTCAGGGGTGGCAGATCGCTCCCGGCCGCGATGACCGAACGGCGGTAGATATTTACGCCGAGATAGTCGAGCGGTTGCGCGATCATCGCCGCGTCGCCGTCGCGGATTTCGGGCAGCAGCCCTGAGCAAAGGTCAAGGATATCCTCGGGGTATCTTCCGCTGAATACCGCATCAAGATACCAGCGGTTTTGCACCCCCTCGAACCGGCGCGCGGCGGCCCGGTCCTCGGCGCCGCCGGTCGCGGGGCTGACGACGTTGAGATCGAGAACGATCCCCACCTTGGCCTTCGGTGCCGCCGACCGGATGCGCGGAACCGCCAACCCATGCGCCAGCAGCGCATGATGGCTGGCCGCCAGACCACCCCTGACACCGTCCGCCAGGCCCGGCGCATCTTCGCCAAGCGCATGGCCGAACCAGCAGAAGGTCCAGGGCTCGTTCAGCGTCGTCCAGTGACCGACCCGATCGCCGATCGCGCCCGTCACCTGACCGGCATAGTCCGCGAAACGTTCGGCCGTGTCGCGCTTGTACCAGCCGCCGCGATCCTGCAACTCCTGCGGCAGATCCCAGTGGTAAAGCGTTGCGTAGGGCGCGATCCCGGCGTCGAGCAGGCGGTCGATCAGCCGGTCATAATACGCCAGCCCAGCGGGGTTGAGCGGTCCTTTGCCCCCCGGCTGGACCCGTGGCCAGGAAAGCGAGAAACGGTAGGCATCAAGCCCCATTTCCCGCAAAAGCGCGACATCTTCTGGCCAGCGGTGGTAACTGTCGCAGGCGATCTCTGCCGCTGCTTCCGTCGATGATCGCGCCTTTCCTGCGCGTGAACCTGTCCCAGATGCTTTCGCCCTTGCCATCGGCGGCGATGGCGCCTTCGATCTGGTAGGCGGCCGTCGGCCGCACCGAATGTGAAGTCGGCGGGCAGGTCGATCGCCGATGCACGTTCTTCCAGCGGCCAATTGGGCTCAGCGGTTCTTGACATCGGTGCGCCTTTCAATGGATGCAATCAGGCTCGCCGCCGCCAAGGTCAGGAAGACGTAGATAATGGCGGCCGAGTTGAAGGGGGCGAAGGGCAGGAAGCTCGCCGACTGGAACTCACGCATGCGCTGGGTCACGTCGCGCACCGAGAGGATCGACAGAAGCGACGTGTCCTTGAGGATCGCGATGAATTCGTTGCCAAGGGCCGGGATCACGATGCGCAGCGCCTGTGGCAGCACCACCAGCTGCGCCACCCGCCAATTGTTGAGGCCAAGCGACCGCGCCGCCTCCACCTGGCCGCGCGGCACCGCTTCGATTTCCTGGCGCGGAAGATCTCGGCCAGATAGGCCGAGTAGCCTATGGCAATGGCGATGACACCACGCATCACGTTCGGCATGTCGATGACGCCGCCAGACGCGTCCTTGACCGCCCCGGCAAAGGGCAAGCCGACGAACAGGATGATCACCAGCATCGGGATGCCACGCACCGTATCGACGAAGAACTCAACGCTGACAGACAATGGATGACGCCCGTGCTGGGCGGCCGAAAAGGTCAGGAGCGACAGCAGGATGCCGCCGACGAACAGAAAGACCGCCGGAAATCGAGTCTGCGGTCAGGCAGGAAACTGACGCGCCAGAGCTCGGGCGTACCCGGCGGCACCAGTTCCTCGGGCATAAGAACCGCCGAGACCTGGTCGCCCTGGGCAAGAAGCTGCAACGCGCTTTCGTTGGTGGCGGAACTGCGCAGGCCGATCTCGGCGGGCAGATTGTCGGCGAACTGGCCGAAGCGGATGGTATCGACCAGCGATTTCGGCGTGCCCTTCACGATGGCGACGCGCTTGTCGAGACTTCCTGCCAGCACGAAGGTGGTGTGCGGCTGCACCCAGAACGCACCGCTCGCCACGAAGGCCGCGACACAGACGGCGGCCCATATCCTGATGGTGTTGCGCTTGGGCGTCAGATGCAGAAGCCCCGCCCAGATCAGCCCCAGAAACGCCGCGAGCAGATAGGCGAAGATCCCGGCGCGCAGCGTGGTGAAGAGCCCCGAGGCGAAGCCGATATGTGCCGCCAGAATCAGATAGATGAGCCCGGCACCGTTGAGCAATATCAGCGCCCTGCCCGTCCAGCGGGCCAACGGCGACGCGGTGCCGGTCGTCAGGTCCAAGAGCCCGGCAAACGCCAATACCGCGCTCACCCCCGTATAGACCCAGAGCCACCTCTGCGTTGCCGCAGCGACCATGATTGTGGCTTCCGGGGTCAGTTGGCGGGGCGTGATCGCCTTGATAACCAGGTCGGAAAGCGCCGGATCCACTGCATTTGCGACGATCGATGCGGCAAGGGCGGAGACATCGCCAAACGCCGCCAGCGCAAAGGCCAGCACCACATTGCCGACCAGCGCAACCAATGCGAGCGCGCGCCAGAACCGTCGCGTAGTCAGCTTGCGCCATCGCAGCACCGGCCAGACAAACCCGAGGACCGATATGGCAACGAGCACCAGGAATTCTTCCAGAAGACGACCGGCACCGGTTTCGATCCCTACGATCGAGATGAAGGAGCGACGATAGTTGGGGACCATCGTGAACAGATAGATCACGAAAGGCAGGGCGGCCAGAATGACCATGTTGCTGGGACGAAGGCGCAAAAACCAGTTCATGGCGGCCCTGACTGTTGGCTTGAATGAGGAAGTGGATTGGACCGGCGTGAGGTCGCCGGTCCCGGTTATCGGCCCGACCGGAACGCGATCAGTTCGCGCTCCAGTACTTCGCGGTCAGCTTGTCCAGGGTGCCGTCCGCCTTGATCGCGGCAAGGCCCTCGTTGAACGCCGCGGCATTTTCGTCGCCCTTGCGGAACACCAGTCCCAGCGGGTCGGATTTCAGGCCCTTGATGCCGATGATCAGGCTGCCGGCGAATTCCTTCTCATAGGCGGCGGCGGAGGTGCCGTCTATGATGACGCCCGCCACGTCGCCATTCTGAAGCGCCACGACCGCGCCGGCGAAGGTGTCGTAAAGCGCCACGTTGTCGCGGCCGACCAGCTCTTCGGCCAGCGTGGCATTGGTGGTCGCGGTTTGGGCGGCAAGCTTCTTGCCGCCGTTCTTGATGTCGTCGATGGTCATGCCCTCATCCTCAACACGCATCAGCACGGCCTGGCTGACGACGATGTAGGGGTCGGAAAAGTCCATCGACTTCTTGCGCTCGTCGGTGATCGACACGCCCGAGGCAACAAGGTCGAATTCGCCCTGCTGGAGCGCGCCGAAGATGCCGTCCCAGGCCGTGGTGACGAACTCTGCCTTGCAGTTGATCTTTTCGCAGATGGCGTTGACGATATCGACGTCGAAGCCGACGATCTGCCCGGTCGCCGGATCGACGGTTTCCATCGGCGGATAGGTGGTATCCGATCCGACGCGCAGCAGCGCGCCGCCAAGATCCGCGGCCTCTGCCGCCGAAAAGCCGAATACGGCAAGGGCCGCAGCGAGTATTGTGGTTTTCATGGTGTCTCTCCTCTGTTGGTCTTCTGGTCTGGTCTTCACGCCGTGGTCAGCCGGTCCGGCCGCCGCGGGATCAGTTTTGGCCGGAATACCTTGACGAGGTTCTCCGGCGGTTCGCCCGCCATACGGCGGATCAGGAAGCTTCCGAGCGTGCGCCCCAATTCCTCGACCGGCTGGAAGTGGGTCGAGAGCGCGGGCGCGAAATAGGCCGAGACGTTGAGATCGTCATAGGCGATCACCGACACATCGGTTTCCGCCGACAGACCAAGTTCGTGCAGGCCCCGAAGCAGACCGAGTGTCGTCGCCTCGTTCACGCAGACAAAGCCGGTGGGTGGATCGGCGCGCGCGCGAAGCTTCAGCGCGCTGTCGCGGCCGAAGCGTGCGGTCAGATCGCCCTCGGCGATCAGATCGTCGCAGGCCGGCAGGCCGGCTTCGGCAAGCGCCGCCCGAAACCCGTCGCGCCGTTCACGCGCATAGGAATACTTGCGTTCCGGATTGATGAGGGCGATCCGGCTATGCCCGCCCGCAATCAGCCGACGTGTCGCATCCGCCGCCACCCAGCCGCTGTCGATGTCGACATAGGCATAGCCGCCGGGACGATCGCAGCGACCGAGGGCAACGAAGGGAAAGCCGCGCTCGACCAGAAAATCGACGCGCGGATCGCGGGACAGGATGCCCGAAAACACCAGGCCGTCCGCCAATCCCTGGCTGGCGATGCGTTCGGCTGCGGCGCGGCCATCTTCGGCATCGCGGATGAGATGCACCGAAAGCTGATAGGGCGATGCGTCGAGCGCCTGGCTGATGCCGCTGAGAATCTCGGTGTATTCGACGCCATGCCATTCGTTGCCGGGCGCTACGGATACCGGCATCAGCACCGCTGCCTGATAGGTCTTGCCGGTCCTGAGCGACGCCGCCCGCGCATTGCTGGCATAGCCGACACGTTCGGCTGCATCGCGGATCAGGGCCTTGGTTTCTTCGGTGACCACGGGGGAATTGTTCAGCGCTTTCGAAATGGTCGCGATGGAATAGCCTGTCATCTCCGCCAGCGTCTTGACCGTCGGACGCGCGCCCAAACCTTTACGCAATGATCCCGTCTTCGCCATTTCACCCCCGGCGCCGTTCCCGTCGGGAACACGAGTCAATAAAAACGTTTTTAATTCAACATTCGCGTGAGTCAAAGTATGCCCTTCTCAGAGCTGCGAACCCGGCCCGCCGCACTCATCCCGTTGCCGTCGCACCGTGCGCGGCAAGAGCGCTCTCCAACGCCCCGCAAAGGATGTCCGCCTCGGCCCTGCCGAAGACCATGGGCGGCTTGAACTTCAGCACGTTGTCGAGCGGCCCGTCGGTCGAGGCAAGCACGCCTTGCTGACGCAGGTGATTGACAATCCGCCCCGCAGCTTCCGTCGCGGGGGTCAGTGTCGCCCGGTCGGTGACCAGTTCAAGGCCCGAAAACAGCCCCCGCCCGCGGACATCGCCGATGATCTGGTGTCGGTCGCCCAGTTCGAGGAACCGGTCCAGCATATAGCCGCCGGTTTCAAGCGCCTTGGTTTGCAAACCATCGTTCTCGATCACGTCCAGAACCGCCATGCCGACCGCCATCGACACCGGATTGCCGCCGAAGGAGTTGAAATATTCCATCCCGTTGGCAAAACGCGCCGCAAGCTCGGGCGTCGTCACGACAGCGGCCAGCGGATGGCCATTGCCGATGGGCTTGCCCATCACGACGATATCGGGAACGACGCCCTGCAACTCGAACCCCCAGAAGGCGCTGCCGACCCGGCCAAAGCCGCACTGAACTTCGTCCGCGATGCAGAGACCGCCGCTGGCGCGAACATGTTCGTAGGCCGCTTTCAGGTAGCCGTCAGGATAGATCACCTGCCCGCCCACGCCCGAGATCGAACTCGGCGATGAAGGCCGCCGCGCCGCTGCCTGTCTTGGCCTCGACCGCATCAAGGCAGCGCGCGACATCGCCGGCATAGGCGCGGCCCGTAGCCTCGGACATGCCCTTGTGCGGGCCACGATAGGGGTCGGGAAATTGGGCGATCTCGACGAAATCGGGCCGCGGATAGCCACCCTTGCGTTTGAACTTGTAAGGGCTGATATCGACCATGCCGCCGGAATTGCCGTGATAGGCCCAATCCAGAACGACCGTGTTCTTCTTGCCGATGACCGTCCGGGCGATGCGCAAGGCAAGTTCGTTCGCCTCGGTCCCCGAATTGACGAAATAAGCGACCTTCAGATCGCCCGGCAGCTTCGCCGTCAGCCGGTCCGAGAAATCGAGCATCAGCTCGTTCAGATAGCGGGTGTTGGTGTTCAGGATCGCGGCCTGACGGGCGATGGCCTCAACGACATGCGGGTGGCAATGGCCGACATGGGTGATGTTGTTCACCGCGTCGAGGTATCTGCGCCCAGTATGGTCGATCAGATACGCGCCCTCCCCACGGACGATCTTGAGCTTCTCGGCGTAGGATACCGACAGCGACGGGCCGATGGCCCGCGCACGACGCTCCAGAAGCGATGTGGCGGATTCGGGTCGATCGTGAAGCTTTCGGGCGCCAGCCGCAGGATCAGGTTGGGGTCGATGCAGATGCCCGACCAGACATCCCAGAGACTGTCGTGGCCGACGCCGAAGAAGTTGCCCTCCTGCGACAGCATGTCGGTCATGATCTGGAAGTGCAGATGCGGCGACCAGCCGCCATTCTCGTGCCAGTCCCCGAGATGGGCCATCAGGTCGCCCGGGGCCACCGTCCGCCCCGGTGCCATCAGACCGGGTAGCGAGCCGCCGAGATGGCCGTAAAGCGTGTAGAACCGCACGCCATCGGCGGTCTCGTGTTCCAGGATCAGCGTGTTCCCGTAATCCAGCGGATCGGCGTTGTAGCTGACCGAATGCACTCGGCCGGCCAGAGGCGCGTGCACCGGCGTTCCGGCGGCGGCGAAGACATCGATGCCCAGATGCCGGGTGCGGCGTTCGGGGCTGGCAGTGTCGGCGAACTGGTCGGACGCATAGACGCTGCGCGCCTCGCCATAGGGGCCGAGGCCGTAGAAGGCAACGGAACGGGGCAGACTCTCGGATCGCTGCGCCGCGAACCAGCCGTCGAATGCGCCGTCGGAAAAGACGGGCATGTCGGGATGGCTTCCATCGGCCAGCACCGCGATCCGGGCCGAGGTCGCCACATCGGGGCGGAAAAGCGGCGATGGTGACAGGTTCGCCAGATGCGCGCGGATGGCAGGTTCGGTCCGTATCGCGGCAAATCCGGCGGCACGGCGGCAGAGCGCCGCCATGAACGCCGGATCGATCCTCTCCAGACGACCAATCAGCGCGAAGGCTGGAGCCTGCGAGATCAGGAGATAGTCGTTTTCGGGGTGTTCCTTCGACTGGTGCGACGAGATCGCCACACTCGCGGCAAGGCGCATCCGCATGAGGTCATAAAGAACGTCGGCCTCATCCTCGGTGATCGGAAATTCGGTGACATAGCCCAGAATGACGGCGCGCATCGCGGCGTAAAGGTCGGGCGCATCCAGAAGCGCATAGGCCAGCGTGATCGCCAGTTCGTTGATCGTACGGCCAAAGGCCATGTCGCCGAAATCGATCAGACCGGTGATCCGGTCCGCCGCGGCAGGGTCCACGATGACGTTGTTGTCGTTCGCGTCCTGATGAAGGACCGACGCCCGAAGCTTGGCAAGCTGCGGCGCTACGCGATCTGCATGGCGGTCGAAAAGCGAAGCAACCCGGGCGCGATGCACCGCGTCGGCGATATCATCCACGAAAGGGCGCAATGCCGCGACATGGTCGAGCGACCAGATGAAATCGGGGCGGAACGCGGCGGGATGGCCAAAACCCTGCAATCCACGTGTAAGGCGGCCCATGAAACCACCGAGATTGCGCAACTGCGCGAGACTCCGGGTGGATTGGCTCATAGGCTGGCCTCCGACCCAGGTGACAAGCCGGACGAGGCACGGATTGCCATCGGCCACGACCTTTGCGGTCCCCTCGCCCGCAAGCGTCGGGACAAGCTGCGGCAGGCCCGAAAGTCCCGCCTGTGCGAGATGCATCATCGCGGCGTTCTGAAGTGCTACCTGCGCAGGGTCTTCGGCCGCGTTTGCGACCTTCAGCACGTAAGATCTGCCATCCGCGTCAACCCGCGCATTCTGATCGCGCTCCGAGATAAGCGGCCGGATCACTCCTTTCAGCCCGTAGTGGCGCCGGACGAGAGCGGTCAGCTCTTCATTTGTCAGGTTTGGCGGCGTTTGGTCGAAGACGGACATTATCGTACTTTCCAACGTTTATAGGGCGCGGAGGCCAATGATCGAGACCAACCGAGGCATCCAGTTTCACGATCAGTTTATCCGCCGTAGCCTGCCGTCGATATCCACTGATCGTACGGAGCACGTTGTCAAGCCGGTCCCGACCATCGGTCAGGCGAAAGTGTCGCGTCAGTTGACCTTTCGCGCGATGCTCAGCCGCGCGGCCCTCGGCGCGGAGAGCATCGGCCAGGCGGCGATGAGCGCGGGCGGGGTGCGGCCGCTGAGGTCGCGGGTCTCCGCCCCTGCCTTGTCACCTCGCGGATCAGTCCCATCGATTCCATCCACGATAGGTTGCGCTGAACAGCAGCGCGGCTGGCACCTGTCAGCGCCTCGGCCATGGACGCTGGGTTTTGTCGCAAACTTTGGTGCTTGACCGTTAGATGCTGATGGATCGACCATTCTTGCCTCGAGGAGCATCTAACGGAGGGCGCACTATGATCTCGTTCAAAGGTGCGCAGTTTCCGAAGGACGTGATCCTCTTTGCGGTCTTCTTCTATGTCCGCTACACGGTGTCGTACCGCGATCTCGAAGAGATCATGACCGAGCGTGGTGTGCGGGTCGATCACGCCACGCTCAACCGCTGGGTCGCAAAGTACTCACCGCTGATCGCAATTATTGCACGGCGCCGGAAAGGCTCCGACCGATCGCTCCTGGCGCATGGATGAGACCTACATCAAGGTGAAGGGTGAGTGGGTCTACCTCTACCGGGCGGTCGACAAGCTGGGGAAAACCCTTGATTTCATGCTGTCGAGGCGGCGCAACAAGACCGCTGCGACAAAGTTCTTCGCCCGCGCCCTTGAAGTCAACGGCCTGCCCCGCAAGATCGTGATCGACCGCAGCGGAGCGAACACGGCAGGGATCAACGCAATCAACCGCATGCTGAAGTCGCTTCGGCTGCCCGATCCCGATCGAGATGGTCCGGATCAAGTATCTGAACAACATGGTCGAGCAGGACCACCGCGATCGATCAAGAAGCGGATCCGGTCCGATGCTGGGCTTCAAGTCCTTCGTCATCAGCCTCAGCAACGCTCGAGGGCATCGAGGTCGCGAACATGATCCGCAAGGGCCAGCTCACGCCTGGACTCTGCCCCTTTGCTCAGTTCGCGGCACTCGCCGCGTAAATAGAAGAGATCAACAGCGATCTTCCGTTCAAGCGCTGAACGTTGCGACAAAACCCTCGAATGTAAGCCTGCTGATGTTGTTGGAAGCCGTGTTCGGCCCACTCTGGGTCTGGTACGGTATCGGCGAAACACCCACGCCTGCGATGTTGCTGGGCGGGACTATCGTGATCGTCAGTCTTGCAATCTATCTCTGGTCTACCGGACGCCGACGCGCCTGCATCCGGACGCCAGATGATATAGCAACCCGCGGACGGAAGATTCTCTGATCGGTCCGTCACAGAAATGCGAACAACGTGCCAGATTAAACCGGCAAATTGAAGGGAACGGGATCCGAACCTTCGGTCAGGTTTTGGTTCGGCTGGAACGAAGCCGCCATGGCAATTACGCGATCAGATCGCTGCCGCCCAGACCCTGTACCTGCCCTGCCCGGTGACTTCGCGGATCAGGCCGCGCGCCGCAAAGGTGTCCAGGTTGCGCTGGACGGCGGCGCGGGAGGCACCGGTCAGGGTCTCGGCCATCGGCGCGGAGAGCATCGGCCAGGCGGCGAGGGCGGCGACCAGCGCGGGCGGGGTGCGGCCGCTGAGGTCGCGGGTCTCCGCCCCGGCCCGGACCTGCCAGTCGCGGATCCGGTCGAGATGGAGGAGTGCGGCCAGCGTCGCCTGCGTCGCCCCGGCGATCCAGCGGGCGAGCCGCTCGGGGACCGCACCGGTCGCGCGAAGCGCCGTCGGTCCGGTCAGGGCGAGCGGCAGGAAGAGGGCACCCCCGCTGCGGCCCATTGCCGCCCCGTGCCGCGCCGCCAGCGCGGAGGCCTCGACATCCTGCACCGGCCCCCGGCCTGCCGTTTCAGGGCCCAGCATCCGCCAGGCATGGAAGAGGATCGCGGCTTGCGTCACGGGATGGAGCCCGCCTGCCCCCGCCATCACCTCGGCAAGGTCGGCGACCGCCTCGGGCACGGTGGGCTCCACCCGTTCGGCGCTCAAACACTCCCCCGGAGCGTTTGCCGGCTGCGCCGGACCGCTCCTCACCGCTTCGGGCACGCTGCGCCCGAGGAAGGCGGTCAGACCCACCGCCCAGCCGCCCGCCTCCGGCCCCGGCCCGCCCTGAAGCCGCCGCACCGCCCAGCCGGCGCGGGCCAGGGCCTGCGCGTCGTCCGCCACCGACCCGAGCCGCGCGCCCACCCAAAGCGCCAGCCGCTCAATCCCGATCCGCTCTCCGGTCCACCAGCCGAGATCGGCGACCTCGAGGAGGGCGAGGCGCTGCCGCCAGCCGGCGCAGGCCTCGGGCGGCCCCGACCTCAGCCGCTCATCGAGCGCGCCGAAGGTCACGGCGAGGTCCGCCAGCGGGCCGGAGAGCGCGTCCTGAGCTGCCCGCCACTCCACCGGATCGAAGAGCCGTCCGCGGTCGCGCCGCGGTCCCGGCGGCAGAAGCTCCAGCCCGCCGGCATCCGTGTCCCCCGGCAGGAACCACAGGTCGTCCGCGTCGACCGGCGCCGGATCGTAAGGGCCCCTGCCCCGATCCGCGGACCCGTCGAAATCATCCTGTGAGGATTGGCCATTGATTTTCATGCTACGCATTCTGGAGCTATTTCGCGCAGCACTCAAGCACCTTTGCCGGGCATTCATCACACGTGATAAGTATGCCTTATCGTGACTCTTGCGCTCCGGCGGCAAAAGCGTGCAGGATGGCCACCAAACCTAGCCTGCGGGCTGAGAGGAAAGCCGGATGAACGCGAGCCTGGATGATATCCCCCACCCTGCGCCCGGTGGCGCCGCGATGAAGCCCCCCGCCCTGGCCCTGCCCCATGCATTGTCCGAGGAGGACGAGGCGGCGCTCTCGGAGCTCTTCCGCCGTGGCACGCCGGACAACACGCTCAGGGCCTGGGAACGCGATCTGGTCTATATCGCCGCCTGGAAACAGGCCCGCTTCGGTCAGGACCTCGCCTGGCCCGAGGCGGAGCGCGTGGCACTGCGCTTCGTGCTGGATCACGCCAGCGATCTCTCGCAGGCGCCCGGCACCGCCCGGGACGCCGCCCAGGCGCTCATGGAGGCGGGGCTGCGCAAGAGCCTCGCCTGCCCGGCGCCCGCGACACTTGACCGCCGCATCGCCTCCTGGCGGGCGTTTCACCGGATGCGCAACATGGCTTCGCCGTTCGAGGCGCCGCTGGTCGCCACGGCCCGCGTCAAGGCCCGTCGCGCGGCAGCCCGGCCGCGCAAGCCGAAATCGCCGCGCCCCGTCACGCGCGACGTGCTGGAGCGGCTGATCGAGACCTGCGACTATTCGCTGCGGGGCTTGCGCGACAAGGCGATCCTGATGCTCGCCTTCGCCTCCGGCGGGCGGCGGCGGAGCGAGATCACCGCCCTTCACCGCGACGATATCGGCACCGATGACTACGCGGATAAGGGTCTGATATGGCTGCGCCTGCTCGAAACCAAGACCACCCGCAAGGACGAGGCGCCGCGCCTGCCGCTCAAGGGCCGCGCGGCGGAAGCGGTGATGGTCTGGATCCGTGAGGCCGAGATCACAGGGGGACCCCTCTTCCGCCCTGTCAGTCAGGCTGACCGGGCGCTGACCCGCGCGCTCCGCCCCGATGCGATCCGCGTGATCCTGCGCCACCGCCTGACCCTCGCGGGGCTGCCGGAGGATTACGCCACGCCGCACGGCTTGCGCGCCGGGTTCCTGACCCAGGCCGCCCTCGACGGCGCGCCGCTCGCCGCCGCCATGAAGCTCTCGCTCCACCGCTCCGCCGTGCAGGCCCAGACCTACTACGCCGATGTGGAGATCGAGGAGAATCCGGCGACGGAGTTGCTCGGGTGAGGCAACCGGCCCGGATTTCTTCCCCGCGGGGAAGGTCCGCCCTGCCCTAGCCGTCCAGGGCCGAGAGAATGTCCTGTCGGTTGTGCAGCACCCTGAGCACCACCACACCGCCCTTGCCGGCGAGATATAGCACGAGATGGGCGCCCGAGGGATGGATGCGGATCGGCGGCGTGAACTCCGTGCGTTCGCGGGCAATGGTGGGGAAATCCGCCAGCGTCTCGAAAACCGAAATCAGCGCATCGAGGTAGCGGTCGGCGCGATCCTCGGACCAGCGATCTGCCGTAAAGCGCCAGATCCCCGCCAGATCGTCGCGCGCCGCCGGGGTCAGGCGGTATCCGGCCTCAGCCATTCCGCGCGCGGCGCATCCCGGCCTTGAACTCCGCCGGATCGAAGACATCTGCCGGGCCGCTGGCAAGGGCCGCGTCCACGGCGGCCTGAACCTCAACGATCATCGCCTCGCGCGCCTGATCGCGGCGGATCAGATCGCGGACATAATCGGAGGAATTGGAGAAGCGGCCACGCTCGGACTGCCGCTCGACCCAAGCCTTCATTTCGGCCGGAAGGGATACGTTCATCGTGGACATCGGGGCCTCCTGCCCCGCAAATATATGACAAGGATTGCCATGAATCAAGCCGTGACGAAACCTTCCCCGCGGGGAAGACCGCCCTGCCCTCAGCCCTCAAGCTGGTCCAGCATCAGCCGCACCGCCTGTTCCAGCCGCCGCCGGTCGATAGTGGTGAAGTCGCGGTCAAGCTGGATCTCAAGCTTTCCGACCGCCGCCACGCATTTGCCCCGCCCCTCGCGCCGGTCGAACTGAAAGCTCGTCCGCGCCTTCGCGGGCTTCACCGCCGACGCGGCCTGCTTCACCGTGTCGGGCGTCATGCGGTCATGTTCATCCGTCTCCTGCCCGACGAAACGGCGCAGCACGTTGAGTTCATCCAGGACGGAGCGATTGTCCCAATCCTTCAGCGCTTCGCGGACCAGAAGCGAAAGCCCCTCCTGCTCCTCGATCCGCTTGGCGAGCGCGAGGCCGAGCGAGCGCGGGATCTCCTCGACGAACCGCAGCTCGCTCGCCAGCAGGTTCACCACCGGAATGAAGCTGCGGATATAGCTGCGCTTCTGGTAGCCCGCCGATTTGAAGAGGATGGCGACGGCCTTTTCCGGGTCCGTCACCTCGGTCTCGGGGTCCGCCGCATAGTCGATGGCCAGCATCGCCATCTCGGCGAAGGAAATGTCCTTGCGGACGAGGTTCTCATCCACCATGCGGCGATAGAGCGCCTCAAGCCCCTCACCCGGCTGGCTGACGGCGGTCGGGATCGTGCCATACCGCTCGGCATCGCCCGTCTCCTCCAGAAGCTCCCGATACGCCGAAAGACGGCGGTAGCCCTGTATCAGCTCATAGCGGCCATCGGCGCGCGCCTCGACCCGGATCGGGTTCGACAGGCCCAACTCCGCGATCGACGCCTTCAGCTCCTTCAGTTCGTAATCGAGGCCTTTCTTGCGGTCGCGGACGAGCTTGTACATCTCGATCTCATCCAGCGGGATCAGTTCCACCACCAACCCAAGCCGCTTCAGCCGGACGTGTTCATGGGCGAGCGCGTCATTCTCCGCCCGGATCCGCGCCTCTACCTCCTGCCGCTCACGGGTGGCGCCGGCAGCCTCGGATATGGCCGAAGCCATCGGTCCGCGGCGGGCGGGCGTCTCGGAAACCTTCCCCGCGGGGAAGCTGCGCGGTGCGCCCGCGACCACCTCGACCGGGATGTCGATATCGAACATGCGGCGTTTCTTCGTCATGGCCTGGCCTCCCTCAGATCTTGTCCCAGGCGGCGATCACGCTGCCCCTGAATTCCTCATAGGCGCGGTCGAAGCTGGCGCGCGCCCGGCGCCAGGTTTCCCGCGTCATCTCGCGGTAGTCGATCTCATAGACCGACGAAAGGAAGCGCCCGGATTGTTCCACGGCGCGCGTCATCTCGATCGGGTGTTGGGCGACATGTGCCCCGAAAACCTTGCGAAAGGCTTCGAACATCGCACGGTGCAGGTCGTTGCCCGGCTCATACCGCGTCATCAGGAAGCGGATGTCGGCGAAGGCCTTCGGCAGCGCAATCTTCCCCGCGGGGAAGGAGGCGCCGAAGCCGGAGAGGTCCTCCAGCGCCTCGGCGAGCTGACCGATGAAGCTGGTGGTGCTGTCATATTCCCAGTAGCCGGGGCCGGAGGGGATATAGAGCATGTCGGCGGCGAAGACCGCGTTCATCGACTGATAGCCGATGGCGGGCGGGCAGTCGAAGAGGATGAGGTCGTAGTCATCGTCGCCAAGCCCGTCGAGATAGCGCGAGACGGCGGCGAAGAAGGACCATTCGGGATTGAGATGCCGGTATTGCGCGCTGGCGAACTCAACGAAAGCCGCATTGGCGCAGGAGGGGATGATATCGATGGTGGACCAGGCGGTCGGCTTTATGAAGTCGCCGTGGCGCAACTCGCCAAGCCCGAGGTCGCGGATCGAGGCGGGGATCTGACGGCGGGGCAGGGCGGTCCCGGAGGCCGCGCCGGTGGCGGCGGCGTTCATGCGGTCGGTCTCGCGGATCAGGTCGCGGGCCATGACGCCCCAGACGGTATAATCTTCGGCCACGTCGGTGAGGCCCATGGAATGGCTGAGCGTCGCCTGCGGGTCGAAATCGACAAGGAGAACGCGGTAGCCATCAAGGGCCGCCGCATGGGCGAGGTGAAGGGCGACGGTGGACTTGCCCGCGCCGCCCTTGAAGTTGGCTACCGCCGCCCGGAAGGCGCGCTTGCCGGCAGGACGCGGCGGCATCAGGGACTTGCGGTTGATCTTCATCTTGCGCCGCAACTCGTTGATCTCATCAAGCGAGAACCAGCGCTGGCGGCCGTCGGGCTCGACTTCCCCGCCGGGAAGATCGGGCTCGGCGGCAAGGCGGCCACGAAAGGTGGACTGATTGATCTGGAAGATCAGCTCGGACACTTCCCAAGAGGAAAAGCGGCGGAGCGTCTTCTGATTCTCGGGGCTGAAGGTCTGCTGGCGTATCCAGCTTTGCATCTTCAGCGATTGGGACTGTAGCCGGGCCAGATCTTCGTGCGTGTACATGGATGCCTCAAGCGCAACGTTAATTCTTATAGTTTTCTGAAATACGCCGGATTTGCCAGAAATGCAAAAGCGAAGTTATAGTAGAGGCGAACCTTCCCTGCGGGGAAGATCGAGGCCTCGCCACAAGGGGACAAGGGCGAATCGGTAGCAACGGCCCTGAGACACTACGCCGGCGGGATCAGAGACTATATTGGGGGACAGAACATCGGCCGCCACTGCATATTGGGGGACATTTGTGACCGATAGGGTGACATCCAAGGCGTCCCCCTATACCAAAGAACCCTTAATTCTTCGAATTGGTTTGAGGTCTTTGCAGCACCCCTGCGCTTGAGTTCTTGACAGAATCGAAATGCCGGACGCAAATAGCCGACATGAGGTGAAGTACGTTGGGAAAACCCGTTCTTTACCAAAGAAGGCCGAAAACGGCCCGGAGTTGAGGCAAGGCATCCGCGCCACGGCGCGGCGCAGGACAGGAGAGAGACATGCAGCTCCCCCGGCCAGTCGGGCGCGAGGCGGCTACCCGCAAATATGACCTGCTGTCGGTGTTGATGGCCTACGCCCTCGCCGAGGACAAGCATGTCCAGCGCCAGGTGCTGCGGCTGATGGCGCTTGTCACCGCGCGCTACAACTGGCAGCGCGACGAGTTGACGATGGGGCAGGGGGAGATCGCGAAGCTCTGGTCCGTCGACGAACGCACGGTCAAACGCGAGATGGCCAAGCTGCGGGCGCGGGACTGGCTTGTACTCAAACGTCAGGGCGCGCGGGGTCGCGTCAGTGTCTATGGGCTGAATTCGGGTCGAATCCTCGCCGATACAGAACCGAATTGGCTGAACGTCGGGCCGGACCTCGTCGCGCGACTGGTGCCCGGCGACGGGGCAGGGCAGGGGGCCTCGAACGTGGTGCCCCTGCGCGCAGGGCCGGTGCCGCAAGCCACTGGCACGCTCTGGTCCAGCGTTCAGGCGCGGCTTCACGGCGACAATCCGGCGATCTATGGCGCGTGGTATCACCAGCTGACCGAAGCCGGAGTCGAGGCGGGGTGCCTGACGCTCGCCGCGCCGTCGTCGTTTCACGCCCGCTATATCGAGATGAACCTGAAGGAACGGCTTCTCGCGGTGGTCCGGGCGGTTGAACCGGGAATTGCCACGGTCATGATCGTCGCCTGAGATCGGCGTCGTCACAAAATGCAATCGTGCCGCGCGATTGAATTTCGGCGGGAAGCACACACTTCCTGAGCTTCAGGCCATCGCAAGAGGGATCAGACGGTGCAGACATATTCGATTCTTGACCTTTCGCCGGTGCCGGAGGGCGGCAGCGCGGCCGATGCGCTGGCCAATACGCTCGACCTGGCACGGGCGGCGGAAAAGCTCGGGTTTCACCGCTTCTGGCTGGCCGAACATCACAACATGCCCGGCATCGCGAGTGCCGCGACGGCGGTAGTGATCGGGCATGTCGCCGCCGGCACCTCCAAGATCCGGGTCGGGGCAGGGGGGATCATGCTGCCGAACCATGCGCCCTTGGTGGTGGCCGAGCAGTTCGGCACGCTGGCGACGCTGTTCCCGGACCGGATCGACCTTGGCCTTGGCCGTGCACCGGGAACCGATATGGTGACCGCCCGCGCGCTGCGCCGTCACATGGCGCCGGAAGACACGTTCCCGCAGGACGTGGTGGAGCTTCTGACCTATCTCGGGGATCCGGTCGAGGGTGCGCAGGTCCGCGCCGTGCCGGGGGAGGGGACCCATGTGCCAGTCTGGGTGCTGGGATCGAGCCTTTTCGGCGCACAGCTGGCCGCCTATCTTGGCCTGCCCTACGCCTTTGCCTCGCATTTCGCCCCGGCATTGCTGGGCGAGGCGCTGGCGACCTATCGCGAGGGGTTCCGGCCCTCGAAATGGCTGGACAGACCCTATGCGATGATGGCGGCAGGTGTGACAGCAGCAGACACCGACGAGGAGGCGGCCTACCTCAGATCGTCCCAGATCCTCGCTTTCGCGCGGCTGAGAAGCGGGCGGCCGGGCAAGCTGCCGCGTCCGACGCGTGATTTGGCGGCGGAAATCGCCGCGCCGGTCATGGCGCAGGTGGAAGGGGCGTTGTCCTGTTCGGCCACAGGCTCCGCCGCGACGGTCCGGCGGGAGCTGGGCGCGCTGATCGCGCGCTATCAGCCGGATGAGCTGATGATCACGGGGATGATCCACGACCATGCGGCGCGGCTCAGATCTGTCGCCATCGCGGCGGAGGTGCTGCGAGATCTGGTCATCCCGGCCGCCGCCTGAGATCATCGGCCGGGTGACGCGAGGGCAAACTGGAATCCGACAAATGCGGGCATAAATTGGTCTATGCTCGTCTGTGACGCGCAATTTCCTACCGCCCGTACCGGGCGGCGGAGATGCCGGGGAGGGTCGGCGCGATGACGGCCAAACGGGGATGAGAGATGACGGATATCGCCACGCTTCACCGTCAATTCGAGGTCTCGCACGCCGCGTCGCGCGCGTCGGTGGCCGTCGATCACGCGACGCGCATGGACCGGCTGGCCCGGCTTCGCGAGATGCTGCGCAAGAATGACGAAAGGCTGATCGCCGCGATCAGCGCCGATTTCGGCTGCCGGGTGCCCGATGAGACGCGGCTGATGGAGATCACGCCGCTGATGAATGCGCTGCGGCACACGAGGTCGCATCTGCGCCGCTGGATGCGGCCCGCGCGGCGGCCGATCTCGGTCATCTTCCAGCCTGGCAGCGGGCGCGTCGTGCCGCAGCCCCTGGGGCTGGTCGGGATCATCGCGCCCTGGAACTATCCGCTGCTGTTGTCCGTGGGGCCGCTGATCGACGTGCTGGCGGCCGGCAACCGCGCGATGATCAAGCCCTCGGAAATCTCGCCACGATGTTCCGATCTCTTGCAAGGCATGATCGCGGAGAGTTTTGCCCCGGATGAGGTGACGGTCGTGACCGGCGACGCCACCCTCGCGCAGGGGTTTTCGGAGCTTCCCTTCGACCACCTGATCTTTACCGGATCGACCGCCGTCGGGCGCAAGGTCGCACAGGCAGCCGCTGCCAATCTGACGCCGGTCACGTTGGAGCTTGGCGGCAAGTCGCCGGCCATCATCGCGCCCGATGCGGACCTTGCGAAAGCGGCGAACTCCATCGCCTTCGGCAAATTCACCAACGCGGGCCAGACCTGCGTCGCGCCCGATTATGTGCTGGCCCCCCGCGCGGACCTCGACGCCGTTGCCGAGGCGCTCGAAACGCGCATCCGACGGAGTTATCCGACCCTCGCGGAGGGCTATACCTCCATCGTCTCGGACCGGCACTATGACCGCCAGATCGCGCTTCTCGCCGAGCTGCCGGAGGTCACGCGAGTGGTCCGCGTCGGCGAGGATGACGGCGCCGCCCGCAAGCTCGCGCCGCGGTTGGTCCTCAACCCGCCCAAGGACAGCCGCCTGATGCGAGAGGAGATTTTCGGCCCGATCCTGCCGATCCTGCCTTATGACGATCTCGGAGCGGCGATGGCCGATATCAATGCGGGCGACAGGCCGCTTGCGGCGTATTGCTTTGCCGCCACCAAGGCCCAGTCTGAGAACATAGTGCGCGGCACGGTGTCTGGCGGGATGACCGTCAACGGTACGCTTTTGCACCTAGCTCAGGACGAACTGCCCTTCGGCGGCGTTGGCGCAAGCGGAATCGGCGCCTATCACGGGCGTGCGGGCTTTGTGCGCTTCAGCCACATGAAATCCGTCTTTACCCCCGGATTTCTCAACGCTTTTGAGATGATGGGGCCGCCCTGGGGTCGGCTGGCGCGGCTGACCTATCGGTTCCTGGGGCGGTAATCGGTATCGGCGGTCGATATCGGTCTTGAGGCTTTCGGAGCAGGACGCTACCGGGCAAGTGTCCGGGCAACCTGGCTTCCAAGCTCGGCAATTGCCTTGCCCTCGGCGGCGACGATGCTGGCGGGGTCGGTGTCCGCAAGCGGGATGCGGATATCGAAACGTTCAAGCCGCTCGCGGGTTATCCGGTCGGGTGAAGCAATGGCATACTGGCCGGAGAACTCGAAACTCCCCGTCGCGCCGGCCAGCATGCGGTCGACGCGAAGATCGAGTACGGCCTGCGCCGGTGTTTCAAGTGGCCAGGGTTCGGCGGCAACCGTGGCGTTGGTCGCGGCATCGAGACTGCGCACCAGCGCGGTTGTCACGCCCCGGACAGGATCGTCGGCCCAGAGGGTGTCGGGCACATTGCGCAGGGCGCCGCCTTCCTCCTGAAGCGGCATTTCGAGTGCGGCGGCGTAGGCGGGCAGCTTGACGTCGAGCACTTCGATCGTCGTCACCCGCACCGAGACCTTGCTGGCCGCGACCGGAGTGTCGATCAGGTATCTGGCGGAATTGCTGCTGCAACCGGCGGCGGCGAGTGCGAGGCAGAGAAGGGCAATGTGGCGAGCCATGTCAGCGTCCAATCAGGAGTGAGTTCGGTTTGCGCTCGATCGCTTTCGCAAGTTGGCTGACCGCACGGGCGGCACTGCGAACTTCGCGCAGTGCGGCGACCGTTTCATCGTTGAAATCTGAGCGGTCGCCATAGGCTGCGATCAGAGATTCCGCCTGTGTGACCAGCTGTTGCAGCCGCGCCGAAAGCTCTGGCAGGTTCTCCGTCGCCTTGGCCACCGCGTCCGCGGCATCGCGGGCGGAGGCCGTCGTCTTATTGATATTCGCCACGGCACCACCTTCACGAAACTCCGCAAGCGTGGCGCGGACCTGATCCAGCGCATCGTTGAGGGCTTGCGGCAGTGCGCGCGCGGCATCGGTGCTGACGACCTTGTCGGCGCTGTCGAGGACCTTGGTGGCGGCATCCACGAGCTCTTCGGCTTTGAGCGAATTGGCCTTCTTGGCAACGGCATTCAGATTGTCGACCAAGCCCGGAAACTCTTCAGACGCGGTTGCAAGATTGCTGGCGACCTTGTCGGCATTCTCGATCGCGGAGGCGAGGTTCTGCACCGCGCCGCCGTCCTTGAGTTCGGCGACAATGGCGCGGAGGTCGGCAACGGCGGCCCGCAATTCACCCGGAAGCGCCTGCGTCGCATCGTTGTTCACGAGGGCGCGGGTGTCGTCGAGAAGTGCCACGACGGCCCCCGGTGCGGCTTTGGTTTCTTCGGCAGTTGCGATCGCTTCGATGCTCGCCATCAATGTGATCGCGTGATCGAGCAACTCCTCGATCGGCAGGGCATTGATACGTTCGAACACGCCTTCCGCCGTGGCGGTGAAATCCGGCAGGTTCGACTTCACGCTCGGCAGGACCGGAAGCGGTTTTGCGTCCCGCTTGAAAACTGCTGGCGGCGCGTCGGGTATTTCGACCAGTTCGACCTGCAAGCTGGCGTTGAAGAGGCTTTTCGGCGCCAGCCGCGCCCGGAGACCTTTGGTTGCCGCCGCCTCGAAGAAATCGAGTGTCTCGACCGTTCCGGCGCCGCGCGACAGACCCAGCCGGTCCGGTTCGATCGCAAGGTTGGCCATGAGGTGCACCTCGGGTCCGACATCCGTTTCATCGACCTGAGCGGCAATTGCCGTCACCTCGCCGACCTTGATTCCGCCGTAGCGGACGTCGGCGCCCGGTTCCAGCCCGCTGACCAACTCGCCAAATTCCGCAGCGATACTCACCGCATCGGCCGATGAGGTCGAAAGCAGACTTTTGCGCGCCGTCGCCTCGTCGACATAGACGTTGTAGACATAGCCGGGGCTGACCGGCTTGCCGCCCTCGAAGATGGAATCGAACTCAACGCCGCCGGCGACGAGCGCCGAAAGGCTTTTGAAATCGACACTGAGGCCGGCGCTGGTGAGCGACACCTCAAAGCCCGAAGTGTCCCAGAATCGTGTCGCCGAATTCAGCCTGCGATCATGCGGTGCGTCGATGAACGCATCGACGACAATCGCGTCGGAGGTGAGCGTCAGGCGCGGACGTTCAAGCCGCCCGACCTCGATCCCATGATAGAAGACCGGCGCGCCTTCGGTAATCAGGCTGCCATCCGTCGCAAGCAGGGTGATTCGCTTGCCCTCCCGCCCGGGCTGCACCAAGGGCGGACCGTCCTGCCCGGTGAATTGCCACTGCGGCTCGCTCTGGGCTTCCTGATCCCAGGCGCCTTCGATGTAGACGCCGGAGAGAACCGTCGACAGACCGCTGATGCCCGCTGAGGTCACTCGCGGTCGCACGACCCAGAACTGCGTATCCGCGCCCAGGAATGGTGCGACCTCCTTGTCGACGCGGGCGCGCACGAGGACCTTCTTGAGATCCTCGGTGAAGGTCACCTGCTCCACCGTGCCGATGACGACATCACGGTATCGCAAGGTGGTTTCTCCGGGGGTCACACCGGACGCGTTGACAAAAGTGATCTCGATCAGGACGCCGCGGTCGGCGAAGTTTTTCCAGGCCAGCCCGAGGGAGACCACGAGCGCGAGGATCGGCACCAGCCAGACGAACGAAAGGTTCCGCCAGAACGACGGCTTCGCGGCAGAAATTTCAAGCTCGGCGGGATCTGGATCGTTCACGTGTCATCGGCCTCATATGCATCCCAGATCATCTTCGGGTCGAAGCTCTGGGCGGAAATCATCGTAAATGCGACCGATAAGGCAAAACTGGCGGCAGCGACACCCGGTTTAACGGTGGCAATGAAATCAAGTTGCACCAATGCCGACAGGATCGCGACGACGAAGACATCTATCATCGACCAGCGACCGATGAATTCGACCACTTCATAGAGCCGCTGGCGCCCGTGCCCGCGGATCACCACGGGGGAGCGGACCGATAGCGACAGATAGGCGATGGCAATGAACTTGCCGATCGGGATGACCACGCTGGCCGCGAAGATGATCAGCGCAACCCCGTATGAGCCATGGTTCATCAGTTCGATCGCGCCGCCGATGATGGTGTTTTCCTGGGCCTTGCCGAAGGTCGAGGTCTGAAGCATCGGGTAAACATTGGCCGGTACATAGGCGACGATCCCGGCCAAGAGCCAGGCCCAGACCCTTTGCAGGCTGCGCTCATCGCGGCTTGCAAGCGCGCTGCCGCAGCGCACGCAGGATGCGGTGCCGGCATGGTGAACGCGGCCGCAGCGCACGCAGCCCACCAGTCCGGCACGGCGCGCGGTCAGGACTGCCTGCGTTCTTCGAGCGTTTTCCATACCGTCAACCTGCACATGAACGTATCTTTCAACACCGTTATCAGAACCAGTGCCGCGAAGGCCCAGAAGGCGAAACCGGGCGTCACCCTGGCGAGGCCCGCCACTTTTACCAGCGCCACGGCGACGCCGACGATGAATACCTCGGCCATGGCCCAGGGGCGCAGGGAATCCGCCCACCAGAACGCGCGGGCCGCGTAGCGGGCGGGGTGCCAGCCCAAGGCCATTGGCGCAAGCGCATAGAGGATAGCCATGAGCCGCAGGAACGGCAGCACCACGATGAGCGCGCCGACGACCACCGACAGGGGTAGCATCCAGCCCTCGGAAAAGGCCATGACCGCGCCGAGAACCGAGCTTTGCCGGTGCAATCCGCCCGCCTGAAGTTCAAGAAAAGGAAAGAAGATGGCCGCCACCAGCAAGATCGCGGCGGTCGCGGCGAGCACCACGATGCGGGTCATAGCCCCTTCTCGCGGCGCCATAAGCACTGTCCGGCAGCGGTGGCAGCGCGCGCGTGAACCTGAAGGGACGTCGGCCATTCTGTGCAGGGCATCGCAGACCGGACAGGCGATGAGCCCGTCGATCTTGTCATCTGAATGGCCCGGATGGGCCGGGATTGATGCAGACTCTTGCAGAACAAGCTCCTCTCCGGCGCAAGGAATCGCGATCATGACGCCGGTAGCGGCCACGCTACGGCAAAGCGACGGGCGATACCAATCACGCTGTCTTTCCGATCCCGCGACGCTTTACAACGGCTTCTTTGTCATCTCCGCCGCGACATCCGCGTCGAGCGGCGGCTCATAGGTCATCAGCACATGGCCAAGGACCGAGTAGAAACCGACCGTCGCGATCAGGTCGAGCACTGCCAGCGGTCCGACTGCCGCCGCAAGTTCGGCCTCCAGTACCGGCGGGAGCCGCCGTTGGTCGATCAGCGCGTCAACGGCCCGCACGATCAGGCCGTCTTCGCCGTCAGGTTGCCCACGCAGGCTTGCGATGCGGCGATCGCTGAACCCGAGCTTGCGGGCGCGGCTTACATGATGGGCCCATTCGTAGGTCGAGCCCATCCGGTGGCCCGTGCGCAAGATGACGACTTCGGATCGCTCAAGCCCGAGCGCGCTGTCCTTGACGATGTGCTGGCGCAGCGGCGCCCAGGCCCGCAGCAGCGCGGGATGATGCGCCATGACGCGGTAGACGTTCAACGCGCCGGCGAAACCGTCGCGCAGATCCAGTATCTCATCCGGCCAGTCGGCGTCGGAGATCGGCTGATTGGGTGATGTCACCACCACGGTTCCCTTTCGTGCTCAGAACGAGGGCGGAGTGCAGGCGGAGACGAGAACGCAGACCTCGTCCCCGATGTTCCTGAACCGATGTGGGACGCGGCTGTCGAAGAGATAGGCGTCGCCGGGACCGAGAGTTGCGACCTGATCGCCCACGGTGATCTCGATCATGCCGGAGATGATGATACCGGCCTCTTCGCTGTCGTGGGAATATCGCTCCGCCCCGGTATCCGCGCCGAGTTCGTAGCGCTCGTGCAGCATCTGAATTGCGTGGTGGGCGGTGTCACCGACCTGCCGAAGCGAAATCCCGTCCGACGAAACAAAGTTGCGAAACACTTTCTGCGGGTTCAACTCCCGCAGTTCCGTGGCGCGAAAAAAGATCTGTTCGCGGTCCGCGAATTCTGGCGCGAAGAACTCCGACAGGCTGAGCGGAATTGCATCGAGGATGCGTTTCAGCGACGCCACCGATGGCGAGGAATGATTCTGTTCGATCTGGGAAATCAGGCCGTTGGTCACGCCGGATTTGCGGGCAAGCTCCCGTTGCGACAGCCGACGCGAGGTCCTCACAGCTTTAAGCCGGGCGCCGATGTCCATCTTGGATTGTGTTGCGTTTTCTGGCACTTGGGCCACCCTCTCCCGATGCAGAAGCATCATCCACGTCCGGAAATCTTAATCCGGAACTGTTTTACTTAACAAGGTTGATAAGTATTTTAAACAACGCTACGGTAGTCGAGTTGTTATGAGGCCGCTCCGGAATACCACTTGGCCCCGCCTGAAAGCCGGGTCCGCCAGAGGACGGAAACTCAAGAACAAGACGGCTTCCTCGGCCGTTCGGTCCGAGGGAAATTGATGCGACGAAAGCGGTGTCGAAATGCGGCATGCGTTCGGAAGGCCCAAGTGGCTGAATGTGGCGACCCCGCCGGGACGGTAAGATCCCGGACATCATCGAGCATCACATTATTCGTGACAGGGAGACCAAACGATGACCTATATCAAGACACTCTCGTTCGTGGGCGCGATGGCGCTGGCGACGGGTGCCGCCGCCGAAGAGCGGTTCATCACCATCGGCACGGGCGGCCAGACGGGCGTCTACTTCGTTGTCGGGCAATCGATCTGCCGCCTCGTGAACCGCGACACGCCGACGACGGGACTCAAATGCACCGCGCCGTCCACGGGTGGCTCCATTGCCAATATCAACGCCATCGCGGCGGGCGACATGGATATGGGCGTCGCCCAGTCCGACTGGCAGTTCCACGCCTACAACGGCACCTCGGAGTTCGAGGGCAAGAAGGTCGACAAGCTGCGCGCAGTCTTTTCCGTGCATGGTGAACCCTTCACCGTTGTTGCCCGCAAGGACTCCAATATCGCGAGCTTCGAAGACCTCAAGGGCAAGCGGGTCAATGTCGGCAATCCCGGCTCCGGCCAGCGCGCGACGATGGAAGTCGTCCTGGGCGCGATGGGTTGGACCGACGCCGATTTCGCGCTCGCGTCCGAGCTGAAGCCGGCCGAGCAGGCCGCAGCGCTTGGCGACAACAAGGTCGATGCCATCATCTACACCGTCGGCCATCCGAACGGTTCGATCCAGGAAGCAACCTCCACCGTCGAGGCGAATCTCGTGCCGGTGACAGGTGAGGCGATCGACAAGCTCGTTGCCGACAATGCCTATTACGCCAAGGCGACGATCCCCGGCGGCATGTATGCGGGCAGCCCGGATGACGTCGAGACCTTCGGCGTGAAGGCGACCTTCGTGACCTCGGCGGATGTGCCCGACGATGTCGTCTATGAGGTTGTCAAGGCTGTCTTCGACAACTTCGACCGCTTCAAGGGCCTCCACCCGGCCTTCGCCAATCTCAAAGAGGCGGATATGATCAAGGACGGCCTGTCCGCTCCGCTGCATCCGGGTGCGGAAAAGTACTACAAGGAACGCGGCTGGATGTAAGCCGCATGGCCGCCCCCGACGCGGGGCGGCCGCCACCACTCACGGCGCGCGAGGCAAGTCCGTCCGCCGCCGTCCTTTTTTCGCACCAGTGATCGGATCAAGGACCCGCGTTCCGGGTCAGGGGGGACATCATGGCAGACAAGGACCAGCAACAGGCCGCGGCCGTGGAGATGGCAGCCTCGGGCAAGGGCGGGCTCAGCCAGACCGAGCTTGATGAGCTCATCGCGTCCTCCGATACCGGCGCACGCGGAACGACGGGCAATGTCGGCGCGTTCATCGCCATCGTCGCCCTCGCCTGGTCGCTGTTCCAGCTCTGGATCGCGTCGCCCATCCCGTTCATGATCGGCTTTGGCGTCTTCAACGATACCGAGGCGCGATCGATCCATCTTGCCTTCGCGATCTTCCTTGCCTTCGCCGCCTTTCCAGCCGCGCGCACGCCGGTGCAGCTTGTTCTCGGCGTCGCGGTTCCCGTGATCCTTGGCGCGCTCTTCTTCGTCTCGGCGAAGGAAGGCACCACGATCTGGTGGATCCCGCTGATCTCGCTTGCTGTCGTGGCCGCTGTCCTTCTCGGCTCGCCCAAGGACCGGATTCCGGTCTGGGAATGGGCGCTCGCGGTCGTGGGTGCGCTGACGGCGCTCTATCTCTACGTCTACTACAAAGACATCTCGTCGCGTGTCGGGGCACCGATCCTTCAGGATTTCGTCGTCTCCGTCACGGGCCTCATCATCCTGCTTGAAGCGACCCGCCGGGCGCTTGGCCCCGCGCTGATGATCGTGGCGAGCGTGTTCCTCGTCTACACCGTCCTCGGCCCCCACATGCCGGAGATCATCGCGCACAAGGGCAACAACCTTTCCGAGATCGTGAACCACCAGTGGATCACGACCGAGGGCGTCTTTGGTATCGCGCTTGGCGTCTCGACCTCCTTCGTCTTTCTCTTCGTCCTCTTCGGCTCGCTTCTCGACAAGGCCGGGGCAGGGAACTACTTCATCCAGGTCGCCTTTTCGCTGATGGGCCACATGCGTGGCGGACCGGCCAAGGCGGCGGTCGTGTCGTCGGCGATGACCGGTCTCATCTCCGGTTCCTCCATCGCCAACGTTGTCACAACCGGCACATTCACCATCCCCCTGATGAAGAAGGTCGGATTCTCGGCCGAAAAAGCCGGTGCGGTCGAGGTTGCCTCCTCCGTCAACGGCCAGATCATGCCGCCCGTCATGGGGGCCGCGGCTTTCCTGATGGTCGAATATGTCGGCATCCCCTATTTCGACGTGGTCCGCCACGCGTTCGTGCCCGCTGTCATCTCCTACATAGCACTCGTCTACATCGTGCATCTTGAGGCGATGAAGGCCGGGATGGAGGGTCTGCCGCGCGCCTATGTGCCGAAGCCCATCGTGCAGCGCCTGATCGGCATCGCCTTCACCATTGCCGCGATCTGCGCCATCTCGCTCGCCGTCTACTACGGCATGGGCTGGATCCGCCCCGCCTTCCCGGCGACGGCAGGCTATATCGTCTTCGCCTTCCTGGGTGCCGTCTATGTCGGCCTCCTTTGGATCGCCTCGCGGGAAGAGCCGCTGCATCTCGACGATCCGAATGCGCCGGTGACGACACTTCCCTTGCCGGGTCCGACGATCCGCGCCGGTCTGCATTTCATCCTGCCCGTCGTGGTGCTGGTCTGGGCGCTCATGGTCGACCGTCTCAGCCCAGGTCTCTCGGCTTTCTGGGCGACGGCCTATATGGTCTTCATCCTTCTCACCCAGCGTCCCATCATGGCGATCCTTCGGGGCGACAGTGAATTGGGCGCTGCGGTCGGCAAGGGCGTCAGCGACCTCTTCGACGGCCTCATCACCGGCGCGCGCAACATGATCGGCATCGGCATCGCTACCGCGACGGCGGGTATCATCGTCGGCGCGGTCAGCCAGACCGGGGTCGGATCCGCGCTCGCCGACGTGGTCGAGGTGCTGTCGGGCGGCAATATCCTTGCCATCCTCTTCCTGACGGCGATCCTGTCGCTGATCCTCGGGATGGGTCTGCCGACGACGGCCAACTACATCGTCGTCTCGGCGCTTCTGGCCCCGGTGATCGTCACGCTCGGCCAGCAGAACGGCCTGATCGTGCCGCTGATCGCGGTCCATCTCTTCGTCTTCTACTTCGGCATCATGGCCGACGTGACCCCGCCGGTGGGGCTGGCGAGCTTCGCCGCCGCCGCCGTGTCCGGCGGCGATCCGATCAAGACCGGGGTGATTGCGTTCTTCTACAGCTTGCGCACGGCCGCCTTGCCGTTCCTCTTCATCTTCAACACTGAGCTGTTGCTGATCGACGTGACCTGGGCGCAGGGTATCTTCGTCTTCATCATCGCGACGATCGCCATGCTTCTCTTCGCGGCGGCGACGCAGGGATGGTTCCTGACCAAGAACCGGATTCTCGAAACCGTCGCCCTTCTGCTCGTCGCCTTCACGCTCTTCCGGCCCGGCTTCTGGATGGACATGATCTTTCCACCCTTCGCCGAAGTGGCGCCGAGCGAAATCTCCGCCGCCGCGGAAAACACGCCGCCGGGTGACAATCTTCGCGTGCGTGTCGCGGGCGTGAACGATCTCGGCGATCCGATCCAGTTCGTGGCACTTGTCCCGATGGGCGCCGAGCCGACCGGAGACGAGAGGCTGGCAGCGGCTGGTTTGGCCTTCCGTCAGGATGGCGACAAGATGATCATCGACGATGCGGCCTTCGATTCCCCGGCGCAAAAGGCGGGGCTCGACTGGGATCAGGAGGTGTTGCGGGTTCTGCAACCTGTCTCCGTTCCGTCGAAATACTGGATGTTCATCCCTGCGCTTCTGCTTCTGGGGCTGGTGGTGATGATGCAACGCGGTCGGGCGCCCAAGGCGCGCCGGGCCGAAGCCTGAGGGGGCCGCCATGTACAAGACCATCCTCCTGACCATCGACCTGGAACACGAAGCGTCATGGAAAAAGGCGCTGCCGACTGCGATCGAGATCGCGAAATCGTCGGAGGCGGTGCTGCACATCCTGTCGGTCGTGCCCGATTTCGGATCGCCGCTTGTCGCCAGCGAGTTTCCCGCCGGTTATCAGCAAAAGGCGCTGAAAGCGGCCAAGGCGCATCTTGAGACTATGCGCGGCGGTGAAATCCCGTGGCCGCTGAATGCGGTCAGCCATGTCGGCATCGGCCGCGTCCATGAGGTCATCCTCGATCACATCAAGGCAACCGGTGCCGATCTCGTCGTGATGGCAAGCCATGCGCCGGACCGTGTGCGCGAGTTCCTCGTCGGCTCCCAGGCTGACCGAGTTGTGAGACGTTCGCCAGTTTCCGTTCTCGTCGTGCGGTGATAGATGCTGCACGAGGCGGTCCAGAGGGGCCGCGAAGAATCGAAGCAGGACAAGTGATGACCCCTTTCGCAATTGCCGGCGTGCAGATGTACGTCAATGCGCTTCAGCCGAATACCGACGGCATGTTGCACCGGCTCGACATTCTGATGGCGCGTTTTCCCTGGACGCAGATGGTGCTGTTCTCGGAACTCGCACCCTTCGGACCTTTGCCGAAATTCGCGCTGCCGCTACGCAACGAGAGTCTCGCCCGCTTTCAGGCAGCGGCACGCAAGCACAACGTCTGGCTGATCCCCGGGTCCATGTTCGAGCAGACCGAGGATGGGCGGATCTACAACACTGCCTCCGTCATCAACCCGGATGGCGAAATCGTCTCCAGCTACCGCAAGATGTTTCCGTTCCGCCCCTATGAGACGGAAGTTGAAGCCGGGACGGAGTTCTGCATTTTCGACGTGCCGGGTGTCGGCCGCTTCGGTCTGTCGATCTGCTATGACATCTGGTTCCCCGAGACCACCCGCCAACTGACCGCGCAGGGGGTCGAGGTGCTGTTGCATCCTGTTCTGACCGGCACCGCCGACCGCGACGCGGAGCTTGCGATCGCGCGGGCGACGGCGGCGCAGTTCCAGTGCTACGTTTTCGATGTCAACGGACTTGGCGCCGGCGGCAATGGCCGGTCTTGCGTGATCGACCCCTCGGCGACGGTGCTGCACCAGTCGGCGGGGCAGGAGGACATGTTCCCGATCGAGGTCGACCTCGACCTCGTCCGGCGGCAGCGCGAAACTGGCCTCAAGGGCCTTGGTCAGGTGCTGAAAAGCTTCCGCGACCGTTCGGTGGACTTCTCGGTCTATGACCGCGCCAGCGGCACGGACGCCTACCTGCAATCCTTGGGAACGCTTGAAATGCCGCGGCAAGGCTCGCGGTCGGGGATGAACCTCCGCGACACGACGGCCACCGGCGCCCCGCACAAGACGATGGGCCCGCCATTCCGGGACGACGACGGCACGCCGCCTTTGGCGGGCCGCATTTCCACGGGCTGAACCGGCAGGTCAGAACGCCTCACCGGGCGCTCATCCACCTGTCTGTCGGCCAACGCGAAAGGATGACCGATGCAGTCGATGAGCGACTATTACTCGGCCGTGCAGTTACGCTCGGACCGCTGGAGCGTGTTGCGCGAGAAGCTTGATCTGCTGCACCGCGAACCCGAGGGCAAACGCGTCAAGGCGGTCCATGCCGAGGCCGCCAAGCTTTTCGAGTTGCTTGGTGTCATCGAACGATACTGGGCGTTTCCCGGCATGGCCGCTTTCGAACACATGCGGCGCCAGTTCGAGAACGGCCGCATCGACGAACTGGTTCTGACCGTTCGCCGTGCGACACGCGCGATGACGACGGGCGCCTACCGCCGCCGGTTGATTCCGCTCGACCGCGACGGCTTCGATGAGGATCACGACGAAGAAGCCCTGCTGCCGCCCGAGGCGCGGGCGCTGACGAAGCCGTATTTCGAGGTGTTGATCGTCGATGACGTGAACGAGCATCAGGAACGCTGGCTCAAGTCCAATATGACCTCGATGCGCAGACCGGAAGATGCGTTCATCTACGAGCCGGTTGTCGTGCCCAGTCTCAAGGACGCGCTGATCTGCGTGCTCTTCAACCACAACATTCAGGCCATCGTCGTGCGCCCCGGCCTGCGCATGGATAGCGATGTCGATCTGCCGATCCTCACCCGCTATCTCAACCGCGCCGGCGGCGAGGAGACGATCGAGGATATCGCGCCGGAAGACTACGGGCCCGAGCTTTGCCGGATGATCGGCAAGGTGCGGCCCGAGCTTGACGCCTATCTGGTCACCGACCGTTCGGTCGAGGACATCGCCGGGCTCGACCTCGGCATTTGCCGGCGGGTCTTCTACAATCAGGAAGACTTCATGGAGCTGCACCTGAACATCCTCCGGGGCGTTCAGTCGCGCTACAAGACGCCGTTCTTCACCGCACTCAAGGAATATTCCCGGCAGCCGACCGGCGTGTTTCACGCCATGCCGATTTCCCGCGGCAAGTCGATCACGCGGAGCCACTGGATTCAGGACATGGGCGCCTTCTACGGCCCGAACATCTTCCTTGCCGAGACCTCGGCGACCTCCGGCGGCCTCGATAGCCTGCTGGAGCCGCATGGTCCGATCAAGGAAGCACAGGAACTGGCCAGCCGCGCCTTCGGATCAAAACAGACCTTCTTCGCCACCAACGGCACCTCCACCTGCAACAAGATCGTGGTGCAGGCGCTGGTGCGGCCGGGCGATATCGTGCTGGTCGACCGTGACTGCCACAAGTCGCATCACTACGGCATGGTGTTGTCAGGCGCGCAGGTCCGTTATCTCGACAGCTATCCCTTGAACGAATATTCGATGTATGGCGCGGTGCCGCTCCACGAGATCAAGCATCAGCTTCTGAAGCTGAAGGCGGCGGGCAAGCTCGATCAGGTCAGGATGCTTCTCCTGACCAACTGCACCTTCGACGGCATCGTCTACAATGTCGAACGGGTGATGGAGGAATGCCTCGCCATCAAGCCGGACCTGATCTTTCTTTGGGACGAAGCCTGGTTCGCCTTCGCCCGCTTCGGCCCGACATACCGAGGGCGCACGGGTATGAACGCGGCCAATGTGCTGCGCGAACGGCTGAAATCGCCCCAACATGCGAAGGCCTACGCGAAACAGGCCGAAAAGCTGAAGGATGCCGACGATGCGACGCTTCTGAAGACGCGGCTGATCCCGTCCCCGAAGGCGCGGGTGCGTGTCTACACCACGCAATCGACACACAAGACGCTGACCTCTCTGCGCCAGGGTTCGATGATCCATGTCAACGATCAGGACTTCAAGGGCGAGGTCGAGGCCTCGTTCCACGAAGCCTACATGACGCATACGTCGACCAGCCCGAACTATCAGATCATCGCCTCGCTCGACGTCGGGCGGCGTCAGGTCGAACTGGAAGGCTTCGAATTCGTCCAGCGTCAGGTCGAGGCGGCGATGTCGATGCGCAGGGCGATCTCGACCCATCCGCTCTTGCAGAAGTACTTCAAGGTGTTGACTGCGGGCGACATGATCCCCGAAGAGTTCCGCGAAAGCGGGGTGCAAAGCTACTATGACCCCGAACAGGGTTGGACCGATATCTGGACCTGCTGGGAAAAGGACGAGTTCGTGCTCGACGCCACTCGGGTGACGCTCGCGGTTGGCGGCACCGGCTGGGACGGCGACACGTTCAAGACCGAAATCCTGATGGACAAATACGGGATCCAGATCAACAAGACCTCACGCAATACGGTCTTGTTCATGACGAACATCGGCACCACGCGCTCCTCCGTTGCCTATCTGATCGAGGTGCTGGTGGAGATTGCGAAGGAACTGGACGACCGGCTCGACGATGCCTCGAAGATGGAGCGTCTGGCCTTTGACCGGCGGGTGAAGAACCTGATGCAGGATCTGCCGCCGCTGCCGGACTTTTCGCATTTCCACCGCGCCTTCTGCGCCGATCCGGAGACCGGAGAGGGCGATATCCGCACCCCCTTCTTCCTCGCCTATGATGAGAACAACTGCGACTATCTGGAACTCGACGGCGGGATCGAGGCCGAGATGGACAAGGGGCGCGACGTTGTTTCCGCCTCGTTCATCATCCCCTATCCGCCGGGGTTCCCGATCCTCGTGCCGGGACAGGTGGTGAGCCGCGAAATCCTCGCCTTCATGCGCGCGCTCGATGTCAGCGAAATCCACGGCTACCGCGCCGATCTGGGCCTTCGGGTCTTTACCGAAGAGGCGCTTGCGCTTCAGACCAAGAAACTCGCCACTGCGGCGGAATAAGGGAGACAGAGATGAGCAAGAAAGACCTGAAGAACATTTCCGAGATCCGCCGCTTCTTCCATCGGAACGAAGACCCGATCTATTTCATCTCGGCCACCAACTTCAATCTTCTGGGCATCGACGAATGGTGCAAGAATTTCAAATACATCTGCTATATCGACTGCTACGACGGCAAGCATCCGAACGTCTTTTGCCCCTCTGAGCAGCCGCATGCGGAATTCCAGTCCATCGAGGACATCAACAACTACCTCCTTCAGCACAAGGAGGTGATCGACCTCGTGAAGCGGCGCGGCGGCAAGCCGAAATTCGTGTTCCTGATGTTCGACGAGGAAACCGAACGGCTCGCGAAGGAGTTGGGTGCCGAGGTCTGGTTCCCGAAGGCGAAGCTGCGCACCAACATGGACAACAAGATCGAAACGGTGCGGATCGGGAACAAGGCGGGGGTGCCCTCGGTGCCGAACGTCTTGGCCGAGGTCAAGAGCTACGAGGATCTGAAGAAGACCTGCGACAAGGCTGGCATCGGCCATGACCTGGTCTTGCAATCTGCCTTCGGCGATTCTGGCCACACCACCTTCTTCATCAAATCCGAGGCCGATTTCCGCAAGCATGAGCATGAGATCATCGGCGAGGGCGAGATCAAGATCATGAAGCGGATTGACTGCCGCGGCTCCGCCATCGAGGGCTGCGCAACCTCTCAGGGCACCATCGTCGGTCCGCTGATGACCGAGCTTGTCGGCTTCAAGGAACTGACCCCCTATCGCGGCGGCTGGTGCGGCAATGAAATCTTTGCCACCGCCTTTTCGCCGAAGGTCCGCCAGAAGGCGCGCGATCTCACCTTCAAGTTCGGCGAACAGCTCCGCAAGGAAGGCTATCGCGGCTATTTCGAGCTTGATTTCCTCATCGACAAGAAGACCGGCGACATCTGGCTGGGCGAGTTGAACCCCCGCATCACCGGGGCGAGCTCCATGACGAACCATGCCGCCTTCGCCCATGCCGACGCGCCCCTGTTCCTCTTCCACCTGCTGGAGTTCTCGAAGGCGAAGTTCAAGCTCGACGTCGATGAACTGAACGCCCGTTGGTCCGATCCCGACATGATCGACGGCTGGAGCCAGATGGTGATCAAGCATACTGACGACAATGTCGATATCGTCACGGCGGCACCGCAGACCGGCATCTACAAGATGCTCGAAGACGGCCGCGTGGTCTTCGACCGCTTCGACTATCACCGCCGCGCGGTGGAATCGGAGAACGAGGCGTTTTTCCTGCGCATCCTGAAGCCTGGTGACTATCGCTACGAAGGCGCGGATCTTGGTATCCTCGTCACGCGCGGCCGGTCGATGACCAATGGTTTTCAGCTTAATGAGCGGGCCAAGCGCTGGATTCACGGCATCAAATCCGCCTTTGCCGCCAATCCCCTGCCAATGACCGAGGCAGGCCCGATGGTCGCCGACCCCGCCTTCAAGATCATGTGATGGATCTTTGGTGGCGCGCCTTGTCCGAGGCGAGGCCCGGCCCGAAATGGGCCGGGCTTTTCGCCGAGCTTTGGCCAGCCTACAGGACATGGTGGCTGCGCGAAGGCGCGGATGCGCGGCCGACATACCTCGAAAGCCTGCGCGCGCTCAAAACCCATATGCCCGAGATCATACCGCTTTACGAAGACCTCTGCGCTCTGGCGGGCGGCGGCGACATGGCGGCGCGATTCCTCAGCTTCTACCGCCCGCCGCCTTACCTTTCGGGGTGCAGTCAGGCGATCTGGCCCGGCAAGGAGCCGGTCCTCGTCCGCAACTATGACTACGATCCGCGCGCCTTTGAGCGCATCACCCTGCACACATCCTGGCTGGGTCGCACCGTGATGGGCACCTCGGACGGCCTCTGGGGACTGGTCGATGGGATGAACGATGCCGGTCTGGCCGTTTCACTGACTTTCGGCGGCCGCCGGGTCGTGGGCGACGGGTTCGGCGTGCCGCTGATCCTGCGCTACGTCTTGCAGACCTGCGCCACCGCCAAGGAAGCTGGTGAAGCGCTCGCCCGCATCCCGACGCATATGAGTTACAACGTCACCGTTCTTGACCGGCAGCGGAATTTCCTCACCGCCTTCATGGCCCCGGACCGGCCTGCCGTTCTGACCCATGCGGCGGTCGCCACGAACCATCAGGAGCGGGTCGAATGGGACGCGCACGCCCGCATGACCGCCTCGGTGGAACGTGAGCGCTTTCTCTTGCAACGCCTGACGTTGCATGTGGAACCGGAGGAGAAGTTCATCTCGGCCTTCCTGCGGCCGCCGCTCTATTCCACCGCTTTCGACCGGGGCTTTGGCACGCTTTACACCGCTGTCTACCGTCCGCGGAAAGGCGAGATGGAGTTGCGTTGGCCGCGTGGTGGATGGGCGATGAGCCTCGCCGATTTCGTTGAGGACACCCGGCGTATCGTCACACCCGAACCGAAGGGAAGAGTCTCATGATGACGATTGACCGCAAGGAGTTGCAGCGTTGAGCGGATCAGGACCAGACCTCGACATCCGCGAACCGGATGGGCCGGAGCCGGAAGAGGCGCCCGCACTGACGATTCGCGAACAGGTCAAGGCGGCTGTGGACGCTGGCGACGCGGAGGAGCTGAGCGCACTTCTCGAGCCGCTGCCCCTTTCGGCGGCGCTGCGCCAGCTTCTGTCGCTCTCGGCCGAAGACCGCGACACGCTTCTGGAACTGGTGCCGACCGAACTCGCCGCCGCGCTGATCGAAGAAGCGCCGCACGCCGCCGCGACCGAACTCGTCGAACGTCTCGATAGCGACCGTGCCGCCGAGATTCTCGATGAGTTGGACAGCGATCTTCAGGCCGACCTCATCGGCGACCTTGATGCCGAGGACGCCGAGGCGATCCTCGCCGAGATGGAGCCCGACGACGCAGCCGACGTGCGGCGCCTTGTGGAATATGAGGATGATACCGCCGGTGGCCTGATGGTCGCCGAGGCCTTCCAGTTTCCGGACACCGCGACCGTGGGCGCCGTGTTGCGCGGCCTGGCCGAAGAGGACGAGGATTTTGAGCGGTATAGAGGGCAGCATCCCTATATCGTGAATGACGCGGGCCGACCGGTCGGCGTGGTGTCGTTGAGGGGCCTGCTGACGGCCAAGCGGTCGGTCAAGCTGAGCGCGATCATGGTCGTTCCGATCACCGTCGGGGTCGACACCTCGCTTGACGATCTTCAGGACCTTTTCGACCGTCACGGGTTCCTCGGCCTGCCGGTCGTCGAGGGCGACGGGCACCTTGTCGGCGTGGTCTCACGCTCCGCCGTCGACGCGGCCGCCCTCGAACGCGCCGAGAGCGAGTCGCTGCGGCGTCAGGGTGTCGTCGGCGACGAACTCCGCTCCATGCCGCTTTGGTTGCGATCGCGCCGGCGGCTGATGTGGCTGTCGGCCAACATCGTGCTCAACGTCATCGCGGCTTCGGTGATCTCGGCCTATGAGGAGACGCTGACCGCGGTCATCGCCATCGCGGTCTTTCTGCCGATGGTGTCAGACATGTCTGGCTGTTCGGGCAATCAGGCGGTCGGCGTCACGATGCGGGAACTGTCGCTGGGCGTCGTCCAGCCCAAGGATGCACTCAGGGTCTGGCTCAAGGAAGTGTCGGTGGGGGCGATCAACGGGATTGCCCTTGGCCTTCTGATCGCGCTCGTCGCCTGGGTCTGGAAGGGCAATCCGTGGCTTGGAGTGGTGATCGGCCTGGCGCTTGCGCTCAATACCGTCATCGCGGTCTCCATCGGCGGGGTCGTGCCTTTGTTGCTGAAACGGCTGGGGCAAGATCCAGCGGTGGCCTCCGGCCCGCTTCTGACCACGATCACCGATATGGCCGGATTTTTCCTTGTCCTCAGCCTCGCCACCCTGATGATGCCTTACCTGATCTGATCGGGAGAGTCCTCGAGACCGGGCACTCGAGTTCCGCCCGATACGAAAGGAGACCGCGATGTCCCATGTTTTCCCGCGCCATTCGAAGTCGCAGCCGCCAATGGCGGTTGGCGGCGAGGGCTGCTACCTGATCGACGCCTCCGGCAAGCGCTACCTGGATGGATCGGGCGGCGCGGCGGTGTCATGCCTTGGCCATGGCGACGCCGAGGTGACGGCGGCGATCAAGGCGCAGCTCGACAAGGTGGCCTTTGCACATACCGGGTTCTTCACCTCCGAACCGGCCGAGGCTCTGGCCGATCTGTTGATCGCGCATGCGCCCGAGGGGATCGACCGCGTCTATTTCGTCTCTGGCGGGTCCGAGGCGACGGAGGCGGCAATCAAGCTTGCCCGACAATACTGGGTCGAGAAGGGAGAGCCGCAGCGCGGGCGTCTCATCGCCCGCAAACAAAGCTATCACGGCAACACGATCGGTGCGCTGTCGGCAGGCGGTAACGAATGGCGCCGCGCCCAGTTCGGGCCGCTGCTTCTCGACGTGAGCCATATCGACCCTTGCTACGAATACCGGCTGCGCGAAGAAGACGAGAGCCTCGAGGATTACGGCCGCCGCGCTGCCGACACGTTGGAAGCGGAACTGCTGCGTGTCGGCCCCGAAACCGTAATGGCCTTCATGGCCGAGCCGGTCGTGGGCGCGACAGCCGGGGCGCTGACGCCCGCGCCGGGCTATTTCAAGCGCATACGCGAGATTTGCGACAAACACGGCATTCTCCTCATCCTCGATGAGGTGATGTGCGGCATGGGGCGCACCGGCACGCTTTTCGCCTGCGAACAGGACGATGTCCGCCCCGATATCATCTGCATCGCCAAGGGCCTCGGCGCGGGCTACCAGCCCATCGGTGCGATGCTCTCTTCGGCCGAGATTTACGATGCCATTGCCCAGGGCTCGGGCTTCTTTCAGCACGGGCATACCTATATCGGCCATCCGGTCGCCACGGCGGCGGGTCATGCCGTCGTGTCGGCGATCCTCAACCGTGGCTTGCTGGCCCGTGTGAATCGTCAGGGCGAGAAGTTGCATCAGGGCCTGATCGACCGCTTCGGCCAGCATCCCCATATCGGCGATATCAGGGGCCGCGGGCTTTTTCGCGGGATCGAGATCGTGGCGGACCGGGAAACCAAAGCCCCGTTCGATCCATCGCGCGGGATCGCTGGCAAGATCAAGAAGGCGGCCTTTGAGGCGGGGCTCATCTGCTATCCGATGTCCGGCACGATCGACGGGCGGCAGGGCGATCACGTCCTCCTGGCGCCGCCTTTCATCATCGAGGATGTGCAGATTGAGGAATTGATCGGAAAACTGGATGCGGCGGTGAGCGGTGTTCTTGCCCATTGAACGCATCCGTGGCCTCGGCCTGAAAGCAGTGTCTTCCTCCGCGGGGGGAACGGATGACCTGGCGGGTTGTCCGTCGACTGCGCTAGGTGATGGATGCGCCTGATATCAGCCGCGCCAGTATGACATTCTGCCGCGCGACGCGCCGGTTCAGTTCATCCAGCGCCATATCTTCGTCCATGACGAAAGCCATGAACATCTGATTGAGGTTGTTGAACACCATTTCACCAAGACCCGATGCGTCGAAGTCCGCGCGCGCCACGCCCTGCGCTTGCAGTGCGCGCAGCATCTCGCAGACCTGATTGCGCAGCTTGCCGTCAAGCTCGGTGTAGCGGCGCGAAAATCGCGTGCCGGGGTGCTGGATCGACAGCGACATCGCGGTGCGCCACATCTCTTTCGTCAGGTAGTTCAGTGAATGGTCGTAGTAGCCGCGGATCAGCGCGGACAATGCCTCGGCGACGTCGCGTGGCGGATTGGCGAGACGGCCGCGTCCGGTTTCCAGAACCTCCTCGACCTCCATCGAAACGGTGGCGAGCAGGAGGTCGCCCTTGTTCTCGTAGTAATTGTAGAAGGTGCCGACGGAAACTTCGGCGCGTTCCGCAATGTCCTCGATCCGCGCGGCGTCATATCCCGACTGCCTGAAAAGCTCACTGGCCGCATCGAGAATGCGCTGGTTCCTGTCGGCTTTCTGGCGTGCCCGCAATCCGGCCATGACTGTCCCTTTCAAACCTAAAATTGACATTGACTTTAAAAATGAACCCATTCAAGTTTTTTGTGACCGCCACGAGAAGCGGCATCCGACCAACAGGAGAGAGTGTCATGACCAAGACCCGTTTCCCCCTTCGCGCGGCCCTGGCCGGAACCGTAGCCTTCGCCGGGTTCGCAATGCCCGCACTGGCGGCGGGTGAGATCAACGCACTGATCTGGTGCGACCATGCCGACGCGGAGCTTCTGAAACCCTTCGAGGAGGCCCATGATGCGCGGGTCAACGTCAAGGAATACGAAGGCACCGCTGCCGGCCTTGCCATCCTCGACCAGTCGCAGCCGGGCGAATGGGACGTGATGGTGATCGACGCTGTCGATGTCGGCCGCGCGGTGGACCGCGACCTATTGGCGCCGCTTGATCCGGCGGAGTTCCCAACCGCTGACAACTTTCCCCAATTGGTGCTCGAAGCCAACAACAGCCGCGATGGCGTGATCTATGCCGTGACCGAAAAGTTCGGCTACAACACCATTGCCTACAACAAGGCCAAGGTCGATGTGGCGGATATGGAGGACATGGCCAGCCTCTGGTCCGGCAAGTATGACGGCAAGATCGCGATCTACGACTATTACTTGCCGGTCATCGGGCTCGTCGGCCTGTCACAGGGCGTGGCAACGAAGGATCTGAATGCCGGGAACCTCGAAACCCTGCGCGAGCCCCTCTACAAGCTGAAAGCCGCCAGCCGGCAGGTCAGCGACGTCGTCGCGAGCCAGACCGCGCTCGCCACCGGCGAGGTCGATGTGCTGATCGGTGGCGGCGAATGGCTGACGGCGGTGCTGCATTCCGAAAACCCCGACCTCGACTGGACGATCCCGAAACAGGGCGGCCTGATGTGGGCGCAGTCCATCGCGGTGCTGAAGGATTCCCAAAATCCGGACCTCGCGAAGGAATTCGTGAAATACATCGTGTCGCCGGAAGGTCAGGCTCGGCTTGCGACCTCGTCCTGCTACTGGGGGATGCCGGTCAACAAGAAGGCGGGCGACGTGCTGACTGACGACCAGAAGGCAGTGCTGCGCTGGAACCAGCAGGAGGACTACCTCGCCCGTGCGCAGCTTTATCCTGTACCCGACGCAGAGCTTGATGGCGAAATGCAGTCGATGTGGACCGACATGTTGCAACACTGACCCGCACTTGCGGCGGGCCCCTGGTTCCGGGGCTGGCCGCCTGACGGAGCCCGGCCATGAGCATCGAACAAACAGAACGCCGTCGCGCGACGGCCTTGGTTGCGCCGGCCCTGCTGTGGACGCTGGCCTTCTTCCTTCTGCCGTTCGCCGGGATGGTCTGGCTCAGCCTCGGCCATCTTGAGGGGAGGGAGGTCGTCTCGGGTCCAGGCTTCGAGAACTACACTCGCATCTTCACCGATCCTTCCTTTCTCAAGGGTATCCGCGTCTCGTTGGAAATCACGCTGGTTGTGACGGTGATCTCGGTCATGCTGGCCTGGCCGCTCGCCTGGATCATCGCGATGCGGGTACCGCAACGCTGGCAGAGGCTCGCGCTGATGATGGCGGTCCTGCCGTTCTGGACCTCCTATGTCGTGCGCAGCTATTCCTGGGCACTCGTCCTCGGCGCGAACGGCGTCGTGATGCAGGGGCTGATGGCGGCGGGGATCGTTGATGAGCCGGTGCAGATCATGGCCACGCGGGCGGCAACGGTGATCGGCTTCGTCCACTTCTTCGTCATGCTCCTGACGCTGACGATCTATTCGAACCTCGTGCAGCTTTCGCCCAACTACGCCCGCGCGGCGGCGGATCTTGGCGCTTCGGGATGGCAGACGATACGGCTCGTCATTCTGCCGCTGACGCTTCCCGGTGTCATGACGGGCGCCTTCCTGACTTTCGTTCTCTGCATCGGCGACTACATCACGCCGCAGATCCTGGGTGGCAACAACGAACTGACGCTGCCGCAGCTTATCATGCTGCAACTGGGACGGCGGGGTGACTTTCCGATGGCCTCGGCGCTGTCGGTCGTTCTGATGGCGCTGGTTACGCTGGCCTATGCGGCCTCGGCGCGCTGGCTGAAGATGGACCGGGTGTGATGCGGATACTCGGCTGGATCTACCTCGCGCTCGCCTATGCCTTCATCTTCCTGCCGGTGGGGGCGCTGGTTCTCTTCTCCTTTCAGGATGGCCGCCTGCCGGTTCCACCGTTCAACGGGCCGGTCCTGACCTGGTATGCGGAGGTTCTGGGCGACCGCGACCTGATGGCGGCGCTTGGAAATTCGCTGATCGTCGCCGCCGCATCCTCTGCTGTGGCGCTGGTCCTTGGCTTCCTTGCCGCGCAGGGACTTGCGCGGGTAGCGCTTCCCGGTTCGGTCCTCATGCGCGGTCTTCTGATCGCGCCGATGACGGTCAGCTATCTCATCATCGCGCTCGGGCTTCTGTCGGCCTTCAACTCCATCGGTATCCGTCCGTCGCTCATGGCCGCCGGGATCGGCCACGTCGTCATCAACCTGCCGCTCTGCTTCGCGATCCTTTTCGCGGCGATGGGCGCGCATCAGCAGAATGCCGAACGTGCGGCGCGCGATCTTGGCGCATCCGAGCTCAAGGTGTTGTGGTTCGTCTCCGCGCCGATGCTTCGCCCGGCGCTGCTCGCAGCCTTCTTCCTGTCCTTCACCTTCAGTTGGGACGAATTCATCATCGCCTTCCTGCTTACCCGCTTCGACGTGACCCTGCCGGTCGAGATCTGGTCGATGCTGCGCTCGGGCCTGTCGCCCGCGACCAACGCGATCGGCTCACTGGTCTTCCTCGTCTCGGTGGCGCTTCTTGTGGTGCTGGAACTCACCGTGTTCAGAAAGGTGTCGAAATGACCGCCGACGTGTCCGTCCAATCCGTTCGCCAGAGGTTCAACACGTTCATCGCATTGCACCGGGTCGACCTCGACATTGCGGCGGGGGAGTTCGTGGTGCTTCTCGGTCCCTCGGGCTGCGGCAAGACCACGCTGCTGTCGATCCTCGGCGGATTCCTGACCCCGACCGAGGGCAAGGTGCTGATCGGGGGCAGGGATATGACGCATGTCGCGCCGCAGGATCGGCCGACCACGACGATGTTTCAGGATTACGCACTTTTCCCGCATATGAGCCTGCGCGACAACGTCGCCTTCGGCCCGCGGATGCGCGGCACCGCTCGCGCGGCGCGAGGGAAGCGCGCCGAGGAGATGCTGGCGCTTGTCGGCCTTGCCGACATGGCCGGGCGGCGGCCGCATGAATTGTCCGGTGGGCAGCGTCAGCGCGTGGCTTTGGCGCGTGCGCTGGCCGTTGATCCGGACGTGCTGCTCCTCGACGAGCCGCTCGGCGCGCTCGACCTGAAGCTG
Source organism: uncultured Alphaproteobacteria bacterium (assembly GCA_963710285.1). Lineage (GTDB taxonomy): Bacteria > Pseudomonadota > Alphaproteobacteria > Rhodobacterales > Rhodobacteraceae > Albidovulum. Next base: position 232,785 of record CAVPZT010000005.1, on the reverse strand, counting down.
CGCCGGCAGATGCAGGAGGAGTTGAAGGCGATCCAGCGCAAGGTCGGCACGACCTTCGTTCACGTCACCCACGATCAGGAAGAGGCGATGGCCATCGCCGACCGGATCGTGGTGATGAACGAGGGTCGGATCGAGGATGTGGGCACGCCTGAGAAGATCTATCTCGAACCCCGTTCGCTTTTCTCGGCGGGCTTCATGGGCGAGGTGAACCGCATTCCCGTCACGCCGGCGGGGCAGGGCGCGGACAGTCCCCTCGGAGCGCTTCCGGTCGCGCCGAAAGGTGCGGCGATGCTCTGTCTTCGTCCTGAGAATATCGGGCTGAAAGGCAGCCTGCCGCTCGGTCTGGCGAAGCTGACCGACAGTGCCTTTTTCGGCACTTATCACCGCTGTCACTTCTCTCCCGCCACTGCGCCCGATATGCAGCTTGTGGCCCATCTGCCGCTGGGTGACCTGCCGTCGATCGGCGCCGAAGTTCCGCTCTGGGGGAACAATCCATTGATACTGGAGGTTGCGACATGATCCGTGCCAAGCCCGAAGACTGGTACCGCATCCGCCCGCAATCCGACGGGATCACCTGGATAGATGAGCCGCATATCAAGGAATTCTATCGCTGCAACATCTGGCATGTGCGGGGCCGCGACCGTGACATGATGGTTGATAGCGGCATGGGGGTCCTGTCTTTACGTGAATGGGTGCCTTTGGTCACCGAGCGCGCGCTTGACGCCGTGGCGAGCCATACGCATTTCGACCATATCGGCTGTCACCATGAGTTTCCCTGCCGCCTGTGTCATGCGGCGGAGGCGGATATCCTTGCCCATGCCGGCCGGGAAAACACGCTGGCCGACAAGTACGTCACCGATGACATTTTCGATGCGCTGCCGCCCGGGCCTTACCAATCGGCAACCTATACGGTGAAGGAAGCCCCCGCGACACGCATCCTCGAGGATGGCGACGTCATCGACCTTGGCGACCGGCATTTCGAAGTGATCCACACCCCCGGCCATTCCCCCGGCGGCATTGCACTCTGGGAGGCGGCGACCGGCATCCTGATCTCGGGCGATATCGTCTATGATGGCCCCTTGATCGAGGGCACGACCGACGAGGAGGCCGCGCAATACGTCGCCTCGATGAAACGGCTTCTGGCGCTGCCTGCGCGGGTCGTGCATGGCGGCCATTTCCCATCTTATTCCGGGGAACGGCATCGCGAGATCATCACGGATTGGCTGAAAGGGAAGGGGGCGTGATGCGCGGCCTGCAAGACGGAGCAATGGAATGAAAACCCTGAACCAGCCGCTCGGCGGCAACGACATGCCCCGCTTCGGCGGGCCGGCGACGATGATGCGCCTGCCTGCGGCGTCGAGCGCAGAAGGGTTGGATGCGTGCTTCATCGGCATCCCGATGGACATCGGCACCTCGAACCGATCCGGTACGCGGCTCGGGCCCCGGCAGATCCGCGACGAAAGCCGGATGATCCGGCCCTACAACATGGCAACCCGCGCCGCCCCGTTCGAGGCGCTTCAGGTCGCCGATATCGGTGACGTGCCGATCAACACCTTCGATCTGAAGAAGTCGGTCAAGATCATCGAGAGCTTCTACACCGATGTCCTGAAGCACGACGTCATCCCCCTGACCCTCGGCGGCGATCACACGCTGACCTGGCCTATCCTGAAGGCGATGCGCGACAAACACGGGCCGGTCGCGCTGATCCATGTCGACGCGCATTCCGACACGAACGAAGCGATGTTCGGCGAAACCGTCGCGCATGGCTGCCCCTTTCGCCGCGCTTGGGAGGATGACTGCCTGCTGAACGACAAGGTCTTCCAGATCGGCCTGCGCGGATCGGGCTATTCGGCCGAGGATTTCGACTGGGGTCGGGACAAGGGATGGACGGTCGTTCAGGCCGAGGAATGCTGGCACAAGTCGCTTGCCCCGCTGATGGCCGATATCCGCGCCAGGATCGGAGACGCGCCGGTCTATCTGACCTACGATATCGACAGCCTCGACCCCGCCTTCGCGCCGGGCACGGGTACTGTCGAGGTCGGCGGGCTTTCGACGTGGCAGGCGCTTGAAATCATCCGCGGCACGGCGGGACTGAACCTTGTCGGCGGCGATCTGGTCGAGGTCTCGCCACCCTACGACCCGTCGGGAAATACCGCTCTGATCGGGGCGAACCTGCTTTACGAAATGCTCTGTGCCTTGCCGGGCGTGCCGCGCAGGGACCGATAGGTCGCAGGCCGCTTACCGGCCTCGCAGGCGACATTCACCGGCCGATTCATTCGGTGCCGCAAATCTCCACCGCGCGGTTTTGGGTTCCGCCGAATTATTGCTGTTGCCCTGACTGCGACGCCCGCTTAGCCTGTCAAAAAACTGTTACAAATATTTTACAATGGGAGGAAGCAATGCGGAAAATCGTAGTCGGAGTATCTTTGTTCGCCCTTTCGGCGGGGGTTGCCGAGGCGGCAGGAAATCTCAATCTCTACTGCGCGGCCCAGGAAGAGTGGTGCCAGCTCATGGCCCGCAGTTTTGAGGACGCGACGGGGATCAATGTCGACATGACGCGGAAATCCTCGGGCGAGACCTTCGCCCAGATCAAGGCCGAAGCCTCGAACCCCAAGGGAGATGTCTGGTGGGGCGGGACCGGGGACCCCCACTTGCAGGCGGCGGAGGAGAAGCTCACCGAACCCTATGTCTCGCCGATGCGCGAAGAGCTTCAGCCGTGGTCCATCGCACAAGCGACGAGTGCCGAGGATCGCACGATCGGGATCTATTCCGGCGCGCTTGGCTTTGGCTACAATTCCGACCTGCTCAAGGCGAACGGCCTTGATGCACCGGCATGCTGGGAAGACCTGACCAAGCCTGAATACAAGGGGCAGGTCCAGATGGCGAACCCGAATTCCTCGGGCACCGCCTACACGACGCTGGCGACGATGGTGCAGCTGTTCGGCGAGGATGGCGGCTTTGATTACATGAAGCGGCTGCACGCCAACATCAACCAATACACCAAGTCGGGCTCCGCGCCGATCAAGGCGGCGGGGCAGGGCGAAACCACCATCGGCATCGTTTTCATGCATGACGCGGTCGCGCAGACCGTCGCGGGCTTTCCGATCGTCACAGTCGCCCCATGTGAGGGGACCGGCTATGAAATCGGCTCCATGTCGATCATCGCGGGTGCCCGCAACATGGACGAGGCCAAGAAGTTCTACGATTGGGCATTGACCGCCGATGCGCAGGACCTCGCGCTTCAGGTCAATGCCTTCCAGGTGCCGTCGAACAAGAACGCAAAGACCTCGGACAAGGCGCCGGATCTCTCTTCGATCAAGCTGATCGACTACGACTTCAAGAAGTACGGGTCGAGCGATGAGCGCAAGCGGCTGCTGGCCAAATGGGATAGCGAAGTCTCTACCCTGCCGCAGTAAGCCTTGTGCGCCAAGTCACCTCCGAAAAGACCACCCATCCGGTCCTGATCTTCTGGATCATAGCCGGATGGGTCGGTTTCTGCCTGTTGCCCTGGTACGGGGTGGAGGATTTCTGGCATTTCGAATGGCTCGTGGACGGCTGGCCGCTGGATGCCAACTATGCGCCGGCGGCCTTCCTTATGGCGCAGGGCGAGAAGCTCTGGCTTCTGCCGCTGCTGCCCGCGCTGATCGCACCGCTCCTGATCCTGCGGCGGCGCAAGACCGACCCAGTCTTCGCGAAGGTGCTTCTGGCCGCTGGCGCTTTCGGTTTTGCCTGGCTGACCGCGCAAGGCCTTGGCATCGGTATCCGCGGCTGGAACGCGGGCTGGCTGGAGGCGCTTTTCGGCCCGCTCGACAACCGGCAATACGGGATGGGCTACGGCGCACTTATCACCGCTTCGGCTTTCCTCTTCCTCTTCACCCAAGGCATCGCCGCGCGCGGTGCGATCAATGGCGATGTCTTCGTGACCGGCGCCATCGGCGGGGTGATCGCCGTGGTCACGATCTTTGTCTTCTTCCCCATCGCGAAACTGATGGTCGCCGCCTTCATCACCGAGGATGGCAGCTATTCCGTCCTGACCTTCCTGGCGAAGTTCTTTGACCAGCGGATCTGGGGTCTTGGCTGTCTGTCGGGCGGACGCTGCGGGGTGGCGTGGAATTCGCTTTTCCTCGCGGTACTCGTCGGCGTCCTCACGACGCTGCTCGGTCTGGTCTTCGCGCTCGTCCTGACCCGATCGGGGTTCCGCTTCAAACGCGGCCTGAGGGCTCTGACGGTCCTGCCGATCATCACGCCACCCTTTGTGATCGGCCTCGCGATCATCCTGCTTTTTGGTCTTTCGGGCGCCGTCACGACCTGGGTCGCCGATCTTATCGGCGTGCGGCCGACGCGATGGGTCTACGGGCTGCCCGGCGTCCTCATCGCACAGGTTCTCGCCTTCACGCCCATCGCCTTTCTGGTGCTCATCGGCGTCGTCGAGGGCGTGTCGCCCTCGATGGAAGAGGCGGCACAGACCCTGCGGGCCAACCGCTGGCAGACATTTCGCACCGTCTCGCTGCCGCTGATGCGGCCGGGGCTGGCGAATGCCTTTCTTCTCGGCTTCATCGAGAGTATGGCGGATTTCGGCAATCCGCTGGTCCTTGGCGGCAATTACGACGTGCTGTCGACCGAGATTTTCTTTGCCATCGTCGGCGCGCAATACGATCAGGGCCGCGCGGCGGTGCTTGCCATCGTGCTTCTGGGCTTCACGCTCGTCGCGTTCTACCTTCAGCGCTTCTGGCTCGGGAAGAAGAGCTACACGACGGTGACCGGCAAAGGCGATTCCGGCGTACATCCCGAAATGCCGAGGGGTCTATCCATCCCGGTCTACGTGATCGCCGCAGTCTGGGCGGCCTTCACGGTCGTGATCTACGCGATGATCCTCTACGGATCGGTCGTCAAGCTTTGGGGCGTCGATAACACGCTGACGTTCAAGCACTACCTCACGGCCTTTTCGCTGCGCATCGAGGATGGCGGCATCCGATGGACTGGGTCGGCGTGGGACAGCTTCTGGACGACCATGATGATCTCGACCGTCGCCGCGCCTTTGACGGCGGCAGTGGGGCTGATCACCGCCTATCTTCTGACGCGACAAAGCTTCGCGGGAAAGCGCGCGTTCGAGTTTGGCACCATGCTGAGCTTCGCGATCCCCGGCACCGTGATCGGCGTAAGCTACATCCTCGCCTTCAACGTGCCGCCGATCGAGATCACCGGAACCGGCATCATCCTCGTCATCAGCTTCATCTTCCGCAACATGCCGGTTGGCGTGCGGGCTGGCATAGCCTCGATGAGCCAGCTCGACAAATCATTGGATGAAAGTTCACTGACGCTGGGTGCCAACAGCTGGCAGACGTTCCGTGCGGTGATCCTGCCGCTTCTGCGGCCCGCGATCCTGGCCGCGCTGGTCTATTCCTTCGTCCGCGCGATGACGGCCATCTCGGCGGTGATCTTCCTCGTCTCGGCGCGCTACGACATGGCGACGAGCTATATCATCGGCCGGGTGGAGAACAACGATTACGGCCTCGCCATCGCCTATTCGACGGCACTCATCTTCGTGATGCTTGCGGCGGTTGGCCTGCTGCAACTTCTGGTGGGCCGAACCCAAATCGGGCGAAGGCTCAGCCACGAACAGGGAGGCGGTTGATGGCCGGTGTGAATTCCAAGGCGGCGTCGGTCGTCTTCGATCATGTCACGAAGGTCTACGGCAAGGATGTCGTGGCGGTGAATGATGTCAGCCTGACGATCGAGACGGGCAAGCTTGTCACGCTTCTCGGCCCGTCTGGCTGCGGCAAGACGACAACGCTCAGGATGATCGCGGGGCTTGAGATGGTCTCCAAGGGACGCATCTTGATTGGCGACAAGGATGTGACGACCTTACCCGCGACGGACCGCGATGTTTCGATGGTGTTCCAGTCCTACGCGCTTTTCCCGCATATGACGGTGCTTGAGAATGTAAGCTACGGGCTCAAGTTCTCCGGCTTCTCCAAAGCGGAAACGCTTGAGAGGGCGAATGCGGGGTTGGCGCTTGTGGGGCTGACCGGCTATGACGGGCGACTGCCGTCCGAACTATCAGGTGGGCAGCAGCAGCGCGTTGCGGTCGCGCGAGCGCTGGTGCTTGAGCCTCAGGTACTGCTCTTCGACGAACCGCTGTCCAATCTTGACGCGAAACTGCGCCGCCATGTCCGGGAAGAGATCCGCGAGATCCAGCAGAACCTCGGTCTGACCGTGGTCTATGTCACCCACGATCAGGAAGAGGCGCTTGCCGTTTCGGACGAGATCGTGGTGATGAAGAATGCCGCCATCGCCCAGATAGGCCCGCCGAGGGCGCTTTACGATGCGCCGGCGGATACGTTCGTTGCCGATTTCATCGGTGAGGCGAACCTGATCGGCTGCGAGATCCTCTCTGTCGATGGCGAAATGGCCGAGATCGCGGTCAGTGGTGTGCGCCACAGGCTGCCCGCGCGCGGGTTGCGGCCCGGCAAGGCGAAGCTTGCGATCCGGCCCTCGCGAATGCGCGTTGTGCCGGGCACGGGCCTGCCGGTGACGGTGGAAAAGGTCACCTATGTCGGCGCGCGCATGGAATACACCTTCACGGGGGATTTCGGCCAGGTCTTCGCCGTCAGCGACAACGTCGATGCACCTTATCAGGCCGGCCAGACCGTTACGATCGGCCTTGCCGAGTCCGGCCCGGTGCTGGTTCCCGATGCCTGAGCCGCGCCGCCCCTTCTGACTAGTCGGCTTTGCTGGAATAGGCACGCTCCGCCATCGCGAGGAGATCGGCGAAGACCGCCGGCGTGCCGGTGATGACGCGCCCGCCCTGGGCGATCATCTCGGCCGCGTCCTGATCCTCGACGATGCCGCCTGCCTCGGCCACGAGAAGCTGACCGGCGAGGCAGTCCCAGGCGTTCATGTGTTCCTCGACATAGCCGAGAAGCTTGCCGCTTGCCACGTAGGCGAGCGAGAGGGCACCCGAGGCGTTGCGGTAGAAGACGCCGCCTGCGTCGATCACCTCATCAACCAAGCGTTTGATTCCACCTGCCCGCGTACGTCCGGAAAAACCGACGCCAACCGATCCGGTGCGGATGTCCCGGCCCAAAAGAACCCTGAGCTTGCGGTCATTGCAAAAGGCGCCATGACCGCGGCGGGCGTGGTACATCTCATCATGGTTGGGATCGTGAATGACGCCGACCTCAGTCTTTTTTCCGACAACACCAGCCAGAACAACCGTCCAGCCCGGAATGCCGTGGATGAAGTTCGTGGTTCCGTCGATGGGATCGATCACCCAAGTGAAGCCGCTGCTGCCGGGTTTGGGGGCGTCTTCCTCACCAACGATGCCATCCTCGGGATAGGCGCTCGCCAGCGCGTCGCGAACGAATTGCTCGACATTCTTGTCAGCTTCCGAGACGAAATCCTGATGGCCTTTGACCTCGACCGTCAGCCCATCGAAACTGCGGAAATAGTCGAGCGCAAGCGCGCCCGCTTTGGCGGCGATGCGACGCGCTTCGGCATATCTCGCAGTAATCTCAGCTTCATCCATGACCGGCCCTTTCCAAATGCTCTCCGACACCGCCGCAGACGCTAGCAGCATGATCTGCGCAGCGCGAGGGGCCAGCGTAGATCCGCAGCGCCAAGCCGTGCGGGCTTTCCGTCAAACCGCTGTCACGGGATCGGCGAAACCGTGAACCCAGCCGCAATCCACAAGAAAATGCACTCACTGCCCTTGATGCGGCCAAGGGTATGACGGTGCGAAAGATGCCGGTGGCAGTCGACAGGGGCGCTTACTGGCCGCCGATTCCGGTCGCTGGCCTGATGAAGTGGCTATAGGCTGGACGGGCTGACGACGGGCAACCGAAGTCGGCTGCCATTGAAGCGGAGTTGAGCGATGACACGGCCACAGGCGGAACCGACGCGGCTGATCGAAGATAATTCGGTGCGCGTGACGCGATTTGACTTTGCCCCCGGCGCCGAAACCGGCTGGCACAAACACGAAATGGACTATGTCATCACGGCGATCACCGACTGCCTCATGCTGCTTGAGGAACCGGGTGGTGCGGCTCGCGAAGTTGCCGTGCACGCGGGTGAGGCCTACAAGCGCGAGGCGGGCGTCGAGCACAATGTCGTCAATCGCGGCAACGCCGTCATGCGTTTTGTCGAGGTCGAGCTGAAATAGCCAATAGGCGAAGAAAAGGGGCGGCGCATCTCGCACCGCCCCTTCTTGCCGTAGCCTCAGATCAGAACGGGCTGTCGGGGAAGTAGAAGCGTTCCGCGTTTTCCGGCGTCATCAGGATCGAGCCGATGACGAACCGGCCATAGACCGGCGTGTCGGACACGAAGCGGAGCGCCGTCATCTCGATCGCTGCGGAAATCAGCGCCGGCGGGTAGGTCACGTTGACCGGGAGCTGTGGGTCGCTTGTCCATGATCCGCTTGACCATCTCCTTCATGCCGGCGCCGCCGATGATCCACATCTCGTTCTCGCGTCCGGCCTGCGCGATCGCCTCCAGCACGCCGACGGCCATGTCGTCATCGGACGCCCAGACGGCGTCGATCTTGGGGTATTTCGACAGGAAGTCCTGCATGACCGTAAAGGCGTCATCGCGGTTCCAGTTGCCGTGCTGCATGTCGAGGATCTCGATGCCCGAGCCTTCGATCGCTTTCTGGAAGGCATCGACGCGCTCGTTGTCGATGCGTGGTCGGAATACCGCGCAGCACCACGATCTTGCCGCCGACGGGCAAGTGGGCCTTGAAATACTCGCCCGCCGTACGGCCGAACGCCGGGGTTGTCGCCGGCGACGTAGAGATCCTCGATCCCTTCGACGGACAGGCCACGGTCGACCACCGTCACCCACTTGCCGGCGTCTGTCACGGCCTTCACCGGCGCCGGTCAGCGGCTCGCTCTCGAACGGCAGGACGACCAGCGCGTCGATGTTCGCGGGTGGCCATCATGTCTTCGAGGTCGTTGACCTGCTTGGCTGGCCTCGCCGGCGGTCGCGAGCACGAACTTGAGCTGCGGATAGGTTGCCTCGAGCCGCGTCGATGGTTTGCTGGGCGTGCAAGTTCATGCCCGCCCATGAAGCCATGCGTGGCCGCCGGGATCGACACGCCGATCGGTGTAGGTCTTGTCCTGCGCCTGTGTGACCGTGGCCGCCATCCGACGGTTGCGGCCATTGCGGCAGTCGCACCGAAAAGCTCTCTGCGTTTCATGGTCTTCCTCCCAGTTGGTGTCGCCATCCGGCGACGGGTCCTTTTTACCGCCCCTCGGCGGATGATTTCCCGCGTTGCAACACAACGGCGAGAACGATGATGACCCCCTGGATCGCTCCGTTGAGATAGGGCGAGACGAGGTCAGTGAGATTGAGGATGTTGTCGATCAGGCTGAGGATCAGCACACCGACCACCGTGCCCCAGACCCGGCCGAAGCCGCCCTTGAGCAGTGTGCCGCCGATGATGACGGCGGCGATGGTCTCAAGCTCCCACAGCAGGCCGGTGGAGCCGGAGGCCGAGCCAAGGCGCGGCACGTAGAGGATCGGGCGAAGCCCGACCAGCACGCCGAGGACGACGATAGGTCATGGTCCGCACCCGGTCCACGTTCACGGCCGAATAGCGCGCGACCTGTGTCGTTCGAGCCGATCGCCGTCGCAATGGCGGCCGAAGACGGTCTGGCGCATCGCGATCTCGCCGAGCAATGGCGACAGGGCGAAGACGATGATCGGCCAGCGCAACGCCGAAGATCCCGCCGTAGTAGACCGGCCGGTAGAAGCTGCCGCGCCTCGAAATCGAGCGACAGCGTGCCGCCATCCGCGAGCCAGGTGACGAGGGAGCGGAAGATGCCCATCGAGCCGAGCGTGACGATGAACGGCTCGATCCGCGCGCGGGTGATGAGCAGCCCATTGGTCAGCCCCGCAAGCAGCCCGACCAGCAGGGCCACACCCATGCCGGCGAGAACCAGCGGGATGCCGATACCAAGGGTCGGCAGCAGCGCGTTCATGACCAGGATCATCATCCCGGCGATGAAGGCCGCCATCGAGCCGACCGAAAGGTCGAGCCCGCCCGCGGTGATGACGAAGGTCATCCCCACCGCGATGATGCCGATGAAGGCGGAGCGCGAGAGCACGTTGGTGATGTTCCCCGCCGACAGGAAATTCGGGGTTCAGAAGCGCGCCCAGACAGGATCAGCACGATCAGCGCCGGAGGTCCAAGCGTCGATAGTGCCGATGCGGCCTTTCGAGCATCCTCATCCATCCTTTCACGTTGTCCCCATCACGGCCCATGGAGGCGCACGATGAGTCTTCATTGATTTCGTCGCCGTCCAGCAGAGCGACCGCGCGTCCGCTGCCGCATCACCAGGACCCGGTCGGATAGGCCGATCACCTCGGGCATCTCGGATGAGATCACGATGACGCTGCGCCCGTCGCGCGCGAGACGGTCGATGAAGGCGTAGATCTGGCTGCTTGGTGCCGATGTCGATGCCGCGGGTCGGCTCGTCGATGATGACGACCTGCTGGACCCGGCAGCATGATCTTGGCCAGCAGCAGCTTCTGCTGGTTGCCGCCGGACAGGTTGCCTACCTGCATCGTCGCGCTCGGTGCGCGGATGTCGAAATCCGCGACGGCCTTGTCGAGCGCCGCCTCTTCGGCCTTGCCGGTCGATCAGAAGCGCGGCGCCGAAATTCTTCAGGGCCAGCAGTGTGAGATTGTCGCGCAGGGATTTCGTCGGTGAGGATCAGCCCGTGTTCCTTGCGGTCTTCGGTCAGGTAGACAAGGCCGTGATCTGCCGCCTCGGAGATCGAGTGGATCCTTGACGTGGCACCGTTGCGCGAAACCGTGCCGCGATGCGGTCTCGCAGTCCGACCAGACCCTCCATCAGTTCGGTCCGACCCGACCCGACAAGGCCGGCAAATGCCGAGAATTTCGCCGCGCCGCAGGCTCAGGCTCACGCCTTCGACCAGCGGCGGGACGGCGAAATCCTTGACCTCGAGGACGACCGGGCCGAAGGCTTCACGCTTGGCCGGGAATATATCCGTCAGGTCGCGTCCGACCATCGCGGTCGCCATCCGTCCTCGGTCAACTCACCCCGCTCTGCGCGGCGCACGACCGCGCCGTCGCGCAGAACCGTGATCCGGTCGGCGATCATGGCTGACCTCGTCGAGCCGGTGCGAAGTGTAGAGCATCGCCATGCCCGCATCCCGCAGTCGGTCGATCTGGCGGAAAAGGATCTGCGACCTCGCGGTGCGTCAGCACGGCGGTAGGTTCGTCCATGATAAGAACTCGGGCGTTGCGGGACAGGGCCTTGGCGATCTCGACCATCTGACGTGTCCGAGACGGGAGGTCGCGATGCGGGCATCCGGGCTGACGTGGCTTTCCATCTGGTCGAGCAGCGCCTGCGTACGCTTCACGCATCGCCTTGTGGTCGAGGAACAGCCCGCTCGATCTCGCGGCCGAGAAAGATGTTCTCGCGTCACCGTAAGGTCGGCGGCGAGGTTGAATTCCTGATGGATGACGACGACGCGTTGCGCCTCGGCCTCGGCGCCGGAACGATAGGTGACGGGTTTGCCGTCCAGAACGCACAGCGCCCGATGTCGGCGCGAGAAAGCCCGCCGAGGATCTTCATGATGGTGGACTTGCCGGCGCCGTTTTCGCCGATCAGGGCGTGAACCTCGCCAGGGATCAGCGCAAAATCGATGTCGTACAGCACTTCGATCGGTCCGAAGCTCTTGTGGACGTCGCGAAGGGCGAGGGCCGGCGTCATAAGCTGACCCAGGCCGATTCGCGTTTTGCGGAAGCCACGCAGGCCGCGACGAATTTGATGCCGTTCAGACCGTCCATCAGGGTCGGGAAGAGCACACCGTCGGGCTGCGGTTCGCCCGCCTGATGCGCGCGGATCGCGCGGGCAGCCTCGACGTAGATATTGGCAAAGCCCTCAAGATAGCCTTCGGGATGCCCCGCTGGCACGCGGGACACCCGCTGCGCGTCCGGCAAGCGCCTGCGCCCATCCGCGTCAGCAATTGCTTGGGCTCGCCGAAGGGCGTGAACCAGAGCTAGTTCGGGTCTTCCTGCGCCCATTCCAGCCCGCCCGTCTCGCCATAGACGCGAAGCCGCAGGCGCATTTTCATTGCCGGGTGCCACCTGACTGGCCCAAAGCATCCCCTTCGCGCCGCTGGCATAGCGCAGCATCACATGGGCGTTGTCGTCCAGCTGCCGGCCCCGGAACGAAGGAACTGCAGATCGGCCGCCAAGGCTTCGGGCTCCAGCCCGGCGACAAAGCCCGCGAGGTTGTAGGCATGGGTGCCGATGTCGCCGATCGAGCCACCGATGCCAGACCGTGTCGGGTCAGTCCGCCACTCGGCCTGCTTTTGATGCACCTCGTGCGTCAGCCAATCCTGCGCGTATTCGACCTGAACGACGCGGATCTTCGCCGAGATCGCCGCGCGTTACCATCGCGCGCGCCTGGCGGATCATCGGATAGCCGGTGTAATTGTGCGTCAGGATGAACAGCGCGTTGGCCTTTGCCGCGACTGCGGCGAGCTTCCTCGCTTCGGCCATGGTCGCGGTCAGCGGCTTGTCGCAGATAACGTGAATGCCGCGCTTCAGGAACTCGATCGCGGGGGCGGCGTGCATGTGGTTGGGGGTGACGATGGCGACGGCTTCGATCCCGTCCTTCAGCCGCGCCTCGCGGGACGCCATCGCGCGAAAGTCGGTGTAAGTCCGGGCAGGGTCAAGTCCGATCTCCGCACCGGATGCCAGGGCGCGGGCTGCGTCAGAGGACAGCGCCCCCGCGACCAGCCGGTACTGCCCGTCCAGACGTGACGCAAGGCGATGCGTCGCGCCAATGAACGCGCCCTGACCGCCACCCACCATACCAAGCCGGATCGGTTCCATGTCTAGTCCTCCAGCCCCAGAAGCCGCCGGTTCGCGGCGCGGCCGGTGCCCGCAGCGGCGAAATCGTCGAAGGCGCGTTCGGTCACGCGGATGATGTGGGATTTGACGAAATCCGCCCCCTCGCGCGCGCCGTCTTCGGGGTGCTTCAGGCAGCACTCCCATTCGACGACCGCCCAGCCGGGGAAATCCATCGCCGCGAGTTTCGAAAAGATCGCACCGAAATCGACCTGACCGTCGCCAAGGCTGCGAAACCGCCCCGCACGGTTCACCCAGCTCTGATATCCGCCATAGACACCCTTGCGCCCCGTCGGATTGAACTCCGCATCCTTCACATGGAACATGCGGATGCGGTCGGCGTAGATATCCATATGGTCGATATAGTCGAGCTGTTGCAGCACGTAATGCGACGGATCGTAAAGCATGCAGGCGCGCGAATGCCCGCCGACGCGGTCGAGAAACATCTCATAGCTGTCGCCGTCGTGGAGGTCTTCGCCGGGATGGATCTCATAGCAGATATCGACGCCGCAGGCCTCGGCATGGTCGAGGATCGGCCGCCAGCGCCGGGCAAGTTCGTCGAAGGCCTCTTCGATCAGCCCCTCCGGGCGCTGCGGCCACGGGTAGACATAGGGCCAGGCGAGCGCGCCCGAGAACGAGGCCATCGCGGTCAGGCCGAGGTGTCTTGAGGCGGTCAGGGTCTTTTTGACCTGGTCGACCGCCCAGTCCTGTCCGCTCCTTCGGCTTGCCATGCAGCGCAGCGGGCGCGAAGGCGTCGAACATCGCGTCATAGGCGGGATGGACCGCGACCAACTGGCCTTGGAGATGGGTCGAGAATTCGGTGACTGCGACGCCGTTCGCCCCAGCCTTTCCCGCCCAATCCTCGCAATAGCCTTTGGACGCCGCCGCCTGATCAAGGTCGATCAGGCGCGCATCAAGGGTCGGGACCTGCACACCGACATAACCGCAATCGGCGGCCCATCTGGTGATCGATGTCCAGGAATTGAACGGAGCGGCATCGCCCGCAAACTGTGCAAGGAAGAGCGCGGGGCCCTTGATCGTCCGCATAAGCCCCTCCCGAAGATCGCGGATAAAGTCGGTTGCAGGAAGGGTAATGCCACGATGTAAACGATTGCAAGATGATTCCTGCGATGCGGATCGAGATTGAGTGGGAAAGGCGCGGAGCGTATGGGAGGCCATCAAACCGGACCGGCCGACGATCGGTAATCTCGCCCGGATCTCGGGCCTGACCGGCTGGCTGAAAGCCAACGGAACGCCCAATGACTCCGCGAACGCCGAGGCGATGATGCGGCTCGCCGCAGAGTATCTGTCGCCGCCAAGCGCGAAGATCACACGCCGGCCGATCCCGTCGCCCACTTTCACCTCGGCGACGGCGCGACGGTGAACTATCTTTACGACCTCAGGAAAGTATCGCAAAACCACGAGAGATTTGCCGCGAAATACCAGGTTGTCGCGTCACCCGAGGTCCGTAAGCTGACTGCCGCGGCGACCAGGTCACGCCAGTAAGGACGCCCCATGGCTAATCCGCTCTATGACCGTTTTTTCGGGCGCCATGTCGGCAGCACCCGACCGTTCCTGTATCGGGCCGATGGCGGGGTGGTCAGCTATCAGGACTTCCTGAGTACGGCGGCGCAATATGCCCATGTTCTGACCCGGCTCGGGCTTGTGCCGGGCGACCGCCTTGCGGCGCAGGTCGAGAAGTCACCCCAGGCGCTGGCACTTTATGCCGCCTGCGTTCAGGCGGGTGTTGTCTTCCTGCCGTTGAACACCGCTTACACCAGCGATGAGCTGAATTATTTCATCGACAACAGCGGCGCGCGGCTCGTTATCTGCGACGTGCAGAGCCAGTCAACGCTCGCTCCGATGGTCTCCGCTCTTGGCGGAAATGTCGAAACACTCGGCGCGGACGGGTCGGGTTCGTTGCCCGACAGGACGCAGGGGATGCCCGACAGCTTTCCGACCGCCGACCGCGACGCGTGCGACCTCGCGGCGTTTCTGTATACATCCGGAACGACCGGACGATCGAAAGGCGCAATGCTGACGCAGGACAATCTTCTGTCCAATGCCGAAACGCTCGCCTCCTATTGGCGCTTTACCGAAGACGACGTGCTCCTGCACGCGTTGCCGATCTTTCACACGCACGGGCTTTTCGTGGCGACGAATGTCACGCTCGCGGCGGGCGGATCGATGATCTTCCTGCCGAAGTTCGACCTTGATGCGATCCTGCGCCTCTTGCCGCAAGCGACGACGATGATGGGTGTGCCGACCTTCTACACCCGGCTTCTGAACGATCCGCGCTTCGACCGTGATCTGGTCCGCCACATGCGGCTTTTCATCTCGGGCAGCGCGCCGCTGCTTGCCGATACGCATGTCCAGTTCGAGGCACGAACCGGTCACCGCATCCTCGAACGCTACGGGATGACAGAGACCAACATGAACACCTCCAACCCCTATGACGGTGAGCGTCGCGCGGGCACGGTGGGGTTTGCACTGCCGGAGGTGGAGCTGAAGATTACCGATCCGGCTACCGGCGCGACCCTGCCGGAAGGTGAGATCGGTCAGATCGAAGTGCGCGGTCGGAACGTCTTCAAGGGCTATTGGCAGATGCCTGACAAGACAGCGGCGGAACTGCGCGCGGATGGGTTTTTCATCACTGGCGACCTCGGCCGGATCGACGCCGATGGCTATGTCCAGATTGTCGGCCGGAACAAGGACCTCATCATCTCGGGCGGGTACAACATCTACCCCAAGGAGATCGAACAACTCCTCGATGAACAGCCGGGTGTGCTGGAAAGCGCCGTCATAGGTGTGCCGCATTCGGATTTCGGCGAAGCGGTCGTTGCTGTTCTGGTGCCGAAGCCGGATGAAACGCCTGATGTCGAGGCGATCGGCCGGTCGATCTCCACATCGCTCGCGCGGTTCAAACACCCCCGCGAGTTTATCTTGGTGGATGAGCTGCCGCGAAACACGATGGGCAAGGTGATGAAAAACGTCCTCCGCGACCGCTGTGCGGGGAGCTTTCCACCCAGTCCCCCCGTCGTCAGGCCTTCGTGAATTCGACCCGGCGTGCGACCTGGGTCATGTCCCTCGCGGGCGCGGGCGTGGCCTCGTCGGCGAGGCAGGAAGTGGATCTACATCATCTGAAATTGCAGAGGCAGCAGATAGGGGAAGGACGTCGTCGGGTCGACCTCGACCTTCATGATCGGGCTCATCCATTCGCCCCATTTCCTGTTTGTCGGGCAGTCCGCAAGATGGGCCCTCGCGGCATCCAGATCATCGGTTTCGAAATAGCCGAACAGCGTCAGCCCGTGCCGGAAGATGTTGTAATTGGCGATCCCGGCGACCCGCAGCGTATCCAGCATCTCGGGCCAGATGTCATCGTGGCGCCGCTTGTATTCCTCCTCGTATCCCGGCCGGACTTCCAGAACCCACGCATAAGAGGCCATCATACACCCTCCTTCCAGTTGAGATAGCAGTCCCGCAAGGCGATGATCTCGGTCAGGACGTCTTCGAACAGCGTGTTCATATAGTCCTGATGAACCGGTTCGATGGAGAGCGCGCCCGAATAGCCTGCGTCGCGCAACGTGCCGAACATCGCCGGGAAGTTCAGCGTCCCGTGCAGGAATTTGGTCTGAAGGGCGCCCATCTTCGCTTGCCTGAGATGGACATGCGCGGCGTAGGGCGCCAGCGGATCGACCTCCTCCTGCCGGTAGCCGAGGCAGGCGAAATGCGAATAGTCGAGCGCGAGCTGAATGCCGGTCTTGTCGATGAGCCGCCGGACGATCGTCGGGGATTCGGCGAAGGAATGCACATGCGGTTCGATGCAAAGCTTCGTCCTGTGACCCTTGGCCAGCGCCAGCATTTCGCGCAAGGACTCGCATGAGACCTGTTCGGCCTCCTCGCGCGACTGACCGGGGTTCACAACGCCGGGCAGAATGAAGACAGACCCGATTTTGGCATAGTCAGCGAATTTCAAGACCTGCGCGAGGTCTTTCAGATTGCCGTCCAGCGCACCGGGCAAGGCAAGATTCCGCCCGTCCAGACCGTCACCGAAGAGGTGATAGAAATTCGGCAGCGCAACACCCAGCCCGCTCAAGCCCTCGGCGGCGGCGACCGGGTCCGAGAGGATCAGCGCCTTGTCGAGCGCGGAGCGGTAGAACAGCCCCAGATCCAGCGCCCCGATGCCGAGCGCGTTCGAGATGGCCGCCGCCTCGCGAAGCGTGCAGGCGGGCAGCGACCAGGAGGTCAGAGAAAGGCGCATCGTCATCCTCCTATCCTGGCAAGGGCTCCGGTTGCGGCGGACCGGTACATGGCGTCCAATGCCTCGGTCACCCGCGCGCCGCATTCGGCATCGGAGGCGTTCGCGACCTTCTCCCCCGCGCAGAGCCTGGCGAAGATCCGGACCGGCAGGGCGCCATCGTATTCCGCGTCCTCTTGCGTCATTGCGAAGGTCTCATCCCTGCCGTCCGACCGGTGAAGCGACAGGCGCGCGCGCTCGTTGTCAAAAAGGATCATGCCCTCGGTCCCGTAGATCCGGATATCCATATGCATGCCCTTGTGCTTTGGCACCGTGGAGGAACCGGAGAGCGACACCGTCGCCCCATTTGTTGCGCGCCCGACGGCGGCATCGTAGTAATCCACGCCGGATTTCGATTTGCCGTCCATGCAGTAGACACTCTCAAAGGTCAGGTCGGTCACATGGACCAGCCAGGCCAGCGAATGAGACATCTGGCCCCAGCCGTATCCGCCCGCCTTCGCGGGGTCGGCCCAGGTCGAGGCTGGCGGGCGGAACATATGGTCGGTCGTCTCGACCATCGGCTCGCCAGCGAAGAGGTCTTCGAGCGCCGAGCCCATCTGACAGACAGCGTGGCGCAGCCCGCCGATCCGCCCCGACCGGACCCATTCGGCGGCGCGGGCGGTAAAGGGGGTGAAGTTCATGCCGGTTGGCACCAGTACCTCTTTCCCGGCGGCGCGCGCGGCGGCGGCAATCGCCCGGCCATCGGTCGCCGTCGTCGCCATCGGCTTTTCCACCAGCACATGACAGCCAGCCTTCAGCGCCGCGATAGCAGGGCCGGTGTGGGCGACATGCGGGGTTGAGACCATGACCCCGTCAAGCCGCTCATGCGCCAGCATCGCGTTCACATCCTGATAGCGCGCACCGATTCCGAAGGTATCACCGGCGCGTGCCAGACGGTCCGCGTCAAGGTCGCAGATCGCGACGACCTCGGCCTCATCGCTGGATTGAATGGTCGGGATGTGATTGACGGTCGCCCACCAGCCGATGCCGACCACGCCGATACGTGCAGTCATCGCGTCGTCTCCTTCCGATCTTGTGCCACGGTCGAACGATAGACGTTCTGCATATGCTCTTCCGCCGCCCGCGCCGCGGCGGATGGGTCACGGCTTCTCAGGGCATCCAGAAGCGCACGGTGGTCCTTCAGACTTTGCTCGAGGACCTGACTGTTTTCCGACGCGCGGCGCCGGAATTCGAGGCCAAGCGAATTCAGGCTTTCCCCGATCCGCTTCAGAAAGGCGTTGCCGCAGCCGATCCAGATCGCTTCGTGGAACTTGAAATCAGACAGTCGAAAGGCCTTGGGGTCGGACAGGGTGGCCTTTTGCGCGTCAAGGACGACCTCAAGCTCCGCCAGTTGCGCATCGGTCATATTCTTTGCCGCCCGCCGGGCCACGTCACCTTCGATCAGCGAGCGGGCGTCGTAAAGCTCGCGGATGTTCATGTCCTCAAGCGACAGAAAGAAGCGGATCGGCCCCAGAAGCGCATCGCCGTCGAGCTGGCTGATATAGGCGCCGCCGCCCTGACGGGATTTCACCACACCAAGGATCGATAGCCCGCGAATAGCCTCGCGCACCGAGGGGCGCGAGACGTTCAGCATTTCAGCCAGTTCACGCTCCGGCGGGATCTGATCGCCGGGTTTCAGCGCGCGCGAAGTGACCATTTCCAGAATGCGCTTGGCGACCATTTCCGACACCGACTGCCGCTCGATCGGCGCTTCCTGCAAAAAGACCGATTGCCGTTCGCTCATGACGAAACCTCCCGTTTGCCCCGCCAGCCGAACCGCGCCAGAAGCGCGCCCGGATCGAGGCGCGGTGCGATGACCGAGCCGATCAGAAGGATGCCGATCACGCCGGTCTGGATATGCCCGGTGATATTCAGAAGCGCCATCCCGTTCCGCAGGTTGAGGACGATCAGGATCGCCAGAAGCGTGCCGAGAAGCGTGCCCGAGCCGCCAAAGATGCTGACCCCGCCGAGAAGGACGATGGTAATGATATCAAGCTCGAACCCGAAGGCGACATCGCCCCGCACGGCGCCCACGCGCGCGGCATAGAGAAGCCCGGCGAGCGCCGAGACGACGCCGGACGCGATGAACAGAATCATGCTTGTGCGTGCTTCGTATCGATCCCCGCAAAGTCGGCGACGGCCCGGTTGGTGCCGATGACATAGGTCTTGCGTCCGAAGCCGGTGTGTTGCAGCACGACATAGAGGATGCACGAAGAGCACGAAGAAGACGATGATCGCGAGGGGCGCCCGCCCGATCAGCCCTTGCTGGCCGAGCGCATCGAACCAGTCGGGGAAATCGGTGATGCCGCGATCCTCGACCAGCACGCGGGCGAGGCCGCGAAACCCGATCAGGGTGGCCAGCGTGACGACCAGCGACGGCAGCCCGACCCGGGCGATGAAATAGCCGTTCAAGCGCACCGCCAGCCACGCCGATGAACAGCACGATCAGGCATGGCCAAGCCCCCCGGAACGCCCGCATGGACCATCGAGCCGAAGGCACAGGCCGCAAGTCCCATCATCGAGCCGACCGAAAGGTCGATCTCGCCGTTGATGATGATGAAGGTCATCACCAGTGCCACGATGATCTTTTCGATGGACAGCTGGAACAGGTTGATCTGGTTGGAAAGCGTGAGGAACTGCGGCGACAGGCTCGTATTCACCACGATGATCAGCAAGAGGGCGGCGAAGCAGAAATCCTTCCCAGCTTCTCAGTCTTCCAAAGCATGCTCATGCCTGTCTCCCCCGTTTCCTGTGCGACGATCGCCTCCAGCGCTTTCCTGTGTTCGCGCGACTGACGCAGCGCGACCAGTCGTCGCATCAGCAGCGGCATCGGCGGCGACGGACAGCAGGATCAGGACGCCGAGCACCGCCTCGCGCCAGAACTCGCTGACCAGTTGCCAGCGCACGAGGCTGGATGTCGATCAGGTCGACCAGGACCGCGCCGATCAGGGCGCCGATGACGGTGCCCGAACCGCCGAAGATGTTCACCCCGCCCAACGACGGATGCGGCGACGGACTTCAGTTCGAACCCCAGCCCGGCCACCACGGTGATCGTGCCGAAGCGTGCGAGGAACATGAACCCGGCAAGTCCGGCCAGCATCCCCGCAAGCACAAAGGCGATGAAGACGGTCTTGCTGGATGTTGATCCCGGCCATCTCCGCCGCTTCGGGGTTCGATCCGATCGCGTAGAGCCTGCGCGCCGGGCGAAGCCGGCGTCAGCGCGATATGGACGAGGAGGACGACGACGACTGCGGCAACGAAGGCGGCGCGGAACTCGCATCCGCCCGATCTGAAACAGGACGACATTGGGGAAATCGACCAGCCAGTTCGGCAGGTTCGCCGTCGTGATCGACTTCGCGTCGGAATATTCGACCAGGGCTGACCGGAACAGTGCCATGGTGCCGAGCGTCACGATGATGGAGGGCACCCGGGCATAGGCGACGAGCATGCCGTTGACGGCACCGAACACGGCACCCAGCCCCATCGCGTAGAGCGACCAGGAGCAGCGGGCCCAAGGTCGGGATTGGTCGTGACCAGGCTGCCCGTCGCAAAGGCGACGAAGCCCAGCGTGGACCCGATCGAAAGGTCGATGTTGCGGGTGATGATGACCAGCGTCTGTGCCGTCGCAATCAGCGCCATGATCGCGACCGAGCTGGAAATCCGGTTGAAGAGGCGGCCGTTGAGGTAGTTCGGCACGACCGAGGCGAAGAAGACCAGGACGGCGAGCAGCACCACCACAAGCGCCAGAATGCGCAGGGTCTGCGGGCTGATCTTGTCCATCAGACGCAGCATCAGGAGGCCTCCCGCAATTCGGTCTGTCCGGTCGCCAGCGCCATGACGCGTTCCTGGGTGGCCTCTTCTGATGCGACCATGCCCATCTGGTGGCCCTCGCGCATGACAAGGATGCGGTCGCCAAGGGCAAGCACTTCCGGCAGGTCCGAGGAGATGACCAGCGCCGCGCCGCCGGCGCGCACGAATTCCCGGATCAGATCATGGACCTCGGCCTTCGCACCGACATCGATGCCGCGCGTCGGTTCGTCAAAAATCAGGATCTTCGGCTCCATATTCAGCCACTTCGCGAGCATCACCTTCTGCTGGTTGCCGCCCGACAGCATGCCGACAGGAATCTCGACATCCGGCGTCCGGATGTTCAGCCGTTCGCGAAAACTCTCGGCCACGGCAACCTCGCGCGAGGTGTTCAGAAGTCCGAAGCGGCCGAGAAAGGACGGCAGCGTCGCAAGGCTGATGTTGGCGCGAATCGGCATCGGCATTGCAAGGCCGAGCTTGCGGCGGTCTTCGGAGACATAGGCGATCCCTGCCTCCATCGCCTGTTTCGGATTCCGGATCTGGACGGCGCGGCCATTCAGCAGGACCGTGCCGGAGGTCGCGGGCGTCACCCCGAACAGCGCGAGCGCCACATCGGTGCGGCGGGCGCCGACAAGGCCCGAGCCATACACAGCACCTCTCCCCTATGCAGCTCAAAGCTGATGTCCTCGAATACACCCTCAAGGGTCAGATCCGCGCGCCTCAAGCACCACCTCTTCCGCGGCGCTGCTGGCGCCTTGGCGAAATAGTTGCCAACCTCGCGGCCGACCATTTCGGCGATCATCCCATCCGACGTGACCTCGGCGATGGGGCGGGTGGAGATATGGCTGCCGTCGCGGATCACCGTCACGCGGTCGGCGATCTCGAATATTTCCTCCAGCCGGTGGGAGATATAGACGACCGCGACACCTTCCTTGGCGAGCGTCTTCGCAATCCGCCGCAATTGCGCGGCCTCATGGGCGGAAAGCGAGGCGGTTGGTTCATCCATGATCAGCACGCGCACGTCCTCGCTCAGCGCGCGGGCGATCTCGACGGCCTGCTGTTCGGCCAGGGTCAGCCCGCTGGCGATCTGGTCCACGTCCAGCGTCATGCCGATGCGGTCGATGAGCGTCCTGGCCTTCTTGCGCTGTGCTGGTCGGGTTCAGCGAACCAGCCCTCGCTGCGCGCGCTGATGAAGATGTTCTCGGCCACATCGAGGTCGGGAAAGACCATCGGTTCCTGATAGATCGCGGCGACGCCCAGCCTCGCGCGCAGCCTGCGGTCCGGAGATTGCGCGGGGCTGTACCATCGACGAGGATTTCGCCGCGGGCTTGGCTGATGAACGCCGGTCATGATCTTGATCATGGTCGACTTGCCGGCACCGTTCTCGCCGACGAGGGCGTGGACCTCACCGGCATGAAGCGAAAGCGACATGTGCTGACAGCGCTTGGGTCATTCCGAATGACTTCGAGATGTCGACAAGTTCCAGGACAGGATGTGACATGCGTTGCTCCGGACAACTGGCGTGGCGGGCGCGGAAGACGCCCGCCACGGCCTGTCGTCGCGCCGTTACTTCGCAGCGGCTTCGACGTTCGTCGCTGTTGTAGACCGTGAACGGCCCCATCAGGATGCGCTTGGAGCCGGGACGGCCCGGATCTTCCTCGATCGTGAAGTCCCCCATGCGGCCCGCGGTGAAGGCTTTCGCCGATCTCACCCGTGAGCTGTCCGGTCGCCAGGCCATAGGCCGTGTAGTAGGTCAGGTAGCCGAGGTCGCGGAAATCCCACAGCGCGAATTCCGGCGCACAGCCGTTCATCGTGTAGCTGACCATCTCCGACGGCAGACCAAGGCCCGAGACCTTGACCTTGTCGCACAGCCCCTCGTCCTGCATCGCCTTGGCGGCGGCCTGAATGCCGACCGTGGTCGGCGACATGATGACGCCCGAGATCCGGGTACTGGTCCACCAGCGCCAGCGCGCGGTTGTAGCTGACTTCCGCCTGATCGTCGCCGTAGACGACATCGACCAGTTCGATATCGGCGTATTTCGGCATCCTTCAGCGCCTCCTTCATGCGCAGCGATCCAGGCGTTCTGGTTGGCCGCATCCGGGGTCGCCGACAGCACCGCCATCTGGCCTTCGCCGCCAAGGATCGAATGGGCCATGTCGGCCATGACGACGCCGATTGAGCCGAAATCGACCTGCGCGACGAAGACGTCTTCGCCCTCGCCGCTCGGGATCGGGCTGTCCCAGGTCACGACCTTGGTCCCGGCCTCCTGTGCCGCCTCGGCAGACGGCGCGATCTGGTCGCCGGCGTTGTTCGACAGCATGACCGCGCCCTGACCCTGCGTCGCCGCGGTCGTCATGATCTCGATCTGGCCGGCGACCGAATTCTCGGGCGTCGGGCCGACGAACAGCAGCTCACCCGGATTGCCCAGTTCCGCATGCGCTTCCTGTGCGCCCTCGTTGGCCTGATCGAACACCAGGATGCCGAGGAATTTCGGCAAGCAGCACCATGTTCACGTCCTTGCCGCTTTCCAGCATCACCGGATCGGCATAGCTCAGGCTCGCGCCGCCCATCAAAAGGGCCGCGCCCAGACTTAATGTCGCAAGTTTATTCATAGTCTCCTCCTGTCAGTTCTCTTCTTCTGTGGCGATCATCGCCCGTCCAACCACCCGTTCGGGTTTGGTTTCCCTCCGCGTTCCCTCCCCGGAACGCTATGCCTGACCCACGCGTTGCTGCTGGGTTCCAAGGCCTTCGATGCACAGTTTCATCACCTGACCGGCCCGCAGGTAGAGCGGCGGCTTTTGTCCCAGACCAACGCCCGGCGGCGTCCCGGTCGAGATCACGTCACCCGGCGCCAGCGTCATGAATTGCGAGATGTAGTGGACAAGATGCGCGACCCCGAAAACCATCGTCCGGGTCGATCCGTCCTGATAGCGATGCCCGTCGACCTCAAGCCACATGGACAGGTTCTGCGGGTCCGGAACTTCATCCCGCGTGACAAGCCAAGGGCCAAGCGGCGCGAAGGTGTCGGCACTTTTGCCCTTGGTCCACTGCGTTCCGCGCTCCATCTGGAACTCACGCTCGGACACGTCGTTGGTGACGCAATAGCCCGCGACATAGTCCATCGCCTCGGCCTCATCGACATAGCGGGCGGTCTTGCCGATGACGACGCCCAGTTCGACTTCCCAATCGGTCTTATGCGACTTGCGCGGGATGAGAACATCATCATTCGGACCGCAGATCGCGGTCGTGGCCTTGAGAAACAGGATCGGCTCAGTCGGCACCGTCATTCCGGATTCCGCCGCGTGGTCCGAATAGTTCAGGCCGATGCAGATGATCTTGCCGACACCGTCGACGCAGGGGCCAATCCTTTGGTCGCCGGCAATCACCGGCAGGGCCGACAGATCAAGGGCGCGGAGCCGGGCGAACGCCGCATCCGACAAAGCCTCCCCTGCGATATCGGCGACCTTGTCCGACAGATCGCGGATGACGCCATCCTTGTCGAGGATCGCGGGTTTTTCCTGTCCAGCCGGACCGACACGAAGCAGCTTCATAGGCGTATATCTTTCATTTCTATGGAACGGGTTTGCGGGGCGGCTGACCCATCAGCGCCCGTGTGATGTCTTCGGCGACAAGCCCCTGAAGACGACCGATCGCCGTGTCGGAAAACCATGCCGCATGCGGCGTCAGGAGACAGTTCGGTGCGCTCCGCAAGGATGAGTCCGCGGGCAGCGGCTCGACCTGAAACACATCGAGCGCGGCACCGGCGATGACGCCCTCGGCCAGGGCGCGCGCCAGATCATCCTCGACGATCAACTGGCCCCGCGCCGAATTCACGATCATGGCATGGGGCTGCATCGCGGCGAAGCGGGCGGCATTGAAAAACCCGGTGCTGGTCGCGGTCGCGGGCGCGTGCAGCGACAGGATGTCCGCGCGGCGGACAAGGTCTTCCGCGTCGGTCAGTTCCACCCCAGCGGCCTTGGCCGCCGCCGCACTCAGCCCCGGATCGGAGACGAGGAAGCGAAAGCCGAAGCCCTCAAGCCGCGTCTTCACCGCGCGGCCGATCTGGCCCATCCCGAAAAAGCCGACGACGGTTTCGCCGAACGGCTTCAAAGGCCGTGCATGGGCCACCGCCGCCCACTTTCCCGCCCGAACCGAAGCATCCAGCGGGATCAGTTTGCGCAGTAGCGTCAGGATGACGGCAGCCGTGTGATCCGCTACTTCATCGGCGCAATAGTCCGGCACATAACCGACCCGCAACCCGGCTGCGGATGCCGCGTTGAGGTCGATGTTGTCATAGCCGACGCCGTAGCGGATGACCGTCGCGCCCGGCTTGACCGCGCGCGCGGATTTGGGTCCGAAATGCGCGAATTGCACGGCGACGACATCCGCCCCTGCAACCGCCGCCGCGACTTCGTCGTCCGTCCGGCACTGATGGGCTATGAAGGCGGCCCCGGCGCTCTTGGCGGCGGCCTCTTCGAGCGCCAGTTCCGGGAAGGTGAAATCGGTGACGACCACGCGCTTCGTCATCTCTGCACCCCCAGATAATCGTGAATGACCTCGCCTGCGACGAGCGTGAAATCCGCCCGCCAGAAGATGCCCTCTAGCGGCTCGATGACCGGCAGGCGGAAGACCGGAAGCTGCGCGTTCGGGCGCAGCTCCATCGTCGCGGGACCCGCCCAGGCCTCATGCACCGTCACCTCGGACAGCTTGCGGCTGGTGATCTGGCGGATCGCCGGACTTCCGTCGATATGGTCGATGGCCTTGAGGTTGAGGTTGGTCGCAAAGTCGAAATGCGGTGCCATATCCGCCGGATCGATGCGACGTTGCTTGTAGGGGGTGGTGCCGGTGATGACGTCGATCCCGTTGCGTTCCACCGTGCCGACGATGAGATCGCCGCGAAACTCGATGGACGGCTGGCCGAGTTTTTTCGGCTGGCCATGCACCTCGCGCCCATGCGCCACACCGACATCCGACGACAGCACAAGATAAGGCGAATAGGCACCCACACGGTCGCCGAGCCGCGCGCCGAACATCACATTCGCCTCGCAGTACGGACCAAGCCAGTCGGTATCGTTCATGCGGTAGATATGGACGCAAGCGACATCGCCCACCGGCTCCAGCGGCGGCGGCAAAAGGAAAGCCATCGCTTGCGGATCGGTCCGCCAGTAGATTGTCAGGATCTCAGCGTTCCGAAAGTTAAAGGGAAACGGCGGAATCATCGGCGCATCCCAGGGGGTGGAAAAATCACCCTTGCGGATGTCATCCTCGGTTGGACGCGAAAGACCGAACCGTGTGCGACCAGCCATGCGCCTCCCCCCTTTGAGTGTCCCGGGATAGGCTTTGACAGCAGCCCCGATTCACCTTACCAATTAATTGGCCTGACCAATTTCACAGACAAAGATGAGGAAATCAACCCCGATGTTTGATCTTTCACCGATTGCCGTGCCGGACCTGACCGGGAGAACGATTCTGATCACCGGTGCGCGGCGCGGAATTGGTGCGGTGCTTGCCGGTCTGATGGCCAAGGCTGGCGCGCGCGTCTACGCGGGTACGCAAGGCGCACCCGATCCGGAATGGGCCGCGCATCTGGAAGGGGCTCATATCATCACGATGGACGTGACCGATGCCGACGCTGTCTCCGGCGCGGTTGCCCGGATCGAGAATGAGGCGGGCAAACTCCACGCGCTCATCAACAATGCTGGGATCATCGCCCCGATCGGCCATATCGACACGCTGAACACCGAGGACTTCAGGATGGCCTATGAGGTCAACGCCCTGGGCCTTCATCGCGTCACCTGCGCGGCGCTGCCGCTTCTGCGGCAGTCGGGCGGAGTTGTCGTCAATGCAGGGACCGGAGCGGCGACAACGGCGATGGAGGGTTGGGCCGCCTACTGCAACTCAAAAGCCGCCGCGCGGATGATGACCTTGATGTTCGCCAAGGATCTTCACGACAGCGGCGTCCGGTTCTTCTTTCTCGGCATTCCACCTACCGATACCGGGATGCAGGCCGAGATCCGCGAGGCTGGCCTCAACCCGATCAGCAAGATCCCACGGGGCGATCTTGTCGATCCGACCGTTCCCGCCAGCATCATGGCCTGGCTTTGCGGGCCTGAAGCGCGGAAGCTGACGGAAGTCACGATCGACGTGCGGGATGACTTCTTCAAGGCGATGATGCAGCGTTGAAGCCGGCAGCGGGGAGGGCAAGAGCCGATGAAGGTCAGAAGCGTTGAGGCGATTCCGGTCTCCTATCAGGAACCAACCGATCACAACCGGTTCCGCGCCGTCTGTCTGGTGAAGATCACCGACGAAGATGGCCACATCGGCTGGGGCGAATGCTGCGCCTATTTCCCCGAAGCAACGCTGGCCGCCGCCAGGATCGTCGAGGGGCTTGCCCCCATCGTCATCGGGCAGAACCCGCTGCATACCGAGGCGATCTGGCTGAAGCTCAAGGACCATAGCTGGTGGTATGGCACCGGCGCGGGCATCGCCTCGCTTGCCATTTCCGGCATCGACATCGCGCTTTGGGACCTGAAGGGTAAAATCCTCGGCGCGAGTGTCCTCGACCTTCTGGGCGGACCGGTGCGCGACAGGCTGCCCGCCATCGCGAGCCTGCATGGCACAAAGGCCAGCATCGAAGAGATGGCCGAGGAAATCGCAAGCCACACAGCGACGGGTCTGCACGGTGCGAAGGTCGGCTTTGGCAAGGCCGGGAATGCGCATCTGGGGTTTGAAGAGGCGCGCGATCTGGAATTCGTCGACCGCGTGATGACGGCGATGGGGCCGGGCAAGGACCTGATGGTCGATCTCGGCGTCAAGAACTTCTGGGATGTGCCAACCGCGATCCGCCGCGCCCGCGCGTTCGAGGAACGCGGCGTGGCCTGGCTTGAGGAACCCCTTGGCCACGACGATCCCGAAGGCTACGCCGCCCTGCGCGCCGCGACCGGCATCCGCATCGCCTACGGCGAACGCGAATGGAACGCGCGTGGGGTACAACGGATCGTGGCGACCGGCACTGTCGATGTGATCGGCCTCGATCCCGGCCGGGTCGAAGGGATCACGGGCTTTCGCAAGGCTGCCGAGATTTGCGCCCTCGCGAGGCGGCAGGCCAACGCCCACAACTTCTCGACCGCCATCGTCGGCGCGGCCAGTCAGGCGCTCAGCTTCGCGAGCCCGGCCTGTACGCTCTTGGAACTGCAACCCGTCTACGGTCCGGCGCAGAAGGACCTCGTGGACCGCCCGGTCTGGCATACGGACGGATATGTCCATCTGCCGACCGGGCCGGGTCTCGGTATCGAGATCAACGAGGACCTGGTGAGGTCGGCGCGGCTCGACACATAGCGCGGCACATTCGGCGTCAAGCGTCAGTCAGGGTCGCTCGGTGCCGATCTTGAAGCAACGCGGATGTCACCCGAACGCGGATAAGGTCCGGCCGGTACGGGTCGAAGGTCTCGGTCTGAAGCCCCTTCCCGGTCGGGATCGCCCGGATGCGGTCGTGGCCCATCGCTTCGCCCACGACCAGATCGACCAGCGTCGCGACAACTTCGCGCTTCGACGGGTTCGGAGATGCGCAGTGAAAACGCGGTTGGAACGTGGCGGACGCATCGGTGCCCTTCTGGCGCAGGGGCGCAGTGTCCCTTTGTCGAAGAGCATGTCTTTGCAGAGTTGTGTGAGGCTCTGATGCCGGGCTTCGCGGCCGAGAATGCCGCCGGCGCGGCGGCCATGAACCGTGCGCAAACCAACGTGAAGCGGATCGCGACGGAGTTGCAGGCCGCCTTCCAGCGTGCGCGGCAGGAACAGATGACAACAGAAATCATAGAACTCACTACAGCCGCAGGGTAGGAACGAACCTAGCAACCCTGGTGCCAGTGAAACACGACAAAGATTGCCTCGGAAGAGTCCGGTCCGGGATCCGTCTCAAATTTCGGACCGTTGTCCGCAAGATCGTCATCGACACCGACAGCGCGACCACGGCCTGGGCAAATGCGCTCAAGCGGATAGTGAAGCGCTTCGGCTGTCCGATCCCGATCGTAAGGGTGAGAAAGAAGGCCTTGTTATGATCCATATCAAGTCTTCCGATTGTCGAATCTGTTCAGATCGAAAGCGAACAGGAGAGACACCGATGCCCGCCCTCCCCGGACCCGTCCTGCTGCCCGATCCAGCGGCGCTGGTATGTGCTTTGCTGCGGGACAAGTGGCGCGTGATCGGCCCGCGCCTTGACTCGGCCGCGATCGTCTACAAGCCGTTGGACGCCGCAGAAGACCTGCCGCGTGGTCTGACCGACGTGCAGGGCGGCGGTCAGTACCGGCTCGAACCCGGCGATCCGCAGCGCTGGTTCGACTATGTGGTTGGGCCGCAAAGCTGGAAGAAGTGGCTTTTCCCCGCACGTAAGAAACTCTGGTCGGCCGAACGCACCGATGCAGGGTTCGAGATCGCGCCCGAGGCCGAAGATTGGCCGAAAACCGCCTTCCTTGGCGTGCGCCCCTGTGAGATCGCGGCGATGGCGGTCCAGGATCGGGTTTTCGACAATGACACCTTTGCCGACCCGGATTATGCCCGGCGGCGGCGCGAGACACTGATCGTCGCGGTTAACTGCGCCCGTTCGGCGGCCACCTGCTTTTGCGCCTCGATGGACACCGGTCCGCGCGCCGAGAATGGCTTTGACATTGCCCTGACGGAGCTTGCCGGGGGCGAAGGCTTCTTCGTTGAAGCGGGAACAACGCGCGGTGCCGAAATCCTGGCGCAAATCACCGCCGATCCCGCCGGGGATGAATACCTGACGAAGGCGAAGGCGCTATCGCAGGCCGCCGCCGCGATGCAGACCCGCCATATGCCGGCCTCCGCGGCCAAGGCGCTGCGTGACGCGCCCGATCATCCGCGCTGGCAGGAGGTCGCCGATCGCTGCCTGAGTTGCGGCAACTGCACCCTCGCCTGCCCGACCTGCTTTTGCACCGATGTGGAGGATGTCACCGATCTTTCGGGCGACCATGCCGAACGCTGGCGCACTTGGGACAGCTGCTTCAGCGTCGAGTTCAGCTATGTTCATGGCGGATCGGTCCGCCGCTCGGTCAAATCGCGCTACCGTCAATGGATGACGCACAAGCTGTCGAGCTGGGTCGACCAGTTCGGCACGTCGGGCTGCGTCGGCTGCGGCCGCTGCATCGCATGGTGTCCGGTCGGCATCGACATCACCGAAGAGTCCGCGGCCATCGCGGCGGACGAAGCAGAGGGGGGCTGATTTGTGCAGATCCACAGTTTCGATGAAATCCTTGCCGATCATCCACTGTTCAAGGCCTTTGATCCCGCGACGGTGAGCCTTCTTGCCGGCTGCGCCCGGAACGAACATTTCACACCGGGCGGTCCGATCTATTCCGAGGGCGACGCGGCCGACCGTTTCTTCATTCTGCGTCATGGTGACGTTGCGATCGAGATCGCAACGCCGGAACGAGCGCCATTGATCGTCGAGACGCTGCACGCGGGCGATGTGTTCGGCTGGTCGTGGATGATCCCGCCCTTTCGCCACACCTCTGACGCGCGCGCGGTGACCGAAGTGCGGGCGATCAGCCTCGACGGGGCCTGCCTGCGCCGCAAATGCGACGAGACCCCGGCGCTTGGTTACCAGCTTTTCCAGCATTGGCTCCCACACCTGGCCAGGCGGATGCGGGCGCTGCGGTTGCAACTGCTCGACCTCTACGGCACGCGGACCCGTTGAGCGATGGACAACCTGCCCCCCAGGACCAGATGCTGCCCCGTCGCTTTCGCGTGCTGCGCGCCTGGGCCGAGATCAAAGGCGTGGCCAGCATGGAGATCGTGCCTGTCGAAGGCCCTCCGCAGCACTTCCTGCCCGGTCAGTTCAACATGCTTTACGTCTTCGGCGTGGGCGAGATCCCGGTCTCCATTTCCGGCGACCCTGCAAGGCCCGCGACCATCGTCCATACGACGCGTGATGTCGGGTCGGTTTCGGCGGCTCTTACCCGTCTCCGGCCGGGCGACATGGTTGGCCTGCGCGGCCCCTTCGGATCGGTGTGGCCGGTGACGAACGAGGCCGGTCGCCATGCGGTCTTTGTCGCGGGAGGGCTCGGGCTCGCACCGCTGCGCCCGGCGATCTACCATGTGTTGGCCAACCGTGCGGCTTACAGCGGGCTGACCATCGTCTACGGCGCGCGTTCGCCCGATGACATTCTGTTCGGCGAAGAGTTGCGGACCTGGAAATCGCGGCTCGACACTTCGGTCGAGGTTACGGTGGACCGCGCCGCGCCGGTTTGGACCGGGCGCGTCGGCGTGGTCACGGGCGCGCTCGACCGCGCATTGGCGGGCATCTCTGCCGCAGACGTTTCGGCCTTTGTCTGCGGGCCGGAAATCATGATGCGGTTTTCCGTGCAGGTGCTGAATGCTGCGAAAGTACCGCAGGACCGGATCTGGATTTCGATGGAGCGGAACATGAAATGCGCGCTCGGCTTTTGTGGTCATTGCCAGTTTGGCCCTGATTTCGTCTGCAAGGACGGCCCGGTCTTCCGCCACGACAAGGTCGCCGCCCGCATTGCGGTGAAGGAGCTCTGACATGGCACGACCGAAGCTCGCCGTCTGGAAATTCGCCTCCTGTGACGGCTGCCAGCTGACTTTGCTGGATTGCGAGGACGAACTTCTGGAAATCGCAGGCGCGCTCGACATCGCGCAGTTCCTGGAGGCGACGAAGGTTGCGACCGAGGGTCCCTATGACATCTCGCTGGTCGAAGGCTCGATCACCACGGCGCACGACGCGGAACGGATTCGCGACATTCGTGCCCAGTCGAAAGCGCTGATCACCATCGGCGCTTGTGCCACCGCAGGCGGTATCCAGAGCTTGCGCAACTTTGCGGATGTGAAGGAATATACCCGGCTCGTCTACGCGCATCCGGACTATATCTCGACGCTCGCCACCTCGACGCCGATCTCGGATCACGTGACGGTCGATTTCGAACTGCGGGGCTGCCCGGTGTCCAAGCACCAACTGCTGGAGCTGATCTCGGCGACTCTTGCGGGCCGAAAGCCGAAAGTTGCGCGCGAACTCGCAATGCATGGAATGCAAGCGGCGGGGCACGGTCTGCGTGACGGTCGCGCAGGGCATTCCCTGCCTTGGTCCGGTCACGCAGGCAGGTTGCGGCAATCTTTGCCCGGCGGTTGGGCGCGGCTGTTACGGCTGCTTCGGGCCGAAGGAAACGCCGAACGCTCCGGCGCTATCGGCGCGGATGGCCGACCTTGGCCGCACACCGCGCGACCTGCGCGACCTCTACCGAAGCTTCAACGCGGGCGCGCCCGATTTCCGCGCAGAAAGCGAACGCCATGACTGAGCGCGTGATCCAGGTCGATGCTCTTGCACGGGTCGAAGGCGAAGGTGCGCTCTACGTCCGTCTCAACGGTCGCGAGATCGAGAAGGTCGAGTTTCGCATCTTCGAGCCGCCCCGCTTCTTCGAAGCCTTCCTCGTGGGGCGCGACGCGCATGAGGCGCCCGACATCACCTCGCGCATCTGCGGTATCTGCCCGATCGCCTATATCATGAGCGCGAGTCACGCGGTCGAAGCAGCGCTCGGGATCGGCACCTCGCCCGAGATCGCCGCGCTGCGCCGAATGCTCTACTGCGGCGAGTGGATACAAAGCCATGTGCTGCACGCGGCGATGCTGCATGCGCCCGATTTCCTTGGCCTCGCGGATGCGATCGAGATCGCGAAGACAAATCCCGATCTGGTGCGCAAGGCGCTGCGGCTGAAGAAGCTTGGCAACACGATCATGGAAACCATCGGCGGTCGGTCAGTCCATCCGGTGAACACCCGCGTAGGCGGTTTCTATCGCGCGCCGGATGCGGCGGCGATCAGCGCGCTCTTGCCGGAACTCGATTGGGGCGCGCAGGCCGCGCGCGAGATCACGCTGGCCTTCGCGGACTTCGCTTTCCCGACGGACGAATATGACTATCACTTCGTCTCGCTCATCCACCCCGAGCATTACCCGATCACCGAGGGCCGGATCGGTTCGAACCGGGGCCTCGATATCTCAGTCAGCGCATTCAACGACCATTTCAGCGAGGACCACGTCGCCCGCTCGAACGCGTTGCAGGGACGAATGAAGGACGGGTCGGCCTATCTTGTCGGTCCGCTTGCGCGCTATGCCAATAATTTCGCACGCCTCTCGGCTTCCTGTCAGGATACCGCAGGCGCAGCCGGGCTGGGGCCGGTGGTGCGCAACCCGTTCCAGTCCATCCTGGTGCGGATGATCGAGGTGCAATACGCTTGCGAAGAGGCTGCGCGCCTCGCCCGAGCCTACGCCGCGCCGACACCCGCCTTTTTCGAGGCTCCTCCCCGGGCCGGCGAGGGGCACGGCTGCACCGAGGCGCCGCGCGGCATCTGCTATCATCGCTATGCAACTGACGGGGATGGGCGGATCGCGCTGGCCCAGATCGTGCCGCCGACATCGCAGAACCAGCCACAGATCGAGAACGATCTGGCGCGGGTCGTGGCCGCCAACCTGGACCTTGACGATGAGGCGCTGAAATGGCGCTGCGAACAGACCATCCGCAACTACGATCCCTGCATTTCATGCGCCACGCATTTCCTGAAACTGACGGTGGACCGTGTCTGAGGATCGCTCTCTGCGCCGCCTGATCGTTGGCGTGGGCAACGCGTTCAGGCGTGACGACGGCGTCGGCCCCTACGTGGCGGCGGCGCTGGCCGCGCGCGGCCAGGACGCGCGGGTGCATCCGGGCGACGGGGCCGGGCTGATCGATCACTTCGCGGAGGCCGACATGGTGGTGCTGGTCGATGCCACCCGCAGCGCGGCGGAACCCGGCACGCTTGTCCGGCTCGATGCCCATGCTGGCCCGCTTCCGGCGGAGTTCTTTCACTATTCCACCCACCGGTTCGGTCTGGCGGAGGCCGTGGAAACCGCCCGAGCGCTTGGCAGCCTGCCCCGGCTCCTGACGGTCTACGGCATCGAGGGCGCCTCGTTCGAGGCCGGTCGGGGCTTGAGCGCACCTGTCATGGCGGCGGCTACCGCCTTGATCGATGATCTTGCGGGGGGCGGCCGGTGAGATGACCGAGGCGCGCGTGATCCGGGTCAGGGGCCAGGTGCAGGGGGTGGGGTTTCGCCCCTTCGTCTGGCAGCTCGCGCAGCGCATGGAGCTTTCGGGCGAGGTGCTGAATGATCCCGAAGGCGTGCTGATCCACGCTTGCGGCGCTCGTCTTGACGCCTTCGAGGCGGCCCTTCGCGCCGAGGCCCCGCTACTGTCGCGAGTGGATTCAGTCGAATCCGCCTCGTTCAGGTTTGGAGCGGCGCCGAAGGGATTTTCCATAGCCCAAAGCCAAGGCCACGGATCGGACACCGGGATCACGCCCGACGCCGCAACCTGCCCCGCCTGCCTCGCCGAGATCCGCGACCCGCGCGCCAGGCGCTTTGGCTATGCCTTCACCAACTGCACCCACTGCGGCCCAAGGTTCACCATCGTCAATGCGCTCCCCTACGACCGCGCCAACACCGCGATGGCTGCGTTCACGATGTGCGCGACGTGTCGCGCCGAATACGAAGACCCTGCGGACCGGCGCTACCACGCCCAGCCCATCGCTTGCCCGGATTGCGGCCCGGTGCTCTGGCTTGAGGATCGGGAGGGGCAGGTGGATGGCGCCCCGATCGCCGAGGCGGCGCACCGGCTTCGGCGGGGCGAAACGCTCGCGATCAAGGGGCTTGGCGGCTTTCATCTGGCCTGCGACGCCCGCAATGCAGCGGCGCTTGACAGGCTGCGCGCGCGCAAACGGCGGCCTGCCAAACCTTTCGCGCTGATGGGCACGCTGCCGATGATCGCCACCCATTCCGCCCTGACCACACCGGAAACGCGGTTGCTGTGCGACCCTGCCGCCCCCATCGTTCTTCTGGCGAAGGCCGGCGTTGCGCTTCCCGAGGCTGTCGCACCGGGCCAGCCCCTGCTCGGATGGATGCTGCCTTATGCGCCCCTCCATCACCTCCTGCTCGATGCCTTTGGCGGCCCGCTCGTGATGACCTCTGGCAATCTTTCGGGCGAACCTCAGGTGATCGACAATGACACTGCGCGCAGCAAGCTCATCGCCTTCGCCGATGCGGTACTGATGCATGACAGGCCCATCTCGCGGCGTCTCGACGACGGGGTCGAGCGGATCGTCCCAAGCGGGCCTATGGTGTTGCGGCGGGGGCGCGGCCGGGTCCCAGCCACCCTGCCCTTGCCTCCGGGGTTTGAGGCCGCGCCCGCGGTTCATGCCTATGGCGGCCAGATGAAATCCGCGATCTGCCTTCTGAAGCACGGTCGTGCACTGCTGTCGCATCATCTCGGCGATCTCGATGACGCACGCACCTGGCAGGAGTATCTGGCCGCCGAATCCGACTACGCCCAACTTTTCGATCACCGCCCCGAAATCCTCGTCTGCGATCTGCATTCCGGGTTTCGCGCAAGCCTGCGGGCCGCCGAACGGGCAACGGCCGACGGGTTGCCGCTGCTGCCGGTGCAGCACCATCACGCGCATCTTGCGTCGGCGCTGGGTGATGCCATGTGGTCCCGGACCGGAGGGCCTGTCGCAGGCGTCGTTCTGGATGGCCTTGGCCTTGGTACGGATGGAACGATCTGGGGTGGCGAGGTGCTTCTGGGCGATTACCGCGACGTCGAACGGGTTGCCCATCTTGTCCCGGCGCCGCTTCCTGGGGGGGACGCCGCGAACCGCGAGCCTTGGCGAAACCTTCTCGCACGGCTGGACGCATCGGGGTTGGAGGTCTGGTCCGACAGACTTCTCGCGGATCGCCCGCGCGCGGCCCTGCGGCAAGCGATGGCAAAGGGTATCAACTCCCCGCTGTCCTCCTCCGCCGGACGGCTTTTCGACGCGGTTGCCGCTGCGGTTGGCCTGACCCGCGACGCGCAGAGTTTCGAGGGCGAAGCCGCAATGGCGCTGGAAGCGCTTGCGGCCGACCAGACCGCTCCACCCTACCCATTCGCGCGCAATGGCCCGCTCATCGACCCCGCGCCGATGCTCCGCGCGATGGTCGATGACCTTGACGCGCAGAGACCTGCCGCTTTCATCGCTGCGCGCTTCCACGCCGGTCTGGCCCGCGCCTTCTGCGCCCCGGCGCGTGCCCTCGTTGAACAGGGTCGTGCAAGAGCCGTCGCGCTGTCGGGCGGCTGCTTTCAGAATGCGACCCTTCTGGCGCACTGCCTGCGCGAATTGCACGGCGTCAGCGTGCTTCTCCATCACGCTGTCCCGGCGAATGACGGTGGCCTCGCGTTCGGGCAGGCACTTGTTGCGGCCGCGCGCGCGATCGACGCTTCAACGGGGGCAGTGACCGTTGCGGCGGCGCCAGGCATGATCGGATCGGTCGCCATAACGGTCAGAGTGGGCGACACCGGATGCCACGCAACCATCGACCCCGGCCACGCATCGGCAGTCGAGGCATTTCTGATCGGACGAACGCCGGAAGAGGTTGCGCAGATCCTGCCACGGCTGTTCAATCTGTGCCGTGCTGCGCAGTCGGCGGCGGCACATCTGGCCCTTGGCCTACCCAACCCGGAGCCCCCCGAAACGCTTCATCGGGAGGTCTTGCGCGACCACATGCTGAAGCTTTTCGTGGTCTGGCCACAGCTTCTGCACCTGCCCCTGCGCCCCTTCCCGCCCAAGGATCAGATCGCGTTCGCGCTGTTCGGGCCGACGGGCTGCCTACCCACGACGATCGCCGACTTCATGTCATGGCAGGCGAGCGAGGCCGGGGTAGCTCCGCTCCTGCGGGCGATCGCCGCGTCCTTCGCGCCTGGTGAGGCAATTGCCGACCTGTCTTGGGTGACACCGAAACTGGCTTTGCAACCAAGCGCGCAAGAAAACTCGCCTGCGCTGCGTCATCCCGGACATTCGCTTCTGGAGGCCGTGAAGGCAAAGCATGGACCGGGCCCGCTATGGCGCGCCGTTGCTCGGCTGGTCGATGCCGAAGCCTGCCTTGACCGAACCCTCTCGCCACCGACGATCCTTGCCGATGGCACCGTCCTGACCCCCGCCGCACGCGGGGTCTACGCCGTGCGCGCCACGATTGGCGCCGGGCGAGTCACCGCGTTCACGCGCGTCACACCGACCGATCACATGCTCGCACCCGGCGGCATGCTGGCGCGGTCCCTTTCCTCCTTGCCGCCGCCGAAGGCCGGTCTGGTGCCTCTCGTGCTCGACATTCTGGACCCGTGCGTTCCAGTCTCCTTGACGCAGATCATGGTCGGGGGGTGAGAACATGCATGAGATGGCACTTGCGGAAAGTATTCGCGGTATCGTCGAGGATCAGGCGCGCCAGCATGGCTTTGGCCGGGTCAAGCTGCTCCGCTTGGAGATCGGGCGTTTTGCCGGGGTTGAAAAATCGGCATTGGCGTTCTGTTTTGATGCCGTGATGCGCGGCGGCCCCGCCGAGGGAGCGGCGCTTGAAATGATCGACCTGCCGGGACGCGCAACCTGTTACGATTGTGGCAAGGTCGTCGGGATCGAAGACCGGCTGGACCCTTGTCCATTGTGCGGCGGCGGTCGGCTGGTGCCACTCGACGGCACCGAGATGCGAGTCAAAGACATGGAGGTGGAGTGATGTGTACGACATGCGGCTGCGGCGATATGCCGAAGTTCGAAGCGGCCGGCTCCAATGCGGCCCATGCTCATCGGCATTCCGATGGTCGTGGCCATGACTACTTGCATTTCGGCACCGGTCCGGCCGGAGTCTCCGTGCCTGGGATGAGCCAAAGCCGCTTGATCGAGGTAGAGACCGACATTCTCGCCAAGAACAACGCCTATGCACGCGACAACAGGCATCATCTCGATCGGCTCGGCGTCTACGCTGTCAACCTCGTGTCTTCACCCGGCTCGGGAAAGACAACGCTGCTATGCCGGACGATCGAAGCGCTCGGCACCGCGCCGCTTGCGGTGATAGAGGGCGATCAGCAGACCTCCAACGATGCCGATCGCATTCGCGCGACCGGGGCGAAGGCGGTGCAGGTCAATACCGGCAAGGGCTGCCATCTCGATGCGCAGATGGTCGAACACGCGCTCGAACATCTTGACCTGGGGCGCGGCAGTCTGTTGTTCATCGAGAACGTCGGCAATCTCGTCTGCCCGGCCGCTTTCGATCTGGGTGAGGACGCCAAGGTGGCGATCCTGTCGGTGACAGAGGGCGAGGACAAGCCGCTAAAATACCCCGACATGTTCACCGCCGCCCGGCTCGCCATTCTGAACAAGATCGACCTTGCGGCCTATTGCGACGCGGATCTTGATGCCTATGAGGCGAACCTGCGCCGGATCAATCCGACCATCGCGATCCTGCGCGTCTCGGCAAGAACTGGCGAGGGTATGGCGGACTGGCTGAAATGGCTGCGCACGCAACACGCCGTGAAGACATTGTCGATGGCAGGATGACTGTGCGGGTCGCCTAGTACGATCCGATGAGAAAAGGACGGAGACATGTGCCTTGGCATTCCAGGCCAGATCATCGCCATCACCGACGCCGCCCGTCAGATGGCGATGGCCGAAGTTTCGGGCGTGCGTCGCGAGGTGAACCTCGCCTGCATCGCGGACGGCCCGCTCGAGGGGTTGGTCGGCGAATGGGCGTTGATCCACGTCGGCTTTGCGATGAGCCGGATCGACGCGGACGAGGCCGCGCGCACGCTTGCGGCGCTGCATGACCTCGGCGAAGCGCAAGAGGCGCTGGCGGCAATGGCCGAGGGTCAGGCCGCCCTTTCAGCAAAAGGGGACGCGCGATGAAATATGCCACTGAGTTCCGCGACCCCGCCGCCGCCCGTGCGCTGATCGCCGCGATCGCGCGGACCGCCGACCAGATCGGCGCCTCTGCCGCAAAGCCGGTGCGGATCATGGAAATCTGCGGCGGTCATACCCACGCGATCTTCCGCTTCGGGCTCGACAAACTCGTGCATGACGGCATCGAGTTCATCCACGGGCCGGGATGTCCGGTCTGCGTCCTGCCGATGAGCCGGGTCGATGAAGCCGTTGAGATCGCCAGTCGACCGGGCGTGATATTCACAACCTTTGGCGATGCGATGCGGGTTCCCGGAACCCGCGGCAGCCTGAACCAAGCCAAGGCGATGGGGAGCGACGTCCGCATGGTCTATTCGCCGCTTGACGCGCTGGAACTGGCGCGGCGCAATCCGGAGCGCGAGGTGGTCTTCT
Source organism: uncultured Alphaproteobacteria bacterium (assembly GCA_963710285.1). GTDB lineage: Bacteria > Pseudomonadota > Alphaproteobacteria > Rhodobacterales > Rhodobacteraceae > Albidovulum. The sequence continues at coordinate 193,616 of CAVPZT010000005.1, read as the reverse complement.
TTGGGCTCGGTTTCGAGACGACGACGCCCTCGACGGCGTTGACGATCCAGCAGGCAGCGCGTGAAGGCGTGACGAACTTCTCGATCTTCTGCAACCACATCACGGTGCCGGAACCGATCCGGGCCCTGCTCGAACGACCCCGACATGATGCTCGACGGTTTCATCGGGCCGGGCCATGTCTCGATGGTGATCGGCATCCATCCCTACGACTTCATCGCCAGGGATTACGGCAAGCCCATTGTCGTCGCGGGCTTTGAACCGCTGGACCTCCTGCAATCGGTTCTGATGGTGCTGACCCAGATTGCCGAGGGCCGCGCGGAGGTGGAAAATCAGTACGCCCGAGTGGTGCCTGAGAATGGCAACCCGGTCAGCCTTGCCGCCATCGCCGATGTTTACGAACGGCGGTCGAGCTTCGAATGGCGCGGTCTTGGTGAGATCGACGCTTCGGGCTTACGGGTGCGGGCGAAATACGCCGTCTTTGACGCCGAAGAGAAGTTCGGCATCGGCTACGGCGCCATTCGTCGGTCGGTGCCGGAGCCCGACGATTGCGCCTGCGGTGCAGTGATGACGGGCCGGATCAAGCCCACCGCCTGCCCCAAGTTCGGGCGCGGCTGTACGCCCGAGACGCCGCTTGGCGCATTGATGGTTTCGTCCGAAGGCGCCTGCGCTGCCTACTGGCAATACGGCGGGGCGCGGGCGGCGGCGGAGTGACGGGGCAACCGGGCGCGCGCCGCCGCCGCTTGGCGGCCACGGGCAACTGTGCCGAATGGCAGATCAGAATCGGGGGAACGAATTGCGAGACACTCATGTGACCCTGGCGCATGGCGGCGGTGGCACGGCGATGCGCAAGCTGATTGAGAACGTGTTCACCGGTGTTTTCGCGCCGCCCGACATGGAGGACCAAGCCCGAGTGATGGATGCGGCGCTCCAGGAACCGGGCGCGCGGCTGGCGTTCACCACCGACAGTTTCGTGGTGACACCGGTCGAGTTTCCGGGCGGTGACATCGGCAAACTCGCGGTTTGCGGTACGGTGAACGATCTGGTGGTCGGGGGTGCGCGACCGCTTTGGCTGTCGGCGGCCTTCATCATCGAAGAGGGGTGCGAGATCGCCCTGCTGCACCGGATCGTGGCCTCGATGGCGCGCGAGGCGGCGGCAGCCGGCGTTCGCATCGTCACCGGCGATACCAAGGTTGTTGGACGCGGCTCTGCCGACAAGGTCTTCGTGACCACCTCCGGGGTCGGCGTGATCGCACCGGGGTCGGATCTGGCGGCGGTTCACGTCCGCCCCGGTGACGTAGCCATCGTCAACGGGCCGCTTGGCGATCATGGCGCCACCATCCTTGCCGCGCGGGGAGACTTCGCGCTTTCGAGCGATCTTCAATCGGACTGCCGCAGCCTTTGGCCGCTCATGGAAGCGGCGCGGGCAGCGGGGCCCGTTCGCGCAGCGCGGGACGCAACCCGGGGCGGGCTGGCCGCCGTGCTGAATGAATTGGCCGGCGCTGCCAATGTCGGAATAGAAATCGACGAGCAGGTATTGCCGATGCGCGCCGAAGTGCGCGGCATGTGCGAAATTCTCGGACTCGACCCGCTTTACCTTGCCAACGAGGGCACGCTGGTGATGTTCGTGCCGCCGGAGGCCGTAGAACCTGTGCTGGCCGCCCTGCGCGGCACTGAGGGCGGGCAAAACGCCGTGGCCATTGGGCATGCCGTCGCCGCCCATACCGGACTGGTCACGATGCGCACCCTGTTCGGAGGCATGCGCATCGTCGACATGCTTGTCGGCGAACAGTTGCCCCGCATTTGCTGAGCCACGGCGTCATACGCGGGGGACGTTGATGCCATTGTCCACGATCACCGCCGCGCCGCGCGTCCTCTAACGCCCGCGGGATATGCACGCCGATGCCACTGTCGCCGAGACGCGTGCTGCCGAACCCGAGCACCAAGGTTCTCAGGGAAACACGAATGGAAAAACGTTTCGATTTGGCCATACGACTCTCCGGAGCTGTCCGAAACTGGCCGGCGCCGATCGGTGCGCCATTGATCTATATCACTGCAAAGCACATTTCGGCACGATAGCGATGGTCGAGCTGCCAAGGGTCATGCGATGTGTCTCGCAATTCCGATGAAGATCGTCCGTATCGACGGCATGATGGCCGAGTGTGAAGTGCGTGGCGTCCGCCGTCAGGCGAGCCTCTTTCTCTTTCAGCACGAGGGGCTGATGGTCGGCGACCATGTCCTGATTCAATCAGGCCACATCACCGCCCGCGTCACCCAGGAAGAGGCACAAAGCACCTGGAGCCTTTACGATGAGATGCTCCTTGCCGAGGCCCGGCGGCCTAGGCCGACATGATCACCCGCAGGGGGGTGCAGGATCGTCCGGCGAGAGGCAATTGCTCCTGATTTGCTGAAGCAAGAACAGCAGTATGGGAGAGGAAGATCACGAGAAGTGTCGCGGGCATTCTCACGATGCTTTTGCTGCCTGCAAAGCCGGCTCTGGCCCGCCCGGATCATGGCGCAATAGATGGCGCGGTCCGAGAGGCCACGGATCCAGGCCGATCAAGTTCCTGCGCCGCAACAAGTTGGCTTAGCCATTCTTGGCCATCGCCAAGCGCATCACGGCAGAGAGGATCGCCTGCCCCAGCACCGGTGATCGGCCCGTGCCAATCACGGCGTCATTGTCTCGGCTGTCGCTTTCGCGCAACGTGCAACGCCAGTGCCCGTCCTTGTCATTGGCCCGCCCGTGGATGTGCACGGCCCAATCGGGGAACGCATGATCGGCAATACGGATCGCCTCATCCGACGTGCCGAGCCGTTGCGCCAGATGCGAGTCGAGCCTTATCGTTTCGGGAAGCAGAAACGCCAGACCATGTGCCACACCTTCAAAATCAGCGACGCTCAGGTCGTGTCGGGTCTCAAGCTCCATGATCAAGGCGTCGAGTTCGGGGCTCTTCATCGTGATTTCTCCGCCTTCTGTTTGTCCGCAGACCGCAGCATGTGCGATCGGTCCCTGGTCCTCTATGTGGGTCCAAGTTCGTGCCCGGCGCATTGATCTGTGTCATGTGACGTGGGTGTGGCTCGTGCGATGGCCGATAGGTGCAGATTCATCGCGACACATGCGGTGCAATGAAACGAGAAAGACAGGGCCGAGTTGACCGAGGAGCGCTGCCAGTTCCGTCGGCGCGACTGATTTCGCCTGTCGGGTCAGGCGACGCTTCCTGGGTTTGCAATCTTGGGCAAAGACCGACTGGAATGGCAACGGCGCCCGCACTCTCCTTGATGCAAGTCAACGCGAATTGCTGCCGCGCGGCCTAAACTGAAGCCAATACACGATGGGTCGGGACGCATATGAAACCTGATCCCCAGGATCACGTCGCTCAGCAGCCCGCTTCGCTAACAGGGCTTGGCTTTTGTCTCTATCACCCGGCGGCTCCGCGGCAGTGATGACCACGGGACGCATCGCTGCTTCCGCTTCGGGGCGGATGGCGGGGTTGGCCCATGTCAATTTTACACGGCTGCATCTCGCAGCCGCCAACCACATGCAGGAGCGAGAATTCACTATGGCGAAGAACGTCCCCCTCGTGATGAACTTTAAAGAGGTCAAGCGCGGCGATGTCGGCATCGTCGGCGGCAAGAACGCCTCATTGGGAGAAATGATTGGCGCGCTGGGGAAGAAAGGCATTCTGGTGCCGCCCGGTTTTGCCACGACCGCTGATGCCTTTCGCGCCTACTTGTCGGCCAATGATCTGGACGCACGCATTGGTGCGGCTTTGGAGAAGCTGGCTGCCGGCGTGGCTTCCCTGCATCAGACCGGCGAAACCATTCGTTCGCTGATCCTCAGCGGTGAGTGGCCCAAAGATACAGCCAAGCAGATTGGTGAACACTATCGGGTGCTGTGCAAGACCGCCGACGAGAGCAACGTCGCCGTCGCCGTCCGCTCGAGCGCCACGGCGGAGGACCTGCCGGACGCGAGCTTCGCAGGCCAGCAGGAAACCTTCCTGAACATTGTCGGCATTGATGCGCTGATGGACGCCTGCAAACGTTGCTATGCGTCGCTGTTCACCGACCGCGCGATTTCATATCGGCAGATGAAGGGATTTTCTCACCAGCAGGTCGCCCTGTCCGTCGGGGTCCAGCAGATGGTGCGCGCCGACACCGGCGGCTCCGGCGTCATGTTCTCCATCGATACTGAATCCGGCTTTCCGGATGCCGTACTTATCAACGCTGCATGGGGCCTTGGTGAAAACGTGGTGCAAGGTGCTGTGGACCCCGATGAATACCAGGTGTTCAAACCATTTCTCGACAATCCGAAATTGACGCCAATTCTGGAAAAGCGGATTGGCGCGAAAAAGATCAAGATGATCTACGGACGCGACGGCACCCCCCGCAACGTGCCGACCTCCAAGGCCGAACGCGCGCAATTTGTTCTCAGCGACGCCGAAATCCTGACGCTGGCGCGGCAGGCCAAGATCATCGAGGATCACTACGGTCAACCCATGGATATGGAGTGGGCGCGTGATGGCAAGACCGGCATCCTTTACATCGTGCAGGCGCGGCCGGAAACCGTGCAGTCGCGCGCCGATGTCGGCTCGCTCAAATCCTATTCCGTCAAGAACCCCGGCAAGGTCATTCTGACCGGCCTCAGCGTGGGTGCCGCGGCGATTGCGGGACAGGTATGCATCATCGAAAGGGCGGCCGATATCGACCGCTTTGTCGATGGGTCTATCCTTGTGACGGGTACTACAGACCCTGATTGGGTCCCGATCATGAAACGTGCCGCAGCCATCGTCACCGACCACGGTGGGCGCACATCCCATGCTGCGATTGTAAGCCGTGAATTGGGCCTTCCCGCAATCGTCGGGTGTGGCAATGCCACTCATGTCCTGCATGATGAACAAGAGATCACCGTCTCCTGCGCGGGCGGCGAGGAGGGGGTGGTCACGGCTGGTATCTCCGAAATCACGGTGACCACCGAGGAATTGCAGACCCTGCCAGCGACCAAAACCAAGGTGATGCTCAACCTCGCGAACCCCACCGCCGCTTTGCGCTGGTGGCGCCTGCCCGTCGAGGGCGTCGGGCTGGCCCGGATGGAGTTTGTGGTCAATACCTCGGTCCGGGTCCACCCGATGGCACTGGCGCATTTCGACAAGGTCAGCGATCCGGCACAACGTGAGGAGATTGAAACGCTCACGGTCGGTTACGATAGCAAGCCGGCCTATTTCGTGGATCGGCTCGCGCGGGGTCTGTCGCGGATCGCCGCCCTTTGCTACCCCAAGCCCGTAATCGTTCGCATGAGCGATTTCAAAACGAATGAATACGCTGACCTTCTGGGTGGCCGCGCCTTCGAGCCGCACGAAGAAAACCCGATGATCGGCTTTCGCGGCGCCTCGCGCTATTACTCCGAGGCCTATCGAGATGGATTTGCTCTGGAATGTCAGGCGATTGCGCGGCTCCGTACCGACATGGGCTTTGACAATGTCATCATGATGATCCCCTTCTGCCGCACGCCCGAGGAGGCAGACCGCGTGCTCGCGGTGATGGCCGAACACGGGTTGGTTCGCGGGCGTGACGGCCTACAGGTCTATGTGATGTGCGAAATCCCCTCGAACGTCGTTCGCGCCGCCGAGTTTGCCAAGCGGTTCGACGGATTCTCGATCGGCTCGAACGACCTGACCCAACTCACGCTGGGTATCGACCGCGATTCCGAGGAACTTGCGCCTCTCTTCCGCGAGGATGATCCGGCGGTCCTCTGGATGATCGAGACGGTAATCAAGGAGGCGCACAAAGCCGGATCGAAGGTCGGATTCTGTGGGCAGGCGCCGAGTAACGATCCGAGCTTCGCACAGATCCTTGTCGGCTTCGGCATCGACAGCATCTCCGTCACACCCGACAGCTTCGTCAAGGTGCTGCGCAACGTCGCCAAGGCTGAAGGGAAGCAATAGGACGCATGGCCCCCGGCGCTATTGGCAACCGGTAAAGTGACGGGCGTGCTCGGACGGTCGATGGCGCGGGCCCGCGGTGTTTCATGCGACGGGTTTTCGAAGACACCCGGCGGCGGGAATTTGCCCCACCGCAGTCCCAACCGGATATGGGTTGTGATTGAACCAGAACCGCTCCGCGCCAGTGTCCCGAATACGGACGCCACGGGGCATCGGCACTGTTTCGATCGCCGCGCGCCCGCAAATATCTGCGACGAGACGGTCAAGCAGCAGCTCGTCGCCCCAACCGCCGACGTAGGTGATCTGCCTCTGTCTCAGCGCAACCGGGGCACCAGCCGTATCTGCGAATAGCGGATGGGACGTGCCCTCAAGATCCTCCCGGTAGCCCGTCACGGCGCCGCCACCCTGCACAGGCACGGGCATGTCGGGGCGCAGGCTTTCGACCCGCGCGACGGTGACATCGAGATCGGGAAAGGCCGGCGGCAAGGGCAGCGGGATCGAAAAATTCCTATCGCGCGCGCCGCTGCGTGGACCGATCACGACCTCCGCGCCGCTGTTCGACAGCGCCAATTTGAGATCGTCGGGCATATACATGAGGCCGGGCGCAAAGACGGCGCGGTAGCCGGAGAAGTTGCGTGTATCCGGCGGGACGATGTCGATCGAAAGACCAGCGCGGCGCAGCGCGCGGTAGTGGTCGAAGATGAGCGAGAAGTAACTGAGGCCGTGCCCATGCGGCTGGACCTTCCAGGCCCAGTCGGCGGCATAGTCGAAGATCAATGCAACGGGTGCCTGCGCTGTCTTCACATCGGGCGCCTCATCCAGTTCGCGAGCGACCTGAGCAGCCTCGGCGAGGCCTGGCGCATCGACGCTATCGGGCCGCAACAGGCCCGCATGCATCTGTTCCTGCGCAAAATGCGCCTGACGCCAGCGGAAATAGCAGACGGCCTCAGCCCCGTGCGCGAAGGCTTCCCAGGTCCAGAGCCGCACCATTCCGGGCAGCGGCGCGGGGTTGTAGGGCGCCCAGTTCACCGGGCCGGGTTGCTGCTCCATGACCCACCAGCGGCCACGCCCGACCGCGCGGTAAAGATCGTGATGAAAGGCCTGAAAGTCCGGATCACCCTGACGGGCGAAATGGCGCTGATCCTCGGCGCTCGCCCCCACGCGGTCTTCGAGGAAGCCCAAGGGATAGCTGTCCCAGGACGCGATATCGAGATCGGCGCCCACGGCGAAGTGGTCGAACTCCGTCACGCGGCCCATGTAGTTGTGGGCGATGGGTGCGTCGGAATGCGCGCGGATGATCTCCACCTGCGCGCGGTTGAAGCGCACGACCTGATCGGAGCTAAAGCGGAGGAAGGCGTGGGTATGGGCCGGATTGGGCTCCGTCACGGTCAGATTTGGCAGGTCGATGTCGTCGAAATCGGCGTAGTCCATCGACCAGAAAACATTGCCCCAGGCGCGGTTCAGCGCGGCGATGTCGCCGCCGTTGCTGTTCGGGGCGGGGAATGCCGCGCGTAGCCATGCCCGAAACGCCTGACGCGCGGCCTGGGAATAGGAGATCACTGTGTCGTGGCAGCCATATTCGTTGTCCGTCTGCCACGCGCCGACATGCGGATTGCGACCATAGCGGCGGGCCAACTCCGTGACGATGCGGCGGCATTCGTCCAGATATCCCTGATGGCTGAAGCAGTAGTGCCGGCGCGAGCCGAACTTGCGCGGTTGGCCGTGGGCATCGACGGCGAGCATGTCGGGATGCCGGTCGAGAACCCATTTCGGCGGCGTCGCGGTGGGGGTGCCCAGCACGACCTTCAGCCCCGCCGCGCCCAATGTCCCGATCGCGCGGTCGAGCCAGCCCCAGTCAAAACGCCCCGGCTCCGGCTCCATCCGGGACCAGGCGAATTCGCCGATGCGGGCCCAGGTCAGCCCAGCCTCGGCCATCCGGCGCGCGTCTTCGGACCACTGCTCTTCAGACCAATGTTCGGGGTAGTAGCAGACCCCCAGCGTGCGGCGGCGCGCGGTCACAGCCGCACCGCCGGATCGGCAAGACCCGCGACGTCTATGCGGGTGGCATAGGTCTGTCCGGCGCCGACGCCCTCCACCCCCTCCGCAGCGGTAGTGATGTAGAGCGTTTTCAGATCGGCGCCCCCGAAAGCCGGGCAGGAGGTGTGCGGCGTGGGCAGGGCGACGATTTCCAGAAGCGCGCCATCAGGCGCGTAGCGCGCGACCCGCGATGCGCCCCACTGGGCGTTCCAGAGGCAGCCGTCGCGGTCGATGACGGACCCGTCTACGCCGCGCGCCTCGCTGTGGCCCAGATCGAGAAACACCTGCGCCTGACCCTTCGGCCAGCCGTCCGCGGAGCCAAGCGGTTGGCGCATGATCTTGCCGATCCTGGTGTCGCAGTAATAGGCCGCGCTGCGGTCTGGCGCGAAGCAGATGGAATTGCTGATCGTCACGTCCGGGACCAGCATTCGCACCTCGCCCCGGAAGAACCGGTAGATAGCCCCTGCCCCCGGTTCGGCATTCTTGCCCATCGTGCCGATCCAGAATCCGCCCCAGGGATCTGCGCGCCCGTCATTGGACCGGGTGGCGGGATTGTCGGCCTCGAGCGGCGCGACGAGGCTGCGCTCGCCCGAGGGAATGTCGAACCGGTAGAGGCCGGTTTCGCTGGCGATCAGAAGCGTGTTGCTGTCCACCCAGCCGGCCGCGGAGACGTGTTCGGCGAACTGCCAGTGGCGTTCTGCGCCCGCGCCCTTCGCATGAAGCCGTTTGCCGAGAATGTCGAACCAGAACAGCTCCGCGCGTTCCGGGTGCCAGAGCGGACCCTCGCCAAGTGCGCAGGTGGTTTCAGAGAAGACTTCGACGGTCACTTCGAAAAGACCTCATCATAGGCGGCAACGATGCCGCGCGCGCGGTCCGCCACGTCTGCGGATTTCATGCCGGGTTTGTAGATCGCCGTGCCGAGGCCAAAGCCGGTCACGCCCGCCTTGTGCCATTCGGCGAAATCCTTGGGCCCCACGCCCCCGACCGCATAGGTGCGCGTGCCTTTCGGCAGCACCGCCCGGATGGCGGTCAGTCCCGCAGCGCCAAGCTGGCTGGCCGGAAAGATCTTGATCCCGTCCGCGCCTGCACGAAGGGCCGCGAAGCATTCGGTGGCGGTGAAGACGCCGGGATAGGAGAGCATGCCTGCCGCCTTGGTGGCGCGGATGACCTCGGGGTTGCAATCCGGCGAGACGACCATCTGCGCCCCGATCGCAGCGAGCCTTGCCACATCATCGGGCGAAAGGACCGTGCCCGCGCCGACGATGGCCCGATCCCCGGCCAGCGCGCGCATACGCGCGATGCTGTCATAGGGCTCGGGTGAGTTCAGCGGCACCTCGATCCGGGTGATCCCTGCGTCGATCAGCGCCTCTGTGACCGGCCCGGCCTCCTCCGGACTGATCCCGCGCAGGATCGCGATGATTTCACGGCTCACAGCGTATGCTCCCTCAGCTCTTCATAGGCGGCGCGCAGGCCGTTCAGCGTCATGTCTTCCGCGCTGACCTGCCGCGGGGCGGCGCCCTGCATGTCCAACGCAGCGTGATAGGCTTTCGCGATCCCGCTTTCCCCCACGATCACGATATCGCGGCCAAGCCAATAGGGCCGCGCCGCGGCAAGTTCAGCCCCGATGAGCAACCCCGACAGGCGCGACCGCGCGACGACCGGATCAAGGCCATGAAGCAACGATTCCGCCCTGAGTGAGAAGAAATCGCCGGCAAGCGCCTCAGGACGGGAGAGGGCACGCTCCACGCCGGTGGCAAAGCTGTCTCGGTCCAGCCCCGAGGCGGCGACGCTGTGGCGAAGAACGGACTGCCCCGAGAGAAGCGCAAACATCTCTCCGGTCATGAACGTGCGGAAGCTCACCACCTCGCCCGCGCTGACATGCGCCCATTTGCAATGGGTGCCGGGCAGGCAGATGACTCCGTCGAAGTCAGGTTCGACCGCGAGAAATCCGGCGATCTGCGTTTCCTCGCCGCGCATCACATCGGCCGGAGAGGCTTGGCTCAACCCTGGAAGGATGTGAACGGAAAGGTTTTCGCACCGGGTCTGCACCAGCGTCGCCTTTCGAATCCCAGGCGGGGCGCAGGGGACCGGGGCATAGCGCGCCTCGGCCCAGCCTTGACGCGATCCCGCCATGCCGCAGCAGATCACCGCAAGGCGGCCGTCCTTCGGCAGATCGTCCTTCAGGAGGTCTCGCAGAACCGGCTCGAACCCGTCCGGGGTAAGCCTGCCCATGCCCTTGTCGCTGTCGCGGCGGCCAAGGACGGCGCCTGCACGGCTCATCCGCCAGAGGCGGAGGTGCGATGTCCCCCAGTCCACGGCGATCCAGTCGGCGTTTGTGGCCGGCCCGCTCATCCTGTCACCACCACGCCGCCGTCGATGACCAGCGCCTGCCCCGTCATCATCTTCGACACACCGGAAGCCAGGAACAGCACCCCGCCGACGACATCCTCGGGCGCGAGCGTATCCTTCAGGCATTGACGGTCCACATGGGCGGCGAGTCCCTCGGGCGTCACCCACAGATCCTTCTGCTTCTGCGTCAGCACCCAGCCCGGTGCCAGCGCGTTGACGCGGATGCGGTCCGCCCCGAACTCGCGGGCAAGCCCGCGCGTCAGGCCGTTGATGCCGGAATTTGCGGTCACATAGGCCGGGTAGCCCGCATTGCCCATCATGTAGCTGATCGAGGAGAAGTTGATGATCGAGCCGCCGCCCGCGGCCTGCATCCCCGGAATGACCGCTTGGGCTGCGAAGAAATAGGCCTTGAGATTGATCGCCATCGACCAGTCCCAGAATGCCTCGTCAGTCTCCAGCGTCGTGTGGCGCTTGTCGTTGGCGGCGTTGTTGACCAGAACCGTTACCGGCCCATGCGCAGCGGTCGCCTGATCGACGGCGGCCTTCAGCGCGGCGACTTCGGTGATGTCGCATGGAATGAACAGCGGGCGGGTGCCCGTCGCCTTCTCCATCTCGTCGCAGAACGCCGTTGAATCCGAGCGCTGGACGAAGGCAACCCTGGCACCTTGCCGCAGGAAGCCCTCGGTCAGGCTCGCCCCGATGCCGGAACCGCCGCCGGTGATGAAGACCGAGACCCCCCTGAGGTCATGGAACGTCGCTGGCAGTTGCATCAGTGGCTCCCTCGCGTGGCAGCTCGGCCTCGGTCCCCGCAGTGCTTCGTCATAGGCGTTGTCCTTCGATGACCCAGATGCGGTCGGGAAAACTCCACGGCAGGGTCAGGCCGTGGTTCATAAGGTACTGTCCGCTCAGTTCAACCGATCCCGATTTCAGGATCTGTTCGCCGCGCGAAAGGCGCGGCGCGTCGGCGCGGTTGAGAAGTTCGATCCGGTAGCGCGCGTCGGGCGAAAGCCGGGTCAGGCGCAGCGGGCGCGGGGAAATCTGTGCCGAGGTCGCGGCCTTGCCCGCGAAGACCACAAAGCGCGTCCCGTCCTCGGAAAGCTGCTGTTCGGCGATGACGGCGGGATCGGCGCTATCGAGCCGCAGGATGTCGGCGCGGCTCATCCAATCACGGTTCTGCTTCCACCAAGCCGTCACATCGACAAGAACGCGGGCTTCCTCTTCGGTCAGTTCGCGCGGGTCCATCTCGAACCCCATGTGGCGTTGTGCGGCGACCCAGGCGCGAAAGCGGATGTCGAAAACGCGACCCGAGGTATGGCATTCGCGCGGTCCGACATGGCTGCCTGTGACGACGAGCGGCAGGAAGATCGCCGCGTTGTGCTGGATCTTCAGCCGTTCCAACGCATCGTTGCTGTCCGACAACCAGACGCGGTGCGTGCGCTTCATGATACCGAAGTCGATCCGCCCGCCCCCGCTTGCGCAGCTTTCGATCTCGACCTTCGGGAAGGCCTCGCGCAGACGGTCGAGCAGCGCGTAGGTGCCGCGTGTCTGCGCCGCATCGGGCGTGGGCAGGACGCGGTTGTGGTCCCATTTGATGTAGTCGATCGGATGCGCCGCAAGGATCGTGGAAATCCGGTCGTAGAGGTAGTCCCGCGCCTCGGCCAGCGCCATGTTCAGCACCATCTGCTGACGGCCCGGAATCTGATCCGCGGCACCCAGTACCCAGTCCGGGTGGCTGCGGAAGGTGTCGCTGTCCAGATTGATCATTTCCGGCTCGAACCAGATGCCGAAGGTCATGCCAAGGCCGTGGACATGGTCGATCAGCGGCCCGAGGCCGTCGAGGATACTTCCGCGCATCCACCACCCAGTCGCCGAGCGAGGTCGTGTCGTCATCGCGCTTGCCGAACCATCCGTCGTCAAGGACGAAGCGCTCTGCGCCGAGAGCGGCGGCGCGTTCCGCGATCTCTTTCAGCTCGGGCAGGTTGTGGTTGAAGTAGACCGCTTCCCAACAATTGTAGTGGACGGGCCGGGGGCGGACGGCATCGGGAAACGACAGTATCCGGTCGCGCAAATGACGCTGGAAGGCCGTTGCACAACCGTTGATCCCGTCGGCCGAAAAGGTGGCGTAGAGCGTGGCCGTTGCGAACCGGTGCGCGGCCTCGCCCTCGATCCCCGAGGCGTTGCCGAACTGCACCTGGCGGCGGCCATCGGGCAGTTCCTCGGCCACCATCCGATGCCCGCCCGACCAGCCGTAGTGGAAGGCGTAGGCCTGGCCTTGGGTATTCGTGGCGCCCCGGCAGGGCACGACGAGGCCGGGAAAATGCTCATGCCCCGTCCGCCCGGTCCGGCTTTCGCGGGCGCGGATGCCCGCAGTCCAGGGTGTGGCGTTCATCTGGAACTCGCCGCACCACCGCCCGGCGAAATCGAACATCTCATCCGAAAGCTGCGGCGCAGGCAGGACCGGCGTCGCCAGCCAGTCGAGATGCACAGGCGCATCGCTTTCGATTTCGGCCGAAGCTTCGATGAGGGCCGTAAGCGGGTCGATCGCGAAGTGCGCCCGATAGTCGAGGCCAAGCGCTTCGTCCCGGTAACGCAGAAGCAGCCGGTTCTCGCCTTCATCGGCATCGACGAAACGGAAGCGTGGCAAAAGCGGCCGGCCACCTGCATCGCGCAGGATGAGGCCGGGCTGGCCCGGAAAGCTGCGCGTCGCTTCGGGGCAGATCGACAGCTCCGGATTGCGGTCGAGCATGCCGCCTGTCACGTCGATTGCATGGGCGCGCGCCAGTGTCGCCAGATCCTCAGAGTCCGGAAGCCGCGGACCCCAATACACCACCTCGGGCAGGCGCCCGCCCCCGGAGGCGAGCACCAGGCTTTGTCTGCCGTCCTGCAAAGACCAGTATCGGATCACTTGACGGCTCCGAGCGTGAGGCCCGCGATGAAGTGCCGTTGCATCAGAAAGAACATCGCGACCGGCGGCAAGGCCGCTAGGATAGATCCGGCGCTGACGAGTTGCCATTGCGCGATCCACTGACCGTTCAGCGACATGATACCCGCCGTGATCGGCTGCGAGTCAGGCGAGTTCGACAGCACCGTCGCCCAGAAATAGTCGTTCCAGATGAAGGTGAAGATCAGCACGCTCAGCGCGGCAATGGCAGGTCGCATCAGCGGCAGGACGATGTACCAGAAGATCTTGACCTCGCTCACACCTTCGACCCGCGCCGCTTCGATCAGTTCGAATGGCAGGGCCTTGATGAAGTTTCGCATGAAGAGCGTGCAGAACCCGGTCTGGAACGCGATATGAAAGAGCGCCAGCCCATACCAGGTGTTGTACATGCCAAGGCTCAGCGTCAGGTCCCGCACCGGCACCATCAGGATCTGGAACGGCACGAAGTTGCCCGCGACGAACATGAAGAACACCAGCAGATTCGACTTGAACCGGTAAATGGCAAGCGCGAAGCCGGTCATGCACGACAGGGCCACCGCCCCGATGACCGTCGGAACCGTTACCTTGAACGAGTTCAGCATGTAGGCTGCCATCGGTGAGTTGACGAAGACATCGCGGTAGTTTGAGAAAGCCAGTGCCGAGGGCATGCCGAAGTAGTTGCCCTGTGCGAGGTCCGATGCCGGTCGCACGGAGGTCACCGCCACCCCGAAAAGCGGCAGGAGCCACAGCAACAGAGCAATCGGCACGGCTACCTTGTATAGCCACTGCGAGGAGCGCGAAGTCTGTTCGATCGGTCTGGGAAACATCCTACCGCTCCGTCTCGTCGCGCCACATCTTCCAGATGAAGCCCGAAATGAAGATCATCATGATCGCGAAGAGAACGACCGCGATGGCCGCGCCGTAGCCCATCCTGTAGCCGTATTCAGACAGCGCCTGTTCGTACATGTAGAAGGACAGGACACGGCTTGATCCATAGGGCCCCCCATCGGTCATCACCGACACGAGGTCGAAGGACCTGAGCGCGCCGATCACCGTGACGACGACGGCGATGAAGGTCGCCGGACGAAGCTGCGGCAGGACGACATACCAGAGCATCTTCCAGCCCTTCGCCCCGTCAAGCCGCGCGGCTTCGATCTGGTCGGGAGAGACGTTGTTGAGGCCGGTCAGATAGAGGATCATCACATAGGCGATCTGCGGCCAGAGGCCGGCGGCGATGATGCCGTAGGTGACATATCTGTCATCGGCAAGGACGGCGACGCCGGAACCGGTCAAAACCTCGATCAGTTTGTAGAAGAGGCCGAAGTTCGGCGCGTAGAACCAGGAAAAGATCAGGCCGACGACGACCTGCGAAATCACGAAGGGAAAGAAGAACATCGACTTGTAAAGCCGCATGCCGCGAATGGTCTGGTTCAGAAAGATCGCGATCATGAGACCGGCCGGAACCGACAGCATGTAAAGCACAAGCCAGATGACATTGTTCTTGAGCGAGGTATAGAAGGCGTCGTCGTCCATCAGTTCGGCATAGTTCGCCGTTCCGATCCACGTCTTTTCGCCCAGACCGTCCCAGTCGTAAAAACTGATCCACATGCTCTGGAAGATCGGGATCACGACGTAGACGGCGAACATGATCAGGCCGGGCGCCAGGAACAGCCATGGGGCGAGACGCCGCTGGTTCGCCCTCCATGTCGAGACAGACATGTCACTCCCTCCCCTTGTGCGTGCGATGGTGTTGGGCGCCCCTGAACGGGGGGCGCCCAATTGGCCGTGCGCGATCAGTAGGAGCGCGCGCGCGCCTTTTCGAGCCGCTCGAGGATCTTGTCGAGGTTCTCGGGCTTGACCATGAACTCCTGGAAGCCTTCCATGCCCGCCTTGGCCATCTCGGCCGGGGCGTCGCGGTCAAAGAACTGCGCGATGCCGCCGTCAGCGGTCGACAGCATCTCAAAGCCCGCCTTCAGGAACGGATCGTCAGGCACCGTCGAGTCCTTGTTGATCGGAAGTTGGCCCATCGCCGCGTTGATGGTGTTCTGGGCACCGGCGGTCGCAAGGAAGGCAAGGAACTTCTTCGCATCGTCGGGGTTCTTCGCGCCGACCGGAATATGAACCGTATCCGTCGGCGCCTCTTCCGCGCGCTTGAGGCCCGGTGTGATTTCCGGGAAGCGCATGAAGCCGAGGTTGTCGTTCGTCATCCCGCCTTCCTTGAAGACGGCGACGGCGAAGTTGCCCATGACGTAGTTCGCGGCCTTGCCCTGCACCAGAAGTGCTGCGGCGTCCTGCCAGTCGATGGCCGCATGGTTCTTCGTGATATAGGGCTGGACCTTCGCCCATTCCGCAAAGACGTTCTTCACCTTGTCATCGGTCCAGGCGACTTTGCCGGCCGTCAGGTCCATGTGGAACTCATACCCGTTGGTGCGCAGGTCGAGATAGTCGAAGATACCCGCCCCCGGCCATAGCGCCTTGGTGCCGGTGGTCAGACAGTCGATCCCCGCGGCCTGGAACTTTTCACAGTTGGAGATGAACTGATCCCAGCTGATGCCTTCGGTGCCCGGAACGTCGACGCCGGCCGCCTTGTAGGCGTCTTTGTTGAAGTAGATTCCCCACTGGTAGTAGGTGTAGGGGATGCCCCACTGCTTGCCATCGATGGTCATCGAGGCGAGCGCCGAGCCGAGCGAATCCTTCAGCCCGTTCGCTTCCCACACGTCCGACACATCCATGAACTGGCCCGACGTCACGAAGGGCGCCATCCGGTTCCCGGCGTACCAGTTGGCCAGATCCGGCGCATCGGCGGTCAGGAAGTTGCGGATCGCGGTCTTGTAGCCTTCGTGGTCGAAGTTGTTGAGCTGGATGTCGATGTCGGGGTTGGCCGCCTCGAAATCGGCGATGACCTTTTCCATCGCCGCGAGCGGGGCCGCATCGTAGTCGGCGTTGTATTTCACCACGCGTTTGTCCTGCGCGAAGGCCGCCGTCGTTGTCAGCAACGCGGCGGTGAGGGCGAGTGCGCCCTTCATGTAGTGGACCATGGTTTCCTCCCTAGTGGTTCCATTTAGTGAAACTAGTTCTTGAATAGTGGAAACTATGTACGCTAACCTGCCTTCTGTCAACTGAGTCGCGGAGGAAGCGCGGATGGGATCGGAGGGCCACGCGGACGGCACGGTCGGCAAGGCGCTGGACGTGCTCGAAATGGTGGCGGAGCGCGGCGGTTCGGTGCGATTCTCCGAACTTCTGGATATCTCCAGCTATCCGAAGGCCACACTCTATCGCCTTGTCCAGACGCTGACCAAGCAGCGGATGCTGCGCCATGATCCGGTGAGTGGGACCTATTCCTTGGGCGTGCGACTGGTTCGTCTGGCGCATTCGGCTTGGGCGCAAAGCTCCCTCGCGCCGATTGCGCGGCCCTATATCGACGCCCTGTCGCGCGAGACCGGCGAAACGATTCACCTGGCGCAGCTTGACCGCGGCCAGGTGCTCTATGTCGACAAGCGCAACGCGGTCCGCGCGATCGAGATGTTCGCGCAGGCAGGCAAGGTCGGCCCCGCCTACTGCACCGGTGTGGGCAAGGCGATGCTCGCCTATCTTGACAAGGACAGCCTCGACGAGGCGCTCAAAGAGCAGAGTTTCTACCGCCATACCGCGAATACCATCGCGAACGCGCGTGATTTGCGCGCCGAGCTTACCCGCATCCGCGAACGCGGATACGCCTTTGACCGCGAGGAACACGAACCGGGCATCATCTGCTGCGCGGTTCCCATCCTCAGCCGCGTCGGGCGACCTTTGGGTGCGCTGTCGATGACGTCTTCGACGAACAGGCTAACACTTGATCAACTCGAAGCATGTTCCGGCAAGTTGCTGAATGTCGCCGGTCAGATCGCAAACGATGCGGAAAGCTGGCGCTTTCCGGAACGGACTTAGGAGCGGAGGAAAGAATGACCGGGGTTACACTCAACAACGTCGTCAAGAAGTTTGGGCCTGTGGGCGTGATCCACGGTGTAGATCTTGAAATCGACGACGGCGAATTCTGCGTCTTCGTGGGTCCGTCCGGCTGCGGAAAATCGACGCTTCTGCGCATGGTCGCGGGGCTGGAGCAGACCACTGCGGGCCAGATCCGCATCGGGCAGCGCGATGTCACCAACCTCGACCCGGCCGAACGCGGTGTGGCCATGGTGTTCCAGACCTACGCGCTTTATCCGCACATGACGGTGGAAGAAAACATGGGCTTCGGCCTCAGGATGAACGGCCATCCCAAGGAGCAGATCAAAAGCAAGGTGGCCGAAGCGAGCCGGATCCTGAAGCTTGACGATTACCTTCAACGCAAGCCCAAGGCGCTGTCCGGCGGCCAGCGCCAGCGCGTCGCGATTGGCCGCGCCATCGTGCGGGGACCAGAGGTGTTCCTGTTCGACGAACCGCTGTCGAACCTCGACGCCGAACTCAGGGTCGACATGCGGGTCGAGATCGCGCGCCTCCACAAGGAGATCGGCGCGACGATGATCTACGTGACCCACGACCAGGTGGAGGCAATGACGCTGGCCGACAAGATCGTCGTCCTGCGCGCTGGCCGGATCGAGCAGGTCGGCAGCCCGATGGAACTGTACGGCGACCCCGACAACAAGTTCGTCGCGGGTTTCATCGGGTCGCCCGCAATGAACTTTCTGGACGGCATCGTTGAGAATGGCGCGGTCCGTGTCCCGTCGCTCGGGAACGCGATGGTTGAGACGAAGATCGCCCTGCCCGCCACCGGATCGAAAGTTGTCGTCGGATTGCGTCCGCGGCACCTCTCGGTCGAGATCGGGCCTTCGGACATCGTTCTTGATATTCGCGAGCGGCTTGGCGGCGTCTCCTACGACTATCTCAACACACCGCAAGACGAGCGTCTCATCGCTGAATCGCGCAACGACGAGATGATCAAGGAAGGGACGCCCGTCAGGGTGACGTTCGACCCTGCCGACGTACTCTTCTTTGATCCGAAGACAGAGCGCCGCCTACGCTGAAGCACGCCCTCAGTTCATGCGAGCAGGGGCAAACTTCGGCGATCGAAGACACGCTTTGTGGGCATGCGTGAGGATGCGCGGTGCGAAGCTCTCATTCAACGGAACGCAGTTCCCGATGGGAAGGTCCGCTCCGCCGTGTTCACCTATGGGCGCTCAACGCTGTCGAATGACGAACTCGAGGAGATGTCGCGCGGATGATCCGCACGGGCCATCCGAGATCCGCACCCTTGTTGTCCGGACCGGCAGCGCCAAAATGATCGTGACCGGCCTTCTGGCGCAGTTGCGGGGCCGCCTGCGAACCAATCGCTGCCAGAGGCCCGGCATGGTCGGACCGACGAAGCAGAGTGGCCCTGCAAATGTGCCGGGTCAGCTACTAGCGAACGGGTGAAAGCGGCTCAGCGAGGAGTTTGGCATGGGAAAGTCGGTTCTGATCGTCGGCGCGGGCATCGGTGGCGTCAGCGTAGCGGAATGGATGCGCCGCGACGGCTGGCAGGTGACGCTGATCGACCCGGTATTACCGGGCGGCAAAGATCAGGCCTCGTTCGGGAATGCAGGACTCATTGCCCGCACTTCGGTCGTTCCGGTGGCCACGCCGTCGCTGGTGCGCAAGGCGCCGCTGATGCTACTTGACCCAAACTCGCCGCTCTTCCTGCGCTGGTCCTACCTTCCGCGTCTCATGCCGTGGCTTCTGCCATTTCTACGCAACGCCAATAGCCGCAAGATACACGAGATCGCCCAGGGTCTGTCCACGCTGACCTTCGACGCCACCGATCAGCATCTTGCTCTGAGCAAGGGCACAGGGGCCGAAGCCCACATCGCCAGGGGTGCCTTCGTCAGCCTCTATGCGCGGAAATCCGACTACGAGACCGACATCCTGTCGATCGGGATCCGGCGGCGCTTCGGGCTCGAGCCTGAGCATCTGTCACGAACGGACTTGCTGGAACGTGATCCGAACCTCGGGCCGGGTTACACCTTCGGCACGGTGTTCGAGGATTTCGCCTGGCTGACGTCACCTGCGCGATATGTCGCGGCGATAGCCGATCATTTTTGTCGGCAGGGAGGGATGTTCCGGCAGGCCCGCGTGGCGCAGATCGCTCCGGGTGAGCGGCCATCCGTGACGCTGGAGGGCGGCGAAACCCTGTCGGCGGACAAGGTGGTTCTGTCCGCGGGCGCATGGTCGGGCAAACTCGCCAATGCGATGGGCGTGGGAATGAAGCTGGAGGCCGAGCGCGGCTATCACGTTTCGATGCATGGGCCGAGCTTCACCGCGCCGGGGCCTTACATGGTTACCGATGCGAAATGCGTGGTCACGCCGATGAACGGCTTCCTGCGCGCGGCTGGGGTCGTCGAATTCGCCGGGCTGGACGCCCCGGCATCCGCCGCACCGGTCAAGCTGATCGAGAATGCCATCGCGCGGCTCTACCCCGACCTGCAATTCGACCGCGCCGAAAGCTGGATGGGGCGTAGGCCAACGACGCCGGACAGCCTGCCCGCCATAGGAGAATGCCGGAGCGCGCCGAACGTGCTGCATGCCTATGGCGGCCAACATATCGGGCTCACCATCGGGCCCAAGCTTGGCCGGCTGGTCGCCGATCTGGCGGGGGGCCGCCCGGTCAACCTGGACCTGCTGCCCTATCGGCCGGACCGTTTCGGTGTCACGCGTCCGGCGAGGCGCTGATCACATAGAGTTTGCGCATGTGTTCGTGGATCACCCATTCGCCGGTCCAGCCCTGGGCAAGCACCAGCAGGTCGCCCGGCCCGATGTCGCGCGCACCGGTGCCATCCGCGTTCGACACAGTGGCGCGGCCCGAGAGGATGTGACAATACTCCCCCGCCGCCGTCCGGTCTGCGGTGAACTTTCCCGGCGTGCATTCCCAGACGCCAATCTTGGTGCGCCCATCGGCCGAGGTCCAGAGCAGGCTCGACGCCTCCTGCTGTCCCTTGGTCAGCGTCGTCGGCTTGTCCGCGAATGCGCCAAGCGGGGTGGCGGCGAGGTTGGCAAAGGTCTTAAGCTCGATCATGTCTTCCGGCTCCTGTCTGCGTCGTTCGGTTGTCCATCGAATAAGTGTCGCCCCGGATATTGCCAGTCCAGCCCCAGAACAGCAGCGCGGGTTCCGCGCCGGTCGCCATCGCGTGGCGCTGCCAGGGTTTGTGGTGCACGAACTCTCCGGCCCGCACAGGCCCGGTTCGCCCATCGTCGATTTCCCAGTCCAAGGTTCCGGACAAAACCAGATAAAGCTCTTCGGCGGCGTGGCTGTGGCTGGGGTAATCCAGCTTCGGCGCCAGCAGGATCACACCGAGTGATACGCGGTCGTGGCCGATCATTCCGCCTGGCCCCACCAGTTCCGACGCCGCCATGCGCCCGGTCAGTGACCGGGGAAGGTGACCAAAGCCGGGCACCCGCCAGGCCAAATCGCCGGCGACCGTTTCCATCGCATCGCGCAGGGACGGATCCGCACCGACCAGAGCTTCGGGCAGGTGCGTGCAGCCCGGAACGGTCGAGGCCGGCTGGCGAGGTTCAGTCGTCGCCAAGGCACGCAAAGCCTCATCAAGTTCGCGGGCGCAGCCGCTGTCATGGGTGGCGAGGCGGGATTGGAAAAGCTCCAGCAGGCGCAGCACCCGATCTGTCTTCGTCATCCCCGGCCCTCGCGCCGCCGCACTATTTCGAGGGCTTTCTCTGCTGTCCGAATACCTGCGCCAGCACCATCATTATCGTCGTCACAAAGATCATGATGGTGGAGATCGCGGCGATTGTCGGGTCGATCTGATCGCGCAGCGAATTGAACATGTTGCGCGTCAGCGTCGGATTGTCGCCGCCGGAGATGAACATCGCCACGACGACTTCATCGAACGAAGTCAGGAATGCCAGAAGCGCGCTTGTCACCACGGCGAAACGGATTTGCGGCAGCGTGATCGTCAGAAACGCCTTCCACCGGGGCGCGCCCAGACTGCGCGCGGCATTCTCAAGGCTCATGTCATAGCTCTTCAAAGCCGAGCCGGTGACGATGATGACGAGCGGTAGCGCGAGGATGGAATGCGCGAGCACGAGGCCGGTGATCGTATAGAGGAGATTGAGCTGTGCGTAGGCATAGAAAGCACCGATCGCGACCAGAACCACAGGCACCATCATCGGCGTTATCATCAGGACGAAAGCTGCACGTACGAAGGCCACGCGGGAGATGTGAAGCCCATACGCTGCCAGCACGCCGATTGGGGTTGCAACGAGCATGGTCAAAAAGGCGGCTTTGAGCGATGTCCATGTCGCCTGCATCCATTCCGGCGAACCGAAATAGTGTTCGTACCAGCGGGTCGACCATGTTTGCGGCGGAAACTCGAGATACTGACTGTCCGAGAAGGACATCGGGATCACGATCAGCGTCGGTATCACAAGCAGGAACATGATGATGACGGCAAAGACGTAGAGCCAGAGTCGCTGGCCATGCGTAATCTGTGTATCGGTGGCCGGGGATCGGAGACCGTTGAGCATCAATGCCCCCCTCCCGCGACCTGATCGAGATTGAGAAAGCGTGACGCTATCCAGAGGATAATGATCGTCAGGACCAACAGCACGACGCCAAGCGCGCTTGCCGCGCCCCAGTTCACAAACAGCTCGATATTCGAGACGATCTTCATTGAAACCATGATGACCTTGCCGCCGCCGAGAACCGCGGGTGTTACGAAGAAGCCGAGGCAGAGAATGAAGACCATTAGCGCCCCGGCGAACAGACCCGGCGTGGTGAGCGGGAAAAAAACGGTCCAGAATGCGCGCTTCGGACCTGCGCCAAGATTTGCGGCCGCCATCACGTAGTCCCGGTCGACGGCTTTCATTGCGCCGTAAACCGGCAGGATCAGGAAGGGCAGCATGATATGGACCATGCCGATCAGCGTGCCGGTTAGGTTATGGACGAATTTGACAGGCTCGTCCCAGAGACCGAGCGCGATCGCCGCGTCGTTGACGAGGCCCTTCTTTTGCAGCAGCACCAGCCAGGCATAGGTACGAACCAGAAGCGAGGTCCAAAACGGCAGGAGAACCGTGATGAGGCAAAGATTGGCCAGTCGATCCGGTAGCTGTGACAGGAAATAGGCCAGAGGATAGCCGATGAGGATACAAAGCACGGTCGTAAGAAGGCTGACCTCGAATGTGGTGCGGAAGATCCGGGCGTAGGAGCTGCTTTGAATCATCCGGTCGTAGTTCTCGAGCGAGAACTGGCCATCCGCCCCGACGAACGAGACGTAGAAGAGCCAGCCGACAGGGATGACGAGCACCACGAGGATCAGAAGAAGCGCGGGGGAGCTGAGGCCGAAAAGCGCCAGCCGTTCCAGCCGTTCATCGCGGCGCAAACCTGCGGCGTTTATGGACGCATCCGACATGTCAGGCCTCACTTCCGTCGATCAGGACGGTGTCCTCGGGTGCGAGGCTGAGTGTCACCTGATCGCCTGGCGACGGCAGCGAAGATGCGTTGGCCCCGCGCACGGCGCCGCGCAGCGCGATCTGGTTTCCGTCCGCCAGCCGCGCGTGCAACAGGTAGCTGTCGCCTTGATAAACCACTTCGGTCGCCGTCGCGGCAAAATTATTGGCGTCTTCGCGGGGACCATCCGATGCGAGAATTGCGCGCTCCGGACGGATCATGAGCAGAAGTTCGGACGAGTTGGGCGGCGGCGCCGAGTGCTTCAGTGCCATATCGCCGAAAAGGATCTGCGTTCCCTTTCGGGTCACGTTCAAGAAGGTCGAGTCACCTATGAAATCCGCCACGAAGCGGTTGGCGGGACGTTCGTATAGCTCCTGCGGTGTCGAAAGCTGCATGATGCGGCCCTTGTTTACCACCGCGATCCGGTCCGACATCGTCAGCGCCTCGCGCTGATCGTGAGTCACATAGACCGTGGTCATGCCAAGCTGTTCGTGAAGGTGGCGAAGCTCGATCTGCATCTGGTCCCGCAGCTTCTTGTCGAGCGCCGAGAGCGGTTCGTCCATCAGCAGGATGCGCGGTTCGAACACGATGGCACGCGCCACCGCAACGCGCTGCTTCTGGCCGC
This sequence comes from uncultured Alphaproteobacteria bacterium, assembly GCA_963710285.1. GTDB lineage: Bacteria > Pseudomonadota > Alphaproteobacteria > Rhodobacterales > Rhodobacteraceae > Albidovulum. Next base: position 170,337 of record CAVPZT010000005.1, on the reverse strand, counting down.
CGGAAAGCTGGTTGATCCGGCGGCTGCCGTAGCCGCCCAACTGAACCGTTTCCAGCGCCTCTTCCACGCGTCTTGCGATCTCATCCTTCGGCACTTTTCGAAGGCGGAGCGGATACCCGACATTCCCCGCGACGGTCATATGCGGAAAGAGGGCGTAGCTCTGGAACGTCATGCCGACATCGCGCAGATGCGGCGGGGTGCGGATCATCTCGCGGTCGCCGAACATCAGGCTGCCGCGATCGGGGCGGGTGAAACCGGCCAGCACCATCAGGAGCGTCGTCTTGCCCGAACCGGACGGGCCAAGAAGTGTCAGAAACTCACCGCTTTTCACGTCAAGTGACACGTCGTTCAGCGCATGGACCGGACCGTAGGTCTTAGTGACATTCCGCACCGAGATCGGCAGCGCCTCTGTCTTGGTGATAGCCAAACCTGCTCCTTCCACCTGCTGAAAGTTCTGGCGGGCACGACGCGCCCGCCAGCGATCGGTCAGAGTTTCAGCCTACTCGGTCATCATCTCCTGATACTTTTCGGCCGCGATCGTTTCCCACTTCGCGTACCAGTCCAGCGAGATCGGAAGCTGCTTGGCGGCGTTCTCGGGCGACGAGGGCAGCGTCGCCGCCGTTGCGGCGTCGATCTCACCTGTCTCGTAGGCTGCTTTGTTTGTCGGCCCGTAAGTGATGTATTTTGGCAGGTCGTCCTGATATTCGGGCTTTGAGATCTCGTTGAGGAACTGCATCGCCGTGTCCTTGTCTGGCGCGCCTTTCGGGATCGCGAAGCAGTCGTAGTCGAGAAGCGCCTGGTTGAAACTGTACTTTACCTTCGCGCCGTCCTTCGCGGCATTGTCGAAACGACCGTTCCAGCCAGTAGTCATGTCGACTTCGCCGTCCTTCATCAGCTGCGCCTGCTGGGCGCCGGAGGTCCAGAACACGTCGATGTTGGGCTTGAGCTCACGGATCTTGTTGATCGCGCGGTCGATGCCTTCCTCAGAATCGAGTACGCCGTAGACATCCTCCGGTGCGACACCGTCCGCCATCAGCGCGGGTTCAAGCGCGCCGGCGACCCCGCCCCGATAGGCGCGCTTGCCGGGAAACTTCTCAACATCCCAGAAATCCGCCCAGCTTTGCGGGCCACTGTCTCCGTAGGTGTCAGTGTTCCATGCGTAGACGGTGGAGAACACATCCCCGCCGACACAATAGTCCGAATAGAGATTTGGATAGAAGTTCGAAACGTCGATGATATCATAGTCAAGCTTTTCCAGCAGACCTTCCGCCCCCGCGCGGGCGGCGGAACCGGACCCGCTGGCGACGATGTCGAGCGTCACCTGCCCGGTGGAAACCTGAAGCTTCACGTCGGACATGCCACCGTAGGTTTCTTCCTTGACCGTGATCCCGGTCGCCTTTGATGCAGGCTCGAACAGGGCTTTGCTCTGAGCTTCCTGGTAAGAGCCGCCCCACGACGCGATCGTGACTTTTTTGTCCTGTGCCAGTGCAGTCGTCGCAAGCAGCCCTGCGGTGAGTGAGACTGTCAGTCCTAATTTCATTTCATATCCTCCTGTTAGAGATTGCCGCCGCTGTGTTCGCGGCATGTGCCGATCTTTGGCTCCGGATCGGCTTGGTCGGTTCGAATTCATCCGCCTATGACGCCTTGGCGGCGCTACGCCACTGGTAATCGTCAACCGCCCGATAGAAGGCGACGGCGGCGGGCAAGAACCACGGCTTGCCTGTATAGAGCGGCCGCGTCGGATGGGGCAGCGTGTCGAAGGCGGTCTGACCTTCCTTGAGACCAAGAACCTTTTGTCCGGCTCTCATTCCCAGATAGCTCGCCATAGATACGCCCGAACCGCAGTAGCCCAAGGCATAGTGGATGCCGTCACGAATGCCGGTGTGGGCGAGTTCGTCGAAAGTGTAAGCGACCGTGCCGCTCCAGGAATGAGTAAGGCCGCAACCGTTCAGTTCCGGGAATATACGACACATGCTTTGGTACAGGCGCGGAGCGCTGATCTTCGGGTCGATCTCCGATGCGGCCACACGCCCGCCAAACAGGATACGCCGCCTGTCGGGTGACGCGCGGTAGTAGTAGATGACCTTGCATGTATCGCTCGCGATCCGGTCGGTCGGAAACAGGGTATTGATCGTCTCCTCCGGCAACTCCTCGGTGGCGATGATGTAGCTGCCGATGGGGATCACGCGCCGCTGAAGCCAGGGGGTAAGCCTGGAGGTGTAGCCGTTCGTCGCCACGATCACGTCGCGTGCGTTCACTTCGCCCCTGCGCGTCTGAACCTTGAAGCCCGATACGGTTCTCTCGATGTGTTCGACCGCGCAATGCCCGACAACCGTCGCCCCCGCCTCGAGCGTGCGGTGCAGCAATCCCCGGTGATACTTAGCAGGATGCAGCGAGCAATGCTTCGGATAGACCACCCCTCCGAAATAGCTGTCTGTCCCGAGTTCCTTGCGCTGCTCCGTACGCGGGACAGCGAAGCTTTCGATGCCTTCCTCCGACCGCATTCGCTCCGCGTCCCGCACGAGGCTTTCGTAGTACTGCGGCGTATGGGCGGCATGGAAACGTCCAGACCGCCGGAAATCGCAAGCGATAGCCTCGCTGTCGATGAAATCGCCGATCCATTGCAACGCCTCGGCGCCCTCTTCCCGGATCGCGCGGGCCTGACGGTTTCCGAACTTCGCTGACAGCTTTCCGAGCGACGGCTTGACGCTGGTGCTGATCTGGCCGCCGTTCCGTGTGCTACAGCCAAAGCCCGGATCTTCGGCGTCGAGAACAAGGGTGGAGCGTCCGCCGCGCGCAGTGACGATCGCCGCGTTGAGCCCGGTATATCCGGATCCGACAATCAGAACATCTGCGGATTTGGGCGGATCTTTGGGAAGCGCAGGCAGGGGGCCGACCTGATCGAGCCAGTAAGAACTTCCGCGCAACTCCGTCGGCGCCGCAGTGCCCATTCATTCCTCCTGGTGGGGAACCCGCACAACGAGCCGGATGTGATTGGTTCCAGTTTGAAGGCTAGGAGAATATTGGCTCTTCGCTCATATCCAATTTGACAAAAATACCAGACCAATCTCAGCGCAAGGCAGGAAGCTTGCCGACCACTTCGATTCCTCGCCCTATCTCTTCCGGCGTTGCGCTTCCGAAGCCGAAGACGAGACCTTTCCGGGAGATTGGCGCAAGGCAGTATCGGCTGATCGGAACGAGAGTGACACCCAGTTCTGCCGCCTGCCCGGCAAGAAGCCGGTCGTCGATTCTGTCATCCAGATAGGCCGGCGTGTGAAAGCCGCTTGATGTTTCTTGCACCCGGATCGTACCTGGCAAAGCGGAAGCCGCCTCCATCAACGCAAGATATCGCGCCTTGTATATCCGACGCATCATTCGGACATGGGTGGCGAAATGGCCCTCATCCATGAAGTCTGCCACGATGGACTGGCTGGCAGTGGACGGTCCGCTGATCCACGACATGAAGGCGTTATCGAATGCATCCACCATACGTTGTGGAACCAGCACGAAGCCGAGGCGCAAAGAGGGAAAGAGCGTCTTTGAAAACGTACCCACATAGATCACCCGGCCATTGGCGTCGACGCTGCTGAGTGCCGGTTGAGGAGCGTGCCCGAAATAGAATTCTCCGTCGTAGTCGTCTTCCACGATCAGGGCCTGCGCGTCTTCTGCTGCCTTCAGCAGTTCGAACCGGCGGCTGAGCGACATGACATGCCCTAAAGGCTGCTGATGGGACGGCGTCACGAAGGCAAGCCGGAAACGCGGCGCAGCCGCCAGACCGGCGCTGACGACGATTCCTTCGTGATCGACCGGCACCGGCACAAGTTCCGCGCCTTCGGAAAGGAAGGCGTTGCGCGCGCCCGATGCGCCCGGATTCTCGATCCATACGCGGTCGCCGGGGTTCAGCATCAGTCGGCCGATTATGGAAAATGCGTGCTGCGCACCGGAGGTGATGAAGATTTGCTCGGGGTCGCAGATTATGCCTTTCAGCGCGGCCAAATGCGCGGCGATTGCGCGCCGGAGCGCTTTCAGCCCTTTCGGTTGGCCATAGCCCATGACCTCACCCCGACCACCTCGCAGATGGCGGGCGGACAGGCGCGACCAGTGCGCCATTGGAAACGCGTCCAGGGCTGGAAGGGCGGTCACGAAAGTACCCGCCCGGTGCGGGAGCCAGGACCGGCGCGCATAGTTCTGCTCAGCCTGGCCGATGGCATCGGACAGACGGGGCTTCTGTGCATTCGACGGATTTGCCTGTTGCGGAAATTTCTGCGGCCGCTGAGAAGTCCAGTGTTTCACTGATGAAGGTTCCCGCGCCGACCCGCGAGACCAGCATCCCCTCCGAAATCAGCCGGTCTACCGCGTCGATCACGGTCGTTCGCGAAACACCAATCTCCTTCGCCAGCGTCCGCGTCGCTGGAAGCCGCTCGCCGGCAGTGAGGCCGCCGGACAGGATGATCTCCCGCAGAGCGAGGTAGAGTTGCACCCCGATACTCTTCCTCGTCATCCGGTCGATCCGGATCGAGGACAAAAGGGCGCCGCCGGCTTGCTTCATCGGTCATCCAATCAATTGGTCTGATGGAGTTAGCGCAATGGATATGTAGAACGGACCAATTTTTCTACAGCCTGTCATCGAATTTGTTGACAATAGCGCGGAATTGAAGACATGCGGCTCGACAAGATTGAGACATTCTCGGACGAGTTCGTTTGCTTCGTCCGTGTGACCGCGGAGGATGGCTCCCAGGGCTGGGGACAGGTCGCGCCTTATTGCGCGGACATCACTGCCCAGGTCTTGCACAGGCAGGTCGCGCCCTACGCACTTGGAATGGATTGCTTCGACATAGATGAGATCGTCGATACGGTGCGTGACCGGGAGCACAAGTTCCCGGGCGCATATTTGCGGCGTGCGATGGGCGGCGTCGATACGGCGCTCTGGGACATGCGCGGAAAGATCGAAGGGCGGCCGGTCTGCGCGCTGATCGGCGGCTCCCCTGGCAAGATCCGGGCCTACGCGTCTTCGATGAAGCGCGATATCATCCCGAAGGACGAAGCCGAACGGTTTGCACGCTTGCGCGACGAAAAGGGCTTCGACGCGTTCAAGTTCCGGATCGGAGCGGAGGTTGGCCGCAACCGCGACGAATGGCCGGGCCGAACGGAAGACATAGTGCCGACGATCCGTAAAGCGCTCGGTGAAGAGGTAGCGCTGCTGGTCGATGCGAATTCCTGCTACGCGCCCGCGAAGGCCATCGAGGTTGGTCGCCTGCTCCAGGATCATGGTATTTCGCACTACGAGGAACCTTGTCCTTACTGGGAGTTCGAACAGACGAAAGAGGTGACGGACGCACTCGACATCGATGTTACGGGGGGCGAACAGGACTGCATGATGGCCAACTGGAGGCGCATGATCGACGAGCATGTCGTCGATGTGCTTCAGCCTGATATCTGCTATCTGGGCGGCATCACCCGGACACTTCGAGTGACGCGGATGGCGGAACCTTCTGGCCTGCCCATCACCCCGCATTGCGCCAACCACTCAATGGTGACTCTGTTCACCATGCACCTGCTGCGCGCCATTCCCAACGCCGGAAAATATCTCGAATTTTCGATCGAGGGTCGTGATTACTACCCGTGGCAGGAGGGTCTGTTCCTGAATGACCCCTACGAAATCAGCGCAGGTATGGCGTACGTCACCGAGGCGCCCGGATGGGGGGTGGAAATCAATCCGGAATGGCTGGCGCGATCGCGCTATGAGGTCAGTGATCGAGACGGCTGATTGGGAAACGGAGGGTTCTATCTTCTATATCGCGCGGGAGCCGTGGACGCGATAAGTCAATATGAGAATGAAATCCGGATCATCCAGACCGTCTGCCTAAGAGGCCGCCGATGGCATTGTCGGCAAGCGTGCCGGGTGCATTATAGGGTTTCCCCGACGGCCACCCGCGCGGTGCGCCATATGACGCAACGGTTCTGCGCCGCCCGCTCGAGCGTCGCAACAGTCTCACCGACATCCGCAAACCTCTCCATCAGGTCTTGCATGCGCGCCCATCAATAAAGCGTCCTCTGATCACCGGTCCGGATTTTCTCGATCATCTCCTCCTTGTCGAGGCCTTCGATCTGGTCGGCGAGCACTGCCCCGAGCGGCGGAAAGTCCTCGCGCGTGGCAAAGGTTTCGGAATTCCAGGCCTTGGAGCGGATGACTGCCTTGGAGCAGTGGAAGAACGCCTCGCGCACGCTGATGCGGATCGCGACCGGTGGCGTCCTGTTCTGAATGGCTAGTTCCTCCAGTTCTGGGCCAACAACAATATCCGCGCGGCCGTTGATGCGCAGGATTTCTCCAAGCCCCGGAACGACGCAGAGACAGCCCACCTCGGGCTCCGCCAGGATGTTTTCCATCGTGTCGAGCCGATTGTTGCCCGGCCGGTCCGGAATCAGGATCGTGTTAGGGTCCACAACCTTGACGAACCCTTTGGGATCTCCGCGCGGCGACACATCCGCCCCATGTTTTCCGCGCGTTCCGATGAACAGCAACGGCGACAACGACAGGAACTTGAGACAGTGGCCGTCAAGTGTGGGCAGAACCTTTCGGACGACAAGTTCTTTTGGCGGAGGAAGCAGGGTCCGCAATTCTTCAAGATCGATGGATCTCATGGTGAAGATGTCCTGATAGTCTGTGAACCGGGATTGAGATTGGATTGGCGCATTTCATCGTGGACAGAACGGCTGGGCAAGTGAGATTTTCAGAGTGCGGCCCATTTTCCGCTATCCGCGCGGCAGACATCGGAGAGATGGCTCGCGCCTTCTTCAGCCCGTCTTCCCCCGGCCGCGAACAGCCCCTCGCCGCCGACCCAAGATCGGACACTCATCCATCCTTCCGGTGTCCCAAGCCCAACGTTGGACCGCAGCCGGCTAGCGCGACAGGATCCGTAGGGTCAGGTCACAAAGGAGGCCGGGCAGGATGTTGAATCCGTATTCGGTTTCAATCCGTTCAAGCGGCGTATGATAGTCGCGACCCCAAGGACCAAGATTGACCGTCGGCATGACCGGAAGCCCGCCCGGCGCGAGGCCAACGAGCGATGCCCAGCCCGGTGTGTCCCGGGCCAGCGCCTTGAGCGAGGCCGCCCGGACCTGACCAAAGAAGCTCATATCCGAGATACCAGCGAAATATTCGACTGCCCGCAAGCCTATCCCGTGGGCCTGTGGCGCCTGGGCGACGACTGCCTCGACCGCGTCACGGACGCCAGGGTCGTCCAGTTCTGACGCGAGATAGGGGATGGACCCAAGGCCGAGGATGACCGCCGGACCCGACCGGCGCGCGCGTGACCACAGCTCTGCAGTCAGCGCGTGGCATTGATCCGGCAACGACAAGCCGCTGCCGCGCAGGTTCCGCGCACTGGCATCAAGATCGTTGTCGATGCTGGGCTGGAGGGCGCGAACCTCGGCCAACAGCGCACCGTAGCGCAGCACAGGAACTTCGGGCGCAGCGGCGATCATGCCAACCTGTTGACCGGACCGGGTCGCCCGCAGCTTCATGTCGGCCAGACATTCGGCGACAGCCTCGCGTGTCAGCGCCACGACGATGTCGAGGATCTCAGCCGGATCGCGGCGGTGGCTGAGTACATTCCACGTCGCGAAGGCGGTCCCCGGCGTCGTCACGTCGTATCCGGTCTTGCCATCACGCAACGACAGCAGGCTGACCGGCGTACCCGGCATTCCCGCGCTGTCATCGGTCAGTTCTGGCGCCCATTCCATCCGCCGCACGATGGCGGCGGCGAGGACTGCGGCGTTGATCCCGCGCAGGGGAAAGCCGCTATGGACCGGAACACCGACGACAAAGGCGGTGGGCAGGACCTTGCCCACCGTGCCAAGCGCGACAACCCGCCCGTCGCTGCCGTCACCATCATCGGCGATGGCGTCGAGATTGATGACCGCCGCGATGTCCAGCCCGCGCTCGCCGGCGATTTCGGCCAGCCGCGCCGCCGCCGCCCGCGCGCCGGCCGAGGCGTTCTCTTCGTCCGGGACGGCAAGGAAGAGGAGGTTGCCCTGCGCCAGCGCCGGATCGGAAAGCAGGGAGGCGATGGCGGCAAGCCCAGCCGCAAGCCCGGCCTTCATGTCCAGAAGGCCGCGACCGGGAAGATAGAGGCCGGTCGCGAAATCGTCTCGCGCCCGAGCCTCGGCGGTTCCGGGTCGCGCCGCCGCGAGCCTTGGCGTCAGCGCGGCCAGCAGCGCCTCGGGCCGGGTCGCAAGGGGCGCGAGATCGCCGTAGTCGGCGACCGTCACGGTGTCGTAGTGCCCGGTCTGTACCACGGTTCGGCGGCCACCCTTCCGGATCAGCATCGCGACGACGTGACGCGCGTCGCCCTCGGACACCGGAAAGGTCCATATCTCCGGGTCCGGTCCGAAGTCCCTCCGACCCCGCAGCGCCGATGCGAGCCAAGGGCCGAAGGAAGCCTCGTCGCCGCTGCCGGTGACGCTCAGGCGTTCGGTCAGCAACAGCGCCAGTTCGCGGCAAAGGCGGCTTTGGTTCGTGGCACTCATGCTGTTCTCGGGCATGGGCTTCCTCTGTTTGACGCTTCGGAACAGCAGGATAGACCGGGATATCTCTCCACGCTACGGGCGATAGACGACACGTCCGCCGGTGATCGTCGCCGCAATGTCCAGCGCGTCGATCCGCTCCGGCGCCACCGCCTCGATATCGCCGGTCAATAGAACCATGTCGGCGAAATGGCCCGGTTTCAGCACCCCCTTCACCCCGTCGGCATGGGCGGCGAAGGCCCCGCCGCGGGTGTAGGCCGCCAGCGTCGCCATCAGCCCGATGCGTTCGTCCTGCAACCCTTCCACCCAGGGCTTGCGCGTCACCGCCGCCTTGATGCCGCGCAAAGGCGAGATGTCCGAGACCGGCCAGTCCGAGGCGAATGCGATGGCCGCCCCCGCCTCCACCAGCGTGCGCCAGCGGTAGGCGTCGGCCCACCGCGCGCGGCCGATCTTGGATACGGTGGGCTCCATCGGGTTGTCCATGGCGCCGGGCGGGTGCGGCGGCTGGACCGAGGCGGTGATGCCAAGCGCGCCAAGACGCGGCACGTCGGCGGGGTCGATCAGCTCGATATGCTCGATCCGGTGGCGGCTGTCGCGCGTGCCGTTGGCGCGTTGCGCTGCCTCATACCCGTCGATGACGATGCGCACTGCCCCGTCGCCGATGGCGTGGACGGCGATCTGCAAGCCGCGCCGGTCGATCTCGGCCGCGATCTGCGCAAAGCGGGTTGGGTCGAACAGCGGGTCACCGCGCCAGCCGGGCCGGTCGGGATAGTCGTTCAGCATGACCGCCGTGCCGCTGTCGATCACCCCGTCCATGAACATCTTGACGAAGCCCGATGTGAGCCAGTCGCCGCGCCAGTCCCGCGCCATCGCCTCGGCCTTGTCGAGCGCGGAGAGCTCCATGAACGGCTTGAAGTGGAAGGCGACCTTGACGCGGGCGGTCAGGCGGCCCTCATCCTGAAGCTCGCGCAAGAGGGCGAGCGTGTAGAGGTTGCCGTCCATGTTGACGGCCGAGGTGATGCCATGCCGCGCCAGATGCGCCAGCGCGCGGGCCAGCATCTCGCGGTCGGCGGCGCGTTCGTCCGGGGTGGGGGTGGGGTCGGGTTCGCCCCCGGTGCTGAGCCCGAGCGTTGTGCGCTGCTCGCCGGTCAAACCGGCGACCGGGGCATAGGCGGGCGGTTCGCGCAACTCGCCGGTGGCGGTGCCGTCGGCACCCATCACCACCTCGCTTCCCGGCGGGGTCTCGCGGCCTTGCAAAAGCCCTGCGGCGGCAAGCGCGGCGCTGTTGGCCCACATCGTGTGATGGTCGGGCGAGGCCATGGCAAAGGGCCGATCCGGCAGGACGCGGTCGAGGTCATGCCGCGTGGCCGACCGGCCGAAGATCATGTAGTCCGCGCCCTGCGCCATCAGCATCGGGCGGTCGGGATTGGCGGCGGCGAAATCGCGGATCGTCTGCGCCACGGCGTCGAAGCCGGTGATGCCGCCCAGTTGCAGATGCGCAAGTTCGGCGCCGCCCATGAACAGGTGGCAGTGGCTTTCGACAAAGCCAGGCAGAAGCGTCGCGCCCCGCCCGTCGATCACCTCGGTGTCGGGCCCGCGCAGCGCCTCGACCTCCGCTGGCGTTCCCACGGCGAGGATGCGCCCGTCCTTCGCCGCCACGGCTCCGGCGCGGGGGTTGGCATCGTCCATCGTAAGGACGCGGGCGTTGGTCACGATCAGGTCGGCGGTCATGGCTCCTCCGTACGCGGGAAGTGGCAGGCGACCTGCCGCCCGTCGGCCAGCGGTCGCAGGGCGGGGCGGTCGGCGCGGCAACGGTCCTGCGCGATGGGGCAGCGGGTGACGAACTTGCAGCCCTTGGGCGGGTTCACCGCGTTCGGGATTTCGCCTTGCAGGATGATGCGCTTGCGCCGCGCCGCTGGCCCCACGGCCGGAACCGGGATCGCGGACAGAAGCGCCTCGGTATAGGGATGGGCGGGCGCGTCAAACACCGCATCGGTCGCGCCGGTCTCGACGATGGAGCCGAGATACATGATCGCCACCCGCGTCGACACCTGCCGCACCACGCCAAGATCGTGCGCGATGAAGACATAGGTCAGCGACAGCCGTTCGCGCAGGTCGGCGAAAAGGTTCACGATCTGCGCCTGCACCGACACGTCGAGCGCCGACACGGGTTCATCGGCGACGATCAGGTCCGGCTCCATCGCCAGCGCGCGAGCGATGCCGATGCGCTGGCGCTGGCCGCCCGAGAATTCGTGCGGATAGCGGTTGAGATAGACGGCGGGCAGCCCGACGAGGTCCATCAGTTCCGCCAACCGCCCCGGAATCTCGCGCGGTGTTCTGATGCCGTGAACGGCCAGCGGCTCGGCCAGGATTTCGCGCACCCGCCGGTGCGGGTTGAGGGACGAGGCCGGATCCTGGAAGATCATCTGCACGCGGCGGCGGAACGGGCGCAGCTGGCGGCGGTTCAGCGCGGAAATGTCCTGCCCGTCGAAGGTCAGGCTTCCCGCCGCTGAGGTCGTAGAGCCGGGTCAGGCAGCGCCCCAGCGTCGACTTGCCCGACCCGGATTCGCCCACCAGCCCCAGCGTTTCGCCGCGCTCGACCGCGATGTCCACGCCATCGACGGCGCGCAGGATATGGCCGCTTCCCGGCACCCAGGTCTTGCCCACCGGGAACAGCTTGACCAACCCCCGCGCCTGCATCAACGGCGCGCTCATGTAGGCACCCGTTCCGGCGCGCGGACCTTGCGGCGCGCCCCGGCGCGCAGCTCGGCGTCGAGGAAGCACAAAGCCATCCGGCCCGGACCCGACTGGATCGGCGGCGGCGTCAGGCATTGCGGCATTGCGGCCCGGCAGCGCGGAGCGAAGGCGCAGCCCTGCCCCGCAGCACCCGGCAAGGGCGGCGCGCCGGGAATCGAGACGAGCCGCTTCGGCCGCGCGCCCGTCAGCGGCGGGATCGAGTCCAGAAGCCCCCAGGTATAGGGATGCCAGGGATCGTTGAAGATGTCGGCGGCAGGCCCGGATTCGACGACGCGGCCGGCATACATCACCACCACCCGATCGGCCATTTCGGCCACCACGCCCATGTCATGCGTGATCAGCACCACCGACGAGTTGTGCAGCTTGCGCAGGCGGCGCAACAGGTCCAGAACCTGCGCCTGGACCGTCGTGTCGAGCGCGGTGGTCGGTTCGTCTGCGATCAGCAGGTCGGGGTTGCAGGAAAGCGCCATCGCGATCACCGCGCGCTGTCGCATCCCGCCCGACAGTTCGTGCGGGAAACGGTCGACGGCGCGCTCGGGCGCGGAAATGCCGACCTCGCGCAGAAGCTCCACGGCGCGGGCACGCGCGGCGGCGCGGCTGACGGGTTCGTGGGCGCGGATCTGTTCGGCGATCTGCGCACCGATGGTGTGGACCGGCGTCATGGCCGTCATCGGGTCTTGCGAGATCAGCGCGATCTCCCCGCCCCGGACGCGGCGCATCTGCCGTTCGGGCAAGGTCAGGAGTGGCCGTCCCCGGAACAGAACTTCGCCTTCGACGATGGTGTTGCGGCGGTCGACCAGGCCAAGGACCGACAGCAGCGACACGGTCTTGCCCGACCCGGATTCGCCGACGACCGACAGAACTTCGCCCGCGCCGACGTCGAAGGAAACGCCGTGCACCGCCGTCACCGGCCCATCCTCGGTGCGAAAGCTCACGCGCAGGTCGCGGACGGAGAGAAGCGGTTCGGTCATGCCCTGACCCTCGGGTCGATCACGGCATAGAGCATGTCGACGATGGCATTGGCGGCGACGACGAAGAAGGAAGCGTAGATCACGGTGGCGAGGATCACCGGCAGATCGAGGTTCTGGAGCGCCTGAAAGGTCAGGCGGCCGACACCGTTGATGCCGAACACCACCTCGGTCAGAAGCGCCGCGCCGCCCACCAGCGCGCCAAAATCGAGCCCGAACATGGTGACGAAGGACAGAAGCGAGGTGCGCAGCGCGTGGCGCAGCATGATGCGGCTGCGGCTCAGGCCCTTGGCGCGAGCGGTTCGAATGAAATCCTCGGAGTAGACCTCGATCAGGTTGGCGCGCAGGACGCGGCCGTAGATGCCGATGTAGAGGACCGCCAGCGTCAGCCACGGGATCACCAGCGCCTTGAACCAGGGGCCGATGCCCGATGACAAGGGCGCGTAGCCAAGCTTCGGCACCCAGGAAAACAGCCAAGTATCGTGGAAGCGGCTCTGGCTGACCAGATTCATCACTTCGCCGAGCCAGAAGACCGGTATGGATATGCCGATCAGTGACAGGATCATCAACCCCCGGTCCACCACGGTATCGCGTGCCGCCGCCGCCGCGACGCCGACGAGAAGACCGCCCGCGACCCACAGGATCGCCGCCCCGGTCACCAGCGACAGCGTGGCCGGCACCGCGTCCAGCACCTGCGGGATCACCTTCTGCCCCCGGTTGACGAAGGAGGTGAGGTCGCGGGTGATGAACAGCCGCTTCATCATCACCCCGTATTGCACCGGCAGAGAGCGGTCGAAGCCGAATTCATGCCGGATCTGCGCCACCGTCTCGGGCGCGGCGTTGCGCCCGGCGATGCGCGCAGCGGGGTCGGAGCCGGGCGTGGCGAAGAAGATCAGGAACACCAGCACGGAAATGCCGAACATCACGAAGACCATCTGCACCAGCCGCTGGATCACCGTGGCGAACATGGCTCAGCGCACCTTCGACCGGGGGTCGAGCGCGTCGCGCACCGCGTCGCCCAGCACGTTCAGCGCCAGCACCGTCACCACGATGGCGATCCCCGGCGCGAGCGCCACCATCGGGCGCGAGTAAAGCAGCGTCTGCCCGTCCTGGATGATCGTTCCCCAACTCGCGTCCGGCGGCTGCACCCCGATCGACAGGAAGGACAGCGCGCTTTCGGTGACGATGCTGAGCGCCAGCAGGATCGGGACGAAGACGATCAGCGTCGGCATCACGTTGGGCAGGATGTCACGGGCAAGGATGCGGTGGGTGGGCAGGCCAAGCCCCACGGCGGCCAGCACGAATTCGCTTTCCCGCAGCGCCAGGACCTTGCCCCGGATCGGCCGCGCGACGTAAGGAACATAGATCACGCCGATGATGAAGATGGGCAGAAGCAGACTGCCCGCCGTCAGCGTGAAGGGGCCGATTGCGATGGAACTGTTCAGGAGCACGATCGAAAGCGATATCGCCAGCAGATAGACCGGAAAGGCCCAGAGCACGTCGAGGATGCGCGACAGTACCATGTCGGTGATGCCGCCCATGAACCCCGCGACGACGCCGATGATCGCGGCGAGCACGAGGCAGATCGCCGTTGAAGCACCCGCGATCAACAGCGAGTTGCGCCCCCCATAGAGGAGGCGCGCCGCGACGTCGCGGCCCTGATTGTCGGCGCCGAGAAGATAACCCCTGGGCTCCCAGGTCGGCCCGATGGGCGTGACGCCAAGGCCGAGGCCGGTGGTCGAGGGCTGCATCACCGGCACTGTCTTGCCGTCGATCTCGATCTTGCCGCTCAGGTTCGAGCGGAACGGATCGGTGCCCAGCCAGCCGGAATAGACTGGCGCCAGCGCGCACAGCAGCGCGACGATCAGCAGCATGAGCGTCGAGATGACGGCCGACTTGCTGCGCCGCAACCGACGGAAGGCGGTGGCCCAGGGACCGCGACCGGCCCCTGTCGCGGCCGGACCACCGCCTTCCGTGATCTCTGCTTCGGTGGTCATCTGCGTCCCACGGGCGGTCAGGTCACTGCACCCAAGCCTGCGAAATGACCCATTTGTACTGGCTCGAAAACACGTAGTTTCCAACTCTCGTCGATAGGAAATCCACGTTCTTGGGCGTGAAGAGCGGCACCAGAGGCGCCTTTTCCATCATCGCCCGGTCGATCTTGGCCCATTCGACATTGGCGCCTTCGGGATCGGTGATCGCCTGTTTCATAACGGTCTGCATCTGGCCATCGATCTCCTTGTCGCAGAAACCCGAGATGTTGACCGAAGCATCCGATCCCGGATGGAACGACGCGCAGGACAAAAGCACGTTAAGGAAGTTCGAAGCGGCAGGATAATCCTGATACCATTGCGACACGCTGATCTGCACGTTGTTGTTGGTGTTCTGGATGTAGGTGAACTGGATATTGGCCGAAATTGCCTTGACCGTTGCGTCATAGCCCAGATCACTCAGCACTGAGGCAAGATAGGTGCCGACATCGCGCGACACCACCGTGTCATCGCTGATGACCGTCACCTTCTGCCCCTTGGTTCCCGATTCCTCGACGAGCGCACGGGCCTTGTCCATATCAGGTGCCGACCATGTGGTGCCGGGGTCTTTGGTATAGAGACAGAACTCCTCGTGGCCGGGGAAGTTCGGCGGCAGAACCTGGCAGACCGGCTGGGCCAGCACGGCGCCACCGAAGAGGCCCACCAAAGCATTGCGGTCGACAGCGTAGTTCATGGCCTGCCGCACCCGGACATCGTCAAAGGGCGCAAGGTTCACGTTCAGCGGCGCGTACCAGAATGCGGTCAGCGGGTTCACATGCACCTGATCGGCGTTCTGGGTGCCGATCTCCGACAGGCGATCGGTCGGAGGCGGATCGAACATCCAGTCGGCCTGGCCATTCTGGACCGCAGTCACCTCGCCTTCATCGGTCAGGCCGAAATCGTAGACGATGCTGTCGGCAAATCCGTCCGGCTGGGCGTCGACGCTCCATTCCTTGAAGTTCGGATTGCGCTCCATCACCAAGGTTTCGTTGGGATTGTAGGTGGTGAACATGTAGGGCCCGGTTCCGGGGATCGGCGCGACGCCGACATCGGCGGAAGGCGTGTCGGCCGGCAGGATCGAGGCATGGGGTACTGCGATCTTCATGAAGAATTCCGGGTCGGGTTGCACCAGGTGGAAGGTGATCGTGCGTGCCGCCTCATCGCCGACAATGCCGCCCTCGAGCGTGCAGTCGGCAGGGGATTCGATACATTTGTCCGCGCCGACGATACCGTTGTAGAACGTGCCCGAGGTCGGCCCGCTGACTTTGAAGATGCGCTGGAACGAGGCCACGACATCGGCCACCGTCACGTCGCGCCCATCGGAATACTTGATGCCGTCGCGCAGCTTGAAGACGTAGGTCATGCCGCCATCCTGCGGTTCCGGTATGGCCTCCGCCAGGTCCGGCACCAGAACCCCGCCTTCGGCGCCATCGGCCTTCTTGAAGGCCAGAAGCCCGTCATAGACGAACTGGAACAACTGCCAGTATTGCGCTGTGTAGTTGATCTGCGGGTCGATCGTGCCGCCCGCCGTATGGGCCACGAGTTGCAGCGTGCCGCCGCGATGCGCGGCCATCTGCTCCTCGCGCGTTTCGGCCTGCGCGGCGAAGGCCGTTCCCGTCAATACCGCGATGGTTCCCAACGCGGTCAGTTTCGATATCCGGTTCATTGTGGTTCCCCCCTTAGTTGGTTTTCTGTTTCTGCGCGCTCTCGGCCTCGACCTCGTTCAGGAACGTGGCGACAGCGGAAAGGCAGGCATCCTTTTCCTCGACATGCGGCATGTGGCTTGAGTTTTCGAAGACCGTCCATCGCACATCGGGGATATTGTCGGCATAGGGCTGCACGGTGGCGGGCGTCGCCTCGTCATGGCGGCCCGAGATCAGCAGGACCGGCACCGTGATCCGGTCCAGTCGGTCGATGATCGACCAGTTGCGCAAGGAGCCTATGACGTGGAACTCGCTCGGCCCGTTCATCGTGTGATAGACGGTCGGGTCTTCGGCGATGGCGTCGAAGGTGCGTTGCACCTCGGCGGGCATCGGCACGACGCGGCAGACGTGGCGGGCGTAGAAGGCGGCGACGGCGGCGTTGTATTCTGCCGAGTCTAGTGGTGCCCGCCGCCTCATGTCGCCGCAGCGTCTCTTCCACCTCGGACGGCAGCGCCGCGCGCAGACGGTTCGCCTCGGATACCCAAAGCTCCATCGACGCCGGTGAATTCGCGATGACCAGCGATTTCAAACCCTTGGGCCGCGTCACCGCGAACTCCGCCCCGAGCATTCCGCCCCAGGACTGGCCAAGAACGTGATAGCCGCCCGACACGCCCAGATCGTCGATCAGGTTGCGCAGTTCCGACAGAAAGAAGTCCACCGTCCAGAAATCCGCGCCCTTGTCGGGCAGATGGGTCGACCGCCCGTTGCCAATCTGGTCGTAAAGCACCACCGGCCGTCCGGTCTTCGCAATGTCGCCGAAAGCCTGCACATAGTCATGGGTGCAGCCCGGCCCGCCATGCAGCACGATCAGCGGCGCCTTGCCGGAGCCGAGATCGCCGGCCACCCGATACCAGGTGCGGTATTCGCCGAACCGGGCATATCCCCCACGCGTGTTCATCGCATTCCTCTCCTCTCAGAAGCGAACGGGAAGATTGAAGGCTGGCAAGCGGCACGCGCTCGGCGGCTTCTCCTCGCTGGAGAGCGCCCGGCGCCGGCCAACTATGCCACAGGCCGCTTTGCTTGCAATTGCAGAATTCGGATCGCCGGTCGGCCCCGCCCGGCGCCAGGATGCTGGCCGTCGCGTTGTCGCGTCGAGGTCTGCTGTTTCCTCGGTCCCGCGCCAGCATCTATCGAACCTCCGCCAGTCGGACGCCCGCCACGATCACGCAGTCGCGGTCGGCATAGACCCAGTCGCCGGGCGAAAACGTCACCGCGCCGAAGCTGACCGGTTCGTCGCGCGCCGCCTGCGTCGGTGCATCGCTGCGGCGCGCGGTGGTGCCAAGCGCCTTGACGCCGATATCGAGACCGTCGATCCCGACGCTGTCGCGGATCACCCCGTTGATGACGACGCCAATCCAACCGTTACTGGCCGCGATCCCGGCCAGCCGGTCGCCCATCAGCCCGACGCGCAGTGACCCCCGCCCGTCAACGACCAGAACCCGACCGAGCCCGTCGCTCTCGACCGCCTTCAGGACCGGCCTGTGATCCTCGAAGGTCGAAACCGTCGAACAGGGGCCGGCGAAGCCGTCGTGCCGGCCGAAGGACCGGAACTGGACCTCGCAGACCCGCACGGCATCGGGATGGGCGTCGAAAAGATCGGCGGTCGAAATCGGGGCAGGCCCGCCCCCCGGATGCTCCGTCTCTCTCGGTGGTTTCATGTCAGCGCCTCCACCTTCGCGGTCAGGTCGGCGATATAGGGGGCGGTGTTCAGCCCCTCGCCCGTCACCCGCAGCAAGGTCTCCGCCGGCGAGGACGCGCGGCCGTGGCGGTAGATGGTGTCGGCCAGCCAGGAATGCAGCGGGGCGTAGTCGCCCGCTTGCAACCCGCCCGCGACCGCCGGGCTTTCCCCGGCCTTCCGGAAGAACTGCGAAGCCATGATGTTGCCCAGGGTATAGGTCGGGAACGAGCCGACATAGCCATGCGACCAGTGCACGTCCTGCAATACGCCGCGGGTGTCGTCGGGCACTTCGACGCCAAGATAGTCGCGCATCTTTGCCGCCCAGACGCCGGGCAGGTCGGCGACCCCCATGTCACCCGCCATCAGCGCCGCCTCGATCTCGGACCGCAGGATGATGTGCATGTCATAGGTCAGCTCGTCCGCCTCGACCCGGATGAAATCGGGACGGACGCGGTTGACGGAGCGCCAGAACTCCTCAGCGGTCACGTCCGCAAGCTGGTCGGGGAAATGCGCGTGCAATTCGCCGAAATGCAACTCCCAGAACCGGCGCGACCGGCCGACGCGGTTTTCCCACAGCCGCGACTGGCTTTCGTGCATCCCGAAGCTCGCGCCATTGACGGCGTAGAGGTTCACGAGGTCGGTGGCGAAGATCGAGCGGACATGCTCCGGCGCGCCGCCCTGTTCGTACATGCCATGCCCCGCCTCGTGCCAAAGCGCGAAGATGCCGCCCGGCAGCCAGGTCTCGCGGAAGCGGCTGGTGATGCGCACGTCGTCTCGGGTGAAGGAAATCTCGAACGGATGCACCGTATCGTCAAGCCGACCGCGCGCCATGTCATAACCCAGGCGCTCGGCGATCTTCAGGCCGAAGGCCTTCTGTGCCGGGATCGGGTAGCTGCGCGAGAGGAAGTCCGTGCGGGGCTGTGGCGCCTCGGCCGCGCGCCGGATCAGCGGCACCAGCGCCGCTTTCAACTCGCCGTAGATACGTTGCAGCTTGCCATAGGTCATGCCCGGCTCGTACATCGCGATCAGCGGGTCATAGGGATGTGCGCCGCCGCCGATCGCCGCCGAGATTTCGCGCTGCATCGCCATCATCCGCTCCAGAAGCGGGGCGTATCCGGCGAAATCGTTGGCTGCACGCGCCTCGGCCCAGGCGGCATGGGCGCGTGTTTTCAGCCCCGCCATCTCGGCAATGATCGGGGCGGGTATGCGGGAAAGCGTGGTGATCTCGGCCGCGGCACGATCGAGCGCGCGAAGGCGGATGTCGTCCTTCGCGGCCTTCGCCAACTCGTTCCGCGCACCCTCCATCGCCCGGCGCAGATCATCCCCCGTCGCCATGTCGCGGGCGAGCGTGGTCAGCGTGGCGATCTGGCGCCCGCGCGCGTCGACGCCGCCGGGCGGCATGACGGTGCGCGAATCCCAGGACAGAAGGTTCACGGCGCAGAGGATGTCGTTGATCCGGGCGATCCGGTCCTGGAAGTCGGCGTAGCTCATGCGGCGGGTTCCTTGAGGCCGAAATCGGCGAGGTGGCAGGCGGCCAGATGCGCGGGGCCACGGTCTTCCAGCGCCGGTCGTTCGGTAAAGCAGCGATCGAAGGCGTGCGGGCAACGGGTGTTGAAAAGACATCCCGCCGGCGGGTGGATCGGGCTTGGCAATTCGCCGCGCGCCGCGACCTTGCGGCTGCGATGGGCGGGGTCAAGCTCGGGCGCGGCGTCCAGCAGGGCCTTGGTATAGGGGTGGCGGGGGGCGGAGAAGAGCGCCTCGGTCGGGCCGATCTCGACGATCTTGCCCAGATACATCACCGCGACCCGATGCGAGATGTGGCGCACCAGGCGCAGGTCGTGGGCGACGAACACGACCGTCAGGTGCAGCCGTTCCTGAAGGTCGAGGAGCAGGTTCACCACCTGCGCCTGCACCGAGACATCGAGCGCCGAGACAAGCTCGTCCGCCACCAGCACCTCGGGCTCCACCGCGAGCGCGCGGGCGATGCCGATGCGCTGGCGCTGGCCGCCGGAAAACTCGTGCGGATAGCGGTCGGCCGCATCGGGGGCGAGCCGGACAAGGGCCAGAAGCTCGGCGATCCGCGCCGGCACCTCGGCTGCGGGGCGCATCCTGTGGACCATCAGCGCCTCGCCCAGGATCTGGCGCACCTTCATGCGCGGGTTGAGCGAGCTGTAGGGATCCTGAAAGATCATCTGGACCCGCCGGTTGAAGACCCGCCGCGCCGGTCCCGTAAGCGACGCGATGTCCTTGCCCTCGAACAGGATGCGGCCCTTGTCGGCCTCGTGAAGCCGCACCAGACACCGCGCGAGCGTGGACTTGCCGCAGCCGCTTTCCCCGACTATGCCCAGTGTCTCACCGCGCCGGATTTCGAAGCTGACGCCGTTCAATGCATGGACGGAGAGCGGCGGCTTGCCGGAGAGGCGATCCACGATGCCCTGCGGGAACCGGAATTCCTTGCCGATATCCTCGGCCGAGATCAATACGTCCTGAACCCGCGCGCTCATCTGACCGGCGATCCCGCGGCGACGACACGGTCGCGGTTGAAGCAGGCGACCAGTCGGTCGGGCGCGATTTCCTCGATCGGCGGCACCGTGGCGCGGCAGGCGTCGGTGGCGAATTCGCAGCGCGGGTTGAAGGCGCAGCCGGCCGGGATCGAGGCGAGGCCCGGCGGCGTGCCTTCGATCGACAGGAGCATGGTGCGTTCGGTCCCTGCGCGCGGCACCGAGCCCAGAAGCCCGCGCGTATAGGCGTGGTTCGGCTGGGCGAAGACCGCTGCCACGGTGCCGGTCTCGACGATCCGTCCGGCATACATCACCGCCATCCGGTCGCAGGTGGCGGCGACGACACCGAGGTCATGCGTGACCAGAACGACGCTCATCCCCAACTCGTCGCGCAGGTCCAGGATCAGCTTCAGGATCTGGTCCTGGATCGTCACGTCGAGCGCGGTCGTCGGCTCGTCAGCCAGCAGGAGCCTGGGGTTCGAGGCCAGCGCGATGGCGATCATCGCGCGCTGCCGCATCCCGCCCGAGAACTGGTGCGGATATTCATTCAGCCGCCGCGCGGCCTCGGGGATGCCGACCAGGTCCATCAGCTCGCGGGCGCGCGCCAACCGCCCGGCCCGGTCGAGGTCGGTATGCGCCTTCAGGTTCTCCTCGATCTGGGTGCCGATCGGCAGCACCGGGTTCAGGGCCGTGGTCGGCTCCTGGAAGATCATCGAGATCTGACCGCCCCTGATGGCGCGCAACTCGGCGTCGCGCATCGCCAGGATATCCCGGCCGCGCCAGCGCACCTGCCCGTAGACCGAGGCCAGCGCCGGCAGGAGCCGCGTGATCGCGCGCAGCGTCACGCTCTTGCCCGAACCGGATTCACCGACAAGACCCAGTATCTCGCCTGGGCGGACGGCGAAGGAGACATCGTCCACCGCCGTCAGGTCGCCGGCGGCGGTGTGGAACCGCGCCGTGAGGTTGTTCACCTCGAGCGTTGCGGGCGGAGAGGTGCCCGCATTCATTTCCGCGCCCTCAGAAGCTCCGCCAGGCCGTCCCCGGTCAGGCTGAAGCCCAACCCGGTCACGACGATGGCGAGGCCCGGAAAGACCGAGATCCACCAGGCCGTCGACATGAAGTTCTTGCCGTCGGCGATCTGCACCCCCCATTCGGCCGCAGGCGGCTGCGCGCCAAGGCCGAGATAGCCGAGGCTCGACCCCAGAAGGATCGCCAGCGCCATGTCGGTCATCCAGTAGACCACCGCCGGCGTGATCGAGTTCGGCAGGAGATGGCGGAAGATGATCCGCAGATGGGTGTAGCCCATCGCACGCCCGGCATCGGCGTAGTCGAGCCGCTTCTGCACCTTGACCTCGGCGGCGATGATCCGGGCGTAGAACACCCAGCCGACGACACCGACGGCGATGTACATGTTCACGAGACCGGGGCCGAGCACCGAGACGATGGCGATCACCAGGACGAGGAACGGGAAGGTGATGACGGCATCGACGATGCGCCCGAAGATCGCCTCGGGCAGGCCGCCGACATAGCCGACGAGCGCGCCGATGACGGTCCCGAAGAAGAACGGAAACACCGTGGCGAAGAACGCGATCTGCATGTCGATCGTATAGGCGTGGATGACGCGGCTGAGCACGTCGCGGCCGAAATTGTCGGTGCCCATCGGGTGCGCGAGACTTGGGCTGTGCATCAGCGCGCCGTAGTCGAAGGCGGTCGGGTCATAGGGCGCGAAGGCCGACGGGAAGGTCGCCAGCGTCAGGCTCGCCAGAAGCAGCGCACCGCCGATCAGCAGCGGGCGCGGCAGGCCGGTCAGGCGCGCGCGCCGCGCCGGGACGGGGGCCGCCACGAAATCGGTCATCGCGACACCCGCGGGTCAAGCCAGGCCTGGACCAGATCGGTCAGCAGGAAGGTCAGCGACACCAGGACGGCGAGCGCGATGGTCAGGCCCTGCACCACCGGGTAGTCGCGGCCATAGATGCTGTCGACCATCAGGCGCCCGGCGCCGGGAATGGCGAAGACGCTTTCGGTGATGACCGCGCCACCCAGAAGCGTGCCGATCGACAGGCCGAAGAGCGCCACGGTGGAGATCAGCGCATTGCGCAGCACATGGCGCAGGAGCACCAGCCGCGGCCGGATCCCCTTGGCGCGGGCGAAGAGGACATATTCGGCATCGACCACGCCGATGATCGCCGAGCGCAGGTTGCGCATCAGGATCGCCGAGAGGCTGAGCGCCAGCGTCACCGCCGGAAGGAACAGGTGGTAGAGGTGGTCGAGGAAGCCGTCGCCATAGCCGCCGACCGGAAACCAGCCGAGCCGCGCGCCGAAGACGGTCAGAAGGATCAGGCCGATGTAGAAGACCGGCATCGAGAGCCCCACCTGGAACGCGCCGCGGATCACCGCATCGGCTGCCTGATCCCGTCTCAGCGCCGCGAGGAAGGCCAGGGGAACCGCCATCGCCACCGCGATCAGCGCCGCCATGACGGTCAGCATGACGGTGATCGGCAGCCGCTGCGCGATCAGTTGGGTGACGGGGACTTTCAGCGAGATCGAATTGCCGAGATTGCCGGTCGCAACCGACTTCACGAACACCGCGAACTGAACCGGCAGCGACTTGTCCAGCCCGAGTTCGCGGTTGATCCGCTCGACATCGGCGTCAAGCGCCCTGTCGCCGAGGATCGCGCTTGCCGGGTCGCCGGGCAGGAGCCGGACAAGCACGAAGACCACGATCAGGATGAAGGCCAGGGTCGGGATCAGTTGCAAGAGACGGCGGGCGATAAAGGAGACCAGCGGCAAAATCGACGCTCCTCGATCGGAAGGGTTTCGGGTGCAGGGGCGATCAGGCCGCCCCTGCCTTCACGCGATCATTTCGCCAGCCAGGTTTCCCGGAAGATGTTGTTGCCGAGCGGGATCTGGTAGAAGCCATTCACGTTCTTGCGCAGCGCCACCGGATAGGGCGTTTCGTACAGCGGGATCGTCGGCCCCGTCGCGTTGAAGATTTCCTGGATGCGGGCGAACTGCTCGGTACGCTTGGCCGTGTCCATCTCCTTCTGCGATGCTTCGAAGAGCTGGTCCACCTCGTCGTTCTTCCAGCCGGAATGCAGCGCGTCGATGGTCGGGCTATAGGCGAAGTAGGAGGTGATCTGGCTGGCATCGGCGATGTCGTTGGTCCATCCGCCGGTGCGCATCGTGAAGGTGCCGTTGCGGTACATGTCGGTGCGTGTGGCGTTGTCCATCTGCTTGATTTCCAGGTCGATGCCGATCTGCTTCCACATCTGCTGGAGCGCGGTCGTGATGCCCAGATCGTCCTGGTTGCCGGCCAGCGTCAGGATGCTGGTCTTGAATCCGTCCGGATAGCCGGATTCCGCCATCAGCGCCTTGGCCTTCTCCAGATCATAAGGGAAAAGCGGCTTGTCGCCGGAATGCATCGGCGTGGCCGAGGCCATGAAGGACGTAAGCGGGGTGCCGACGCCGAAAGTCACGACCTGCACCAGCGCATCCTTGTCGGCGGCGTAGTTCATCGCCTGCCGCACCTTTTCGTCGGACAGGGGGTTGGGCTTGCCGTCAAGCTCGGGCCGGACGTTGATGATGATGTCCCAGACCCGCGTGCCCGGGAAAAGCTCCATGTTGATCTGCGGGTCTGCCTTCAGTTCGCCCACCCGGGCGAAGGGGATGAATTCTGCGCCCCCGATATCGCCCGATTGCAGCTTGAGGATGCGCGTCGCGTCGTCGGGAATGATCTCGAATGTCAGGCCATCGAGATAGGGCAGCGGTTGCCCATCCTCGCCCTTGTCCCAGTAGTTGGGGTTCTTCACCATCTTCATCGTCGACCCGCGGTCCCAGCTTTCGAGGACGAAGGGGCCGGTGCCGATCGGCTTCTTGGCGAATTCCTCGGCCTTCGCCTTGTCGGTGTCGCCGGGCATCGCCTCGAACGCGGCCTTGGGCATGATGGCCGAGTTGAAGACGCTGAGCGCCGACAGGATCGTCGGGTCGGGATGTTTCAGCTTCAGCTCGATCGTCTGCGGATCGGTTGCCGCCACCGTATCGACCGAGGCAAGGAGGAAGTTCCAGATGCCGTTGTCGGGGTTCTTGGCGCGGTCGAGCGACCAGACCACATCCTCGGCGGTCATTGGTGTGCCATCCGAGAACTTGACGCCTTCGCGCAGCTTCAGCGTGACCATGTCGCCGGCCTCGCTCACCGACCACTCGGTTGCGAGTCCCGGTTGCAATCCCAACCCGTCCTTGGTCGGATTTATCAGCGTCTCGTAGAAATTGTTCATCACCCAGATGTCCACGTTGGCGTCGTTCAGGACCGGGTCGAGGAACAGGCTGTCGGTGTAGCGCCCATAGGTCATGACGCCGCCACGTTCGAGCGCCAAGGCCGAAACGCTGCTACCGATCAGGACGGCCGCCGACAGAGCGGCAATCGAAAACATCTTCATTTGTGATCCCTCCGAGTTGGTGCAACTGTTATATTTGACTACAACGTTCCATGATATTTACCGCAAGTCAACAGAACGGTTTGCTGGATTTCCGGTGACAAAAGCCGTATGTTTGAGAGAATAACACAGATTGTGTGGCAAATCATGCTGCATCTATAGAACACTTGGGCCAATAAGTCATGAAGTTCCACGTTGACCGGAAGCTCGCGATCCCGATCCGCCAACAGCTTCGGAGCGCGATCGAGCACGAGATTTCGTTTGGTTCTCTGGCGGCGGGTGCTCCGCTGCCATCGGTGCGAGAACTGGCCGAGCAGGTCGGCGTCGCGCCGATGACGGTCAGCAACGTCTATGCCGAACTCAAGGCCAAGGGCATGATCGAGGGGCGAAGCGGATCGGGCACGTTCGTCGCCGACAGCCCTCTGGCGAATGCGGCGAGGCGGGAGGCTGCCGGCGACCTGCGGCACAAGATCGACGCGCTGATCGACCATGCGCTCGATCTCGGGATCGGCCCTGCCGACGTCATGGCGATGGTGAACGCGCGCGTGGCCTATCGGGCAGGCAGCGGGGCGCGGAAGCGAATCGCGATGATCGGGCTGTTTGCCGATGCGACGGCCAGCTATGCGGACTGCGTCGCCAATCAGGTCGGCCATCTCGCCACGGTCGAGCCCGCGACGCTCGGGGCCATCCGCGCGGACGAAGCGGCGCTCGCGCGGGTCCGCGAGGCCGATCTGGTGCTGACCTTCGCCAATCTTCAAGACGATGTCGAAGCCCTTGTGCCGGGGGTTCCGGTCCTGTCGCTGCGCTTCATCCCGTCCGAGGCGACGCGGATGGCGCTCGCCTCGCTCGATCCGATGGCGCGTGTCGCGGTCGTGTCGCGGTTTCCCGACTTCCTGCCGATCCTGACGCTGGGCGTCCGGCGTTTTGCCGCACATGTGCAAAGTTTCACGGCCCTCAACATGGATGATCCGGACCTGGCTACGGCTCTCGCCGGATGCGATGTCCTGGTTCTGGCGACCGGAGCGGATGCCGTCGCGCAGAAGGCACGGCCGGATGCCTTAAAGATCGAGTATCGCCATATCCCTGACCCCGGCGACATCGACCGGCAGGTCATTCCCTTCATCAGCAATACCGCCGAGGCCGTAGCGCGGGGCAGAAAGGAAGCGTCATGAGAGTTTCGGACATGAACTGGGGACAGGTAGAGGCCTATCTGAAAGCTGGCGACCTGGCCGTGCTGCCGCTCGGCAGCACCGAACAGCATGCCGGGCTATCGCTGTCGGTAGATTCCATCCTGTCCGAAAAGGTGGCGCTCGATGCCGCCGAACCCTTGGGCGTGCCGGTCTTTCCGGTATTGGCCTACGGCGTGACGCCCTATTTCCTGGCCTATCCCGGCACCGTCAGCCTGCGGGTCGAAACCTATGTGCGGGTGGTGCGCGACATCCTCGATTCGCTCCGCGGCCAGGGCTTTCGGCGCATTCTCATCGTCAACGGGCACGGCGGCAACGCCCCGGCGGGCAGCCTTGCGATCGAATGGATGGCCGACAATCCGGGCTGCGCCGTGAAGTTCCACAACTGGTGGAACGCGCCCGACACCTTTGCCAAGGTGCAACAGATCGACACCGTCGCCTCGCATGCGTCGTGGATGGAGAATTTCCCCTGGACGCGGCTGAAGGGCGAGGTGTTGCCCGATCAGCGCAAGCCGATGGTCGATCTGGAAAAGATGCGCACGATGGACCCAAAGGGGGTGCGCGCGCTCTTGGGCGACGGCAATTTCGGCGGCTACTACCAGCGCCCGGATGAGGAAATGCAGGCGATCTGGGACGTGGCCGTGGCCGAGACGCGCCGCCTGATGGAGGAACCCTGGTCGTGACCGGCCCGATCCTGATCTGGGGCGCGGGGGCGATCGGCGGCACGCTCGGCGCGGCCTTCCTGCGTGCGGGGCATGATGTCGTCTTCGTCGACAACGTGCCCGACCATGTGGCGGCGATCAACGCGGGCGGCCTGCGCATCGACGGGCCGATCTTTCAGGACGTGGTGCGCGCGCCGGCCTTTCTGCCCGCCGAACTTGAGGGGCGGTTCGACACGATCTTTCTCTGCGTGAAGGCGCTGCACACGGAAGCGGCGGCGCGGGCGCTTGCGCCCCATCTGGCGAAGGACGGCGTCGTCGTCTCGGCTCAGAACGGGCTGAACGAGATCGCCATCGCCCGCGAGGTGGGCGCGGCGCGCACCATCGGCTGCTTCGTCAACTTCGGCGCCGACTATCTTGAGCCGGGCGTCGTGCATTACTCCGGCCACGGCGCGGTGGTGATCGGCGAGCTGGACGGGCGCGAGACCGAACGTATCCACGCGCTCCATCGGCTGATGCAGGAGTTCGAGCCGAAGGCGGTGCTGACGCCGAATATCTGGGGCTATCTCTGGGGCAAGCTGATCTACGGCGCGCTGCTTTTCGCGACGGCATTGACCAATGACAGCATCGCCGATGTGCTGGACGACGCCAAGGCGCGCGGGGTGCTGACCCGGCTCGGGCAGGAGGTCGGCAGGGTCGCCGCCGCAGAGGATGTGAGAACGGAAGGATTCGACGGATTTGCACCTGCCGCCTTCGCGCCGGGTGCACCGCAGGCCGCGCTGGACCGGTCCTTTGCCGAGATGGTCGCGCATAACCGGCGTTCGACCAAGACCCATTCAGGCATCTGGCGCGACCTCGCCATCCGCAAGCGCAAGACCGAGGCCGAAGCGCAGCTTGGCCCGATTGCCGAAGCCGCGCAACGAAACGGCGTGCCGACACCACTGACCCGGCGGCTGATCGACATGATCATGGAAATCGAAAGTGGGAAACGCGCGCTGTCGGCAGAGAATCTGGCCGAACTCGCCCGTGTTGCCGGGACGGAGGTTGCGCGATGATCATCGGCTTTGAGGGTCAGACCGCCATCGTCACCGGCGCCGCGCATGGCTTCGGCCGCGCCATCGCGCGCGCCTTCGCCGAACGCGGGGCGCATGTCTTTGCCTGCGACGTGAACGCGGACGGGCTGAAGGAGACAGTGCGGCTCGGCGGCGGATCTTGCGAAAGCGTCATTCTCGACGTCGGTGACCGCAGCGCGGTTCAGGCGGCCATCGCGGGGATCGAGGCCAAGCGGGGCGGCATCGACATCCTTGTCAACAACGCCGGCGGCGTCTGCGGTCAGGTCGGCCGCCCGATCGAGGAGATCGGCGCGGCGGACTGGCAGGCGATCTTCGACGTGAACCTTTCCGGCACGTTCTTCATGACCCAAGCGGTCGCGCCGGCGATGAAACGCGCGAAGCGCGGGCGCGTGGTCAACATCTCCAGCGGCGCCGGGCGTTCGATCAGCCTCACCGGCATCCAGGCCTATGCCAGCGCCAAGGCCGGGCAGATCGGCCTGACGCGGCAACTGGCGCATGAACTGGGCGCCTGGAACATCACCGTCAACTGCATCGCCCCCGGCTTTGTGTTGTCGAACCCCACGACCGAGCGGCAGTGGGAGGCGATGGGCGAGGATGGCAAGGCGCGGCTTCTGGCCAACATCGCGCTCCACCGCCTCGGCACGCCCGAGGACATTGCCAACGCGGTGATGTTCTTCGCGTCCGACCACGCTGGCTGGATCACCGGCGAGTGTCTTGGCGTGGACGGTGGCAAATGAGTGATGTCGAGCGCTGGCTGGCCGCGCATGAGGCCGAGGCGGTCGAGACGCTGAAAGCCTTCTGCCGCATCCCCAGCGTTTCCACCGACCCCGCCTACAAGGGCGGCATCGCCGAGGCCGCCGCCTTCGCCGCCGACCGGCTGCGCGAGGCGGGCTTTCCGCTGGTCGAGATCGTTCCGACCGGCGGACACCCTTGCGTCCTTGCCGAATGGTGTGCGGCGCCGGGCGCGCCCACGGTGCTGGTCTACGGCCACTACGACGTGCAGCCGCCCGATCCGCTGGACAAATGGGCGTCGCCGCCGTTCGAGCCCGCGATCCGCGACGACAGGCTCTATGCGCGCGGCGTCTCGGACGACAAGGGGCCATTGATGATCCCGATCCTTGTCGCGCGCGCCTTCTGCGAGGTCCGGGGCGGGTTGCCGCTGAACCTCAAGATCATCATCGAGGGCGAGGAGGAATCCGGCAGCCCGCATTTCGCGCCCACCGTCGAACGGCTGAAAGAACGGCTCGCCTGCGATCTTGTCGTTTCAGCCGACGGCGCGATGTGGCGGGCCGACCTGCCCTCGGTCACGGTGGCGAGCCGCGGGATGGCGGCGCTGGAGGTCACGGTGACCGGGGCGGCGAAGGACCTGCATTCGGGCCGCCATGGTGGCAGCGCACCGAACCCGATCCGGGCGCTCACGCATATGCTGGCGACGCTGCACGACGCCGACGGGAATGTCACCGTCCCCGGCTTTGCCGATGCCGCCCTGCCGCCCGATCCGGCCATCGGGGCGGCGATCAGGGCGGTGGATTTCGACGCGGGCCGCTATTTCGATGAGATAGGCGCGCCGCGACCGGTCCCCCTGCCCTCGGGCACGGAGTTGCTGACCCGGCAGTGGCTTGTCCCGACGCTGGAATTCAACGGTATCTCCGGCGGCTATGCCGGTGCCGGGACCAAGACAGTGATCCCGTCCTCCGCCTCGGCCAAGATCACCTGCCGCCTGATCGCCGGCCAGGAGCCGGCGAAAGTCACTGACGCCATCGCCCGGCATCTTGAAGCAGCGCATGCCGCCCGGCTACCGGCTTGAGGTCAGCCGCCACGGGCCCGGAAGCACCGCCTTCGCGCTCGACCCAGACCTGCCCGCGCTGAAGATCGCCGAGGACATTCTTGGCAAGCTTCTGGGTGCACCGCCCCTGCGCGTGGCGATGGGGGCCACGATCCCCATCGGCGATGTCTTCGCACAGCATCTTGGCGTGAACATCATCTTCTTCTCGTTCTCGACCTCGGATGAGGATTACCACGCGCCCAACGAGTTCTTTCGCCTGTCGAGCTTCCGCACCGGCCTTGTCGCCTGGGCGCGGCTGCTCGAGCGACTGGCGAAGCCGCCCGCATGACCGGAGAGGTTGCCTTCCTGTCGGTCGCGGAGCTTGGGGCGCGGTATCGCGACGGATCGCTGTCACCTGTCGAGGTGGTGGACGCCGCGCTGGAGCGGCTGGCCCTGTTCGAGCCTGCGCTCAACGCCTTCGCCGATCCGATGGCCGACGCTGCCCGCGCGGATGCGGAACGTGCGACAGCGGACTTCGCGGCAGGCCGCGACCTCGGCCCGCTGCACGGCATTCCGGTTGCCATCAAGGATCTGATCGAGGTCGCCGGCGCGCCCACCGGTTATGGCTCGAAGGTGGAGCCGCCCCGCATCGCCAAGCGGGACGCGACGCTGGTGGCGCGGCTCCGTGCCGCCGGCGCGGTGATCCTCGGCAAGACCAACCTTCTGGAATACGCCTACGGCATCGCCCACCCGGAAATCGGCCAGACCAACAACCCGCACGATCCTTCGCGCACCGCCGGAGGGTCCAGCGGCGGCTCGGCGGCGGCGGTCGCGGCGGGGATCGTGCCGCTGGCGGTCGGCACCGATACCGGCGGCTCGATCCGCATCCCGGCGGCCTATTGCGGGATCGTCGGGCTGAAACCGACATTCGGCCTCGTTCCGCTCGATGGCGTCTTCCCGCTCTCGTGGTCGCTCGACCATGCCGGGCCCTTGGCGCGAAGTGCGGCGGATGCCGCGATCCTGCTCGCCTGCATCTCGGGCCAGCCCATGACGCTCGCCCCGCCCCGACCGGACGCCATCAGAGTGGGGGTTCTGCGGCGCCATTTCCCGTCGACCCCGGCCGGGCGCGGGGTGGCCGACTGCGTCGAAGCCGCCATCGCCGCATTGCGCGAGGCGGGCGCGAGCATCGTCGAGATCGACATCCCCGGCCTTGCCGATGCGAATGCCAACCTGATCACGATCCTGCAACCCGAAGCGACGGTCATCCATGCCGATCTTCTGGCGCTGAACCCGGCCGGATACGCCCCCGGCACCCGCGCCCAGATCGAGGCAGGCCTCGCCATCGTGGCCACCGACTACGTGCGGGCGCGGCGATTCCAGAAGGCGCTGCGGGCCGAGGTCGAGGCAGCGTTCGGCACCGTCGATGTGCTTCTCTCGCCCAGCGTGCCCTTCACCGCGCCGTTCGAAGACCCCGAAATCGGCGACGGCGGCGACAGCGAAATGCTGGCCAGCGGATTTGCCAACGTCTCCGGCCACCCATCGCTCAGCCTGGCCTGCGGTATGGACGAAGGGCTGCCGGTCGGCCTGCAACTGACCGGACCGCTTGGCCGCGACGCGCTGCTCCTGTCGCTTGCCGAGGTGATCCAGTCGGTACTCTCCGACGGTAGAAGCGCGCTGCTGCCGGTCCCGACGGTGTCACGAACAGGTTCACGCTGATCGGTTCCGGGCTCAGCTCTGACCGAGCGGTCGACGAATCTGACCCGTCTGCCAATGCGCGCATGTGGCAGGCGGGTCAAGTCAACAGCCCATATCTACCTGTAAAATAAAGAAAGTTTTGCGATAGGCCGACGCTCTCTACGCGACTTGGATGGCGCCGGTCTCTGCGATGATCTTGCTCAGGGCTTCGGTCAGCCGATCGACCTGTTCCACGGTGTTGTAGTGCACCATCGACACGCGCAGCACGCCGCCGTCGGCCTGGAGCCCCAGCGTCTCGATCAGGCGGCGCGAATGGAAGTCGCCGAACCGAATGGCAATGCCGAAGTCGTCCATGCGGCGCGCGATGTCGCCCGCATTCCGGCCTTCGACCTTGAAGGCGATGGTCGGGACGCGGGTCGAGTTGTGATTTTCGGACTTTCCGACGACGCGGCAGTCATTGCGCGCGTTCAGCCAGGACAGAAGCCGACCGGTCAACGCATCCTCACGCGCGGTGATCGCGGCGAAGGCGGCTTCCAGCTTTTGCCGTGCCGTGCCCGCTCCGCCCGCCCGTTCGCCAAGCGTGGTCAGGTAGTCCACGATTCCGACCGTGCTGTAGGCAAGTTCGTAGCTCGGATTGCCGGGTTCGAGCTTTCCGGGCACCACATCCTTGCCGTAAAAGTAGTGATACATCCCATCAAGTTCGCGCAGCAGATCGTACTTGCCATACATGACCGCGAAATGCGGGCCATAGGTCTTGTAAAGACTGAAGACATAGTAATCGACATCCCAGCCCTGCACGTCGATGGCGCGATGCGGCGCATAGGCTACTGCATCGACACAGATCTTTGCACCGCGGTCATGGACGAAGCGGGCGATCTCGGCGATCGGGTTGATCAGGCCGAGGATGTTCGAAACATGATGCACGCAGACCAACCGGGTGCGGTCGGTCATCAGCGCGGCCAGATCATCGAGCTTCATCTCGTAGCTGACGGGATCGACCGGCCAGAACTTGATGACGACGCCGAACTCGGCCAACCGCTCCCAGGCGCCGATGTTGGATTCGTGGTCGGCAACGGTCAGGATGACCTCGTCCCCCGGCGCGAACTGGCGGCGCATCGCGCTGGCCAGCGTCTGGATCAGCGCGGTGGTCGACGGGCCGAAGACGATCTCTTCGGGCCGCGCGGAATTGACCAGCGTCTGTGCCGCCTTCCGCCCCTGCATCAGCGCATCGGCGGCGGCTTTTGACACCGCATAGCTGCCGCCGATCTGGACGTTCTTCTCAAACAGGAATTCGCTGATCCGCTCCACAGCGCCCCTGACGATCTGCGACCCCCCCGCATTGTCCATAAGCACCCAGCCGCGATCGAGGCCGGGGAAGCTGTCGCGGATGAAATCGGCGTCGAGTGTCGGTGCATTGCTGCTCATCGGATTGCTTTCTGGTCTGTCCATCAATGGTTCAATACTGCGCTGAGGAAGTTGCGCGTACGCTCGTGTTTGGGTGCGCCGAAGATCTCTGCGGGGGTTCCGATCTCGACGACTTCGCCGGCATCCATGAAAATCACCCGATCGGCCACCTGTCGGGCAAAACCCATCTCATGCGTGACGACGATCATGGTGACGCCGGTGTGGGCGAGACCCTTCATCACGTCGAGAACCTCGCCCACCATCTCGGGGTCGAGCGCCGAGGTAGGCTCATCGAACAGCATCACCTTCGGCTCCATCGCCAGCGCGCGCGCAATGGCGACGCGTTGCTGCTGGCCCCCCGACAGGTTGCCGGGATATTTCTCCGCCTGCTCGGAGATTCCGACGCGCGCGAGCAGCCGGTCCGCCCGTGCCGCCGCTTCGGCGGTCGTCGCGCCGCGCACCCGCATCGGCGCGAGCATCACGTTGCGGCGCACGGAGAGGTGCGGAAAGAGGTTGAAGGACTGGAACACCATGCCGACCTCGGCCCGCACCTTGGCGAGCGTGCGTCCGGCCGAAACCGGAATGCCCGCGACACGGATCTCGCTCTCTTCCGAAAAGTCCTCAAGCCGGTTGATGCAGCGGATCAGCGTCGACTTGCCGGACCCCGAAGGGCCGATGATGCACACGACCTCGCCTTCGGCGATGTCGAGATTGATCCCCCGAAGCGCTTCGAACGCCCCGAAGGACTTGCGCAGATTGCTGATGCTGACGAAACCGGACATCAGGTCTTCTCCGCGCCGAAGCGGCGTTCCAGCCGCGAGACGAAGGCCACCATCGGCCACAGGAAGGCGATGTAGATGATAGCGGCACCGATCAGCGGACTGGGGTTGGCGGCCAGCGCCTGGGCCTGTGTCGCCTGTTTCAGAAGATCCGGCATGGCCACGACCGAGGCCAGCGCGGTGTCCTTGATGACGTTGATCGAATTGTTGGTCAGCGGCGGAATCACGATCTTGATCGCCTGCGGCAGGATCACGTCCACCATCATGTGACGGTAGCTGAGTCCGAGCGCGCCCGAGGCTTCAAACTGGCCCTTGGGGATCGCCTCGATCCCGGCGCGGAAAATCTCGGCTGTATAAGCCGCGGAAACCATTGTCAGCGCTGACAAGGCCGAAAGGAAAGCCGACAGCCGGATTCCGACGAAAGGCAATGCGTAGTAGACGATGATCAAGAGCACCAGAAGCGGGATCGAACGGAACACGTCGATGTAGATCCGCGCAACCAGCCGCGCCGGGGCGACACCGTAAATTCGTACCAGCGCCAGGGCCAGCCCGAGGATCAGCCCGGCGACGATGCTCGCCGCGCCCAGCTTGATCGTCACCCAAAGCCCCTGCATCAGGAGCGGAAAGGTGCGGATCAACACATCCATATTGAAGAAGGTCTGGAAGATATCCATGCGCAACCCTTGCCGAGATAGAGACGGCGACCGGTCATGTACCGGTCGCCGTCATTCCGCCAAGCTCACTTTGCCTTTGGCATGTCCATGACCATCACGGTCGAGGTGGTGTCCTCGGCTTTGGCGCCGAACCATTTCTCATGCAACCCCGCGATGAAACCCTCGTTCTTGAGGGTCGTCAGAACGTCATTCACTTCGGACGCCAGAGGCGCATCCTTGGCGAACATCATCGAATACTTCTCACCGGTCGTGATGCGCTGGACGACCTTCAGGTCGGGCTTGTCCTTGACGTAATAGAGCAGCGCCGGAATGTCCGAGATGTACCCGTCGATCCGGCCGGCCGTCAGATCGAGCATCGCGGGTGCCAGCCCTTCATATCGCTGTATGGTCGCCAACCCGTATGTCCCGGAATTCTCGGTCGCCCACATGTCGCCGGTCGATCCGGTGTCGACGCCGACGATCTTGTCTTTCATTTCGTCCAGCGACGCGGGGCCGTCCGCCTTCACCGTCAGCGACTGGTCGCTGTCGTAGTAAGGCTGCGCGAAGCTGACCGATTCCAGGCGCTTTTCGGTGATCGTGATGGACGAAATCGCGATGTCGATGCGCCCCGACTGCACCGCCGAGAAAAGACCGTTGAACGGGATATTCTCGATCTCGACGGTCTTGCCGAGACGGCTTGCAACCTCGTTCAGCAGGTCGATTTCAAAACCGACGAATGCGCCGCTATCGTCCTGAAACTCCCACGGCACGTTGCCGATATTGGCACCGACGGTGAGATCGGCGGCGGACGCCCCCATCGAAGCCCCGAGAGTGGCGGCCGCGAACGCGGCGGCCTTGATTGTGTTGCGGATCATTTCTGGCAATCCCCCCTGTTGAGTTGTGTGCCGTTAGGTTATACTGGTCTGACCGGTCTTACCAGTAGCGAAACACGCCCTGACTTGAGTTTCAATCGGAAACGTCTTGACTGGCCCTCCAAAATCCGATGGTCAGACCGGACCCGATGGAACGGGCGGCGAACAGGACGGAAACCAGAGATGCAAGACCGGGGCCCTGTGACACAATCGGTGGCGCGCACGCTTCAGGACATGATCCATCGCGGTGAATGGAAGCCGGAACAGAAGATCCCGTCGCAGAGGGTGCTTTCGGAACAACTTGGGGTGTCGCGGCCATCGCTGCGTGAGGCGTTGCTGACCCTGGAAACACTTGGGCTGGTTCGAACCTATCCGGCGCGCGGGACGTTCGTTACCGGCCCCGGGGCTGACAGCCCGCGCAAGGACACACGCTGGCGCTATTCCGACGACTACACCCTGCGTGAGGTATTCGAGATCCGGCTGCTTCTTGAGGGCAAGCTGGCGGCGATGGCTGCCGGAACGATGACCAAAGACGATATCGCCACGCTGAACGCCGCTACCGACACTATGGAAACGGCTTGGGCTGCGGGCGATCTACTGGCCAATGTCGAGGCCGATCTGGCGTTTCACCGCCGCATCGCCGACAGCAGCCCGAACCGGCTTCTGCTCCAGACATACAACGCGCTGAGCGATTTTCTGACGGAAACCCAGCGTCAGCCGATCCCTTTTACCGCCCTTGACCGCATGACCGGATCGATTGCGGAACATCGGGCCATAACGGCGGCGGTCGATGCCCGCGACGCGGCCGCGGCGCAACACGCGATGGTCGAACACATCCGCAAGACCGCTGCTTGCGTCGGGGTACTGGTCTGACATCGGACCCTGTCGCACCACGCCCCGGTCAGATCGCGCGGATCGCGCCGCCATCGACCCGTACCCGGCTGCCGGTGACATAGGAGGCGCGTTCTGAGGCAAGAAACACGACCATGTCGGCGAACTCCTCCGGACGGCCATAGCGGCCCGCTGGAATTGCCGCCGCAGAGGCCGACGCGATATCCTCAACCGGTTTGCCGGTGCGTTTTGCGGCCGCTGCGTCCAGCTCATCCACTCTTTGGGTGTGAATGCGCCCTGGCAGGACGACATTCACCGTCACGCCGTCCTTCGCCACTTCCGAGGCGAGCGTCTTTGACCAGCCGACCACCGCGGCGCGGATGCCGTTCGACAGGGCGAGGTTCGGGATCGGCTGCTCAACACCCGACGAGGCGATAGTGATCACCCGTCCCCAGCCGCGCGCCTGCATCGGCGGCAAGAGCCGTCCGGTCAGGTGAAAGAGATTGGCCGCCATCGTCTGGAAATGCCCGGTCCAGTCGGTACGTCCCGCCGCCAGAGCAGTGCCGGGTGGCGGTCCGCCGGCATTGTTGACGAGGATATCCACTCCCCCATCGGCGAGCAGCCCGTCCGCCAGCGCATCCACCGCGGCGACGTCCGCCAGATCGACCTTCACCGGATGAACGTTCGCCATGCCCTTGGCCCAATCCGTGATCGCATCAAGGTTGCGGGCCGCGGCAAAGACCTCCACCCCCTCGGCAGCAAGACCCTTGGCGATGGCCATGCCCAGCCCGCGGCTCGCGCCCAGCACCAGTGCGCGCCTTCCCTTGATCCCAAGATCCATCAGCCAAGCTCCTTCAAACGTTTTTCCTGCCGGGCGATCAAAAGATCGACCTCGGCCCGCGCTGCGGACGAAAGCGCCGCACCCGGCCGACGCAGGGCTGCATCGCCTATGACACCCCGCTTTGCGAGCACATATTTGCGCACCGCGAGGCCCAGCCCCGGCTGTTGTTCGAACCGCGCCAGCGGCAGGTAGGCGTCGAACAGGTCGCGCGCACGGTCCATATTGCCGCCGGCGTGGTTTTCCACGACGCTGACCATCATCTCGGGGTAGGCGAAGCCGGTCATCGCGCCGTCCGCGCCACGCCCCATCTCCTCGGGCAGGAACACGCCGCCGTTGCCGCAGAGGATGGAGATCCTCCGGTCAAGCGTGCCCGGTGTCCGCAAGGCGGTGATCTTGTCCAGCCCAGGCCAGTCCTCATGCTTCAGGCAGACGCAATTCGGCTGCGCGGCGATGATCCGGGCGATGGTCGGAACCGACATCTGCACGCCCGTTACCAGTGGAAAGTCCTGCAAGACCCAGGTGCAGTCGCCGACGAAATCGGCCGCCTGCGCGTAGTAGCCGACGATCTGGTCATCGGTCCGCAGGCTGCCCGGAGGGGCGATCATCACCCCCGCCGCGCCATCGTCCATCACCATCCCGGTCAGGGTCTGCATCTGGGCGAAACCGGGCGCCGACACGCCGACGACGATCGGCACGCGGCCGTTCACCCGTGCGAGTATGCGCCGCACCACGGCTTGCGATTCCTCGGTCGTCAGTTTCGGCGCCTCTCCCATCATGCCAAGGACCGTCAGCCCGGTCGCACCGGCCTCCAGGTAGAAATCAACCATCCGGTCGGTGCTATCCATGTCGATCCGGCCATCGGAATGGAATGGCGTCACGGCAATGACGTAGACGCCCTTCGCCTCTGCGGTCAGTCGGCTCATCTCTCGTGTCTCCCTTTAGCTTTCCGTGCGGGCCAATGCGACGCGGCCTATCGCCATTGCCGCCGCCGCCTGACAGGGCTCCACGACGGGAATCCCCAGATAGCGTTGCAGATCGCCGCGAAAGGCGGTCATGCCCGCGCAGCCCAGAATCACAACATTGGCGCCCTTGTCGTCGCGCAGTGCGGTCCCGACGGCTTTCAGCCGATCGAAGGTCCGGGTGCGGTCAGTCAGTTCCGCCACTCCCAGCTCCAGCGGCAGGTCGCCCGCCAGCCGGTCCATTACCCCCATCGCACCCAGATAGCGCATGTGGCGCGGGATGGATTTGGAGAGGATCGAGATGATGCCGAAGCGTTGGCCAAGCGTCATCGCCGTCAGCACAGCGCTTTCGGCGATGCCCAGAACGGGGCGCGCGGATTGTTCGCGCAGGGCGGCAAGGCCGGGGTCTGAAAAGCAGGCGACGACAAAGGCCGAGGCTTCGCTTTCCAGCGCGGCGCAATGGGCCAGAAGCGGGCCGACCACACCATCGACATGGGCTTGTGTCTCGATCCCTTTCGGCCCCTCGGCAAGCGTCCGGCAGGCGATAGGCACGGGGCTTGCCTCCTGCATCGGCGCGACCGCCAGTGTGATGCCGTCGGTGACGGTCTGGCTGCTGTTGGGGTTCACGATGAAGATCGTCATGTCAGGCGGGTCCGTTCCAGGAGGGTGATGAATGAATATGAGCTTCCCGTTTCATTTCAAAGCCCTCGGATAGCGCGCCTGACCCCAGAATCCGTCGGGCAGGCCAAGCATTGCATGCCCGCCGATGCGCTTGACCATCAGCTCGGTCTCGCGTGCCGCGTCGTTCAAGACATCCGTTTCGGACAGGCGCGTCGACCGGCCACGCTCAAGCATCACTTCGCCGCCCACGATCACCGTATCGATGTCATTGCCATTGGCGAAATAGACGAGGTGAAAGACCGGCATGTTGGGCGGGTAAAGGTGCGGGCGCGCCATGTCCACCAGCACGATGTCGGCGCGCTTGCCGGGCTCGAGGGAGCCGATATCCGCCTCCATCCCAAGGGCCTTTGCCGCGTCGATGGTGACCATTTCCAGCGCCTTGCCGGGCGGCAGCACGCCCGCATCGCGGAAATGCCGGCGGTGATAGTGCATCGCCTGCTGCATGTGGCGGAACATGTCGGCGGAGCGGTCCGGCGCGGTCGCGTCCGAACCTATGGCGACCACCACCCCCGCTTCCAGCATCTCGATCGCAGGGCACCGCCCCATGATCGAAGCGATGGCCGACGGGTTGTGGGCAATCCTCGTGCCGGTCGCGGCGCAGATGGCGATTTCGTCATCGCCAAGGTCGATGGCGTGCGACAGAAGCGCGTCGGGTCCGAGCAGCCCGAGCTTTTCGGCCCGTATGACGGAGCCTTTCCAATGCCCGTCCTGAGTGAAGACCACCCCCGCCTCGCGCGATAGCGCCCGCACCGCGCGGGCCTGCCGCACGGCTTCGGCGTAGTCGGTGGCGGGCATCTTCGCCTCGTGTTCGTCGCGCAAGACCGGATAGAGCAGCGCGATGTTCAGCCGCCCTTCCTCTGCGCCATGCCAGCGGGACAGCACATCGGCGCAGGTTTCCAGTTGCCGCTCGAAGGTTACCGGGTAGTCATGCCGTTCGCCGCCCTCCCACCGCGCATAGGTGCGCGGATGGGGCGGACGCGTCGGGCCGATGGCCACGACAGACCGGGTGCCGACCTCGGCCACGCCTTCGCAATGCGCATCGGCATAGGCGGGATCGTCGCTGCGCATGATCGTGTCGCCGCCGCCCAGAAGCGAGACGCCGCATGTCACACCGAAACGCAACCGCTCCAGTGCCGCCAGCCGCGCCTCGGCATACCAGAATTCGGGCGTCGAGCCGGTGGTGTAGACTTCGCCGCAGATAGCTTCCCAGTCGTCGTGCTGTTCCATCCCCATCGTCTTGATCAGCCCGTGGCCGGCATGGGCATGGACGTCGATCATGCCGGGCATCGCCAGCTTGCCCGCAGCGTCGATGACCTGCGGCGCGCTGTGCGTCGCCTCGACCTCGGCGCGGGTGCCGACCGCGACGATGCGGCCCGCGGCGACGGCGATGGCGCCATCCTCGATCACCCTGCGGGCGGGGTTCATCGTGACGATGGTGCCGCCGGATACGATCATGTCAGCCATGCGCGTCCCCGATCTTCGGCAACCGCGCCGCGTCGATGACGCCATCGGCGGGCATGGTGAAATCGGGATGCGCTCCGGCCAGACCGATCACCCGGATCGGATTGTAGAGCGTCAGCCACGGCGGATCGCGCTGCAATTCGGCATAGGCCTCGGCGTAGATCGCGGCCCGCTTCGCCCGGTCCGGCGTCACGCGGCCCCGGTCGATCAGCGCCTCGACCGCCGGGTTGTGATAGCCCTGCCACCAAGCGCCGCGCACGCGGGCGTCGATCTTTTCGAAAAGCACGCGGAACGTGCTCATCGGACTGGAATCGAAGACGCAGAGATCACGGATTTCCTTGCGGCGCACCATATGGGCATAGGCCTCGCGATCCTTGTGCAGATGCACCGTCATCCGGACGCCGATTTCGGCCAACTGGGCGGCAAGGCAAGCGGTCAACCGCTCCGCCTCGTCCGGCAGGCGGGTCGGGCAGTCGACGTCGAGCGTGAGGCCCTCGCCGTGGCCCGCCTCTGCCATGAGCGCCCGCGCGGCCGCCAGATCGCGCGCGGCCCCTGTCCCGCTGCCGGCGCCGAAATGCGCCGGACTGACGAAGCCCATCAGCGGGCGGGCGGCACCGGCCACCACATCGGCAATCAGCTTCGGCCGGTCGAGTGCCAGCGACAGCGCCCGCCGCACGCGCGCATCGGCCAAGGGGCCGCGCGCGGCGTTCAAAAGATAGATGATCGCCACCGGCGACAGATATTCGACCCGGGTCGCACCGCTATCCGCCAATGCCTTCGATTCATGGAAATCCAGCGCGTTGGCGACCTGCACCTCGCCTGCCATCAAAAGCGCCAGCCGACGCGCCGGATCGGGTTCGCGCCGCCAGACCAGATCGGCGTTTTCCGCGGCGCCGGCGAAATGGCCTTCGACCCGCTCCGCCCGCACCTCATCGGCATTTGCCGAAACGATCCGGTAGGGGCCGGAGCCGACCGGATGGTCATGACGCCCCGCGTCATGATCCGCAAACGACGACGGCGCGACGATGAAGCCCTGTTCGAGCACGTCGAGCAGGTCGGCCATCGGGTCCGCCAGCCGAACCACTACTGTCCGCGCATCCGGCACGTCGATCCCCGCCCCGCCCAGATACTGCCGCCAGACCGCCGGCGCGCCGAGCGTATAGCCCTTGTCCTCGCGCGCCATGCGGATCAACGATTGCCGCACCGCATCGGCATCGCAGGGCGTGCCGTCGTGAAAGCGCACGCCGGCGCGGAGATGAAACGTCCACGTCCGCGCATCCTCCGACAGCTCCCACCGCGCGGCCAGATGCGCAACGAAATCCCGGCCGCTCCGGCGGACAAGCGTATCGAAGACCGCGTGATAGATCGTCAGCTCATCATTGCTGTCGGTGCAGTCATGCGGCTCATTCAGCACCAGACGGGCTTGTGCGATGGTGACGGGTTGGCTCATGCCCGGTCCCTTTCCGGCTCATCGATCAGGTGACAGGCGACAGTGTGATCGTCGCCCACGGCCTGCAATGCCGGGCGCTCCGCCGCGCAGCGGCTCCAGGCGAACGGGCAGCGTGTGCGGAAACAGCAACCCGAAGGCAGGCTGAGCGCGCTCGGAACCTCGCCGGAAAGCTCGATCTCCTCGACACCGCGCTTTTCTTCAATCGTCGGGGCGGCGGACAGCAGCGCCCGCGTATAGGGATGGCGCGGGGTGGAGAAGAGCGTATCGCGCGGCGCGTTTTCCACCATGAAGCCCAGATACATCACGCCCACCCGGTCGGCGATGTGATGCACCACCGACAGGTCGTGGCTGATGAAGAGATAAGCCAGCCCGAATTCGTCCTTCAGATCCATCATCAGGTTGAGGATTTGCGCCTGGATCGAGACATCGAGCGCCGAGACCGGTTCATCCGCTACGATCAGGCCGGGGTTGACCGAGAGCGCGCGGGCGATGCCGATCCGCTGGCGCTGGCCGCCCGAAAACTGGTGCGGATAGCGGCCCGCATGTTCGGCATTCAGCCCGACGCGGGCCAGGAGCGCCAGCGTGCGCTCAGTCACCTCGGCCTTCGCGGCGCGCCCCCTGGTCTGTTCCAGCAGCGGTTCGGCAACGATATCGCGCACCCTCTGGCGGGGATTGAGACTGGCGAACGGGTCCTGAAAGATCATCTGCATCTTCGACCGCACCGGCAGCATCTCGCGCGGATTGAGGGCGGCGATATCCTGCCCGTCGATGCGGATTTCCCCGGCCGTTGGCTTGTAGATGCGGGCGATGGTCTTGGCCACCGTCGACTTGCCGCAGCCGCTTTCGCCAACCAGCGCCAGAACCTCGCCCTTGGCGATGGAAAAGCTGACGCCATTCACGGCATGGACGATCTTGTTTTCGATCCTGATCCGACCCTTGTCGAAACGCAGCCGGTCGATGATGCCACCGCCGATCGGGAACCTTTGCTCCAGATCGCGGACCTCCAGCATCGCAGTCATGCCGGCTCTCCTTCGGTCAGGGGAAAGTGGCAGGCGGCGTGCAGGCTGTCGCGCTGCGGCCGCAACTCCGGCTCGGCCGTCGCGCAAAGCGCCTGCGCGCGCGGGCAGCGTTCGCGGAAATTGCAGCCTGTCGGCAGGTTGCGGATATCGGGAACCGAACCGGGGATCTGGCGCAGCCGTTTCTGCCGATCGCGCGGATTGGGAATCGAGTCGATCAGCCCGCGCGTATAAGGGTGGGCCGGGCGACGGATCACGTCGCGGGTGGCCCCCCGTTCGACCACCTTGCCACAATAGAGCACGGTGATGTGGTCGGCCATTTCCGACACCACGGCGAGGTCATGGGTGATGAGGATCATCGACGCGCCCCTGTCGGCGATCTGGCGGCGCATCAACTTCAGGATCTGGCTCTGGATCGTCACGTCGAGCGCGGTCGTCGGCTCATCGGCGATGATCAGGCGCGGGCCCGCCAGCATGGCGATGGCGATCACGACGCGCTGCCGCATGCCACCGGAAAACTGGTGTGGATAGGCAGAGAGCCGTTCGACGGCGCGCGAAATACCGACGCTTTCCAGCATCTCGACGCAAGCCCGCTGGCGGGCCGTTGCGTCCATGTCGGTATGAAGCCGCAGCATCTCGTCCATCTGCCGCCCTACCGTATGCAGCGGGTTGAGCGAGGTCATCGGGTCCTGGAACACCATCGAAATCGCGCGGCCGCGAACGTCGCGCAGCCGGTCCTCGGAGGCGCGCGCCAGATCCTCGCCCTCAAGCAATATCTCGCCGCCCTCGATCCGCCCCGGCGGGTCGATCAGGCCGAGAATGGAGAACCCGACCACCGATTTGCCGCCGCCGCTTTCGCCGACCAGTCCCATCACCTCGCCGGCGCCGATGTCGAAGCTGACGCCGTTCACCGCCTTCACCACGCCCGAGAAGGTGTGGAAATGCGTGCTGAGGTCGCGCACGGACAGAAGCGGCTTCGTCATTTCAGCCTCGGATTCAGTTCGTCGCGCAGGAAGTCGCCGAAAAGGTTGATCCCGAACACCAGCGCCATGATGAATAGGCCGGGAAAGACCGAGGTCCACCAGAGGCCGGAGAAAAGCACGTCGAAGCCGTTCTTGATCAGAAGCCCGAGCGACGGCTTGGTGATCGGCACGCCGACACCGAGGAACGAAAGCGACGCCTCGATCAGGATGAAGGTGCCGACCTGGACGGTCGAGACGACGATGACCGGGGTCAGCACGTTGGGCAGGATATGGCGGCGGATGATCTTGGCGTCGCGCAAGCCCGCGACGCGGGCGGCCTGCACGTATTCCTTGTTGACCTCGCTCAGGGTCGACCCGCGCACGGTCCGGGCGTAGACAACCCAGCCGACCGCCGTCAGCGCGATCAGAACCTTGTCGATCCCGGTCCCGAAAGCCGACATCAGGAAAAGCGCGATCAGCATCGACGGGAAGGAAAGCTGCACGTCGGCAATCCGCATGATCACGCTGTCGAGCCGCCCACCGTAGAAGCCGGCCAGCAACCCGAGCGCGGTGCCGATAAGGCAGGAAAGCGCCATCGCCGTCACGCCGATCAGGACCGACACCCGCGTGCCGTAGAGGATCGAGGCCAGCACGTCGCGCCCCTGCCCGTCGGTGCCCAGAGGATAGGCCGCGTCGCCGCCCGGCAGCCAGACCGGCGGCTTGTAGCTGTCGAGAAGGTTCAGGGAGCCGACATCGTAGGGGTTCTGCGACACCATCAGCGGCCCCGCCACGACGATGACCGCGAAGATCAGCAGGATCACGCTGCCCGCGATGGCCGATGCGTTGTGACGCCAGTTGTGGAAGAACTCCGAAGTCCAGAACCCGGTCACCATGTCATTTCACCGTGATGCGCGGGTCGATCAGCGTATAGACGATGTCGACGATGAAGTTGATGACCACGAAGATCAGCGCGACCAGCATCAGGTAGACGACGATCACCGGCCGGTCGGCGCGGTAGATCGAGTCGATCAGCAGCTTGCCGAGGCCCGGCCAGGCGAAGATCGTCTCGGTGATCGTGGCGAAGGCGATCAGGTCACCCAGTTGCAGCCCGAAGATCGTCACCACCGGGATCAGCGCGTTGCGCAGCCCGTGACCGTAAAGCACGCCGCGCCGCGACACGCCCTTGGCGCGGGCGAATTTCATGTAGTCCTGCCGCGTGACCTCCATCATCCCGGCGCGGGTGATGCGCAGCAGGATCGCCAACGTTCCGAGCGATAGCGTCACCGACGGCAGGATCAGGTGGCGCCAACCGTCGATGGTCAGCATCGACAGCCGCAGCCCCCAGACCTCGACCGTATCGCCGCGCCCGGACGAGGGCAGCAGATGCCAGCGCACGGCGAAGAAGAAGATCAGCATCATTCCGACCCAGAAGCCGGGCAGCGAGATGCCGAGAAGCGAGCCTGACATGATCGCGCGGCTGGACGCCCGACCCGGATTGGCCCCGGCATAGACGCCGAGCGGGATCGCCACGACGGCGGCCATTACCATCGCCAGCAGCACGATCTCCATCGTCGCCGGAAGTCGTTCGAGGATCAGCTGCATCGCCGGCTGCCCGAACACATAGGACCGCCCGAAGTCACCCTGAAGCATATTACCGATGAAGATTCCGTATTGCGCCAGCATCGACCGGTCGAGCCCGAGGATGCGCCGCGCCTGGTCGATCTCCGCCTGAGTGCTGTCGATCGGGATCACCATG
The DNA here is from genome assembly GCA_963710285.1 of uncultured Alphaproteobacteria bacterium. Taxonomy (GTDB): domain Bacteria; phylum Pseudomonadota; class Alphaproteobacteria; order Rhodobacterales; family Rhodobacteraceae; genus Albidovulum. The sequence goes on along the minus strand of CAVPZT010000005.1, from coordinate 125,697 downwards.
AAGACCGGGTCGCCGGTGAAGCTCATCATCAGAAAGACGATGATAGACACCGCCCAGAGGACGAGGATCATCTGAAGCAGTCGTTTGATCGTGTAGCCGAGCACCGGAAACGCGTTCCTTGCTGAATATGCAGAAACGCGGCGCCCGCACGGGACGGACGCCGCGACCGGATGGTGTTACTCGGCCACGTCCATGTCATAGGCCCAGAGGAACTTGTCGGTGCGCGGCGTGAAGACCACGCCGTCACGGGCCGCATAGATGTCCTGTTCGTAGTGCACGGGGATCATCGGGATATCGTCCAGCAGGATCTTGGTCGCGTCGCGCAGATATCCGGCCCGCTCCTCGATCCGCGGTGTGCTGTCGGCCTTGTCGATCAGCGCGTCGAGGTCAGGGTTGGAATAGCTGCCCCGGTTGACCTGTCCGTAGCCTTCCTTCTTGTCGCGGCTGTAGTAGAGCACGCTGTACATCGACCCGGCATCGCCCGACGGCACGTCCCAGCCCGACATGATGAAGCTCGACTGTTCGCTCGGCACCCGGATGTAGCCGAAGAAGTTCGACTTCGGCATCAGGTTCAGTTTCAGGTCGATGTCGATCTTGGCGAGCATCGAGGCCAGCGCCTGAGCGATTTGGGCGTCGTTGACGTAGCGATTGTTGGTGGCGTCGAGCGTCATGGTGAAACCGTCGGCATAGCCTGCATCGGCCATCAGCTGTTCGGCCGCCGCAACGTCGAAGGGATACATCTTGTGGAAATCCGCGCCGGGCAGATAGCCGACATGGCTCGCCGGAACATACTGCTCGGACGGGGTCGAAAGGCCGTTCATGATCACCTTCGAAATCGTGTCGACGTCGATCGCCCGCGATATAGCCTCGCGCACCCGGTGGTCGGTCATCGGGTTCTTTCCAAGATCGATGGTCGGCGACTTTTCACGCATGTCCATCGCGAGCACGACGTTCAGCAGGCTGGGCCGAGTGAAAACTTCGAACCCCGCCTCTCCTTTCACCCGTTCCACGTCGCGCACCGCGAGGTCCTGCACGATGTCCAGTTCGCCGGTCAGCAACGCGGCTGTGCGGGTCGCGGGGTTGGTGATCGGGCGGAAGGTCACCTCGTCGATCTTCGGCGCACCCATGTAGTAGTCGGGATTGGCGACCAGCGTGATGTGATCTTCCTTGATCCATTCGCCCAGCTTGTAGGGGCCGGTGCCCATCGGGTCGGAATCCAGCGCGGCGTCGCCAACGGCCTTCACATGCGCTTCATTCAGGATCAGGATCGCGGCAAGGTCGTTCGGCAGTGCCGCATAGGGGAAAGGCGTCTTGATCTCGACCGTCAGATCGTCAAGCGCCGTCGCCCCGGTGATGTTGGCGCCGAGATTGGCCATCAACGAGGCTTTGAGCCGGTCGATGGTAAAGACCACGTCCGACGCCTTGAAATCGCTGCCGTCGTGGAACTTCACGCCGGACCTGAGGTGGAAGATCCAGGTCGTGTCGTCTTTCAGCTCCCAGCTTTCGGCAAGACCGGGGCCGAAGTTCAGGTCGGCGTCGCGCCGCACCAGCGGATCATAAACGTGGTAGAACATGATGTTGGACGAAAGCTCCTCGCCCGCCTGGGGGTCGAAGTGAACGGCGTCCGAGGTCAACCCGACCGTCAGCTCCTTCGCACTGGCCATGGCAGTGGTCGCCAGCGCGATCGCAGCCGTGCCAAGCAGGATGCGCCATGCGCCATTTCTTGAGGTGGTCATTTTCATCTCCTTGTTGGGGTTGGGGGCGGTTCGCCGCCCTTGTTGGTTGAGGGCCGGTCAGGCAGCTGACAGGACCGACTGCACTTCGATCTGGTAGCCTTCGGGATCGTTGAAGACGAAGGCGCGGATGCCCAGCTCATGCCCGTCGCGCGGCGCCGTCAGCCCGCCGACCTCCTGGGACTCCGCCCATTTGTGCCAGGCATCGACATCGGGAACCCGGATGCAAACCTGCACGGTCTTGCGCTCGGACCACTTCTGCATCCCGCGCGCCTCATCAACGAGGCCAACGTGCGCCTGGCCGGCGATCCGGTAGATCTTCGACCAGCCCTGGTCGATCGCAAGCTCGAAGCCAAGGACACGTTCGTAGAACTCCATCGCGCGGGCAAGGTCGCGGTAATAGAGGAAGGTGACCGCCAGGACGATTCCATCATCGGGCCGCTTGTCGCCTTTTCCCATCGGACTGCCCCCATCTTCCTAACTTGTGAATGCCGATGGTATACACAGTGCATGCCGAGTCAATCCCCTTCAGAACGGCGTGGCGCTGCGTGGATTCAGAACAGCCGGTGAATGTGGTTGATGATCGCTTCGCGCGCGTTGGTGATGTGCAGCCGCATCGCCCTTTCGGCACGGTCGGGGTCGCGACCCAGAATCGCGTCGATGATCTCGATATGCTCGTGGCAGCCGGGTTCGAACCGGGCCGGAATCGATCCTTGGTCAAACATGCGGGTCTTGCGCCGCAAATTCTCTATAAGGTCCATCAAAAGCCGCGACCCGGCAATCCGGGCGATCAGCAGGTGCAGGTCATCGTCCAAGCGAACATGATCCTGAGCGTTTGGCCGCGGGCCTGCTAGAAAGGACTCAACACGCTTTCGTAATATTATCAATGGTTCAGCCGGAGAGTTCACGCTTGCAGCTTGCCGTGCCGTCTCACATTCGAGAAGCCGTCGTGCGTGCAGTATCTCCATGAAGTCCGTCACCGAAATGGAACTCACGGTCGGCACACCGCCGCTCGACCGGGTCACGAGGCCTTCGCTGATCAATTGCGCGATCGCCTCGCGCACAGGGGTTCGTGACACGCCGAGACGGTCGGCATAGGTCTTTTCCTGCAACCGGGTCCCGGCTGGAAGCTCACCGCTCAGAATCATCTCGCGCAGGCGTTCGTGGGCCGACTGGCCCAGGGTCTGCACGTTCTTTTCTGGCTGCATCATCGCGGCCTCTCCTTGCATCTCTGACCGTCCGCCACCCCGCCTCGGGAGGAAATGTCTTTCCCGGCCTCGATTATTGTATACACTCAGTATGTCCAAACAAGGCCCTTGAAAAGGGAGGCTTCGCATGCCCTCAAAGTCACTGGATCTGGTCATACGAGGCGGGACCGTTGTCACCGCATCCGAACAGTTTTCCGCCGATGTCGCGATCAGGGACGGCAGGATCGCGATGCTCGGTCACAGCCTCCCCGAAGGCGCGCGGGAGATCGACGCGACGGGTCGCTTCGTCCTGCCCGGCGGAGTCGACACGCATTGCCATATCGAACAGATTTCCGGCGCCGGGCTGATGAACGCCGACACCTTTGAGACCGCTACCCGCTCGGCGGCCTTTGGCGGCACCACGACGGTCGTCTCGTTCGCCGCCCAGCACCCCGGCAAGCGTATCCGCGACGTGGTCGCCGACTACGCCGCGCTCGCCGCATGCGGGGCGCTGATCGACTACGCCTTCCACATGATCGTGGCCGACATCTCCGGCGAGAACCTCAGCCACGACATTCCGGCGCTGATCGCCGAGGATCACCGCTCGCTGAAGATCTTCACCACCTACGACAAGGTGCGACTCGACGACCCGTCGATTCTGGACGTGCTCACCGTTGCGCGCGAAGGCGGCGCGCTTGTCTGCTTCCACGCAGAGAATGACGGCCTGATCCGTCACGCGACCAAGCTCCTGCTCGCCGAGGGCAGGACCGCCCCGAAACACCATGCCCTGTCGCATCCCCGCGAAGCCGAAATCGAGGCGCTCGGGCGGATGTGCCGGTTCAGCGAATTCACCGGCCAGCCGATCATGCTCTTCCACGTCTCGACCCGTGAGGGCGCCGAGGTGGTGCGCGCCGCGCGCCATCGTGGCGTGCGGGTCAGCGCCGAGACCTGCCCGCACTACCTTTTCATGACCGCCGAGATTCTCGACCGTCCGGGCAATGCCGGTGCCGCCTTCATGTGCAGCCCGCCGCAGCGGACGGCGGACGATCAGGCGGCGCTTTGGCAGGCGCTGGCGCAGGGCGACCTTCAGATAGTCTCCTCCGACCATGCGCCCTACCGGATGGACGAGACCGGCAAGTTCGCGCATGGGACCGATGCCCCATTCAACAAGATCGCCAACGGAATGCCGGGGCTCGAGGTTCGACTCCCCCTGATGTTCAACGCTATGGTGAGCGAGGGGCGCCTGGGGATCGAGAAGTTCGTCGAACTGACGTCCACAGCCCCCGCCGACATTTTCGGCCTGACCGGCAAGGGCCGCATCGCCCCCGGCGCCGATGCCGATATCGCGATCTGGAACCCGGACAGCCGGGTGACCTATGGCGAGAATGATCTGCACGACAATACCGGTTACAACCCGTTCGCCGGCTACGGCGTCACCGGATGGCCAGAAACCGTGATCGCGCGAGGCGAGGTCATTGTGGACAACGGTCGGCTGAGCGGCACGCCGGGTCGCGGCCGGCGGGTGCGGATGGCGGTCAGCCCGGCGATGCGGCCCGCCATCTGAGCCGGTTCAAAGCTCCACCGTTCCGTCGCTGATGAACCGCGTCTCGCCGCCGATAAGGATGCGGCCGCTCCGGTTGGGGTCTGCCGAGAGATGAGCGCGGCCAACGCGCCCCAGCTTGGTGCCCTGAGCGACGGTGACGGGTGACGGCAGGCGACCCGCTCCGTGAAGCCACACGGCGAGGGCTGCAATCAGTGACCCGGTGACGGGATCCTCGTTACGATTTGCCGAGGCGGAAAGCATACGGATTTCGTACTGGCATTCGGACCCATCAGGATGGGCGCCGATCAGGCCGACCGCAGCGGAGCCAAGACTGCGGACGCGGGCGGCATCCACCGCCAGAACATCCGCGGCATGCGAAAGTTCCAGCACCTGCCACACCGGTCCGTTGTCAAGCTGGGCGCTGGCGCGGACAGTGGCGCGGTCGATGCCAAGGTTCCCGATGATGTCGGATACCCGATCGGCTGACAGTGGTGCCACCGTGGTGGGCGGCGCAATAAACGCGGGAACATCGCTGGTCACGTCGATTTCGACGATCCCGATCCCGCATTCCTGTCGCACCGTGCCAACAGCGCGCGGCACCCCGCCAGCCCTTAGCCACGCCGCACAACTGCCAAGCGTCGGATGACCGGCAAAAGAAAGTTCTCGGTTGGGCGTGAATATCCGCACGCTGTAGTCGGCGGCAACGTCAGTCGGCGCCCCGAGAAAGGCAGTCTCCGCCTGATTGATCCACGCGGCGAAGCCTTGCATGTCCTGTGTCGACAACCCGTCCGACTCGAACACGACGGCCAGACCATTTCCCTTGAACGGAACCGAAGTGAACACGTCGCAGAGGATAAACCGGTGTTTCGTCATTTCGCCTCACCCCTGATCGGCGCCAAGTCCAGGCGACGTGTGTTGCCCATGCAGTAGGGTTCGTTTCAAAGAATCTGGGGCAATTGCGTCCAATCATAATCTTCCGTTCATGGCCATGATCCAGCCTTGGCCGATGGTGTCGCAGACTTTTGCGGTATTGTCGAAGAAATCGGCCCGGATGGTCGATCCACATCCTCTTCGCCTTTGCCGAAGATGACTGGGCAGGCCCTATCGAGCCGCCGGTTCGGCGCCCGGATCCGTCACGAAACGATCCCACGAGTAGCGCAGCCTGTCTTCGTCGATACCCCGACCGATCAGCACGATGAAGTTGTCATGGGCCGCTTGGGATTGATCAACTGGCTCCGGCAGGATTTCGGGAGGCTGCACATGCCCACGGACAGATTGCAGAAGCAACCGTCCAGCCGGGGTACGAATTGCGCCTTTCACGCGGACGATGCTGTCGCCGCGGACAAAGAGCAAAGTCGAAAGCCAGACAGACAGCGCGCCGCAGCTGCCCGCTGTTTCAACATCGAGCCGGTGCGCACAGATCGGTTCAGCGGCTTCTGACGCCACCCCAAGATCGAAGGGCGGTGCGCCCTGCCTCGTCGCGATTTGCACCTCTACGCCGAAATCCGCAAAGGACAGGGCTGCATCCGGCGCGAGCTTCTGCAACGTGGCGGCCAATCGCGAAAGGCTCTGGTTGTCGGCCTTGTGCGCCTTGGTGATGACGATCTTATCCGCCGCTTCGGCCTGCGCCCGGGCGAGGCCTTCATCCGCAAGCTGGTTCGCGCCTTCCAGGCCGTCGGCAAGAACGATCCCGCGGGCAGCGCCGTGGAGCTGGCATTGGCGGCCCGCGCCGCCGGTCTTGTCGATCTCCGTGACCCCGGCGACCTGACGATCGAAGAGATCGACGCGCTTTTCGATGTCCTGATGTCTCTCAAGCGCAGGGGGCATTTCACGCGTTTCTGGGGGTCGAGCGAGGAATCGGTGGGCATGATGGCGGGGCCGAACTGCACTTTGGGATCGCTCTGGTCGCCTGCCTTCCACACGTTGCGCGGCATGGGCAAGGATATCGTCTATGCGGCACCCAAAGAAGGCTATCGCGGCTGGCATAGCGGATTATGCTTGTCCGCGCGCACCGAAGCGGAAACCCGCGAGACCGCCTATGCCTATATGAACTGGTGGCTGGATGGCACGCCGGGCGCGATCATGGCCCGGCAGGGTTACTACATGTCCGTCGTGGAGCCGCTTCGAAACTCGCTGAGCGAATCCGAGTGGCAATACTGGTACGATGGCCAGCCGGCAGCCGCGGACCTTCCCGGCCTATCCTCTCCGGTCGCGGTCCGTCGCGGCGAATGCCGGGAGGGCGGCAGCCATCAGAACCGCGTGGCGAGAGCGGTGGCATGGAGCACGATCATGCCGGAGCACAATTATCTTGCCAGACTTTGGCGCGAGTTCCTGGAACTCGAGTTGAATGGCGCCGAACGCCTCATCCCGAAGCGAACGCTGTCGGAGAGTGGCGTCCAGCTTGGGCTCATCGTAGAACTGGCGCTTGGCGGGTGATTTCCCCTTTCCGCGAAGTACTCATGCCCCGCAGTGGGACGCGCAGCCCGGCGAAAGAGACGACCCGACTGCACAGAAAACTCCTGGCGCGCAGGGCCACGTTCGTCCGCCCGCAAGGGCGGTGGTTGCAAAGTCCGACCACTCTTCGGAAACGGCGCGAAGCGCTGGATTCTGCACGTTGGCTGGCGTTGTCGCCACAATTTCCGATCTCATTAACCACCGCTCGTTTGCCTGAACCGCCTCAGCTAGAAATCAGCAAGCCTCTCAGCAGAGCCCATGGGTGCGAAGATCGCAGCCAACCGGTCACAGTCTATGGCCCTGCACATTGCGCCGCGCGGTTTAACGGTCGGTACGTCTTCGCCGGCAACCAGCGCGTTGATCACCGCCTCGTCCACCGATTCCACGGCAGCGGCATAAATCGGATCGAGATGATCGGGGTTCAGTTCCACCGCGCTTCGCAGCCATTGTGCGCGCGCGCTGATCGGTTGCGGGTTGGCAGTCGAGAATGCAAGGAAGATATCGCCTGAGTTGTTGCCGCCCACCGTGCCCGACCGGCCGATCCCTAGTGCCGCCCGTTTGGCGAGGGCCTTTAGCGACAATGCCGACAGAGGGGCGTCCGTCGCGATGACCACAATGATCGATCCGGTTTCCTCGTGCAGGAGGCGGCCATCCGGCATCATCTTTCCGACGGGTTTGCCGAGAATGTTCAGCCACGGCCGGATGCCGAAATTCGCCTGCACCAGTGCGGCAACAGCCCAGGTCTGCCCGATCTCGACGAGCCTCGACGCCGTTCCCGTACCGCCCTTGAACTCGTAGCAGATCATGCCGTTCCCGCCCCCCGTCGAGCCTTCCGCGACTGGCCCGCCAGTCGCGCTGGCCAAAGCCTGAAGCGCATGATCGGGCGTCACCGCAAGCCGGGTAATATCGTTGAGGACACCGTCATAGGTTTCGGCCACCACCGGCATGGCCCAGGCATGGTCGTTGCGGAAGTGATCGGCATAAGTGTCGATCATCCATTTCACCGCCGCCGTGTGGCATGCCCCGACGGCGTGAGTGTTGGTGATGAGAATCGGCCCGAGGAAATAGCCCGCATCGTCGATCCAGTGCGTGCCGGTCATCTCGCCGTTGCCGTTCAACGCGTAGTGCCCCGACCAGACGGGCACGGCGTTGGTCCCCTTGCCGCGCGGCAGGATCGCAGTGACGCCCGTTCGCAGATCTTGAGACGGATCGGTCAGGGTGCGGAACCCGACTTCGACGCCAGGCACATCGGTTATCGCGTTGAACCGTCCCGGCATGCCGGGAAAGGGCAGGCCGAGGTCGCGCGCACGGGGTCTTTCATTCTTCTCTTTCATTTGCGGGTTCCTCTTGCGTGCATCCACATTTCAATAGCGGAAATAAGCTCCGACGCGAGAATGATAAGCGTCGCGACCGCGTTGACCTCGGGCTTCACACGGCGGCTCAAGCCGAAGCAGGCGCGGCGTTGAATTGCCGTGAGACGTGCAGCGCGGCAATTGCCGGCTTGAGATGGAACTGCAGGAACTGCTGCGCCGCCGCGATGTCGCCCGATAGGAGAAGCGGCATCGGTTCATGGGTGAAAACGGTCACATCCTTCTTGTGGCTGATGACGTAGTCCGCCGACTGGATCCCGGTCGGGCGGTACTGGCACGAACGCTGAGCGAAACATCGACAAGTTCGACGGGCGCGGGCTGTTCGGGCTGCTCGCCCTCCGGTCGGTCGAGCCGGTCAAGCAGAAGCGCCGCAGCGCGCGTGCCAAGCCGACGGCGGTCCTGACGGACGGTGGTCAGTGCCGGCACGTAGGCAGCCGACATCTCGATATCGTCGAACCCCACGACCGAGATGTCCCCGGGCACCGAGAGGCCATGCTCAGCCAGACCCGAGATCAGGCCGAACGCCACCATGTCCGAGGCGCAGAAGACCGCGGTCGGGCGGTGCTCCATCCCCACGATTTCGCGTGCAGCCTCGTGTCCGGAGCGGAGCGAGAAATCGCCGCGGATGATCCATTCTGCGCGGGCGGGCAATCTCAGTCGCTGACGCTCTGCGATCATGCCTTCGCGACGGGCATGGGTCAGGACGTTGCTCTCGGGGCCGGTGACATGCGCGATAGCGGTGTGGCCGAGCTGGTGAAGGTGCCGGATTGCGAGGCGCGCGCCCTCCATGTTATCGCTGCGAACCGAGGGAAAAGGCGCATCCTGAACCCATTCGCAGGCGAAGACGATGCGGTCACTGAAGCCGTTCGGCCCAAGCGGCGCGAGGTCGGCCGCGGGAAGATTGCCGTCAAGCGAGATCATTCCGTCGATGCGGGCGTCGAGAAAGTAATCGACCAGAGCCGTTTCCGGAGGCGACGATCCTGCCGTATCTGCGATCAGCACGGAATAGTCGCTTCCTTTGAAGCCGGCACTGATGCCGGCGAGGATCTGCGAGAAGAAAGGATTGCCGAGATTGGGAACCAGAACCAGGACCGCCCCAGCGCGGCGCTTGCGCAGATTTCTCGCTGCCTGGTTGACTCGGTAGCCCGTGGTTCGGATTGCTTCGAACACTGCCTTGCGCGTGGCCTCGGTCAGCAGTTGGGGATCGGACAACGCCCGGCTGACCGTGGCGGTGGACACTCCGGCCGCACGCGCAACATCGTGAATTCGGGCCGTTTTCTGGACCATCGCACCTTTCCACCTTCGCCTGAACGCCGACCCCAGCATGGATCACGCGACAAGAGTGGCACAACGCCAGATTATTCGTGCAATCGTTTACCAGCAAGGTGCATGACTTACCCGCAATAGAGCAAACGATCGAATCTGGATCGCAACCGCAACAATCCGGCCCGATACGGTCAGCGGCGAGCGGGTCTCTTTCAATTCCTGATAGACCGTGACGGGCTTACTCCGCAGCGAGCGATTTCGTAACGCCATCGACGCTCCGGTACTGGTAGTCGCGCGCCAGCGGCACGGCGTCCTGCCGCCGCGACAGCTGGATCTGGAACACAACCTGACGGCCAAGGCGAAACGATAGCTCAGACGCCACGAGGTAATATCGCCACATCCTGCAAAAGCGATCGTCGTAGAGCATTCGAACCGCATCGATGTTTGTTTCGAACCGTTCCCGCCAATGACGCAGGGTCTTGGCATAGTGAAGTCGCCAGACCTCGATATCCGTAGTCCACAACTTCCGCCGTTCGACCGCCTGCATGGTTTCGGAAAGCGCCGGGACATAGCCGCCCGGAAAGATATATTTGCGCACCCAAGGCCCGGTGCGCCCCGGCGGCGTGGTGCGACCGATCGTATGCACGAGAGCTACGCCATCGTCGGCAAGCAGCGCTCGCACCGTGGCGAAGAAGGTGTCGTATTGCGGCACACCGACATGTTCAAACATGCCCACCGACACAATCCGGTCGAACTCTCCCCGGATATCTCGGTAGTCGGCAAGCCGGAAGGTGACACGATCGGCCAGACCTTCGCGCTCGGCACGGGCGCGTGCAAAATCGTATTGCTCCCGGGACAAGGTGATCCCCGTAACCCGAGCATCGAAGTCCCGCGCGAGGGTCAGTGCCATCCCGCCCCAACCACAGCCGATATCAAGCACCCGCATCCCCGGCTTCAGTAGCAACTTCTTCGCGATATGGTGCTTTTTCTGACGTTGTGCCTGCTCCAGACTGTCGTCGGGGTGAAGGAAATAGGCACATGAATACTGCCGGTCGTCGTCCAGAAACAGCCGGTAGAGCTCATCCGACAGATCGTAGTGATGCGCCACATTCTCCCGCGCCCGCGTTGCCGGGCTGAGTTGATAAACCCGGCGCATCGCATATTCCAGCACCGCGTCGGGCCGGTGCCACACCGGCGCGTCATAGTCTGGAGCATTACCGATCACCAAGTTGAGAAAACCGTAAAGGTCATCGTGCTCAATTGTCAGCGTACCATCGACATAGCCCTCGCCGAGGGCGAGTTCCGGGTTCAGCACGAGCCGTCGGGGAAGTGCAGGATCTGTCATGCTTGCCGAGACTTCCGGCAAGCCCGAACCATAAGCCGTCACGCTGCCGTCTGGCCAGTGAACCCGGAGCGCTCCCCATTTGATCAACGTGGTCAATCTAAGGTGCAAAAGCCGTTTCCACATCGGTCCGGGTCCCTTTCTCGGCCTCAGGATCGCCGTTGCGTGAACGCCTGACGCCACCCTTGGTTCCCACTCAGGGCCGCCAATCTGTAACGTTGGTCTTCTCGGCCGAGAAAAAAATACGTCGGTGTCGGGCGGCCGGTAGCGCCACCGCGATTGCCCCTCGATTCCTAGCGGCCGTTCGACTGCGGCACGGCAGAGCCATCCCGCGGAGCAGGTAGGTTAAAGGTCCCTCAGACCGTCACGGCTGCGACAAGGTGGCCACCGCCGATATCGGTCAGCCGGACGCGCTCGGGCCCCTGCCCTACGACATGGACCGGGCTTGGCACCTCGCCGGCAAGGCGGGGCGCGGGCGCGCGCTGATGGGCGGGGTCGGGCACCGGCACCGCGTCGATCAGGCGGCGCGTATAGGGGTGCTGCGGATTGCCGAAGACCTGATCGCGCGTCCCAAGCTCGACGATCTGGCCGAGATACATCACCGCCACCCGGTCCGAGATGTTCTCGACCACCGCCATGTCGTGACTGATGAACAGATAGGCAATGCCGAATTCCCGCTTCAGCGCCGCCAGCAGGTCCAGCACCCGCGCCTGCACCGACACATCGAGCGCCGAGACGCTTTCGTCGGCGATGATCAGATCGGGCTTCAGGGTCAGCGCGCGGGCGATGCAGATACGCTGGCGCTGGCCGCCGGAAAACTCGTGCGGATAGCGGTCCATCTGGTCGCGCGAAAGCCCGACCCGCTCCATCAGGTCGCCGACGCGGCGCGGCGTTCCTCGGCCGTGCCGAGGCCGTGGATCAGCAGCGGCTCGCCGACCAGATCGCCGACCCGCATCCGCGGATCGAGGGCGGCCATCGGATCCTGGAACACGATCTGGATGCGGCGGCGCAGCGCCTTGCAGCTGCTCGGGGCGCATGCCGGACAGCGTCTGCGCCGCCGATGGAGATCCGCCCCTCATGCGGCACCAGGCCGACCATCGCGCGGGCGATGGTGGACTTGCCGCAACCGGATTCGCCGACCAGCGCGAACGTCTCGCCCCGCCCGGATGTCGAAGCTGACGCCCTCGACCGCGTGGACGCGGTGGGTGACGCGGCCGAAAAGCCCGCCGCGCAGGTCGAAGCGGACGCGCACATCCTCGAGCGACGGCGACAGGCTCGGTCGCAGGCACTGCATAGGTCGCCCGCGCGGCGCCTGTCCCCATGCGCGGCACGGCGGCCAGCAGGGCGCGGGTATAGGGGTGCTCGGGCCGCGCGAAGATATCGTCGGCCGCGCCCTCCTCCACCATGCACCCCTCGCGCATCACGATCACGCGGTCGGCCATTTCGGCGACCACGCCCATGTCATGCGTGATCAGGATGATCGCGGTGCCAAGTTCGCGTTGCAGATCGCGCAGAAGATCCAGCACCTCGCGCTGCACGGTCACGTCGAGCGCGGTCGTCGGCTCATCCGCGATCAGCACCTCGGGCCGCAGCGCCAGCGCCATCGCGATCATCACGCGCTGGCGCATGCCGCCGGACAGCTCGTGCGGATACTGGTCGAGCCGCTGTTCGGGCTGCGATATGCGCACCGATTTCAGCGCGGCGAGCGCGGTCGCGCGCGCGCCGCGCGGCGCGGACCGGGCTCATGCGCGCGGATCGCCTCGATCAGTTGCGCGCCGATGGTCATGACCGGGTTGAGCGAGGTCATCGGCTCCTGAAAGATCATCGCGATGCGGTCGCCGCGCAGCGCGCGCATCTGCGCCTTCTGGCAGCGCCGTCAGGTCGCGTGTCGCCCAGCCGCATCGACCCGCCCGTGACCCGCACGGCGGGCGGCGGCAAGCAGCCCCATGATGGCGAGCGAGGTGATCGACTTGCCCGATCCGCTTTCCCCGGCGATGGCCAGCGTCTCGCCGCGGTTCAGGGTGAACGACAGGTCGCTGACCAAGCGGTGTCAGCCCGGCCTCGGTCCTGACCGAGACGGACAGGCCGCTGACCGACAGCGACCGGGTCGGCGTCCGGGGCCGCCTGCGGCCCCGGAGCGTATTTCGGTCGCAGCGCTTCATTCGAAAACGCAGCGCGGGAAGTAGAAGCTGACGACCCAGTTCGGCATGTCGACGATCTCGGAGATGCGCAGATCGCCGCAGGTCGAGACCAGCATATAGGCATCGACCGCCGCCATGCCGCGCGTGGCGCGACAGGTGATCGACCATGCCCGCCACCGCATCGCGCGCCGCCGCCATCAGGTCCGGCCCGATGCCGGTCGTCACCTCATAGCCCTTGGCGTCGAGATGCCGCGTCACCGGCCCCGGCGTGGTGAAGCGCGGCGTCTTCAGGTTCGCGCCCTTCACCAGATCGAGCGTCAGGACCACATCCATCGGGCTTTCGATGGCGGTGCCGCAAACCTCGCCGTCGCCCTGTGCGGCATGGGTGTCGCCGACGCTGAACAAGGCGCCCGCGACCTCGACCGGCAGATAGAGCGTGGTGCCGGCCGCCAGATCGCGGATGTCGAGATTGCCGCCGACCCGGCGCGGCGGCACGACCGAATGCAGGCCCGGTTTCGGCCAGCGCATTGCCGATGGTGCCGGCGAAGGGCTTCAGCGGCACCCGCGCCGTCCTTGCCGTACAAGCGCGGGTGCCATGCTGCCCGGATCGTAGCTCCAGACATGCAGCGCCGGATCGGTGAACTGGTCGGCGAGCAGCCCGAAGCCCGGAATGTTCGCCGTCCAGCCCCAGCCCTTGCCGCCCTGCGCCTGCGGCGCAAAGCTGTCGATGGTCACCTTCAGCGCGTCGCCCGGCTGCCGCGCCTTCGACGAAGATCGGACCGGAGACCGGGTTGATCTTGCCGAAATCGAGCGCCGTCACATCGGCGACGGTGGACGACGGGCCAAGCTGGCCCGCCGAACTGTCATGGCAGTGGAACAGGATGGTCGATCCCGGCGCCACCCGCTCGGCCGGGGCAATGGAATTGTCCCAGCCGAAATGGTGCTGCGCTGCCGTGGATTGTGTAGTTGCAGGCCTTGCACATGGGCTTACTCGGTCACGATAGACATAGTCGTAGTTGACCGGGATCGAGACCGGATCGACGTAAAGAGTCATCCGCCCCGCCCATGCGCGGCGACTTCATCGTGTAGCGCTGTTCGTTGAAGACCGGCACCCAGGGCGCGTCTTCCATCACCTTCATGTAGACGTCGGACCACATCTGCATGCGCTCGGCGACCTTGCCGGGATCGGTCATGCTGTCGGCCTTGGTCGCCTCGGCGTCGAGCGCCTCGTTGCAGTACTTCGACCAGTTCCAGCCGCCTTCGACCGCACCGCGCAGCCCAGGATCGGGCCGTAGAAGTTCGACGGATCGGGGAAGTCGGCGATCCAGGCCATGCCGCCCGACCAGATCATCGGCGCGGTGCCCTGCGCCGCCGGCCTCGATCACGTTGGCCTGCGCCAGCGACTGGATCGACGCCTTGACGCCGATGGCCGCCAGATCCTGCTGGATCGCCTGCGCGATGCGCGGGTTGGGGTCGGTGTTCATCACGAAAAGCTCGGTCTCGAATCCGTCGGCAAACCCGGCCTCGGCCAGCATCGCCTTGGCCGCTTCGGGATCGTAAGGGATAGCCCGCGTAGCCTTCGGTGTAGCCCGGCATCGACGGCGGCAGCGGCTGCGTGGCGGGCACCGCGCGGCCGTTGATGATCTGCACGATCCGGTCCTTGTTGATCGCCATGTTGATGGCCTGGCGCACCTCGACCTTGTCGAAGCGGCGGCGGTGGTGACGTTCAGGGTGATGTAGCCGGTCTGAAGCTGTCCGCCCTCGACCACGCGCGCCGCCTGTTCGGGATCGGCCATCACCTCCTGGAACTTGGCGGGCGGGATGCCGTCGCCGGGCACGTCGACCTCGCCGTTCTGAAGGCGCAGCAGGGCGACGATCGGTTCCTGCCCGACCTCGAAGGTGACGGTGTCGAGATAGGGCAGGCCGTCGCGCCAGTAGTCGGCGTTCTTCTCGAACACCAGCCGCTGGCCGATGGTCCATTCGCGCCAGCTTGAAGGCGCCGGTGCCGACCGGGTTCTTGCCGAAATCAGCGCCGGCCTCCTCGACCGCCTCTTGCGGCACGACCGAGGCGAAGTTGAGCGCCATGACATGCAGGAAGGTGGCATCGGGGCGCGACAGCGTTGATCTCGACGGTCGCGGGATCGATGACCTTGACGCCCTCGAGGCTCGGTGGCCGAGCCGTCCGCCATCGCGTCATAGCCCTTGATCGAGCCGAAGAAGCCGGCGCCGGGCGATTGCGTCTCGGGGTTGGTCACGCGGTCGAGCGAGTATTTCACATCATCGGCCGTCATCTCGCGGCCGTTGTGGAATTTCACGCCCGGGCGCAGATGGAAGGTGAAGGTCATGCCGTCATCGGAAATCGTCGTAGCTTTCGGCCAGGCCGGGGCGCAGTTCGGTGGTGCCGGGCACGTAATCCATCAGCCCGTCGAACAGCGACTTGATCATCGACCAGTTCTGCCAGTCATAGCCGATCGCGGGGTCGAGCGTGGCGACGTCGTCCTTGTAGGTGATGACGATGCTGCCGCCGGACTTGGCGTTCGGGTCGGGCTGTATAGTCCTGCGCGAGCGGCGGGCAGCGCCAGCGCCATGCATCAGCGCGGTGGAGGTAAGCAGATTTTTCATTCGTTATCTCCCGTTGGTTGGTTTCTGGTATGGTTCGGTCAGCGGATGCGGATGCGCGGGTCGATGAACGGGGTGATGAGATCGGCAAGCAGATTGCCAAGGACGATGGCGCAGGCCGAGACCAGCGTGACGCCCATGATGATCGGAATGTCGACGCGCTGGATCGCCTGCCAGGCCAGCTGGCCGATGCCGGGCCAGCCGAAGACGCTTTCGACCACGACGATGCCGCCCATGAAGATGCCGATGTCGATGCCGATCATCGCGATGATCGGCAGGATGGCGTTGGGCAGCGCGTGGCGCAGCACGACGCGGCGCGCGGGTCAGACCCTTGGCGCGCGCGGTGCGGATGAAATCGGCGCGCAGCACGTCGATCATCGACGAGCGCATCATCCGGGAATACCAGCCCGAGCCGAGGATGCCGAGCGTCAGCGCGGGCAGCACCAGATGCGCGAAGGTGCCGTAGCCGCCGATCGGGAACCAGCCGAGCCTGCACCGCGAAGACGTAGAGCAGCAGCAGGCTGACCACGAATTGCGGCGCCGACACGGCGACGAAGGAGGTCGATCATCAGCGTCTGGTCGACCGCGCCGCCCGCGCCAGAGCGCGGCGATGATCCCCATCGTCAGGCCGAGCACCAGCTCGCACAGGATGCCCGCGCGCCATCAGCAGACAGCGAGGCCGGCAGGCGCGAGGCAATCAGCGTGGCGACCTCGGTCTTTTGCAGGTAGCTGCGGCCGAGGTCGCCCTGCACCAGCCCGGCCAGATAGCGCCCGTACTGCACGATGAAGGGCTGATCGAGGCCAAGCTGTTCGCGGATGTTCGCGACGGTCTGCGGCGTGGCGGAGCGCCCGGCGATCTGGCGCACCGGATCGGCGGGCAGCACGTAGAGCAGGAAGAAGGTGATGAACGACACGCCGAGCAGGATCAGCGCGGACTGGACACAGGCGGCGGATCAGATAGGCGGCCATCAGTCGCGCCCCCGCTGCGTCGGGTCGAGCACGTCGCGCAAGGCGTCGCCGACGAGGTTGAAGGCGAGCGCCAGCAGACAGGATCGCCGCACCGGGGAAGAACACCAGCCAGGGCGCGGTCTGGAAATAGGTCTGGTTCTCGAAGATGATGTTGCCCCAGCTTGGCGTCGGCGGCTGCACGCCGACGCCGAGATAGCTGAGCGTCGCCTCCAGCAGCACCGTCGTCGAAATGCCGAGCGTGCCCCAGACGATGATCGTCGGCACCAGATGCGGCAGGATGTGGCGGAACAGGATGCGCCCGGTGCCTGCGCCCAGCGTGCGTTCGGCCGCGATGAAGTCGCGTTCGGCAAGCGATGTCGTCTCGGTATAGATCACGCGCGCGGTCTGCACCCAGTTCACCAGCGCGATCACCATCGCGACGATCCAGAGCGAGGGCTGGAAGATCGCGGCAAGGCAGATCGCCAGCAGAAGCGCCGGGAACGCCATCATCAGGTCGGTGAACCGCATCAGGACTGCGCCGATCCAGCCGCGGAAATAGCCCGCCGTCAGCCCGATCAGCGTGCCGATGATCAGCGCCATGCCGTTCGCCGCCACGCCGATGATCAGCGAGGTGCGCGCGCCGTAGAGGATGCGGCTGAGCAGGTCGCGGCCCAGAAGATCGGTGCCGAGCGGAAAGGCCCCGCCGGGCGGCATGCGGCGCGCCTTCGATCGTCAGCCCGTCGAAATGCTGCTCGTCCGGAGGATAAGGCGCGATCCACGGCGCGAAGACGGCGCGCCGCAACGACCAGCACGATCAGCACGAGGCCGAAGAGCGCGAGCTTGCGGCGCATGAGCCGCCGCATCGCGCCCGCAGGGCGAAGGGCGATGTCAGCGGCGGTCGCGTCGGTCATCCGCCCCCCCTTCCGCGTCGAGGCGCGCGATGACCCGGTGCGCCGCTTCCTCCATGCGTGACGCGCCAGCGCATCGCCAACTGGCGCAACTCGGCGTAGGCATCCGCCTCATCCGTTCCGCGCGCGGCCAGAAGCGTCACCGCCTGCACTAAGGTCTGCCGGTCGTCGAGCCGCGCCTGCAAATCTGTCGATCCGCGCCGACAGTTCGCGCCGCGCATCGAAGGCGTCGCTGCGCGATCAACAGCGCGCTGTAGACGCCGCCGTCGCCGACCGGCTTCAGGATCTGCGCATGCGCCCCGATGCCAAGCGCCCATTCGATCCGCCCCGGCGCCTCGGAGCCGATCAGCGCGATCATCGGCATGGGCGAGGCGCCCGGCTCCCACGGAAACTGCGCGTCATGGCCCAGATCGGCGTCGAAGAAGAGGAAATCGGCCGCCAGCGCCTCGGCCCCCGGATCGGGCCATGCGGAGGCCACGGCAAGGCCGATGGCGGTCAAGCTGCCGCGACAGGTTCTGCACCGAAGGATGCGGCCGGTGCAGGATCAGCGCCCGCGCGCCGCCAAGAGTCTGGATGCGGATGCGCCGCTTCATGACACGACCCTGAGGCTTGGCGCGCGGCTTCGCGGGCATCGCGCGACAGGTAGGGATCGCCCGCCACCTCGGGCTGGCGTTCCAGCACCTCGAACATCGCCGCCCCGCACCTCCGCGATCAGGACCGGCAGCGTCCGGTGATGGGTCTGCGGGTCGATGGTCGAGCGTCCGGCGGCAGGCCCGGCCAACAGACCGGCGAGGCTTTCCCTCTCGCTCGCCCGGCCGATTGGCCAAAAGCCGGGCATAGTTCCTGAACCGCCTCATGGGCGGCGGCCTCGAACGAACTTCCGAAGGCCGGCGACTTGCCCCGCCCCCGAAAGTACGGCCCCGCCGCGATCAACCCCTCGGCGGCTTCGCCGATCGCGGGCAATTCGCATTCGGTGAGGTTGCAGGACAGGACCGGGCAAGTCGCGGGCCGAAAATGTGGGTCGCTTTGGCCAAGGGCGTGATAGGCCTGAAGGAAGCGGTATTGCGACGGCCCAATCAGCGAATTGAGGATGAAATCGGGGCGCGTCGCGGCGATCTCCTCGATCATCCGCCCGACATCGGCGGACCCGATCGGCAGGTATCGTTCGCCCAGCACCGCGCCGCCCGCCGCAGTCACTGTCTCGCGCGCCAGCCGGTTGATCTCCCAGCCCCAGATGTAGTTCGATCCGGTCAGATAGGCGCGGCTTCCATAGCGGGGGATCGCCCAGCCCAAGAGCGGCAGAAGATGCTGGTTCGGGCAGGCGTGCATGTAGACCACATGGTCAGACGCCTCGAACCCTTCGTAGGGCGCGGGATACCAGAGCGTGCCGCCCGCCTTTTCGAGCGTCGGGATCACCTCCTTGCGGCTCCAGGAGGTGATGCATCCGACGACATGGCGGGCCGAACTGTCGCGCAGAATCTCTTCGCAATAGGGCCCATAGAGGTCGATATTGCCGCCGGGATCGCGCTCCACCGGCACGAAGGTGATGTCCGAGGCGGTATCGGCGTTGACCGCCTCGATCGCCGCCAGCGCGCCGTCCCGGCAGGCCCGCGACAGAAGCGCGTAGCTGCCCGAGCGGGAAAACAGCAAACCGATTTCGACGCGGCGTTTCAAGCGTGATCCCCCAAACAAAAAGCCCCGATCCAGTCAGCGGAAGCGCGAACTGAAAACGGGGCATGGATGCCATTCGGTAACGGACCGATTCTTGTCCCAAGGATGGGACGGCGGAAGAAACCAGTCAAGCGGCTTGCCGGAAATCTGACTCAGGTGAACCGGCCGTCAACCGCATCCTTGCCATCGCAGGTCCAGGGCCAGTCCCTGAATCACGACTGCTTCAACGCGGATACTGCGGCCCGACCAAAGTACTTTGAAGGTTTCAAATGAACCGTGGCGTCCAGCCATATGGAACTCGGATCAGTGCCTAACTAAGGTACGGCGGAGACAAGGAGCGCGGCAGGGAGCAGCTCCCGGGCGAACCCTGCCCGTTTCGTCAATTTACAGGCCGACAGCCTGATTTTCAGGCCTTGATTGACGAACATTAGACTATGGCGGGATTCCTGTGACAGAATCAGGCGAAATGGGGCGGTTTTCAATGATAGAGTCACTCGGCAAATCGATCACTCTGCGAGGTTTGGAGGTCTTCGAGGCCCTCGCGCGGACCGGATCGTTGCAAGAATCGGCCCGTTCACTTGATCTGAGCCCGTCTGCCGCTTCGCTACAGATGAAGAATCTTGAGGAGGCGCTCGGGTTCCAGTTGATCAACCACGGCAAACGCCCGCTGGCACCGACGCGCGCGGGGCGCGCCTATCTGATCCATGTCCGCGCCGCGCTCGCCCGTTTACGTCAGGGCACGACCGAGCTTTCTCTGATGGACATGCGGCATCTGCGCAGCCTTCGGATCGCGCTCATCGATGATTTCGACAGCGAGGTGACGCCAAGATTGGCGGTCAGTCTGGCCGACGTTCTCAGCCCCTGTGATCTGTCGCTGCTCACCGCGCCAAGCCACACGATCCTCGACGATGTTACGGCGCGCAGGATCGACCTTGGTATTGCGGCGCGCCCCGGCGATCTGCCCGAAGGCCTGACCGAAGTGCCGCTCCTGCGGGACCCATTCCTTCTGGCGGTGCCGCGCGGGCATTTCAGCACACCGCCCAAACGTCTTGACGACATTGGCGACTTGCCGTTCCTGCGCTATGACAAGCGCCAGTTGATTGGCCGACAGATCGCGACGCATCTTGCACGGTTGAAGCTTTCCCCCGCGGGGCATTTCGAGCTGGACAGCAATCAGGCGCTCTTCGGTCTGATCGCAAATGGAACGGGCTGGGCCATTTCGACCCCACTCGGGTATCTTCGCGCTCAACGGTTTCAAAGCCAGGTCGAGATCTTTCCGCTTCCCTTCGCCGGGTTCTCAAGAACCATTTCGCTGTTCCACCAGTCCGATTGGACCGATGAGATCTCAAACGTCATCAGCAATGCCGTGCGCAATATCCTGAAGGCTCAGGTCGTGGTGCCGGGTCTTTCTGCCTTGCCCTGGCTCAGGGGCGCGCTCAGCGTCCTGCCCGCAGAAGAGCCTCCTATCGAAGCAGGATATTGAACTCGTCCGCGTATTCGCGCTTCGGCTTCAGAGGCGAGGTAGGCGGGCTGATGCGTGTCGAGTATCGTTCTGGCGGCAGCATTCGCGCGGCTCCAGGCGTCGGGCTGGCCTTTCTCGGCCCAGGTGATCGGCGCATCGCGGTCGGCATAACGCGGATAGAAATAGTCCCGCTCCATGGCAGCGATCGTGTGTGCACCGCCAAGGAAATGACCAGGTCCGAGAACGGCCTCACAGATGGCGTCGAAACCGAGTGTCTCTTCATTCACCTCGATTCCGCGCAAGGTGCGATAGATCATCGAATGCATCTCGTCATCGAGAATGAACGCCTCGAAGGAGACGCCCAGGAGCGACGCCATCATGCCCGAGCTTTCGTAGATCAGATTGCCGCCCGCGAGCCCGGCGGCCAAAGATGTCAGCGCCTTTTCCACCCCGTACTGCGCGTCGATCGCCTTGGCGTCGGTCATCGAGGAGGCGACGCCGGACGGCAGGCCAAGCCAGTTGGATATCTGCGCCGAGGCGGCATTCAGCACCGTGATCTCGCCGCCACCGCCCGTGAAGGCGCCACTCCTGAGGTCTATGACCAGGGGCCAGTTCGAAAAGACCATCGGATAGCCAGGCCGGAACACGTTGACCATCAGAAGACTGCCCAGCGTTTCGGCCAGCGACTGCGCGAGAAAGCCCGCGAGCGTCGCGGGCGCGGTCGCCCCGGACTGCGCGGCGGTGATGCAGGACAGGGGCAGGCCGTGCTCCATGCAGGCCAGCGTCACCATCACGGCATCCTCGCCGAAGCGCATGGGCGAGATGACGGGGCTGATATGCGCCTTGAGGAAGGGCGTCTCCCGGAACGCCCCCTCGGCCCCAAGCGCGATGTCGACCATCCGAATGATCGGCGCAACATGCTCGGCCAGCGTGAAGGATGTCGCCACCGGCTTGGTCGTGCCCTTCAGAAGGGCGAAGACCGTGTTGACGTCAAGATCAAGGTTGTCGGGCACGTCCGTCGCCACGCAGCAGCGGGTGAACCAGCTTACATTGGTCAGCGTGTCCTGAAGCCGGGTGAAGTCGTAGAGGTCCCGCAATGTCGATGGGCGGTAGCGGCCCGTCTCCAGATCCAGCGTTTGAACCGCCGCCCCGCCGGTGCCGAAATAAACGCGGTCGCCGCCGACGTCGATGGAGCGGCGCGGATCACGGCCGTGAAAGGTGAACCGCTTCGCGGCCACTCTGATGCAGTCCTCCACCATGGCGCGGGGGAACCGGATGCGGTCGCCGGCTTTCTCTGCACCGTGGGCAAGGAACTGGCGGGCGAGCACGTCGGGCACCTCGCCCATGCCAAGCTCTTCCAGCAGGCGCAACGCGGTATCGTAGATCGCAAGTATCTCGGGCTCGGTCAGTGGCTTGTAGGCGCCGCCGATCTGACCGGGCGCGCAGGGGTTCAGGGTGGGCGCCGCGCTGCGTTTCGCAACCCGATCCGCCCTGCCACCCGCTCGCCGCGGGGTCGCCGTCTTATCCATCCCGAGCGCTCCGCCGATTTGCCTGTATCACGCACCGCCTGCCGATAGAAACGCAACAACGATCTTCGATCTTCGATTTCCTCAATACGGCGAACCGAAATTTTCAAACCGGCGCCGCGGCGATTGACCCCCTCTCCGTGTTGCGTGCCTTATCGGACGAGTTCTTTGACGGAGGCCCCGCATGAAAACCCAGACCCGCGTCGTCGTGATCGGCGGCGGCATCGCCGGATGTTCGACGCTTTATCATCTCACGCAGGAGGGATGGACCGACGTCGTCCTGGTCGAACGCAACGAGCTGACCAGCGGCACCACCTGGCATTCGGCGGCGCAGGTGACGAATTTCGGCATGACCCAGACCATGGTGGGGCTGAAGAGCCATTCGATCGCGCTCTACAAGGAACTGGCCGACGACCCCGACTACCCGATCAACTACCATCACGGCGACGGCGGTATCCGGCTGGCCAATACCGAACGGCAGATGGAGGGCTACCGGCATTTCGTTTCGACGGCCAAGGGCATGGGCGTCGATTTGGAGATGATCGACGCCGCCGAATGCGCGCGGCGGCACCCGCTCATCTCGACCGACAATCTGCTGGGCGGCCTCTGGGACCCGCTGGACGGCGACATCGACCCGGCGCAACTCTGTCAGGCGCTGGCGCGCCGCGCACGCAAGGCCGGTGCCGAGGTCTATCGCAACACCCCCGTCACCGGACTGACGCAGCACGCCGACGATAGCTGGACCGTCCATACCGAACACGGGGATATCGCCTGCGAGATCGTGGTCAATGCCTGCGGCTACCGGGTCAACGAGGTGGGCGCGATGATGGGCGTCCATCACCCGGTCATGTCGATGGAGCATCAGTATTTCCTGACCGAGCCGATCAAGGCGCTGGAGGACCGCGACACCCGCGTGCCGCTGCTCCGCTGCCCGATCTCGGATTTCTATTCGCGGCAGGAAAAGAAGGGGCTTCTGATCGGGTTCTATGAGCAGGATTGCAGGACCTGGGGCATGGACGGGATCGACCCGAACTTCGTCAACGCGCTCTGCCCCGACGATCTCGACCGTATCACTCCGGTTCTTGAAAACGTCTTCGAGCGGATGCCGGCGCTGACCGAGGTCGGCATCCATACCGTCGTGAACGGCCCGATCACCTACACGATCGACGGTGCGCCGCTGGTCGGACCGATCCCCGGCAAACGCAACGCCTTTTGCATCATCGGCCTGCGCGCCGGGATCGGCGAGGGCGGCGGTCATGGCTGGCTGCTCGCCCAGCAGATCGTGCATGGCGAGGCGTGCTACGACACCTGGGTCACCGATCCGCGCCGCTTCACCGGCCACGGCAACGTGGAGCTTTGCGCGCTGAAGGCCATCGAGGATTACCAGAACGAATTCCGCTTTCACTTTCCGCACGAACACCGCCCGGCGGGGCGGCCGATCAAGACCACGCCGCTGACCCCGATCCTCGCTGCCGAGGGGGCAGAGTTCGGCGTGGTCAACGGCTGGGAACGGATGGCCTATATCAAGCCCACGCCCGCGTTCCACGAAACCCATTCCTTCCGTTTCAACGAGACCTTAGATGTGGTCGCGGACGAGGTGCGCGCGGTCCAGACCGGCGTCGGCCTGACCGAGGTGAACGGCTTCAACCGGTTCGAGATCACCGGGCCGGGCGCGCGGGACTGGCTGGACAGGATGTTCTGCGGCCGGATCGCGCGGCGGGTGGGCAAGGTCGGGCTCGGCTATCTGCTCAACCACCAGGGTTGCGTCAAGGGCGAGGCGACGCTCGCCAACCTCGATGCGGACACGATCTGGTACGGTTCGGCAGCGGCGTCGGAATACCACGACATGGACTGGCTCACGGCGCATCTGCCGAAGGACGGGTCGGTCGCGGTCCGGTCGCTGACCAACGACTGGACGATCCTCGTCCTCGCCGGGCCGAAGGCGCGCGACGTGTTGGCGGCGGCATCGCGGGGCGACTGGTCGGCGGCGGCCTTCCCCTGGCTGTCGGTCCGCCGCGCCTTCGTCGGCATCGCGCCCGCCGTGGTGATGTCGGTCAGCTTCTCGGGCGAGCTCGCCTACGAGATCCATGTGCCGAACGCCCAGCTCTACGCCGCATATCTTGCCCTGCGGCAGGCGGGTGCCGCGCATGGCCTGCGGCTTTTCGGCTCCCACGCGGTTGAATCCATGCGGCTAGAGAAGGGCTATCGCCACTGGAAGGCTGATCTGGTGACGGAATACGATCCGTTCGAATCCGGTCTTGACCGCTTCGTCCGGATGGACAAGCCCGACTTCATCGGCAAGGCGGCGCTGGAACGCCGTGTGGCGGAGGGGCCGCGCAGACGCTTCGTATCTCTTGCCCTCGACTGCACACATGCCCCCGCGCATGGCGGCGACAGCATCGTCAGCGGCGGCAAGGTCGTCGGTACCGTCACCTCTGCCGGATGGGGCCACCGCGTCGGAAAGAACCTCGCGATGGGCTTCGTCGACCCCGCCTACGCCGATGTCGGAACCCGCCTTGACGTGGAGGTCGTCGGCGCACCGGTGGCGGCTGAGGTGGTCCAGGAATGCCTCTACGATCCGCAGAATGCGCGGATGCGGGGCCTGGCGCCGACGCACGATACCGCGAACGGCAGCGGCCCTGCCGCCGCGAAGGCGGAATTCGCGCGGGCGGAGTGATCGCCCCTGCGGCGCGTCATCACCGTCCTTCGGCGCAATCTGGGGCCGCGCCGAGAAGGCGAAGGAATTTCTGCGCGCTGCCATTGCCTTCGCCCTTTTTCGTCAGCCGCGCAAAAAGCCTGGGCCTGCGCGTCAGCCAGTCGTCGGTGACCGTCTGCAATGCGCCGGATCGAAGATAACGATCCACAAAACCGCCCCAGCCCAGGGCGAGACCGGCCCCGGCTGCCGCGGCCTCCAGCAGGTAGACATAGTTGTCGAATGTCTCCGAAGCTTCGCTGACGGGCGCGGCCCCGGCGGCCGCGAACCAGTCGTCCCAGGTAGCCCAGCCGAAATTGCTCTTGCTCAGCGCGATGCGTGGCACGGCGTTCCAGGCCGATGGTGGTTGTTTCAGGGCTAAGGCGTGGGCCTCGATGAACGCGGGCGCCGCGACCGGGATGATCCGCTCTTCAAGGATCGCGATCGCCGTGCCGCCGACCGGATGGTCGGAATACTCGAAGATCAGATCCGCGCCGGCATGGATCATCGCGGGAAGCCCGTCATATTCGCTGGTCATGATGCGGATGTTCACGCCCTTGCCCAGTTCACGCCGCAGGCGCGCATACTCCGGCATCAATATCAGATGTGACACTTCATGGGTGCAGGCCACCGTGACGTCTGAGGCGGATATGCGCATCTGCCGATCCGCTCCGTCGAGCGCTTCGAGCGCCGGAGCCACCGCCTTCAGATACGTCGCGCCCGCCTGGGTCAGCGCAATGCCGCGCCCCGCCTTTTCGAACAACGCGACACCCAAAGCACTTTCGAGATGCTTGAG
The DNA here is from genome assembly GCA_963710285.1 of uncultured Alphaproteobacteria bacterium. GTDB lineage: Bacteria > Pseudomonadota > Alphaproteobacteria > Rhodobacterales > Rhodobacteraceae > Albidovulum. The sequence continues at coordinate 100,039 of CAVPZT010000005.1, read as the reverse complement.
ATGTCGGCTGATCGCTGCCTGCGAGGTGTTGAGCTCTTCGGCGGCACGCCCGACGGCCTGAAGCCGGGCGACGCATTCGAAGGCGATCAAGGCGCTGGTGGAGGGAATGCGAAGGCGTCTGCGATCCATATCGTATCCGATATGGAAATCGCCGCAAAAGGCAATGGAAATGCATACCTGTTCCGATAAATCCTGAAGCCATGTCGCAGGAGGATTTGGCGCATGACCGCCTACGAGAAGCCACCACACTGGAAGGTTGCGAAGAACAAGCTTTTTCCGCATCAGGCGGGCTTCACCTGCCCGCCGCACGACTGGGACGCGGCACCTTCGGATTTCCTGCGGATGGCGCCCGAAACCGTGGGCGTGCATGGCCGGATGCTGCATGTTCCGGACTACCGCCACGAACTTGACCAGAGAAAGCGCAATTTCGGGCTTCTGGAGGAGTTCGTCGAATGCATGGCCAACAACGGTGCCGATGTCTGCGGGCAGGTCGGGTCGAACTGGGTCCATGCCTCGGGCCTCGGCGTCGAGGGCATCCGGCGACACTGTGAAATGCTGAGCGAGAAATACGAGACACCGTTCCACATGGCGGGCTACGCGATGGTCGAGGCGCTCCGCGCCATGAACGTCGAAAAGGTGGCGCTGAACGCGGCCTATCACTGGCCGACCTGGTGGCAAGGCACGGTCGGCTTCCTGCGCGAGGCAGGGTTTGATGTAGTCTGGGCCGGAAACTTCGTCGATCAGGGCTGGTTCAAAACGCAGGAAGAGGTCAACGCCTGCATCTGGTGCTTTGACGGCGATCTGGCCGAGAAGAGCTTCGACTACGTCGCGGCGAAGGCGCCGAACGTCGATGCCTATCTCATCAACGGGATGTGCAATTTCCGGCGCAATCGGGACGGGCTCGCGCAACGCCCTGTTCATCTGGCGGCGGCGCTTGAGGCGCGGCTTGGCAAGCCGGTCATCAGCCATGACATCGCCCTCTACTGGCGGATGTTCAAGACACTGGGGATAGCGCCGGTCACACCGCAGGGCAGCTTGCTGTCATCGCTTGGGGAATAGGACATGCACAAGATCGTGGCTCTCTGGGCGGTTCCCCGCTCGACCTCGACGGCGTTTGAATGGATGATGCGTCAAAGAGGTGACTTGGCCTGTTTTCATGAGCCTTTCGGCGAGGCGTGGTATCAGGGTGAGGCCCCGCTATGGCAGCGCTGGAAGGAGGGCGACAAGACGACGCCGGGGCTTACCCTTGAAAGCGTGTGGCGGAGGTTGCAGGATGCCGCCCGCGACGGGCCAGTTTTTATCAAGGACTTCCCCCATTACATCAACCACATGTGGGACGCGGACTTCCTGTCGCGGTTCACCCATGCTTTCCTGATCCGCGATCCGGCGCTGACCATCACTTCGATCTATGACAAATGGCCGGACTTCGACGAAGGCGAGGTGGGGTTTCCCGAGCAGCGGGCGCTGTTCGATCTGCTGACCGCCCTGAACGGGGCGCCGCCTCCGGTCGTTGACAGCGACGATCTGCTGGAAAATCCCCACGCGATGACGCGCGCCTTCTGCGAGGCGGTCGGAATTCCGTTCATCGCCGATGCCCTGTCCTGGGAGCCGGGCGCGGATACCGCCCAGTACAGCTGGTGGGATGGCGGTTCCTTCCACGCGAACCTGCGCAACTCCACCGGGCTCAAGCCGCAAAAACGCAAGTATGTCTCGCTTGAAAACACGCCCGATCGGGTGCGGCAGGTTCACCGCAGGATGCTGCCGCACTACCAGCACCTATACAAATACCGCCTGCGGCCAGGACAGGCCGCGCCATGAATGGCCGCCCCGGCGACCGACTGCAACGGATCGTCGATGATGGCCTGTGCATCGGTTGCGGGTTGTGCCAGTCAGTCGCCGGCAAGGAAAAGGTGCAGATCCGAAAGGCCGCGGACGGCGAGTTGCGCCCTTATGCGACCGGGCTGCTGATGGATGCAGATGTCGACCGGATATATGCGATCTGTCCGGGGACGAGGGCCGAGGGCCTGCCTCCCGATCAGATTGCTGCGGCGCCGATGACTGATCTGGTCTGGGGTCCGCTTCACCGCGTGGTTCTGGGCTGGGCGGCGAAGTCAACCGTACGCCACGAGGGCTCCACCGGCGGCGTCCTGACGGCGCTCGGGCAGTATCTGTTGCGGTCGGGTCGGGTCGATTTTGTCCTCCATGCAAAGGCGCATCCGGACGAGCCGAGTTTCGGCGCCGCCACGCTCAGCTTCACGGAGGCCGAGGTTCTGGCGGGTTCCGGGTCGCGCTATGGGCCGACGGCGCCGTTGATCGATTTGGAAGATGCGCTCGCGATGGGGCGGCCTTTCGCCCTGATTGCGAAGCCCTGCGACCTGAACGCGGTGCGAAATCTGGCCCATCTGGATGACCGGGTGAATCGTCTGATCCGCTATTGGCTCACGCCGGTCTGCGGCGGCTATATGCCTGACGCGGCGCTGACGGAAACGCTCCATCGCCACGACATCGCGCGCGAAGAGGTAACCCGTCTGCGCTACCGAGGCTTTGGCTGTCCGGGCCCGACGACGGTCGGGCTGACCGACGGGCGGGAGAAACGCCTTCACTACCTTGATTTCTGGGGCGAAGATGAAAGCGCCTGGTCGCTGCCGTTCCGTTGCAGGATCTGCCCCGATGGCATCGGCGAGGGTGCGGACGTAGCCGCCGCCGATACCTGGCCAGGGGGGAGTCCGGACCGCGAGGGGTCGCTGACCGATCCAGGTGTGAACTCGATCCTGGTGCGGACCCGTGCGGGGTTGGAATTGCTCGCGGCGGCGGAACACGATGGCGCGCTGGTTCTCGGGCGCGACGTGGATGTCGGTTTTTTAAGCGAGACCCAGCCACACCAGGTCACGAAAAAGCGCTATGCGCTCGCACGGCATCGGGGGCTGATCGATGCGGGCCGGCTTGCCCCGGAAACCATCGGCTTGCGTCTGCCGGAGCTGGCGGCGACCAATGACGAAGAAGCGAACGATCGGCAGCGGCGGGGCGCTTCTTTCCGGGCGGGTGGTTTCCGCCGCGATGACGACGCCTAGCGGCCGGGCCAGTCAATCAGATTTCGCATCGGCATGCCGGGGCACCAGCGCCCGGACGACATCCGTCATCCTGAGCAGCCCGACCGCGCGGCCCTGCTCGGTCACCGCGAATGTTGTCGCCATATCGCCCTGCGATGCCGACAGTACGTCTTCGAGCGTTGCCTGCGCATCAATGGCCGTCTCACCGCCGGACGCTCCCGTCTCCATCACCGAGCGCACCCGAAGGACCCGCGCACGGTTGATGTCGCGGACGAAGGTTTCGATATATTCGTCCGCGGGATTGAGAACGATCTCTTGCGGCTCGCCCTGCTGTACAACCCGTCCATCCTTGAGCACGACGAGATGATCGGCAAGGCGCAAGGCCTCGTCCAGATCGTGCGTGATGAAGATGATCGTCTTGTGAAGCTCGCGCTGAAGCTCGATCAAAAGCCCCTGCATGTCGGTGCGGATGATCGGATCGAGCGCCGAGAACGCCTCATCCATCAGCATGACATCGGCCTCGGAACTCAGCGCGCGCGCGAGGCCGACACGCTGCTGCATGCCGCCGGAAAGCTGGTGCGGGTAGTGCCCTTCGTAGCCGGCCAGACCGACGCGGGCGAGCCACTCGGTCGCGCGCGCCCGTGACGTCGCCTTGTCGTCGCCCCTGACCGCCGGGATGGTCGCGGCATTTTCCAGTACGGTGCGGTGCGGCAGAAGCGCGAACTTCTGGAACACCATCGACATCTTCGACCGTCTGAGCTGCCGCAACCCGGCTTCGGAAAGGCGCGTGATGTCCTCGCCATCAAGCAGCACCTGCCCGGCGGTCGGTTCGATCAACCGGTTGAGGTGCCGGATCAACGTCGATTTGCCCGACCCCGACAGGCCCATGATGACCGTGACCTCGCCACGTCGCATGTCGACGTTGATATCGTTCAGGCCAAGGACGTGGCGGTGCGCTTCCAGAAGGGTGGCCTTGTCCATTCCACCCTGGACCGCCGCCACCAGTGGCGCGGGATTTGGCCCGAATATCTTGTAGAGATTGCGCACCGAAAGCTTGACCGGACTGTCTTCCGAACCGACCGCGCCGTTTCGACGGGAGAGGGTTTCGACCATCATGTCCGATGGCTCCGCTGGGTGCGGGCGAGGGCGGCTTTGCTGACACGGTCGAGAACGATGGCGAGAAGAACGATGCCAAGGCCGGCGACAAGACCGACGCCCAGTTCCAGATTGTTGATTCCGCGCAGCACCAGAACGCCGAGCCCCGGAGCCGAAACGAGCGAAGCGATGACGACCATCGCCAATGCCATCATGATCGTCTGGTTGACCCCGGCCATGATGTTCGGCAACGCCAGCGGGATTTCGACCTGCACCAGCTTTTGCCAGCGGGTCATGCCAAAGGCATCCGCTGCCTCGGTGATATCCTTGTCCACGAGCCGAATGCCGAGATCGGTCAGCCGGATCACCGGCACGATGGCGTAGAGGATGATGGCGATCCCGTAAAGTCGCGACTCGGTGACGCTGAACAGAAAGATCAGCGGGATCAGGTAGACGAACGTCGGCAGCGTTTGCAGCATGTCGAGAAGCGGAATGATCGTCCTCTGCACCCGATCGCTCCGCGACATCAATATGCCGATGGGGATACCCAGCGCGATGCAGAGAGTCGTGCAGACGAAGATGATCGAAAGGGTTTGCACGGCATAGGAGAAATGGTCGATCGCCGCCAGAAACACCAGGGTCAGCGCAACGAAGCCGGTGACCCAGCGTGACCGACCAACGAGCTGGGCGATCAACACAAGTGCGGGGATAAGGATGAACCACGGGATCGACGGAAACAGCCTCAGCGAGCCATCGAGCATCGCGCTGAGCGGTTGTGTCAACGGGTCGAGCACCACCCGCATCGCGTCCTTGGCGCTGAGAAACGCATTGGCGACACCCGAGGTCATGTCGCGCGTCCGTGGCATTGCGCTGCACGCTGCGTTGAGTTGATCCAGCGACGGAAACGGCGTGTCCCACCATGATCCGGCGTTTGTCGTCATGCCCGATTTTGCAAGAAGCTCGGCCATCGACATGGTTTTGGCGACAACGCCGCCATCGCACCAGGAACGCAGGCCGAGGTCGTCGAATATCCAGTCGTAAGTCGCCACCCGTCACTCCCCTTTGCGGTCCGGTTCGGGTCCGTCCGTCGATTGTCCTTGGCGCGGCGACATTGCGCCGCCGCGCCCGGCTTCAGATCAGTTCAGCACGGCGGCGAGTTTGCCGCGCGCATCGTCGTTTAGCCATCCGCCCCAGACATCCTTGTAGGTGGTCAGGAAATGCACGGCCGCCTCTTCCGCGGTTGCCTTGTTCTCTTCCTGCCAAGCCAGCACCTCGTTCATCTGATCGTTGGTAAAGCTGACATGCGACATCAGTTCCGTCACATCGGGTTCGCGTTCCTTCAGCGAAGGGGTCACCGCGGTCCAGACGTCCGAAGGCTGATAGGCCGACTTGATCGGATTGGCGCAGTCGGTGCTGGCGTTGCAGTTGTTGTCAGCGACATAGGGGCCGATGTCGACCATCGTCATGGGATAGCGCCCGAGTATCGCCGTCGGCGCCCAATAGTAGCCGAACCAAGGCTTCTTGTCGGTATAGGCCGCGCCGATGGAGGCTGCGAGCGTCTCGCCCGAACCGTGATCGAAGACCTTGATGCCGTGTCCCTCGAGGTCAAAGACCTTGTCGAGGTTGTCGTTGACGATCCGGCAGCCCCAGCCCTCGGGGCAGTTGTTGAACATGCCGCCGACCCAGTCGGGATGTGCCAGGATGCCATCGATGGTCGTCAGTTCAGGATGTTCCTCGGCCAGATAGCCGGGGATCCACCATCCTTCCACGCCGCCATCGGAAAGAACCTTGGTCAAACCGATCAGTTTGCCTTCCTTTTCAAGGTCGGCGTACTGCGGCGCGGTGTTGACCCATAGTTCGGTCAAGATGTCCGGCTTGCCGGTCTCGGCGACCGAAGCGACCGAGGGCACGGTCGAGGACGGGACCACCGTCACCGTGCAGCCATAGCCCTGTTCCATCAGGAACTTCGACACAGCCGTCACGACGCCTGCCGATGCCCAGTTCATCTCGGTGATCGACACATCCCCACAGGCCTGCGCACCCGATCCCATCATCATCGTCGACAATGCGATCGCCGCGCCGCCAGCCATAACTTTCTTCATTGCTCTTTTCTCCCTTGTTGAGTTTCTCGTTTAGTTTCGCCGTCGGGACTTACGTCACAACAGCCCCTCTTCGCCGAGGACCTTTCGCGCCACGCGAAAGCACTCCAGCGCCTGCGGGACGCCACAGTAGATCCCCACCACATGAATGATCGCGCGGATTTCGTCCTTGCTGACGCCGTTGTTCAACGCGCCTTTGCAGTGGATTTCCCATTCGTGCATCTTGCCGAGCGCCGCGATCATGGAGAGGTTCATCATGCTGCGCGTCTTGGCATCGATCGCCTGATCGCCCCAGCCGAAGCCCCAACACCATGCGGTCATGGCCTCTTGAAACGGCCGGGTGAATTCATCCGCGGCGGCGAGGTTGTTTTCGACATATTCGGCACCGAGGGTGGACTTGCGTTGAGCAAGACCCTTCGCGAAGAGGTCTTCTTCCATCACCAACCCTCCGCATTGTGGGAACGCACACCCGCGCAGCGCAGACACCCCGCTTGAGACAAGTCCGGTTTCATTTCGCTCCCTTCAATTCCGTCTTCAGGTTTCCCGTCGGCGCAAGCTCAACCGAAGAACTTGAGGAATACTGCGGCCTTCTTTCCATTTTTCAGAATTCAGCAGTTGGTGATTGACACCCCTCAGACGTGACAGTGCCCGTGCGCAGGGCGACCGTGCCGTCAATGGCCAGCAAGGGGCGAGGTCATGCATCGACGGCCTCGCGCATCCATTGCTGGAGTGTACGGATCGAGTGCTCGGAGTTGAGCCCGCAGGCCGGGTCGAGCACCAGCGGCCCCGGTCTGTAGCCGCGACTTTTCAGGCCCCTGGCCACGCTTTCGACCAGTCGAATATCCTCTTCGACCGTTGTCGCTCGGTCCTGGACCGCCAAGCGCCGGACCACCTCGCTGTCGACGCCGCCGGGCGTGTACCAGCCCCGCCAGACCGTGCAGTTGTCCACGTCACGCGCCCGCCAATGATAGGTGTTCAGCACATTGCCCGGATAGACCTGGAACGAGAACATCGGCCACAGAAAGAACGACCGGTATTCACCGCCATGCGCGACGGAGGTGTCGATCGGATAGGTCATCTTCGACAGATCCTGACACTCCGTGGTGTGGCGAAGGACATAGCCCTTGTTCATGGGCTGGATGTCGTAGGTCTCGGGCTTGATAACGCCGGTCGCGAAGGTCGGGTGGTTGAGCGAGCAGTGGTAGCATTCCGAATAGTTCTCGACGGAAACCTTCCAGTTGCAATGCTCCGGGATCTCGACCCATTCCAGCGGCGCGAGTGCGGCGATGTCCGGAACGTATTCGCCGAGTTCGTCGCGGACGCCGGGATACCAGTCGTCCATCCCGGCCGCGTTGTCATCGAGATTGACGAAGATGAAGCCGTGGAACACTTCGGTGCGGACCGCAGTCAAGCAAATCTTCGATCGGTCGAAGCCGGGAACGGACCTTACGTTCGGGCCGGAGCGCAAGTCACCCGTCAGCTCGTAGGTCCACGCATGATAGGGGCAAACCACGACCCGCGTCGTGCCAGAGCCGTCGACCAGCTGGTGCGCACGGTGCTGGCAGACATTGTAGAAGGTACGCAGAACACCATCGCGACCACGGATGCAGAACAGGCTCTCGCCCGCAATCTCGAACGTGAAGTAATCCCCTTGATTGCGGACCTGGCTTTCGTGGCCAGCGTATTGCCATGTCCGGGCCAGAAGCCCGGCCATCTCCTGCGCGAAGATCGCGGGATCGGTATAGTAGCGCGCTTCGAGCGAATGCGACCGGGCCTTGGATATCCTGAACCGTCATGCCTGCTGGTCCTTTTCCTCGACGTAGATGCCCAGGGCGTGTCGCTGGTTGTGATAGGTTTCGATCGAGGCGACAACATCCTCGCCAGCTTCGGCGATGATGAAGGCGATAAGCACCTCGAAGAAGGCGGTGAGCGCGATCGTCGAGATGAAGAATTGCGGCGTGTCCGTCGGCACCAAGAAGCGGTGCTGCGCGTCGGCCATGATCGGACAGGCAAGGCTGTCGGAAATCGCGATGACGCGGACGCCCTGCGCGCGCGCCACCGCGACTGCCTCGACGATTTCGCGCCGGAACGGCCGGAACGTCATGGCGATGAGGATGTCGCGATCATCGGCGCGCGATATGCCATCAACCGGCAGCGTGCCGCCCTGCGGCAAGGCACGCACGCCGTCGATGGCCATCCCGGCGAGATAGGCGAAATTCTGTGCGACTGGCATTGTTCACGCCGACGCCCAGCACATAGCAGCGCCGCGCCGCGACAATCTCTTGCGCTGCCGCCTCGATCGCGCGGTGATCCGTTGCCGCGAACAAGCTCTCGATGTTGTCGATCGCCGATTCAGCGCTTGCCGCATAGAGCGCGCCCATCTCGCCACGCTGCGGCAGAGACTGAAGCCAGCGGGCGCGGTCGGGAAAGGTTTCCCGGCCCTGCCGGATCTCGTCGCGAAACACCTCGCGGAACGACTCGTAGCTGTCCATGCCCAATGCGCGGGACAAACGTACCAAGGTGTTGGGCTTGACATCGGCCTTGCTGGCAAGCTGCCGGATCGAACTCACGCCGATCTCGTTCGGGTTCTCCAGCAGAAAATCTGCCAATTTCCCCATTTCTGGCGTCAAATCGCCGCGAACTGCGACGCAGCAATTCAAGCAGCGCGGCGGCATTTGCAGGCTTCAGAACATTTGTTTGATTTCATGATTGACGAGCACTACAAATGTCTCTTACGCGTGTCCATAGAAAACATTTGTTTGAAAGGAACTCGTCGAATGGTTCCCTCAAGCATGCACGGGTGGTGATCATCGGCGGCGGCATCATGGGCTGTGGTCTGGCCTATCATCTGGCGCATGAGGGCTGGACAGATGTGGTTCTGCTGGAAAAGGCGGAGCTGACCTCGGGATCGACCTGGCACGCGGCGGGCCAGATCACGCATTCGACCTCGAGCTTCGCGCTTGGCAAGTGCGTCGGCTACAACATCGACCTCTACTCCAAGGTGCTCGAGGCCGAGACCGGGCAGTCGGTGCACCTGGCATGGCTGCGGCTCCCTGCGGCTGGCCTATACCGATGACGAACTCGACTGGCTGCACCAGACGATCTCGGTCGGCAAGGGCCTCGGCTTTCCGATGGAAATCGTCGGGCCGGACCGTATCCGCGAACTGCATCCGTTCTACAATCTCGACGGCGTCAAGGCGGCCCTGCACACGCCCGACGACGGCCATGTCGACCCGGCCGGCGCGGCCTTCGCGCTGGCCAAGGGCGCGCGCCAGTTGGGCGTCAAGATCATCCGCCAATGCCGTGCGACGAACGTGACGCAACAGCCGAACGGCGAATGGCTGGTCGAGACCGAACAGGGCGATATCACCTGCGAACATGTCGTCAACGCCGGCGGCACCTATGCGCGGCAGGTCGCGCTGTGGTCGGGATATGACCTGCCCGCAACCTCGATGACGCACCATTACCTCATCACCGACACGGTGCCGGAGTTCCAGGCGCTCGACAAGGAACTGCCGGTCGTGCGCGATGACCGGCTGGTCTCGGGCTACATCCGGATGGAGCAGAAGATCCGGCCTGATCGGCATCTACGAGAAGGCCAATCCCAACACCGTCTGGGAGGATCACTGCCCGTGGGAGGCCGAGAACGAGCTGTTCGACCCCGACTACGACCGCATCATGCCCTGGCTGGAAAACGCGATGGACCGGATGCCGATCCTCGCCGAGCTCGGCATCAAGCGCGAAGTGCACGGCGCGATCAGCCATCCGCCCGACGGCAATCCGCTGATCGGTCCGGCGCCGGGCTTGCGGAACTACTGGTGCTGCTGCGGCACCCAGATCGGCATCGGCTGGGGACCGGGGCTGACGCGGGAACTGGCGCGCTGGATGGTGCATGGGCGCTGCCGATATCAACATGCGCGAATTCGACCCGCGCCGCTTCGGCCCCTATGCCGACCAGACCTACCAGATCACCAAGGCGAAAGAAGACTACCTTCTCCGCCACGAAATCCCGTTCCCGCATTTCAACCGTCTCGATGGCCGTCCGGTGAAGCCCTCGCGCACTTTACGACGATCTCAAGGCCGAAGGTGCCGTGTTCGAGGAAGTCTATGGCCACGAGCGCCCGCGCTGGTTCGCGCCGGAAGGTGCAGAGGCGAAGGACATCTACGGCTTCCGCCGCACGCCGCTGCACGACATCGTCGGCGCCGAAGTGCGGGCGGTGCGGGAGCGTGCCGGGGATCATGGACATTTCGGCCTTCACCAAGGTCGAGGTTTCGGGACCGGACGCGGCGCGGCTTTCTCGACGGTCTCGTCGGCGAACCGGCTGCCCTCGGTCGGGCGCATCGCGCTGACGCATATTCTGAACGCCAAGTGGCCGGATCGAGCTGGAAACGACCGTCGTGCGGCTGGCCGAGGATCGCTTCTACCTTGTCTGTGCCGCCTTCTTCGAACAGCGCCTCGTCGACAACCTGACGTTCGCCAGGAACGGCGAGAATGATCACGATCACCAACCGCTCCTCGGATTGGGGCGCGCTGGCGCTGAACGGGCCGCGCGCGCGCGACATCCTTGCGGCCTGCACCGATGCCGATCTGTCGAACGCCGGGTTCAAGTGGATGACCGCGCAGGAGATCGCGGTTGGCGGCCATGCTCTCTGGGCCTTCCGCATGTCCTATGCGGGCGAGCTTGGCTGGGAATTCCACGGCCCGCGCGATGCGATCCTCGCGGCCTATCCGTGCGCTGAAGGCGGCGGGCAAGGCGCATGGGCTGACCAACTACGGCTCGTTCGCGATGAACGCGATGCGGATGGAAAAGGCGTTCAAGGGCGCGGGCGAACTGACCAACGAGGTCACGCTGCCAGAGGCCGACGTCATGCGCTTTGTCCGGCTCGACAAGGATTTTCGCGGCAAGGCGGCGACCGGGGCGACGGCGGCGAAACCGTTGCGCTGGATCTGCGCCTATCTGGAAATGGCCGATGACGGCCGTTCGGACGGCAATGGCGGCGAGGCCGTGCTGGCCGAGCGGCCGTCAGGTCGGCACCGTCAGTTCCATTGCCTTCGGCCACGGCGTCGGCAAACTTCTGGCCTTCGCCTATGTGAAGGCCGATCACGCCGCGCCCGGCACCGCGCTTGACGTCATCGTCATGGGCGAGCCGCGCAAGGCGAAGGTTCTGGGCGAACCGGCCTACGATCCCGAAAGCCTGAAACCGCGAACCGACGCCCGCGAGGTGGCGCAGGCATGACGAAGTCCATGAAAGCGATGATCCTGACGGGGCACGGCGGTCTCGACAAATACGAGTGGCACGAGGATTGGCCGATGCCGGAACCCGGTCCGATGGAGGTGCTGATCAAGGTCGGTGCCTGCGGGCTCAACAATACCGACGTCAACACGCGCTCGGGCTGGTATTCCAAGACGGTGAGCGAGGCGACGACCGGCGGCGCCTATGAGGCAGTCGCCGAGGAGGACCCGACCTGGGGCGGCGCGTTCGATCAGTTTCCCCCGGATTCAGGGCGCCGATGCGGTGGGTAAGGTCGTGGCCGTCGGCAAGCGGGGCGGACCCGTCGCTCATCGGCAAGCGGGTGATGGTCGATGGCTGGCAGCGCGACTGGTCGGACCCCACGAACATGAACAAGGCCGGCTATTTCGGCTCGGAGGTCGATGGTGGCTTTGCCGAATACGCCAAGGTCGACGCCCGCAACGTCGCGGCGGTCGAAAGCGATCTGAGCGACGCCGAGCTTGCGACCTTCTCGTGCTCCTACACCACCGCGGAAGGGATGCTGACCCGCGCCGACGTGACGGCGGGTGACACCGTGCTCGTCCCCGGCGCGTCCGGCGGCGTCGGCGGCGCGCTTGTCCAGCTTGCCAAGCGGCGCGGCGCGCGGGTGATCGCGATGGCCTCCGAAACGAAGCATGCCGACGTGGCGAAGCTTGGCCCCGACCTGATCCTGCCCCGTGCGCCCGACGATCTGCGCGCGGCACTCGGGGAGGAAAAGGTGACGGTCGTCGCCGACATCGTCGGCGGACCCTACTGGCCAAAGCTCATCGACATCCTCGAACGCGGCGGGCGCTACACCTGCTCGGGTGCGATCGCGGGGCCGATGGTGACGCTCGACCTTCGCACGTTCTATCTGCGCGACCTGACCTTCACCGGCTCGACCGTGATCCCGCCGCATATCTTCCGCGATGTCGTGGGCTATATCGACCGCGGTGAGATAAGCCCGGTGCTGGCCGCGACCTATCCGCTTTCCGATCTGCGCAGTGCTCAACAGGCCTTCATCGACAAGCGCCATGTCGGCAACATCGTGGTGATCCCGTGAACGGCGACGCCCTCGACCGACTGATCCCAGCGGCAAGCGATCTGGTCCGCGCGACCCCGGCTTTGCGCGATTTCGTCGCCTGGCCCGCTGCGCCGTCGCGCGGCGCGCTGACGCCGCAGTCCGTTCCCGCCATTCCTCTCATCGAACGGATGTCGGCACAGACTTCGCCCCGCACCGCGCCCGTGGCCGACGCCGTCAAGGCTGCGGCCTCTCTGGCGCACTGGCAGCAGACCTATACCGAGGCCGAGGTGGGCCGCGACTTTCTCGACCGCTACGGCTGGTTCGAACTTCTGGGACCGACTGGCCACTTCCTGTCGAACAGCGCACGCGCCTACATCGCCTGGTGGGGCGAGAGGCTGCACTACCCGATGCATCTGCACGAGGCCGAGGAGCTTTATTATGTCCTCGCCGGGTCGGCCGAGTTCCACGTGGACGGGCAGCCAGCGGTGCTGGTCGGGCCGGAAGGTACCCGGCACCACGCCCCGAACCAACCCCACGCGATGGATACCCATGCCGAGCCGGTGCTGACGCTGGTTCTCTGGCGCGGGCCTGGCCTTGGCGGATCGGCACGGATGGGCACTGCATGAAGATCAGCCGCATCCGCGTCTACAAGACCGACCTGCCCTATGTCGGCGGCACCTATGGTTGGGGTGCCGGCAATGCGATCACCGTTGCCAGGGCCTCGGTCGTCGTGATCGACACCGATGCCGGGTTGCAGGGCTCGGGCGAGTTCACGCCGTGCGGCGAAAACTACATGGTCGCCCATTCCGAAGGGGTTGAGGCCGCGGCGCGGCTTCTGGCGCCGGCGCTTCTGGGCGAGGATCCGCGCCAGGTGGCGAAGATCGAGCGGATCATGGATCACGTCATTCAGGGCCACGGCTACGCCAAGGCGCCGTTCGATGCCGCCTGCTGGGACATTCTCGGCCAGGCCACGGGCCAGCCGGTCTGGATGCTGATGGGGGGCAAGCTGACGCCCGCCGCGCCGATGTACCGCGTGGCGCCGCAGAAAACGACGGAGGAAACGATCGCCGAACTCGAGACCTACCGCGCCGCCGGTTACCGCCAGTTCCAGATCAAGGTCGGTGCCGATTGGGTCACCGATATCGATCGTATCCGCGCCACCGTGCCCCTGCTGAAACCCGGCGAAAAGGCGATGGCCGACGCCAATCAGGGCTGGCGCGTGGACAACGCGATCCGCGTCGCCCGCGCCACACGCGATCTCGATTTCATCCTCGAACAGCCCTGCCAGTCCTATGAGGAATGCCAGCAGGTGCGGCGGGTGGCCGAACAGCCGATGAAGCTGGACGAATGCGTGACCGGCCTGCGTGCCGCGCACAAGATCGTCGAGGATCGCGGTGCCGATCTCGTCTGCCTCAAGATTTCCAACCTCGGCGGCCTGTCCAAGGCGCGGCGCGTGCGGGACTATCTGGTCGACAACCGCATCCCGGTTGTGGCGGAGGATACCTGGGGCGGCGAGATCGCCACGGCGGCGCTCGCGCATTTCGCGGCATCCACACCGTCCGAATACCTCCAGAACACCACCGATCTGCACCATTACAACACGCGCTCGACCGGCAAGCCCGGGCCCGAGACCGCTGATGGCTGCCTGATCGCGCCCGACACTCCGGGGCTCGGCGTGACCCCGGATTTCGACGGCCTCGGGAAACCCGTTGCGGAGTATCGCGCATGAAGATCACCCGCATCACTGTCTGGGCCCTCGACCTGCCGCTGAGCGAGCCTTACTGGCTCTCCGGCGGACGGCTGAAATTCGAACGGCTCGACAGTACCTTCGTCCGCATCGACACCGACGAAGGCGTGAGCGGTTGGGGCGAGGGCTGTCCTTGGGGCACCACCTATCTGCCCGCGCACGGTCCCGGCATCCGCGCCGGCATCGAGACGCTGGCCCCGGCGATCCTCGGGCGCGATCCGCGATCCCTGCGCGGGCTGAACGCAGCGATGGACGTCCAATTGCCGGGGCACCTTTATGTGAAATCCGCGATCGACATGGCCTGTTGGGACATCCTCGGCCAGGTCGCGGGGTTGCCGCTCTGGCAGTTGTTCGGCGGCGAAACGGCTGAGCCTGTGGCGGTGAATTCCTCGATCTCGACCGGCACGCCAGACCAGATGATCGCGTTGATCCGGCGCGCCAGCCAGAAGGGCTATCGCACGCATTCCGCCAAGCTGGGCGGGCACGACATCTGCCGCAGATATCGCGCGGATCGAGGCGATACATGACGCCCTTCCTACGGGCGAAAAGGTGACGTTCGACATCAATCGGGCCTGGACACCCGGGGTGGCGGTTCAGGTGCTGAATTCAACCGTTGCGCGCGACTGGGTTGAACAGCCCTGCGAAACGCTCGACCAATGCGCCCATGTGGCGGCCCGCGTCGCCAACCCGATCATGCTCGACGAATGCCTGCACACGTTTCAGGACCATCTGGATGCCTGGCGGCTGGGCGCATGCGAGGGTGTGAAGGTCAAGCCGAACCGCGTTGGCGGGCTGACGAAGGCGCTGCAAATCCGCGATCTCGGCGTTGCGGTCGGCTGGCAGATGCATATCGAAGACCTCGGCGGCTCGGCCCTCGCCGACACGGCGGCGATCCATCTGGCGTCGGCCACGCCCGAGGCCAACCGTCTGGCAAGCTGGCTTTGCCACTATCATCTGTCCGTCGATCCGGTCCCTGGACAGGGCGCGCGCAACAAGGGCGGCTTTGCCACGCCGCCATCCGCTCCCGGTCTTGGCGTCGTGCCCGACCCTCAACTGCTTGGCGCACCGGTTGCGGAGTATGCATTGTGAAAATCACCCGGATCAGCCTTTGGGAAGTGCCGCTGACGAGCCACGTCGCCTATCACATGGCGGGCGGCAAGACCTGTGACACGGTGCCGTCGATCCTGCTCAGGATCGACACCGATGAGGGTATCGAAGGCTGGGGCGAGGTCTGCCCGATCCCGCATTACCTGCCGGCCTATGCCGGCGGTGTGTGCCCGGCGATCGAATACCTTGCCCCGGTCCTGATCGGCGCCGATCCGGTCGGACCGGAAGCGGTGATGAGCCGCGCAGACGCTTGGTTGCAGGGCCACCTCTATGCCAAATCCGCGCTCGACATCGCGCTTTGGGACATCACCGGCAAGGCCGCTGGCCTGCCGCTTCATGCGCTGCTGGGCGGTCGCCGGATGGCGGACATGCCGCTTTACCATTCGATCACCTGCATTGAGCCCGCTGAAATGGCCCGCATCGCGCGGGAAGCTAAAGCGGAAGGCATCGCGCAGTTTCAGGTCAAGCTTGGCGCAACGGGTGACTGGTGCACAGACGTCGAACGCCTGACACTGGTGCGCGAGGCGGTCGGAGCGGGACCATTGGTCTATGGCGACTGGAACTGCGGCGCAACGCGGCTTGACGCCACGCGTGTCGGCCGCGCCGTCGCGCATCTGGATATCATGTTGGAACAGCCCTGCCCAACGCTTGAGGATTGCGCCGCGGTGCGGGCGGCGACCGGCCTGCCGATGAAGATGGATGAGCTGGCCTACGATACGGCCACGCTTCTTCGCGCGCATGAACTCGGCTGCATGGACGCCGTGGCACTGAAACTGTCGAAATTCGGCGGCCTGTCGGCGCTGCGCCGGGCGCGCGATCTTTGCCTGCATCTGGGGGCGAAGATGTGTATCGAGGATACCTGGGGTTCGGATGTCACCACCTCGGCGCTCCTGCACCTGGCTGCCGCGACGCCGGAGCGCGCGCTGCTGAACACCTGCGATCTGTCGGGCTATGTTTCGCCCCGGCTTGACGCGACCGCTCCAACGCGCCGCAATGGCCGCATCGCGCCGCCGCATGGCCCTGGCCTTGGCGCCGCGCCCGATCCGGACATACTTGGCCAGCCCCTGGCCGTCATCGACTGAGAGGCCGCCATGCGCAACAAAACTACGCAATCCGACTGGGCCGAACGCGCCCGCGCCGTGCTACCGGCAGGCGGCTTCGGCAATTTCGACCCGTCAATGTTCATCCGCGAAGGCAGGGGCGCCCGCGTCTGGGACGAGGATGGGAAGGAGTATGTCGACTACCTGATCGGCTCTGGCCCGATGCTCCTTGGCCACGGCCATCCCGAGGTGCTTGAGGCGGTTGCGGAACAGGTGCCCAAGGGCATGACTTTCTTCGCCAACAACAGCGCGGGCGTGGAGCTTGCCGAGGAAATCTGCCGCGCCGTCGCCTGCGCCGAGCAGGTGCGCTTCCTCGCCTCGGGTGGCGAAGCGGACATGTACGCGATGCGGCTGGCCCGCGCCTATACCGGGCGCGACAAGATCCTGAAATTCGAGGGCGGTTATCA
This sequence comes from uncultured Alphaproteobacteria bacterium, assembly GCA_963710285.1. GTDB lineage: Bacteria > Pseudomonadota > Alphaproteobacteria > Rhodobacterales > Rhodobacteraceae > Albidovulum. Next base: position 83,160 of record CAVPZT010000005.1, on the reverse strand, counting down.
CGGCATGTCAGCCGAAGCGCAGATGAGCCTTGCGCCCGTCCGCGCGGTCAATTTTCCGCAGGCATTGCCCGACAGCGCCGGCATCCCCGAGGCGGTGCGGGCCGAGATGCTGATCGCGCCCTTCAACGATCTCGATTACCTCGAAAGCCTGCTGAGACGAACACGGCTCGCAGATTGCCGGCCTCATCGTTGAACCCTTGCAGCGCATAATCCCGCCCGTTCCCGGTTTTCTGGCCGGCGTTCGCGCCCTCTGCGACCGCTACGGGATCGTGCTGATCTTTGACGAGGTGGTGACCGGATTTCGTTTCGCTTACGGCGGCGCGCAGGAGGTTTATGGCGTTGTGCCCGACGTCTGCACGCTCGGCAAGATCATCGGCGGGGGCTTTCCACTGGCGGCCGTGGCAGGGCGCAAACAGATCATGGACCATTTCGACAAGGCGATCGTCGGGGCCGATCGCTGGCTCATGATGCTGGGCACGCTGTCGGGGAACCCGGTTGCCGCTGTCGCGGGCCTGAAGACCATGGAGATCCTGCGCCGGGGCGGCGCCTATGAACAGCTGAGAGCGAACGGCGAGCGGTTGATGGCGATGTTCCGCGAGCATTTGGGCGCGGCGGGGGTGGCGCACCGCATCGTCGGTCATCCGACATTGTTTGACGTGGTGTTCACCGACCGCGAGATTCGCACATATCGCGACGTGCTTGCCGCGGATGCGCAGAAGAACGCGAAGTTCAACGCGGCGCTGCGTGAGATGGGTGTCTTCAAGTCACCGGGCAAGGTCTATCCCAGCCTCGCGCTGACCGAAGACGATTTCGCCTTGACAGATGCCGCCATCGCAAAGGCCGTGCAGGTCATAGCGGGCGACGGATGACCCCAGGCTTCCGACGGAAGGGCACGCGACTGGATCGCGGGCCTTCTCATCGGAGATCTCCGCCGCCGGATCCGCCCCGGTGAGATCAGGATCGTAACGAACTGTCTCAAGCCGGACTCGGAACCCTGAGGGGCTATGTCGCAAAGCTCTGTGATTGACCGTCATCATACCAAGGTTTGACCATATCTTGTGCCGAGGGAATCCCGGGGTTGAGGGCATGCGCCGCTCAACAGCGAGGTTGCTAATTACTCGCCCCTCATCGCTGACGAGACGCACCCCCAGAAGACACCAGTCAGTCGCTCCCGGCGGATGAACGAACCCTTTATCAAGGTGCGGGGTGAATTGGTTTACCTTTATCGTGCTGTCGACAAACTCCCCTCTCGTGATTTGCAGGCAAACCCCTACCGGGCAATGACGCGAACACAGCGGATATCATCGCGATAAGCCGAACCCCGGATGCTTCGTCTGCCCCGCCCCGTCGAGATGTTCCGGATCAAACAGCTCGACAATGTCATCAAGCAGGAACATCGCACAGAGGGGTTCGCAGCCGATCGTCAGCTTTCAATCTGTCCTCGCGCCCTGTGTCAGTCTCTGTCTCAGGTAGTCTTTCAGAACGACCGCCTGATTATGCTCACGATCCTTCGCAGAATAGAGCAACGTCACCGGCCCACGCTCACACCAGTCGAGGCACCGACCGACTGCCTCCGGGTTGGAGCCAAGTTCCTTGATGTAGCGATTACGAAAGCCATTCCATCTCGCCGGGTCGTGGCCAAACCAATTGCGCAACTCCGCGCTTGGCGCAACCTCGCGGACCCAGTGGTCGTAACGCAAATCCGCCTTGGCGATGCCGCGCGGCCAAAGGCGATCGACCAGCAGCCGCGCCCCGTCACTTTCGGCAGGATCGTCATAGACCCGCGCGATGCGGATTTCGATATGGCGTTTCAGTTCGGCGGGATCGTCGATCGGAGCGGCAGCGCCCATCTTGCTTCCTTTCCTTGGCCAAGCGAGCGAACGCCGACCGGCCCGGCGCATGCCGCGTCCTGAATTGCGAAGTTCAGCGACTGCGCGATGCGTTCGGAGCCCTGGATGACATGCGCGGCACCTTCGGGCTGACGGAAAGGACTTCCGCGCGGCTCTCGATCGCGTTTTGCATCGCAAACCCCCGAGGTTCAGCTTGCATTTCTGTCTAGCCCTGCTAATAGGTATTGTAAATACCAATTAAATTGAGCCCCGCGGACCCATGCGCCTTACCTCTTTCACGGATTACGGGCTTCGAATGCTGATGCGGATGGCAAGCGCGCCAGACCGCGCCTTTTCCACTGCGGAACTGGCCGAGGAATTCGGGCTCTCGCGCAACCATCTGACCAAGATCATGCAACAGCTCGTCCGCGGTGGCATTGTCGCCACAAGGCGCGGCGGCGGCGGCGGGGCGGTTCTGGCTAATTCCGCCGGCGATATTCGTCTCGGCGATGTCGTTCGTCTTCTGGAGGAGGGGCAGGCGCTTGTCGAATGCTTCGCCGCCGACGGAGGCAATTGCTCCATTGACGGCTGCTGCAGCCTGAAGGCCCGCCTGCGCGCTGCGGAGGCCGCCTTTCTGACCGATCTCAACCGCTCGACGCTCGCCGATATTGCTTTGCGGGCACTCAAGGCGGCATGAACAGGGAAGGAACAGCAACATGACGCGATCGCTCAGCCTGCCGGAACGGCGCGTCGGTTTCTTTCTGGCGTGCCTGCTCTGCCTTCTGGGGCTGGTCATGGCCGCCGCCGCGCGGCACGGCGTCATGGCGGTGCATGGTGGCATGGCCCTCGTGCTGGGGCTGGCGCTGGTATTCATCCTGGGCGGATCATTCTATGAACCTGACGCAGGCCCGAACCGGCTGAGCCGCTATTACGACGACCCGACCCGCTTCGGCATTGTGATGACGCTGATCTGGGCGGTGATCGCGATGGGTGTCGGCGTCTGGGTGGCGGCGCTGCTTTACTGGCCCGAAGCGACGCCGCTCTGGCCCGCGACCAGTTTTGGCCGGCTGCGGCCGGTCCACACCACGGGCGTCATCTTCGGCTTTGGTGGCAATGCTCTGATCGCGACGTCGTTCCACGTCCTGCAACGCACATCGCGCGCACGTCTCGTCGACGCGATCAGCCCCTGGTTCGTCCTGATCGGGTTCAACCTCTTCTGCGCCTGGGCGGTGACCGGCTACCTCATGGGCAGCACCCAGTCCAAGGAATATGCCGAGGCCGAATGGTATGCCGATATCTGGCTGGTCGTGGTCTGGATCGTCTATTTCACGCTCTACATCCGCACGCTGGCGCGCCGGAACGAGCCGCATATCTACGTCGCCAACTGGTATTACATGGCCTTCATCCTGGTCGTTGCGATCCTGCATATCGTCAACAACATCGCACTGCCTGTCAGCCTGACGGCGGCGCGGAGCTTTCCGGTCTGGTCCGGCGTTCAGGATGCGATGATCCAATGGTGGTACGGCCACAACGCGGTCGCGTTCTTCCTCACCTCCGGCTTTCTTGGAATGCTCTACTACTTTCTGCCGGTGCGGTCGGGGCGCCCGATCTGGTCCTACCGGTTGTCGATCCTCAGTTTCTGGGGGATCACCTTCTTCTACATCTGGGTAGGCTCGCACCATCTGCACTACACTGCCCTGCCCCACTGGGTGCAGACGCTGGGCATGACCTTCTCGGTGATGCTGCTGGTGCCGTCCTGGGCCTCGGCCGGCAATGCGCTGCTGACGCTGAACGGCGCCTGGCACAAGGTGCGCGACGATGCGACCCTGCGCTTCATGTTCGTCGCTGCCGTGTTCTACGGCCTCTCGACCTTCGAGGGGTCGTTCCTTGCCATCCGCCCAGTGAACGCGTTGTCGCATTACACCGACTGGACTGTCGGGCACGTCCATTCCGGCACGCTCGGCTGGGTGGCGATGATCATCTTCGGGGCGCTCTACACGCTGGTGCCGCAGCTTTCGGGGCGCGAGGAGATGGCCTGGCCGCGCGCGATCGAATGGCACTTCTGGCTCGCCGTGGCGGGGACGCTGATCTACGTCGTCTCGATGTGGAACGCCGGCATCACCCAGGGGCTGATGTGGCGCACCTATGACGAAAGCAACAGCTCGCTTCTCTACAGCTTCCTTCAGTCGGTTCAGGCGATGGCGCCCTACTACCTCTTGCGGACGATCGGCGGGGCCCTGTTCCTGACCGGCGCGATCGTCTGCGCCCTGAACTGCCGCGCAACGATGCGGGCGGCACCCGAGGGTGCCGAGGCACGTGACCGTCCTCTGTCCCTGCAAGCGGCGGAGTGAGCCATGCTGAGGTTGCACTACAATCTGGAAAAGGTCTCGATGGGCCTCGTCGCGGCGATCATCGTCGCGGCCTCCATCGGCGGCCTCGTGGAAATTGCGCCGCTTTTCACCATCGACGAAACCGTCGCGGTGCCAAAGGATTTGCGTCCATTGACCCCGCTGGAGCTCGCGGGCCGGGAAATCTACATCCGTGAGGGATGCTATGCCTGCCACAGCCAGATGGTGCGCAGCCTTGCCGATGAGATCGACCGCTACGGCCCCTATTCGCTGGCCGGTGAATCGGCCTATGACCACCCGATGCTCTGGGGTTCGAAACGTACGGGGCCGGATCTGGCCCGGGTCGGCGGCAAGTATTCCGACCGCTGGCATGTCGAACATCTGATAAACCCGCGCAGTGTTGTGCCCGCCTCGATCATGCCGTCGTACCCTTGGCTTTCGCAGTCGCTCGACACCTCCAGTCTGCAAGGTGAACTGGCAACACTCGCGAAACTCGGCGTGCGCTATGACGCGGAACGGATCGCCAGCGCGGAAGCCGACGCGATGGCGCAGAGCAGGCCGGATTCCGATGGCGCGGGCGCGGTGCAGGAGCGTTACGGCGACGGTGTCGCGATCCGCGACTTCGACGGCGACCCCGCCAACCTGAGCGAGATGGACGCGGTCGTAGCCTATCTGCAATCTCTGGGCACGCAAACCAGGGCGCCCTACGAACTGCTGGCGAAGGAGGAGCAATGACCCACGACCTGCTTGTCTTCATCGCCAAGACCTTCGGCCTGATCTGGATGATGGGATTTTTTGTGATCGTCCTGATCCGCACCTACAACCCCCGCCGCCGGGCTTCCTATGACCGGGCGGCGCGGTCGATCCTGTCGCTGGACGATGCAGAGGATAGGCCATGACCGACCCGCGCGATGTGATGACCGACCCGCATCAGTTGCCAGGGGCCGACCCCCATACCGGAGAGCGCGCGATCGACCCAGTTACCGGCTATGACACGACCGGACACGACTGGAACGGCATCAGGGAGCTCAACACGCCGTTTCCGAAGTTCGTGATCCTGCTGATGACGCTGACGATCATCTACTCCGTCGTCGCATGGGTTCTGCTGCCCGCTTGGCCGACCTTGCGGGGCCATACGCGCGGCCTGCTCGGTCTCGATCAGGGCCGCATGGCGGTTGCGGGTTTCGAGAAGCTCGAAACCGCGCGGCAGGACTGGATGACCCGGTTCGACAAGCCGGATTTCACCGCCCTGCAATCCCATGCGACGCTCATGGCCCAAGCCATGCCGGCCGCGAAACGCCTCTTCGGCGACAATTGCGCTGCCTGTCATGGCGCGCAAGGCGGCGGCGGGCCGGGTTTTCCTGTGTTGCGCGATCACTACTGGCTCTGGGGTGGCGATCCTGAGACCGTCGCCGAGACAATCCAAGTCGGAATCAATAGCCCCGACCCCGATACCCGCGTCTCGCAGATGCCGAGCTTTGACTATCTGAGCCGCGACGAGCGCGAGGCGCTTGCCAGCTATGTCGCCGCGCTGCCATCGGGAAAAGCCGATGCCAACAGCCCCGGCGCCGCGCTTTTCGCAGAGAACTGCGTAGCGTGCCACGGCGACCACGGCGAAGGCGGGATGATGAACGGTGCGCCCTCGCTGACCGACGCATCGGTTATCTACGGCCAGACCGCCGACAGCGTCATGCAGACGCTGACGCATGGGCGACAGGGCGTCATGCCGTCCTGGTCGCCGCGCCTGAGCCCGGAAGAGATCAACCTGCTGGCGCTTTATGTCGTCGATCTGGGGACGGGCGGCAAGGCGGCATCGCAATGACTTCGGCGGGTCAAAAACGGGCGGCGATCATCGGCGCGGTTCTGGTGGCGGGCTCCTTCGTCGCCGCGAACGTCCATCTGCTTGTGGTCGCCATCGGATCGCAACCCGATTGCGTGGCACATGACGCCGCAGTGCCTGCGAAACGCGCATGTTGAGGGGATACGAACATGCTTGAACCACTTCCGACGCTCCGCCCGCCCGTTCGCCCCAGACCCGCGTTCCGCCGTGACATTCCGGCCAGCGCCGCATTCGCATGGCTTCGCGCGGGCTGGGCCGATCTCAGCGCCGATCCCCTGCCGAGCGTTGCCTACGGCGCATTCCTCGTCGTTCTCTCCTACGCCATTCTCTTCCTTTTGAATGCTACCGGACTTCTCTACCTCGCGCTGCCGGCAGTCTCGGGGTTCCTGATCGTCGGGCCATTCCTTGCCATTGGGCTTTACGAGAAAAGCCGCCGCAGGGGCGAGGGAAGCCGCGCCACGCTGGCCGAAATGGTGCTGCTTCGTCCCGCCTCCGGCGCGCAACTGGCCTTCGCGGGCCTGCTCCTTGGCCTGCTCATCCTCTTCTGGATCAGGGCGGCGGACCTTCTCTACGCCCTCTTCTTCGGGCTCAATCCCTTCCCCGGCGCGGCAGATGCGTTCGCCAACGTTCTGACCACGCCGCGGGGATGGGCGCTGATCGCGACAGGCACGCTGGTGGGCGGGCTGTTCGCAGCCTTCGCTTTCGCGATCAGCGTCTTTTCCATTCCCATGCTCGTCTCGGGAAAGCGCGACGCGCTGACCGCCATGGGAATGAGCTTTGCCATGACCACGCAGAACCTGCGCCCGATGTTGGCCTGGGGCGTCATCGTCACGACGGGTCTGGTGCTTTCGGCGCTGACAGGTCTTCTGGGTCTGCTCATCATCTTTCCCGTTCTCGGGCACGGAACCTGGCACGCCTACAAGTCGATCGCCGGCGTGAAGGAATGAACTACTTCATCCTCATCCCGCTTTCGATCGGCATGGGACTGGCCGGGCTGGCCGCCTTCGTCTGGGCACTCCGCAGTGGCCAGTTCGACGATCCGGACGGCGACGCCTGTCGCGTCCTCAACCCACAATCTCAATCTGAAGGAGAAGACGATGACAAACTGGCTTCCCAGTCTGATCACCGAAACCCCGGCCGCGGGCTATGACCTTGCCGTCAAGCTCTCACGCTACGCGGTCAAGCTGACCCAGCCCGATGCCGCCATGCGCGACAAGCTGCGCCCCGAATATGCCGAAGATGCCGAGGCGCTGATCGCGGTGAGCCAGGTCGTCGCCACGCATTTCGCCACCATCGCTGCGGCCAACGACTACTGGCGCGGCACTGCATGAGTGATGTTGAAATCCACGAAGGCGGTTTCGTCGTGGATGCGGCGGTCCTGGCGCGGGCCTTCGGCATTCCCGTCGAAACCGTGCAGCCGATGATGCGCGACGGGCGGATCACGTCGCGCTGCGAAGCCGGCGTGGATGAGGATGAAGGTCGTTGGCGCCTCACGTTCTACCACGAAAAACGCGCCTGCCGGCTTACTCTGGGAGAGGGCGGCGAAATCCTGAAACGCGCGACATTCGACGTCCTTGCGCGACCCGGTCGGTGATGCGCTCGCGCATCCTGATGCCGGGGCAGAGACTTCGATCGCCCTTGACCGGGAGGACTTAAAAAACGCCCTTTCGCGCGAACCATTGCCGATCCGCCGTATCACATGATCCGAAGACCATGAAACGGAGCGGACGTGACGTGGACGAGAACTCTTATTGAGATCGCTGCGTGGTTTCCGGGAACCGTGACCGCATCGGTTGCTCTTGCCGAAAGGTCGCTGCAAACCGCACCTTTGGGCGATCCCTACATGGGCGGCGCTTTGTCATCCGGCGCAATCAGGTGACCGCCTCGCCCAAGCATCATCGCTCTGACAATAGCCTTGGGAGAAGTCTCAGTTCTGGCCGTTGAGCGGCGAAGCTGCGCGGCCTGTTACCGACGCGGTCGGAGTGTCTGTTTCTTTGGGAATCGATGAACTTCCGGCAATTCACATCGAGATTTCAGTGCCTTTCTCAGGCGGTGACCTATTCCGATTGCACATGATGCCCGCGCCGCGCCAGTTTTTCGGTCATGATCGTGGTGCGCATGGTCAAGGCCGAGACGATGAAGGCCATCGTGCATCCCGCAAGAAGGGGCAGCAAAGTGTCGAACTGCCGAGTGATCTCAAGGCCGAAGGCGATGGACGCGAACAAGGCGCGCGAAGCCCCCGCAACGTAGGCGAACAGCGCCGCTTGCGTCACGGGTACCAGGGTATCGACGTGACACAAAGGCTCGATGCCGAACAGGAGCGGCCGCAGGGCAATCGCCGTAAGTGTCGCCGCGGCCACCGGAATGAACGATCTTGGGCGGAACTCGAAGACCAACCGTTCAATCGCCAACAGAATCGCCGAGAAAGGCGTGCCCCCGGATGGCCTTCGATCCGTAGCGCGCCATGACGCCGACGATCAACGAACCGGCAATTGGCACGGCGATGACCCAAAGCCCGAGACGATGTCCGGCCGGAGAAGTCATTTCGCCCGAAAACTTGCCGTCTCCGGCCATCCGGATCGGGTCGAGCAGACCCTCTGCGCGAAGACACGGCCGCCCGGAACCCCCGCGGCCTGCACCGCGTTGGCCTGGGTCTGATCTCGGTCAGCGCGCGGTTGGCGTCGTTGTTGAGACGCAGCGTGGCGGTGATGGTCGAGATGCCGCTGGCGCTGGACGAGAACAATCCGGGGAGCAGGTCAACGGACATACAGCATATCCGCCAGGCGGAGGATATCAGGCCCGGTCTTGAAGTGCCGAACGGCAGAACAATGGTCATGCGCGGAAGCGACGAAAGCCCGCTGCACCGCTCAAACCGGCTTGCGCTGACAGACTTTTCTCACCTCAGATGACAGTCTTCCCCTGCAAGGATCGGCCGGCTGCCTTGGCCTTCATCTGGTTCGCCGCCTGCGCGTAACCGCCGCCTGCGCCGTCAATGAAGTGCATGTGATCGGCGCTCCGGTGTGAGGGAACGATACAGGTCACAAGCGCGGAGGTCTGCCGGTGGAGGCCATAGATGCAGATCCCCTTTTCAGCGGCATCTGCCAAGCTTTGCTGGATCTTTCGGAAACCCGTGTCATCAATGTCGATGGTCATTTTCAACCCGTCGTCAAACTTGCGGAAATCGCTGTTTCGCCCCAGTTGTCGGCCATAGTCGCGGGCGTTGAAACCACCGATGGTTACGTTCGTCCAATAAGAAAGTAGCGTCATCAGAATCTCGAAGACCACTTTCATGCCGGCGCGCAACCGCCGACCTTTTGGTGCGCGCGCATGCACTTCCGCGGCCAGCCCGCCCAGATAAAAGCGCGGTCGCGGCCCTTCTCCCGGCACCGGGTTGCTGGCGTTGCCGAAACCGCTGGCGATCCCGACAATCTCTGCCACGAGACCTTCGAATTCCCGCGATGAGCCATTCTCGCCCGGTACCGCGATGATCGATACGATCTGGCCGTTCTGCGACTCGATCGGGTTCCAGCGGCAGGACAGGCCCGTCAGGTCCGGCTTGCTACCGGGCGGCGCCATCACGACGGCGAAGCGGCCGAGTTTCATCTGGGCCTCGGCCCAGGCCGCGCCGCCACCGGCAAGCATCGCGAAGGTCAGGTCCGGACTTGACCGCAGCCGGGCCACTTGCACATCGTGGCCCGCGGCACGGATATCGCCAACCGGAATCAGCGCGACGCGCATCTCAAGCCCAAGATCCTCGCCGATCCAGCGGGCTACTGCGGCAAGTGCCTCGCGCACGTCAACGGCACGGTCGCCCGGCGCGGCGATCACGGCACCGTCGCCGCCGAAGACGAACGGATAGTCGGCGCGCCCAAGAGCGTTCAGAACCGCCGTGATCACGGCGGCTCCGGCCATGTTCACCATCTTGTACCTGCCGTTCAGGATCGCCTCACCCGACGAGACAACATCCGCCATCGCAAGAATCCAGCCTTCAGGCAGCGACCGATAATGCGAGAGGTTCGCGACATCCTCGAACTCCGCAAACACCGGAATCTGGGTGAGAAAGGCAGGCGCGGAGTCGGTCTTCATCGGCACGCTCTCTGAAACGAATGTGTCTACCTTCACCCAGCCAACTTAGACATCGGCGGGCGATTAGGAAATATCCGTAAAAGAAGTCTCGCTCGTCGCGGCTTTCCGCTGAGAATGCTGTTCCCGATTGCCGTTTGATGCGGCCTGCCTGAATGGTGTTGATAGACTCGGGCGCAGCCGGGCATGCTACGCTGGATTGTATTGCCTGCGCCGCAGAGGCATGATCCGGGATCAGTTCTTGATCCATGCGCACATATCCCACATGCGAAGCGAACAATCGTCTGAGAAGCGGGCCAAGACCCGACTGATCGCCGAAATTGCGGCGGCCGAAGCCCTTGCGAGATCGGGAAAAGTGGCCGAAGCCGAGGGCATTCTGGAGGGCATTGCGCGTGACCCCGACGCTGCGGTTCTGGGGTCGAACACCGCGATAGGTCTGCCCCGGAAACTGCATTCGGCTTGGCTTCGCTTGGCGAAGATGAACAACGATGCGGTCCGGATCGTCGGTCTCAGAGCGACCGCGGTACCGGCTGAGGATGTTTCGAGCGATCTTTTCAAAGCGAAATCCAGCGATCGGGCCGCACAGGTCGCGGCGGCCTCGTGGCCGGTTCCGAGACGTATCCATCAGATATGGATCGGCGGGCCGCCCCCTGCCGCCTGTAGCGCCTGGGGAGAGTTTGCTGCGCGACATGGCTGGGAATATCACCTGTGGGACGAGCTTGGACTGGAGAAACTGGGAGTCACGGCCGATCCGCTGTGGCTATCAATGCTGGAGGCTGGCGACCTGCCCGGTGCGGTCGACGTCGCCCGCTACCATCTCCTGATCCGAGAGGGTGGGATTTATTTGGATTGCGACTGGTATCCGGCACGGGAGGATATTCCACCCGAAGCGGTCTTTCCAGGCCATGGGCTTTCGGTAATCGCCGAACCGTCCCCCCGGTTGGTTGCCGGCGCCAGTCTTCTGCTCTCCAACGCTCTGATCGCGGCGCCCATTGGGCATCCGGCGCTGAAGCGTCTGTTGGCGGCCTTGCCGGACTTCGCAGGCCGCCTGCAAGGTGAACCGGCATGGTGGGTGACCGGCCCCCTCGCATTCACACTTGCGGCGCGCGGCGGGCCGGTCGCGGTGCTTGATTCCGGCCTCGTCGCGGGGAGCCTTCCGCGTGGGGCGAAACTGGCCGAGGCTCAGGCCCTTGCGGCACGATGCAGGGCTGCGAATGACGTGGGGTTTCTCATCGCGTGGAAAGGCTGGTAGCGGCGGGCATGCCGGATCCGAAACAATCCCGTGTGCGCCAGATCAGGGTTCTCAATATAGGCGACGGTTATCTGGCTCTCAATCTGATGCGTTGACGAAACCAAACAGTATCTTCAATGTCCTGAACACGGCATAGTGAGAAGTGCTAGAAGAACGCGAAGCAAAGGTGTTCACGCTGTGTTGTTGAATGACGAAGTCAACATGCTCAAGCAGGTGCCGCTACTCTCGGGCATCGCAGACGCAAAGCTGAAACTTCTGGCGTTCACGTCGGAACGGCTCACCTATCGCTGCGGAGATGTACTGTTTCGGCAGGGCGAAGACGGCGACGCTGCATATGTGATCCTCCAAGGCAAAGCAGTGGTGCTCGTCGAAACGCCGAACGGAGAAATCAAGGTCGCTGAACTGGCCGAGAATTCCGTCGTCGGGGAGATTTCGATCATTTGCAACGTTGCGCGAACCGCGACGGTGCGTGCGGAATCCCAACTCGAGGTGCTGCGAATTACAAAAGAGAACTTCACGCAATTGCTCTCGGATTTCCCGGAGATGACGCTGGAAATACTTCGGGTGCTTGCCCAGCGATTGAGTCAGACAACTTCGGAACTCACGGCAGAGCGAAGCCAGAAGGGCCAGGACCTGCATTGAACGCCGTTCGACGCCTCGCGATTCGAAGGTGACCGCGTCATGACGGAGGATTTTCTGGAGCTTCGGATATGGGGCGCGCGCGGAAGCTTGCCGATGGCGTCGCCCCCGTGCAGCAAGTTTGGCGGCAATACGATCTGTTTTGAGTTGCGTTGCGGTCCGGATGTGCTGCTCTTCGATGCGGGATCCGCCCTGCCACTGGCCGGGAACTCGTTGCTTGCAGAAGGCAAGCGCGTGTTCCACCTGTTTTTCAGCCATTGCCACTACGATCATATCATGGGGCTGCCTTTCTTCCTGCCGCTCTACAAGCCGGATGCATCGATCACCTTCTGGTCGGGCCATCTGGGGCCGAAAACGACGACTGAGGCCATGATCGCCGATTTCATGCGTGAGCCCTTCTTTCCCGTGGGCCCAGAGGCGTTCAGTGGGAAGGTCGCGACAGAAACCTTTGTCCCCGGCGAGAGACTATCGCCCTTTGACGGCATCCAAATTGAGACGCGCAGCCTGAACCACCCCGGCGGCGCTGTCGGTTATAGAGTTGATTACAAGGGAAAATCCGTTGCGATGATTTTCGATACGGGTCATGTTCCCGGCGAGTTGGACCCAAACGTCATGGACCTGATTACGGGCGTCGATCTCTTCCTGTACGACGCTACCTTTACGGAACAGGAGTTCAAACGATATCGAGACTTCGGTCATTCGACCTGGCAACAAGGGGTACGGCTGGCGATTGCCGGCAAGGCAGGGCGCGTCGGCTTTGTTCATCACGCGCCATTTCGCACGGATGCCAACCTGGAAGAGATTGAAGCAGCGGCGCAGAAGCTTTTCCCCGGCGCATTCTGCGCCCGCGATCTGCAGGTGATCACGCTTTAGCCTGTGGCGAGTTCGGCCAGAATCTCGGCGCTGCGGTCAGCACCATTCGTGGCGATGCGCGTCGTAGCCGTTGTGAGGTCCTGCGCGAACGCTCGTTCTATCGCGTCCACCATCGCTCGACCACTCAGATCGGTTTCAGGCAGCGTGATGGCCCGCCCCATGCGTTCCAGCTTTTCTGCCCGGACGGTTTGCTCGGTTTCCCCACCGGCCGCGAAGGGAACAAGAAGCGCACGGCACCCGGCCTGCAAAATGTCCGCGACCGTGTTGTAGCCCGCCTGCGAAATCGAAAGCCGGGACGAGGCAAGAAGGCTCGCGAAGTCAGTGCGAAAGCGGTGAAAGACCATGTTATCCGCGATACCCGCTTGAAGCGCGTCATAGTCGTCCTGCGGCAGGTTTGGCCCCGTAATGACGCACCAGCGTGTAAGGTCCGGGCGCAGGCGTGCAGCCTCGATTGCCGCCCGCACCAGATCGGCGCCCACTGCCCCGCCGCCGGCAGAGACGACGACATCGAACTGCTCGGGCGACGGCTCGGGTCGCGGCGGACAGACGAGGCCGGTGTAGGACACTTTGTCGGCGATCCGATCGGCCAGCGGAAACGTGTCCGTGAGCGCAACGAAAGACGGGTCGCCATGCACCAGAACCCGGTCGAAATGCCGCAACACCATTTCAACCGTCTCTTCGTTCCGTCCGGCCTTGGCGTTTTGTTGCAATATGTCGCGCACCGAAGTGACAAGCAACGGGCGCGGCCGCCTTGCCTCGATCGCTTCGATCAGCGGCAGAAGCTCAAATCGTACCTGACGGCGACCGAAGGGGAAGGCTTCGGTGATGACAATATCCGGTGCCGTCTCGTGGAAGGCACGCAGCAACAGATCACGCCGCGCATCGAGATAAGCCTCATCCGCCGGACGGCCATCGGCATCGACAAGGCCCGCAAAAGCGCCATCACTGACGGCAAGTGGCGGCAGCGCGATATGATCGACATCGGTGCCGGGAAAGCCCTTCACCGGCAGCCCCCCCGTCACGAGTGTGACCTTCATGCCCCGGGCGCGGATTGCGCTTGCGATCCGACTGGCGCGGGCCAGATGACCGATGCCGAGAAGGTGCTGGACGTAGAATAAGACCGAGATCACGCGCATGATCTTTCTCCGTTCGGATCGAGCAGGCTGGCCAGCTGGGCGACGCTGGTCCTGTAGTCGAAATGTCCGCGCACATACCGCTCTGCGGCGGCGCCACGCGCCGAACGCGCAGCTGGGTCCGCAATCGCCTCATGCAATGCCATTGCCAGTGCCGCGGGATCTCCGGACGGCGTGAGCCAGCCAGTTTCGCCATCGGTGATCAATTCTGGGATACCCGAAATATTGCTCGTAACGCAGGCCAAGCCCTGGCTTGCAGCCTCGACCAGAACATTCGGCAAGCCGTCGCGATCGCCATCTGTGGTGATGCGGCTCGCCAGCGCAAAGATGTCAGCGTCGCGATACGCGGCGAGCACATCCGTCTGGACCGCCGCACCCCGCCACTCACATCGCGCGTCGATGCCGAGCCTTGCCGCCAGCGTCTTCAGCGTTGCCACCTCACCGCCGGAACCGAGATGCGCAAAGCGCCAATGCAGGTCTGCGGGCAAGCGCGCGAGTGCGTGCAGAAGGATATCATAGCCCTTCTTGGGCACAGCGCGGCCCACGCTGAGGATACGCACTGGATCGGTGGCATCCCTCCCGTCCCGCAATGCTCTTTGTTCGGCGAAAGGCGGAAAACGTTCGAGGTTCAGCCCGTGATAGCTAAGATGCACGCGCGACGGATCGGCCGCGAGGGCTCGCAAATGATCATGTCCGCTCGCGGTGCAGGTGACAGCCCATCTGGCGCGGTCGAGTTTGCCGGCGAGATCCCATTCTGGCGATGTCCAGATGTCCTTGGCGTGGGCGGATATGGACCAGTCTCTTTCCATGATACGTGCAGCATAATCCGCGACCGAGGCCGGCGTATGAATGAAATGCGCATGCAGCCAGTGGCCATCCAGAGGCCATTCGCGCACCAGAACCGCCGCCTGACCGAGCCGCCTGAACCTGTTGCGGCTGAAATCGCGGCGCAGATCGCCAAGAAACGCACGGAAGGTCGCCCGGAAACCCGGCTGTTTAAGTGCGAACCAAAGGCCTTTGAGCACGCGCAATGGCTCATCATGCAGATACTCGGGAAGGTACAGGATGTCCGCAGTGATCTCGCGATGAACCTCGTGAAGTTTCCTGTCCGTGGGGTGGCGCAGCGAGACGATGACGAGTTCGAAGCCGGCCAGTTCGAGCCCGCGCAGCTCCTGCGCGATGAAGGTTTCCGAAAGGCGGGGATATCCCTTGACCACGACGACCAATCTGCGCCGGCGCTTCATCGTCACTTTGCGGCCGCGAGCGACGGCTCAGTTTCTTTTCCCTCGATTTGAAGGTGCAGATAGTCACCAACCAAACGCGCTATGTTTGGCAATCCCTCCATTCGAACGTTGGACCAGCCTTGCGACGGTGGTGCGCGCTCACACACCGCGCGCAGCGCGGCCATCATGCGGGCCGGATCTTTCGACTCTTCGGGATGCAACATGTCGACGAAGCCCAGTTCAGCGGCGCGCTTTGCACGGATAAGCTGTTCTTCACGCGGTGTGGTCCGCGGCACGATAAGCGCCGGCTTGTCGAAGGACAGGATCTCGCAAAACGTGTTATAGCCGCCCATCCCGACCACCGCCTTTGAGCCCGCGATCAACTCTTCCATCCGCATGTCGAATTCTATCACCTCGACCTGTGGAATGTGCTGTCCCTTCGCCATAAACTCTGCACGACGGTCTGCCGCCATATAGGGACCCAGAACCACCAGCGCACGTTGGCTGAAGTCAGGCGCGTGCAGATAGGCGTTCAACACCTCATCAACCAGGTCAGCCCCGTCACCTCCGCCGCCCGTGGTGACAAGAAGATAGTCACTGTCGGGCATATGCTGCGATTGCAGGTCTTCGCTCGCGCTTCTTTGCAGGAAGCCAACGAAATCCATCTTGTCGCGAACCGATTGCGGCGCATCGAGTCCGGTCAGCGGATCGTAGAAATCCGGCGGCCCGTAGGCCCAGATGCGGTCGTAATACCGATCGATTTTGGAAAGGATGTCGTTGCGGTTCCATTCCGCTTTGAGAAGATGCGGCGCATCCATGACGTCGCGGAGACCCAAAACAAGGGTCGCCCCCTGGGACCTCAAGTATACCAGTGTATCCTCGATTTCGCCACGCAGACCCATCGGCTCCTTGTCCACGATGAATACATCCGGCTGAAAGGACTCCGCCGTCTGCCGGATGATCGAACGCCGCAGCTCGATCGTATTCTTCAGGTCGATATGCTTCGAGAGCGAGGTGTATTCGCCATTGCGCAACTTGATCACGCTCGGGATTTTCACGAAATCGACGCGCGACCTGTAGTCGAAGGCGCCCGCAATCTCTGATCCTGAGACAATCAGCACCTGCATGCCGCTGAAGTTCTGCACCAGTGCATGGGCGATGGTGCGGCATCGCCGCAGATGGCCTAGCCCGAAGGTGTCATGGCTGTACATCAAAACGCGGAGATTGTTCACGCGATCGTTCCCCCGTCGGGCCCTGAGAAACCGGCTTCTACCGGTGTTTCTGGCGTGTGAGTCACGCTCGGGCCCTCATTTGTACGGATCAGCGGCATCGCGTAACCCGTCTCCCAGAAAGTTGAAAGCCAAAATGACCAGGATCACTGGAACAACAGGCAGCATAAGCCACGGATAAAGTGCGAGAATGTTGACACTGCGCGCTTCGGTCAAAAGAATGCCCCAGCTCGTGATCGGCGGCCTGAGCCCGATGCCAAGGAAGCTGAGTGCGGTTTCGCCAAGGATCATGCCCGGAATCGTCAGCGTTGCGGATGCAATCAGATGTGACATGAAGCCGGGGATCATGTGCCTTCGGATGATGCGTGCGCTGCCTGCCCCCATCAACCGGGCCGCCAGGACATAGTCCTCTTCGCGCAGTGCGAGGAGTTTTGAGCGCACGGCACGCGCAAGGCCGGTCCAGTCGAGAAGACCGAGGATCACCGTGATGCAGACATAGACGAAGATCGGACTCCAGGTGACCGGTATGATCGCTGCCAGCGCCATCCAGAGCGGGATCGACGGGATCGACTGCAAGACCTCGATGATGCGCTGGGTCACCGCGTCGAACCAGCCGCCGTGATAGCCGGCTAGGCCGCCGATCACGATGCCGAGAATGAAGCTCATCGAGACGCCGAGGACGCCGATCGTCAGAGAGATGCGGGCGCCGTAGATGATACGCGACAGCACATCGCGACCCAACCGGTCAGTCCCAAGGAGGAAGAACTGACCGTCCTTTGCCGGGCACACAATATGGAATCGCGCCGGAAGGGCGCCCCAGAATTTGTAGGGGTCTCCCTTGCAGAAAAACTGCAAGGGCTGCACCTGCGATCGGTCTTCGGCATAGACCCGCCGCATCGTATCCATATCCAGTGTCTGCGTTCGGCCATAGACGAAGGGACCGACGAACCTGCCGTCGTCGAAGAGATGGATGCTCTGCGGCGGCGCGTAGATGTAGTTCAGATTGCGGCTGTCCTGATGGTAGGGCGCCAGAACCTCAGAAATCAGCGTGCTGGCATAGATCAGCGCGAGGAACACCATCGAGACCACCGCGACGCGATGGCGGCGGAATTGCCACCACATGAGCTGAAGCTGCGTCGCCTCTGCCATGGCATCAATCCGGCCTTCGCTTTCCTCCGGGTCGAACGGCCGGTCCGAGACGAAATGCACAAGCGGCGCGCCGGGTTCGGGCAATCCGTCCGGGGGTCGCACGCCAGATGTCATTTCGTGTTCCCCTTGCCGAGCCTGATACGCGGGTCGAGAAGCGCCAGCGCGATGTCGGACACGAGGACACCTATCACCGTCAGGAAAGCCAGGAACATCAGGAACGATCCGGCCAGATACATGTCCTGGCTCTGCAAGGCCCGGATCAACATCGGTCCGGTGGTCTCCAGCGACAGAACGATCGCCGTTACCTCCGCACCGGAGATCATGGCAGGCAAGATCGAGCCTATGTCGGAGATGAAAAAGTTCAGCGCCATGCGCAGCGGGTATTTTCGAAGCACCTTTCCGGGCGCAAGCCCCTTGGCGCGGGCCGTGATGACATACTGCTTTTGCAGTTCATCCAGAAGGTTCGCACGAAGCCGTCGGACCATGCCCGCCGTTCCTGCCGTTCCGATGATGATGACCGGAATCCAGATATGCGACAGGATTGAGCGGGCCTTTTCCCAACTCATCGGCTGGTTCAGATACTGATGATCCATGAGATTGCCGATGGAAATACCGAACCAGATGTTGGCGAAATACATCATCACCAAAGCCAGCATGAAGTTCGGCACCGCAAGCCCCAGGAGGCCGACAAGCGTCACGCCGTAGTCACCCCAACTGTACTGATGAGTTGCCGAATAGATGCCGATGGGGAATGCGATGGCCCATGTGAACAAGATGGTTACGGTCGAAAGCAGGATGGTCAGCCACAGGCGATCACCCACGACCTCGTTCACTGGCAGCCGGTACTCGAAGGAATACCCGAAGTCTCCGTGCAGCATGCCACCGACCCAGCGCAAATAGCGGACATATTGCGGCTGGTCGAACCCGTAGCGTTCCCGCAAGATCTCGATTTCCGTCAGATCCGCTTGCTCACCAAGCGCCTTGAGTTCCGCCACGTAGCTCTCGAAGTAGTCGCCTGGCGGCAGTTCGATGATCGTGAAGACCAGAATCGAGATCAGAAAAAGTGTTGGTATCATCGTGAGGATGCGTCGGACGATGTACCGGAACATGCCTATGCCTCGCTGAAGAAGAACGTGTCAGGAAGGTATGCTCCAAGGAAACTCAACGGCTCAAATCCGTAAAGCCCCTTGTCCGGCACGTTGCGCAGGCGCGTTGACCGAACCACGGGTTGCAAGGCACCGTTGACGGTGCCGATCGAGAACACCTGATCCGCCCGGATCTCCAGCATCTTCGCCCATATCCCGGCCCGCTCCTGCGCCAGTTCGCTCTCGCCCCATTCCTGCAGGAGCCGCAGCAACTGAAGCACTTCAGGCATCCTTGGGGCTTCACCGGCGTTGCCGCCCGCCGCAAACCAACTTCCCCAAAGCGGCCATTGCAATTGGTCGCCCGAGGTTGGCGCGAGTTCTTGCGGCGACATGTCGGCGGTCGGGACGCCATTGTCGAGCCCCTGCCAGACCGACATCTGTACCTGCCCTGCCAAGGCGCGGCTACGGAACACGTCACGCTGCGAACTGCGGATGTAGAGTGCGAGGCCGATCGCGCGGAAATGGTCGCGGATCAGCTCCAGCACATCGGTCTCGAGCGAGCTTTCGCCCGAGGTTTCCACAACAATCCCGGCTTGTCGTCCATCGGGCAGCCGTCGGATGCCGCCCGAACCCCTCTGTGCAAGGCCGAGTTCATCGAGAAGTGCGTTGGCGAGATCGGGGTCGTGCTGCGTCCAGGCACTTGCATATTCAGCACGGTAAAGCGGGCTTTCCGGCAATACGGTGTCGGCGCTTTCCGTGCCGAGTCCGAAGAACAACGCCTTGTTGATCTCCTCCCGGTCGATGGCCACAGACATCGCCCGGCGCATCCGCACATCGCGGAACAAGGACTGCCATATCTGATCCGCGCAGTTGAGATTGGGGAAAAGCGCAACAGCCGATCCCTGGCCCTTGCGCCAGAGATCGACACGAAGGGGATGCAACTTCTCGGCCCGCTTCAGAAATGTATAGTCGGGAAAGCCGAGCCCGGTGACCTGAAGATCGCTCTCTCCGGTGGCGGTCTTCGCCATAACCACTTCCGAAGATGCAACATTCAGGACAAGTCGGTCGATGTAGGGCAGCTGCGTGCCGCTTTGATCGACCCTGTGAAAATAGGGATTCCGGTCAAAGACAAACTGCTCGGCCGGAGGTGCGGTACGCGGGCGCCAGGCTTCGAGCGTGGGCAGATCAGGGTTTTCGGGCCGGATCGAGCGCGACATCTTCAGATGCAGGCGGCGCCAGTCGTCAACCCTTTGTTCGGCGGACAGGCGTGCCAGTGCGTCGACATCCGCGTAACGATTGTGAAATTGCCGAAGATAGGCACTCGGCATGAAGAGGATGAGGGGGAGCGGAGCCGCGAGTTTCGGCAGGAAGTCCGGCATCGGGCCGGCGAAGGTGTATCGAACGGTGACTTCGTCGATGACCTCGAACTGAGCGACTTCACCGCGCGAGATCACTTCGACCGGCGGACCACCCTTGTAAAGGTCGGTATTGGTGATGACGTCTTCCCAGACATAGCGGAAGTCTTCGGTGGAGAAAGCAGCGCCATCGGACCAGCGGTGGCCTTCGCGGAGATGAAAGGTGAACCTTCGCTCCCTCTCGACATCGAAACCGGCAAGGATGTCGGGGCGCAGTTCAAGATCAGGGCCGTAGGTCATCAGCCGGGCATAGCTGAAAATCGGAACGATGCGGATATCGCGCTGCCCCCCGATCAGCGTGTACAAGGTTCCACCCTGCTTTCCGGTTTCGCGTCCCATCGCCGGAAGGTCTATCACGCGCGGATTGCGCGGAAGGCGGTTCAATTCCGGCGGCAGATCACCGATGGCAACTGTCGGCCGCAAAAGCGGTGCCTCTGCCGCGCATGGACGCGGGGCCGCCAGATAGCCGATAGCGCCCGCAATTGCCCCCCGCCGCGTGATCATGCCCGCACCTCGACGGCATCTGCCATGCGGTTCGCAAGAACGAAGTGACCACCGCCAAGATCGAGCGGTTCGAAGACCACTCCATCACCGGGCCGAAAAGCGATGGGCCAGAGCGCGCTGGCCTCGGCGCTGGATTTGCTGACCGTCGCAAAATCCAACGGCTGATCCAGATCGGGATAGGGCACAGACGCCAGAAGCGCGCGCGTATAGGGGTGCACGGGTGCCTTCATCAGGACGTCGCGAGGGGCTATTTCGACGATCTTGCCGGCCCACATCACCGCGACACGGTCGGCCATGTAGTCGATCACGGCAAGGTTGTGCGAAATGAACAGATAGGTCAGACCCAGATCGCTTTGAAGATCCTTCAGGATATTCAGGATCTGCGCCTGAACCGAGACATCGAGCGCCGAAACCGGCTCATCACAGATCACCAGACCTGGGGCGAGGGCAAGCGCCCGGGCAATGC
Source organism: uncultured Alphaproteobacteria bacterium (assembly GCA_963710285.1). Classification (GTDB taxonomy): domain Bacteria; phylum Pseudomonadota; class Alphaproteobacteria; order Rhodobacterales; family Rhodobacteraceae; genus Albidovulum. The sequence goes on along the minus strand of CAVPZT010000005.1, from coordinate 62,092 downwards.
CGATCCGTTGTCGCTGACCACCTGAAAAGCTGTGCGGAAAGCGGTTTTGCGCGCCGCGCTCAAGCCCGATCATTTCAAGCAACGCCTCGACCGTGGCGCGGCGGGTGGCTTTGGTTCCGATACTGTGGATGGCGAGAGGCTCAGACAGAATCTTCCCGACCGGCATCCGCGGAGAGAGCGAAGAAACCGGGTCTTGAAATACCATCTGGATGCTCATCCGAAGGCGCCGCAGAGCGTCGCCTTCGGCGCGAAGAACGTCTACCGGGCCCGAACCGTCATCGTAGATGACCGAGCCTTCGTCGGGCGCGATCGCGCGCATCAGCATCTTGCTGATCGTCGTCTTGCCACAACCACTTTCGCCCACCAGACCCAGACACTCCCCGCGCCGGATATCGAAGCTGACGCCATCGACCGCCGGGGCGGGTCCGGCGGTCTTACCTCCCAACCGCCATTCCTGATGTCTGCTGTGGAAGGTTTTGCGCAAGCCGCGAACGGAAAGCAGGACATCCGGTGCTGTCCCTTTGGCAGGCGTGTGCTTCGCTTCGGCCGAAGCGATTGCAGCGTGGATACGGGCATGGTCGACACGGATCTCACGCAGGGGCCGCAGCCGATCGCCGCGTTTCATGCCGAAATGCGGTATCGCGGTCATCAGCCCTTTCAGATAAGGATGCTGTGGCTTTCGGAAGATCGTGTCGACTGTCCCCGCCTCCATGATCTCCCCCCTGTAGATCACCACGACTTCGTCGGCGACATTGGCGACAACGCCAAGATCGTGGGTGATGAGAAGGATTGCCATGTTCAAACGCTCCTGCAGCTCGCGCAGCAGCGACAGGATTTGCGCCTGAATGGTGACATCCAGCGCGGTTGTCGGCTCATCCGCGATCAGGAGAGATGGGTTACAGATCAGCGCCATCGCGATCATCGCCCGCTGCCGCATCCCACCCGAAAGCTCGAACGGATACATATTGACAATCCTGGCAGGGCTTTGAAACCCGACCAGCGATAGCATCTCCTCCGTCTTTTCTCGCCGCTCCGCGGACGATAAGGGGCTGTGTATTTGGAGTACCTCGGATATCTGATTTCCGATGGTGTGCAGCGGCGAAAACGACGTCATCGGCTCTTGAAAGATCATGCCGACATGGCGACCTCGAATGCCCCGAATACGCCGCCCGTCACGCGGGAGGCCGAGAAGCTCCTGCGGCCCCTCCGCACCGTTGGGGTCGGTAAAGAGAACGCGGCCGGAGGTTCGCGCCTGGCCAGGCTGTAACCCCATAACCGTTTGTCCTAGAACGGTTTTTCCAGACCCTGATTCCCCAACGAGCGCCGTGACCTTTCCTGGAAGAACACGCAGACCTACGCCTTTGAGCGCATCGATTTGGCCGCCCGGGAGCAGAAACGTGACACGCAGATCTTCGATCCGAAGAAGGTCGGCGGCTCGGTCCGGAACTGGTTGAATCAACTGCTTCAATCCCCCCACGGAAAACTTTGATGCGCAGCCTTCCGTGTTACCCACCTGGCATAGAGCCTAGCTGAGCGCATTTTGGCTGTCTATTGCGGAATCCGGCCGTCACGCGGTTGAGTGTTTGGTCACGAAGGCGCGCAAAGAAGTTCTTTCATGCTGGCCCAATGGCAGCCAGGATGATCCTGGGTCAGTTCGAAGAGTTGTTCGAGAAACGACCAGGCCTGCGCATCGTGTACAAGGTGATGGCTGAGGAGTCCTATGGCGCCAAGCTCAGGCTGACTCATCGCGTCGACGATTTCATTGAAAAGCTGCTCCGTCGGGCGACCTCCACGCGTGCCGCGCCAGTCGATCAGATCGACATGCGTGTTTATGACCCTGAGCGGAGCAGGTTTCCTTGGGCCGAAGGTCGAGATCGCCTTGAAGCCAATCGTCGGCAAACCTTCGACGACCTCCGGCGCGACGCGGTTCCAGGGCGGCACAAGCACCGGGACGAAACGCGACAAATGCAGCCCTCGCAGATGCGCGAACCCGTCAGAAAGCTCGGCGAGAATGACGCTGGCAGGGCGATGCGCACCCAGTTCCTGCTTCTTCTCGCTCTTCGGGGCATAGTTCCGATGCGACCAGCCGTGGACCGCAACACTGACCCCGCTCAACCCGGTCAATCTCTGGGCCAGTGCGTCGCCGGTCGGTTCAGGGATTACCGCAAGGGTGATAGGCACCATGCATATCTCAGACAGGTGCAGCAACCGGTCGAGTTGATCCGATGGTTCGACGGCATCATCGTCACGCCACCAAAGGAGAGCGGGCGTATTTGCTCGCGCCCGCGCGTCGAGTGCCTTCAAAAGCGCGGTCTTCATTGCCGTTCCCTTGCTTCTGTCGCCATTCTTACTGCGTCCGCAATCCGCGCGGTCGCGGCCTCCAGGGAATGGCGCGCCTTGACGCGTGCCTTCGCCGCGGCGCCAAGTTGCATCGCGCGCTCCGGGTTTGACAGCAGCATCGCGACCGCATCGGCCAGGGCGAGCGGGTTGTCACCGGCGACGAGCGTGCCGCCGGCATCTTCCGACACCACCTCTGGCACGCCGGCCACGCGACAGCCGACGACAGGCAACCCGGCGGCCTGCGCCTCGAGATACACCAGACCGTACGCTTCGCCGCATCCGGGCCAAAGGAAGACGGATCCCCGCGCAAGAAGGGCTGCCACCTCTTGCGCGGGCAGCGCACCGAGAAAACTCACACGCTCTGGCGGAAGCAACGCGAAGAGCTCCATGACCTCAGCGCGCGCCGGACCGTCGCCCGCAACACTCAAATGCCAGTCCGTGCCATGAGGCATTGCGGCGAGTGTACGGGCGATATGCCGGTAGCTTTCGAACTTGTCGCCGCGGCGCATCATCGCCACCGACACGATATGTCCCGGCTCAGGCCGAGGCGGCGCGTCGAAGCCGGATGTGTCAATGAAGGCCGGAAGGCGCGCCAGCCGTGCGTCCGGAACGGCAGCGCGCAACCCCTCTTCGTCGCGCGCTGAAAAGCAAAGGTTCAAAGCAGCGTGCTGGACGCCCGCGCACGCGATTGCCTGCATTTCTGTCCAGACGCCCAAGTTTCGGCGCGTGGAATAGGATGCCTCGCACGTCACGTAGGGCAGCGTGAACTGCTGGGAAAGCGTCAGTCCGATCAGATCGGGCGATTTGTAATAGGGATGATAGCAGAAGATCAGATCGGGCGAGTTGGTCTGCCAGAGACGCGCCAGCCGGCGCCGCTCGGCCTCTGCCTCCGCCTGAAGGCGCTGCCAAGCGGAGCTGTCGTCCGATGACGGCGAATAGGCGCGAAGACGGGATATGACCTCCACTTGGTGGCCAGCGCGTTCGAGGCAAGCGATAAGCATGCGGGCCATCTGCCGATCGCCCGAGGGCACGGGGTGGTCGGGCGATTTCAGCGGCGCGTAGAAAGCGATACGCAGCCTTCGCGCGGCGTGGTCCATTCTGTTCGTTCCATTGCTCGGCAATTGTGTTTAACCCATTCGGCAAGCTGCGCCAATTGCGGGGCGTCTTGCCCATGGTGCCTGTAAAGACCACAAATGGCGCAACCGTGCAGTCAGAAAGATCATCGCATGAGCCGCCTCGACAGCTTCATCCGCCGCCTGGTCGCCCAACGCGATATCCTGAACTATGTGGTCAAAGATATGACGCTTCCGGCCGACGGCATGGTGCTTGAGCTGGGCCTGGGCAACGGGCGCACCTACAGTCATCTTCGGGAACTGCTTGCTGAACGGCGGATCGTGGCTTTCGACCGCGCTCTCGGCGCGCATGGGTCATCGGTACCGGACGAGAAGGATCTTGTGCTGGGCGAAATACGAAAAACCGCGTCTGAATTCACAGGATGCGAGGCCGCGCTGGTCCATGCTGATATTGGCACAGGGTATGCCGACAAGGACGCGATCACTCTGACCTGGCTTCCGGGGCTCGTCGCATCACTGCTCACCGAGGGCGGCATTGCGATCTGCGGTCTGCCACTCGATCATCCCGAGTTGATGGCACTTGCCCTGCCACCCGGCATCGCAGCGGACCGTTACTTCCTCTACCGGCGCAATCAACTCTGACCATGGTCGGGAGGGGCCGGATTCTCGGTGGGCGGCTTCTGGGTGGCGATATTGTTCGTTCCGGTCGACTCTAGTTCCCACGCCTGCAGTTCGGCCGTGCGTCTTACGGCATAGACAACGACCGGATCGGCGAACCCGCGTACCTCTGTGAGTTTGGGCTCAAAATTTGCGGTGGCGCGCAATCCGGCCCGATCTGCGCAGGCAGACGACAGCACGACCTGCACGTCGAGTTCTTTCGACTTCGCCTCCAGACGGCTCGCAAGGTTTACCGTCTCGCCGAGCGCCGTCAGGCGCGCAGTGCCAGTCTCATTTTGCTGTACCGCGCCGATACGCCCGAGAATTGCTGAACCGGTATGAAGGCCAATGCCCATCGACAGAGGGGCGGGCAAAGCTTCGCGCAAGCTTTGGTTCAGGGCGTCCAGAACGCCGCCCATGGCGCGGGCGGCGGCGATCGCTTGCCGGGCGCCATCTCTGGCGGTGCCATCCTTGCCGAAGATCGCCATGATCCCATCCCCCATGAACTTGTCAACGAAGCCGCCGGTGTCTTCGATCGTCTCCGCCATCCGCCCAAGAAACTGGTTGAGGAGGAAGACGACATCATATGTCAGTCTTCCCTGAGACATGCTGGTGAAGCCACGCAGATCGCAGAACATGACCGTCACCTCTTGCTCAACACCCCACAGATACTTGTCGAATTCCTGTTCGCCACGCCGTAGCGCCTGCGCCGGCAGCAGTGTCGAAACCGAGATATTGCCGGACGGATAGATCTGGCAGGCGAGCCGGACGTTGGCTGGCGCCCCTACCCTTTTCAGCACCTGCATTTCACGTTCCGAAGGAGCATCGATATTCTCCTGCCCCGCCAGAACCCGGACCCGACAGGTTGAGCAGCGCGCCCGCCCACCACAGACGGATGCGTGCGGAATGTTGTTGACGCGGCTGATCGCCAGGAGTGACAGGCCGCGCGGAGCATGAACCGTCAATCCGCTGGCATAAGTGACGGCCACACGCGAACCGAGTCGGTTCGCACCCACAAGCAGCGCCCATGCGACGAAGGCCAGTCCAAGCGCCACAAGGTAGCCATAGCGCAAGTCGGCTATCAGATTGATGACGTACCCATATTGCTCGGAGGTCACGGCATCATGCGGCCGCCCTTCGATGAGGCTGATCCGGGCCGCGCTGACAAAGCCCGAAAAGGCGAGGGCCGGGATGAGAAGCGCCAGACCGTACCAAAGCCAGAGATAACCCTGATACCAGGACTTGGAGCCAAACCAGTTCTGAAGCCCGAGACAGGCATGAATCCAGGCCAGCGCAATCATGATTGCGAGATTCCAGCCGTCGGACGGCCAGGTCGCCCAAAGCACGAAACTGTAGTCGTCATCGACGCCGAAAAGACTGTGGACGCCGCGCGTGCCAACGACATGCCGAATGAGCAGGAAAGGAAGCAGAAGGCCGAACGTCAGCTGCACAATGCTGCGCGTGCCGACCCGCCAGGTTTGAACCTGAAACAGCTTGCCAAAGCCGAGAACGAGATGTGTCAGTGCTGCAAGAACAAGGATGCCGGTTCCAATGGCACTACGGGTGATTGCCGTGCGCACCTGCTGTGTCGCCTCCATCGCCTCGATCGATACGAGGCCAAGGGCGTGGTTCAGCAGGTGGGTCAGAACGAAAGCGAACAGGACAAGACCGGAAACGGATCTTAGCCGTGTCGCATTGAATCCTATCCGTCGATCTTGGCGACGCCACGCGACGCGGATTGGCCGCGCAATCGAACGTTTCTTTATGTCTTGCGGCATCGTTTGCAAACGGTCCTGAACATGGCGGCAGCGGGCCTGTGCAGGGTGTAGCTCAGGCGACAGCGCGACGCGATCACGCGAGTACGACCAAGTCAAGTGGGCCGGAAAACCCCTGGATGTGTCTCCCCGGCCGATGCTCGGGCGCAGACCCATCGTAGCCTTGGGCGACCGCGAGATTGTAGGTCTGTGCGTCTGTCAGGATCTTGGTGCCCTCGATTTTGTTCGCGGATTCCAGCTTGGCCGCCAGATTGACGGGCGTGCCGATCACGGTGAATTCCAATCGGTTGCGGGCGCCAACGACCCCGACCGTGACGGTCCCCGAGGCGACCGCGACGCCGGGGCGAAACAGTCCCGTCCAGCCCGCCATCCGGATATCCGGCTCTGTCGCTTGGATGGCCTCGATCACTCCGACAGCGGCGCGCAGCGCGTCTGCGGCATGACACTTACTTTCCTCAACCGCGCCGAATGTGGCCAGGATGCCGTCGCCCATGAATTTGTCGATCTGTCCGCCGTGTTTCTCGATCTCGGCAACCGCCGCATTCTGATAGATCCCGAGAACCTTCATCACGACCTCTGGCGGCAGCCCGGCAGCCGTTCTGGTGAACGACCGCAGATCGACGATCAATATCGAGACTTCGCGCGTTTCGGACCGGCCGACCATCGGCAGGCTGTCGTGTCCGGTGATCGTTTCTGCCACCGCCGGTGAAAAGAACTGCCTTAGGTCATCGGCGGCGGTGTGGCTGCGGATCGCGTCGGTCAGCACCCTTCGCGCCCGGTATAACGCCAGCGACAGCACAAAGGTCACACCCAGAAGTGCGACACCCTTGTCGATCTCGGCACCGATCAGAATGCTGTTCGAGTTAAGGTAGTCGACGAAGTTCCGCGTGATGTGCATCTCGCCCATATCCGACATCAACGCATAGCTGACCAGCGTCAGCCATCCGGCAACGGAGGCGAGCCCGGTCAACAGCACAAAGCGCGGATCGAAACGCAGGGCACGAACGCTGATAAAGATGAAAAAGTAGATCATCGTCGGCACCTTCAGGTAGAAGGCAGGAGGTTGGTGGTACTGGATGTGGAATGAGAAGATCAGCCCGCACAGCAAACTGACGTCTACCAGGATTGAAACGACCAGATACCACGTCGGCAGGACGACCCGATAAGACAGCCAGACCCGAAACAGCGTAAAGATGAAATAGAGCGACAGTGCCCACGGCGTGAAGCTCGTATCAATGGCGCCCTGCGCACGCGGGCTGGCGAAGTAGAGAGTTCCAAAGACCGTCACCAGAGAAAGCTGGACCCAGCCAATCAGCCGTTCGGCTGCTTCCTCACGCTTGTCGATCTCGGCCTGCACTCGGGCCGGGATCTTCGCCTCAAGAACCCCGGCCGACTTGGTCCCCAGTGGCTTTGAGAAGAATGCTGCCAGCCGTCCCAAGGAGCGTGTCCTGTTCAAATGTCCCGCCAGGTGCATCTTGCATGTTTTACGGATCAATGCATCCGCGACATGGATGAAACGCGATACCGTCGGTAACAACCGCGCGCTTTGCGCGTGACTGCTCGTTTGCCGCGCCCGGCTGCACGATCAATGTTGCGCGCGCGGAAGTTCGTCAATCCGCCCATCGTCGTGCAGGCGATAGACCACATCCTGCGGCGCATCCAGTGTGAGCGCCTCCGACAAAGACAGACCGGAATGAAGCCCGCGCATGAGACGGCCCGCAACTCCGTGGCCGACCAGTATCAGATCGCCCTTAAGATTGACCGCGTCGTCAAGAACCGCTTTGAGACGGGAAATCAGTGGGTCGATCCCTTCACTCTGGGGTGCGTGAAGTTTCCACTGCCGTGGCGGGTGCTGCTTGCGGACGTTCGGCCATTCAGCGGCGATATCGGCGCGCGTCATCCCCTCCCAAACCCCGAACGACACTTCGCGCAAGCGTTCGTCGAGGTGTAGTTCCGCGTTCGGCAAGGCTGCCGCGACCAGCCGCGCGGTTTCCATCGCGCGCGGCAAAGAGCTGGTCCAGATGGGAGCGGACCCGACATGTTCGGCAAGCAAGGTTCCGTAGGCTAGGGCCTGCCGTCGCCCGCAATCGGTCAGCGGAGAATCCGATTGACCCTGATATCTGCCCTCAAGGTTGAATTCCGTCTGCCCATGCCGCAACAGGTAGATCATCGCATTTTCTCTCATATGGCCTTTGCGCACAAACTTTCAGGCATGGAAGTTGGATCGCATCTTCAAGGCAGGGTCCAGACCAGAACTGCCACCCACTCTCTTCGCGCTCTACGACCGCGCGAGGAATTTGATTGCAAGGCCGCTCCGATTGCGCGAAGTCTGCGGCTTCGGCGCTGCGGAGATTGCCCGGGCGACCCGAGACGAGGCAAGCGCTAATCTATTTGAGTTTGGCGCGGACAGACGACAGAATTGGAGTCGGCGCCTGCCTGGCGCGCCGACAGCATCAATTGACTGCGAGTCACGCGCGATGGAATCAAATATCTTCCGATACATCTGGACCAATTCGCGCCGCGAACAGATAGGTGTCGTGATCATCGTCTTGATCTCGATGATACCCTATTACCTTGCGTTCGACCTGCCTAAGCAGATCGTGAACGGCCCGCTACAGGGCCAGGGCTTTACCGCGCCGGGCAGCACGCAACCCTTCATGGCGCTGTCCTTTGACGTACCGCTCTATGGCACCGTTCACCTCAGCAACGGGATTCCGCTGGAACGATTTCCTCTGCTGATGGCACTCAGCATTACTTTCCTCGTGCTTGTCATCGTGAACGGACTGTTCAAATACGTCATCAACACCCGCAAGGGTTTGCTGGGCGAACGCCTGCTTCGGAGGATCCGGTATCAGCTGGTCGATCGCATCCTCCGCTTTCGGCAGGCCCGCTTCACACAGATGAAGGCGGGCGAAGTCGCCAGCATGGTCAAGGACGAGATCGAGCCTCTGGGCGGATTTGCCGCCGACGCTTTCACCCAGCCCATACTGCTTGGCGGGCAGGCATTCACCGCACTGCTCTTCATTTTCGTCCAACATTTCTGGCTGGGCATGGTTGCGGGCGCGACAGCTGCCGTTCAGTTCGCGGTTATCCCGCGAATGCGCCGTCGATTGATCATTCTGGGGCGCGAACGGCAGGTGACGGCACGCGAACTGGCGGGCCATGTTGCCGAGATCGTCGATGGGATTCAGACAATCCACGCCAACGACGCGACGAATTTTCAGCGCGCGAGGGTATCGGCGCGCCTCGGGCGTATCTTCAAGATCCGCTACGATATCTACCAGTGGAAATTCTTGGTGAAGTTCCTGAACAACTTCATCGCGCAGATGACGCCATTCCTGTTCTACACGATCGGCGGCTACCTCACGATCGTCGGCTCGCTCGACGTAGGCCAGCTAATTGCGGTTATCAACGCCTACAAAGAGCTTCCGGGCCCGCTCAAGGACTTGATCGACTGGGATCTTGCGCGTCAGGACGTGCAGGTCAAATACGAACAGATCGTCGATCAATTCCAGGCTGACGAAATGATCGATCCATCGCTTCAGAGCATCGACGCCGACCTTCCTGTGGGCGATCTGCACCCGCTCGTCTCGCAAGGGCTGACGGTTCACAGCGAAAATGGCACACAACTCCTTGAAGATATTTCCGTCACGATTGCACCGGGGGAGTCCGTGGCGCTGGTCGGCGGTTCGAACGACGGCGGCCCCATATTGGGAGATGTCCTGGGTGGACAGCTAAGATCGTCCGGAGGGTCGCTGCTTCTTGGCGCCCATGATGTCAGCAACCTCCCTGCGCGGGTGACGGGCCGGGTAATCGGCTACACCGGGCATGTGTCATTTTTCGAAGCGGACACCGTGCTCAACAACGTGACCTATGGCCTGAAGCGCAGACCGGGCGACTTGCCCGAGGATGAGCCACCCGACGTTCGGGAACATCGGGCGTGGCTGCACAATGAGGCCGAACGTACCGGCAATCCAGTACTGGATATCGACGCTGACTGGATCGACTACGATGACGTTCAACCTATCGCAGGCAAAGGAAACCTTGTGACGTCGATCTGTGCCGTTCTGGACGTCGTGGGCCTGAGCGACGATGTCATCGGCTTCTCCTTGCGGGCGCGCCTTGACGCAAAAGACCTGCCGGATATTGCTTCCGAGGTGTTGACGCTGCGCAAAACTCTGAAAGATGCCCTGCAAGACCAGGATCTGCACAGTATCGTGCTCCCCTTCGAGCCGGATCGTTACAACCCCGAGGCTTCGATCGTCGAGAACCTCTTGTTCGGTGTGCCAGCCGACAAGGAAACCTCGATCAGCATGATCGTGAGGCACCCATTCTTCGCAGAGGCGATGGCAGAAGCCGGCTTGGTCGAGATGTTGTTCGACCTGGGCTGGCGCTTCGCCAGGAATACGGCGGAGCTGTTTGATGGCTCGCAGAACAGCCCCGAGATGTTGAAGTGGCTGACCCATATCAAGCCAGAGGAACTGCCCGAATACGAACAGATACTCGCGCGGACCAGCCCGGACGGATCGCACGCGGCGCGGCGCGACGATGTTGTGCGACTCATCCAGCTCGCGTTCGAATATATCGAGCCAACCTATCGCTTTGGTCTGCTTGACGATGAGCGTCAACTGCGTTTGACCGCTGGACGAAAGGTCCTTGCGGAGCGCCTACCTCCGGCATTGCGCCATCTGATCCAAACCTACGATTCCGACGTCTACATGAACAACGCAACGCTGGGCGAAAATATCCTCTTCGGAAAGGTCAACCGGCGCTTCGTTCGCGCCGAGGAAAAGATCGAAAACCTCATGCGCTCGGCACTTCGCAACCTCTTCGCGCGAAATCCAGCCGTGCTCGAGGAGGTCATGTCCGTTGGCCTGGAATATGACATCGGCCCCGGCGGCCGCCGACTGACATTGCTGCAGCGTCAGAAGATCGCGCTCGCTCGTGCATTAATACGGAAATCTCGCTTCTATGTTTTCAACGAGCCGCTGGCGGGTTCGGATCCTGCCCTTCAGGATTTGATTATAACGAACATACTCCAGTTTCTATCAGTGCAAACTCCTCAGCCGGCAGTTGTATGGGTGCTCGCGAACGCGTCACTCTCGAAGAACTTTAGCCGCAGAATAGAACTGAAGAAGGGCAGTTTGTTAGCTGGGACATCCGCCGCTGACGCCAATGCATCGGTCGCCTCGTGATCATCCGCACGGCAGCACTGATCCGCGGATGCTGCTCGAACGCTGCAAGCTGAAATTTGGTGTCACAGCCGAACTATTCGTGGTTCTTCGCCACGCTCACGCAAAGATTGCGATTGCCGTCAGCGATCAAGGCGAAAGTCTTCGCCGTATCGCCGCGAAGCTTCGCAACGGCCGGCCATTCTCACCCACAGGATTTCGACAGTCAGAACCGCAGGATTGCAAACTGGCCCGTTCTCTGCGAATACTTTTCTTGTAATGCCTCGAAATCGGGGCGTTATGCTGCTTCAGTTCAGTGTCGCACTGCCGACTTGACGGCGTGCTGTATGCGACGCCTGTTGCTATGTGTAAGCGGTAGTTTCAGTGAGTGTACGTCGGAGCGTGGGGGCGCTGCGCGGTGGCACATAAATTATTTGGCACATTTCTTGCCGCACTTGTGGTGACTTTCTCATCATTCGGAGCCGCGGCCGAAAGCATTGGCTTGGTCGTGAAAGTAACGCCCGGCGCAACTTTAAGTAGATCCGGAAAAACCTCGGATTTGGTAGACGGTCAGAGTTTATCTGCGGGCGATGTCATTTCGACAAATCGAAGCGGACAGGTCCAGATGCTGTTCAACGATGAAACCCGGATTGCGATCGGGCCGAACGCTTCGCTGGCGATAGACGATATTCGGATGAAGCAGAACGGAACGGCCAGAAAGTTTGCGGTTTCTGCAGTGGCCGGAGGGTTCCGGTTCCTGAGTGGACATAGCCCGAAATCAGCCTATTCGATCAAAACGCCAACGGCGACGATGGGTATCAGGGGAACCGCATTTGACTTTGTGGTCCGGAACCGCGCGGCGACGGACATTATTATTTTCTCGGGATTGGTCCACATGTGCGGCGTTTCAGGTTCTTGCTTTCGGGTGGCTGGCGAATGCTCCGCTGTAAGGATGAACAACAGTGGAACTGCCCATGCCATCGTGAAATCAAGCGAAAGGCGAAACATGATTTCCGATGGGTTTCTCTTCATGACCCGGCAGGAAAGCCTCTCGCAAGATTTCCGCACCGACCTGCGCTCATGTGGGCGCGATACGGTGGTGCGGCCTGCGGCCAGACATGGTGACGACCGCCCGGAAAGATCGGCACCGGAAGCTCCGGAGAAACCAGAACGTGGCGTGCAGTGACATCGGCAAGTTGGCGTGGCAGACCCAAACGACGGCAACGCCGCACGGAATCACGCACAGTGATACTATCAGAAACCAAAGCGCCCGGCGTCAGCCGAGCTCTTACCAGTCGCAAGGGCGACAAGCCTGAAGCGATCCTTGAGACAAGTGCCAAGGAACCTGGGCGGGCAACCATCTTAATCGAATGAAGGCTGTATGAATGCGGCGTTTCGGTTTCATGTCAGTCGGCTTTCTGTTGTTGGTGCTGATGGTCGGAGTAAGGATCGCCGATCCTTACCCGGTTCAGGCGATCCGGTTCTTTTACTTTGATTACCTTCAGCGATTGGCCCCAAGACAGTATTCCAATCTGCCTGTTCGCGTTGTCGACATTGACGAAGCATCCCTTGCATCGCTCGGCCAGTGGCCTTGGCCGAGGGATCGTCTCAGTGACTTGGTCACCCGATTGACCGACGACTATGGAGCGGCGGCGGTCGCCTTCGACGTATTGTTTTCGGAGCCGGACCGCCTCTCGCCATCACGCGTGCTCGCGCGGCCCGAGATTGCAGAGTTGCTGACGACACCGCCAACGCCGGAACAGCTGGCGGCCCTGGACAACGACGCGCAGTTTGCCAGGGCAATCAGCGGTCGCAACGTCATTCTCGGCGTGGCGGACGCGCCGATGGGCCCAACAGAGCCGGTTGCGGGCAAAGCCGGATTTGTCCAGATCGGAGAAATGCCTGGACAGGGCTTTCCGACGATGCGGGCGACGACAGCCATTGTGCCTATGCTGCAAAGCGCCGCAGCAGGGATTGGAGGTATAAACGTCAATCCTCTCAGCGACTCCGACGTGGTCCGAACGGTTCCTATCGGCTGGAACGCTCCGTCTGGCCTTTTGCCCAGCCTGTCGCTCGAAGCATTGCGCATCGCCCTCGGTGAAAGCACCATCATCGTCAACGGCGCGCCAGACGCGAGCGGTGTCATTTCATCCGTCCGCGTCGGCGACTACGAGGTACCAACGACGAGTGACGGACAAATCTGGGTTCGCTTTCGACATGAAGATCCCGCGCTCTACGTTTCGGCAAAATCGGTTCTGACGCCCGGCTACAACGCTGATCTCAGAGCTCGGCTAGAGGGCAACATCGTGCTGATCGGCGCGTCGGCCGCAGGCCTTCTTGATATCCGGACGACCACCTTGGGTGAGAATGTGCCGGGCGTCTCCATTCACGCCCAAATTTTGGAACAGATTTTGTCGAACGAGTTTCTCGCGCGCGGCGACTATCAGGCCGGGCTCGAAATCGTAGCTTTCATTTGCCTCTCGGGGATCGTCGTTGCGGTTATGTCGATCTCGGGCCCCGCGGTTTCAATGGCGGCCGGCGGCGTATCTGCGCTCGCGGTCCTGACGACAAGCTGGTTATTTTTCGGGAGTGGCTACCTGTTTGACGCCACATTTCCGATGCTCGGTGGCTTTTCCGCCTTTCTCATGCTTGCAGGTTACCAATTCATCGTTGCCGATCGTGAAAAACGGCTCATCAGGCAATCGTTTTCGCATTACGTGGCACCCTCGGTCCTGCATGAAATTGAGAAGAGCGGGCATCACCTTGAGCTCGGCGGGCAGATGCGGACGTTGACGGTAATGTTCTGCGACCTGCGCAACTTCACGCCAATGAGCGAAACGATGGCGCCGACGGATCTGGTTTCGATGCTGAACAATCTTTTTAGTCAGCTTTCCGATTGTGTCCTTCAGGAAAGCGGGACGATCGACAAGTTCGTTGGCGACTCCATCATGGCGTTCTGGAACGCACCGCTGGAAATGGAGAGCCATCGCGAAAACGCCTGCATGGCGGCCCTGAACATTAGAAATTCACTCAAATCGTTCAATAAAGTGCGAGAAGCGGCTGGAATGCCTTCGCTTGCCGTTGCAATCGGACTGAGTTCCGGTCCGGCCTGTGTAGGCAATATCGGCTCAAGGCAGCGTTACAGCTATTCCGCCATTGGCGACACGGTCAACGTCACGGCACGCATCGAAGCCAGCTGTCGGCACATCGGATATGACGTGGTCATTTCCAAGGAGACCTGCGACGGCGCTGGCGACATGGCGACGCTTCCCGCAGGGCGCATCCGCCTGAAAGGCAAGCTGGAGCGTGCTGCCCTTCATATCCTCGTCGGCGACAAGATGGTCGCCCGAAGTCCGTCATTTCGCAGGCTTCAGTCTCTTCACGAAGGCCTGTTGAAGCAAGTTTTGGAACAGGGCCGTATCGTTCCAGAAGATCTCGAAGCATGCAAAGCAGTTGCGCGCGACGTGGAAGTCGGTCTTGTCGAATTTTACGACAGATTGCCGCATCGGTTAAGCGACTACTGAAGCAACAACAAACAATGCGGGTTCGCTGTGATCGTTTGCGACAAAGCCCACCGTCCTGGCCAAGATGTCTAAAGACCAGATTGACAGGCCCGACAGCCCGGTCCCAGTCTGACACCAAGCCCGGCGTCGGCCTGTTGGCGGGTCGGATCGTCAGCATGGACGGGGTTTTGGCGCATGATTTCGATATGATCGACGCCTTCATCGCCCTCCACCACCTGGACCCTGACATAGCACCCGAAGCGATGGCGATGGATTCGGGGCAGCTTGCGCGGATGTTGGTCGACATGAACGTGCCCCGTGCAGACCTCGTGCAGCTGGCGCGCGGCCTGACGCCGGCCAAGCTGGCCGACGTGGTGTCCCGCCTGAACGCGCTGGAAATCGCTTTTGCCTATTCCAAGATGAGGGCGCGCAAGACGCCGGGTAATCAGGGCCATGTCACCAACGCAAAGGACGACCCGTTGCAACTTGCCGCCGGTGCGGCGACGGCAGTGGCCTACGGCTTTGACGAGATCGAGACCACCATGCGGGTGTCGCGCAACGCCTGGTCCAATGCGCTGCCTGCGCAGTGGGGGCGGCCGTCGGGCGCTGGGGAGTGCTGTTCCAGTGCTCCTCGGAAGAGGCCGAGGAACTGAGTGAGAACGGCGGTGCAAATGTCGGCCACGGTAGCGGTGGGGTGAGCCTGCTGCGGGCGGCGTAAAAGTCGTCCACCTTTACCCTTTCTGGCGACAGGGAGGGCGGGAGTATTTTCACCGTGGACTTGTACCGTAGAGCGCGACTGGCCTGCGCCGAGGGGATGAGCCAGCGAGAGGCGGCGCGGCATTTCAACATCTCGCGCGACAGCGTCAGCAAGATGATGGCGTTCTCGGTTCCGCCCGGATACCGGCGGACGGCCCCCGTGAAGCGGCCGAAGCTGGATGCCTACACCGGGATCATCGACGGCTGGCTGGACGGCGATCGGGAGGACCATCGCAAGCAGCGGCATACGGCGAAGCGGGTGTTCGAGCGGCTCCGCGATGAGCACGGGTTCACCGGCGGCTACACGATCATGAACGAGCTCGAGTTGATCGACCGCGAGCGGCGGATGATCGAGCGTCGTATCAAGGCCGCGAAGTTCCCGGCCACCAAGAGTCTGGACAGCTTCGACTTCAAGGCGATCCCGAAGCTCAACAAGATGCAAGTGCTGGAACTGGCCCGCTGCGAATGGACCGAAACATTCGGCACCGAACGCCTGACTGGCGCTCTGCTCGACAGGCTGACCCACCACCTCAACATCATCGAGATGAACGGCGACAGCTATCGGCTCGGCCAAAGCCGCGCCCGAAAGGCCGAAGCCAGCACCTGATCACCCGTCAGAGAACTGGCCCTGCGGGCCAAAGCGCCATGGCACGCGCCAGCTATCTGGCAAGCGCGCGCCATGGCGCTCGGCGTCCTGCCACTGGCCTGGTTTTGCACCGCCCAGTGGCCGGGTTTTACTCCGCCGTTGACACTTTCGACCGGGATCAGACGGAGAGCAACTGGAGCGCGCCCTGCGGATCCCTTCAATCGAGATACCGCAGAGACCGGGCGTTGACGGGGCTTGGCGGAAGTTTTGAGGATCACGCTTGCGACTTCGATCCCATCCAGTGTCGCCGAAGCTGCTACAGCGTTCATTTTCGCGGTGTGGGATTGGGTTGGTCTGAGGGACTGCCCCGCCACGACTGTCCGGGTTTTTCAGACCCCGGAAAGTCGTGGCATTCCCTTATAAAGACTCCGCCCCATCCAGGATGAGCGCGTGGCCTGTCATGAAGGCAGACCGGTCGGATGCCAGATAGACAATGCTTTCGGCGATCTCCTCCGGCGTGCCCCACCGTCCCATCGGGATGGTTTCGAAGACATAGTTCTCAAGCGCCTGTCGCCCACCCATCTGCTTTTCGAATCCTGCGTTGAATACGGTGTCCACAAACCCCGGACAAAGCGCATTGCAGCGCACTCCGAAGCGGGCGTAGTCGACCGCGATTTGGCGCACCATCGCGATGACTGCGTGCTTCGTTGTGCAGTAGGCGATCATCTCCCGGTCGTACTGAACGCCGGAGTTCGACGCGGTCACGATAATAGACCCCATTTTTCGTGGCTTCATGAACGTCATCGCGGCGCGCGCCGCCACGAAATGCGACCGCACGTTCAGCCGCCATGAAGCATCCATGTCACTCGCACTGACATCTTCCAGACGTCCCGGAATTTGGATGCCCGCATGTGAATGGAGGATATCGAGCTGTCCGAACCTATCATGGGCGTCCGCCAGCGCATTTTCCACTGCCGCGTCGTCGGTCACATCGAGGCCAAGCCCCACAGCTTGGCCGCCAGCGGAGACGATCTCCGACGCGACAGATCGAGCGCGATCAGGATCGAGATCGCTCACCACAACGGTCGCGCCATTTCGGGCAAGCCCCAGCGCGCCCGCCCGACCGATGCCGGAGCCAGCGCCGGTAACGAACGCCACTTGGTTCTGAAGCAGCGGGTCCATCTCCGCTCAGACCGAATTGGCGCGGCGGCCGCGCTGAAGGATCGTCTGCGCGACGATCAGGATTAGGAGCGATACTGAAAGAACAATCGTGCCGATGGCATTGATCTCGGGCGTCACGCCGCGGCGGATCGACGAGAAGACATAGATCGGCAACGTCGTCTCTGACCCTGCAACGAAGAAGGCGATGATAAAATCGTCAAAGCTGAAGGTGAAGGACAGAAGGAACCCAGCGAGGATAGCGGGGAATATCTGCGGCAACGTCACTTGCCGGAACGTGCCAAAAGGCGTGGCCCCAAGATCGGCGGACGCCTCGATCAGGCTCCGATCCATTCCTGCGACGCGCGCACGTACGATGATGACAACAAGCGCCATCGCGAATAGCCCATGTGCTGCGATCAGCGACCCTCGCCCAAGGTGGAACTGGGGTGCGGCGTCGGCCAGTGGCCAAAGCGTGACGAGCATCGGGTTGATCCAGTTGAACAGGGTCACAAGTGCGATCAGCGTTGAAATCCCGATGACGATGCCTGGCACCATGACCGCGATGTAGAGAAGCGCATCGAAGATCATCCTTGGCCTGCCACCGACTCCTTGCAGCGCCAGCGCCGCCAGCGTTCCCGCGATTGTCGCCAGGATGGCGGATGAGCCCGCGACCGTTGCACTGGTTTGCAAGGCCTCCATCACGAAGGGGTTGGACAAGGCCTTGCCATACCACTGGGTCGAAAAGCCCTGGAGCTGCGCGGCGTAACGGCCCGCGTTGAAAGAGAAGACCGCAATCACCCCGATGGGAATGTAAAGAAAGAGATAGACGATGAGTGCGTAGAGTCTCATCCCGCCCTCACATCAGCGATACGTCGTCGCGACCACCCGCCCAACGACGCGTGAAGCGCATGTAGGCGGTGACGGTGATGAGCATGATGATGACGAGTGCGACCGCGACCGCCGCGCCAAAGGGCCAGTTCCGCGATTGCAGGAAGAGATCGACAAGCGCGTTGCCGACGAAAAAGACCTTGCCTCCGCCCAGCATGGCGGGGATCAGGAATTCCCCCATCAAGAGGATGAAGACGAGCATGCAGCCGGTTGCCACGCCGGGCATGGAAAGTGGCAGCGTGACTTGCAAGAAGCTCCGCCAAGGTGGGCTGCCCAAATCGGCCGCAGCCTCCAGAAGCCTCTTGTCGAGCCGTTCGAGGCTGACGTAGATCGGGAAGACCATCAGGGGCAGGTAGCCATAGACGATACCCGTCAGCACCGCGAAGGGCGTGTTGATCAGGCGCGGGCTTCCAAGGCCGATCATGCTGACAAGCTTGGGGATACCCTGACCGCCCAGCAGATAGATCCATGCGTAGGAGCGGATCAGGATCGAGGTCCAGAATGGCACGATGACGAGGATCAGAAGAAGCGTCCGCCACTTCGGTGATGCCCGGACGGCAAGATAGTACGCCAGCGGATAGGCAATCAGCAGGCAAAGGATGGTACCTATCGGCGCCAGCACCAGCGTATTCTTGAACGCCGTCCAGCGTGCGCCGAGGTTGGCGAAATTCTCGAAGCTGAAGGCCGGAGTATAGCCCCCGGCCGCCGCACGTTCGCCGAAGCTGAAAACAACCACGACGACAAGCGGCAGGACAAGCATGGCCAGAAGCCATAGCGTCGCCGGCGCGAGCAGCAGGGTTGTCCTCAGCCTCGGCGTCATGTGCTCATGCCGACTTGAAGCGCGCCATTAGTTCGGCGCGGTTGGGATCGGTCAGCGTCACCGCCGCGCCGAACTCCAACGCGTCAAGCAGGTCGGCGGCGGGATAGAGGATCGGGTCATTCAGAACTTCGGGCGGCATCAGCGCATCCACCCGCTTGTCGGCCGTCGGATAACCGTGGAAGAGAGCTTCCTTTGCGTTCACCGCAGGATCAAGCAGGAAGTTGATAAGCGCATAGGCCGCATCCATATGTGGCGCGCCTTTCGGAATCGCGTAGAAATCCGACCAAAGCTCTCCCCCCTCTTTCCCGAGAACATACTCGATCTCAGGCATGTCACGGTTCATCTGCTTGCCGTCGCCGGTCCAGCAGATCGTCATCCAGGCATCCCCCGAGCGCATCGAGGGCTGGTAGTCAGACGAGATTGCGAAAAGATGCGGCTTGGCGTCCAGCAGCAGCTTCTCGGCGTCCGCAAGTTCTTTCTGGTCGATCGAGTTGAACGAATAGCCATAGTACTTCAGCGCATTGCCAATGGTGGTAAGCTGATAATCATGCACCATCGTGCGGCCGCTGAAATCGGCCATCGTCATGTCCCAAAATTCCTTCCATGTGGTCGGTTTCGGGTTGCTGCCAAGCTGTGAGGTGTTGACGGCAAAACCTGTCGTGCCCCAGTTCTTCGACACGGCATAGACTGTCCCGTCGACGGTGCCCGGCCCGGCAAAACGCGGGTTGAAGGAAGCAGCGTCATAGTTCGGGATCTTCGCCATATCGAGCGGCTCGATCAGATCTTCGCTGACGTAGGTGGTGATCGTGTAGTTCGTCGGCACGAACACATCCCATCCGGAGCCGCCCGCCTGAAGCTTCGCCAGCATCTCCTCGTTCGAGCCGAAGACGCTCATGTCTACCGCCGCGCCCGTTGCCGCCTTGAAAGCCTCGAAATTCGCCGGATCGTGATAGTTGGGCCATGTCGCCAGCGCCACACGGTCACCGATGTTCTGTTGCGCCCATGCCGCCGAACGCAGTCCCGGCATCGCCGATCCCAGGACCGCGGTAGCGGCACCCAGCCCCGTCACGCCGAGAAAGTGTCGCCGCGTCACCGATCCCTTCTTGAAACGGTAAAGCTCGGCCATGAATTTTTCACGTGAGATGAAGTCATTCCGGTCTGTCATGTTCATTCTCCCAGTCGGTTTTCAGTCGTTGTTCAGGATCAGCGCCGCGCCATCGCGCCAGCGGACGCTTCCCGTTTCCCCGGGTTCGAGATTGCCCTCACCTGCCTCGGCCTGACGCGAAGCGAGGATGAGGAACTGGCCCATATCGGGGTTCCGGACCAGATATTCGGTGTGCTCTCCGAGAAAGATTCGGTTCACGACGGTGACGGGTACGCCGCCCTCGCCGCGTGAGAGGCTGATCTGCTCGGGCCGCAGGCTCGCAATGGCGGATTGGCCGGCGCTGACGCCGTTGCCCGCATACCCTACGAAGGCCAGGCCGCCAGCGCCTGTCATCTTCGCTATCTCCCCCTCCACGCGATCTACGCGCCCCTCGAAGAAATTAGATTTTCCTACAAAATCGGCGACATAACGATTCTTGGGCCGGTCATATAGGTCGCGAGGACTGCCCATCTGAACGATCTGCCCATCACGCATGATGCAGATGCGGTCAGACATCGACAGCGCTTCTTCCTGATCGTGCGTGACGAGGATGAAAGTGATGCCAAGCTGGCGTTGCAGCGTCTGAAGCTCGATCTGCATGTCATGGCGCAACTTCTTGTCGAGTGCCGCCATCGGCTCGTCGAGAAGCAGCAGCTTTGGCTCGTTAATGATCGCGCGGGCCAGCGCCACCCGCTGCTGCTGCCCGCCCGACATTTCCCAGATGCGTCGCGCCTCGAAACCTGGCATCCGCACTGTTTCGAGCGCGCGCGCGACCGCAGCCTCAATCTCAGCCGCGGGCGGCTTGGGGCGCCGTTGGCGCAGCCCGTAAGAGATATTCTCCGACACTGTCAGATGTGGGAAGAGAGCGTAGTGTTGAAAGACCATGTTCACGGGCCGCCGATGGGCCGGAAGACCGTTCACCCTCTGCCCCTCGAGGTAGATGTCGCCCTCGGTCGGCGCCTCGAAGCCTGCGAGCATTCTCAGGGCGGTCGTCTTGCCGCACCCTGACGGTCCGAGGAAGGACAGGAATTCGCCGCGTTTGATCTCAAGATTCAGGTTGCGCGCCGCAACGACGCTTCCGAAGCGCTTCGTCGCCTTGCGCAGTTCTGCAATGGTGGATTCGTCTTCTCCGGTCAAACTCTCAACACCCAGCTATATGCCTTGGAGTGGAACAAATCGTAGAAAATGGTCAAAGCCCTGTATATACCACAAAGCGCATAGTTTTCTGAAAAGCCTGCCAAATGAGCATAGAGCTCCAATTCGAACAAATCGGCCGGATGATCGCCGCCGAAGGGTCGCCCGACTTCCCCCGCCGCCTCGCAGATTTCCTGCGAACGGTCGCACCCTATGACTTCACCGTGATGTTCATTTACCATGGCACGGCGCGGCCGATTGACCTCTTCGACGATTTTCCATGCAAGAAGCGCGCTGTCTTCGTCACGGAGTATCAGGCCGGACCCTACCTGCTTGACCCTTTCTATCTGGCGGCGACAAAACCCGTCGCGGCTGGCCTCTACCGGATGCGCGATCTTGCACCCGACCGTTTCTATCAAGGAGAATACTTCCGCAGTTACTATGTGCAGACCGGTCTTGCCGAGGAGATCGGGTTCTTCATTCACACGGGGCGCGGTGCCGTGGTCGTCCTGTCATTGATGCGTGCGGAAAAGGCCTTCACCACCAAGGAGTTTGCCGCTCTTCGCAGGGCTTGGCCCATCGTCGAGGCTGCGACCGCGCGGCATGGGGCTGAGGTTGCCGAGAAGCTTGATGCGGCGAAGGGGGCTGGCGCGGATACCCGGGACAGCCAGATCGAACGATCCTTCCAACGGTTCGGCGAGGGTCAGCTAACGCCGCGCGAACGCGAAGTCGTCGAGTACACGCTCAAGGGCTATTCCGCAGAATCGATCCGGCAGGTTCTTGGTATTTCCTCTGGCACCGTGCGCATACACCGGCGCAATATATACGCCAAACTCGGCATCAACTCCCAAGGTGAGCTGTTCGCCCGGTTCATTGATACGCTGGTCGAGACTTAGCGGAGAGATGTCCCAAACGGTTCCTGCATGAACCGGGCCGGGCCGACGATTCCACTGGCCGACCCGCGTTCATTCCTTCAACAAAACCATGCCGCACTCATGAAGCTGATCCTCGACATTCCGCGACGACAGCGGAAACCGGACGAATATCATTCGCGCTAGGCGGATGACCTCGGGCGATGTTCTGAAATAGCGAAATGGCGAGCGTTTTGTCATCCAGAAAGGCCAGGTTCCGGCCCTGGCCCCTCAGGCTGATTTGCCCTGACAATGCCGTACGGGCAAATATGCGTAGTTGCCCCGCGCAAAAGCGCAGCGCTTCAACGTTCCGACGTCAACCGAGTATCCTCTGCATCGTCGGGGATGCACGCATCACGCTGTCGGTCTTGTGCGGGTCTGTGTGGTAGTAGCCTCCCAGATCGGCTTTCTTGCCTTCAGCCGCCAACAATTCTGCAAGGATTGCCGCCTCATTCTCCTCCAAAGCTTTTGCGATCGGGGCGAAATGGGCGATGAGATCGGGATCTTCGTTCTGGCTGGCCAGAGCTTGAGCCCAGTAGAGGGCGAAATAGTAGTGGCTGCTGCGATTGTCGGTCTGGCCGACCTTGGCGCCGGGCGACTTGTTGTGATCCAGCACGCCTTGCGTGGCGCGGTCGACCGCATTGCCCAGAATGCGCGCCTTGTCGCTGCCCTTTGTTTCAGCGAGGAATTTCAGGCTTTCGCCAAGCGCACAGAATTCGCCCAGTGAATCCCAGCGCAGATGGTTTTCTTCCATCAGCTGCTGCACATGCTTGGGCGCAGAGCCGCCCGCCCCGGTCTCGAACATGCCGCCGCCGTTCATCAGCTTGACGATCGACAGCATCTTGGCCGAGGTGCCAAGCTCAAGGATCGGGAACAGGTCGGTCAGATAGTCCCTGAGAACGTTGCCGGTAACGGCGATGGAGTCCTTGCCCTTGCGGATCGTTTCCAGCGACAGGCGCGTCGCGGCGCGCGGCGTCAGTATCTTGAATTTGTCGGCCACGCCCGCCTTGGCAAGAATCGGACGGACATACTTCAGAAGCTCGGCATCATGGGCGCGCGCTTCGTCCAGCCAGAAGATCGCCTGACAGCCTTCGGCCTTCTGACGGCTGATCGCCAATCTCACCCAATCCTCGATGGGCGCCTGCTTGGTCGAGGCGGAGCGCCAGATATCGCCGGCCTCAACCTCATGCTCGTGCAGGATGTCACCGTTGGCCAGCACGATACGGACCGTGCCGTCATCCGGAATCTCAAAGGTGGTGGGGTGCGAGCCATACTCCTCGGCCTTCTGTGCCATCAGGCCCACATTCTGCACCGTGCCCGCGGTCCGCGGGTCGAGCGCGCCGGTTTCCTTGAAATACTTGACCGTCTCATCGTAGATCGGCGCGTAAGAGCTGTCGGGGATGACGCAGTTGGTATCGGCCGCCTTGCCATCGGGGCCCCAGCCCTTGCCGCCCGCACGGATAAGTGCGGGGATCGAGGCGTCGATGATCACGTCCGACGGAACATGCAGGTTGGTGATCCCCTTGTCGGAATTCACCATGTACATAGGCGGGCGGTCGGCGATGACCTTGTCTATGGAGGCCAGAATCTCTGCGCCTTCGGGCATTGCCTTGACCTGATCCAGCAATGCGCCAAGACCCGAGTTCGGGTTGACTCCCGCGGCGGCCAGCTTTTCGCCATATGTGTCGAACACCGGCTGAAGGAAGACTTTGACCGCATGGCCGAAGATGATCGGGTCGGACACCTTCATCATCGTGGCCTTGAGGTGGATCGAAAAAAGGGTTCCCGCCTTTTTGGTCGCGGCGATCTGCTCGGCGAGGAACGTATCCAGCGCGCGTGCCGACATGAACGTGGCATCGACGACAGTGCCTGCCGAATATTTCACCCCGTCCTTTAGAACCTTAACGCCGCCATCCCTGGCGACCAACTCGATACGGGCGGGTCCGGCTTGTTCAGCCGTCAGAGTTGCCGATTTTTCATTGGAGAAGAAATCGTTGCCGGTCATCGTCGACACAGTGGTCTTGCAATCCGGCAGCCATTTCCCCATCGAGTGCGGATTGGCTTTGGCATAGTTCTTTACGGCAATCGCGGCACGTCGATCAGAGTTGCCCTCCCGCAGAACCGGGTTCACGGCCGAACCTTTGATCGCATCAAAGCGGGCGCGAATGGCCTTTTCCGCATCAGTGGAGGGGTCCTCGGGGTAGTTCGGAATGGCGTAGCCTTGGGCCTGCAGTTCCTTGACCGCCGCCACCAACTGAGGGACCGAGGCCGAGATGTTCGGAAGCTTGATGATGTTTGCCGAAGGGCTTTTGACCAGATCACCCAGTTCGGCCAGATCATCAGGCTGGCGCTGGCTTTCGGCCAGTTGCTCAGGGAAGGCCGCGATGATCCGCCCGGCCAAGGAAATGTCCTTGGTCCCGACCGCGATACCGACCGCCGATGTGAAAGACTGAATGATCGGAAGCAACGATGCCGAGGCAAGCTGCGGAGCTTCATCAACCTTCGTGTAAATTATGTCGAGCGATGCGTTGTCGGTCATGCGTTTGGCCTGTCTTTATCTCGGTCAAGATGGGATGTTGATGTGTACCGCCATGCCTCAGCGCCGCTGAAAATGCAACAATGGGTCCCTTGGGAACCCGCCAATCATGGACACTTACATGGAGCCGGTCATCCGGACCTTTCCGTCTGACCGGCTGGGGTCAGATCACGTTCACTTTGAGTGTGCCCAGACCTTCGATCATCGCGTCCATCTTGTCGCCGCGCACGACAGGCCCGACGCCCGAGGGTGTGCCAGACATGATTACGTCGCCCGCCTGCAACTCAAAATACTCGGACAGGTATGAAATCATTTCCGGCACTTTCCAGATCATCTGATTCAGATCGCCCTCCTGACTGACGGCGCCGTTGACCTTGAGCTCAATTCGACCTTGGGACGGATGCCCAACTTCGGACACGGGCTTGAGCACGCCGACGGGCGCAGAACGCTCGAACGCCTTGCTGGTTTCCCACGGACGCCCGGCCTTCTTGGCCTCGCCCTGCAGGTCGCGGCGGGTCATGTCCAGGGACACGGCGTATCCCCAGACGTGATCCAGCGCGTCGTCCACGCTGATGTTCGTGCCGCCTGATTTCAGCGCTACGACCAGTTCAACTTCGTGGTGCACGTCGGAGGTGTGCGGCGGATACGGGAATTCTCCGGTCGCATCAAGATTGTTGGCGTTCTTTTGAAAGAAGAACGGCGCCTCGCGATTCGGGTCGCCCCCCATTTCGACGACGTGCGCCGCATAGTTTCGACCGATGCAATAGATGCGGCGCACAGGAAATGCCCCGCCGCCGCTGGTCGGGATGGTCGGGATGGCCGGGGCGGAAATCACGAGTTCGGTCATGTTACACCTCATTTGAAGGACGCTTTTGCGATGACTATAAGGCAGTAGAATATTCCGATCAATCTAAACCAATACGTATTTTTTGCAGCAGTGCGGAATCAGTTACGCATTGATCTGAATATAAATTGGGCATATACGTTAGATTACGCCAAAATTGGTCAACCAATATGGATTCCCCGATGTCCGACCGCGCATCGATCAGCCTCGACCCAGTCGCGCGCCTTCGCAGCTTTATCGCTGAGGGCGGATTTGGTCCGGGTGGCAAGCTGCCCCCCGAGCGGCATTTGACGGATGAGCTGGAAATGACTCGGACAAACCTGCGCAAGGCGCTTGATGTGCTGGAGCGGGACGGCCTGATCTGGCGTCATGTCGGCAAGGGCACGTTCGTTGCCGATGGTGCGCAGCGCCGGTCCGCTGACTCAAGCATTCAGCTTGGCCGTCAGCTGACGCCATTCAAGATGATGCGGGCACGGCTGGCGATTGAACCCGCCATCGCCCGCGAAGCCGCCTTTAACGCGACTGGAGAGGCGCTGATGCGGATGCAGCAGGCGCTGGATCGCGCGCGCGCTGCGTCCAGTTGGGATACCTATGAGGCCGAAGATGACCGTTTTCACCGGACCGTGGCGGAAGCCAGCGACAACCTCTTGTTGCTTTCCCTCTTTGACCGTTTGAACGAGGTCCGACGTGCGGTCGCTTGGGGCAATGTCGAACGGCAGACCGTTCGTCCCGCTCGCGATCACCCGAGTTTTGACCAGCATGATGCAATCGCGGACGCCATTGCCGGGCGTGATCCGCAACGTGCCTACGAGGCGATGCGGGGCCATTTGCGGTCAGTATCTTCGCGACTGTTCGGAGAGGTGTGAGCAAGACAAAACGATCGGGAGCAAAAGGCGCAAAGCACGGCCGGTCATCTGAAAACATAGTGAGATTCTCAGGGAGGAGAACCATGAATAGCCTGTTGAAGAAGCTGACCGGTCTGACTGTGGCCGCAACACTGATGACGTCCGTGGCCCATGCCGATACGATCCGTATCGCACTTGCCGAGACGCCGTCGGACGAGCTCGCCGCATTTTTTGTCGCGCTTGATCGAGCAAAGGCAAAAGGGCTCGACTACGAGTGGACCGCCTTCGCCGATGAGGAGCTTGCCATCCAGGCCGTGCTGAGCGGCCAGATGGATATCGGCTTTGGCACCCCCTATTCGGCCATGCAGCGGTCCAAGGCGCCGATCCGGATCATCTTTCAGTTGTCCAAGCTGGTGTTCTTTCCAGTCACCACCATGGATTACAAGGAGCTGAAAGACCTTGATGGCAAGCCTATCCTTCTACACTCGCGCGGCGGCGGCACAGATTCCATCGCCAACGTGATCGAAGAACGCGAAGGCATCAAATTCGGCGAGCGGTCATATGTGCCCGGTTCGGCCAACCGCGTGGTCGCCCTGCTTGCGGGGCAGGCTGATGCGACGATCCTCGATCTTTCCAACAAGAACAAGATCGTCGCCGAGGCAGGCGACCGGTTCCACGCCCTGCCAATGTTCGAGGTCAAGGCCAGCGACGAGGCACTTTTTGCCAATCTCGACTGGATCAAGGCGAATGAGAAGGACGTGGATATCTTCGTGTCCGCCTTGGCAAGCGTCTGGAAAGACATGGCCGCAGATCCCACCATCATTCGGCGCGAAACCAATCCCGATGGGCCGATCGGGCAGCTTCCGGCCGAGATTCTGGACGAACTTGATGGATTCTACACCGATGCTGTCGCAGGCGGTTTGTATGATCCCAATGGTGGCGGTCGGGCCGCAGCACAGGCCGACCTGGAGTGGTACACTGGCGCAGGCCAGCTGGAGGGCGATCCGGCCACGCTGAACCCGGAAGACTTCTGGTACTTTGCCCCGCTGGATGCCGTGGCGAAGTGAAGTGCTGCGACGGCGCTGCCCCCACCTTGGTGGGCAGCGTCTTATTTCACCCCAGGAATCCGTTTGGAACGGCCACATGAAAAATCGCCCTCTTCTGCTCAAACTTCTGTCGGCCGTGATCGTGTTTGGCGCCTGGGAAATCGCCGGGCGAATTCCGATCAGCTATGCCTTCCCGACCTTTGTGGAATCGATGACGGCTCTGGCCCGGATGGTTTTCGACGGGTCGATCTTCGTGGCCTACGCCGAAACACTGAAACCTCTGGTCATTGGCGTGACACTCTCGGCCATAGTCGGGATTGCCGTGGGGCTTTGGATCGGCCTCAGTGAAAGGTTCGAATGGCTGTTTGGGCCAATATTCG
Source organism: uncultured Alphaproteobacteria bacterium (assembly GCA_963710285.1). Lineage (GTDB taxonomy): Bacteria > Pseudomonadota > Alphaproteobacteria > Rhodobacterales > Rhodobacteraceae > Albidovulum. The sequence goes on along the minus strand of CAVPZT010000005.1, from coordinate 34,522 downwards.
TGGTCATGCAAACGGCCCCTCTTGCCGCATTGATCCCCATTCTTGTGATGGTTTATGGCATCGGCCTGACATCCAAGGTGTTCGTGGTCTGCATCATGGCCATGCCGGTCATCGTCCTGAATACCGCAAGCGCGGTGCGCAACACGCCTGCCTCGATAAAGGACATGGCAATATCGTTCATGGCCAGTGATCGTGATGTCCTGACCAAGATCATCATACCCGCCGCATCCCCGATCATTTTTTCCGGGCTGCGGCTTGGGGTTTCGGCAGGCTTTATCGGCGCCATACTCGCAGAGTTGAAGATCACGCCGACCGGCGTCGGCGACATCATCTCTTACAGCCGATCCATCGCGGATTATCCGAGCATGTATGCGGCAATCCTATCAATCATCCTGTTGGCAGTGATCTTCCTCAACCTGCTGGAAAAACTCGAAAACTTCATGTTCGAAGGGAATAACCGTGGCTATGTCTCAGATTAGTTCTGCCGCAGTTGAAAACGCGATGCCCGCCGTGGACAGTGCCGTTTCCGTTCGCAACGTGTCCAAGAACTATGGGGATGTGCAGGCGCTCGAAAACCTGTCGCTGGAATTTCCGCGTGGCGAGTTGACGTCGCTTCTTGGTCCGTCAGGATGCGGCAAGACCACGCTGCTCAAGATCATTGCGGGACTGCTTCCCCAAACCTCCGGTCAGATCGAGGTGGATGGCAAAGCCGTCACCGGGCCTGGACCTGACCGCGCCTTCGTCTTTCAGGACTTTGCCCTTCTGCCCTGGGCCAACGTTCTGCGCAACGTGGCCTTCGGGCTGGAACTGCGCGGCGTGGCCAAGTCCGAACGTGAGGCGATTGCCGAAAAATACATCCGCGAAGTCGGCCTTGCAGGCTTCGAGAAGAAGTTCCCCCACCAGCTTTCCGGCGGCATGCGACAGCGTGTGGGTCTGGCGCGCGCCCTTTCAGTGGATGCGCAGGTGCTGCTGTTGGACGAACCCTTTTCGGCAGTTGACGAACAGACACGCCGAAAGTTTCAGGAAGATATGTTGGCGCTGGTTGCAAATGAGAAGAAGACCTTCATCTTCGTGACCCATTCCATCGAAGAGGCGGTCTATGTCTCTGACCAGATCGCCATCCTTCTGCCAAGGCCGAGTCGGGTGTCCGAGATAATCCGCCCAGCGAGTTTCCGCGGCAAGGGCGTCGACAATATTCGCCGTGACCCGGAGTATCTTGATATTGTTGACGAGATCTGGGCTTCCCTGCGCAGCTACGTGGAGTGATCGGCACATGATCCTGTTTGGACGCAAACTCCCGCCAATGTCATCCCTTCTGGTCTGGGCCGCCCTTTGGGAGGTCGTCGGACAACTGGATCTGACTTTCTTCGTCCCGCCTTTTTCGCAAGTCTTCGTGACCTTGATCGGCCTGATCCAGACCACAGCCTTTCAGACTGCATTGGGCACAACGGCCTATGCTTTCGCACTGGGAGTCGGCTTTGCGATCGTGATTGGCATTCCGGTTGGTATCCTCATGGGCAAGACAAGGGTCCTGGACGAACTGTTGCTGCCTTGGGTCAACATCTTCATTTCCGCACCGCTCACGGCCCTGGTTCCCGTGCTCATGGTCTTGTTCGGCTTTGGCACCAAGACCATCGTCATCACAACCGCGCTTTTCGCAATCTGGATCATCATCTTGAACGCGCGGGCCGGTGTGATGCAGATCAACCGCTCGATGGTGGAAATGGGGCGCAGCTTTGGTGCCTCGCCGAAAGATGCCTTCTTCAAGATCTATCTCTGGGCGGCCTTGCCGGAAATCCTGGGCGGCGTGCGGATCGGCGTGATCCGGGCGATCAAGGGCGTGATCATCGGCCAGTTGCTTGTCTCGATCGTTGGCTTCGGTGCGTTGTTCGAACTCTATTCCAGCAACTTCCTGATGAAGGAGTTTTGGGCAGTTCTGCTCGTATTGTTCGGCCTCGCCTTTGCGGTTTCCGAGTTTCTTGGCTATCTCGAACGCAAAGTGGCGTTCTACGCCTCGTCGCGTTGAAGGGGCCATCCGATCAGCTTTTCAAGACGGAGTGACGAAAGATGAGAACGCTGGCCGAGCTTTTGGCAGATCAGGCAGCGGAGTCGCCGGCCGTCGGCGCGCCGGGGCGCGAATGGCTGACCTACGGCGCCCTGCGCGCCTTGTCGGCCGAGGTCCGCGCGCAGTTGCGCAGCTTCGGGATCGGCGCCAGTGACCGCGTCGCCATCGTCTTGCCGAACGGGCCGGAAATGGCAACGGCCTTTGTGACCGTCGCGCAGGCCGCAATCACCGCCCCGCTCAACCCGGCCTATCAGCAGGATGAATTTACCTTCTATCTGAGTGATCTGAAGGCAAAGGCGATCATCGTCCCCGAGGGGTATGAGGGACACGCCCTTGCTGCGGCAAACGCCTGTGGTGTCGCCGTCTTGCGTCTGGAAACCTCTGACGCGCTCCCAGCGGGCCAGTTCAGGCTGTCCGGAGATCGTGCCGGTCAGTCGGTCGAACAGTCGACTGATCCCAAAGCCGACGACATCGCCCTAATCCTGCACACATCCGGCACCACCTCGCGGCCGAAGATCGTGCCGCTGTTGCAGGCGAATGTCGCGGCCTCAGCCCTGCATATTCGCACCTCTCTGGCTTTGTCACCGTCCGACCGCTGCCTGAACGTGATGCCGCTCTTTCATATCCACGGCCTGATAGCCGCAGTCACGGCCTCGCTCTCGGCGGGCGCGTCGGTCTGGTGTGCGCCCGGCTTTGACGCGCTGAAGTTCTTTGGCTGGATGAAGGATGCGAAGCCGACATGGTATACTGCGGTCCCGACCATGCATCAGGCCATTCTGTCGCGCGCCGAACGCAACGCGGACGTGATCGCGGCCACGCCGCTTCGCTTCCTCAGGTCGTCCTCTGCGTCACTCCCCGCTCAGGTCATGCGGGCTTTGGAGGCCACCTTTGATGCCCCCGTGATCGAAGCCTACGGCATGACCGAGGCCGCCCATCAGATGGCCAGCAATCCGCTGCCGCCCCGCGCCCAGAAACCCGGATCGGTAGGGGTCGCCGCAGGCCCGCTTTTGCGCATCGCGCATGAGATCGAGAACCGCCTTATCGACGGCACGGGCGAGGTGGTGATTTCTGGGCCGAACGTGACACCGGGCTATGAAGGCAACCCCGATGCCAATGCCAAGAACTTCTTTATCCAAGATGCGCGGCGTTGGTTCCGCACTGGTGATCAGGGGACACTGGATAGCGAAGGCTATCTCATCTTAACCGGACGTCTGAAAGAGATCATCAACCGAGGTGGCGAAAAGGTCAGCCCACTAGAGGTGGACGGCGTACTGATGGATCATCCAGCCGTGGTTCAGGTGGTCACCTTTGCCATGCCGCATCCGAAACTGGGCGAAGAGGTAGCCGCCGCCGTGGTCATCCGTGACGGCTACGACGCAACCGAGCGCGAAATCCGCGATTTTGCGTCCACCCGGATGGCGGATTTCAAGGTGCCTCGGCGCGTGATCATCGTTGACGAAATCCCCAAGGGCGCCACCGGCAAACTGCAACGTATCGGCCTTGCCGAGAAGCTCGGCCTTGGCACGACTGGCTGAGAGCGCGGCAAAGGACAGAAGATGAAGATCTGCATTTTCGGCGCCGGCGCGATTGGCGGCTACATGGGGGCGAAGTTGGCCGCGGCAGGCGCAGATGTCAGCGTTGTTGCCCGTGGGCCGCATCTTGCCGCCATCCAGGACAAAGGTCTTACCCTGATCGAAGAGGGGGCGGACCCCGTCACAGTTCGGGTGCAGGCCAGCGCCAATCCCGCGGAGCTTAGCCAGCAGGATTATGTGATTGTCACGCTCAAAGCCCATTCGGTGCCCGCCGTGGTAGGTGCGATGCGGCCGCTCATCGGCGAACACACCACCGTTGTCAGTGGCGTGAACGGCGTACCCTGGTGGTATTTCCACAAGATCGGCGGCCCGCTTGAAGGGACGCGCCTTCACTCCGTGGATCCGGGGAATGTGCAGTGGGATGGGTTCGGCCCGGACCGGGTGCTGGGCTGCGTCGTCTATCCGGCAGCAGAGGTTTCCTCCCCAGGCACGATCCGACACATTGAGGGAAACCGGTTTTCCTTGGGTGAGCCGGATGGGTCGAAATCCGAAAGGGCGATGGCCCTGTCAAAGGCATTGCAGGCGGCAGGGCTGAAGGCACCGGTGCGTGCGCGCTTGCGTGACGAGATCTGGGTGAAACTTTGGGGCAACCTGTCGTTCAACCCGATCTCGGCGCTGACACATGCCACTCTGGATGTGCTGTGCACGGACCCCGGAACCCGTGATGTTGCTCGTCGGATGATGCAGGAGGCGCAAGCCATTGCCGAAGCGTTGGGCGCCACCTTTCCGATCGACGTCGAGCGCCGGATCGACGCGGGCGCTGCCGTCGGGGCGCATCGCACGTCGATGCTTCAGGATCTCGAAGCCCGGCGACCGATGGAACTCGATGCGCTTATCGGATCAGTGCAAGAGTTGGGCAGAATCACCGGACTTCCGACACTCACGATCGACACCGTGCTGGCCCTCGTAGCGCTTCGGGCGCGTGTCGACGGGCTTTACTGAACTGGTCAACGTGCTTTCAATTGGTCCCCCGATCGGCCTGCCGACAGAACCTGTTTGAGAGATCATGCTCAAATTCGTGCCGATCCATATCGCGCCCGCTCTTAACCTCGGCGAAGTTTCCGACAACCGCAGCAGATCGAAAGACAGCGAAATCATCATTGGTCATCCGCTTCAGTCCGGCTTGCAGCCCATCGCCCTCTGCCAGTGGGTCGAGATCCAGCGGCGGAAGGCGAGCGTGGAGGTATCACCGAAACAGAACCTCCTAGCACAACTGCCGGGCGCTGCTCAGGTCGGCTACCCATTTTCCCAGTTCACGGCACTGGCGGCTTAGCCGAAACTCGAAGGAGCGCTTCCTTCCACAGTAGGTCAAGTTTGCGACATATCCGGTAGTTTGGGCCTAGGTGGAAACCTTCCGCGTCGGCGTCCTGCTGCGCTGCGTGACACCGACGCCAGGCGCGATACCAACTTCGGCATTGGACGCCGGCAACAGCGGACGCCCGCGCAGCATATCGGACGCGCGTTCGGCCAGCATGATCGTTGGCGCATTCAGGTTTGCGTTGGGCTCACTTGGAAATACCGAACTGTCGACAACGCGCAAACCCTCGACGCCACGCACCCGCAGCTGGCTGTCGACCACGGCCAGGTCATCTTCGCCCATCCGGCAGGTGCCGCAGGGGTGATAGGTGCTTTCCATCGTCTCGCGGACAAAGGCGTCGATCTCATCGTCCGTCTGCACATCCTTGCCCGGCGCAATCTCTTCGGCCCGGTAGCGGTCCATTGCCGGCTGGGCGATGATCTCGCGCGTCAGGCGAAGGCAGCGGCGGAAACCCTCGCGATCCTCCTCGCGATCGAGGTAGTTGAACAGGATGTCGGGGTGTTCTGCAGGATCAGCCGATCGCAACCGGACGTAGCCACGGCTTTTGGGCTTGTTCGGTCCGGTCAGCACCATGAAGCCGTGGCCTTTCAACGGTTTTTTCCCGTCATAACGCATTGCCGCCGGCAGGAAGTGGAACTGGATGTCGGGCCATGCCAGAGAGGCATCCGAGCGGATGAAACCGCCGGACTCGAAATGATTGCTGACGCCCAGCCCGCGCTTGAAGAAAAACCACTCGGCGCCAATCAGGAACTTGCTCAGCAATCCCATCTTGCCGTTCAGAGTAATCGGCTCCTTGCAGGCATACTGGATATAGACCTCGGAATGGTCTTGCAGGTTTTCACCGACGCCCGGCAGATCGTGCTGAACCTCGACCCCGGCCCGGCTCAGCACCGCGCCTGCACCGATACCGGAGCGTTGTAAAAGATGTGGCGATCCGATCGGGCCGGCTGAAACCACAACCTCCCGTCGGCAGTTTGCGATGTGGCGCGTGCCGTTCCAGTCGAATTCAACCCCTACCGCACGCTTGTCCTTCAAGATGATCCGCCGCGTCATGGCATGGGTGATCACTTTCAGGTTTGGCCGGTTCAGCACGGGGCGCAGATAGGCATTCGCCGTGGACCAGCGCACCCCGTCCTTGACCGTCATGTGCATCGCGCCAAACCCCTCTTGCATATAGCCGTTCGGGTCATCGGTCTTGATATAGCCCGCCTGATGTCCGGCCTCGACGAAAGCGCCGTAGAGCGGGTTCTTCATCCGGTTGCCGGCATTGGTCGCCAGCGGGCCATCGCCACCCCGATAGGTGTCGGCGCCGTCTGCCCAGCTTTCGGCCTTATGAAAGTAGGGCAGGCAGTTGGCATAGCCCCATCCCCGCGCGCCAAGCGATTCCCATTCATCGAAATCGCGCGGGTGGCCACGCATGTAGACCAGACCGTTGATCGACGATGACCCGCCCAGCACTTTGCCGCGCGGGCAATGGACCCGGCGCCCGTCCAAGCCAGGTTCAGGCAGAGTTTCATAGCGCCAGTTGTACTTGGTGCCGTTCATCGGGATCGACAGCGCAGTTGGCATCTGGATGAAGATGCTTTTATCACTGCCGCCGAATTCAAGCACGAGAACCGAAACCGCAGGATCTTCGCTCAGCCGGTTGGCAAGCACGCAGCCGGCGGAACCGGCGCCAATGACGATGTAATCGAATGTGTCTTGCATTGTGCGCTCCTGTCTGGTCGGACGCGATGTGAAATCAGGTCTGGCGACGGGGGCCGGGCAGCCCCCGTCGGTAAGTTCCACTTGGATCTAGCGCTTGGGATAGGCGCCCCAGCCATTGGCGGTGGCAAAGAGCTTGGTCAGGACAAAGTGAACCAGCCCCGCCGCAACGCATGACGGGATCGAGGCGGTAAGATACTTGAACGCCGCCGCGTTCGCCAAGGTCTGGGGGTTGAACACCCAGACATAGACGACGAACCCGACCGCCAGGGCGAAAAGACCGATCGGGTTGAACCCCCCGACAAAGCGGTACGGTGAACTGGCAAGCGGGCCGTGTAGCGCCGCCAGATCGAGTCTTTGGCCACGCAGGAAGAAATAGTCGGCAATCCCGATCCCGGCCAGCGCGCTGTTCAGTGCTGAGGTCCAGACGAGGAAGATGAAGAAGCCGTCGTACATGCCGGGGAAGAACAGCACGAGGATCACCGGGATCACGCAGAAGAGGGCCAGGATCGCCTCCCACCGGATCCGCCGAATGCCTTCGGTTCCGACCTGCCGCAAACCGACGATCGAGGTGTAGAGTATGTTCGCCATCGACGTGATGTTGGCAAAAGCCACGAAGCCAAGCGCGATCACGCCCACACCGATACCGCCGACTTTGGTCATCCAGATTGTCGGATCGCTTTCAGCCAGCGCGACCGCGCCGAACAGCCCGACGATCTCGCCCAGAACCGCTGCGCCGAAGATGCCTACGATGTTCGGCCAGAAGGCGGTGCGTTCGTTCTTGGTCAGCCGGGCAAGGTTGCCGATGTAGGGCCACCAGGAAAACCCTGCCGCCATGTTGACCTCGACCGCGATAATGAAATTCAGATGCTTGTCCTCGAACGGCGGGTCGATTGCCGGCAAGGCCAGCAGATCACCTAGCGCGTGCTGGCGCAGGATCAGGAACAGCATCACTACCATCAACACGACCAGTGCCGGCGACACGATCATGTTGAAGATCTTGATCGACGTCGGCCCCCTGGCAACGATGAACCAGGTCAGAAGGATCGCACCAAGCGCCGCGACCATCATCTTCACGCCAGTCGGCGAAGCATCACCGCCGCTGGCCATCGCGGTCATGCCATCGATCGACCGCCCGAACATCATCGCCAGAACCGCAAGCCAACCCATGGTCAGGAAGATTACCGCAAGGAAATAGACAAGACGGGTACCGTTCGTGCCGAACTGGCTGCGCAGCATCACGAACTGTTCGACGCCGTATTTTCCCGCCGGGGCGCAGGTGGCCAGAGCGGTTAGCACTACGCCGATAATGTTGCCGATGACAATTGCGGCGACCCCCTCCTTGGGGCCGACGAACAGACCGACTGCGCCGCCGATCAGGAATGCCCAGGTGGCGATCGCCAGCGCCGAGTTTGCATACGTGAACTCCCAAAACCCCCAGAGCCGCTCTGACGGCAGAAGTGGCGCATCGCCCCTTTCCGCTGCGGCCCGAAAATCCGTTTCCTGCGTACCCATGTCAGTTCCCCCAGGTCCAGAAGCCCACAACCAGCACGCCGACCAGCGCCACAAGCGCCAGATAGTCGGTCGCCGTCATCCGGCCTTGCCAGCCATTACGCTCTGCTATGTCGTTGTAATGTCGGGCGCGGCGCTCGATCTCGTCCTGCCAGGCTTGATCCTCATCGTCCATTTTCGTTCTCCCCTCTTTGCCGCTCGTGTGGCGGTCACCTTCTGGTTTCCCATCCCTTCCGCGTTGGCCTTGTCTTGCGGTTCGCAAGAGTCGTGTCCTCCTCAAACGACCTTCACCGGCTGCGCGTAGTACGGCAGTCGGTCAACACGCGGTTGCCATTGACGCTTCGCCACGACCGCCAGAACATGGGCGGCGATCTCTTCCATCGAAGCGAACCACACGTCGCCGCGCGCCAGCGCGCGTTCGACGAAAGCGTGCATCACTCGCCACCGCGCGAGGCGTCCCGTCGCAAAGGGATGGACGACTGGCACCCAAAGACCGCCGTAGAGCCAGGCCGCCTCGAATTCCTGGGCAAAGGTCTCGAACCCTTGTTGCGGCGCGCGGATTGGCATCATGTAGTCGAGATCCATCGACTGGACATATTGCGGCCAGTCGTCGAGACCCCAGTGTGAAGGCAGTTCAACCAACCGGCCCGCATCGCAATCCAGCAGATAAGGCTGATCGTCCCCCATCAAGGAGGCGTCATAGACAAAGCCGCGCGATGCCAGAAGGTCGGCCGACCGGTGCGAGAAATTGTAAAGCGGCGCGCGCCAGCCGCGCGGTTTCTGCCCGGTCGCGCGGAGGATCACCTCAATGCCGCGATCCAACCAGTGGGCTTCCTCTTCGTTCGTCAACTCGCGCGGATGTTCATGCAGATAGCCGTGATGCGCGATCTCGTGCCCACCCTTCAGGATCGCCTCGACCGCGGCCGGGTACTGCTCGATGCACCAGGCCGGGATGAAGAAAGTTTGGCGGATGCCGAGGCTTGCATAGCTGTCGAGAATGCGGGGAATGGCAACGGCGGGTCCGTAGCGCAGCATCGAAATGGCCGAAACCCGGCTGTGCCCGTCCCGCGGATGGGCGATGTGGATGAGGCTGTCGGCGTCCATGTCGAAAGTGATCGACGCGGCGCAACGGGCCCCATTGGGCCAGGGAATGGGATTGCGGATCATGGCATCACACTCCCGCCATTGACGCCGAGACCCTGCCCTGTGATGTAACGTCCGCTTTCGCCGCCGAGGAACAGCGCGAATTGTGCCACCTCCTCGGGCGCGCCGAACCGAGCCAGTGGAATATCAAGTTCGCGCGCGCGCCATTCCGCGCTCATGTTCGCGGCACCCAGCATCTCGGTGTCGATCGGGCCGGGACAGATCGCGTTGACCAGAATGCGAGGAGCAAACTCCTTTGCCCAGGACCGTGCGAGACCGAGAACGCCATGCTTGGATGCAACGTAGGGTGAGAAGGTTTCGCGCCCCATGTAGGCCATGTCCGACGCAATCAAGATCACCCGGCCTGACGCTGGATCAAACTGCCGCATCAATCCGATGGCCGCCTGCCCCACCAGAAACGTGCCGCGCAGGTTGATCGCGATGACCCGGTCGAAATCCCCGACCGGTGTCTCCAGAAGTGGCGCTTCGTGAATGACGCCGGCGCAGTGAACGAGCACGTCCAAGCCGCCGAATGCACCTTCGACATCCCCCGCCATCGCCCGCACCGCCGCCGCATCGGCCACATCACATTTCATCCCGAAAACTTCGGATGCCCCCCGTGCCCGTGCCTCTGCCAACGTTGCATCCGGCGCGGCGACATCGGCCAGCGCCAGTCGCGCGCCCTGTTCGGCGAAGGCAAGCGCACAAGCGGCGCCGATGCCGCGCGCCGCACCGGTGATCAGGACCCGCGCGCTCATGCCATCACCTCGCCGCGGTCAAGCATCATCGCTTGGCCGGTGATATCCTTCGCCCCGTCCGACGCGAGAAACAGATAGAGGGGCGCCATATCCTGAGGCTCAAGAAGCCCCGGAAGCACTTGCGCACCGACGATCTCAGAAAGCAAAGCCTCTTCGCTACGCCCCAAGGTCAACGACATGTTCTTCAAGGACAGCATCGCCGCTTCGGTTCTCACCCAACCCGGGCAGACCGCGTTGACCCGGATTCCCTTTGGCCCGAGTTCATGCGCCATCGCGCGCATGAAGCCGAGGTTGGCGTGTTTGGAGGCGACGTAGGCCGAGAACTCCGGAACTGCGACGCGGCTCCAGATCGAGGCGGTCAGGATGACCCGGCCACCTGCCTGCATCTTCGGGACCGCATGGCGGGTGACGTGGAACGTGCCGTTTGTGTTGATGTCGGTGATCCGGCGAAATGTCTCCTCCACCGCTTCGTCCGGATCGTCTATTGGCGTGATCCGCTCAAGCCCCGCGTTGTTCACCAGAACATCAATGCGTTCGATGCCGGAAAGAGCGGCTTTCACGGCGGAGCTGTCGGTGATGTCGCATTCCAGCGCGCGACACGGGCGATCCGTCTCAGACGCGATCCGCGCTGCTGCGTCATGAATGCCGGCACCGCTGGACAGGATGGTTACATCCGCACCGGCCCGGGCAAAGCCAAGCGCCACGGCGAAGCCGATCCCTCGGCTCGCCCCGGTGACGAGCACCGCCTCACCGCCAAAGTCATAGGCGACACGCCCCATTATGCAGCCTCGCGCGCATGCATAATGCGGCCGATAAGATTCATCAGTATCTGCGCGGCAAGGGTCGTGGTGCTGTCGGAATGGTCATAGTCAGGCGCCACCTCGACAAGATCCACTCCGACGATCGTGCCCCGCCGTGCCAGTCCGGCCAAGAGTTCGAGCACTTCATAGTAGATGAACCCGCCATGCGACGGCGTGCCCGTTCCGGGCGCAATCGAGGGGTCGAAACCGTCGATGTCGATGGTGACGTAGTAGCGCGCGCGGGCCGGAATGCGCGCCAGCACCGCCTCAACACCCAGCTTGCGGATCTGGCGCACCGAGAGGATGTCGGATCCCATTGACCTTGCGGCCTCATAGCCGTCCCTCGCCGTCGAAGAGACGTTGCGGATGCCGAGTTGCGACAGGCCGGTGACATATTGCTTTTCCGCCGCCCGCCGCATCGGGTTGCCGTGGCCATAGCGCACGCCGTGGCGGACATCGACGAAGTCGAGATGCGCGTCGATCTGCACAACGTGGATCGGCCCCTTCGCGGCGCAGTCCTCGTCAAACGCGTTGATGCAGGGGATGTTGATTGAATGATCGCCGCCGAGTACCACCGGCAGCGCACCAGCGGCGAGGATCTTGCGCACGCCGTACTCGATATTGGCATGGCTCTTTTCGGTATCGGTATGGACGATGTCGGCATCCCCGAGGTCGACCACCCTGACCTTGTCGGCCGGCAGGTAGGTGACATCATCCTCATGATCGTAGGCGCCACCGTGTCCGAAGGCGAACAGCGTCGATGCTTCGCGGATGCCGCGCGGACCGAACCGCGCGCCCGCGCGCCATTGGGTGCCGAAGTCGAACGGCGCGCCGAGAATGGCCACATCGGCGTCGATCCTGTCCCAATCGGGCTGGTAGGGATACTTGCCAAACGTGCAGATCCCGACGAAGGGAAGGTTCAGCCGCCCTCGATCATAAGCATTGTCCGTCATTGTCTGGTCCCGCGACTACTTGACGCCGACAGGAGGCCACGGGGTAACGATTCAAAGAATACCTATGTTTCGATGCTTACTTGTGCTTCTATCTATGTATGAGAAAAGCCACTCCAACATTGGCGGTACCTCGCCGCAGCACTCTTGGCGATGTTGATCTGCGCTTGTTGCACGTGTTTGCGGAAATTGTGCATGCGAACGGGTTCTCGGCCGCGCAGGCAGGCCTTGGCATGACCCAGGCGACCATCTCGGCTCACATGCGGCATCTGGAGGAACGGCTGGGCGTGAGGCTTTGCGAACGGGGCCGCGGCGGGTTCTTCCTGACCGAGGAGGGGCGTCAGGTCTATTCGGCGATGCTCGACCTCTTCGGGTCAATCGAAAGATTTCAGGGTGCCGTCGGCGATATCCAGGGAGAATTGACCGGCCAGCTGGCCTTCGGGATGGTTGATGCAATGATCTCGAATGCCCGCCTGAACCTGAAAGCGGCAGTAGCGGAGTTCTCACGCCTGGCGCCCCGAGTGCAACTGAACATCGACATCGCTGCGCCGCAGTTCCTGTCCCAGAGCATCCTAAACGGGCGTTTTCAGATCGTTCTGATGCCTGCACAGCAACAGCTTGCGCAGATGCGGGCGATCGACGTCTTCCAGGAGCGCCAGAACCTTTATTGCGGTCGCGGACATCCGTTGTTCGACACCCCGGCATCGACCGTATCGGACGACGTTCTGGCGCGTCAGGCTTTCGCTGGACGCTCCTACATGCCGCAGGCGCCGATCTGCGGCATCGATTTCAAGTGGGGCGCCACGACTGCGCATATGGAAGGCACTCTGCTGTTGCTGTTGTCGGGTGCCTATATCGGATTTCTGCCGGACCACTACGCGGCCAGCGCGGTCGAGGATGGTCGGCTGCATGTTCTCGCCACCGACCGCGTGACATTCAACGATATCTTCCAGATCGTATATTCGCGCGACCGTCCGACCCGCGCGGCAAATTTGTTGGCCAGTGCAATCTTGCGGGCCTGCGCTGCCTGATGGCGCGCGGCTGGATCTGTCGCAAACTTTCGGCTTTGACGGCTTCCCGGTACGGGGGCAGGTCTGCGTTGGAGGAAGGTCGGACGTGAGGCGGCGGGCCGTCGTGGCCGCCGCCGGTATCGATCCGCCCGGCCTGAGCCGTTTATCAAGCGCTCTTGCGATCCTTCTTCACCGGCGCGGCATATCCGCCAAGACGTGACGTCTTGAGGCCCTGACGTACCAGCCCTTCGCAAAGCAACACGGCGCAGGCGACGCCATCCAGAACCGGCAGACCGTGCTGGGCCGAAAGCGATGCCGTCAGGTCGGCCATGCCGGCGCAGCCCAGAACGATGGCTTCGGCGCGGTCCTCATCCATTGCGCGGCGGATTTCCGCGTCGATCTTCGCCCGCGCCGGGCCGGCCTCGTGTTCCAGATCGAGCACCGCGACCTCACTTGAACGGACCCGCGCGCAGCGTGCAGCCAGACCGTAGCGATGGAGATTGTGTTCGATCGCCGGGACCGAGCGCGCGAGCGTGGTGACGACCGAGAACTTGTTTGCCAGAAGCGAGGCGGTGTGAAACGCCGCCTCACCGATCGCGACGACGGGGCAGTGCGCGAGGCAGCGCGCGGCGTCCAGGCCAGAATCGTCGAAGCAGGCGAGCACGACCGCATCGACGCCGGGATGCTCCTCGATCACCTGCAAGAGGCCGGCAAGGCTGATCGCCTCGTCGTAGTATCCCTCAATGCTGGCCGGTCCCGAGCGCGGGTTGACCGCGATGATTTCGGTCCCCTGCGCCGCGACGCCTTTCGCGGCGGCGCCGATCTTGGCCGTCATCGAGGCGGTTGTGTTTGGATTGATCACGAGTATCCGCATGGCCCCTGCCTCATACATCGCCGCCAAGGTAGGCCGCCTTGATACGGTCGTCCTTGATCAGGTCCTTGGAATCACCGCTCAGCACGACCGAGCCAGTCGACATCGCATAGGCGCGGTTGGAGATCGACAGCGCCATGCGTGAATTCTGCTCGACCAGGAGCACCGTCACCTTCTCGTCCCGGCTGATCGCCACAATCGAGCGCGCGATGTCCTGCACCAGCTTCGGCGCGATGCCGAGCGAGGGTTCGTCCAAGAGGAGAAGCCGCGGCTTGGCCATCAGCGCCCGCCCGATCACCATCATCTGCTGCTCGCCACCAGACAACGTCCCCGCGGTCTGGCCATAGCGTTCCTTGAGCCGCGGAAACCGGGTAAGAACACTGTCGAGCGTGCGGGCGATATCGGCCTTGTCGGTGCGGGTGAAGGCACCCATCAGAAGGTTGTCCTTTACCGTCATGTAGGGAAAAACCCTGCGCCCCTCGGGGACCATGGCTATGCCCTTCCGGACGATTTCGGCCGCCGACGTGCCGTCGAGCCTTTCGCCCATGAACCGTATCTCGCCGCTGCGGATCTTGCGCAGTCCTGTGATGGCCCTCAGGATCGACGATTTGCCCGCGCCGTTGGCGCCGATCAGGGCGACGGTCTCGCCCTCCTGCATCTCAATGGAAACGCCTTTCAGCGCGTAGACGTGATCGTAGTAAAGCTCCACATTCTCGAAGCTGAGCATCTCGGCCATCGCTCACATCCCGATCGCTGCGTCTTCGCTGCCCAGATAGGCCTCGATGACTTTTTCGTTGGACTGGATTTCGGCTGGCGTGCCCTCGGCGATCATCTGGCCGAAGTTGATGACCACGATCCGGTCGGAGATCTTCATCACCGCCGGCATGTCGTGTTCGACCAGAAGCACCGTCACCCCGCGTTCGTCACGGAGCCGCCGCACGAGGCCGACCATGCGCATCGTCTCGTCATGGTTCATGCCCGCGAAGGGTTCGTCCAGCAGCAGAACCTTTGGATCGGTGGCAAGCCCGATCGCCATGCTCAGCGCCCTGAGGTGGCCCTGCGGCAGGTTGGAGGCCAGCTCACCCGCGATAGCCTCCAGACCGAGAAACGCGATGATGTCATCTGCCGAGGCACCGAACTCCGCCTCGTCCGCGCGCGCTTGGCGCGTGCCGAGGAAGAAGCCGAGAAGCGAGGCCTTCGACCGCAGGTGATGCGCGACGATCACGTTTTCCCTGACCGTCATCGAGCGGAAGATCGTGGTTTCCTGGAAGGTCCGCACGACACCCATGCGCGCCACCTTGTGCGGCGCGAGGTTGGAGATAACCTGCCCCTTGAACCGAACCTCGCCGGACGTGGTCGTGAGGAACGACGCTATGAGCTTGAAGAGAGTCGATTTCCCCGCGCCGTTGGGACCGATGACCGACAGGATCTCCCCCTCGGCGACGTCGAAGGAGATGTCATCGTTGGCAGTGAGTCCGCCGAAGCGCTTGGTGACACCCTTTACCTCGAGGATCGGGGTCATTTGCGCCCTCCTTTCCGGTCAAAGAAACTGAGGATGCCGTTCGGCAGCACCAACATGAGCGCGATCAGCAGCGACGAATAAATCAGAAGCTGAAAGCGGCCCGTGGTGAAGAGAAGGTCCCAGCCGAAATAGAGCAGGAGCGTGCCGAGCATCGGGCCGAAGACATAGCCGAGCCCGCCAAGAAAGCAGTTCAGCATGAAGTTCACACTGTCGGCAACCTGGAAGGACGAGGGATAGATCGACTGCGAGATCGCCACGAACATCGCCCCGGCAATGCCGCCGAAGAACGAGGAGATCGAATAGGCCAAGACCCGCAGGTAGGCCGTATTGACGCCGATCGAGGCCGAAAGCTCCTCGTTCTGCTGCAAGGACCGGCAGAGATGACCGAGCCGCGAATTGACGATGCGGTAGAGCGCTGCGAAGCAGATCACCATCAAAAGGACCGCCATCAGGTAGAAGGCGAGCTTGGGGTTCTCCAGCGTCGCGAAATCCGGGATCAGCGTCAGCCCGAGGATCGAAACCTCGCCCGGGAGCGGGATCGAGGTGATGCCCTTGGCGCCCTGCGTGACCGGCAGCGCCAGCGCCGCGAGACGCGCGACCTCGGTCAGGACCAGCGTGACCATCGCGAAGTAGACGCCGCGCAGGCGCAGGATCGGCAGCCCGATCAGCACGCTCAGCCCCGCGCAGAAAAGACCCGCGAGCGGCAGCGTGAGCCAGAAATTGACCCCCGCCTGCGTCACCAGCACCGCCGAGACATAGCCCCCCGCCAGCGCATAGGCGCCCTGGCCGATGTTGATGCGGCCGATGTAGAAGGTCAGCCAGACGCCCGCCGAGGCGATGGAAAGAAGCGCCACCGAGGTCAGCGTATAGTAAAAGTCCCACCGCCCGCTGGCCGCGATGGCCCAGGGCACGATGACGAAGACGGTGAGCAGGAAGGCTCCGCCGCCGAGCAGTTTGCTGGTGCTTGTCATCACTCTCATCCCCAAGGCTTGCCCATCAGCCCTTGCGGGCGGAGGGCGAGGAAAACCATCAGCGAGGCGAAGATCACGAGGTAAGTGATGTCGCCATAAGCAGCGAGAACGGTCAGGCCGATCGATTCCAGCATACCGAGGATGAACCCACCGGCGATGGCGCCGGAGATGACCCCGGCGCCGCCGATCATGATCATCATGAAGGCCTTGATCGAGGTCGGCCCGCCCATGCCGAGGTTGATCCCGGTGATCGTCACGAGCAGACCGCCGACCAGCCCCGCCAGCATCGCGCCAAGCGCGAAGCCGATCATCGAGTATCGGTCGACATCGACCCCCATCAGCTGCGCGGCGACCCGGTCCTGCGCCAGCGCACGCATGGCGCGGCCCGCGCGGGAATACTGCATGAAGAGGATAAAGCCCGCGATCATCGCGATCGCCAGCACTCCGATCAGGATGCGGTCATAGGGCATGATGATGCGAAAATCCCAGTTGAAGACGCCGTTCACGATCTTCGGCACCCCGCGCTGTTTTTCGCCGAAGACCAACAGGATTACCGCATCAAGGAAGAAGGCGATCCCGGCAGCCAGAAGCATCGTGCTTTCTTCGCGCTGCGATCGCCGGATCACCGGGCGAAAGAGGAACTTCTCGATCAGCCCGCCGACAACCGCCAGCGTGATCGCGGAGCCAATAAGCCCGACGATGAACGGCAGGCCAAACTGGCTGACGATCGTGTAGGTCACGAACCCACCCAGCACGTACATCTGTCCATGCGCGAAGTTCAGCACGTTCATCAACGAGAAGATCAGCGTCAGCCCGAGCGCGATGAGCGCGTACTGGGCGCCAAGATAGAGCCCGTTGGCGAGGATCTGTTCCATGGGAAAGCCTTTGCTGGGTCGGGGTCCGGCAGGGAGCGTAGTCGCCGGACCCCGAGAGACGGAGCGTCGGCGACAGTCAGTCGACCTGCGCCACGAACAGCGTCTCGAACGCACCGTCCTTGAACTCATTCACGACGAGTGGCACCGAAAGCTGCCGTTTCTGCCCGAACGACGTCATGCCGACATAGGTCAGCTTGGCATCGCCCACCATGTAGGGGTTCGGCGCGTCAAAAGTGTCCATGGTCTTCTTGAATTCCTCGACATCGTTGATCGCGGCGGGGTTCGCCTTCAGCGTGTCGAGGATGTATTCAAGCGCGTAGACCTTGGTGTTCGACTCGTCGTTATATTCGCCGAACATCTTGGTGTAGCGGTCGACGAATTCGCGCATCATGTCCGAGGCAAGTTCCGGCGTCGAGGCGCCGCCGACCGAGATAAAGCCATTGGCCAGTTCGCCCGCACCTTCCTGCAGCACGCCCGCATCCTGCGCGGTTTCTGTCGAGATGAGGCCCTCATAACCCAGTTCGCGGGCCGAGCGGATCAGTTGCGGCGCGTTGGCGGGCGAGACGCCAGACAGGACCAGAAGATCCGGCTGGGTCTGGATCACCGGCAACAGGACCGGCGTGAAGTCGGTGGTGTCGACCTGATAGGTCACGCTGTCCGAGACAACCTCGAGACCAAGCTCCTTGGCCGCTGCAACACCGCCGTCGCGCTGCGACAGCGGATCGGATTCATTCGCGGCTACAAAGGCCACCTTCTTGATGCCTTTGTTTTCCATCAGATATTTGTAGATCGCCGGGCCAGATTGGTAGTTGGCGACCATGCCGAGGACGGCGTTGGACGCCGGTGCAGTATAAAGTTCCTTCGGGAAAGCATAGGGGAAGTAGATGATCCCGTTCTGCTCCGCCACCGGACGTACGGCGGCGGCGCCGTCATCGACATTGGGGCCGACGACATAGTGAATGCCTTCCTGCGCCATCTTCTCCATGCCGGCGATCGCGCGCTTGGGGTCCTTCTGATCGTCGAAGGCGATGATCTCGACATCATAGACCGTCCCGCCGATGTCGACACCGCCGGTTTCGTTGATCCATGCGGCGCGCGTCTCCATCGATCTCTGGTTCGAGGTGCCCCAAGCGGCGGCCGGTCCACTGGTGACTCCGACGAAGCCGATCTTCAGGACCGGGTTGTCGGCAAAGGCCATACCGCTGAAGGAAAGGCTCGCCACAGCCGCAATGGCGGTGGTTCTGAGCATCGTGCGGCGTTTCATTCTATATCCTCCCTGAACATCATTCCACGTCTTGCCCTCCAAGAGTCCGTGCGTGGTGACGTAAGGGAACTACTTTGTTAACAATCCTGTCAACATATTTGTCGACACCGTTGTCAATTGCGGTTGCCGCCAACTATGCTGTAGCCTGACCGCGCACCCGCGTCCAAAGTGGAACCTGTTATGTTTGCGAATGAAACCGCGTCCGGAAACGGCCGCCCGGAGCCAACCGAAGCGGAAATCGTCGATCAGATTTTCGACGCGGTGATTGATCAGCGCCTACCGCCCGGTGCGAAATTGTCCGAATCGGCGCTTTGCGAGGCGTTTGGCGTTGGCCGCATGCGTATCCGCCGCAGCCTCCTGCTTCTGGCCAGCCGCCAGGTCGTCGATCTACAATCAAATCGCGGCGCATTCGTGGCCAGCCCTACCGCCGCCGAAGCGCGCGAGGTGTTCGAGTCGCGCCTGATGATCGAACCGAATGTCGCCATGCTTGCGGCGGAACGGGCAAGCGAAACTGACATCGCGCTGCTGAGCAATCATCTGAAGAAGGAGCATCACGCCCACAGATCCGACAACCGGCATGAGGCCATCCGCCTGTCCGGGCAGTTCCACGTCGTCCTTGCGAGCATAGCGGCCAATCGGGTGATGGAGCGTATGGTCAAGGAGCTGGTGACGCGGACCTCGCTGATTATCGGGATCTTTGGGGCGCCGGGCACGGACAATTGCCGCGACGACGATCATTCGCTGATCCTTTGGGCGCTGCGCGAGAGAGACAGTGCGGCCGCGTCCCGGCTCATGTCGGAGCATCTGGGGCACATTCAGGCCAACCTTGACCTCACCAAGGGACGCCCAGGCAGCGTCAACCTGGTAGAATTGTTTGCGGGCCGTCAGTGAGACGGCGGCGGGTTTACGGAAAATCTGGGAGCTGCCAGATCAGCGACCAGCAAATCGCGAGCTAGCCGCATGACGGCACCGCGGCTCATGGCAACGGCGGACTGATCAGTAACTACCCGGAGCGCCAAGCCAGCGCGACACCTTCGCGGCGGCGTCGCGGACAAGGCCGCCGATCCGCTCCATCCGCTCCTCGCCCATGCGGTGCGTGGGGCCGGAGACTGAGATGCCAGCCACCGCTTCGCCGTGGATGTTGAGAATGGCGGCCGCAACGCAGCGCATTCCCGTCGTCCGCTCCTCATCGTCAACGGCGTAGCCCCGCACCCGGATCGCGCCCAGTTCTTCATGCAGACGGCCCACATCACCGATCGTCTTCCCGGTGAAAAGTTGGAACGGATGGCCCTTGACGAAGCGGGCCAGCCGATTCTTGTCATACATGCTCAGAAGCGCCTTGCCGATGCCCGAAGCATGCATGGGCGAAAGCGTTCCGGGCGGGAAGAAGGCGCGGATCGATTCATGCGTCTCGATCTGGCTGACGAACATCACCTCGCCATCCTTCTCGATCCCGAGATTTGAGGTCTCGCCCGTCGCCTCCATCAATTCGCGCATCACCGGACGGCTCCGGTCGATCACCCCGCTGCGGCGGAGGAACGCGGACCCAAGCCGGAACGCCGTCGGCCCGATATGCCATTCCTGCCGCTGCGGGTCGATCTCCACGAATTCGCGCGCTTCGAGCGTGGCGAGAACACGGTACATCGTGGCGGGCGACTGCTCGAGCTTCGCCGCGATCTCCGATAGGGTCATCCCCTTCTCAGCCGCAAGCGCCACCAGCACGCCAAGCGCCCGGTCGAGCGCCTGGATCGTCGTCTGGGACGGGTTGCTGTCGAACCCCTTCGGACGGCCCTTGCGGCGCGTGGGTGTCGGCATTTCCGTCCTCCGCCAGAAGAATCAATATACACTTTCTGAATATCCATGAAAATAGCGTGCGGCCAATGAAAAAACTCAAGCTCATGTCATTACAGCACAAATTCCGAAAATTCATGCTATGAAAAATACATTCAAAAAAATTGGGGATATGCGCCATCTGGCGTAGATTCATGGAAGCCGCCACAGGAGGGCAGACCATGAGCTTTCAGAACCCCGTCTTCATCCCCGGCCCGACCAACATGCCCGAAGCTGTCCGTCAGGCTTGTTACATGCCGACGATCGACCACCGCTCACCCGTCTTCGGCAAGATCCTCCATCCCTGCCTCGACGGTGTGCAGAAGGTTCTGAAATCCGAGAGCGCGAAGGTCTTCATCTTCCCCTCCACCGGCACGGGCGGCTGGGAAACTGCGATCACCAACACGCTGTCGCCCGGCGACAAGGTTCTCGCGGCGCGGAACGGCATGTTCTCCCACCGCTGGATCGACATGTGCCAGCGTCACGGGCTGAAAGTTGAAATCGTGGAGGCGCCGTGGGGCGCGGGCATTCCTACGGATCGCTATGAGGAAATCCTGAGGGCCGACACGGCCCACGAGATCCGTGTCGTGCTGGCGACGCATAACGAGACGGCGACCGGCGTGAAGTCCGATATCGCCGCCGTGCGCCGCGCGATGGATGCGGCTAGGCACCCTGCCATGCTCTTCGTCGACGGCGTCTCGTCCATCGCCTCAATGGATTTTCGGATGGATGAATGGGGCGTCGATGTCGCCGTGACCGGATCGCAGAAGGGGTTCATGCTGCCTGCCGGTCTGGCCATCGTCGGGTTTTCCGACAAGGCAATGACGGCGGTCGAGGCAGCGAGGCTGCCGCGCACCTTCTTCGACGTGCGCGACATGGCGAAGGGCTATGCCGCGAATGCGTTCCCCTACACGCCGCCCGTCGGCCTCATGAACGGGTTGAAGCTGTCGCTCGACATGATCTTAACCGAGGGGCTGGATACCGTCTTTGCCCGCCATACCCGCATTGCCGAAGGTGTGCGCCGCGCGGTCACCGCCTGGGGGCTGGAGCTTTGCGCCGAAAGCCCGGAGGTCTATTCCGACACGGTCAGCGCGATCCGCACGCCCGAGGGCTTCAACGCGACCGACATCGTCACGCGGGCCGCCGGCGAATACGGCATGGCCTTCGGAGTCGGTCTGGGCAAGGTTGCGGGAAAGGTGTTCCGTATCGGCCATCTGGGGATGCTTACCGAATCCCTGATGCTGTCGGGGCTGGCGACGGCAGAGATGGTGATGGTCGATCTCGGTTTGCCGGTGAAACTCGGATCGGGTGTCGCCGCCGCGCAGGGCTTCTATCGCCACGGCGACGCGAAAAGGAAAGCGGCAGCGTGATGAGCGAGACCGACACCATGTATATTCCCACCATCGACGACGTGCGGGCGGCGCATGAGCGGATCAAGCCTTACATTCACCGCACGCCGGTCCTCACCTCCCGCTTCATCGACGAGTTGGCGGGGGCGGAGCTGTTCTTCAAATGCGAGAACCTGCAAAAGGCGGGCGCTTTCAAGGCCCGGGGTGCGTCGAACGCGGTCTTCGGGCTGACAGACGAGCAGGCGAAAATGGGTGTGGCGACGCATAGCTCTGGCAATCATGGCACTTGCCTGTCCTACGCCGCAGGGCGGCGGGGCATCCCCTGCACCGTCGTCATGCCACGCACCGCGCCGCAGGCCAAGAAGGACGCCGTGAAGGGCTATGGCGGGCGGGTCGTGGAATGCGACCCCTCCACCTCCAGCCGCGAGGCGGTCTTTGCCGAGGTCGTGGCAGAGACGGGCGCCGAATTCGTGCATCCCTACAACGATCCTCGCGTGATCGCGGGGCAAGGCACATGCTCCAAGGAGCTGATCCAGCAGGTCGACAACCTTGACGCCGTGATCGCCCCCATCGGCGGCGGCGGCATGGTGTCGGGCACCTGCCTTGCCCTGTCCACCCTCGCGCCAGATGTGAAGATCTACGCCGCCGAACCGGAGCAAGCCGATGATGCCTATCGCAGCTTCAAGGCCGGCCATATCATCGCTGACGACGCGCCCGAGACAATCGCCGACGGGCTGAAGGTGCCGCTGAAGGAACTGACCTGGCATTTCGTCAAGAACCACGTCACCGACATCTTCACCGCCTCGGAAGACGAGATCGTCGATGCGATGAAACTCATCTGGAAGCGCATGAAGATCGTGATGGAGCCGTCTAGCGCCGTGCCGCTCGCCTGCATTCTCAAGAACAAGGACGTCTTCGCCGGAAAGCGCGTCGGCGTCATCATCACCGGCGGTAATGTCGATCTCGACAAACTGCCCTGGATGTAACCCAAGGAGGCTACCATGAACGCACCCGTGAACATCAACGCGCTCGACGTCGGCTACGACATTCCGGCCAAGCCCGGCATGGACGAGAAGGACATCCAGACCCCCTGCCTGATCCTCGATCTCGACGCGTTGGAGCGCAACATCAAGAAGATGGGCGACTATGCCAAGGCGCACGGGATGCGCCACAGGAGCCACGGCAAGATGCACAAGTCCGTGGACGTACAGAAGTTGCAAGAGAAGCTTGGTGGCGCAATTGGCGTGTGCTGTCAGAAGGTTAGCGAGGCCGAGGTCTTCGTCCGGGGCGGCATCAAGGATGTCCTCGTCTCCAATCAGGTCCGCGACCCCAGAAAGATCGACCGGCTGGCGCAACTGCCGAAGCTCGGCTCGAACATCATCGTCTGCGTGGACGATGTGGACAACGTGGCCGAACTGTCGGCGGCGGCAAAGAAGCACGGCACCAATCTTGGCGTCTTCATCGAGATCGATTGCGGCGCGGGCCGCTGCGGGGTGACGACGACCGAAGCTGTGGTGAAGATCGCCAAGACCATCGATGCCGCCGAGGGGCTGACCTTCAAGGGCATCCAGGCCTATCAAGGCGCGATGCAGCACTTGGACAGCTATGCGGACCGGAAGGCCAAGCTCGACACCGCGATCGCGATGGTCAAGGACGCTGTCGAGGGGCTGAAGAAGGTCGGGCTGGAACCGGAACTGGTCTCAGGCGGCGGCACTGGTTCTTATTATTTCGAAAGTAATTCAGGAGTTTACAACGAGCTCCAGTGCGGATCCTACGCATTCATGGATGCCGATTACGGGCGTATCCACGACAAGGACGGCAAGCGGATCGATCAGGGGGAATGGGAAAATGCGCTCTTCATCCTGACCTCGGTGATGAGCCACGCGAAAGCCGACAAGGCCATCGTGGATGCGGGCCTCAAGGCGCAATCGGTCGATAGCGGCCTGCCCTTCGTCTATGGCCGCGACGATGTGAAGTATGTCAAGTGCTCGGACGAACATGGCGTGGTCGAGGACCCGAAAGGCGTTCTCAAGGTCAACGACAAGCTACGCCTCGTGCCGGGTCACTGCGATCCGACCTGCAACGTGCATGACTGGTATGTCGGTGTCAGGGGCGGCAAGGTCGAATGCGTCTGGCCAGTTTCAGCCCGTGGCAAGGCGTATTGAACCCGTCCCGCATCCGTCCCGCAAGCGTATGGCACCCGTCCCGACAGGGCGGGCAACTCAGTAGCAAAGGGTAGGCCATGATCATCGTCCCGGAACGCGAAATCGCGGGCCTCTTCACACCCGAAGCCGCATATGAGGCCGTCGAAGCCGTCTTTGCCTCGATGGCGCGCGACGACGCCTACAACTTCCCCGTCATCCGCGAGGCACTGGGCGGCGGGCGTCAATATGGCTTCAAGTCCGGCCTTGACCGGGCGGGTGGCGTCATGGGGGTCAAGGCGGGTGGCTACTTTCCCGGCAATGCCGAGAAGGGAATGATCAATCATCAATCCTCGGTCTTCCTCTTCGATCCCGAAACGGGGCGGCCGACCGCGATGGTGGGCGGCAACCTTCTGACGGCACTGCGCACGGCTGCAGCGGCGGCGATCTCTGTCGATCGGCTGGCGCGGCGGGATGCCAAGGTGCTCGGCATGGTCGGCGCGGGCCATCAGGCGGGCTTCCAGCTTCGCGCGGTCGCCAAGATCCGCAAGTTCGAACGCGTCTTGGCCTGGAACCTCCATCCCGAAATGTTGCCAAAGCTCGGCGAGGTCGCAGCCGAGCTTGGCCTGCCCTTCGAGGCCGTGAGCCTTGAGAAATTGGGCGCGGAGGCGGACGTGATCGTCACGATCACCTCGTCGCCCGCAGCGAGCCTCATGGACGCGCATGTCCGGCCCGGCACCCATCTGGCCTGCATGGGCACCGACACGATCGGCAAGCAGGAGGTGGAGCCCGCCCTTTTGGCGCGCGCGAAGGTCTTCACCGACGAGGTCGCGCAATCCGTGACGCTGGGCGAGGCGCAGCACGCGGTGAAGGCGGGGCTGATCTCGGCGGAGGCGATCACACCCATCGGCAAGGTCATCGCCGGGATGGCGAAGGGGCGAACCTCGGAGGACGAGATCACGCTTTTCGACGGCACCGGGGTCGGGCTACAGGATCTCGCCGTGGCGCAGGCCGCCGTCGATCTGGCGGTGAAGAAGGGTGTGGCGGTGGAGATCGATGTCTGATCCCTGGCGTGGGATGAGCCTACCTTAGGGACGATCCCTGCATGTTGCCGGTATACTGCCATTCGGTCTCCGCGACACTGTCCGGGACGGCTTGAAAGCCACAACTCTCCGCGGCGACGAGGTGGTCTAGCGCCTCGTAGCGAGCCGTATGGAATTCTTCGTCCAGGGCCGTCATCGGAGAGGCACGGACGAGCAGGTGTCGGGCCGGTATCGAGGTCATCTCCGTTTCCCGTTCCGCGCGCCCGGCCGTGTGGCGACGCCAGATTGGGAGGTTGAAACGTGGTTCGAAGTCCCGGACACACAACCCAGCGAAAATCCGGTCGCTTGACGCTGTCGCTTTGCTGCAGCCGAACTGAGAGTAGCCTTCCACGACCTTTCGTCAGACAATCGACGCGGGTGCCGTCTCCGATCCCTTAGCCGACCTGAAGCTCGTCAGTCATTTTCTTGCGCGAGCACGGACGCGCGCGCCCGACGGCGGCCCGAACCTGCGCCACCAGAACCGGACCGTCTCGTGTCTGAGTCGATGCCACGCTGCCTCAGCTGATCTTCGACATTCCTCAGAGACAGCGGGAACCTCACTTACATCATCACCGCCAGGCGAATAGTCTCTACGCTGATTTTGAAGTACTTGAACGGGCTGCGTTTGGTCATCCGGCGACGATACTTCGCCGCCCTGCCCGCACTTGAGCCAGTTTGCTGGGATGGTGTCACTGCGTATGGCCGCATGGCAAGCGTCACCAGCGAACTGGCTCGCCCTCCCAGGTCATGAACGCGCCGCTGTCGCCCGGCCCCGCCGCCTCGATCCGCGCGATCAGTCCCTTTGCTGCCTCTGCAACAGGCAGGTCTGCCTCCGGACCGCCCATGTCAGTCATGAGCCAACCAGGATGGAAAAGAAGAAACGTCAGATCGGAGTCGTCATAGGCCAGCTTCAGCGTCGCCATGTTCAGCGCCGCCTTGGAGCAGCGATAGGCATAGTCGCCATCGGGATCGAGCCCTTCAGTCATCGACCCCGCCCGGCTCGAGATCATCGCCACGATACGGCGCCGTCCGCGCATCAGGTTCCGCCTCAGCGAGCGGACCAGAAAAAGCGGGGCAAGAACATTCACCGCCATGACCGCGTGAAAATCTTCGGCCGTCACGTCGCCGAGTCCACCGGTCGCACCGCGCAAGGCGGCATTGTTGATCAGGATGTCGATGGCTTCGTGCCCCAGATCATCGGCCAACTGGGTGATGCTGCCGCCATCTGTCAGATTGAGCGTCATCGGCCGGACATGCCCCCGGATTTTCCCTTGAAGCGATGAAGGATCCCGGCAGCAGCCTATAACCCGCGCGCCCGAGTCCGCATATTGCCGGCTAAGTTCGAGACCGAGTCCGCGTCCAGCGCCGGTGATCAGCACCGTCGGCGCCACCATCTCAGCGCGCCCTCCGGGCGATCCGGCCAAAGACCTCGCCGCTGAGTTTCAATCGACGCTCCCGTGTCTCGGGATCGACATGGGCAATACCGAACGGCACGGTATAACCCGAGGCCCATTCGAAATTGTCGATCAGCGTCCAGGCGAAGTATCCCTTGACCGGCACGCCGGCTCGTGCCGCCGCTGCGACCTCTTCCAGATGCTCGACAAGATAGCGGGCGCGTTCCGCATCGTCGATGCGGCCGGAGCCGCTGGCCGCCTCCGGCGTGGTGGCCATGCCGTTCTCGGTGATGTAGAGAGCCTTCGGCCCATAGTTTTCATGCACGAAATTCAGGGCATCACGGATACAGCGCGGCCAGATCTCCCAGCCGGTCGCGGTATAGCGGCCCGGCGGACTGACACGCCGGAAGTTCAGGGGTGGCAGATCGCTCCCGGCCGCGATGACCGAACGGCGGTAGATATTTACGCCGAGATAGTCGAGCGGTTGCGCGATCATCGCCGCGTCGCCGTCGCGGATTTCGGGCAGCAGCCCTGAGCAAAGGTCAAGGATATCCTCGGGGTATCTTCCGCTGAATACCGCATCAAGATACCAGCGGTTTTGCACCCCCTCGAACCGGCGCGCGGCGGCCCGGTCCTCGGCGCCGCCGGTCGCGGGGCTGACGACGTTGAGATCGAGAACGATCCCCACCTTGGCCTTCGGTGCCGCCGACCGGATGCGCGGAACCGCCAACCCATGCGCCAGCAGCGCATGATGGCTGGCCGCCAGACCACCCCTGACACCGTCCGCCAGGCCCGGCGCATCTTCGCCAAGCGCATGGCCGAACCAGCAGAAGGTCCAGGGCTCGTTCAGCGTCGTCCAGTGACCGACCCGATCGCCGATCGCGCCCGTCACCTGACCGGCATAGTCCGCGAAACGTTCGGCCGTGTCGCGCTTGTACCAGCCGCCGCGATCCTGCAACTCCTGCGGCAGATCCCAGTGGTAAAGCGTTGCGTAGGGCGCGATCCCGGCGTCGAGCAGGCGGTCGATCAGCCGGTCATAATACGCCAGCCCAGCGGGGTTGAGCGGTCCTTTGCCCCCCGGCTGGACCCGTGGCCAGGAAAGCGAGAAACGGTAGGCATCAAGCCCCATTTCCCGCAAAAGCGCGACATCTTCTGGCCAGCGGTGGTAACTGTCGCAGGCGATCTCTCCGCTGCTTCCGTCGATGATCGCGCCTTTCCTGCGCGTGAACCTGTCCCAGATGCTTTCGCCCTTGCCATCGGCGGCGATGGCGCCTTCGATCTGGTAGGCGGCCGTGGCCGCACCGAATGTGAAGTCGGCGGGCAGGTCGATCGCCGATGCACGTTCTTCCAGCGGCCAATTGGGCTCAGCGGTTCTTGACATCGGTGCGCCTTTCAATGGATGCAATCAGGCTCGCCGCCGCCAAGGTCAGGAAGACGTAGATAATGGCGGCCGAGTTGAAGGGGGCAAAGGGCAGAAAGCTCGCCGACTGGAACTCACGCATGCGCTGGGTCACGTCGCGCACCGAGAGGATCGACAGAAGCGACGTGTCCTTGAGGATCGCGATGAATTCGTTGCCAAGGGCCGGGATCACGATGCGCAGCGCCTGTGGCAGCACCACCAGCTGCGCCACCCGCCAATTGTTGAGGCCAAGCGACCGCGCCGCCTCCACCTGGCCGCGCGGCACCGCTTCGATTCCGGCGCGGAAGATCTCGGCCAGATAGGCCGAGTAGCCTATGGCAATGGCGATGACACCACGCATCACGTTCGGCATGTCGATGACGCCGCCAGACGCGTCCTTGACCGCCCCGGCAAAGGGCAAGCCGACGAACAGGATGATCACCAGCATCGGGATGCCACGCACCGTATCGACGAAGAACTCAACGCTGACAGACAATGGATGACGCCCGTGCTGGGCGGCCGAAAAGGTCAGGAGCGACAGCAGGATGCCGCCGACGAACAGAAAGACCGCCGGAATCTGAAACCGGTCAGGCAGGAAACTGACGCGCCAGAGCTCGGGCGTACCCGGCGGCACCAGTTCCTCGGGCATAAGAACCGCCGAGACCTGGTCGCCCTGGGCAAGAAGCTGCAACGCGCTTTCGTTGGTGGCGGAACTGCGCAGGCCGATCTCGGCGGGCAGATTGTCGGCGAACTGGCCGAAGCGGATGGTATCGACCAGCGATTTCGGCGTGCCCTTCACGATGGCGACGCGCTTGTCGAGACTTCCTGCCAGCACGAAGGTGGTGTGCGGCTGCACCCAGAACGCACCGCTTGCCACGAAGGCCGCGACACAGACGGCGGCCCATATCCTGATGGTGTTGCGCTTGGGCGTCAGATGCAGAAGCCCCGCCCAGATCAGCCCCAGAAACGCCGCGAGCAGATAGGCGAAGATCCCGGCGCGCAGCGTGGTGAAGAGCCCCGAGGCGAAGCCGATATGTGCCGCCAGAATCAGATAGATGAGCCCGGCACCGTTGAGCAATATCAGCGCCCTGCCCGTCCAGCGGGCCAACGGCGACGCGGTGCCGGTCGTCAGTTCCAAGAGCCCGGCAAACGCCAATACCGCGCTCACCCCCGTATAGACCCAGAGCCACCTCTGCGTTGCCGCAGCGACCATGATTGTGGCTTCCGGGGTCAGTTGGCGGGGCGTGATCGCCTTGATAACCAGGTCGGAAAGCGCCGGATCCACTGCATTTGCGACGATCGATGCGGCAAGGGCGGAGACATCGCCAAACGCCGCCAGCGCAAAGGCCAGCACCACATTGCCGACCAGCGCAACCAATGCGAGCGCGCGCCAGAACCGTCGCGTAGTCAGCTTGCGCCATCGCAGCACCGGCCAGACAAACCCGAGGACCGATATGGCAACGAGCACCAGGAATTCTTCCAGAAGACGACCGGCACCGGTTTCGATCCCTACGATCGAGATGAAGGAGCGACGATAGTTGGGGACCATCGTGAACAGATAGATCACGAAAGGCAGGGCGGCCAGAATGACCATGTTGCTGGGACGAAGGCGCAAAAACCAGTTCATGGCGGCCCTGACTGTTGGCTTGAATGAGGAAGTGGATTGGACCGGCGTGAGGTCGCCGGTCCCGGTTATCGGCCCGACCGGAACGCGATCAGTTCGCGCTCCAGTACTTCGCGGTCAGCTTGTCCAGGGTGCCGTCCGCCTTGATCGCGGCAAGGCCCTCGTTGAACGCCGCGGCATTTTCGTCGCCCTTGCGGAACACCAGTCCCAGCGGGTCGGATTTCAGGCCCTTGATGCCGATGATTAGGCTGCCGGCGAATTCCTTCTCATAGGCGGCGGCGGAGGTGCCGTCTATGATGACGCCCGCCACGTCGCCATTCTGAAGCGCCACGACCGCGCCGGCGAAGGTGTCGTAAAGCGCCACGTTGTCGCGGCCGACCAGCTCTTCGGCCAGCGTGGCATTGGTGGTCGCGGTTTGGGCGGCAAGCTTCTTGCCGCCGTTCTTGATGTCGTCGATGGTCATGCCCTCATCCTCAACACGCATCAGCACGGCCTGGCTGACGACGATGTAGGGGTCGGAAAAGTCCATCGACTTCTTGCGCTCGTCGGTGATCGACACGCCCGAGGCAACAAGGTCGAATTCGCCCTGCTGGAGCGCGCCGAAGATACCGTCCCAGGCCGTGGTGACGAACTCTGCCTTGCAGTTGATCTTTTCGCAGATGGCGTTGACGATATCGACGTCGAAGCCGACGATCTGCCCGGTCGCCGGATCGACGGTTTCCATCGGCGGATAGGTGGTATCCGATCCGACGCGCAGCAGCGCGCCGCCAAGATCCGCGGCCTGTGCCGCCGAAAAGCCGAATACGGCAAGGGCCGCAGCGAGTATTGTGGTTTTCATGGTGTCTCTCCTCTGTTGGTCTTCTGGTCTGGTCTTCACGCCGTGGTCAGCCGGTCCGGCCGCCGCGGGATCAGTTTTGGCCGGAATACCTTGACGAGGTTCTCCGGCGGTTCGCCCGCCATACGGCGGATCAGGAAGCTTCCGAGCGTGCGCCCCAATTCCTCGACCGGCTGGAAGTGGGTCGAGAGCGCGGGCGCGAAATAGGCCGAGACGTTGAGATCGTCATAGGCGATCACCGACACATCGGTTTCCGCCGACAGACCAAGTTCGTGCAGGCCCCGAAGCAGACCGAGTGTCGTCGCCTCGTTCACGCAGACAAAGCCGGTGGGTGGATCGGCCCGCGCGCGAAGCTTCAGCGCGCTGTCGCGACCGAAGCGTGCGGTCAGATCGCCCTCGGCGATCAGATCGTCGCAGGCCGGCAGGCCGGCTTCGGCAAGCGCCGCCCGAAACCCGTCGCGCCGTTCACGCGCATAGGAATACTTGCGTTCCGGATTGATGAGGGCGATCCGGCTATGCCCGCCCGCAATCAGCCGACGTGTCGCATCTGCCGCCACCCAGCCGCTGTCGATGTCGACATAGGCATAGCCGCCGGGACGATCGCAGCGACCGAGGGCAACGAAGGGAAAGCCGCGCTCGACCAGAAAATCGACGCGCGGATCGCGGGACAGGATGCCCGAAAACACCAGGCCGTCCGCCAATCCCTGGCTGGCGATGCGTTCGGCTGCGGCGCGGCCATCTTCGGCATCGCGGATGAGATGCACCGAAAGCTGATAGGGCGATGCGTCGAGCGCCTGGCTGATGCCGCTGAGAATCTCGGTGTATTCGACGCCATGCCATTCGTTGCCGGGCGCGACGGATACCGGCATCAGCACCGCCGCCTGATAGGTCTTGCCGGTCCTGAGCGACGCCGCCCGCGCATTGCTGGCATAGCCGACACGTTCGGCTGCATCGCGGATCAGGGCCTTGGTTTCTTCGGTGACCACGGGGGAATTGTTCAGCGCTTTCGAAATGGTCGCGATGGAATAGCCGGTCATCTCCGCCAGCGTCTTGACCGTCGGACGCGCGCCCAAACCTTTACGCAATGATCCCGTCTTCGCCATTTCACCCCCGGCGCCGTTCCCGTCGGGAACACGAGTCAATAAAAACGTTTTTAATTCAACATTCGCGTGAGTCAAGTATGCCGTTCTCAGAGCTGCGAACCCGGCCCGCCGCACTCATCCCGTTGCCGTCGCACCGTGCGCGGCAAGAGCGCTCTCCAACGCCCCGCAAAGGATGTCCGCCTCGGCCCTGCCGAAGACCATGGGCGGCTTGAACTTCAGCACGTTGTCGAGCGGCCCGTCGGTCGAGGCAAGCACGCCTTGCTGACGCAGGTGATTGACAATCCGCCCCGCAGCTTCCGTCGCGGGGGTCAGAGTCGCCCGGTCGGTGACCAGTTCAAGGCCCGAAAACAGCCCCCGCCCGCGGACATCGCCGATGATCTGGTGTCGGTCGCCCAGTTCGAGGAACCGGTCCAGCATATAGCCGCCGGTTTCAAGCGCCTTGGTTTGCAAACCATCGTTCTCGATCACGTCCAGAACCGCCATGCCGACCGCCATCGACACCGGATTGCCGCCGAAGGAGTTGAAATATTCCATCCCGTTGGCAAAACGCGCCGCAAGCTCGGGCGTCGTCACGACAGCGGCCAGCGGATGGCCATTGCCGATGGGCTTGCCCATCACGACGATATCGGGAACGACGCCCTGCAACTCGAACCCCCAGAAGGCGCTGCCGACCCGGCCAAAGCCGCACTGAACTTCGTCCGCGATGCAGAGACCGCCGCTGGCGCGAACATGTTCGTAGGCCGCTTTCAGGTAGCCGTCAGGATAGATCACCTGCCCGCCCACGCCCGAGATCGACTCGGCGATGAAGGCCGCCGCGCCGCTGCCTGTCTTGGCCTCGACCGCATCAAGGCAGCGCGCGACATCGCCGGCATAGGCGCGGCCCGTAGCCTCGGACATGCCCTTGTGCGGGCCACGATAGGGGTCGGGAAATTGGGCGATCTCGACGAAATCGGGCCGCGGATAGCCACCCTTGCGTTTGAACTTGTAAGGGCTGATATCGACCATGCCGCCGGAATTGCCGTGATAGGCCCAATCCAGAACGACCGTGTTCTTCTTGCCGATGACCGTCCGGGCGATGCGCAAGGCAAGTTCGTTCGCCTCGGTCCCCGAATTGACGAAATAAGCGACCTTCAGATCGCCCGGCAGCTTCGCCGTCAGCCGGTCCGAGAAATCGAGCATCAGCTCGTTCAGATAGCGGGTGTTGGTGTTCAGGATCGCGGCCTGACGGGCGATGGCCTCAACGACATGCGGGTGGCAATGGCCGACATGGGTGATGTTGTTCACCGCGTCGAGGTATCTGCGCCCAGTATGGTCGATCAGATACGCGCCCTCCCCACGGACGATCTTGAGCTTCTCGGCGTAGGATACCGACAGCGACGGGCCGATGGCCCGCGCACGACGCTCCAGAAGCGATGTGGGCGGATTCGGGTCGATCGTGAAGCTTTCGGGCGCCAGCCGCAGGATCAGGTTGGGGTCGATGCAGATGCCCGACCAGACATCCCAGAGACTGTCGTGGCCGACGCCGAAGAAGTTGCCCTCCTGCGACAGCATGTCGGTCATGATCTGGAAGTGCAGATGCGGCGACCAGCCGCCATTCTCGTGCCAGTCCCCGAGATGGGCCATCAGGTCGCCCGGGGCCACCGTCCGCCCCGGTGCCATCAGACCGGGTAGCGAGCCGCCGAGATGGCCGTAAAGCGTGTAGAACCGCACGCCATCGGCGGTCTCGTGTTCCAGGATCAGCGTGTTCCCGTAATCCAGCGGATCGGCGTTGTAGCTGACCGAATGCACTCGGCCGGCCAGAGGCGCGTGCACCGGCGTTCCGGCGGCGGCGAAGACATCGATGCCCAGATGCCGGGTGCGGCGTTCGGGGCTGGCAGTGTCGGCGAACTGGTCGGACGCATAGACGCTGCGCGCCTCGCCATAGGGGCCGAGGCCGTAGAAGGCAACGGAACGGGGCAGACTCTCGGATCGCTGCGCCGCGAACCAGCCGTCGAATGCGCCGTCGGAAAAGACGGGCATGTCGGGATGGCTTCCATCGGCCAGCACCGCGATCCGGGCCGAGGTCGCCACATCGGGGCGGAAAAGCGGCGATGGTGACAGGTTCGCCAGATGCGCGCGGATGGCAGGTTCGGTCCGTATCGCGGCAAATCCGGCGGCACGGCGGCAGAGCGCCGCCATGAACGCCGGATCGATCCTCTCCAGACGACCAATCAGCGCGAAGGCTGGAGCCTGCGAGATCAGGAGATAGTCGTTTTCGGGGTGTTCCTTCGACTGGTGCGACGAGATCGCCACACTCGCGGCAAGGCGCATCCGCATGAGGTCATAAAGAACGTCGGCCTCATCCTCGGTGATCGGAAATTCGGTGACATAGCCCAGAATGACGGCGCGCATCGCGGCGTAAAGGTCGGGCGCATCCAGAAGCGCATAGGCCAGCGTGATCGCCAGTTCGTTGATCGTACGGCCAAAGGCCATGTCGCCGAAATCGATCAGACCGGTGATCCGGTCCGCCGCGGCAGGGTCCACGATGACGTTGTTGTCGTTCGCGTCCTGATGAAGGACCGACGCCCGAAGCTTGGCAAGCTGCGGCGCTACGCGATCTGCATGGCGGTCGAAAAGCGAAGCAACCCGGGCGCGATGCACCGCGTCGGCGATATCATCCACGAAAGGGCGCAATGCCGCGACATGGTCGAGCGACCAGATGAAATCGGGGCGGAACGCGGCGGGATGGCCAAAACCCTGCAATCCACGTGTAAGGCGGCCCATGAAACCACCGAGATTGCGCAACTGCGCGAGACTCCGGGTGGATTGGCTCATAGGCTGGCCTCCGACCCAGGTGACAAGCCGGACGAGGCACGGATTGCCATCGGCCACGACCTTTGCGGTCCCCTCGCCCGCAAGCGTCGGGACAAGCTGCGGCAGGCCCGAAAGTCCCGCCTGTGCGAGATGCATCATCGCGGCGTTCTGAAGTGCTACCTGCGCAGGGTCTTCGGCCGCGTTTGCGACCTTCAGCACGTAAGATCTGCCATCCGCGTCAACCCGCGCATTCTGATCGCGCTCCGAGATAAGCGGCCGGATCACTCCTTTCAGCCCGTAGTGGCGCCGGACGAGAGCGGTCAGCTCTTCATTTGTCAGGTTTGGCGGCGTTTGGTCGAAGACGGACATTATCGTACTTTTCCAACGTTTATAGGGCGCGGAGGCCAATGATCGAGACCAACCGAGGCATCCAGTTTCACGATCAGTTTATCCGCCGTAGCCTGCCGTCGATATCCACTGATCGTCCGGAGCACGTTGTCAAGCCGGTCCCGACCATCGGTCGGCGAAAGTGTCGCGTCAGTTGACCTTTCGCGCGATGCTCAGCCGCGCGGCCCTCGGCGCGGAGAGCATCGGCCAGGCGGCGATGAGCGCGGGCG
>CAVPZT010000004.1:0-9213 GCA_963710285.1 uncultured Alphaproteobacteria bacterium | reverse complement strand
CGGCCTCCGCCGACGACGAAGGCGATCCGGTCACGCTGGCCGAAGCGCGGTCGCTGACCTTTGCCCATCGGCGCAAGGTGTTCCTGGTCTCGACCCCGACAATCCGGGGGCTCTCCCGGATCGAACGCGAGTTCGAGGCAAGCGATCAGCGGCGGTTCTTCGTGCCATGCCCGCACTGCGGTCAGGAGCAGTGGCTGAAGTTCGAGCGGCTGCGCTGGCAGAAGGGCCGACCGGAGACGGCGGAATATCACTGCGAGGGCTGCGAGCAGCCCATCGCCGAACACAACAAGACGGCGATGCTGGAGGCAGGCGAATGGCGCGCGACTGCCGACGGCCGCCGATCCTGACACTGTCGGCTATCACCTCTCGGCGCTCTATTCGCCGATCGGCTGGCTGAGCTGGGAGCGGATCGTGCGGGCATGGGACGCGGCGCAAGGGTCGGACGAGGCGATCAAGGCGTTCCGCAACACGATCCTCGGCGAGACATGGGTCGAAACCGGCGAGGCGCCGGACTGGCAGCGCTTGGCGGACCAGCGCGAGACCTGGGAAGGAGGCACTGTTCCAGAGCGGGGCTTGTTCCTGACCGCCGGGGCCGACGTTCAGAAGGACCGGATCGAGGTCGATGTCTGGGCGTGGGGCAGGGGCCTCGAAAGCTGGCTGATCGATCACCTGGTCATGGAGGGCGGGCCCGGCGATCCGGGGTGCTGGCAGCAGCTGACCAATTTGCTCGGCCAGACATGGGAGCATGCCTCCGGTCAGACCGATGACGTTGGCACGGCTGGCGATCGACACCGGCTACGAGACCAGTGCTGTCTATGCCTGGTCGCGACAGGTCGGCTTCGCGCAGGTGGCCCCGGTCAAAGGCGTCGAAGGATTCAACCGCTCGAGCCCGGTCACTGGCCCGACGTATGTGGACGCGACCATCGCAGGCAAACGGCTGCGGCGCGGGGCGCGGCTTTGGACGGTCGCCACGTCGACCTTCAAGACCGAGACCTATCGCTATTTGCGCCAGGACCGGCCGACGCGGGAGGAAATCGAGGCTGGGCATCTTTGCCCGCCCGGAACGATCCATCTGCCAAACTGGGCGGACGGCGAATGGTTGAAGCAATTCACGGCCGAACAACTGATCACGGTGCGCACCAAACGCGGCTTCGCCCGGCTCGAATGGCAGAAGCTGCGCGAACGCAACGAGGCGCTGGATTGTCGGGTCTATGCCCGCGCCGCCGCGTGGATCCTTGGGGCCGATCGTTGGTCCGATGCGCGGTGGACTGATCTGGAAGCACAGGTCGGGATCACGGCGGAGGACATGGCTGAGGACGGGGCGGGAAACACCACGCCCGCTTCTCGGCGCGCGGGACCACAGCGGCGAACCGTGCGCTCAAGCTACATGAGGTGAATTGATGTCCACGATTGCCGAGCTCCGTGCCCGCCGCGAGGCCTTGGCTGTTCAGCGTTCCTCTGGCGTGGCGCGCGTCAGCTACGACGGAAAGACGGTGGACTATCGCAGCGTCGCGGAAATCGACCGGGCCATCGAGGCGCTCGACCGCGAGATCGCGGCTGCCGAGGGACGACGGATCGTTCGGCAGGTGCGTGTGACGACGACGAAGGGTCTCTGATCCATGGGCCTGTTTGATCGCTTTCGCCGCCGCGGTCCTCGGCGGTCCCGCTGCCGTGTCCGCGCGTCTGGAAGGCGCTATGGCCAGGCGGCGCTTGCGGGGCTGGCAACCGCCGCTAGAAAACATCAATTCGCTGGTCGCCTCGGGCGGCCCTCGTCTGCTGGCGCGGTCGCGGGAACTGGTCGTCACGAACGGCTATGCCGCCAATGCCTGCGAGGCATTTGCGTCGAACATGGTCGGCGATGGGATCAAGCCGTCGTCGCTGATCGCAGATGCGGCGTTGCGTGACAGTGTTCAGCAGCTCTGGCTCGCCTGGACCGACGAGGCTGATGCCGACGGGTTGACCGATTTCTACGGCCTGCAGGCCATGGTGGCGCGAGAAATGTTCGTGGCGGGCGAATGCTTCGTCCGGCTGCGGCCGCGCCGGTCCGAGGATGGTCTGCTGGTGCCGCTGCAACTGCAGCTCCTGCAGTCAGAAATGCTGCCGTTCGAGAAGACCGAGACGGCGGCAAATGGCAATCGCATCCGCTGCGGCATCGAGTTTGACGGCATCGGTCGCCGCGTGGCCTATCACTTCCGCCGTCGCCATCCGGGCGACAGCACCGATCAGGGGGCGGTGATCCCGGAGACGGTCCGCGTGCCAGCCGACGACGTGCTGCACATCTACCGGCCCATCGATGCAGGCCAGATCCGCGGCCTGCCGCATGTGGCGCCGGCCATGGTGCGGCTGTTTCTGCTGGACCAGTACGACGACGCCGAGCTCGACCGGAAGAAGACCGCGGCGATGTTCGCGGGGTTCATCACCAAGACCGCGCCGGAAGACCCGATGATGGGCGAGTCCGAAGCCGATCTCGACGGGGCGGCCATGGCCAGCCTCGAGCCGGGCACGATGCAGGTGCTGCTGCCGGGCGAGGACGTGAAGTTCTCCAGTCCTGCCGATGTTGGGTGGCGGCTATGAGGCGTTCCAATACCGGACGCTGCTTGCGGTATCGGCCTCGCTGGGGCTGCCGTACCACCTCGTCACCGGGGATGTGCGCCAGGCGAACTATTCGAGCCTGCGGGCAGAACTGGTCGAGTTCCGCCGCCGCATTGGCCAGCTGCAGCATGGGGTGATGGCGCACCAGCTGTGTCGGCCGATCTGGCGGCGCTGGCTTGAGACGGCCGTGTTGTCGGGGGCGCTGGATATCGGCAATCCCGCCGTCGCGCGGCCGGTGCAATGGATCCCGCCACGCTGGGATTGGGTCGACCCGCTGAAGGACATCCAGGCGCAAGTGCTGGCGATGGAAGCGGGCATCACCTCGCGCCGCAAGGTGGTCGAGGCCACCGGCTATGACGTCGAAGAAGTCGACCGTGAGAATGCGGCGGATGCCAAACGCGTTGCTGATCTGGGGCTGAGCTACCGCGCGAGCCCCGGCGAAACGCAGGGCGCGCGAGCGACGCCCGCCGCGCGGCCTGATCCTGGAGATGGCACAGGCGAAGACACAGGCGACGGATCCGCCTCCACCGATCCCGCCACCGAACAGGAGTGACAATATGACAAGCTGGTATGCGATCCGCGCCCGGGGAACAGGTGCGGAAGTGGCGATCTATGACGAGATCGGCGCCTATGGGGTCTCGGCGAAGGGGTTCCTTGCCGAACTCGGCGCACTGCCCGACGGGACGCCGGTCGATCTGCGGCTGAACAGCCCCGGTGGGTCAGTCTTCGATGCGGTTGCGATCTACAATGCGCTGAAGCGGCACGAGGGCACGGTCACGGTCTGGATCGACGGTATTGCCGCCTCTGCCGCGTCCTATATCGCGATGGCGGGTGACGAGATTGTCATGCCGGAAAACGCGTTCCTGATGATCCACGACCCGTCGGGGTTGGCAATGGGCACGGCGGGCGACATGCGCGCCATGGCCGAGGCGCTGGACAAGATCGCGGGCAGCCTCGTCCGGGGATATGCCGCCAAATCCGGCAAGCCCGATGACGAGATCGCAGCGCTGATGGCGGCCGAAACCTGGTTCGATGCGGGTGATGCGGTGGCGGCGGGCTTCGCGGACCGGCTGGCGGACCCTGTCAGGATGGCCGCGCGGTTCGACATCGGTCGGTTCCGCAATGCGCCGCCGGACCTCGTCGAGGCAGTGGCAAGGCACTGGCCAGGAGGGTGTTCCGATCGAGGCGGAGGGCGTTCCGGCCGAAAGCGACCCAGAAACAGGCACGGACGCGCGCCGAGAGACTCGACAGCATCCTGGACGACGATGTCGAACCTGACGACGGCACCGGCGAGGCGGACAGCGACGATGCGACCGTCGAGCCCGAGGGGCAAGTTGAGGCCGACGACATGCCCAGCCCTTCGGATCCGATCCCGACTCCGGGGGGCGCACCGCCCGATCCCGCCGCGATCCGCGCCGAGGCGATCACCCATGCCCGCGCTGTCGTCGATCTTTGCCGCCTTGCAGGCCAGCCACAGATGGCTGGGCGGTTCCTCGAACAGGACGCCAGTCTCGACGACGTGCGCATGGCCCTTCTGGCGGCAAAAGCCGAGGCCGAACCCGAAATCACCGCCCATCACGCGCAACCCGGCCGGACCACGACAGCCCGTCCCTGGGGCGAGATCGTCGCCCGCACCTTCAAGCTGAAAGGATAACCACATGACCACGCTCACCGAGACCACCCATCCCGGAGGCTTCCTCGTCTGGGAAGCCTTCCGCGACTACACCCGCGAAACCGTCACCGTCGCCTCCGGCACGCTCGATCCGGGCACCGTGCTGGGCAAGATCACCGCGTCTGGCAAATACGCCGCCCATGATCCCGCCGCCGTCGATGGCACGGAAACCGCCGTGGCGGTGCTCTGGGGCAAGGCCGACGCCGCGGGCGGCGATGTGCCAGCCGTTGCGCTGGTTCGCGGCCCCGCCATCGTCAATCGCCACGATCTCGTCTTTGTCGGCACCCCCAGCGAGGGCGAGATCACCGCCGCCCATGCAGCACTTCTGGCGGTCGGCATCCTCGTCCGCTGATCAAACTCTCAAAGGAGGCATTCCCATGACCACCATGGATATCTTCGAAGGCGATGCCTTCACCATCATCGAACTCACCCGCGCGCTGGAAAACATCCCCTTCAAGCCCGCGATCCTGTCGGGCGCCAGCCTGTTCTCGCCGCGCGGCGTGCGCTCGCGCACCGTCGTGATCGAGAGCCGGGACGGCACGCTGTCGCTGATCCCGTTCTCCGAACGCGGCTCGGCGGCCGAGCAACAGGTGCCCGAGCGTCGCGACATGCGCGCCTTTGTCTGCCGCCAGTTCAAGAAGCAGGACGTGCTCTGGGCGTCTGAAATTCAGGGCATCCGCGACTTCGGCTCGGAAAGCGCGACCCAGCAGGTGCAAAGCGAGGTCGCCCGAAAGCTTGGCCGTTTGCGCCAGGATGCGGAGGCGACGTTCGAATATCACCTGCTGAACGGCATTCAGGG
Source organism: uncultured Alphaproteobacteria bacterium (assembly GCA_963710285.1). Classification (GTDB taxonomy): domain Bacteria; phylum Pseudomonadota; class Alphaproteobacteria; order Rhodobacterales; family Rhodobacteraceae; genus Albidovulum. The sequence goes on along the minus strand of CAVPZT010000004.1, from coordinate 4,150 downwards.
CATCGTGAAGGATCCCAAGGACAGCGCCACGGTGATCAACTACTTCACCGAGTTCGCCATCACGCCCGCCACCGAGATCGACTTCGATCTCGACAACGCGACCCCGGGCTCCGGGGCGCTGCGCAAACGCTGCCAGGCGCTGATCGAAAGCGTCGAAGACAGCATGGGCGGGCTCGCGGCCGGGGCCGTGCAGGTCCGCGCTGAATGCGGCTCGGCCTTCTTCGCCGATCTCATCGCCCACAAGGAGGTGCGCGAGACCTATCTCAACACCGCCGCTGCTGCCGATCTGCGCGGCCGGGTGGCCGACGAGGTCAGCTTTGGTGGCATCACCTTCCGTCGCTATCGAGGTGGGGCGGGCTTCGGCGTGCCGACCGACAAGGCCTTCTTCTATCCCGAAGGGGTGGAGGGCCTCTTCGAGATCTACCATGCCCCTGCCGACACGTTCGAAACGGTCAATACTCTGGGCCTGCCGCTCTACGCGCGCACGATCCCCGATAGGGACCGTGACGAATGGGTGCGGCTCGAAATCGAGAGCAATCCGCTGCCGATCTGCACCCGGCCGCAGGTGCTGCGCTCGGCACGGCGGACGTGATGTCTGCCTTTGCGGCCGCCGTCGACTTGCTGTTCGCCGACCCGAACATCGGGCGAGAGGCGGTCTACACCTCCGACGGCGGCGCGCCCATGCTGGTGCGCGTCGTCTCGCGGCAGGCGGATGCGATCACCGACTTCGGCGATGCGCGGCTCTGGTCGGAAACGACCCGGATCGACCTGCGCGTCGCTGAAGTGTCCAACCCGCGTCCGGGCGACCGCTTGGAAATCGACGGCGACGCCTTCCTCATTCAGGGCGAGCCCGTCCGTGACCGCGAGCGGCTGGTCTGGACCGTGGACTTGCGGCCGTCGTAGGCTGCTGGTGTTCTGAAACGCCGACGGCCAGCGGATCAGCTCACTTGAACCGCTTCATCGCACTTTGGAACGAGTCTGAGATGCTGTCCCAAGCTGCTTGAAAACCCTTGCTCATATCGTCCCAGGCGGCGTTTGATGCCTGCTGCGCCTCCTTCATCTTCGCCTCGGCCTCATCGCGTTGCTTTCGCATTTCGGCAAGCTGCTTCTCGTATTCGATCTTTGCATCGGCCTGCGCTTCTTTGGCGTTTGCCTGCATCTTGTCGATCTCTGCGTTCCACTTGTCGATATTCGCCTTGGCCTTCTCCACATATGCGTCACGATCAATCATCGTCTTCCTCCCGGTTCTGAAGTTGAAATGAATGCACATAGTAACCGGAAAATGAGGTCTTTGGAAATTTGAGGCTGAAACTCGACATCGATCCCGACATCGTGGCCATGATGGCGGCCGAGGTCGCGGCGGGCGAACGCGCGGTGACTGCCGCCATGCGCGAGGCCGGGACCGGGCTCAAAACTGACTGGCGCACGCAGATCACCGGCGCGGGGCTCGGGCGACGGCTGGCAAACTCGATCCGCAACCAGAACTTCCCGAGGTCGGGCGAAAGCCTGGATGCCGCGGCGCTGGTCTGGTCCAAGGCCCCGGTCATCGTTGGGGCGCACGACACCGGCCCGCTGATCCGCTCGAAGGACGGGTTCTGGCTGGCGATCCCGCTGCCCGCCGCAGGTAAATCCACGCGCGGCGGCCGGATCACCCCCGGCGAATGGGAACGGCGGCGCGGGCTGCGCCTGCGGTTCGTCTATCGCCGAACCGGGCCCGAGCCTGCTGGTGGCGGAGGGGCGGCTGAACACGAAGGGTCAGGCGGTGGTGTCGCGCTCGAAGACCGGGCGCGGCAAGGTCACCGCGCCGATCTTCCTGCTGGTGCCGCAGGTCAAGCTGCCGAAGCGGCTGGATCTTGGCGCGGGATGCCGACCGGGCGCTGGACAGCGTGCCGGGGCTGATCGTGGCGAATTGGTTGGATGGAAAGCATTGAACCACTGCAGCCACCCGAGCGTGCTGGCACTGGAGGCATTGCCGACCTTCGCTGCACCATGGCCTAACGGGAGAGAAGCGGTACCAAGCAGACATTCGATTTATAGCAGAAAGTGTTGACTATTTCTTTTTTGGGCGGCGAAATGTAGCGTTAAAGGCGATGGTTACTCTTTCTTCATCGCTTTGATTGGGATGAACCCAGTGCATTAGGTAGGACGGAAACACTATCAACTCACCAACAGAAGGTCGAAAGCTCCGCTTTTGTTGAAAGGCGCTCGCGCCAAGAATTTTCCAATGCTGCAGATCAGAACGAGGATCGACGAACTCGATCATACCTGACGACCCTTTATCGACGTTTGGTTGAGCGACATAGTAAACACCCGACCAATGTGCACCGGGATGCGTGTGAGGCGCATTATAGCCGCCAGTTGGATTTGCATTCATCCATGCGAAGAGTTTCAGGTTGAACTCTTCAGGATTGAAGTCGACGTTGACCTTTCGTGAGAGTTGGAAAACAGCATCCTTTGCCGCGTCTCGCAGTCTCTGTATGCTGGGTGCATCGCTTTCGAACAAATTTCCTTCCGAGTGCCAACCGCCACGATTGGATTTTGCAACACCAGTACTCTTTGCACGCATTTGCTCCGCTTCCATCAGAAGTGCCGCGTTCAGAACTGCGCAATCTGGTACTTTGAACCGAATAAGCGGGGTGGAGAAAAGCTTCTGGTATTTTGTCTGTTCTATCATATTCAGGTTCTTTTGGTCCGTTGCTGAGTCCTGAAATGCTCGAGTGTCGCCTTTGTAACCATGTATTGATGGTCTTTTCCACGATTTCGCCGGGGATCCCAGACCTTAGATCTATAGCCGTCCCTGTATCTGAAAAAGAACTTTGTCTGCAAATGCCTCTTTGGATGATTACAGCCAATTTCATCCAAAGTTATATTCCCTAGACAGTCTTTCACGTGCTTGTCTCGGACAATATCAATAAGTGAGGAAATACAATGAGAGCGAAAACGATCTTGATAAGCACGTCATTTGCCTTGATGGCAAGCACTGCCCTGTCTCAAACCACAAGAGATCAAATTGTCGAAGAATTAACGGAACAAGGTTTCAAGCGCATCGAAATCAATCGAACCCTGTTCGGCAATACCCGATTTGAAGCGACGGGCCCCGGCATCGAGCGCGAAATTGTTCTCGGCAGAGACGGCACCGTCCTGCGCGACAGGACCGAGAACGACGATGAATATGATGATGAAGACGACGATTTCGATGACGATGAAAACGATGACGATGAAAACGACGGTGACGAGAACGATGACGACGAAAACGATGACGAGAGTGATGATAGTGAAAGCGACGGCGACAGCGATAACGATAGCGAGCGAGGTGGCGACAGTGACGGCGAAGGCGACAGCGATAGCGACGGTGAAAGTGGCGGTGACAGCGATGGCGATAGCGATAGCGACGGTGACAGCGATGGCGAAGGCGATAGCGATAGCGACGGTGAAAGTGGCGGTGACAGCGATGGCGATAGCGATAGCGAAGGTGACGATTGACCGGTGCCTGAACGTTCCAGTGCCTGGTTTCAGCTTTGAGCGATAGTCCGGGAGCCAACAGGACGTTCCATGCGGGGGTGGTGATATACACCGCCTCTGCACTGGCTTTTGTTGCTGAATTGATCGGCAGGATTTCAGGTTACTACCTGTTCGGCCCCAGCTGGATTGTTCACGAGATCATATCTCTCGCGACCTTTTTTGGTTTTGTTGTCGGTGGATTTCTGATTTGGCGAAGTTACCAGTCTTCGCAAAAAGACCGGGAAGAGATCCAAAGGCTATTGCGTTCAGCTCAAGGTGAGTTCTTTGAAATGCTCAACCTGCAATTTGATAGATGGCAACTGAGCGATGCTGAAAAGGATGTCGCGCTGCTTACTGTGAAAGCTATGACTGTCAGTGAAATAGCCGAGTTGCGCAACACTAGCCCGGGCACAATCAAGTCACAGAACAGTTCAATCTATCGAAAAGCGGACGTTAAAAGCCGAACCCAATTGTTAGGTAAAATAATAGATCGGCTTTTGGTCGATCATCCCCTCTAACGACGTTCAGCGCAAAATCAATTATGTGACCGGTTGCTGCACCTGAGACGTTGAATACCGGAGCACTTCCGCATTGGGCTCTTCGGTAGCCTTCGCTGCGTGTTGCACGAGTGACTGGTTCAGGGGATTTG
>CAVPZT010000003.1:0-157750 GCA_963710285.1 uncultured Alphaproteobacteria bacterium | reverse complement strand
CCGATTACCGTTACTCAGCAAGATGATAAAGGCAAGAGCGACGGTCGGAAGGACATGGCTCTAACGGTGAGGATCGAAATCAACTTTCGCGAATGGCACTCAGGAGACCTACGATATGATCTTCAAGAGCATTCGCGCAAATCTAATCAATGAATGACACACTAGCGAACTTCGAGAGGATCGCGCGCCTAGTGGGGGACATAAGCTCTCCCCCGGATGAGGTAACAGCACCATCGGCGCATCCCTTCGATGAACGGAACATTCACGCCGACATTGCTAAGATCTCGCTCAAGCTGTTCGACGACGGACACTTCTCTCAGGCCACCTTTGAAGCGTTCAAGTACCTCGACAACCGCGTTAAGAAGCTCTCGAAGCTCAAAGAAAGCGGCTTTAAGTTAATGATGGCGGCATTCGCCGAGGCCAATCCGAAGATCAAGCTGACAGCGCTATCCAATGATAGCGAAGTTGACGAGCAGTCAGGTTACAAGTTCATATTCGCGGGCGCTATGTCCGCAATCCGAAAACCCGCGCGGTCACGAAAACCTTGTCGATCCGATTGATCTTTGTCTCGATCACTTGTCATTCGCCTCTGTCCTTTTGCGCCGTCTAGAGAAGACTGTGCCCTGACAGGCCAGCCTCATTTAATCAAGGTGCAATAATGGCTTGTGCGGGGCTGCACGTCGCGGTTATTTTGTGTGCGAAGCTCGCTATCCGCCACTTCCACAAGGGGCGGGACGCCCGCGAGGGCGCATCCGGGGACAGCGTCATGGGGCGTGCGACCGGACACTGAGTTGACCACATGGGTGGTTCAGCGGGTTCACGCTCTGCCGGAAACGGACGGGCGCAGTTGGAACCGACCCCATGGATCATGAAAACATGAGCTTCGACCAGCTCTGCGAGCTGTTCGGTTACGAACCCCGCCGTCGCCCTCTTGATGCGAGGGAGGCCGCCGCGTTGCTGGGCGTCCATCCCAGCACGCTTGAGGGCTACCGCCTGCGCCGGTGGACCGCGCTTCCTTCTCACCGCCCCGCACCCGCGTTGTGCGCTATGCCGAGCGCGACCTGCTCGTGTGGCTGGTGGCGAGCGCCCGCAGCAGCACCAGCCAAGCCCTGTCTGCCTGAGGCGGCATGTAACAATGAGACTTGCGCTGGTGCTTTCGCTGAACCGCCTGTTTTCAGACCGATGCCGCGCGCTGCGGTGTCGCTGGACAGGTCACGTCCAGCACATGTGTAGCCGCGCTCACGAAAAGCGGCAGGGCGCACCAACACCCTGCCGCTGAGAAGGAAAGAGGACATGGACAATGTAACCGAGGCTGCCGGGGGCAGCGACAACGAACTGCACCTCGATCAATTCGGGCTTGATGACGACGACTGGTACATCATGCAGTGCGCCTACGAGCACGGGCGCGACCCCTTCGAAGTGGTGCAGGTTGTGCGCCGCGGGCGGGCGCAGCGCCGCGCACAGCGGCACCTCGCCCCCAGCCAAGGGGTTGGGGGCGGCAAACCCCTGCCCCCGGCTGCTGCCGAGGCTACGGGCGCGGGGGTGCAGTGGCCGCCGGGGGTGGCTGGTGCCATCGCCCGCTTCATCTTCGCCAACAGCTATTCGCCGGTCCGCGAGGTGGCGACAGTGGCAACGCTGGCACTGCTGGCGGGCGTCTGCGGTCGCGCCTACCGGACGTACACTGGCAAAGACCTGGCGCTGTATCTCATCCTCGTCGCCAAGAGCGGCATCGGTAAGGACAGCACGCATGACGGCATCCCCGCGATGCTGAAGCTGTCAGGTTCGCCGCTGGCAGATCGGTTCGTCAGGGCACAGGACTTCGTCAGCGGCGAGGCGCTGCACAAGGAGCTGTTGCGCGAACCGGGGTTCCTCGCGTTGCAGGGCGAGTTTGGACGCAAGCTGAAACGCATGTCCAACCCGCACGACACGCCAATGCAGAACCTCCGCACTGTGATGACGAACGCATATGGAAAGGCGTTTCTCGAAGGGAAGAGCTACAGCAACTCGGACAACAGCTTGGACGGGGTGGACTGGCCGTCGCTCTCTTTCCTCGGTGAGACGACCCCGGCCACGTTCCTTGAATGCCTCACCCCTGACATGATGGCTGACGGCTTCCTCAGCCGGTTCCTGTGCGTGACCTACGAGGGCGACCGACCGCCGCCCAACCGACAGCGCAACGCGGTTCTGGACCCCGGCCTGTTGCAGATGTGGAAGGGCATCGTGTCACGCGCTGCTCGTCTACCAGATGCGGCTCAACACGCCGCCACCCAACCCGGTCCAGCCTGCCGACGACGCCCGCGCCCTTCTGGAACAGTTCGAGGTGCAGTGCATCGGGCACCTGAATGCCACCGAGGACGAATCCGAGCGGCAGGTGTGGAGCCGCGCGCACCTGAAGGCGCTGAAGGCGGCTTCGCTGCTCGCCGTTGCTGACCACCCGTGGAACCCACTCGTCAAGGGCGAGCACGTGACATGGGCGCTGGCGCTGGTCCGCCGCGACATTGAGCTGTTCCAGTCCCGGCAGCGGAGCGGCGACGTTGGGATTGACGACAATGCGCGCGAGCGCAAGCTCGTCACCTTCCTGCGCGAGTACCTCCTGAACGAGGTGCCCGCCAGCTACAAGGTCCACGCCGACATGCCCAACAACAGCATCGTGCCGCGCAGCTACCTGCAAAAGCGTGCCTCGACGCTCAATGCCTTCACTAACCACAAGCTCGGGCCAGTCAGGGCACTGGACGAGGCGATCCGGAACCTGATCGACAACGGGTACGTCATGGATGTGGACAAGCTCAAGCTGATCGAGGCTTACCAATACTTCGGCAGAGCGTACCGCATTCTTCGCCTACCGGACTGAACTGACCTACGGTCGCCCTTACTTTAGGGGGCGATCCCTTAACGAGGGTCGATGCGAAAACGCTGCAAATACAGCAACATAGGTACAGCATTAAGAAAATTAAGACTGTAATGTACCCTTCCCTGTTTTGGTCGGTTTAGGTATAGGGGTGGGGGCAGCATAATTTCTTACCCCGCTAATGCCGGGTGGCCGCCCCCCCCCTTTACGCTGGCGCTCGGTCAGTTCTGCCCTGTGGTCATCGCCATGTACCGCCGCCATGCGTACAGTTCGCACACCGCGTTGTTCACGTTCCAGCCACTCGCCACCGCCACCTCGCGCAGCTCCTTCGCCTGCATGTCGGGGTTCGCGTCAAGGTGATCCCAGATGGCGGCGCACTTGCCGCCAGCACGGGGGCGCTTGGGTGCGGTGCGCTCGCTGTGCTGGCGCTGGGGGCGCGCCTCGGTGCGCTTCGCCGCTGGGGTAGCGGCAGCCCCGCCTCGCCGCTGTGGTCGCCCTGTATCGCCGCTGCCGGGGTCCACCTCCTTCCACCCAAAGCGCACCTTGCCGTCGCTCTTGTGGACCGTGATCTTGATGCGCTCAGCGGGCACGCCCGCAGCTACCCCAGCGCGGCGCGCGTTCTCACGGCGGGTGTATGTGGTCATATCGTTCATGATTTGTTCCTCATGTTGTGTTGCGCGGCGATGGCCTCAACCCGCTGGCGGAAGCTGTCGCTTGCGTAGATCGCATCGACCGGCGGCAGCGCTATCGCCCTGCGGGTTGCTTTCGTGCTGGCCAGCGCCCGTATGCGCCCCGCCCGTGCCCGCGCCAGCAGCGCGCCGCCGTCCACAGGTGCAGGTGCAAGCGCGTCGGTGCGCCAGCGAGGTTCGAGGTACAGCACCAACGGCGCTGGCCGTGCCGTTGGTGCGCGAAGTGTGGTTATTTCCATATCGGGTCTCCCGTCCAGGTTGAACGAGACACTGCACGACAGGTCTCGGGCGAGGCGCAACGACAATTCGGACCGAACGCCCGGCACTAGCTTTGCAGACCTATGCCGTTTCGTATCTAAGTGCATGTAATCGTTGTGGAACTACCACGAAAACAGGTAGCCTTCCAGCACATGGGTAGCCGCATCAGGGCTTCATCAGGACATCAGAGGGCAAAATGGCAGACATCGACTACGCGCATCACCCCGGCGCTTCACCCCGACAACATCGCATCGCTGGACGGGTACAACGACAGCACCGCGCCGCTGGTGGCGGATGCGACGGAGGCGCTTGACGGCGGCCTATAGCTACCTTGGCGGCATCCATGACGTTCGCGCGGCGGCGTTTGCTGACCCGACGCATGACGCCGGAAGCTGCGCTGCTGAAAGCGGATGACCACGCGCAGGCGAAGCTGGCGGGTGTCACCCGGAAGTTCGACGCCGCTGTTGCGCGCTTCGGCACGAGCATTGCCAGCCTTGAAGCTGACCTGAGCGCCTCCGTGAAGGAGCAAGCGAGCCGTCAGGTGTCGGGCGAGGTGCGCGACGCTCATGCTCAAGTCGAACGACCGGGTGAAGCTGATGGAGCAGGCCTTCGCGGACGGCGACACCGAGGTCATCAGCGCGGTTTGCGGGGCGAGCCCCATCCTGAGTGGCTTTACCAAGGAAATGCACGCGGTCTTCGTGCGGAGGTTCAACGAGAAGCAGAAGCCCGAGACGGTGCAGCGCCTGCGCGCCCTGACCAGCGCCAAGACCTACCTCGAACAGCAAGGCGGGCTGGTGCTCAATGAAATGGTGAAGGCGGTTGGCGGACCATCCCGGTCGTGAGCCAGAAGGACGGCTCCAAGGGGCAGATCATTCGCCACATCAGCCCGACCGAGGTTCGCGCCAAGCGCGATGCCAGCGCGAAGGTCTACGCGAAGCACGCCTGACGCCGTGCCTCGAAGCTGTTGATGCAGGAGTTCAGATGACCGAACTGACCCAACCTGAATGGATGAAGGGCTATGTCCCTGACCACACCTCTACCCGCTGGCAGAAGGGTCAGTCCGGGAACCCCGCTGGCCGCCCGAAGGGTCGCTCACAGCACCGACAAGATCGCCCGCGCGTTGAACGAGGAAGGCTTGGAGGTCGTGCGCGTCGTGCTGGACGCGCGCGAAGGCGGGCGACATGGTGGCCTGTGGCCATGTCCTCAGCCGCATCGCTCCGAACCTGCGCAGCAAGTCCCAGACAGTCGAGTTCGACTTTGACCCCGAGCTGCCCATCGGCAAGCAGGTCGAGCAGGTGCTGGCCGCTGTCGCTGCCGGGCAGGTGCCACCCGACGTGGGGCAGACCATCGTCGCGATGATTACGAACCTCGCAGTCGGTGCGTGCCACCGAGGACTTGGAAGCCCGCATCATCCAGCTGGAAGCGAAGGAGGTCCGCTGATGCCGGTGCATCACGTTGCGAATGGAGGGATGATCTGCGCCTACGACCCGCTCCCCGAGGACAGGTTCGTTGTGGTCATCCTTGGCACACCTGCCGGGGTGCGTGAACTGCACACGACGCCAATCCATCGGTACGACGCGGCGCTCGCTTTCGCCCAGAAGTACGCGCCCTTCATGGCGCACCCCATTACCCTCCTGCCGATCACGGCGAAGGAATACGTCGAGCGGAATCAGGAATCGCTGACGCGGCTCTGGGACCGGCTCACGCCGGAGGCGCGTGCCAATGCCGTTGCCGCCTACGAAGGGCGCTTCCAATGAGACGCGAGGAACCGGACCTGCCATACACCGGCAGGTCGTGGGACGAGCCGCCGCGACGGCGACGCATCGCGCCGCCTGACCCCGCAGTCACCACCATCGACGGGCGCGGGTTCCGCCGCGAGATCCTCAATCATCGACCCGGACACCCGCATCACGACGGACGACAAAGCGAAGGTGGCGCAGCGCAGCGCGGAGGCGGCAGAGGCTCGGCTTGCCGGCATGGACCGTCGCCTGCTCGGTGCCGTGCGCTTGGGTGTTGCGCTCAGCGCACTGCGGGAGGGATGACCACATGCCTGCACCTCGCTCACTTCTCGCCCGCGTCAAGCGACTGGAGCGCGGACGCGATCCCCTGCGCTCCGCGTACCTCGGTGGCGACGAGTTTGAGCAGCAAGTCCGTGCTGACGTGGAGGCGGGCAAGCTCGACCGGATCGACATGCTGGGCGAGAATGGTGACGGCGGGGTGCTCGCCTGCCTCAAGCGGTGGACCCGCGAAAAGGTGTGGCTGGGGCGATGATGGAGGAACCGCCGTGGTTGGCAGCGTGGAAGCGCGGCGAGACAGCACCCCCAGCCCCGGCGCAGCGCCCCGTGCAGCCACGAACCGTGGTGGCTCAGGGGTTAGGGGGCGGCAGTACCCACACTGGCCCTGTGCCGCCAGCTATGCCGCGCCGCAGAGGCGGCCGCTGGGACACCGGCTTTGAAGAACCGGAGCCGTGGGCATGGGACGGCGGGCACAGGCGGGAGGCGGTGCTGGACACTGACCACATGCCGCCGCGCATCGTCCGTCGCGTCGGTTGGCGGGTTTGTATGAGGTGCGGCGCACCATACTGGTCAGACGATGTGGTCAAGATCAGGATGTGCAGCGACTGCAAAGCTCCGCCTGCGGGGCTGAGACGAACACCCTAGCTGTAGCCCCAAGGAGTGGCAGCGCTACAGCACGCGGTCTTGCCAACCGCGCGTCCTTGAGGAAACCGACGGACGCTAAACCATCGGGACCAGCCGTCAGCGGTGTCTCCTCGCTGCTCGCAACGGTAGGCGCCCTCGCAGCATGGGTTGCGGGGGCGCTTTCGTGAGCGTGCTACAAAGCTGCTACAAGTTGCGCGCTATGGCCAGATCGTGTCACCCCCGCGCCGCCAGCTTGTAGCGCACTTGTAGCAGGGTTTTTCGGGCGGAACTGAACGAAGCTAACCTATTGTTTTTATTGGCGGATGAGGTGGGATTTCGAACCCACGGAACCTTTCGGTTCGCTGGTTTTCAAGACCAGTGCCTTAAACCACTCGGCCACTCATCCGCATTAGTTTTCAAGACCGGAGCAATCGACCACTCTGCCACCCTTCCGTTCCTGCGGATCTAGCGCGGCTCACGCGATTCTGAAAGGCTTGGCGGGCTGATTTCCGCGTGGGCGGGTTGGTGGCCTTTTCTTGCCTCTTCAGAGCCGTTAGACTTCGCGCCTAAGCGCGGCAACCGCGCAGGAACGGGCGAATGAATCGGCGCTGCCAAGGTGGGCTTGTGGCCGGGACATGTATTTTGGGCAGGACAGGTGCGGGATTGAACCGCACAAACGGGGGCGAAGATGAAACGGCAGGGATTGGGTCTGCTTGCGGGCGTAGTGGGCGCGGCGCTGGTGCTGACGGGATGCCAAACCGGCACCTCGCCCGTGGCCAAGAAAAATACTGGCGCGGTGGCGGCCTCGGGCGAGGCGCAGGGCATCGTGACAATGGAAAAGGACGTCGAATCTCCCGAAACCTTCAGCCTCACCGGCGAAGGTCTCTGGGACGGACGTCCGTCGCTCGGCGGTGTCTGGGTGGCGCATGCGTCGGTGAAGGACCCTGAGCGGGTGCTGATCCGCAATACCAAGAACGACAAGACCGTGGTCGGCGCTCTCTTCCGCCGCGAGCGTGAAAATCCGGGGCCGAGCTTGCAGCTTTCCTCCGACGCCGCCGAGGCACTCGGAATGCTGGCCGGTCAGCCGGCCGAGATTTCCGTCGTCGCACTGAAGCGGCAAGAGCTCGACCTCACCCCGGCGGCCGAAGTGACGCCCGAGACCGAGGCCGCAGCAGCAACGGCAGCATCCGGTGCAGACGCCGCTGCGGCACCTGCGGTAGCCGAAACCACCGATAAAAACGCGGCGAGTGCCGAAACCGGAGTCGCGGCCGGCGTTGCAAGTGGCATTGAGGCCGAAGCAGCCCCGGCCACGAAAAAACGCGGCCTCTTCGGCGGCCTCTTCAAGCGCAAACCGAAGGTCGAGGATGCGATGACGGCCGACGTCTCGGCCCCGATCGCCGATACCGCAGGCGCTGGGGCTATTGAGCAGGCACCCCTTGATCCAGCCGTCGCAGCGGCGACGGCAGGGATTGCAGCCGCCGAGACCAAACAGTCGGCGGCGATACCGGCCGCAGGCCCAGCGCTCAAGCGCGCGTATGTGCAGATCGGTATCTTCAGCACCGAGGCTAACGCCAATAAGGCGGTGACGCAGTTGCAGGGCGCCGGGATGACCGCGACGGTCGTGACCGACCAGAGCAACGGCAAGACCTACTGGCGGGTGATCGTCGGACCGGCCGCAAGCGTGGCCGAGCGTGATGCCTTCGCCAGCCGGGTGAAGGGCATCGGCTATCCCGATGCCTATCCGGTCTCAAAGTAACGCAGGGAGCATGCGGACGTTGATGATCCGATTTACAGCCATTCTGATCGCCGCCCTGAGCCTGGCCCTACCCGCGCACGCCTTCGAAACGCGCGCGGAATCGGCGTGGGTCTATGACATGACGACCAACACAGTGCTTCTTGAAAAGAACGCTCACGAAAAGCTGCCACCAGCCTCCATGTCTAAGCTCATGACAGTCAACATGCTGTTTGAAGCTTTGCGCGACGGACGTGTCCATCTTGACGACCGCTTCCCGGTTTCGGCGTATGCAAAGTCGATGCAGGGATCGACCATGTTCCTGAACGAGACGGACCGGCCAACCATTGAGGAACTCATTAAGGGGATCGTCGTCCTTTCTGGCAACGATGCTTGTGTCGTGGTCGCGGAAGGGCTCGCCGGGACAGAAGAGGCCTTTGCCCGCAAGATGAACGAACGCGCAAAAGCGCTCGGAATGACTGACAGCACCTTCGCCAACGCCAGCGGCTGGCCCGACCCGAACCACCGGATGAGCATGCATGATCTCGGTACGCTCGCCGCACGCCTGATCCGAGAATTCCCTGAGTATTACGGCTACTTCGGGTTGACCGAGTTTCCCTACGATGGGCGCGCGCCCGACAACCGCTTCAACCGCAACCCGCTCTTGAAACTCGGTATCGGTGCCGATGGGTTAAAGACGGGGCATACGGAGGAGGCCGGCTTTGGCCTGGTCGGCTCGGCGGTTCAGAACGGCAGGCGCGTCGTCGTGGTGATCTCGGGCCTATCGAGCGACCGTGACCGTTCGCAGGAGGCCGAGCGCATCCTCAACTGGGCGTTTCGCGAATTCACCCAGAAAACAGTCGCGGCCAAGGGCACCCGAATCGCAGATGCCGACGTCTGGATGGGCGCGAAGACCAAGGTTGGCCTGGTCCTGCCTGAGGATCTGATGATGTTGCTGCCCTCGCTCGCGCAGGACAACCTCAAGGCCGAAGTGAAATTCACCGGCCCGATCGAGGCGCCGATCGCCGAGGGCCAGAAGCTTGCCGAGATGACCATCGACGTGCCAGGGATGGCCCCCGCGACGGTGCCGCTGGTTGCCGATCAGGCCATCGCCAAGGGCGGCTTCACCACCAAGCTGCGCACCGCCTTCGGAGTCCTCGCAAAGCGCGCGATGGCCGAAGTCGGAAGCTGACGCGGCGGCCGATGTTCATCACCTTCGAGGGGATCGACGGGTCCGGCAAATCGACCCAGGCTCGGATGCTGGCGGATGCCTTGCGCGCGGCAGGGCGCAAAGTGGTCCTGACGCGCGAGCCGGGTGGCAGTCCGGGGGCCGAGGAGATCAGGCGTCTGGTGCTTGAGGGCGACCCCGATCGCTGGTCGGCGGAGACAGAGATCCTTCTCTTCACCGCCGCGCGGCGGGATCATCTGGAACGCCTTATCGAACCGTGTCTGGCGGCGGGCAGCATCGTGATTTCCGACCGTTTCGCGGATTCCACGCGGATGTATCAGGGCCTGTCGCGCGGCGATCTGCGCGCCGTGGTGGACCAACTCCACGCGCTGATGATCAAGCGTGAGCCGGATCTGACCTTCATCATCGACATGGACCCCACCGTGGGACTCGCCCGCGCCAAGGGCCGCAACGGCAACGAGGAGCGGTTCGAAGACTTTGGCATCGATTTGCAGCACCGGATGCGCGCGGGCTTTCTCGCGCTGGCGCAAGAGTTCTCCGGCCGCTGCCATGTCATCGAAGGCAACCGAGCCTCCGACACGGTCGCCGCCGAGATCGCCGAGATCACAAAGGCCACTCTGGGATGAGCGATGACGCCCTCCCCGAACCTGACCGTATCGAAGGCGCGCGCCACCCGCGCGAAACGCAGCGGCTCATCGGACAGGATGCGGCGGAGGCCGCCTTCCTCGACACCTATTCGTCGGGCCGGATGCACCACGCATGGCTAATGACCGGCCCTCTCGGCGTCGGCAAGGCAACGCTCGCCTGGCGCATCGCACGGTTCCTGCTCGCCACGCCCGAAGAGGAGGAGAGCGGCCTTTTCGGCGATGCGCCGCCCGCACCCGAGACGCTTGATATCCCTGCCGATCATCCGATCGCCCGTCGCCTGCTTGCAGGATCGGAAGGCAGGCTATTCGTGCTCCGACGCGCCTGGGATGACGATAAGAAGCGGCTCAAGACCGTCATCACCGTTGATGAGGTTCGCAAGATGCGGAACTTCCTCCATATGTCCGCGGCCGATGGCGGACGGCGTGTCGTGATCGTCGACCCGGCCGATGAGATGAACATCGCCGCCGCCAACGCGCTTCTCAAGATGCTGGAGGAGCCGCCCCACGGCGTGGTCTTCCTGCTGGTCAGCCATCAACCCTCGGCTCTGCTGCCGACGATCCGCTCGCGATGCCGTGAATTGCGTCTGACAACGCTCAACCCCTCCGATCTGACCGAAGCAGTGCGTGCGGCGGGGGTCGATCACGACGACAGCGCGGCCCTCGCGGCTCTTGCCGCCGGATCGGTGGGCGAGGCGATCCGTCTGACCAATCTCGGCGGGCTTGAGACCTATGCCGGGCTTGTCACGCTCTTTTCCTCATTGCCCCGGCTTGACCGGACCGCAGCGCTGAGGCTGGCCGATAGCGTCGCACAACGCGGCGCGGCCGAGAAATTCGACCTCATGCTGACGCTCTTCGACCTCTTCCTTGCGCGCCTCGCCCGCGCCGGAACGCTGGGAACGACGCGCGACGAGGCCGCCCCCGGAGAAGCGGACCTTTTCGCGCGCCTCGCACCTTCACCCGCCGCCGCGCGCGTCTGGGCGGGGTTGCACCAAAGCCTTGGCGCCCGCGCGCGTCACGCCCGCGCCGTCAACCTCGATCCGGCGGCACTTGTCCTCGACATGGTCCTGAAGATCGATGAGACAGCCCGCGCGTCGGCCTAGGCTGAGAGCACAGTGCAAGGCGATTTCCATCGCGAAAGAAACGCGCTAAAGGCAGGCCATGACCGAAACGCCGCTTCTGACCGACAGCCATTGCCATCTGGATTTCCCGGATTTCGATGGTGACGTCGCGGGCCTTGTTGCGCGCGCGAAAGCCGCTGGCGTGCACCGCATGGTCACGATTTGCACAAGGTTGGAGAAAGAACCCGTGATCCGCGCCATGACCGAGGCGCATGAAGAGGTTTTCTACGCCGCAGGCATCCATCCGATGCACGTCGGCAAGGACCGTCCGACAACGCTCGACGAACTCCTCGGGTTTGCCAGGCATCCAAAATTCGTCGGCATCGGTGAGACCGGCCTCGACTATCACTACACCGCCGAGACGGCGGAGGCGCAAAAGCTCTCTCTGCGTCTCCATGTCGAGGCGGCGCGGCAAACCGGGCTGCCGCTTATCATCCATGCCCGCGCGGCGGATGAGGATATGGCGCGGATCCTGACCGACGAATATCGGAACGGTGCCTATTCCTGCGTTATGCACTGCTTTTCGTCCGGCCCCGATCTGGCCCGCGCCGCGCTCGATCTCGACTTCTATCTGTCGATGTCCGGCATCGCCGCCTTCCCGAAAAGCCAGGAGTTGCGCGACATCTTTGCCGCCGCACCGGTGGACCGCATTCTGGTGGAGACTGACGCGCCCTATCTCGCGCCGCCTCCATTCCGGGGCAAGCGCAACGAACCCGCCTATGTCGCCCACACCGCGAAGGTCGGGGCCGAGATTTACGGACTCAGCTACGCTGATTTCGCGCGCCAGACGGAAGCGAATTTCGAACGCCTCTTTACCCGTGCGGCAAAGTCCGCGCAGGCGGCATGAGATGACAGTGATGCGCTTCACCATCCTTGGCTGCGGCTCCTCGGGCGGGGTGCCGCGCATCGGTGAGGTCTGGGGCGACTGCGATCCGGCAAACCCGAAGAACCGCCGCAGCCGCTGTTCGCTGCTTGTCGAACGGAAAAGCGCGCATGGTGTTACACGCGTTCTGATCGACACTTCACCCGACATGCGCGAGCAGCTCTTGAGGGCCAGAGTCAGCACTCTCGATGCCGTCGCCTACACCCATTCCCATGCCGACCACGTGAACGGCCTCGACGATATCCGGCAGATCGTCTTCAACACGCACAAACGGGTCCCGGTCTGGGCCGATGGCGCAACGCAGGATGCGCTGACCTCGCGCTTTTCCTACGCCTTCATTCAGCCCGAGGGGTCCTCGTACCCGCCGATTTGTGACCTGCACACGATCCGCGGGCCCTTCAGGATTTCCGGCGCCGGGGGCGTGATCGAGCTTCAGCCCTTCCAGGTCAATCACGGCGATATCGAGGCTTTGGGCTTTCGCATCGGTGGGCTTGTCTATCTGCCCGACGTGCTGACAATTCCGGAGGCCTCCTGGCCCGCGCTCGAAGGGCTCGACTGCCTGATCGTGGACGCACTCCGCCGAAAACCGCATCCGACGCATGCCCACCTCGCACTCACCCTCTCATGGATTGAACGTGCGGCACCGAAGCATGCGGTACTGACCAACATGCATATCGACCTCGACCATGCCATCGTTGAGGCCGAAACACCCGAGCATATCAGCGCCGCCTATGACGGGATGGTGCTGGAATTCCCGATCTGACGTGAACGGACTCCCGCTTCAGACGTTGTTCGAGGTCACCCTACCCGTTTTCCTGGTGATCGGCTTCGGCTACACCGCCGTCCGCTTGAACCTCTTCAGCGATCAGGGCGTGGACGGGTTGATGCGGTTCACTCAGCAATTCGCTATCCCTTGCCTTCTCTTCCGCGCGATTTCGACGCTGGACCTTGGGCAGGCCTTTCAATGGCCGTTGCTTTTGTCGTTTTACGCGGGTGCGACGACGGGGTTCTTTGCAGGCCTTCTCGGCGCGCGCTATCTTTTTGGACGCTCATGGCCGGACTGCGTTGCGATCGGCTTTTGCTGTCTTTTCTCCAACTCACTCCTCCTCGGACTGCCGATAACGGAACGCGCCTACGGCGCCGGGGCTCTCGCGCCCAACTATGCGATCATCGCGCTGCATTCTCCCTATTGCTACGCTCTTGGCATCACCGCGATGGAGATCGCGCGGAACACAGGCGGCGGCGTGATCACAACTCTTCGGAATATCTTCAATTCGATGTTCCGCAATGCACTTGTCATCGGCATTGCGCTTGGCTTTGCAGTCAACCTTTCGGGCACCGATACGCCCGACGTAGTGGGCCAAGCGCTTGATCTCATGTCACGCGCCGCCCTTCCCGCCGCACTCTTCGGGCTGGGCGGGGTGCTCGTGCGCTACCGGCCTGAGGGCGACAAGCTCACAGTCCTCTACGTCTGTGCAATCGCACTTGTGTTGCATCCACTGGTGACGTGGTTCATGGGCAAGAACTTCGGGCTGGCGACCGGCCCCTTCCGCTCCGCCGTGCTGACTGCCGCAATGGCGCCCGGCGTGAACGCCTATGTCTTTGCAAACATGTACGGTGTCGGCAAGCGCGTTGCAGCTTCGGCGGTGCTTTACGCCACCGCTCTATCGGTCATCACCGTCTCTTTCTGGCTGACGCTCCTGCCCTGAGGGACTAGCTCGGCGACATGCCCCGCAGCCTCTCGGACCGACGACGCAGCGCTTCGAGCGTGACGAGCAGAATGACCGAAAATGTCACGAGGATCGTCGCGACCGCAAGGATCGTCGGGCTGATCTGCTCCCGCAGGCCGATGAACATCTGCCACGGCAAAGTCTTCTGCGCGGCGGATCCCACGAACAGGACGACAACCACTTCGTCAAACGATGTGATGAAGGCGAAAAGCGCCCCCGAGATCACCCCAGGCAGGATCAGCGGCATCTGAACCTTGAAGAAGGTGCGAACCGGGCCCGCCCCCATATTCGCCGCCGCCCGCGTCAACGAACGATCGAAACCGACAAGCGTTGCCGTCACCGTGATGATGACGAAGGGGATGCCGAGCGCGGCATGGGCCAACACGACGCCCCAATAGGTGCCCTGAAGCCCGATGCGGGAATAGAAGAAATACATCCCGGCGGCGGAGATGATAAGCGGCACGATCATCGGCGAAATCAGGATCGCCATGATGGCGCGGCGGAACGGAACATGGCTTTGGCTGAGGCCGATGGCGGCCAGCGTACCGAAGGTCACCGACAGGATCGTTGCCACCGGCGCGATGCGGAGCGAGTTGTAGAAGGCGCCCGTCCAGTCCCTGTTGGTGAAGAAATCCTGATAGTGTTTCAGTGAATAGCCATCGGGGTCGAGCGCCAGCATTTTCGGCGTGAATGTGAAGAAATTCTCGGCATTGAAACTCAGCGGGATGACCACGAGGATCGGCGCGATGAGAAAAAAGAAGATCACGCCGCAGAGAAAGCGGAAGCTGTTGTTCCACAGAACCTCGCCCGCAGTGGCATAGATCGGCACCGCGCTGCGGTAGTCGCCGCTGGCCAGCCAATAGGCCAGCCAGCCAAGGACGAGCCCCACGAGCCCTCCAAAGACAAAGCCCGAAATACCTGCGACGAACGCACCGGCGATCGCGGTCGCCAACGCGCCGAAGATCCTGCCCGTGCTGCGGGTCTTGATGAGCCGTACGAGCACAAAGGCGAGAACGACCATATAAAGCGCGCCGAGAACCACGCCGACTTCGGGGCTCCCCTTCGCCGTGCCGACAAGGTAGCCCAGAAGCGCCCCGGCGATGGCGGTCAGCGGCAGGACAAAGGCCATGAAGTTGGGTTTGCGGATAGTCGGTGCGAGAATGGCCATGATCCTTACCCCAGCTTCACGTTATCGATGCCCACGATCTTGTCGTAGACGTAGTAGAGCAGCATCACCGCCGCCAACAGGATCGTGCCGAGCGCGGCCGCGAGGCCCCAGTTCAGCGACGAGGAGATGTGGTAGGCAATGTAGCGTGAGATAAAGACGCCCTCGGTCCCGCCGACAAGTTCGGGGGTAATGTAGTAGCCGATGGCCAAGATGAAACACAGGATCGAGCCTGCGCCGATACCAGGCACCGACTGCGGGAAATAGACCCGCCAGAAGGCCGTCCAAGGCGTCGCACCCAGCGAGCGCGCGGCTCGGACATAGGTGATTGGCACTGTCTTCATCACGGAATAGAGCGGCAGGATCATGAACGGCAGCAGGATATGCGTCATTGCAATGATGGTGCCGAACTGGTTGTTGATCATGACAAGTCGATTGCCATCGCTCACCAGCCCAAGCCAGACGAGGATGTCATTAATGACGCCCTGCTGTTGCAGCAGAACCTTCCAGGCCGAGGTCCGCACCAGAAGCGAAGTCCAGAACGGCAAGAGGACAAGGATCATCAGGACATTCGACGTCGAGGCGCGGAGGTTGGCCAGAAGCCAGGCCACCGGGTAGCCAAGGAGAAGGCAACTGAAGGTGATCGAAAGCGACATCCAGAGCGTGCGCCAGAATAGTTTGAGGTAGATGCGTTCATTCGCCGGACGCACTTCGATCCCCTTGGGAGTGTTTTCCAGATCGGCGGAGTTCAGGAAGTAGCCTGCCGTATAGGGCCGGCTATAGGCCTTGATCGTCTGCCAGAGATCAATTTTGGCCCAGCCCTTGTCTATATCAAGGAAGGCGGCTTTGGCATCGAGGGGCGGCAGGTTTGCGGCCCTCGCAGCGGCAACAAGCTCTGCACCGGGCGGAGGAAGCGCCTCTGCCCCTGGCGCACCTGCGGCAAGGTCCTGTTCAAGCGCGGAAAAGACGACAGGCCAGAGCTTCGTCTCGGTCACCGCTTTGCGGCCCGTCGCACGCACGTCGACGGCAAAGGTGCGATAGGCGGAAGCGGCCTGCGGCAGAACCGACGCGACATCGGAATTGGCGACGAATTTCGGCATCTTGCCTGCGGCATCACCTGCGGCAAGCCCGTCGGCAACCGCCTTCAGCCAATCGGCCGTACCGAAGATCTGCGCCCAGATTGCCGGGTCTTTCCAACGCTCGTCAACGTCGGTCAACGCCTTTTGGGCGTCCTTGCCGAGCTTGTCCGCGCCCCGTCCGGTGGAGCGGAAAACTGAGGAAATCCCCGGATTTTCATAGTTTAGGCGAGAGCCGAGCTTGGTGTGGTTCTTCTGTTCAGCCGCGATCTGGAAATCAATGGTCAGCGCGTCGAAGACCGCATTGCCAGGGATGTCGCCAGAGGTGGAATCCCAATCTCTCAGCACGACGACGGTGCGCGGAAGGGTTTCCTCGACGATCTGGTTCTCGACCGAGCGAAAGAGCATGTCCGCGATGGGCGCAACGAAGGTCACGATGACGAAAACCAGAAGCGGCGTGATCAGCGCCAGCGCCCGCAGTTTCTGTCGCCGGAGCGCCCGCGCCAAGCTTTTCTTCAGCGGCGTGCCGTCAGCGGCCCGCATAGGGCCGGTCTGGGTGGTGTCGCTCATCGCTCCCCCGTTTGTATCCGGTACGTCAAAGTCACAAAGGAAATGGGGTGGAAGGGGCCACGAGGGCCCCTTCCGTCAGGCGCGATTATTGCGCCAGCCAAGCCTGGAACTTCGCATCCAGATCGTCGCGATGGTCCGCCCACCAAGTGTAGTCGTAGTGCTGGACGTTGGTCGCGTTGGCCGGATCGGTCGGCATGAAGGGCGCCATCTCGATGTCGGTGCCGTCAAGTTTGCCGACCAACGGAGCGGAGGACGCGCGGGCCGGACCGTAGGAGATGTACTTGGCCTGATCGGCCAGACGCTGCGTATCCGTCGCGAACTTCAGGAAGTCCATGACAGCGGCTTCCTTTTCAGGCGCAAGGCCGGCCGGAACGATCCAGCCGTCGATGTCATAGGACTGCCTGTCCCAGAGCATCGCGATCGGCTGCTTCTGCTCGACGATCGCCGAGAAGAGACGCCCGTTGAAGGTCGAGCCCATGACGACTTCGCCGTCTGCAAGAAGCTGCGGTGTTTCGGCGCCAGCGCTCCACCAGACAACTTGATCCTTGATCGTGTCGAGCTTCTTCAGCGCGCGATCCACGCCTTCGTCGGTGCCCAGGACGTTGTAGATGTCTGCGTCGGCGACGCCGTCGCAATAGAGCGCCCATTCCACGTTATCGATCGGACGCTTCTGGAGCGAGCGCTTGCCCGGATATTTGGCCAGATCGAATACGTCGCAGACAGTGGTCGGCGGTGTGTCACCAACAAGGTCAGTGCGATAGCCGAAGGTTGTCGAATAGACGATCTGCGGCACGAAGCAGTCGTTGATCTTGGTCGCGCCAAAGTCATCGCTCGCCGAGGTGCCGTCCGGCGCGGGCGCAAGATCGGCATCGAAATCGAGTTCCTTCGCCAGACCTTCGTCGCAAAGACGAATCGCGTCCGAAACCGTCACGTCGACGAGGTCCCAGGTGATATTGCCCGCTTCGTTCATTGCGCGCAGCTTAGCCACCGCTTCGGCCGAGCTTTCGTCCCAGATGATGTTCACATCGGGATGCTCTTTCATGTAGGGCTCGGCATAGGCCTTGAGCTGCGACTGCTGATAGGCGCCGCCCCACGAGACAAGCGTGAGATCAATCGCGGAGGCCGCACCTGCCGTGAGCGCCAGTGCGCTGGTGGCAAGAAGGACGGATGTTAGTTTCATTGTTAGCTCCCTATTGTTTTCCCGTTACTGAACTACTTGTGCGGCGCTACGGGACAGACGCCGACCAAACCGGCTCCTCCGGTTGCTCAGGCGTCGAGCGCCCGGCAATCCGTCGGTAGCCAGCCGATTTCGATCTGTTCGCCGGGCTGCATCCGCCTCTGGTCTGGCGCATTGCGCGTCTTGACGACAAAGTTGTCGTTGCCAGCAACACGCAACCGCGTGCGGAAGATGTCGCCCATATAGATGAATTCCAAAACCTCGGCCTTCAGCGTATGGGCGCCCGGTTTCAGTCGGTCCTTGTTGAACTCCACACGTTCGGGCCGAATTGATACACGCGTGCGTTCGCCCGGTTTGGACACGTTGACGGGCTTGGCATCGATCAACTCGCCATCGTCGAGCTTGACCACTGCAACGTCGCCGTTGATCTCCTGTACAACGCCGAAAAGCGTGTTGTTCTCGCCGATGAACTGCGCGACGAAGCTGTTCATCGGCTCCTCGTAGAGCACTGCAGGTGGGGCGAGCTGTTGAATGCGACCGTCGTCGAACACCGCCACGTTGTCCGACATCGTCAAGGCTTCGGTCTGGTCGTGGGTCACATAGACGGTTGTGATGCCAAGGTCATGCGCGAGGCGCGTGATCTCGAACTGCATATGTTCGCGAAGCTGCTTGTCGAGCGCGCCCAAGGGTTCGTCCATCAGCACCAGCTCCGGTTCGAACACAAGCGCACGGGCAAGGGCGACCCGCTGCTGCTGACCGCCGGACATCTGCGCCGGACGGCGTCCGCCGAACGCCCCCATTTGCACCATGTCGAGCGCGCGCTTGACCTTCTCCTCGCGTTCGCTCTTGCCGAGGTTGCGAACCTCCAGCGGGAAGGCGAGGTTCTCGGCCACCGTCATATGCGGGAAAAGGGCGTAGTTCTGGAACACCATGCCGATGCCGCGCTTGTGCGGCGGGATATTGTTGATCTCACGTCCGGCAAGGCGGATTTCGCCATGCGTCGCCGTCTCAAATCCTGCCAGCATCATCAGGCAGGTGGTCTTGCCCGAACCCGACGGGCCAAGCATTGTCAGGAATTCACCCTTCGCGACCGAAAGGTTGAGATCCTTCACGACGAGCGTTTCGCCGTCATAGCTTTTTTGGACATGTTCAAATTCGACAAATGCGGCGTCTCCGCCGTTTTTGGCATTGGTCAAACTCGGGCTCCCCGTTGTTTATTTTTGAGTTTTCTTACCCGTTACACGACTAATACGATACTGGTCCCAGTTTTCAACAGGTTCTTGCGATCTGTATCGATTTGGCAAAATCATTAGTTTGCACAGGAGAGTCGCAGCGCCTGCGACACTTGATGCGCCATCAGCGACATGACCGGCGCTAACAGGTCGGCGGGGGAGGTGTTCAACCGCCAGTCATGTAGGGCATAAGGACGACTTCGGCATCCGCTGGTATTTCGGTAAACCATGCCTCCCGGTAGATGACACCGTTGAGCGAAAGTGAGACGCCTCTCTGAATCTGTGGAGACAGCCCGGGATAGATTTCCTGCAACTGGTCGAGAAGCTCGCGGAAGGTCTTCGCTTCAACCTCGACCTCCGTCCGGCCATCGGCGGCCGAACGGAGCGATCCCCAAAGCGCGACCTTCACCATCTCGGCCTCAAGTCGTCGTGCCGATGGCCTTCAGAATGCGCGGCGGCGACATCGGCAGTTCGCACATCCGCGTCCCGATGGCGCGCGAGACGGCATTCGAGATTGCCGCGAGCGGCGGGACGATGGGCGTTTCACCAACGCCGCGCACACCGTAGGGATGGCCGGGATTCGGAATCTCCAGGATCACCGTCTCGATCGGCGGCAGATCCGAGGCGACCGGCACGCGGTAATCGAGGAAGCCGGCGTTCTGAAGCCGCCCGTCCTTGCCGTAGATATATTCCTCGTTCAGCGCCCAGCCGATGCCCTGCACCGCCCCGCCCTGCATCTGGCCCTCGACATAGTCGGGATGCACGGCCTTCCCGGCATCCTGGAAGATCGTGTAGCGCAGACACCTTGGTCGCGCCGGTCTCCTTGTCGATCTCCACGTCGACCAGATGAACGCCGAAGCTGACGCCGGCACCATCGACGTTGACCTCATGATGTCCGGCAATGGGACCGCCCGTGCTGAAGCTGTCGGCGGCAATCTCGCCCAGGGTCATCGGGGGAAATTTACCGGCATTCGGACCGGCGGGCACCGCCGCGCCATCCTTCCATTCCACCGCTTCCTCGTCGATGCCCCAGACCTTCGCGGCGCGGGCGCACATCTTCCTGATCGCATCCCGCGCCGCCTTGATTGTGGCGAGGCCGACCGCGAAGGTCACGCGGCTGCCATCGGTCACGTCGTTGTAGCCGAGCGAGTTGGTGTCGGCGACGATGGTGCGGATCTGCTCATAGGGGATGCCCAGTTCCTCCGCCGCCATCAGGCTGACCGAGGCGCGCGAACCGCCGATGTCGGGGTTGCCCTCTGTGATACCCACTGTGCCGTCGGTGTTCACGTTCAGAGATACACAGGTATTGCCGCCGAAGTTGAACCAGAAGCCGCAGGACAGCCCGCGCGCCTGATTTGGGCCAAGCGGAGCGGTGTAGTGCGGGTGCTTGTGCGCCGCCTCCAGCGTCGCCACCAGACCGATGTCGGGGAAGGTCGGCCCGTAGGACGACTTCGTTCCCTTCCGCGCGGCGTTCTTCAGCCGCACGTCCAAGGGATCGAGGTTCAGGGCGAGGCAAAGCTCATCGACGACGCTTTCCACCGCATAGATCGCCTGCGGCGCGCCGGGCGCGCGATAGGCCGCCTCCTTCGGACGGTTCGTCAGAACGTTCCAGCCATAGGTGCGGACATGCTCGAGGTCATAGGCCGCAAAGGCCGACTGCCCGCCCATATCGACGGTGCCGCAGGGATAGGCCCCGCCCGAATAGCGCAGATGCGCCTCGCCGGCCGTGATCCGCCCGTCCTTCGTCATGCCGATCTTGACGTCGATCGAGGTCGAGACGGTCGGACCCGTCGCGCGGAACACCTCGTCCCGCGACATCACGATCTTGACCGGACGCCCGGCCTTCTTCGACAGCATCAGCGCGACCGGCTCGATGAACACCGTCGTCTTGCCGCCGAACCCGCCGCCGATTTCGGATGCGGTGACGCGCAACTGGCTCGCTTCCATCCCCATCATCCCGGCACAGAGGGTGCGAACGAAGAAATGGCCTTGGGTGCAGCACCAGAGATCGGCCTTGCCGTCCGTCGTGACGGAGGCGACGCAGGCATGGGGCTCGATATAGCCCTGATGGGTCGCGGCGGTCTTGAAGCTGCGCTCGATCACCTTGTCGGCCTTGGCGAAACCTGCTTTCGGGTCGCCGTGGCCGAATTCGGAATGGCTGGTGACGTTGACCGACATGCCCGCGGGGACGTTTTCCAGCGTCCGGCCTTCTTGCACCACCGGCGCGCCGGGTTTCATCGCCGCGTCCACATCGGTCACATGCGGAAGAACCTCGTACTCGACTTTCAGAAGCTTCAGCGCCGCCTTGGCCGTGGCCGCGTCGATGGCGGCGACGGCGGCGACGGCGTGACCGTCATACAGCGCCTTGCCGCGCGCCATGCAGTTTTCCTGAACGTCACGCAGGAAATCATCGTCTGGCCGGGCGAAATCATCTCCGGTCACCACCGCTTTCACACCTTTCAGCGCAAGGGCAGCGCTGGTGTCGATGGACTTGATCTTCGCATGGGCATGCGGGCAGCGCAGGATGCGCCCGACCAGCATCCCCGGCATCGACATGTCCGCGCCGTACATCGCGCGCCCCGTGACCTTGTCCACGCCATCGGGGCGGTTCGGCCTTGTGCCGACCTGCTTGAACTCCCGCTTCTGATATTCGTCGAACATCTCAAGCTCCCCGCATCTCTGCTGCCGCGGCCTGCACCGCGCTGATGATCTTGTCGTAGCCGGTGCACCGGCAGAGGTTGCCGGCCAGCCAGTAGCGCACTTCCTCGTCGGTCGGTTCCGGGTTCTTCTCCAGTAGCGACTGCGCGGCGACGAGGATGCCCGGCGTGCAGACCCCGCATTGCAGCGCCGCGTGGTCGATAAACGCCTTCTGCAACGGGTGCAAAGCGTCGTGATCGGCCATGCCCTCGATGGTTGCAATCTCCGCCCCCTCGGCCTCGGCCGCGAGCACCAGACAGGAACAGACGAGCCGCCCGTTAACGGTGACTGAGCAGGCCCCGCAATCACCAGTACCGCAGCCTTCCTTGGCGCCCGTGAGGCCGAGCCTATTTCTCAGCGCGTCCAGAAGCGTTTCATCCGGCGTGCAGACGAATTCGGCCGGATCGCCATTGACCGTGGTCGATACGTGCAGCTTCTTCATGCCTTGCCTCCTGCGCGATTGTAGGCGATCCGCGCCGCGCGGCGGGCGAGCACGCCTGCCGTATGGGTTCGGAATTCCACCGTGCCACGTTTGTCGTCGATCGGGTTGCAAGCCTCCTCGCAGGCCTTGGCCATGGCGGCGAGAGCCGTGTCGTCCAGCACAGTGCCAATGATGGACTTTGCCGCCTCGGGCACCAGAACCACCGTCGGCGCAACCGCGCCCAGCACCACTCGTGCTTCCTTCACCTTGCCGTTCGCATCGAGCGTCAGGTTCACCGCCGCAGCGGCGACCGCGATATCCATCTCAGTGCGCGGAATGAACCGCAGATAAGCGTCCGACGCGCCCTTGGGTCGCGGCGGGAAAAAGAACGAGGTGATGAATTCGCCCTTCTTCAGATTGGTCTTGCCCGGCCCTGCCGGGATATCCGCCACGGGCAGATCGCGTTCGCCGTCCGGACCCGCGAGACGAGCCACGGCATTCGCGGCCACCAACCCCGGCACGGCATCGGCAGCCGGCGACGCGTTGCAGAGGTTCCCCGCCATTGTCGCGCGGCCTTGAACCTGGGTCGAGCCGATCAGCTGGAAGCCCTCGGCCACGCCCGGCCAGGCCGCGCAGAACGCCGCGTGTTCGCCAAGCTCAGCGCCAGCGACGGCGGCGCCCACGCGATAGCCACCCGCCTCGGCGCGAATCTCCCGCATCCCCGGAAGTTTCTTTACATCGACGATCAGCTCCGGCTCGACCATCCCGGCCCTGAGCTGCACCAGAACGTCCGTTCCACCGGAAAGGATACGGGTCGGCCCTGCCTCCGCCGCCAAGGCCTGTGCCGCCTCCGCCACGCTTTGCGCCGCGAGATATCTCATGTCGTCCCCCTCTGCTCGGGTCTGTCCAGGGCGGCCGTCTTGCATGCCGTCGCGCCGGTCGCCGCTACCTTACCCACGCGCGCGGAAAGTAAAACCCCCACGTATCTCAAATGTCCTTCATCAGCCTCAGCGCATCGTATATCGCGGCGTGGGTGTTCCGCGCAGAAACCGCGTCGCCGATGCGGAACAGCTGGAAACCACTCTTGGCACCGGTATTCACCTGCTGCGCGTTCCCTGCGATCAAAGCATCATAATCCACCTCGCCAAGGTTGGAAGAGAGCGGCTTGAGGTCGAAATACAACTCATCAAGCGGTAGCGTGCCGTGGTTGATGACGACCTGATCGTAGTGCTTCTCGCGTGCGAGTGGCGTGTAATCCGATCCGATCACCGCCTTCAGCAGGTTGCCGTCGCGCGCTACAGACGAAAGGCGATAGGTTACAGTGAAGGTGACGTCCTTGTCCTGCATTGAACGCATGTAGGGAACGAGGTTCATCGCCATCACATCCGGCGCGAAACTGCGGTCAGGTGTCATGATCTCGACTTTCGCGCCTGATTTCGCGGCGACCTCGGCGGCCTGAAGCCCGGCGTGATCCCCCGCATCGTCATAGACAAGCACGTTGCTGCCCGGCTTCACATCGCCCGAAATCAGATCCCAGGACGATACGACGAGTTCGTTGCCCGCCTCCAGAACCTCGGTGTGAGGCAGACCGCCAGTCGCGACGATGACGACATCCGGCTTCAGCGCCGTCACGTCATCGGCCTCGGCCCAGGTATCGAAGCGGAATTCCACGTCGCGGGCGGCGCATTGCGACATGCGCCAATCGACAAGACCGATCATCTCCTTCCGCCGTGGGTTCTGCGCCGTCAGTCGCACCTGTCCGCCGGGTTGAGAGGCGGCCTCAAACACGGTGACATCATGCCCCCGCTCGGCTGCGACACGCGCCGCTTCCAGACCGGCCGGTCCGGCGCCAACGATCACGACCTTCTTCTTCTCCGCCGCGACCGGAATGTCATGCGGCATCGTCAGTTCGCGCCCCGTCGCCGCGTTGTGCATGCAAAGCGCATCGCCCGCCTGGTAGATCCGGTCGAGACAATAAGTGGCCCCGACACAAGGACGGATGTCATCCTCGCGCCCCTCGATGATCTTCCGCACGATATGCGGATCGGCCATATGCGCGCGCGTCATGCCGACCATGTCGAGCTTGCCGCTGGCCACCGCGTGACGGGCCGTCGCAACATCGGGAATGCGCGCGGCATGGAACGTGGGCAGGCCGACCTCGGCCCGGAGGCGGCCCGCGAAATCGAGATGCGGGGCGGATTTCATGCCCTGCACGGGAATGACATCGGTCATCGCCGGATCGGTGTGGATTTGCCCCCGGATGATGTTCAGGAAATCGACGTTGCCGGAGGCCTTGAACAGGTGCCCGATGGCCACCCCTTCCTCTTCGCTGATGCCGCCCGGTGCGGTTTCATCTGCGGTGTAGCGCACGCCGACAAGGAAATCCTCGCCCACGCGCTTGCGGATCGCTGCCAGCACCTCCAACGCAAAGCGCGCCCGGTTCTCAAGACTGCCGCCATAAGGCGCATCCAGCTCGTTCGTCAGCGGCGACATGAACTGATCCATCAGGTGGCCGTAGCATTCCAGTTCGACCCCATCGAGACCGGCCGCTTTCATCCGCTCGGCCGCATCGGAATAGTCGCCGATGATCCGCGCGATGTCCCAGTCCTCCATCTTCTTAGGAAAAGCCCGGTGCGCCGGTTCGCGCTGGTGCGAGGTGGTCAGCGCGGGCAGCCAGTCGCCCTTGTTCCAATGCGTCCGGCGGCCAAGATGGGTCAGCTGGATCATCACCGCGCAGCCATGGTCGTGGCATTCGTCGGCCAGCTTCTTCATCCAGCCGACGACCTCGTCCTTGTAGGCAAGCACGTTGTTGAAGACCGGCGGGCTGTCCTTCGACACAGCGGCGGAACCGGCCGTCATCGTCAGCGCGATCCCGGCTTTGGCACGCTCCACATGGTAGGCGCGGTAACGGTCCTTCGGCATGCCATTTTCAGGATAGGCCGGTTCGTGACTTGTCGTCATGATCCGGTTCTTCAGCGTCAGGTGCTTCAGCTGATAAGGCTGAAGAAGAGGATCGTTCGAGGCCATGCCCATTTCCTGAGTCTGAGGGTTTGACCCGAGACTAAGTCTCACGCCCCTGATGTGAAGGGCCGGAAGCGACATGTTCGCGGCAGTTTGCCGACGCGCCCCTACCCCCGCACCGCGTCGATCATGCGTTGGACATTGTCGGGCTCCGCATCCGGCGTGATGCCGTGCCCGAGGTTGAAGATATGCGGCCCGTTCGCGAAGGTGCGCACCACACGCTTCGTCTCGCGCACCAGTTCCTCACCACCAGTCACCAGAAGCCGCTGGTCGAGATTGCCCTGAACGCAGCCGTCCTTCTGGACATGCACTGCGGCCCATTCGGCGGAAACCGAGGAGTCCAGGGCAACGCAATCCGCGCCGGTGGCCTTGGCAAACCCCTCGTACCGCCCCCCCGCCTCGCGTGGAAAGGCGATGATCGGAAATCCGGGATACCGCACCTTCAGTGCCGTAATGATCCGTTTCGCCGGGGCCAGCGCGAAATCGTCGAAATCCTGGCCCTTCAGCGACCCGGCCCAACTGTCGAAAAGCTTCACCACCTCGGCCCCAGCTTCGATCTGGGCGGAAAGATAGTCAATCGTCGCCCCAGTCAGAAGGTCGATCAGCGCGATGAACGTCGCGCGGTCAGTCGCCTTCAAGGCATGGGCCGGCCCCTGATCCGGCGTACCGCGACCCGCGACCATGTAGGTCGCGACCGTCCAAGGCGCGCCCGCGAAGCCGATCAGCGTCACCTCATTCGGCAGCGCGCGCGCAAGGATGCGCACCGTCTCGTAGACCGGCGCCAGCGTTTCGTGGATCGCCTCTACCGGCTTCAGCCGCGCCAGATCGCCCGCGCCGGTGATCGTCGAAAGGCGCGGCCCCTCCCCCGGTTCAAACCAGAGATCGGCGCCCAGCGCCTGCGGCACCAGAAGGATGTCGGCAAAGAGGATCGCAGCATCGAATCCGTAACGCCGGATCGGCTGGAGCGTGACCTCGGCGGCGAGCTCGGGATTGTAGCAAAGCGACAGGAAATCCCCGGCCTTGGCCCGCGTCGCACGATATTCCGGCAGGTAGCGGCCCGCCTGGCGCATCATCCAGATCGGCGGAACGGCTTGGGTCTCGCCAGCCAGGGCGCGCAGGATCGTCTTGGTCATCGGGGCCTCCTGCGCCCCTTTCATCCTGCCCTGCGACCCGATGTCAAGCGCAGGACGCCCCCCTGGGCATTGCGCGGGCAATCTGTCGCGGCTATGCCCGTGGCATGACCAGGTTCACACCCGATACCCCGTTGAAGATAGGCACCCGCGGCTCACCGCTCGCGCTCGCCCAAGCGTTCGAGACACGCCGTCGGCTGATGGCGGCGCATGGGCTGGTCGAAGATGCCTGCGAAATCGTCATCATCAAGACCACCGGCGACGACCGCGCGCTGATCGCGGCCGATCGTCCGTTGAAGGAGATCGGCGGCAAGGGCCTGTTCACGAAAGAGATCGAAGAGGCGCTTCTGGCGGGCTCCATCGACATCGCTGTCCATTCAATGAAGGACATGCCGGTCGCGCAGCCCGGAGGGCTCGTCCTCGACTGCTATCTGCCGCGCGAGGATGTGCGGGACGCTTTCGTCGCGCCCGCCGTTGCGCGGCTGGGTGACCTTCCCGAGGGGGCGGTCGTCGGCACCTCTTCGCTCCGTCGCCGCGCGCAACTGGCGCACCGGCGGCCCGACCTCAAGCTTGTCGAGTTTCGCGGCAATGTGCAGACGCGGCTGAAGAAGCTGAACGACGGGGTCGCCCAGGCGACCTTCCTTGCGATGGCAGGGCTGAACCGGCTTGGCATGGCGCATGTCGCGACCTCGCCCATCGCGCCGGAAGATATGCTGCCCGCCGTTGCGCAGGGCGCCATCGGGATCGAGCGGCGCGCGGCGGATGGCGAGGTCGCGGCCCTGCTCGGCGCGATCCATGACAGGCCGACCGGCGAACGGCTCGCCGCCGAACGAGCCTTTCTCGTCACGCTCGACGGCTCTTGCGAAACGCCAATCGCCGGGCTCGCGCTGCATGACGGCGCCGGACTTCTGGTTGCGCGGTGAAATCCTGCGTCCGGACGGGTCCGAGGTGATCGCGGGCGAGCGGCGTGTCGCCATTTCGGACGCAGCCGCAGCTGGCGACGATCTGGCGCGCGACCTTCTGGCTCAAGCCCCGACGGGCTTCTTCGACTGGCGCTGAAGCGATGCCGCGCTGCGCGATACGCCCTTACCGGCGAGGCAAGGTTTGGGGCGGCTCGCACTGCGCAGGGTTGTAGGCTCAGTCATCCAACTGCCGCACGGCAAGCCCAACCGCCTCTGCCACCGCCGCGTGGCCGAGCGAATGCCCCGCGGCCTCAACGATCTTCAACCGAGCATCCGGCCAGCGCGCAACCAGCTGTGCGGCACATCGAGGCGGACAGAGCAGATCGTAGCGTGACTGTACCACCCGACCGGGAATGCCCTTGATCCGCCCTGCCCCGACCAGTAGGGCCGCGTCGGGCAGGAAACAGTTCTGGCTGAAATAATGCGCCTCCATGAAAGGGGTCGCCGGAAGTGGACGGTTCGGATCATCGGGCGGCAGGTCGAGCGCCCGGGGCGTCAGCTCGGACAATATCCGCTCGACATCATACCACGCCAGCGCCGCCGGTCTGTGGACCTCCGGGTCGGGGTCCAGAATGCGGCGCCAATAGGCCGACAGAGGATCGCCGCGTTCCCCTTCGGGAAGACGGTCGAGAAACGCTTTGTGGAGGTCGGGATAGAACCGCGACAACCCGTCGCCAAAAGCCCAATCCAGCTCGGACCGGGTGCCCAGAAACACCGCGCGCAGGACGATGCCGGTGACGCGGGTGGAATGGGTCTGGGCATAGGCCAAGGCCAACGTCGCCCCCCACGACCCGCCGACGACCATCCAACGCTCGATCCCCAGATGCTGCCGTACCCGTTCCAGATCGGCCACGAGATCGGCGGTGGTGTTGGCGTGGCGCGCGCGTGCTGGTTCGCTGCGGCCCGCGCCACGCTGATCGATGAACACAACCCGATGGCGCGCGGCGTCAAAGAGCGAACGTTGCCCGGGCTGACAGCCCGACCCCGGCCCGCCGTGCAGAAAGACGATGGGCTTGCCTTCGGGGTTGCCCCAGGGCTCCACCCAGATTTGGTGCCCGCCCGGCACATCGAGGTGAAATCCGCTCAGCGGCGTCACTCCGCATCAACCTCGGCGCGGCCACCCGAAAAGTTGCGGAAGGTAAAGGCCTGACGGTCGGCTCCGGCCTCGGCCTCGGCAGTTGCGAAGACCTCGGCGTGATGCGGCGAGAGGGCGCATGCCGGATCGGTGTTGCCCGCGGAACCGGTCAGGGCGAAGGCCTGACACCGACAGCCGCCGAAATCGACCTCCTTGAACGCGCAGCTTTTGCAGGGCTCACTCATCCAGTCGGTGCCGCGATAAAGGTTCAGGGCGGGCGAATTGTCCCAGATCCATGCCAGCGGGTGATCGCGGACCGAATCGAACTCAAGCCCGGTGATGCTTTCGGCGGCGTGGCAGGGCAGCACCTTGCCCGACGGCGAGATATTGAAGAACTGCCGCCCCCAGCCGCCCATGCATTGCTTGGGCCGCTGCGCATAATAATCGGGGATCACGTAGTCGATCTCCATGATCCCGGCCAGGCGTTCGCGGGCGTCCTCGACGACGCGTGTGCAGTCCTCGACCTGCTCGATGCTCGGCATCAGCGTCTGCCGGTTCTTGAGCGCCCAGCCGTAATACTGGACGCTGGCGACTTCGAGACGGGCAGCATCGAGCCGGGCGGCCATCTCGATGATCTGCGGCAATTGATGCAGGTTCTGGCGGTGCATGACGGCGTTGATCGTGAGTGGCAGATCAAGTTCACGCGCCCAAGCGGCGACCTGCAACTTGCGCGCATGCCCGTTCCTGAAGTTCCCGACCCGGTCGGCCAACTCGGGCTCAGCGCCCTGCACCGATATCTGGATGTGGTTCAGCCCCGCGTCGCAAAGCGCCTCAAGCCCGGGTCTGCTCAACATCACCGCAGAGGTGATGAGATTGGAATAGAGTCCAACTGCGGTCGCGTGTTCGACCAGTTTTACCAGATCCTTGCGGGCCGTAGGTTCGCCTCCGGAAAAGTGTATCTGCAATACACCGATTTCCGCCAGTTCGCCGATCACCCGCAGCCAATCTTCGGTGGAGAGTTCTTGCGACGACGGCTCGAGCGCGACCGGGTTCGAACAATAGGGGCATTGCAGCGGACAGCGGTGCGTCAGCTCCGCCAGAACAGCCAGGGGCAGACCATAGGCGCGCTTCGCCGTTTCACCTTTTCGGCCCACCAGTTGAAAGTCATCGCCGGTATGATCGTCAGGCATCGCCCACCTCCGCAACGGTCAAGAGAAAGCCCTTGTCCGAAAGGTCCTGAAGCAGGTTCAGACAGTCGGCAAGGATCAGATCGACCGGCGCGGCATAGGTCCCGGCCAGAGTAGCCGCGATGGCGGACACGGGTCGGTTGCCATCCACGAGGCTCAGCACCGCAACGGCGATATCGTCGGGCACCAACACCCGCTCAGGTGCGAGAATAACCCACCTTTCGCGCAACTTGTCATGCTTGAGCTTCACGTGGCGCGGCAGCTTGGGAACGCTGTCAGCGGTAACGGCAGGACGTTTCTGGCGCGGTGCGTCGGCCATTACGCAGGCGCCCAGCCGAAGGCACCCGGGGACACCATGCCGGTAACGTAGGCATGATAGAGCGCATCGAGCTGGACCCAGAGGCAATTGGTCTTGAACAGCAGCGCATCACAGACCGACTGGCGCTCCTCCGGCGTGCGTGCATGTTCGCGCACGTGGTTCAGCGCAAAACCCGCGTCTTGCGGGGCCTGGGTCAGCCGCCGCTGGAAATAGGTCATGATATCGGGCCGAATGAAGTCATAGTGCTTCAGCATCCCCGCGATGCGCTCTTCATGCAGGTTCGGCGCGAAAAGCTCGGTCAGTGAGGACGCGATCGCCTGAAGCGGTGTCTTGTCCCGCACGAAATGCACATAGGCATCGACGGCAAAGCGGGTGGCAGGCAATATCCCTTCACAGCGCTCGACATAAGCGCGATCAAGCCCTAGCCCATCGGTCAGCTTGAGCCAGCGGTCGATGCCCCCTTCGCTTCCGGCGTCGCCATCGTGATCCTCAAGCCGATGCCGCCATTCGATCCGCAGCGCCCGATCCTCGAGGCGCGACATCACGACGGCATCCTTGATCGGGATCGATCTCTGATAATAGAACCTGTTCAGCGCCCAGGCCTGAACCTGCACGCGGTTCAGTTTGCCTCCGTGCAACATCTTGTGAAACGGATGCAGCGAATGATAGCGCGTGGCCCCGATCCAGCGCAGGCGCCTTTCCATTGCGTCGGCACTGTCGAGCGGACCCGTGGGTTCGGCTTCGGTCGTCACAACGCAAATACCCTTCCCGGTTCCGGTATCGTCCAGCCCGCCGCCTCTACCTCGCGCCGCTCGGCGCTGTCCGGCAGGAGCGCGGGGTTGGAATTGTTGATGTGGATGAAAACCTTCTGGCCGATGCCCAGCGGCGCGAGCGCCGCAACCGCTCCATCCGCGCCAGACATCGACATATGGCCCATGCGCTGGCCAGTCTTTTCCGCCAGCCCGGCGCGGATCATTTCGTCGTCCCGCCACAACGTTCCATCGAAGAACACCAGATCGGCCCCCCGCAGCCGCAGGGCCAGCTCAGCCGTCATCGCGGCGCAGGCGGTGAGGACATGGGCGGTGCGGCCAGACTTCAGGTCAGTCAGCGTCAGACCGATGGTATCGCCCTGATTCCGCTCGCCCCGCCCCTCAAGATAAAGCGCCACCTTGCCGGGCACGGTAAAGGCCTCGACCCGCAAACCCGAAGCGCTGCCGTCCGGCAGCGGCGGCTCAAACGGAACGCCCTCGGACACAGCAATGCGCGGCACCCGAGCCGGGTCAAGGACATCGAACACTGAATTGGCCGCCAACGTGGCGAGGACACGCGGATGCGCATAGATCGAAAAGACCGCACCCTCGCGCAGCGACAAAAGGCCGGTGATCGCATCCACCTCACCATTCGTGAGGATGACGCCGCAGACCGGACTGTGTCGTACAGCACCCTCGTCGGGAAAAAGCTGGGGTGTGGCGATCATCTGCGCCCGCAGATCGGGCGAGGCGTTGACGAGGAACCAGTGCGCGCCATCCACGGACACAGCCAGCGAGGCTTGCCCGTTCTGCAAGTCCGGGCGCGCTCTCGCCGCCCGACAGACTGCGCAACCGCAGTTCCACTGTGGTACGCCTCCGCCTGCTGCGGACCCCAGAACGATGAGACTAAGCATCTTTCATTCGCGTGAGCCGCAGCAGGAAGATATCACTTCTGCTTCGCGCAGGCGTACATGTTGATTTCCATGCCGACCGGCACTTCATCGAGCTTCGGTGTCTTCCACGCCATGACAATCTCCTCCGTTTTTCCCGACATCGCCGGGTATCGTTGTTCAGGGCTGTTCCCTGCACAGCAAGGCTAGGTGAAGGACATCAGGCGGGGCAACTTATCAGGCACATAAGCCCTGCCTATGTCCGTGAACGCGAGGTTAGCGCGCGCGCCACGAACGGCGGCATCGCGGCGATGCCTTCGACCTGTGCCGCCTCGCCAGCCCGTTCCAGTGCGGAAAGCACTTCGGCATAAGGTTCGAGCTTGGCGTAATGCGCGGGCAGGAGGGCGACGATCCGGCGCGGATCCAGATCAATGGCGAAAAGCCGGACACCCTCCAATATCCCTGCGCCACGCTGGGCGCTGAGGGCGGGGACCACGCACACGCCCATCCCGCCGCGCACAAGATCGACGATAAGCTCAAAACTGCGCGCCCGCGCAACGGTCTGGCTGTCGGGCAACATCCTGTCATACCAGGCCTGAATCCGCTGCGAATGGCTGTTGCCGAAGACAAACTGAATGGAGCTGTTCAGAACGGCGCGCGCGGTAGCCGGAAGCTCCGCCGGGTCAGCGACGACGGCGAGGTCGAGCCATTCGGGAACAACCAGGACATAGGGATCGGTCATCAGGGGAAGCGTGTGAAACCCTGTACTGATCTCGGACACCGAATTCTCCGCGAGGATCCCGATGTGAGCCCGGCGGCTGTAAAGCATTTCGAGAACGTCTTCCGGCGCGCCTTCGAAGAGGTCGAAATCCAGCGCCGGAAAATCGCGCCGGAGCGCGCTCAGCGCGGCAGGAAGCATGACACGCAGCACCGAGGCGACCCCGGCCAGGCGGATCGTCTGCCGGACCACCCCGCCATGCGCGGGCACCGCGTCTTCAAGCTGCTGCATCGCGCGCAGGACATGTTCGGATTTCGCCAGGATCGTCGCCCCGAATTCCGTCAGCGCCAGAGAATTCGAAACCCGGTCGAAGAGCTTTGCGCCGATACTCGCCTCGAACCCTGCGAGTTGCTGTGACAAGGAGGGCTGCGACACCCCGAGCAACTTCGCCGCGCGTGTGAGCGATCCGCTGCGCGCCACTGCGCAGAAGACCTGCAATTTACGCAAGGTGATCTCTGTTCCGGCGCGGCTGGCAGCGAGGCGGAGGGTCTGCGGCAATTGGCCCGCATCGGATACACGTTCGGCTTCGGTGCCTTTTAACGACTGTCTGAACGGTCGTGACATGAACGCGCCTTCCCAAGTTCCTGCGCCGGACCCGGCGCAGGACGTTCCCCGGCGACACCTGGCGTCGACAAGTATGTTCGACGGATTCTTCAATTCCGCATACCGCTTCTTTGGTCTTAGGCCGAAGTCGGCCACCGAAACACGCGACATGCAGCATCGGCCCGCTTCCCGACGCCGCAGGCCAAGCGGTGCCGCCGCTCAGGTCGTTGGCGGGGGCAGGACCTTGCCGGGATTGAGGATGTTTCGGGGATCGAGCGCTGCTTTCACGGCGCGCATGATATCGAGCGCCACCGGGTCTTTGCGCCGCGCCATCGTTGCGCGTTTAGAGAGCCCGACCCCATGCTCCGCCGAAAAACTGCCGCCAAGGTCGGCGACGATATCCTCCACGACTTCCACCACGGCATCATAAAGCGCAGGATCATCGCGCGTGGGCAGCGCGGTGTAGTGCAGATTTCCGTCGCCGAGATGCGCAACGGTGATGCTTTTCGCACCGGGGTCGAGGCGTTGGAGCCGGGGCTCGATCCTGACGAGGAATTCTGCCACCCGCTCAAGCGGCAGGGCGATATCGGTGTCGATGGTCGGCCCCAACCCGAACGTAATCTCCGAGGCTGCCTCGCGCCGCGCCCAGATCGCCCTGCGTTGCTGTTCCGATGTCGCGATCACCGCGTCGTTGATGGTGCCATCCTCGACCAAGGGCTGAAGCGCCTCGGTGAGAAGGTTCCGGAGCGGCAGGCTGCCATCCGCGTTGGGCGCCGCATCCCGCGGGGCTGTGGCGCCAAGTTCGACAAGGATTGTCACCGGATGAATGCGGTCGAGGTTGAGGCCAAGGTCGGGACGGCGCTGGCGGAGGCGTTCCTGATAGCTGTCGGGCATGTATTCGAAGGCCTCGACCAACCCGCCGGACGCCTCCTGAAGCCGGTTCAGCAGCCCGAGTGCGGCGTCAAGCGAGCGCATCCCGATAACCGCCGTCGCCCGCGCCTTCGCAGCCGGCACCAGTTTCAGCGTGGCGGCGGTGATGACGGCAAGCGTCCCTTCCGCTCCGATCAGAAGATCGCGCAGATCATAGCCGGAGTTGTCCTTGTGCAATGCGCTCATCAGATCGAGAACGCGCCCGTCGGCGAGCACGGCCTCGACCCCGAGACACAAGGCACGGGTGTTGCCGTAGCGCAGGACGTTCGACCCGCCCGCGTTTGTCGACAGCACCCCGCCCACCGTCGCCGAGCCGCGCGCGCCGAACCAGAGCGGGAAATCGAGGTCAAACTCCGCCGCGCGGTCGTGAAGGCTGGAGATCACCACCCCGGCCTCGGCCACCGCGACGCGGCTGGCGGGCCGGATCTCCCGAATCCGGTTCAGCCGTTCAAGCGAAAGTATGACACCGCCCTCGGCATGGGTGCCGCCGGTCAGGCCGGTCCGCCCGCCCGATGGCACAATGGCGATATCTGCCGCATGGGCATGGCGGAGGATTGCGGCGACCTCGGCCGTATCGGCCGGACGCAACACCGCGCGGGGCTGGCAGGGATAACGTCCGGTCGCGTCGATCCCGTAGCGGGCGGCATCGACGCCGGTCAGCACCTGCGATGCGCCAATGATGGCGGCAAAAGTCTCGGTCGGATCGGTCATCTGCATACCCCTATCGCTTCGCGGCAGAATAGGGCGCGGCGTGACGGGGGCAATGGCTCAGGCGCGGCCGGCGCGGGCGATGTCGTCGGCGCTGAGTTCGTACCGGGCGGCGAAACGGTGGCGGGCAGCGACAAGGCGGGGGTCGTCCGGGCGCATCCCGAGTGTCCGGATAAACTCCATCCGCTGCTGCGATTTGAGTGCATCGCGGTCAATGGCGGTGCCCATGACGCGGTCGATGATCTCACCTCCCGCCGTCACGTGGAACCATCTGGAGAAATCGCGGAAATGGTGCTGATTGTGCAGCGTCGTCACATGGCGCTCGACCGCGGTCTTCTTCACGGAAAGATGGGCGGTTGCATGGAACCATTCATAGGCGAGGAAGGTCAGCCCGCCCCCCACGGCTACGATGGCGGCGGCACCCGCAAGGGCCCAATGCGCACCGATGAGGGTCAGCACCACCCAGACCAGCGTGAAGTTGAGGGCGAGCACCGGGAAGACGACAAAATCCGGGGCGAAGAACAACTCGCGGTTCGTCGGGAAATCGTGATGGCCGTAATGCGCGCGGTAGAGGATGTCGAACTGCCATTGCCGTTCGGGCGGCGGCAGGTGGAAGATGAAGCGATGCAGATTGTATTCATTCAGCATCTGCGCCGGGATGCCGAGTAACACCAGCACCCAGAGCCAAGGCTGTCCGGCCTGCGCGACAACCACAATCCCCACCACAACCGCCAGCGCGATGCCGATGATCGATCGATGCCGGAACATGAGCTGCAGTCGTTCCACGTGATCCTCCCTCGCCCTTCACACCACATCGTCCGCCCCGCGGGCAGCTTCGGTCAAGCGCGACGTTGCGTGAGACGCGGCGCTACTTCACCCTATCAATCAGCGCCAGAACCTCCGGCCCCAGCACCTCGACAACGAGTGCCACACCCTTCGCGTTCGGGTGAAGGCCGTCGGGCTGCATCAGATCGTTCATCGCCGCCTGCCGGTTCGGCTGCGCCAGGATCGGCTGAAGGAACGGCCGACCGAGAATCGCGCCATGCGCCTTCGCCAGATCCGGATAGATCGCGTCGAAGGCGGACTTGTAGTCCGGCCCGTAGTTGCCGGGCGCCGCCATCGGGACAAGAAGGACGGGCAAGCCCGCCGCATCGGCCCGCGTCAGGATCGCGTCGAGATTGGCGCGTGCCTCTTCCGGCGGCAGGCCGCGGAGCAGGTCGTTGCCGCCCAAGGTCACGATCATCGCCTTTGCATCCGGTGTCAAAGCCCAGTCGATCCGCGCGCGCGCGCCTGCCGTCGTGTCGCCAGAGACGCCGGCGTTGATGACCGTCGCATCGGCACCGTGGCTGTCGAGCCAGCGCTGCAACTGCGGAACGAAGCCATCGTCTGGCGAAAGGCCATATCCCGCCGTCAGGCTGTCGCCCAAGGCAACGATTTCCGGCCCCGCCGCCAAGACAGGCGCCGGAAAAGCCACTAGAACCGCCGCCGCAAGGTTGCGCAACATCGCCGCCGCCCCATATCCAAGCAACGGGCGGACAGACAAACAATTGCGGAGTGCAGGCATGGCGGAACCGATCCTCGATCTGAAGGAGGCGCGGCTTGTGCTCGACGGCAACGCAGGGCCGGTCGAGATTCTGCGCGGCATCTCGCTTTCCGTAGAAAAAGGCGAAAGCGTCGGGCTGGTCGGTCCTTCAGGCTCGGGCAAATCATCACTCCTCATGCTTCTCGGCGGGTTGGAGCGTGCGACATCCGGATCGGTTCTTGCCTTAGGCCAGGACCTGACCGCGATGGATGAAGACGCGCTTGCCCGCTTCCGACGGTCCAATATGGGCATCGTTTTCCAGTCCTTCCACCTGATTCCGACAATGACCGCGCTTGAGAACGTCGCCGTGCCGCTGGAGCTTGCCGGTTCGGCGGACGCATTCGCGCGGGCCGAGGCCGAGCTGACCGCGATGGGTCTTGCCACCCGGCTCAGTCACTACCCGGCCCAACTTTCGGGGGGTGAGCAGCAGCGCGTCGCGCTGGCCCGCGCCGCCGTGTCGCGGCCCGCGATCTTCCTTGCGGATGAGCCCACCGGCAATCTCGACGGTGCGACCGGCGAGACGATCATGGATCTGCTCTTCTCGCTTCGCGACCGACATGGAGCGACACTTGTTCTGGTCACCCATGCGCCGGAACTTGCGCGGCGCTGCGACCGGATCGTGCGCCTCGCCGATGGCCGGGTCGTCGGCGAAGATCGCGCAGCCACCGCGCTCGCGGGCGTCGCCGAATGACGCTGCCCGTCGCCTTCCGCTTCGCGCGCCGTGAACTGCGCGGCGGGTTTCGCGGCTTTGCCGTCTTCCTCGCCTGCCTGACGCTTGGCGTTGCTGCGATCGCAGCGGTGGGCACGGTGCGGGGCGGCATCAACCGCGCTCTGGTTGAACAGGGCGCGGTGCTTATGGGCGGCGACGCGCAGATGTCCTTCACCTATCGCTTCGCTTCGGACAGTGAGCGGGCCTTCATGGCGACGAACGCGGCGACGGTCTCTGAAATCGTCGATTTCCGCTCCATGGCCGTGAAAGGCGACGGGACCGAGGCCGAACGCGCGCTGACTCAGGTCAAGGCGGTGGACGGCGCCTATCCGCTGACCGGGCGGCTGATGCTGACGCCCGAGATGTCACCGGCCGAGGCCTTTGCGGTGGCGGATGGCACCCCGGGCGCGGCGATGGACCCGGTTCTGGCCGACCGTCTGGGCCTGAAGCCCGGTGATCTCTTCAAGCTCGGGCGGCAGAGCTTCCACCTCTCGGCCCTGATCGCACGTGAACCGGATGGCGCCACGGCGGGCTTCACCCTTGGCCCGCGCACGATCGTGCGGACCACCGACCTCGCAGGATCGGGCCTTCTCGAACCCGGCAGCCTGTTCGACACGCGCTATCGGCTCCTGCTGCCGCCCGGCGCCGATCTCGGCGCCTTCGGCAAACTCGCGGTTGAGACGCTCCGCGACAGCGGCATGCGCTGGCAGGATGCCCGCCACGGCGCGCCGGGGATGGAGCGCTTCGCCAACCGGATGAGCTCCTTCCTTGTCCTCGTCGGCCTTGCGGGCCTCGCCGTCGGCGGCGTTGGCATCGCCTCTGCCGTGCGCTCCTATCTCGACGGCAAGGTCGAGACGATCGCCGCCTTGAAGGCGCTTGGCGCAGAGGGGCGGGTGATCTTCGCAACCTACCTCATTCAGGTCGCGATGCTGACGGCGGTGGGCGTGATCCTCGGTCTCCTTCTCGGCGCATCGCTGCCGATGCTGGCGGCCCCGCTGATCGCCGATCAGCTGCCGATCCCGCTGACCATCGGCCTTGATGGACGGGCGCTGGCCGAGGCCGCACTTTACGGCACGCTGACCGCCCTGCTCTTCGCGCTCTGGCCGCTGGCCCGGACCCGCGCCGTCCGCGCGGCGGCGCTTTTCCGCGACCTCGGCGCCGAACGCCGGCGCTGGCCCGGCTGGCCGCTCGCCCTGACGCTCATCGGTCTGGCCGGGGCGCTCTGCCTCAGCGCCGTCGGCCTTGCCGATTCCCGCCGCCTCGCGCTCGGGACACTGGGCGGTATCCTCGGCGCGCTTCTCCTCCTGACGCTCGCCGCCCTTGTCCTGCGGCGCTTCGCCCGCCGCATGGGCCGGAACGCGCGCGGCCGCCCAGCGCTCCGCCTCGCCCTCGCAGCCATCGGCGGCCCGAGGGAGGAAGCGACAGCCGTCGTCCTCTCGCTCGGACTTGGCCTCTCCGTTCTCGCCGCCGTCGGCCAGATCGACTGGAACCTGCGCGGCGCCATCGCACGAGACCTTCCCGATGTCGCGCCCTCGTATTTCTTCGTCGATATCCAACCCGACCAGATCGATGGCTTCCGCGCCCGCCTCGCCTCGGACCCCGGCGTCAGCAAGGAAGAAGACGCCCCCATGCTGCGCGGCGTCCTGACCCGCATCAACGGGCAGGATGCGGAAAAGGTCGCGGGCAAGCACTGGGTGCTTCAGGGCGACCGCGGCCTGACTTATTCCTCCGAGCCGCCGCCCAACACCCGCATCACTGCCGGGACATTCTGGCCCAAAGACTATGCCGGCCCGCCGCAGGTCAGCTTCGCGGCGGAAGAGGCCACCGAGATGGGCCTGAAGCTCGGCGATCGGATCACCGTCAACGTCCTTGGCCGCGACGTGGAGGCAGAGATCACCTCGTTCCGCGAGGTGGATTTCTCGACCGCCGGGATCGGCTTTGTGATGGTGATGAACCCCGCCGCCCTTTCCGGCGCGCCGCACAGCTTCATCGCGACGGTCTATGCCGATCAGGCCGCCGAAGCGACGATCCTGCGCGACCTCGCCTCCGCCTATCCCAACATTACAGCGATCCGGGTCCGCGACGTCATCGATCGCGTGGGCGAGGCGCTGGCGGCCATCGCCAAGGCCACCTCGGTCGCTGCGGGTGTCACGCTGCTGACCGGACTCGTCGTCCTCATCGGCGCGGCGGCCTCGGGGGAACGCGCGCGGATCTACGAGGCAGCCGTGATGAAGACCCTCGGCGCCACGCGCGGCACGATGCTGACAAGCTTCGCGCTCCGCTCGGCCCTGATGGGGGCGGCCGCAGGCGCCGTGGCGGTTCTTTTCGGCGGCCTTGCCGGTTGGGCCGTCATGTACTTCGTGATGGAAAGCGATTTCCGGTTTGAACCAATCTCGGCTATCCTGATCGTCGTGGGCGGCGCGAGCGTGACGCTTCTCGCGGGTCTTGCCTTCGCACTGCGCCCGCTTTCCGTCAGGCCTGCTCAGGTGTTGCGCGCGCGCGACTAAGACAGCATCATTTCTATGGACAGCGCGGATTGTACACCAAATCGCACATTTT
Organism: uncultured Alphaproteobacteria bacterium; assembly: GCA_963710285.1. Taxonomy (GTDB): domain Bacteria; phylum Pseudomonadota; class Alphaproteobacteria; order Rhodobacterales; family Rhodobacteraceae; genus Albidovulum. The sequence goes on along the minus strand of CAVPZT010000003.1, from coordinate 118,537 downwards.
CGCCTTCCGCCCGTCGAATTTGTTTAAAGAATGGGGAAAATCGGCACTGAAATGCCTGCGATGCGTTGGTATTCGCAAGTGATGTAAGGAATTGACACCATGCTGACCCGCCGCCAGTTCACCTTGGGCCTTGCTGCGACCGGCCTCGTGACCGCCGCAGCCCCGGCATTCTCCATGATCGGCGACGATATCGTCCTGCCGCCCGTGCCGCTCGAAGGCGTCAACATCGCGCCCGAGTTCTACCCGACGATCCTGAGGGTCAAACGGGAGTTCGAACCCGGTTCGATCATCGTCATCTCCTCGCAGCACTTCCTCTATTATATCGCCCGCAAGGGCGTGGCGATCCGCTACGGCGTCGCCGTCGGCAAGGCGGAATTGGTCTTCCGCGGCGCATGCGTCGTTGGCAAGAAGGTCGAATGGCCAAGCTGGAAGCCGACGCCCGAGATGATCGAGCGCAATCCAAAGGCCTACAAGAAATATGAGGACGGGATGCCGGGCGGGCCGAAGAATCCCCTCGGCGCGCGGGCGATGTATCTCTATCAGGACGGCCGCGACACGGCGATCCGCATCCACGGCACGACCGAGCCGAATTCCATCGGGCATTCGGTATCGAACGGCTGCCTGCGCATGGTCAACGAACATGCCATCGACCTCTACAACCGGGTCGAGATGGGCGCACCGGTCACCGTTTACTGAGCACCCTTCCGGGCCGGGCACCAAGCGGTTAAAGAGACGCATGGCGCTGACCCTGACCTCCCTCCCCGACCTCGCGTCGCATGGCTTCGACGCGATCATCGACGTGCGTTCGCCCGCCGAATATGCCGAGGATCACCTCCCCGGCGCGATCAACCTGCCGGTGCTGGACAATGAGGAACGCGCCCGCGTCGGCACGATCTACAAGCAGCAATCCTCCTTTCTGGCCCGCAAGCTCGGCGCGGCGCTGGTCGCGCGGAACGCCGCGCGCCATCTCGAAGGGCCGCTGTCCGCGATGGAGGGCGGCTGGCGGCCGCTGGTCTATTGCTGGCGCGGCGGGCAGCGCTCCGGTTCCTTCGCGACAATCCTCGCGCAGGTCGGCTGGCGGGTGGAACTGGTGCAGGGCGGCTACAAGGCGTGGCGCAAACTGGTGGTCGAGGCGCTTGAGACGCCGCCCGCCGCGCCCGTGGTGATCCTCGACGGCAATACCGGCTCTGCCAAGACCGAACTTCTCGCCCTGCTTTCGGAACGTGGGGCGCAGACCGTCGATCTGGAAGGTCTCGCCAATCATCGCGGCTCGCTCTTTGGCCACATGCCGGGCGGTCAGCCCTCGCAGAAGGCGTTCGAGGGGCGGGTGGCCACCGCGCTGGCCGCGCTCGATCCCGCGCGGCCGGTGGTGGTTGAGGCCGAAAGCTCCCGCGATCGGCAATCTCGCGGTGCCGAAGGGCCTCTGGGCCGCGATGACGAGCGCCCCGCGCATCCATATCCGCGCCAGCCTTCCCGCCCGCGCCGCCTATCTTGCCCGCGCCTATGCCGATCTGTCCACCGATTCGGCGCGGCTCGCCAGCGTGATCGAACGCCTGCGCCCGGCCCATTCCGCCGAGACCATCGCGGACTGGCTGGCGATGGCTTCGGATGGTCGGACCGAAGCCCTCGCCGCTGACCTCATGCGTCACCACTACGATCCGCGCTATGAAAAACACCGCGCCCGCTATGCGCGGCCCGAGGACCCGGAGGTGGCGGCCACGGATTTGTCGCCGAACGCCCTGCCGGAGCTTGCAGACCGGATCGCCGCCGAAATCTCCACCCTGCCGCCTCGCTAATTCTCGACCGTCAGGAAGGGCTCACCCTCCTCGACCGCGCCGATGATCGTCGCCGCCTCGCCACTGTCGCGCAGCCGCGCGACGATGTCGCGGGCGTGGGAGGCAGGGACCGCCGCGAGCAAGCCGCCCGCTGTCTGCGGATCGAACAGCAGATCCGCGCGCGGGCTTTCGGTCAGGAACATACGCGACATGACAGCCTTGTTCGCGGGCAGAAGTGTGGAGCCGTGGCCGGATGCCGAAAGTTCCTCCGCCCCCGGCAGAAGCGGCACGAAGGTCAGGTCGATCCGCGCGGCGGCGCCCGAGGCCTCCATCATCTGAAGCAGATGTCCGGCAAGGCCGAACCCCGTGACATCGGTCATCGCATGGGCATGGGGCGCGATCATGCGCGCCGCCGCCCCCTGCGGCCGCGCCATCGAGGCGAGGCAGCGGGCCACGACATTCCCCGGCGCTTCAAGCTGCATCTCGGCCGACAGGATCACGCCGGTGCCGATGGGCTTCGTCAGGATCAGCCAGTCACCCGGCTCCGCCCCCGCAAGGGTGATCGGCGCATTCGCGGCAAGGCCGGTGACGGTGAAGCCCAAGGTCAGCTCCGCCCCCATCGTGGTGTGGCCGCCGACAATCTCGGCCCCTTCGGCGGTAAAAACCTCCGAGGCCGCCGCCATGATCTCGCGCAGAGTCTCGCGCTGCAAGGCGGGCGCCATGCGCGGCAGGATGATCTGCGACAGCGCCACCTGCGGCCGCGCGCCCATCGACCAGACATCGCCCATCGCATGGATCGCGGCGATGCGTGACAAAAGCCAAGGGTCCTCGGTGAAGGCGCGCAGGTGATCCGTGGTCAGAACCTGCTGCGCCTTGCCGCAGGCCAGCACCGCCGCATCGTCGCCCGGCCCCATCAGAACATCGGCGCGGCCCACGCGGGGCAGATCGGCCAGAACTGACGTCAGATCGCCAAACCCCACCTTCGCGCCGCAGCCCGCGCAGAGGGGCTTCGACCCGAATTCCTCGCGCACGCCCTCGGCAACCGTCGCGGGCAAGGCGGGCGCGGGCATCTTCGGCAGGTCGTGGAACTTCTCCATGAACTTCCGGTCGATCCGGTCCTTCCAGCGCCAGAGCGCGGGGTGGTCGAGCCGCAACCCCCATTTGTCCGCCACCGCGCCCTTGAAGCCCGGTCGAGATCAGCTTGAGGTAATCCCGCTGCGGATGGTAGCGCCGCATCCGCCCCTGCCCGGTCAGCGCGGTCCCGAGGTTCTCATGCAGGACTGGCGCCTGCCTGACCGCATAGACCCCGGCCTTCGGGCGCGGCGCATAGGTCATCGCGGCAATGTCGCCACAGGCAAAGATCGCCGGATCGGACTCGGTCTGAAGGGTGTCGGTGACGGCAATGAACCCCTCGTCTAGCGCCAGCCCCGTGGTTTCCAGCCAGGGCGCGGGCCGCGTCGCGGCGCTGCCGATGATGAAATCCGCCTCAACGTGACGACCATCGGCAAGATAGACACCGGTTTCATCCACACCCATCGCCGGAAGACCCGCCAGAAGCGCCACACCCGCCTCTTCCAGATGCGCGAAGAGCGCCCGCCGTGCGCCTCCGCCCAACGCCGCCAACGGCGCTCCGGCCTCAATCACCGTGACCTTCGCGCCAGCGCCAAGCCGGTGCGCCGCAGCAAGCGCCAACTCCACGCCGGCGACACCGCCGCCGACGATGGCAACGACCGGCGCGCGCCTGCCTGTCCGGGCGGCACGCAAGAACCGCTCCCATCTGTCGGCAAAGGCATCGAGCGGCTTCGCAGGCACGGCGAAATCCGCAAACCCCGGCAGCGCGGGCATCTCGGACGTGATCCCGATATCGATGGAGGCCACGTCATAGGCGATGTCCGCCCGCCCCGGCACGATCACCCGCCGCGCCTGACGGTCGATCCCGGCGGCCCGCCCCAGAACCACCCGCGCCCCGGCAAACCGCGCGAGCTTCACGAGGTCGATCTGCAAGGCCGCACGCGGGTAGTGCCCGGCGATATGTCCCGGCAGCATCCCCGAATAGGCGGCCGTCGGCGTCGGGTTGATCACCGTCAGCCGCACCCCCGGCACCGGCTTCATGCCCCACATCCTGAGAACAAGCGCGTGGGTATGACCACCGCCGATCATCACGAGGTCGCGCGTCAGGGGGATCTGCGGCTGCATCCGGCACTCTCCTTCCGCCCTCTTCCTAGCGGCTCAAATCCGCTTTGGCGATGCCACCCTTGGCCCAGAGGCGTGATCGCGCTAAGGATCGGCGCGGCGGCAACGAGGGCGGGTTCATGCGGGTCTATATCAGCGGCGCGGCGGGCTTCATCGGCTACCACCTCGCCCGGCTTCTTCTCGATGAGGGGATGACCGTCCGCGGCATGGACGGGATGACGGATTACTACGACGTGAACCTCAAGCGCGGACGGCTTGCTGGCCTGATGCAGCACCCCGATTTCAGCTTCGCCGAATTCATGCTGGAAGACGCCGCACGTCTGGCCAAGGACATCGCCGATTTCCGGCCCGACGCCATCGTCCATCTCGCGGCTCAGGCCGGCGTCCGTTACAGCCTCGAAGCCCCACGCAGCTACCTCTCCGCGAACATTGAGGGCACCTTCAACATCATGGAGGCCGCGCGCGACGCAAAGGTCGGACACCTCCTCCTCGCCTCCACCTCCTCGGTCTTCGGCGCGAATGCCGAGATGCCCTACCGCGAGACCGACAAGGCCGACACCCAGGTCTCGCTCTACGCGGCGACCAAGAAGGCCACCGAAAGCCTCAGCCACGCCTGGGCGCATCTCTACGGCCTTCCGACGACCTGTTTCCGGTTCTTCACCGTCTATGGTCCCTGGGGACGCCCCGACATGGCGCCCTTCAAGTTCACCAAGGCGATCCTCGCGGGCAACCCGATCGACGTCTACAACCACGGCCAGATGTTCCGCGACTTCACCTATGTTACCGATCTCGTCCGCGCGATCCGTCTCCTGATCGACGCCGCGCCGGTGCGGCCCGAGACGCCCGAGGCCATCGCGGAGGGTGACAGCTTGTCGCCCGTCGCCCCGTGGCGCGTGGTGAATATCGGCAATGGCGACAAGGTCGCGCTTGAGGATTTCATTGCGGCCATCGAGGTGGCAACCGGCAAGCCCGCGAAGAAGAACTACATGGAGATGCAGAAGGGCGACGTGCCCGCGACTTGGGCTGATAACAGCCTTCTGCGCCACCTGACCGGCTACAAGCCCGAAACCGATGTCCGCGCGGGGATGGCCGCCTTCGTCGATTGGTACCGCGACTACTACCGCCTCTGAGGCGCGGATATTCCTGCTTGACGACTCCGGAGGCCTGTCATACCTAGCGCCCGATGGCTAGGTAGCTCAGCTGGTTAGAGCACATGACTCATAATCATGGGGTCGGCGGTTCAAGTCCGCCTCTAGCCACCACTTCCGTTATCCTGCGTTGGGCCGCCGCGGCGCGGTCGCGTTTCTTGGCGGCAAGCCAGCCTGATGGTGCAATCGCAGGGACTTGTGCTGTCGCGATTTGACGCGGGCGCGCATTCCGGGTTTCTCTGAGCCGGACGGAAGAAGGGAAGGCCGCCATGATCGACCGCTTTCAAGATCACGCTTCGAACGAGCGCACCTTTCTCTCCTGGATACGCACGGCGGTAGCGGTGGCAGGCTTCGGCCTTCTCATCGAAAAGCTGCCCGCCGGTCCGAGCGGTGGCAGCACCGGCCTCGCGCTGATCGCCCTCAGCGCGGCGCTCGTCCTCATCTCGACCGCGCGATTCCTCGTCATTCGTCATGAGATCCGGAACGACGGGCCCGACAGCAGGGTTTTCGGGGCAACCGAATTGCTCTTCGCCTCGATGCTCGCGCTTCTGCTCGCCGCACTCTTCGTCTATCTTCTCGGCCTGGCAACAAACTGAGCTGGCGATCCCGGGAGGACTCGAACCCCCAACATCCTGATTAGAAGTCAGGTGCTCTATCCAGTTGAGCTACGGGACCGCTTTCCCTGCTTTATCGGCGCTTGGGAAGTCAGGCAAGGCTCAGAGTCATATAGGCGCTCAAGGGGTCTTCGCGGTAATCTGCGAAAGGCGGGCAGGTGACAAATCCGGCGGTCTCATAAAGTTTCCGCGCTGGCAGGAAGCTCTCGTGTGCGCCGGTCTCAAGGCTGACGCGGCCGAGGCCCACCGCCCGCGCTTCAGCCACCAGATGGTCGAGCATCCGCCGCGCGAGGCCGCGTCCGCGCAACTCCGAAAGCACATGCATCGACTTGAGTTCCCCATGCGCGCCATCAAGCCGCTTCAGCGCTCCCATGCCGACAGGCCGCCCGTCTTCGCGCATCACGAAAAAGGAAATTCCGGGGCCGGCAAGCGCCGAAGCGTCGAGCATATGGATGCTCTCGGGCGGGGTATCGGCGTGCATCGCCTCGGTGTGCCGCGACATAAGATCGAAAAGCCCGGGGTGAAGCGGGCTTTCCAAGGCAATCGTGATCACTGGGCGCCGCCGCCCATGGCCGACATGTCGACGCCGTTGACGGAGATATTGCCGCCCTCGCCCATCTCGATCGCCCAGCTGTAGCTGTCCGGCCCGTCGTTCTTGGCAAGGCCGCGCGCCATCATGATGCCGGGGATCGCCTGCTGGCTGACCTCGGGCGGGGCGGATTGCAGGGCCGTCATCACCGCATCAAGGCCGGTGATCTTGACGAAGGCAGAGCCGACCGGCATCGGCATCGCAGGCCCCGCCTTCAGGTCGCTCTCTACCGAGACATTGTACATATCCGAACTCACGCCCGTGGGCGCCAGAATGAGGTGCACGGTGCCATCCGGCAAGAAAGCCTGCATCAGTTGGGCATTCATCTCGGGCGACGGCTTTTCACCTGGCTTCATCGTATCCAGGAGGATCTGCGCCGGAGCGGAAAGGTTGAAGCTATCCACGGTGAAATCGAACGTCACTGCATCCGGCAGAAGCGGCGGAACCCACATCGGCATCACCTCCACGGGAAGTTTCAGCCCGCTCAGCGCAACTTTCTCCCGCAGCTTGCCATCAGTCTTGACGCCGTTCATCTCGATCTCGACGGCGGCTGAGTCCGCCGACAGCGCGCCGAAGGGCGTCGTACCGGTCAGGTTGGTCATCGTGCCGGTCGCCGCAACCTTGTCGAAAAGCGGCAGCGCGGCGCGGATCTTTTCCTTCATCCCGCCGAAATCCGCCTCGATCGCGGCCTTGTCGGGATGCGCGACGAACCACGCCCAAAGGTCCATGATTTCGGCCGACCGCATCGCCGCGACGGTGCCGTCCGCCACATAGCTTTCGACCTGAATGTTGATGTCCATCGGCGCCGGCATCTGCGGCGAAGGGGGCAAGGTGAAGGTCTCGTTCAACCCGCTGATGGCGTAGCTCATGGTGCTGTCAACGCCCCCGGCTGCGGCCGCGGTGGCATTGCTCGTATAGGTCGCCTTGTCGATCGAATAGGCAACCTTCATCTCGGGCTGATCCGGCTGGGTCACCAGTTCGTTCATCGTGAGACCCGTCATCTCGCCCTGGCTCGAACTCGAACGCCTTCAGGCTTTCGTCAAAGACGCCGCTCCAGCTCTGGTTCTCGGCCTTGAGGTCGAAGGTGATAAGCCCCGGCATCTCCATCGCGATGGCGAAGGGCCCGTCCTGCGAAACGTTCCACTTGCCGTCGCCCAGGTCCGTCAGCGTGAGGGTCATCGGCAAAACCGAGCCGCTTGCACCCTGCGCCTTGAGGCCCGCCATCAGGTCCGTGGGATCGACCTTCACCTCGTAGGTGTCACCCTGCGGCGTCACCGTCACCGCCCCGGAGAACGACCCGAGGTAAGCCGCGAAGGTCTCGGTCAGTTTCTGCGCCCCTTCGGGCGTGGCAGGCCCGGCACCGGCCGGAAAAGCTGTGGCGAGGGCGAAGGCGAGGGCCAGGGGAAACGTGCGGGTCATGGCAAATTCCTTGAAGGGTTTGGAAAGGGTTTAATGAGTCCAGGGCGCACGGCGATCGGTGGCGAAATTCTCACCATAGCCGCGCGGGCGTACGTTCTGCTTGCGCTTGTGCGGTTCGGTCACGGTGACGCCGATCCCGTTCTCGCGCGCATAAGTCTCGGCCGCGTCGCGCGTCTCGAAGCGCAGCCGAACCTGTGTCTGGGTGTCGTCGGAGCTGGTCCAGCCCATCAAGGGATCAATATCGCGGGCCGAGGACTGGGCGAATTCCAAAACCCACATCCGGGTCTTGGCGGTTCCGGATTGCATGGCATTTCTGGCAGGCTGATAGATGCGCGCAGTCATGAAAAATCTCCCGTGAAGTCAGGAAACCTTATCAAGAATGTCGCGCTTGCGCGCAAGGGTTTTGGCGTTTTTGGGGGAGGGTCTGACTGCCGGCCCGCTTGGGAGCGTGGGTGGGGTGCTGGCTGGGTGGGTGCCGTGGCCGGCAGTCAGTAGTACTTGCAGAACCGACTTTAGGCACGACCCGAATGAATTTCAACTAGAAGTTGTTCTATACAGAAAGATTTCACGCCTTGCACACCCGGCGGACAAACCTGACCGCGCTTTGACACCGTTTCGTCAGGAGGAACGGAGGCCCCGTCGCATTCGCCTTGAACCAGAACAAAAACGGACCAAATCTGGGGAACCGGAAGGAATCGCCATGCCCCACAACAACACCAACATGCCAATGCACCGCCCCGACGTCCTGACCCGGCCCAAGCTGGAAGGCGGGCGGCGATTCGTGATGAAGACCGATTTCGATCCGGCGGGCGACCAGCCCACGGCGATTACGGAACTGTCGGCTGGCGTGATGGAGGGCGAGCGCGATCAGGTTCTGCTTGGCGCCACCGGCACCGGCAAGACCTTCACCATGGCCAAGGTGATCGAGGAAACCCAGCGCCCGGCGATCATCCTCGCCCCCAACAAGACCCTCGCCGCCCAGCTTTACGGCGAGTTCAAGAACTTCTTCCCGGACAATTCCGTCGAATATTTCGTCAGCTACTACGACTACTACCAGCCCGAAGCCTATGTCGCGCGGTCGGACACCTATATCGAGAAGGAATCCCAGATCAACGAACAGATCGACCGGATGCGCCACTCCGCCACCCGCGCGCTTCTGGAACGCGACGATGTGATCATCGTCGCCTCGGTGTCGTGCATCTACGGCATCGGCTCGGTCGAGACCTATTCGGCGATGACGCAGGACATGGCCGTCGGCTCGCTTTACGAACAGCGCAAGTTCATCGCCGAACTTGTCGCCCAGCAATACCGCCGCGCCGATGCCGCCTTCCAGCGCGGCGCCTTCCGGGTCAAGGGCGACACCGTCGATGTCTGGCCTGCCCACCTCGAAGACCGCGCCTGGAAGTTCAGCTTTTTCGGCGAAGAACTGGAAAGCATCACCGAGTTCGACCCGCTAACCGGCCAGAAAACCGATAGTTTCACAAAAATCAGAATTTACGCGAATTCCCACTACGTCACGCCCCGCCCGACCCTGCAACAGGCGACCAAGGGTATCCGCAAGGAACTCGCCCTCCGCCTCAAACAGCTACAGGACGAGGGCAAACTCCTCGAAGCCCAGCGTCTCGAACAGCGCTGCAACTTCGATCTCGAGATGCTGGAGGCCACCGGCTCTTGCGCCGGGATCGAGAACTATTCGCGCTACCTCACCGGCCGTGCCCCCGGTGAGCCGCCGCCCACGCTCTTCGAATTCATCCCCGACCACGCCATCGTCTTCGCCGACGAATCCCACGTCTCCGTCCCCCAGATCGGCGGCATGTACAAGGGCGACTACCGGAGGAAGTTCACCCTCGCCGAACACGGCTTCCGCCTGCCCTCCTGCATGGACAACCGGCCCCTCAAGTTCGAGGAATGGGACGCGATGCGCCCGCAATCCGTCTTCGTCTCGGCCACCCCCGCCGCGTGGGAGCTGGAACAGACCGGCGGCGTCTTCACCGAACAGGTCATCCGCCCCACCGGCCTCATCGACCCCCAGATCGAGATCCGGCCCGTGGAGATGCAGGTCGACGACCTTCTCGACGAGGTCCGGAAAGTGGCCGCGAAAGGTTTCCGTACCCTCGTGACGACGCTCACCAAACGCATGGCCGAGGATCTCACCGAATACATGCACGAACAGGGCATCCGCGTGCGCTACATGCACTCCGACATCGACACCATCGAACGGATCGAGATCCTGCGCGACCTCCGCCTCGGCGCCTTCGACGTGCTGATCGGCATCAACCTCTTGCGCGAAGGCCTCGACATTCCCGAATGCGGCCTCGTCGCGATCCTCGATGCCGACAAGGAGGGGTTCCTGCGCTCGGAAACCTCGCTGATCCAGACCATCGGCCGCGCCGCCCGCAACGTCGAGGGCCGCGTCATCATGTATGCCGACCGCATCACCGGCTCGATGGAGCGCGCGATGGGCGAAACCAACCGCCGCCGCGAAAAGCAGGTCGCCTATAACATCGAACACAACATCACCCCCGCTACGATCCAGAAGAACGTCGAGGACATCCTCTCGGGCCTCTACAAGGGCGACGTCGACATGAACCGGGTGACCGCCAAGGTCGACCGCCCGATGCACGGCGCGAACCTCGAGGCCCATCTCGACGGCTTGCGCACGGCGATGCGGAAAGCGGCCGAGAACCTCGAATTCGAGGAGGCGGCGCGGATACGCGACGAGGTCAAGCGGCTGGAGGCCGTCGATCTGGTGCTGTCCGACGATCCGCTGGCGCGGCAGTCGGCGGTCGAGGAGGCGGTGGAAAGCCGCCGGTGCCGCGCGCGGGCGGTCAACAGGGGGCCGAGGCGGGATGCGGGGCGGGAAGCGGCGGCGGGGGTGATGAAATGGAGCCACGGGACTTCATCGAGCAGGTGGTCGATGCCAATTTGTATGAGTTGCGAAGCAATCCAGGCTGTATGCGTAGTGCGGTCAACGCAATCCTCGTGGTCGATGCGGCGGCCGGGATTATCGCCTACGTGGAGAACCCCGGAAGTTTTTCACGGGATCAAGACACGAAGGTCAGGAACGAGTTATCATCGGTGGCACCCGCATTTCAGTTGGTCCGCGACGCTGCGTTTAGCTTGAAACACGGATTTCTCAGTGGGTCTGAGCGCATTGTCTCTGACATCAAGCAATTGAAGCAGTGCGAGTCGCGATGGTCAGACGTCGCAGTTTGGAGCGATGCAGCCGCTTGGGCGGACGATCTGATTGTGTTGGAGACTACACCGGAAATTGGATGTTCAATCAGGGCAGACGTTGCGGTTTCAGAAGCCAGAGAGGCCGTGCTTGACCGGCTAAACAAGACCGTTCGTAACTACCACACGCTCAAAGAACTCGCGCAGAAAGGGGTACTTCAATGAGTGCTGCGATGCGCGGGCATCGAGGGTGGAGTGTCATGACATAGCTCTGGCAGGCCGCAACTGACACCCTTAACCCGCCCTTAACCATCCCGCGCCAATCCTCCGCTCATGCGCGACCGAAACTCCCCCCTCTCGCCCGAGGTCTGGCTGAAAGACCTCTTCGCCTCGAAGGCAGTGCAGGACGGCGCCGTGATCCGCCGCAAGGCGCGGGATATCGAGCGCTTCGTCGGGATGGAGCGGTTCATGGCCGAAATCCACCGCCGTGGCTTTCAGGTGGCGGAAAACTCCGGCCAGATCGTCATCTTCTGCAACCGCGCGCCGGTACGCTGGTCGACCCACTCCGACACCGCCCCGACGTCGCTTTCTTGAAAAGAAAGCGAACCCGAAATCCTTTCAGGATTTCGGACCCCTCACTCCCCCGTCACCGTCAGCCCCAGCATCCGCCAGACCTGAATCCCTCCCCGATAGTAATAGATCTTCTCCGCCGGATAGCCCGCCTCGATCATCCGCCGCGCCGCCGTGGGGGATTGGCCGCACCACGGTCCGTTGCAGTAAAGCGCCACCGATTTCACCTCCGGCCCGTCGCAGATCCAGCCGTCGAAATCCGGCTCGCAGCCCAGTTCGCCCAGCCGATCCGCCGCCTCGGTATAGGGGATGTTGACCGCACCGGGGATCGCGCCGCCCTCGAAATCCTTCCGCACGCGACCATCCACCACGACGACACTCGGATCGTTCAGAAATGCCAGCATCTCCAACTCGCCGATCGTCGTCACCCCCGGCGCGGGGCTCATCGGCTGGATGCAGAAATTCGGACAGGGCCGCGAGGTGCGCGCCCATTCGCCGCCGAGTTCATGGGCGTTGTCCTGAACGCGCGAGATCTCGACCGGGCCGCTGTCGGTCTCCACCGTCACCGACATCATGTCAGGGGTGATGCCGACCGGCTCGGCATGGGCACCCCCGGCGGCAAGGCAAAGGGCAAAAATCGCAAATCTCATGGTCTGGTCCTCCTCTGGGATCAGACTGCCAAAGATATGCAGGTTTCGCTATTCGTGATTACGCCGCACCCCGGCCTGAGCGGGGCACGGCAACACCTCAATCGAAATCGAAGATCTCGCCCAGAAAGCTCTTGCGCTTCCGGTAGGGCCGCCCGCGATGGTAATCGTCATCGTCGTCATCATCGCGGCGGCGGCCACGATCCTGCCGCTCATCGCGTCCGCGCGGCTCCGGTTGGGCGGCGGCAGCGGCGCGCCCCGGCTCCTCCAGCGCCACCGGCGGCGCGGAGCGGTCGATGATCTTGTCAAGCTCCCCCCGGTCGAGCCAGACCCCCCGGCATTTCGGGCAGTAGTCGATCTCGACCCCCTGCCGGTCCATCATCTTCAGCTCGGTTCCATCCGCCGGACATTGCATCGCATACCTCCTCTTGGTCACATCCTCCCCGATATGGGAACGATGCCCGGCGCGGCAAACCCCCGCGCCGAAGGAAGGGCGACTCTCCGCCGCCGCACTGTCGTTGCGATGTAGCTACGGCAAAGCTACGGATGCAGGACGGATCCCCTACGCCCCCTTTCGACCCGCTTTTCGGCGCAAGTTAGGGGAACCTTAAACCCCCGCGCGTATCTCTGATCCTCGGGTGTAAGGAAAAGGTTGGTGGGATGGCCGGGCACAAGAATGCCGCGCCAGTCATCATCAAGCGCAAGAAAGTCGTCTCGGGCGGCGGTCACCACGGTGGGGCCTGGAAGGTTGCCATTCGTTGATCCTTTGATGAATCGGCGCTTCGCGCCGGTTTACGCTAGCCCGTCGACGACGGACGCGGTGGCATTCTGTCCTTGCGGAGGCCTTAGACCGACGCGCCATCCCTTCGAGGATGCAGGGTCATGTTTGACGGTAGTCTTCTAATAATTCGCTAAGCTCACAGGAGAATTAGATCGCATTTGAACGAACCACCCGGACGCTCAGGCCTTATGTTCCAGCGTCTGCGCCGCGAAACGAAGGGTCTGGCCGCGCCCGTCCCGACCATAGGTCGAAAGCTCGGACGACATGCGCCGAAGCTGCGCAATGCGCTGCGCCGCTGCACGGACGCCATCGCGTGCGGCCGAAAGGCGCCGAAGCTGCCGCGCCGCCCGGACGCGGAGCGCCTTCAATTCAGGCCCGGCCAGCGACGCGCCTTCCCCAGCGAGTCCACCGACAAGCGAATCCATCTCAATCGTCAGCGCCGACAGTCGGGTGAAATCGCCTGCCCTCAGCGCCTCTTCTGTCTGTTCAAGACACAGGTCGAGCGCGCTGATCAGCCCCCTATCCCACATCGCCGCCCCTCTGCTTCAAAGCTTCGAATATGCTCTGCGCCAAACCCAAACCACCATGCGCGGACATCGCCCGGGCCTGTTCGTTACGCAGGAATGACGCAAACTGCTCCTCTCCTGCGCCGCCGCCGAAAGCCCCGCGCGCTTCACCGAGTCCTGCGGCCTTCAGCATTTCGGAGAGGAATGCCGCTTCCAGTTTCTCCGCGGTGTCGTGCAACGCGTGATCGCGCGACGGTGGCGTGGAACCAAGCGCTTCTGTGACGTTCATATCAGGATCACCTCAATTATTGGTATTCGACCAATCTTGGTGCGGTCGCGGTAAATTATTCAGTAACAGCCATCTGAAAGGATCATCCCGTCACAGGCAGAAGTCGTGGTCGGCATGTTAAAGTTGATTCAGATCGTTCCGCAGATGTCGGGCAACCGGCCTTCGGTCGGTACAGGCCTTCCACGCGCTGCGGAAACGAGCGCGCCGGACGACGATACGTCTTCCGGCGATGAGTTCGCGGCACTCTTTCCAACCGCGCCCGCATCCGTGACGGCAGCAACGCAGAACGGAACGACTGCAAAAGATTTGGCGGTCCCCGAAACAACCGGTGTTCTGGCGACCAGGTCCGATTCAGCTACGTCGAAAGTCGCGCGCGACGACGACACCAGCCGGTTGGGCGAGGTTGCCCTGAAGGACGACGACGCGACGCCGACCGGCTTCCTCACATCTAGCGAGGCTGAAATTTCTTTGGGCAAGACCACTGCCGCTCGGTTCCCGATTCATGGTGGCAATTCGGCCCCGCACGATCTGACGGTATCCGACGCGCAGCATGCCTTGCGGCAAGTGAACGCAGCCAAAATCGCCCCTACTGCTGCGCCCGCCATCAGCACATCGTCGCGTCAAGCGGTGGCCGATGCACAACAAGCGAACATGCCCGCTCACGATGAGACACCGAGGTCCGCCGATCCTGTCGCCTTGCAGCAGGTGAGCGGGACCGCGGCAAATGGTCTGGCCGTGACACCTTACGCATCGACACCGATCATGGGTGGCGTGCCTGCCAAACTGCTAGTCGCGCCGCTTGCCGCAGGTGGAAAGTCGGTCAGTTTTGGCGCCCCTCCGTCGGAGGTAAAACGGCAACAGCCCGCGTCGGCGCCCAACACCAACCCGGTTTCCGGGCCGGACGTTTCCAGCAAGGACGGCCCCGCGCCCGCCTCTGCTCCCCTGAGCATCCCGGCAGACCTGGCGAAACGGGACCTGATACCCCCGACCATAGCTGCGGTTGTAGTCTCCGCGCCCGAGGCGGACGCGACGCCGCCCGTAGCTTACACCCCACCGGGTTCGGCAGGGCCTTCTTCCGAGCTGGTGGACACGGCCGTGGTCGATCCGGATGCGGCAGAGAGCGGCTCCGCAAGCCAAACTGAGCCTGCGGGCGATACTGAAAAACTACCCGGCACAACGTTCGGAGATCCCGTCGCGGCATCGGTACTGGCCGCCGATCGGGGCTTAGAACGTGGATCTGCCAGCATCTCCGACAGCAACCTCGCAAAGCTGCTCGATATTCCGGCGGAGATCATTCGGCAAAACATCCGGCACCTTGCCGAAACGGCCCATCAAATCGACCGGGGAACCGTTGAGATCACACTGACACCCGAAGATCTCGGCCAAGTCAGGTTGACCGTGAAGTCGCACGACGCCACCGGCGCGACGGTAATCTTGCAGGCTGACCGGCCGGAAACGCTCGACCTCATGCGGCGGCATGTGGAGCTTCTTGCGCAGGACATGCGCGAAATGGGCTACCGGGAGCTCACCTTCACATTTCAAGACCGACAGCATGGCGACCACCGAGCCCCCGCGTTCAGGCGAGGTTTGGATGAAGCCCCACCCAGCGGCCCTCCGCCCGCGATCGGTCCGGGCGACATCGCAACTGCGGCGCCCTCCCCGTCGGCTCAGGACGGACGCCTCGACATCAGGATCTGAAAGGACATTGCATGACCACGATTTCGCCGATTGGCACACAAGCCGCAGCGCCGACCACCGGCACCGGCACCGGCACCGGCACCGGTCAAGGAACGCTTATCGGCAGCGACTTCCAGACCTTCCTCAAGATGCTCACCACGCAGGCGCGCAATCAGGACCCACTCAGTCCGATGGATTCGAGCGACTATGCGCAGCAGCTTGCCACCTTCTCCGGCGTTGAACAGCAAGTGCGGACCAACAGCCTGCTCGAATCGCTCGCGTCACAGTTTGGCGCCAACGGCCTGGCGCAATTTGCATCCTGGGTCGGGATGGAGGCGAAAGTCACCGCCGCCGTGCCCTTCGATGGCACCCCGCTCGTCCTCTATCCGGCACCGGCGGCAGGGGCCGATCAGACGGTTCTCGTGGCGCTCGACGCTGCGGGCCATGAAGTGATGCGCAATCCCGCACCGGTCGGGACCGATCCTGTTCTTTGGGCGGGGGCGGATGCGGCGGGGCAATCGCTTTCCCAAGGCCTCTATAGCTTCCGGCTTGAAAGCTATGCGGGTGGCGAGCTAATCGGCACATCCGAAGTCGCCAGCTACACCCGCATCGCCGAAGTGCGCAATGGCACCGCAGGAACAAGCTTTGTCCTCCTCGGTGGATCGGAGATCACGGCGGCCGACATTTCGGCGCTCAGGGCGGCCGCGTGATCTGTCAGAACCAGATGGCCGCCGCAAATCCGGCCGCGGCGATCATCACGCCGAGCAGAATGAAAAGAACGCGTTCGCCAGCACGGCGGGGCGGCTCAGGCTTTTCGGTCTCGGTTTGCTGGATCAAAAGGTTTTCGGCCAGTTGCGGCAACCTCGGCCCAAAGCGGCTCAGAACCCGAACCGTGCGGTACATGTCACGCATAAGCGCCTTGGGACCGATGTTCTCCTGGATGTAGCGCTCGACCACCGGCCGCGCGGTCTGCCAGATGTTGATACTCGGATCGAGCGAGCGCGCCACACCCTCGACCACGACCATGGTCCGTTGCAGAAGAATAAGCTCGGTCCGCGTCTGCATCCCGAACTTCTCGGTCACTTCGAAAAGATAGGACAGAAGCTTCGCCATCGAAATGCGACTGGCGTCCATGCCGAAGATCGGCTCCCCCACCGCGCGCAGCGCGCGGGCGAATTCATCGATATCATGGTCGCGCGGAACATAGCCCGCCTCGAAATGCACCTCGGCAACGCGGCGGTAATCGCGCCGGATGAACCCGATCAGGATCTCGGCATAGACCCGGCGCGTGTACTCGTCGATATGCCCCATGATGCCGAAGTCGAAGGCGATGATGTCGCCGGAGGGCGATACCTTGAGGTTGCCCTGATGCATGTCGGCATGAAAGTAACCGTCCCTGAGCGCATGGCTGAGGAAGAGTTGCAGGACGCGTTCGGCCAGGGCGTTGCAGTCATGTCCGGCCGCCTTGATCGCCGCAACATCGCCCAGCGGAATACCCTCGACCCAGCCAAGCGTCATCACCCGGCGCGACGACAGCTCCCAGATCGGGGTCGGCACGCCGAACCCGGCGTCTACCTTGGTGTTGTTGGCGAATTCGGACGCAGCCGCGCTTTCGAGGCGCAGGTCCAACTCACCCATTACCACGCCCTCAAAATGGCTGATGACATCAGAGGGCCGCAACCGCCGTGAAGCGGGCGAGAGAAATTCGATCAGCCCGGCGGCGAAGTGAAACGCATCTATGTCGCGGCGGAAGGCCCGTTCGATCCCCGGCCGGAGAATCTTGACGGCGACATCGGTGCCGCCCTCGACCGTCCGCGCACGATGAACCTGCGCGATGGACGCGGCGGCGACGGGTTCGCCGAACTCGCTGAAGACGGCGGCCATCGGCTGACCCAGCTCTTCCTCGACGGTGGCAACGGCGATCGCTTTCGGAAACGGCGGCAATTTGTCCTGCAACACCCGAAGCTGATTGGCGAGATCGACACCCACGACATCGGGGCGGGTCGAAAGGACTTGCCCGAACTTGATATAGGCGGGGCCAAGGGCCGTCAGCGCCCGCGTCACGGGCGGCAACGTCCGATCGCCAGCGTAGCCGAGCCATTTGAACGGCCAGCCGAGGATCCGCGCTGCCAGCCGAAGACGCGGCGCCACCTCCATCGCCTCGAGCGCGACCTTCATCGCACCGGTACGCTCGAACGTCGCGCCGGTTCGGATCAGGCGCCAGATGTTGTGCGGACCCCGCAAATCAGATCTTCCAGCCGGAATGGAGCGCGGCAACACCCATGGTTAGATTGCGATATTTCACCTGCTCAAAACCCGCTTGCCGGATCATCGCGGCGAAATTCTCCTGATCGGGGAACTTGCGGATCGACTCGACAAGGTACTGATAGCTCTCGCGATCATTGGCAACGGCCTGCCCCAGCGCCGGAATGACGTTGAAGGAATAGCGGTCATAGGCCCATTGCAGCGCGGGGTTCGGCAACTGGCTGAACTCCAGCACCATCAACCGCCCGCCCGGCTTCAGCACCCGGTAGGCTTCGGACAGGGCATCGGGGATACGCGTCACGTTCCTGATGCCGAAGCTGATGGTGTAGACGTCAAAGCTATTGTCGGCACAGGGCAGCGCCATCGCATCACCGACGACCCAGTCGAGCCGGTCGGCAAGGTTCTCGGCCTCGGCCCGCTTCTGGCCCTCGACCAGCATGGATTCGGTCATGTCGAGAACGGTCGCCCGCGCTTCGGGCGCACGCGCAAGGAATCGAAACGCGATATCCCCGGTGCCGCCCGCGACGTCGATAAGACGCTGGCCCGCGCGCGGGGCGAGCCAGTCCATCATGGCATCCTTCCAAAGTCGGTGAACCCCCGCCGACATGAGGTCGTTCATCACATCATAGCGGTTGGCCACGCGCGTAAAGACGCCATGAACCATTCCCGCCTTGTCGTCTTCATCGACGGTCTGGAACCCGAAATGGGTCGTGCGTGTGTCCTGATCGCTCATCGGGCCTTGCCGTTTGTGCTAACTCACACTTCTTATAAGGGCGTTGGCCGCAGAGACAATGCGGCGCGATGGCTGGAGCCGAAATGCCCGAACTGCCCGAAGTGGAAACCGTGCGGCGCGGCCTTCTGCCGGTGATGGAGGGAAAATCCATCCTTGCCGCCGACATCCGCCGCCTCGATCTGCGCTTTCCCTTGCCCGAACGGATGAAGGAACGCCTCACCGGCGCGCGGGTCCTGGGGCTCAGGCGTCGATCGAAATACATCCTCGCGGATCTCTCGACGGGCGAGACGCTTCTCATCCATCTTGGCATGTCCGGTCGTATTCTGATCTCGGGCGAAATGCTGGGCAATTTCGTCCATGTGCATCCTGCCCCGGCCAAGCATGACCATGTCATCCTTGATATGGAGGGCAGCGCGCGCATCACCTTCAACGATGCCCGCCGCTTCGGCGCGATGGATCTGATGGACACCGCCACGGCGGACGACCATTGGCTCCTGCGCGACCTCGGGCCTGAGCCCTTGGGCAATTCCTTCGACGAATCCTATCTTGTCGGACGTCTCCAAGGTCGCGCGACCCCGATCAAATCGGCGCTTCTCGATCAGAAGATCGTCGCCGGTCTCGGCAACATCTATGTCAGCGAGATTCTCTATCGTGCGGGCATTGACCCGCGTCGGCAGGCCGGGCGGATTGCAGCGGCCCGTGCAGCTGCGATTGTACCGCTGACCCGCGCGGTGCTGGGCGAAGCGATCGAAGCAGGCGGCTCCTCCTTGCGTGACTATCGCCAGACCGACGGCGAGCTTGGCTATTTCCAGCACTCCTTTCGCGTCTATGACCGCGAGGGTGAGCCCTGCACAAACCCGGGTTGCGGCGCTCAGATCCGCCGGATCGTGCAGTCCGGCCGGTCGAGCTTCTTCTGCCCGATCTGCCAAAGATGACTTGATCGGCTGACGAGTGCTGGTAGGACTCGGGGCAAAATCAGGAAAGGCGCCGCGCATGGCTTATGAAACGCTCATCGTCGAGGTCGAGGACTACGTCGCCCTGATCCGGCTCAACCGGCCGGAGGCGATGAATGCCATCAACTCCAAGGTAGTCGAAGAACTCGCCGATGCTCTGGCTTCGGCGGAAGATAACGACAAGGTTCGCTGCGTCGTCCTGACGGGATCGGAAAAGGCCTTCGCTGCCGGCGCCGACGTCAAGGAAATGGCCAGAAAATCCTTCGTCGACGTGTTTACCGGCGACATGTTCGGGCCATTGAACGAAGCATTCCTGAAGTTCCGCAAGCCCGTCATCGCTGCGGTTTCCGGCTATGCGCTCGGCGGTGGCTGCGAATTGGCGCTGATGTGCGATTTCATCATCGCTGCGGACAATGCCAAATTCGGGCAACCCGAAATCAACCTTGGTGTCGTCGCGGGCATCGGTGGGACCCAGCGCCTCACCCGCTTCGTGGGCAAGGCCAAGTCGATGGATATGCATCTGACCGGTCGCTTCATGGATGCTACGGAGGCAGAACGCTCTGGCCTTGTCTCACGCGTCGTCCCGGCCGCAAAGCTTCTCACTGAAGCCAAGTCCGCCGCCCTGAAGATCGCCGAGAAATCGCAGATCGCCGCGATGGTCGTGAAGGAGGCGGTCAACCGCAGCTATGAGACGACACTACGCGAAGGGCTGCTGTTCGAGCGCCGTGTCTTTCACGCACTTTTCGCCACGGAAGACCAGAAGGAAGGGATGCAGGCCTTCCTGGAAAAACGCGAACCTCAGTTCCGCGACAAATGAGGCGAAAAAGCCTTGGAAGGTGTGTTGACTTATCGGTGAGTCGGGCCTAGAAGCGCGGCTTCAGATTTACCCGAACCGAAATCGGAAGACCAACATATGGCCAATACGCCCCAATCCAAGAAGCGCGCACGCCAGAGCGAGCGTCGTCAGGATGTGAACAAGGCGCGCCGCTCGCGGATCCGTACCTTCCTGCGCAAAGTGGAAGAGGCGATTGCAAGCGGTAGCTACGAAAACGCGCTTGCCGCACTGCGCTCCGCCCAACCTGAGCTGGCGCGCGGCGCTGCCAAAGGCGTGGTTCACAAGAACACGCTGGCGCGCAAGATGTCGCGCCTGTCGGCCCGCGTGAAATCGCTCGCCGCCTGATACTTTCCGGCATTTACGTGCTTGCTGAGGGCGTGGCTGATAGCCGCGCCTTTTTTGCATTTTGCGGTTCGAGAACGCCCCTGTGCCCGATTTGCACTCCTTCCCGGATTCGCTGCGACAAAGGATGAGTCAAGCGCGAAGATAAGTTGCCCCGGCTTCGTTGGCCTTGCTAGCTTCACCAAGCGATTCACATCGTCTTGGGGGGACATGCGGTAACCTCGGACGGAAAGGGAGCTGCACCCGATCCGTTCGTATCGCAAGCCGAATAACGGCTGCGAGGCTACTGAACCGGCAGGGACATCATGTCTCTGCGCTGATGCTGCGTTAACCGGGGCTCTGTCTCGCGGTTCTCTGTGGTCATGTCCATACAACCGGGCTTCCTGACGGAGGCGGTCATAGCCGGCGCAAAGCTGGCGACCGCTTTTGTTTGGGATGATAACTACGTGGAGTCGCTCGGTAGGGTCCGGCGCCAGTTGTGTGCGCCGAAAAAGATAGAATTGGGCAAGGAAGAAATGACCGTGGATTCGTGGGGGCAAGTCCGAAATCAACTTTTGAAGACTGTCGGCAAGAACAACTTCACAACGTGGATTGAGCCTCTGACGCTTTCCGAGCTGAACGATGGTATCGCCCGTTTCGAGGTGCCGACGAATTTCATGCGCGACTGGGTGTCACGCAACTTCGCCGATCAGATTCTACACCAGCTTCGTAAGAATGGGGCGACTGTGGAGCGAGTGGAATTTCACGTCGTCGCGGCGGAGACCCGCCCGACCCCAATCGCGAAGGTCGCCGCGGCGAGGCCTGCCCGGCTGCTGTCCACGCGGGCACCCGATGAATCCGAACTGCCGGGCGCACCGCTCGACACGCGTTTCACATTCGACACATTTGTCGTCGGCAAGCCAAACGAACTGGCCCATGCCGCCGCACGGCGCGTGGCCGAAGGCGGGCCAGTGACCTTCAACCCGCTTTTCCTCTATGGCGGCGTCGGCCTCGGCAAGACCCACCTCATGCATGCCATCGCACATGAGCTTCGCACCCAGCAGACCGACCTTCGGGTACTCTATCTGTCCGCCGAGCAATTCATGTACCGCTTCGTGCAGGCGCTGCGCGAAAAGCAGATCATGGACTTCAAGGAACTCTTTCGGTCCGTCGATGTCCTCATGGTTGACGACGTGCAGTTCATCGCGGGCAAGGACTCGACGCAGGAAGAGTTCTTTCACACCTTCAACGCGCTCGTGGACCAGAACAAGCAGATCGTGATTTCCGCCGACCGCGCGCCGGGTGAGATCAAGGGCCTTGAGGAGCGGATCAAGAGCCGCCTGCAATGCGGCCTTGTCGTCGACCTTCATCCGACGGACTACGAACTTCGTCTCGGCGTCCTTCAACAGAAGGCCGAACTTTACCGCGACCAGAACCCCGGGCTGAAAATCGCAGGCGGCGTGCTCGAGTTTCTGGCCCACCGCATCAGCACGAATGTCCGCGTTCTCGAAGGCGCGCTGACCCGGCTTTTCGCGTTCGCGTCGCTCGTCGGGCGCGAAATCACGCTTGAGCTCGCTCAGGATTGCCTTGCAGACATCCTCCGCGCCTCGGACCGCAAGGTCACGATCGAGGAGATTCAGCGCAAGGTCAGCGAGCATTACAATATCCGTCTTGCGGACATGATTGGGCCAAAGCGCGTGCGCACCATCGCCCGCCCCCGTCAAGTTGCCATGTACCTCGCGAAATCCATGACAACGCGGTCCCTGCCCGAGATCGGGCGGCGGTTCGGCGGACGGGATCACACCACGATCATGCACGGTATTCGCAAGGTCGAAGAACTGAAGGCGACCGACAGTCAACTGTCCGAAGATCTGGATCTGTTGCGCCGATCACTTGAGGCCTGACCAAGAACCGGCCTTGACCGCCGATTCAATACATCGGACATTCCCGAAAATTCTTGAGCCACGGGGGAAAGTTGCTACTTTTCCCCTCCCGGCGACCTCAAGGGGACGGATATGAAGATCAGCATCGAACGCGCTACGCTTCTCAAGGCGGTTGGCCAGGCCCAGTCGGTTGTGGAGCGGCGGAACACCATTCCGATCCTCGCAAATGTGCTGATCGAGGCCGAGGGCGATACCGTCAGCTTCCGCGCGACAGACCTCGATATCGAGGTGGTGGACAAGGCCCCGGCCCAGGTCGAGCGCGCCGGTGCCACGACCGTCTCGGCGGTGATGCTGCACGAGATCGTCCGCAAGCTGCCCGATGGGGCGCTGGTACAACTGACCGACGACGGCGCGGCAGGGCGCATCACCGTGCAGGCGGGCCGGTCGGTCTTTTCGCTCGCCACGCTGCCCAAGGAAGATTTCCCGGTGATGGCGTCATCGGAGTACACCGCCAATTTCTCCGCTCCGGCGCCGATGCTGCGGCGGCTCTTCGACAAGTCGAAGTTCGCGATCTCGACGGAAGAGACCCGCTACTATCTGAATGGCGTCTACATGCATGTCGCCGATGGCGAGGGCGGCAAGGTGTTGCGCTGTGTCGCGACCGATGGCCATCGCCTCGCCCGGATCGACGCGCCGCTGCCCGAGGGTGCTGCGGACATGCCGGGTGTTATCGTGCCGCGCAAGACCGTGGGCGAGTTGCGCAAGCTTCTTGACGATGACGACGCCCAGATCGCCGTCTCGGTGTCCGAGACCAAGGTGCGCTTCGCGACACCCGCCATAACGATGACCTCAAAGGTCATCGACGGCACATTCCCTGATTATTCCCGCGTTATCCCGATCGGCAACACGCGCCGTCTGGAAGTCGATGCATCGGAATTTGCCAAAGCCGTGGACCGCGTCGCGACGGTATCCTCCGAACGTTCGCGCGCGGTGAAGCTGCAACTCGATGAGGATCGGCTGATCCTTTCGGTCAACGCACCGGATGCAGGTGCCGCCGAAGAGGAACTCGCCGTCGCCTATTCTGACGAGCGGCTCGAGATCGGCTTCAACGCGAAATATCTCCTGGAAATCGCCAGTCAGGTGGATCGCGAGAACGCGGTATTCCTGTTCAATTCGTCCGGCGACCCGACCCTGATGCGCGAGGGCAATGACACCTCCGCCGTCTATGTCGTGATGCCGATGCGGGTCTGATCCGGGCCCGTCGAAGCTCTGCGACGATAATTTTGCCAATGGGAAGGTGCGGGCGCCCTGTCTGCTTTCGCCGTCACGTCGCTTACAATCTCGCATTTCCGGTCGCATCTGCGGACCGGGCTTGATTTTGACGGCCGCCCGGTCGTCATCCACGGTGCGAACGGCGCGGGCAAGACCAATATCCTCGAAGCGGTGTCGCTTCTGTCGCCGGGGCGCGGATTGAGGCGCGCCGCGCCCGAGGAGATCGCCAGACGGCCCGAGACGCTCGGCTGGAAGCTGAGGGCCGACGTCACCAGCCTGATGGACGCCCATGAGATTGAGACCGGCTGGCACGACGACGGCGGCCGCAATGTCCTGATCGACGGCAAGACCGCACCTCAGGCGGCGCTGGGGCGGGTCCTGCGCATCCTCTGGCTCATTCCCGCGATGGATCGGCTCTGGATCGAGGCGGCGGACGGACGCAGGCGGTTTCTGGACCGGATGACGTTGTCCTTTGAACCGGGGCATTCCGACGCCGTGCTGCGCTATGAAAAGGCCATGCGCGAACGCAATCGGCTGTTGAAGGACGAGGTGCGCGATAGTGGATGGTACGCAGCACTTGAGGAGCAGATGGCCGAGGCGGGGACCCTGATCCGGGCCAACCGGAGCCGAGCGGTTCAGCGGGTTTCTGAGGCGCAGGAGCAGGCGAAGACGGCGTTTCCGGTTGCTTTGCTGTCGATCGAGGGCGCTGAGGGGGCATCGGAGGCGCCCGATGCGGGTGCGTTTCAGAGCGCGATGTCTGAAGGGCGGGGCCGGGACATGGCGGCGGGGCGGACGCTCGCGGGGCCGCATCGCGCTGATCTTGTTGCGGTTTACGCCGATAAGGGGATGCCCGCCGCGCAGGCCTCGACCGGAGAGCAGAAGGCGCTTCTGATCTCGCTCATCCTCGCCAATGCCCGCGCCCTGGCTGAAGAGATCGGCGCCCCGCCGATCCTTCTGCTCGACGAGGTCGCCGCGCATCTTGACGAGGGGCGCAGGGCGGCGCTCTATGACGAGATCTGTGCGTTGGGCGCTCAGGCCTTTCTGACCGGCACCGGGCCGGAGCTGTTCCACGGCATGACCGACCGCGCGCAAACCCTTCAGGTAATTGAGAGAAATGGGCTTTCCGAAGTCGAGGAGCAAGGCTGACATGACACCGCAAAGGGTAACGCTCATCACACTTGGGGTCGCGGATATCACCCGCGCGCGGGCTTTCTACGAAGCATTGGGGTGGCGTCCGACACAGGCGCAAGAGGGTGTCGTTTTCTATCAGATGCACGGCGCGGTTCTTGGTCTTTTCGGTAAGGATGACCTTGCCGCCGATCAGGGACGCGCGGGCGCGACGCTTGGGGCCGGCGCGATGACACTGGCCCAGAACTTCGCGACCGAGGCCGAAGTGGATGCAGCTTTCGCGGCAGCCTTGGCGGCGGGCGCCGAGAAACTCAAGACGCCCGAGAAGGTGTTCTGGGGCGGTTACTCGGGCTATTACGCCGACCCGGACGGCCATGTCTGGGAACTCGCCATGAACCCGTTCTGGCCGCTCCAGCCTGACGGATCTCTGATTTTGCCTGATGCGCAGGACGTACACTGAGCGTACACATCGCGTACATACGCATGGACATATCGACGTGACACTCAGCCTTTCCTCGCTGCTCCTCTATGCCGGGGCCATGGGCCTTCTGTGGCTCACCCCCGGCCCCGTTTGGGTCGCCATCACGGCACGGGCGCTTTCGGGCGGCTTCGCCTCGGCCTGGCCGCTCGCCTTCGGCGTGACGCTTGGCGACCTCGTCTGGCCGCTCGTCGCGATCTTTGGGCTGAGCGTCATTGTCGATCAGTTCGCCGGAATCATGGTCGCCCTGCGCACCGTCGCGGTCATCTTCTTCCTCGCCATGGGTTACCTCCTGATCCGGAACGCGCGCAAACCGATCTCGCGCGACAGCCGGCTGACCAAACCCGGTGGCTGGTCGGGCTTCATGGCCGGCATCGCAGCGATTCTCGGCAACCCCAAGGCGGTACTATTTTACATGGGGGCGCTGCCGGGGTTCTTCGATCTGCGGCATCTGACGCTACCGGACGTGGCGGTGATCGCGTTTATCTCGATGCTCGTGCCTCTGGCCGGCAACCTCGCGCTCGCGCTTGCAGTCGGGACTGCGCGGGCGCGGTTGGCCACGCCGGAGAGGCTGCGGAAGATCAACCTGATTTCGGGTGGGATGCTGATCCTTGTGGGGGTCGCCTTGGCGGCGCTTTCGCTCTGACCGTCAGCTGCGCAACGCGTCCATCACCCGCATCAGTTCCGCACTGATTCCGGGTTCCGACAAGGCATGGCCCGCGACCGGGATCATCTTCAGTTGCGACCGCGCCCAGCCTTCGGACAGGCGCCACGCGGAAACAGGCGGGCAGATCATGTCGTAGCGGCCCTGGACGATGGTCCCCGGAACATCCGCAAGGCGCGGCAGATCGCGGAGGATCTGACCGTCCACCTCAAGAAAGGCGCGGTGGGTGAAGTAGTGGTTTTCGAGACGGGCGAAGGCGCGGGCATAGTCGGCCGGGGCCTCGCCCTCGAACCCATGCGCCTCGACACTCGCGAGCGCATTCTCCCATGAGGCCCAGGCACGGGCAAAGCGCGTCTCGACCAGGGTATCGCCGGAAAAGAGCCTGCTGTGATAGGCAGTGATCAGGTCGCCGCGCTCCCCCTCCGGCACCATTTCCGCGAAGCTGCGCCAACGTTCAGGCCAAAAAGTACCCGCCCCGCCACCGTAAAACCACTCCAGCTCGGTTTTGGTGGCAAGAAAGACGCCGCGCAGCACCAGATGGGCGGCGCGTTCGGGATGCGTCTCGGCATAGACGAGCGCAAGCGTTGCGCCCCAGCTTCCACCGAAGACGATCCAGCGGTCGATGCCCAGCGCCACGCGAATGCGCTCGATATCGGCCACCAGATGCCAGGTCGTGTTCGCCTCGACGCTCGCGTGGGGCCGCGACCGGCCACATCCGCGCTGATCGAAGAGGATGACGCGGTAATGCGCAGGATCGAAATAGCGCCGCATCGCCGGGGAACAACCGCCACCCGGTCCGCCGTGAAGGATGATCACGGGCTGACCGTCCGGATGGCCGCATTGCTCGACATAGATCGTGTGACCGTCGCCCACATCCATCATCCGCTGATCGAAAGGCTCGATCTGCGGATAAAGAAGGGCGCCTGCGCGCTTTTGCCCTGCGATCCGGTCCATGCTTTGACTATATAACGCATTGACGCCGCCCGCCACGGGGGGGCGCGAAGACTTTGCCGGAGGACAAATGAGCGCCGAAATGTCCAGTGTCGATGCCGCTGAAGTCGCCAAATTCGAGGCGATGGCGGCGGAATGGTGGGACCCTAACGGGAAGTTCAAGCCACTGCACATGATGAACCCGGTCCGGCTCGACTATATCACGCGGCAGATCGCGGCGGAGTTCGGGCGCGACCTGACGAAGGCGCGCCCCTTCGAGGGCTTGCGGATTCTCGATATCGGCTGCGGCGGCGGGTTGCTGTCGGAGCCGATGGCGCGGCTTGGGGCGACCGTCGTGGGGGCCGATGCGGCCGAGCGGAACATCCCGGTGGCGCAGGTTCATGCCGAGGCGCAGGGGCTGGAGATCGACTATCGCCACACGACAGCGGAGGCCATGGCGGCGGCGGGCGAGAGTTTCGACGTGGTCCTCGCGATGGAGATCGTGGAGCATGTCGCCGACCCTGCGGCCTTTGTCGCCACGTGCCGCGATCTTCTCAGACCCGGTGGTCTGATCATCGCCTCGACCCTCAACCGTAATGGCAAGAGCTTCATGGCCGCCATCGTCGGTGCGGAATGGATCATGCGCTGGTTGCCGAAGGGCACGCATGACTGGGCGAAGTTCATCACGCCGGAGGAGCTGTTCCGAATGATTGGCCGGGCCGGGCTGGATGCTGTGGACAAGAAGGGCTTTGCCTTCAATCCGATCACCTGGCAGTGGTCGATTTCTGACCGCGATCTGAGCGTGAATTACGTGGCCGCCGCGATTCGGCGCTGACTATTCCTCGCCCAGCCGCTGGCGGATTTCGCGCAGGATCGGCAGGACGGCGCGGACACGTTCCTCCCCCACGGTCTTGACGACATCGCCGACAAGCGGGCTGATCGCCGCGACGGCGGCATCGCGCGCGGCCTTGCCGGACGGGCTGATCGAGACGAACTTGCGCCGCGCATCGTCCCAGTCCGGGCGGATATGGACATGGCCCGCCCATTCGAGCTTCGACAGCGTGTTGGTCATCGCGCCCCGCGTGACGTGGAAGGTGTCGGCAAGCTGCGCCGGGGAGCGTTCGTCCTGAATATGGGCGAGATGGTTCAGGACCGAGAAATGGCTGATCTCCATCCCCCTCGGCAATGCCCGGCTGATGAGGTTCCGCGCGAGCTGATCGGCCATGAAGACCTCGGAGAAAAGCGCGACCGCGAGGGGGTCTTTGGGGTCTGCCACGGGCTCAGGGTCCTTCGAAGGGACGGTCGTGCATCAGCGAGGGGATGCGGCGGCGGGCGCGGTCCACGGCGGCGAGGTCGATCTCGGCATAGGTGACGCCAGGGTCGGTGCCGCCGTCGGCGACGATCTCGCCCCAGGGGTCGATCACCATCGAATGGCCCCAGCTGCGGCGCGGGCGGCCTTCATGCTCGGCATGGCTGCCGGTCTGGGCCGGGGCGAGGATATAAGCGCCGTTCTCGATCGCGCGGGCGCGGAGGAGCACCTCCCAATGCGCCCGGCCGGTGGTTTCGGTGAAGTTGGAGGGAACGGTCAAGATCTGCGCGCCCGCCTGCGCGAGGCGGCGGTAAAGCTGCGGAAAGCGGACATCGTAGCAGATCGTCAGGCCGAGCGTGCCGAAGGGCGTGGGTGCGACGACCGCCCGGTCGCCGGGACGGTAGCCCGAGGATTCGCGGTATTTCTCGGTCTCCGAAACATCCACGTCGAACATGTTGATCTTGTCGTAGCGGGCGCGAATCGTGCCGTCCGGCCCGATCAGGAACGACCGGTTGGCGAAGCGGCCATCCTCATCCCCGGTCTTCAGCGCGAGGGAACCGATGAGGAGCCAGATCCGGTGTTCGGCGGCATCGGCGCAGAGCGCGGCGAGCGTTGCGTCTTCGTCCTCATGCCGCAGGACCGTACGCTGGTAGGCGCGGTCGGAGGAAATGCAGTTCGTGACTTCGGGCGTAAGAACGAAGGTCGCGCCGCCGACCACAGCTTCGGCCAGAAGCGACCGGGTGACCGGCAGGTTCGTCGCCGGGTCGTCGCTGACCGAGAGCTGGAGAAGCGCCGCTTTCATGGTCTATTCCGCCAACATCGGGTCGAGCTTTCCGGCACGGTCGAGGGCATGAAGCTCATCCGAGCCGCCGATGGGACTGCCGCCGATGAAGATCTGCGGGACGGTCCGGCGCCCCATGGCGCGCTGAGTCATCGCCTGACGGAGCGCCATGTCGCGGGAGACGTCGGTTTCCTCATAGGCGACGCCCTTGCGGTCGAGGAGCCGCTTGGCGGCGACGCAATAGGGGCAGAAGGGCGTGGTGTAGATTTCAACGCGCGGCATGGAGCAATCCCCGGAAGTCGGTGCGACTATAGGGATTTAGGCGTCCTTCGCAACGCGCGCCAGTGTCAGAACGGAAACTTGCGCGGCACCGGCGGCAAGACAGGCCTCGGCCGCCGCCGCAAGGGTCGCGCCGGAGGTCATCACGTCATCGACCAGAAGGACCGGGCGGCCCGACAGGCGGGCGCGGCGCCCGGGATGAACCGCGATCGCATCCTGAAGGTTGAGGAAACGTCCGTCGCGGTCGCGCCCGTCCTGGCTTTCGGTGCGCCGGATGCGCCGCAGGAGATCCGGACAATGGTCGAGTCCAGCGAGCCGCGCCACCTGCTTGGAGAGAAGTGCGGACTGGTTGAAGCGCCGCTTGATGAGACGGCTCCAGTGCAGCGGAATGGGTATGACGAGCATGTCCGGCACAAGGATCGGGCGCGCCGACCGGACCATCCAGCCCGCCGCCGGTGTCGCAAGCTCTTGCCGGTCGCCGTGTTTGAGCGCGAGGACGAGCTTGCGCCCCATCTCGCGGTAAAGCAGGGCGGCACGGCCATGCACCCAGGGACGCGCAATGGTCATGCAGTCGTCGCAACACGCCTCCTCCCCGTCATCGCCCCCAGGAAGGGGTGTTCCGCAACGATCGCAGACGAGGCCCGCGATAAACGGTGTGTCGCGCCAGCAGTTGGCGCAGAGGCCGAAATCATCGGCCACCAGCACGCCGCAGCCCAGGCATTGCGGCGGGAAAAGCAGGTGAAGGGCGCTTTGCATTCCCGCCCGAAGCCCTCTAGTTTCGCCGATCATGACCCATCCGCCCGACCTCACCGACCGCCGCGCCCTGCTTGCAAGACGCGCCCGCGCCCTCCGGCAGGGCGCTGAGCTTTTCCTGCACGAAGAGGTTGCGGATGAGATCGAGGAGAGACTGAGCGAGGTTAACAAAAGGTTTACCGCCCCCGCCGTGGTGACGGGTTTCCCGCAGGTGTGGCAGGGAAGGATCGAGGGCGCGCGGATCGTGGCCGACGATCCGGTGCTGGATCTCGAACCCGAAGCGCATGACCTTGTCATTCATGCGCTTGCGCTGCATTGGGCCAGCGATCCGGTCGGACAGCTGGTGCAATGCCGCCGGGCGCTTCGCCCCGATGGGCTCTTGCTCTCGGTGCTGTTCGGGGGACGGACGCTGCATGAATTGCGCGCCGTTCTGGCCGAAGCGGAAAGTCGTCTGAGCGGCGGCCTGTCGCCGCGCGTCCTGCCGATGGCGGAGATTCGCGATCTGGGCGGATTGTTGCAGCGCGCGGGCTTTGCTTTGCCGGTCGCCGATTCCGTCACCAAGACGGTGACCTACCGCACCGCCTTTCACCTTTTCGCCGATCTGCGCGCAATGGGGGAGACCAACGCCCTGACCCAACGCAGCCGGAAACCCGCCCCGCGCGAGCTTTTTCCCGAGGCGGCGCGGCTTTATGCCGAACACTTTCCCGCCCCCGAAAGCCGCATCAGCGCAACTTTCGATATCCTCTTTCTGACCGGATGGGCGCCGCATAAGGGCCAGCAGAAACCCCTGCGTCCGGGTTCCGCCACGACGCGGCTGGCCGATGCGCTTGGGGTGCCGGAACGCGCTTCGGGCGAAAGAGCCGGCGACCTGCCGGATTGACCCCGGGCGATTTCCGGCTATCTCAGGATGACCCTAGGAAGGATGCATCATGACCGCTGAGACCGCAGCAGCCGGCACTGGCCGCCTCACTCACGCCCCCGCCGATCATCCGCCGGTCGCAACGCCCCGGATCGGTGTGCTCGTCGCCAATCTCGGCACGCCCGACGGTTACGACTACTGGCCGATGCGGCGCTATCTGAGCGAGTTCCTGTCGGACAAGCGGGTGATCGACTACCCGTCCTGGAAATGGCAGCCGCTCTTGCAGACGATCATCCTGTCCAAGCGTCCCTTCAGTTCGGGCGCGAATTACAAGTCGATCTGGAATCACGCAGCGAATGAAAGCCCGCTGATGACGATCACGAAGGCACAGGTCGCCAAGCTGCGCGACAGCCTTGCCCGGCGCTACGGCGCTGGCGTGATGGTCGAGTTCTGCATGCGCTACGGCAATCCTTCAACGCAAAGCGTGGTGCGCCGGATGGTTGAGGCGGGCTGTGAGAAGATCCTGTTCATGCCGCTTTACCCGCAATATGCCGGTGCAACCTCGGCCACGGCGAACGATGCGTTCTTCCGCGCGCTGATGACGGAAAAGCGTCAGCCCGCGGTGCGCACCGTCGCGGAGTATTTCGACCATCCACTTTACATCGGGGCGCTCGCGCAGTCGGTGGAGCGGGTCTATGCGACACTCGACCAGCGGCCGGACGTTCTGGTTGCCTCCTACCACGGGATGCCGATCCGGTATCTGATGGAGGGCGATCCCTATCACTGCCAATGCCAGAAGACCTCGCGTCTTCTGCGCGAAAGGCTTGGCTGGGCACCGGAGGCGATCGACACGACGTTCCAGTCGGTCTTTGGCCCGGAGGAATGGCTGAAGCCCTACACCGTCAAGCATGTGGCGGCGCTGGCAAAGGCCGGGAAGAAGCGGATCGCCGTCATCTCACCGGCCTTCTCTGCCGATTGCATCGAGACGCTGGAGGAAATTCAGGGCGAGATCGCCGAGGCGTTTCATCACGCGGGGGGCGAGAGTTTCACCTATATCCCCTGCCTGAATGACGACGACGCCCATATCGCGGCCCTGACCGAGGTCATCGCGACCAATCTCGGCGGCTGGGTCTGATTAGGGCAATTTCGGTCATTACAAATAGAAAAGGCGGTGGTTGCCCACCGCCTTTTCAATAGAGATCTGCCTGCGATTAGTTGCTGGCAACAGCAGCA
This sequence comes from uncultured Alphaproteobacteria bacterium, assembly GCA_963710285.1. Lineage (GTDB taxonomy): Bacteria > Pseudomonadota > Alphaproteobacteria > Rhodobacterales > Rhodobacteraceae > Albidovulum. The sequence goes on along the minus strand of CAVPZT010000003.1, from coordinate 86,479 downwards.
GCAACCACGAGCAGGAGCAGCAGCGGGACCAGGATGCCGCCCGAAGAGGACGACTTCTGAACCACAACTTCCGGCTCCATCACCGGTTCAGCCATACCACCGGCAAACGCGGTGGAAGCGGCGAGCGAAACAGCGGCAGCAAGCGCGAGCTTTTTCATTTTTCAATTCTCCAGTTACGCACCGGCACAGTTTGATTGAGGATCGCCGGAGCATCCATCTATACCTCGTAGAAATCAGTAACGCACAAGGTTCGACTTTTGCAACGACCTAGTTGGGCCGAAAATCAAAGGTTTCGCCGGTGTCGTCAAATTAGCAACACTTGGGTTCCGACCTGTGCGTAGGAAAACAGTTCGAGGATGTGTTCGTTGTACAACCCTATGCAACCGTTCGAGGAACGCCGCCCGATCTTGCGCGTATCGTGGGTTCCGTGGATGCGGTAATACTGCCACGACAGGTAGAGCGCGCGCGGTCCAAGGGGGTTCGTCGGGTCGCCGCCCGGCACCATTTCGGGCCATTCGGGATTGCGCACCCGCATGTCCGGAGTCGGACGCCAGGGCGGATTGACAACCTTCTCGACAACCGATGTCCGGCCCTTCCGGGTAAGGTCCTCGGTCAGGGGCACGCTTGTCGGGTAAAGCTTGTAGGTCGCACCATCCGCGGACCAGTAATGCAGCGCGCGCGAGGTGACATCCACCAGAATCGCGCCGTTCTTGAGGTCGGAGAAATAGGGCTGCCACTGAAGCGAACGGAAGCTCGAGATGTTCCGGCGCATGTTGGAGCTGAGATCGCTCTCCATCTCGGTCGTCGCCGCGCCGGATTGCGCCAGGGCAGGCGCCGCCAGCGTTGCCGCGGCGAAAGCGGCGGTCGTGCGGATCAGGCCACGGCGGCTGATCATCGGGTTGTCAGACTTGCTCATCCTCGGTCACCATCTGTTCCGTCCCGTTCAAACGGGCTCGCTGTTTCGCGGCAGATTACCTTGGCGCGGCGTGCAGCTCAACTCACGGTCCTGTCACAAATCGCCGATGCGCCAAGATGGCGTTTGAACACCGAACGGCGAAACTGTAAAGGACGGCACTGCAAGCTTTTGAGGGGCCCCATCCATGTTCCGCGTCATCGCCATTCTTCTCGTTGCCGGTCTGACCCTCGCGGGCTGCGCCACGGAAGGGCCACAGCTTGGCGCCGATGGGCGGCCACTTCCCAAGGCCTATATCATCAAGAAGGGCGACGAATCGCGCGTGACCTATTCGCTGGTCGATTCCGTCAATGCGCTGCGGAGCGCCGCGCATGCCCAGCCCGTGACGCTCAACCCGCTGCTGACCGCCGCCGCCGCGACCCATTCGCGCGACATGGCGGTGCAGAACCGGCCCTGGCACTTCGGTTCGGACGGGTCCTCGCCGATCGAGCGGGTTCGCCGGACCGGCTATCAGGGCACGATGCTGGGCGAGAATATCTCGGAGACCTACGAGACCGAGCTTGAGACGCTGTCGGCCTGGATGGGCTCGCCCGATACGCGCGCGGTCGTCCTCGACCCGGCGGCGCGGGACATCGGCTTCGCCTGGTATCAGGAACCGAGCGGCAAAATCTGGTGGACCGTCGTAACTGGCGGCTAAGGGTTTGAAACCAGGGCGTTTCAACTATCCCGGATTATCTGTCAGGGCAGAATGAAGATCGGCGTTCCAACGCGCACCATGGAGTAGACTTCCTCCATCTCACCGTCTTTCACCGCGATGCACCCGGCGGTCCAGTCCTTGCCGCGCCCCTTGTTCTTGCGCGCGCGGCCATGAATGAAGATGTCGCCGCCGGGCTTCTTGCCAAGCGCTTGCGCCTCGGCCCGGTCCTCGGCATTCGGGTAGGAAATGCCGAGCGACAGGTGATAGGTGCTGTTGGGGTTGCGCCGGTCGATGAAATAGACCCCTTCGGGCGTCTTGCCATCGCCTTCGACTTGCTTCGGCCCCACCGGATTTCCGCCAAGTCCGATCTTGTAGGTCTTGATGGCTGTCGCGCCGTGCAGGAGGTACATCACGCGCTTGCCCTTGTGGATCTGAATTTGTGTGACCTCGGGCCCGCTATAGGTTCTGAATTTCGACCCACATGCGGCGAGCGCACCGAGTGCCACCGTCGAGAGAAATGACCGCCTAACCAACATTGCCTGTCCGCCTGCCTTACGTTTTGCCACTTTCTACACCGATCACCGCGTCACCGGAAGTGGGCGATTTTCCGCTGGCGCCGTGTCAGCGGCTGAAACGGGCGGCAAGCTCGACATGCGGCGACCAGCGGAACTGATCGACGACCTGCACCCAGTCGAGGTGGAACCCCGCGTCGGTCAAGAGCTTGGCATCCCGCGCGAAGGTTGCCGGGTTGCAGGAAACGGCGGCGACGAGGGGAACGCGCGAGTCGGCGATTTCGTGGGTTTGCGCCAGAGCGCCCGCACGGGGCGGGTCGATGACGACGGCGTCGAAGCGGCCGAGTTCATCGGGTAGCAGCGGGCGGCGGAAAAGGTCGCGCGCCTCGGTCGTGACACGGTGGAGGCCGCGTGCATCGCGCCAGCCCGCGTCGAGCGCGGCGATCATCGCGGCGTCGCCCTCGACGGCATGAACCTCGGCCCGTGCGGCAAGCGGCAGGGCGAAGGTGCCGCATCCTGCGAAGAGGTCGGCGATGTGGCCCGCGGTTCCCACGGCTTCGGTGACAGCGGCGAGTAGCGCCGCCTCGCCTTCCGCCGTTGCCTGCTGAAAGGCCCCGGCGGGCGGCACGACCTGCGCCTTGCCGAAGCGGCGCGCGGGCGGGCGGCGCGTGGCGACGGTTTCATCATCCCAGGTCAGCCGCGCGAGGTCGGCGCGGTCTGCCAGGGCCGCGAGTGCCGAATACAGGCTCGAATCCAGTGGCTTTCCACCGCGCACGGCCAAGTCGACGCCTGCCTCGGTCACCGTCGCGGAGAGTGACAGTTCAGCCTTGCGGGACCCGCCGGTGACGGTGATCTCGGCAAGATCCGGCAAGATCGCGGTGAGTTGCGGATGCACAAGCTGGCAATCGGGGATTTCCGACGATGGTGCCGGAGCGGCGGCCATGCAGCCCGACGATGGCGTCCGGTTTTCGTCCGGCGCCCCGAAAAGGTGGCGCGGCGGCGCGACTGCGGCGGCGAGGTCACGACCGGACGGAACACAGCCTCAAGCCCCTGCGCGGCGAGCGCCTGCCGCACGACATCGGGCTTCCAATCGGCCACGAAGGCGTCCGAGGCATGCATGATCGCGCAGCCGCCGCAAGCTCGGTAGTGGCGGCAGGGTGCGCGCACGCGGTCGGGCGAGGGCGTGACGATCTTCGGCTCGGCCATCCTCTCGCCGCTGATCTCGCCTTCGACGACCTCGCCCGGCAGGGCCATCGTCACAAAGACCGGACCGGGGGCTATGCCATCGCCCAGATGCCCAAGGCGGGCAATCGTGAGCGTCGTCATTCGGCAGCCTCTTCCAACCCGATGAAGCCACCGGATTGACGGTTCCAGTAGCGCGCGTAAAGGCCGCTATTGGCGAGAAGTTCCTCATGGGTGCCGTCCTCGACGATCCGGCCCTCATGCATGACGACGATGCGGTCCATTTCGGAGATGGTGGAGAGCCGATGCGCGATGGCGAGAACGGTCTTGCCCTGCATGACGCGGTGGAGTGCCTCCTGCACCTGGGCCTCGACCTCGCTGTCCAGGGCGCTGGTCGCTTCGTCCAGCACCAGGATCGGCGCGTCCTTGAGAAAGGCGCGGGCGAGCGCGATCCGCTGGCGCTGGCCACCAGACAGCTTCACGCCGCGTTCGCCGAGATGCGCCTCGTAACCAGTGCGGCCTTTGAAATCCTCAAGCGTCTCGATGAAATCATCCGCCTCGGCGGCCTTTGCGGCCTCGACCATCTCGGCCTCGGTCGCATCGGGGCGGCCATAGAGAATGTTCTCGCGCGCGGACCGGTTGAACATCGCGGTCTCCTGCGTGACCATCGCGATCTGGCGGCGGAGGCTTTCCTGCGTCGCGCTCCGCACATCGACGCCATCGACCAGAACCTGCCCTTTTTCGGTGTCATAGAGCCTGAGCAGCAACGCGACGAGCGTCGACTTGCCCGCGCCCGAAGCGCCAACGATCCCGACCTTCTGCCCCGCCGGGATGGTGAGCGTGATGTGATCGAGCCCGCCCTGCTTGCGGCCATAGGCGAAACTCACATCGGCGAAAGTGATCTCACCCCTTACGCGCGACAGGACTTGTGCCCCGGCCGTGTCGGTCAGCTCATGCGGCGGGGTCAGGGTGCGCATCCCGTCCTCGACCTCCCCGATGGAGCCGTAGATGCTCATCAGCGTGAAGCTGACCCAGCCCGTCATCTGCGCGATGCGGATAGAGATGGTACCGGCGGCGGCGATATCACCCGTGGTCGCGCCACCCCTCGACCAAAGCAGAAGCGCGCCGCCGATCAGGATCAGCGGCAGCGCGCCGGCAATGGTCATCAGCGCGACGCGGAACCAGGCAGAGAGGATGCCGAAGTCGAGCGCGGTATCGCGGAAGCCCGACATGGCGCGGAGGGCTGCCTTGTCCTCATGCGCGGCATGGGCGAAAAGCTTCACGGTCTTGATGTTGGTGATCGTGTCCACGACCTGCCCGGTCACCATCGCGCGGGCCCCGGCGCGGGCGGCGGACTTGCCGCGGACACGCGGCAGGAAGGCGCGGATCAGCAGGAGATAGGCGACGAGCCAGACCGCGAGCGCAACCGCCATCCAGATGTCGATCGTCACCAGAAGCAGGACCGAGCCGATGATCGAGGCCAGCGAAAAGGCAATGGTGTTGATCGATTCGCTCGCGACATCCGTGACGGCACGGGCGGCCTGCATCTGCTTTTGCGCGATGCGGCCCGCGAAATCATTGTCGAAGAAGGTCACGGCCTGGCCGAGCGTCCACCGGTGCAGCCGCGACAGGACGAGGGGAAGGACGTTCGGCTGTACCACAACCGCGTTCGAGACCGCGCTAAGACCGAAGGCCACCGGCCGCAGAACCACGAGGAAGGCCGCGAAGCCGAGGTAAAGCGGCCATTGTGTCGAGAAGATCGTCGCCGGATCGCCGGTCTGCGCGGTGTCGATGACGCGGCCGAGGAACCAGGCGGTCACGACCTCCATCGCGCCCGCAATGGCAGAAAGCGCCGTCGCCAGCAAAAGCGGCATCCACGCTCCCGACAGACACCAGAGAAAGAACCGCCCCAAGGTCTGGGGCGGCGCGCCCTCGGCCGGGCGAAACGCGTCGATCATATTGCCCGCTCTCACTCCGCCGCCTCCGGCCCGTCTTCCGTTCCGATGAACCCACCGGACTGCCTGCCCCAGAACTGGGCATAGAGACCACCTTTCGCAAGAAGCGCGGCATGGGTTCCGTCCTCGATGATGCGGCCCTCGTCGAGAACGACGATCCGGTCCATATGGGCGATGGTGGACAGGCGGTGCGCGATGGCGATCACCGTCTTGCCCTCCATCACACCATAGAGCGTATCGAGAATCGCCGCCTCGACCTCGCTGTCGAGCGCGCTCGTGGCCTCATCCAGCACAAGGATCGGCGCGTCCTTCAGGATCACGCGTGCGAGGGCCACGCGCTGGCGCTGACCGCCCGACAACTTCACGCCGCGTTCGCCGACCTGCGCGTCATAGCCGCCGCGCCCGTCGGGATCGGTCAGTTGCAGGATGAAATCATGCGCCTCGGCCCGCCGCGCGGCCTCCACCATCTCGGCCTCGGTCGCCTCGGGGCGGCCATAAAGGATGTTGTCGCGGACCGAACGATGAAGAAGCGACGAATCTTGCTGCACCATGCCGACCACGCGGCGCAGGCTTGTCTGCGTGACCCCGGAAATGTCTTGCCCGTCGATCAGGATGCGACCGCCTTCGGCGTCGTAAAACCGCAAAAGCAGCTTGACGAGGGTCGATTTGCCAGAGCCGGAGCGCCCGACGAGGCCGATCTTTTCTCCCGGTCGCACGGTCATCGATACATCCGCCAGACCGCCGAAGCCGCGGCCGTAATGGTGGCTGAGATGCTGCAGCTCAACCCGCCCCGCGTGGAAATCGAGCGGTTTCGCACCCGGCCGGTCGATCAGGGCGATGGGCTGGGCGATGGTCTCCATCCCCTCGACCACAACGCCGAGCGACTGGACGAGCGTCGTCATCGCCCACATGATCCAGTAGGTCATGTTGTTGAGCCGAAGCACGAGTGCCGTCGCCGCCGCGACGACGCCGACCGTCGCCTGCCCGTGATACCAGAGCCAGAGCGCCAACCCGGTGACGGACACGATCAGCAGACCGTTGATGAAGGTCAGCATGACGTCCATCTGCGTGACGATGCGCATTTCGGCATTGAGCTTTTGCCGTGCCTCTTCGATGGCCTCGCCCGCATAGGCGATTTCGCGGTCGTGATGAGCGAACATCTTGACCGAATGGATGTTGGTGTAGCTGTCCACCACCCGCCCGGTGATCTTCGAGCGCGCGTCCGAGGCGGCGGTTGAGGCAGGACCGGCCCGCCGGATCGTCCAGCGCAGAAGCAAGATGTAGAGTGCGATCCAGATGAGAAGCGGCAACACAAGCCGCAGGTCAGCGCCCGAAAGAAGCGCGACCGAGCCGATCAGCGTGGTGACGGCAAAGGCGACGGCATCGAAAATCTGAAAGATCGCGTCACCTGCGGCGGGCGGCGTCTGCATGATCCGGTTGGCGATGCGTCCGGCAAAGTCATTCTCGAACCATCCGACGGGCTGGCGCAGGACATGCCGGTGCGACCGCCAGCGGATCAGCGTGCTGAAATTCGGCATGATCGTATTGTGCAGAAGCGCCACGTCGATGCCGTTGACGATGGGCCTGATGAAGATCACCGCGAGCGCCGCGAGGGCAAATTCCAGACCATGCGCCCGCATGACAATGGCGGGCGTGTCCTTGGCGAGCAGGTCGACCAGACGCCCGACATACCAGATCAGCCCGACCTCGATCGCCGCGACGATCATCGTCAGGGCCGAGGTTGCCACGAAGACCCCCCGGAACGGGCGGGCATAGTCGATCAGAAAGGGAAGCAGCCGCCGGGGTGGCGCATCCTTTTCCTCATAGGCGACATAAGGATCGACCAGGTTCTCGAAAAACCGGAACATTGTGGCCTCTTCGGGTTGCCCCGGGCGTATAGCGCATGCGGGCGGAAAGGGGAACTCAGTGCCGCAGGAGCGCGACGACGGAAAGGACGATGAGCGCGGCCATGACCAGGTTGAAGGCACGGAGCCGAGCGGGCGTGGTCAACCATCGGGAGATCGCCTGACCGGCATAGGTCCAGGTCATCGCCGAGATCATGCCGAGACCTAGGAAGGTTCCCGCGACGATTCCCGCCGTGACGACGGGCGATGAAGGCAGCACGAACTGCGAGGTTGCGGCAATCGCCATCGACCAGGCCTTTGGATTCACCCATTGGAAGGCGACAGCGCTGAAAAAGCGCATCGGGTGCGGCCGTCCACTGGCCGAGCCGACCGAACCCGTCCGCGCGATTTTCCATGCGATCCAGAGCAGAAGCGCGGCACCACCCCAACGCAACCCTTCGCTAAGCAGCGCGGAGGCCTGGAAGATTCCACCGAGAACCAGTCCGACACCGAGCATCATCAGCGGGAAACCCATCGCCACGCCAAGGAAATGCGGCGCTGTCGGCCAGAAGCCGAAGCGCGCGCCCGACGCGGCCAGCATCGCGTTGTTGGGGCCGGGCGTGAAGAGCGTGGCAACGGCGAGCGCGAAGAGCGCGGGGAGCATTTCGGCGGGCATCGGAGTGTCCGGGTTCAGGGATCGCCCATTCTCCACCAAGTCACGGCGGCTTCAAGCAAGCAATTGTTCCCGTGACAATGTAAAGTCCGAGGCGATCCAGCGATTTTCGATCTCCGCCAGCATACGGCCAAGCTCCACGCCGGAATGGCGTGGCATCAGGTCCGCGGCTCCGACCGGGAAGATGGCGGCCGCGCCCCTGGCGATCTCGCCCTCCGATCCCTCGGGTTGCGGCAGCCCGGACGCGGCGCGGATCAGCAGAGCGTCACGGGCAACGTCCGGCCCGTGGCGGTAGGCGAGTTCGGCAGGGCCCGCGCCGGCTTCCACCGCATTCCGGATCAGAACGAGGTCACGCGCCTCGGCGCGCGACAGGCGCAGATGGTTCTCGGCCTCGCTTCCGCCCAGCGCAGCAAGGCGGCGAAGCCATCGCGGCGACGCCTCCCCGCCCTCAAGATGGACGAGCGGCGCAATTGTGCGCGGGTTGGCGCCCGGCAGGACCCGCGCCAGAACGCCCGAGGCGGCCATCGCGGCAAGCGCGGGCGCGGGATCGGGCGCGGCGAGAAGGCGGCGCATCTCATGACCGATGCGCTCCTTCGAAAGCGTGTCTATTCCGTCGGAATTCGCCGCAATGGCAGCGAGCGCGTCGGCGTCCATCCCCGCCTCGGGGTCGCCAAACCGGGCGTGGAAGCGGAAGAAGCGCAGGATGCGCAGATAATCCTCGCGCACCCTGTCCTCGGCATGGCCGACGAAGCGGATGCGGCGGGCTTCCAGATCGGCGATGCCGCCAACGGGGTCGGTCACATTGCCGGCCGCGTCGGCGTAAAGGGCGTTCATGGTAAAGTCGCGCCGCGCCGCGTCTTCCTCGAGATTGTCGGCGAAGGCCACGACAGCGCGGCGGCCATCGGTCTCCACGTCTCGCCGGAAGGTTGTCACCTCATGCGGTGCACCGTCCACGACGACAGTGATCGTGCCATGCTCGATCCCGGTCGGCACCGGGCGAAGGCCCTTGGCCCTGGCCAGCGTCACGACCGCCTCGGGCCAGGCGTCGGTGGCGATGTCGATATCCGCTACGGGGCGGCCAAGGAGCGCATCGCGCACGCAGCCGCCAACGAGCCAGGCCTGATATCCGGCATCCGAGAGCATCGCGAGAACCGCCTGCGTACCCTTTGCCCCGATCCAGTCGCCCTCTATCCGCATTGTCCCATCCGGTCCGCCAGCGCCCTCAGCATACGCGCGGTCGCACCCCAGATGTAATAGGGTCCGTAAGGCACCACGTAGAACCGCCGCAACTCGCCGCGCCAGAGACGGGATTCGACGCGAAAGTTTTCGGGGTCGAGGAGGTGCGACAGCGGCACCGCGAAGGCCTCCTCGACCTCGCCCGCTTCGGGAAGGGGCGTGAAATCACCTTCGATCCAGCCCAGGACGGGCGTCACGGTAAAGCCGGTAACCGTCTCATGCGCGGGAAGCGTGCCGAGAAGACGGACCTGCGCGACCGGCAGGCCGATCTCTTCCTGCGCCTCGCGCAGGGCGGCGGCCACCGCGCCGTCATCTTCGGCGTCGATCTTGCCGCCGGGAAATGAGATCTGGCCGGGGTGATGCTTCAGCCGCGATGACCGCTTGGTCAGGATCACCTCGGCCCCGGCGCGACCCTGACAGCAGGCGATCAGAACCGCCGCGTCGCGCAAGGTCTGGCCGGGACCAGTCGAGGCGCCGGGATTGAGGTCATAGTCTGAACTTGGCCGCCCCGGCAGGACTGCCGCCTGCCGGAGCTTTTCCTGAATGTCACTCGGACTCACCGGGCACCTTCGTCGCTTCAAAGCCAAGCGTCGCGGGATCGAACTCGTAATGCGCGCCACAGAACTGGCAATCCGCAGTCACGATCCCCTCCTCGGTCGTCATATGGCCGATGTCCTTGGCGGAATAGATCGACAGGCTCTGTCGCACCTTGTCGCCCGAGCAGGAGCAGCCGAACTGCACCGATTGCGCATCGAAGACGCGCGGCCCTTCCTCGTGGAAAAGGCGCACCAGCAGATCCGTCGGCGTAAGCTGCGGCCCGATCAGCTCCATCGCCTCAACGGTATCGAGCAGGAGGTTCGCGCGGCCCCAGTTCTCCGCGTCATCGCCGTCCACCAGATCGAAGGCGGCGAGAAGCCCGCCCTCACCGCTGGCGCCGTCATTGGCCACGAAGGGCGAAGCCTTCGGCATATGCTGAAGCATCACGCCACCGGCGCGCCAACGTTCCGCCTCACCCGGCAGCCTCGACCGGCCGAATGCGAGCGAGAAGCGCGTCGGCAACTGTTCGGACTGCGAGAAGTAGGTTTCGGCGCAGGCGGACAGCGACCCACCGGCGAGGGGCGTGATGCCCTGATAGGGCACGGTGCCTTCGCCCTGGTCGATCAGAATCGCAAAATAGCCCGCACCGATCTGCGAAAACGGGATCGCCGTTTCGGACAGCGCGTCCTTGTCGAAGGACGCCCAGGCGCGGATGCGGGCGGAGTCACCTTCCTCGGTCGGCGCATAGTAATCGGTCGCGATGATCCTGACCGGACCATCGCCGCGGATTTGCAGGGACAGCTTCCAGCGCAACTTGATCGTCTGCCCGATGAGTGCGGTCAGAAGCGCGGCCTCGGCGACGAGGGCTTCGACGAGCTGCGGGTAACTGTGCCGGGTCAGAACCTTTTCCAACACGCCGTCGAGGCGCGCGACCCGTCCCCGGATATCGGCGCGGTCAAGTTGAAACGGCAGGACGGTATCGTCCCAGGCGATCTGCGACAGGCTTGTCATGGGATTTCCTTGTGGCTTGCGCCATGAATTAAAGCGCTAATATGGGAAGAACAACCGCGAGGCCAAGGGGCAAGGGCATGATCAGGCGATTTGGCTCGTCACCGGTGCGCGGGCAGCGCTACACATTGCGGCATGGCGCCTACGCCGTTCTGCTTGCGGGACGGGATATCCTCGTGACCTATCAGGACGAACCGGAGCCGGAGGTCCAGCTCCCCGGCGGCGGCATCGACCCGGGGGAATCGCCCTTGCAGGCGCTCCGGCGCGAGGTTTACGAGGAAACCGGCTGGTGTATCGCCACGCCGCTCAGGCTTGGTGCGTTCCGGCGCTTTGCCTATATGCCGGAATATGACCTTTGGGCCGAGAAGCTTTGCGCCATCTATCTCGCACGGCCGGCACGCAAGCTCTCGGAACCGACGGAGCCGGGGCATTCGGCGATCTGGATGGACGCGCGCGAGGCGGCGGAGGTTCTGGCCAATGATGGCGACCGGCGTTTCCTATTGCATGCGCTCTCCCTGACGCGCTGAGCCAATTCAAAGTATCTCGATCAGCGCGCCGGAGACATCGTCGGCGAATTCCGAGTCGCCAAGCGCATCAAGACGATCCAGAAGTGCGTCGAGGAAGTCCGGACCCTTGAGCGGGTGCATGCTTTCCAGAAGCGCCGCCAAACCTTCCTCGCTAAGCTGCTCACCCCGCGCGTCTTCCAGTTCGGTGACGCCGTCGGACATGAGAAACAGCCGGTCGCCGCTTTGAAGGCGCGTCTCGAACGACTGATAGGCCGCGTCGTCGAAGAGGCCGATGGGCAGGCCACCCTGACCCAGATACTCGATGCGGCCATCCGCGCGCTGAATGGCGGGATGCGGATGACCCGCCTGCACCATCCGCACCCGGCCCGAAGTCATATCAACCTCGGCATAGGCGAGCGTGAAGTAACTCTCCGTCCCCATCTCGCCGAGGAGAATGCGGTTCAACCGGTCGGCGATCTCGGCCGGGTCGCGGCCGTCAAAGCCGCCGCCGGCGCCCGGAACAAGCGCGATGTTCTGTTCGGGTGAACCGCCGGAGAGATAGCCGGCGAGCCGCGCCGTCATCAGCGCCGAAGTGATGCCATGCCCCGAAACATCGAGCGAATAGACCCCGAAACGCGCCGTGTCGATCGCGAAGAAGCCGACCAGATCGCCGCCGATATGACCCGATGGCCGCAGCATCAGCGAAACCTGCGCCCGCCCGAAATCCCGGAACCTGTCGCGGACGAGGCTTTGCTGGAGCTTCCTCGCCTCCGTCAGGTCGCGGTTCACCGCTTCGTTGATCGCACGGAGCTCGGTCAGCGTTTCCGTCAGCAGGCGGTTCTTTTCGGTCACCTCGCGTTCCATGCGGATGATGCGTTCGCCTGCAGAAATACGCGCTCTGAGCTCATCGCCGGTAACGGGTTTCGTCAGAAAATCATCCGCCCCGCCGTCAAGGCCATGCGCGATTTCGGCCGACTCGGTCTTCGATGTGAGAAGGATGAAATAGATATAGTTTTCGTGTTTCTGCGCCCGGAGCGCCTGGCAGAAATCAAGGCCGCTGAGGCCTGGCATGACCCAGTCGGAAATCACGATGTCCGGCGCTTCGGCGACACAAAGAGGCAGGGCCTCCTGCACCGATGCGGCCTCGATTACCTGATATCCGGCGCGCGAAAGCTGCGAGCGCAGGATCTTGCGCTGAACACGGCTGTCATCGACGATCATCACGCGCCGCACGATCGGCGGTGCGCTTGCCGGCGCGGCGCTGGTCCCTCGTCGTATCTCGTCAGCGGCGTTCACATTCGCAATCCTTTCGGCAAGCTGATTATGCGCGACGGGTTAAGACCGATTGAACGCGAACGAACCCACGGTCTTAATCAACAGGTAAGCGCACAGGCCTAGTCTCCTCCCGTGAGGTTGGTGGAGGGATGAGTGATGATTGACTGGTCGCGCGTGAACGAACTCAGGCGGGAAATCGGCGAGGACGGCTTTGCCGAGGTCGTGGAGATGTTTCTCGATGAAGTTGAAACCGTGCTGGGACGTCTCTCCTCGGTGACGATGCCGCGGGCGCTCGCAGAGGATATGCATTTTCTGAAAGGCAGCGCCTGGAACCTAGGGTTTCAGGATTTCGGCGCGGTTTGCCAGGACGGCGAACGCCGCGCCACGGCCGGAACGATGACCGCTGCAGACATCTCCAGATTGTTCGACAGCTATGCCACCTCGAAGGCGGCCTTCCTGGAGGGGCTGGCCGCCTCCTCGGCCGCCTAACGCGGACGGTCAGATCAGGAATTCGGCCAGGGCCTGATCGTCAGTGATATCCTGGTAGCTGAAGGCCGCCGCATCCAGCTTTGCACGGAACAGCGTGAAATTCTCCGGAGCCTTCGTCTCGATCCCGATCAGGACCGAGCCGAAGTTGCGCGCCGATTTCTTCAGGTACTCAAACCGTGCGATATCGTCGTCCGGGCCAAGCATCGCGAGGAATTCGCGCAAGGCGCCGGGTCGCTGCGGCATTCGCAGGATGAAATACTTCTTCAGCCCGGCAAAGCGCTGGGCACGTTCCTTGACTTCCGGCAGACGCTCGAAGTCGAAATTGCCGCCGGAGGTAACGCAGACCACTGTCTTGCCGCGAATGTCCTCGGCCATATCTCGCAGCGCATCGAGCGAAAGCGCACCGGCCGGTTCAAGGACGATGCCTTCGTGGTTCAGCATCTCAAGCATCGTGATGCAGATGCGATCCTCGGGGGCCGAAAGGATGGTCGCCGGATCGGTCCCCCGAAGCCGCGCGAAGGTCGTCTCGCCCATACGCGCGACGGCGGCACCATCGACGAAGCTGTTGATCCTGGGCAAGGGTACCGGCGCCCCCGCCTTCAGCGCGGCGGCAAAGCTTGCACCGCCTGCGGGCTCGATGAAGCGGAAGGCCACCGACGGTGCCGCTTCGCGCATATAGCCCGTAACGCCGGCCGCAAGCCCGCCGCCGCCGACCGGCAGGATCACAAGGTCGGGCGCATGCTCCATCTGGCGAAGAATCTCGACCGCGACGCTCGCCTGCCCCTCGATCACATCCGGATCGTCGAAGGGCGCGAGGAACCACGCCGATTCCGCCGCCGAAAAGGCCTGTGCCGCCGTCAGCGTCTGGTCGAAATAGTCGCCGGTCAGACGGATCTCGACATTCTCGCCGCCGAAGACACGGGTCTTGTCGATCTTCTGCTGCGGCGTTGTCACCGGCATGAAGATCGTCCCCATGACGCCAAAATGCCGACAGGCGAAGGCCACGCCCTGCGCATGATTCCCAGCACTGGCGCAAACGAACCGGCGCTGGCCGGGATCGCGTGCCAAGACCTTGCGCATAGCGTTGAACGCCCCGCGGAGCTTGTAGCTCCGCACCGGCGTCAGGTCCTCGCGCTTCAGCCAGATATCGGCTGCGTAGCGCAGCGACAGAAAGTCGTTCCGCTGAAGCGGCGTCTCGGGGAAAAGCGCCCGGATCGCCGCCGTTGCGGCTTTTGCTTTCTCGGGAAAATCCGACATATCCATCCTTCCGCGTCGATCCGACCCGTCCAACCCGGTCGTGATCGCTGTCAGACCGAGAGCGGCCGTTTTTCCACGTAGTGGCCGTAGACCGTCGTCAGCACACTCGCCCCGACCATCATCTTCACCCAGGCCGTGAGTAGGCTCCACATCATCACGAAGGGCACGCTTGCCATGCCGATAAAGACAGGCAGGTCGATCACGATACTCGCCACACCCGCGACCAAGGCAAGGACGAGCAGATCGGGCCAGGCACCCTCGGTCGCGGCCCAGGCGCCTTTTATCCCCATCGGCTCGCCCAGCGCGGCGGCCGGAAGCGCGGGGCTGAGACGCAGCGACAGAAGAATGACCGGGACGAGCACGAAAACCAGCCAAAGCACGGTCCCGACGATCATCGCGCCACCGGCAACGGCATGAAACGCACCGAGGACCATACCGGCCACGGCACCGAGCAACGCCGCCGGAATGACGACAATAAGACCGATCAAAAGGCTGTAGCCGAGATAGGCAAGAAGCCGTTTGCCGTGGAACGGCGGGATGATCGAACTAGGCTCCTCAACCCGAAGGATGTAGCGGTGCCAGGCGACGGCGATCCAGAGCCCGGTAATGAGCGTCACGATCAGGATAAGAAACATTGCGCCGGAGGGCGCAGCCGAACCCTGTCCCATGCCATTCGGTCCCGCCATCATCGCCGAGCGGCTCAGATATACGGTGGCGGCGGCCTGCACGATGAACAGAAGGCCCGATATCCTGATCGCGGCCCCCATGTTGCCAAACACCTGCTTCACCGAATGCAGGAACATTTCCCAGCCTTTCACCATCGTCTCCTTTTTGTTGCGACGCGCATTCAGCGGAAGGCAGCGTCAAGTGTCAACACGCTGCGCACTTCTTGCCCCCATGGCCATTCTTCGGTAATCGCCTGCGGAACACTCTTTCCCTAGGAGTCATCATGTCCGCGCCCAAGAAAGTCGTGCTGGCCTATTCCGGCGGTCTCGACACCTCGATCATCCTGAAATGGCTCCAGACCGAATATGGCTGCGAGGTCGTGACCTTCACCGCCGATCTCGGCCAGGGCGAGGAACTGGACCCGGCGCGCAAGAAGGCCGAACTTCTGGGCATCAAGCCCGAGAACATCCATATCGAGGACGTGCGCGAGGAATTCGTGCGGGATTTCGTCTTCCCGATGTTCCGGGCGAACGCGCTTTACGAGGGGCTCTATCTGCTGGGCACCTCCATCGCCCGGCCCCTGATTTCCAAGCGGCTGGTCGAGATCGCGGCGATGACCGGCGCCGATGCCGTCGCCCACGGTGCCACCGGCAAGGGCAACGATCAGGTCCGGTTCGAACTTTCCGCCTATGCGCTCAACCCCCATATCCGGGTGATCGCGCCCTGGCGTGAATGGAACCTCTCAAGCCGCACCAAGCTCCTGCAATTCGCCGAAGAGCACCAGATCCCCATCGCCAGGGATAAACGCGGCGAGGCGCCCTTTTCGGTCGATGCCAACCTTCTTCACACCTCGTCGGAGGGCAAGGTGCTTGAGAATCCGGGCGATGAGGCGCCGGATTACGTCTATCAGCGCACCGTCGATCCCGAAAAAGCGCCCGATACACCCGAGATGGTCGAGGTCACCTTCGAGAAGGGCGATGCCACCGCCATCAACGGCGTGGCGATGAGCCCGGCCACGATCCTGACCAAACTCAACGAGTTGGGCGGCAAGCACGGCGTTGGCCGCCTTGATCTGGTCGAGAACCGCTTCGTCGGCATGAAATCCCGTGGCGTCTACGAGACGCCGGGCGGCACGATCCTTCTGGAGGCGCATCGCGGCATCGAGCAGATCACGCTCGACAGCGGTGCGGGGCATCTCAAGGATTCGATCATGCCGCGCTATGCGGAACTGATCTACAACGGCTTCTGGTTCAGCCCGGAGCGCGAGATGCTTCAAGCCCTGATCGACAAGAGCCAGGAGCATGTCTCCGGCACCGTCCGCGTGAAGCTTTACAAGGGTTCTGCCCGCACCGTCGCGCGCTGGTCTGATCAGTCGCTTTACTCCGAAAAGCACGTCACCTTCGAGGACGACGCCGGCGCCTATGACCAGAAGGACGCCGAAGGCTTCATCCGCCTGAACGCGCTGCGCCTCAAGCTTCTGGCGACGCGGAATGCGAAGGCGGCGGGGAAGTGAGGTCGAGTACCGTCCGCAAGAACGTGCGGTCAGGGGAGGCTCGGGCCTCCCTTTTCTGTTCGGGCGATGCCTTCGACTTGGTTGCAGAACGCAGCCGCCGTTCATGAAGACCAGGGCGGCATCCGATCATAGTGTCGACGCGCATTTCCGCCCCTGACACGAAACGGCAGCAGCACTTCAGGCACGCCGAAAAACATCAGGATACCCTGCAGCACGACCAAGAGGGCCAGAACCTGAGCGATAGGCAAAAGCCATTTGTCTCGTTCTATCATTCGGTCGCTGCGCATTTCGCCAGTAGCTTGATCATAACGACCCGAAACGATCTCCCCTGCTTTGTGAGGCGGAGTTTTCACCCAAGTGTTGCCCACATATTCGGGCCGTGATCGTTCAGTATTATCCAGCCCGAAAACGGGGCGATACATGGTCCCGCCATCCGAATCGCGCCGATAGTCCAGCGCCAGCACAATCAGCTGCGCAGGTTCCGATCGTTTGATGAAATTCTGGGTGCCAGACAGAAAGAATGTTGCCGCGAGCCAAAAGAGGATACCGGCGATAATGTATTTCAAGGCGCTCCAAAACATCGATTCAGCAAAACCCCTTGTTCAAGATATCCGCAGAAATAGCATCAGAGCAGGTCTTTCCAAGCTGTTACTATACCACGAGCGATGGCGCACCGGGTAACTCTGAAGCGGCCCTTTGTGCGGCTGTATCGAACGAAAGGTTGCGCCCAAGGGCGGCCCGCCACTTCCGCACCGGTTCAGGTCGGGATCGAGGTCGGCGGCAGTTTCACCCGTTCACCCGATCTTCCCGCCCACATCCCCAACCTGCCCGCGATGCAACAGAAAATGATCGAGGATCACGCAAGCCATCATCGCCTCGCCCACCGGCACGGCGCGGATGCCGACGCAGGGATCGTGGCGGCCCTTGGTGATGATCTCGGTCTCCTCACCGCCGATCGTGATCGTCTTGCGGGGGCTGAGGATCGACGAGGTCGGCTTGACCGGCAAAGCGCACCACCACGTCCTGTCCGCTGGAAATCCCGCCGAGAATCCCGCCCGCATGGTTCGACGTAAACCGCGGCTTGCCATCATTGCCCATGAAGATCTCGTCGGCATTCTCGGTGCCGGTCAGCTCCGCCGCCGCCATGCCCGCGCCGATCTCCACCCCTTTCACCGCATTGATCGACATCATCGCGGCGGCCAGATCTGTGTCTAACTTGCCGTAAATCGGCGCGCCAAGGCCCGCAGGCACGCCCGAGGCCACGACCTCGATCACCGCACCCACCGAATTGCCAGACTTGCGCAACTCATCCAGATGCTCCGCCCAGATCGCGGCGGCGGCGGCATCGGGGGACCAGAAGGGGTTGCGCCCGATCTCCTCCATGTCGAACCGATCGCGGTCCGCCTTCAGCCGCCCCATCTGCACCATGTATCCGGTGACCTTCACCTCGGGCAGCAACTGCGCCAAGGCAGCCCGCGCCACGCCCCCCGCCGCCACGCGCGCCGCCGTCTCACGGGCCGAGGACCGGCCTCCGCCGCGCGGATCGCGAAGTCCGTATTTCTGCCAATAGGTGATATCGGCATGACCGGGCCGGAACTTCTGCGCGATATCGCCGTAGTCCTTCGACCGCTGGTCGGTATTCTCGATCATCAACTGGATCGGCGTCCCGGTCGTCCGCCCCTCATAGAGGCCGGACAGGATCCTGACCTCATCGGCCTCGCGCCGCTGCGTCGTGTACTTGTTCTGACCTGGCTTCCGCCGATCCAGCCAGTGCTGCAACATCGCCTCGTCAACGGCCACCCCCGGCGGGCAGCCATCCACCGTCGCGCCCAACGCTGGCCCGTGGCTTTCACCCCAGGTGGTGACGCGGAAAAGGTGGCCGAAGGTATTGAGGCTCATGGCGACGCTCCTGTTCTCAAAGCGGCATAGCGAAGCCGACGCCCCCGCTCAAGCACTCGCTCCTCCCCCGCCCCTTTCATCTTGCCGAAAATACCTCGGGGTGAGCCCCGGACCCGGTCCGGGGCGAGGGGCAGCGCCCCTTGCCTCACCTCTTGAACCCCACGCGCGTTCCTCTATGGTGCGCCCCACCTCGGGGTGCTCTGGGATCAGGGCTGAGATGCGACAGCGAACCCGTTGAACCTGAACCGGTTAAGACCGGCGGAGGGAAGGTCCGGGCCACACCGCCCCCCATCTCCGCCCGCCTGACCATTGGAGGATGAGAGATGAGAAAATCCCTGATGATCGCGGGTCTCCTGTTGCCGACGGCCGTGATGGCCGAGGGCAAGCCCGTGCTGACCGTCTACACCTACGACAGCTTCATCTCGGACTGGGGTCCGGGGCCAAAGATCGAGGCCGCGTTCGAGCAGACCTGCGGCTGCGATCTGAAGTTCGTCAGCTCCGGCGATGGCGCCGCCCTTCTGGCGCGGCTCCTCCTCGAAGGCGACCAGACCGAGGCCGACGTGGTCCTCGGCCTCGACACCAATCTGACCGCAAAGGCCGCCGATGCCGGTTTTTTCGCTGACAGCGGGTTGACGGACGTGCCCTACGATCTGCCCATCGGCTGGGATGACCCGGTCTTCGTACCCTATGACTGGGGTTATTTCGCCTTTGTCTACGACAAGACCAAGGTCAAGGACGTGCCCACAGATTTCGAGGCGCTGGCCGCCTCCGACCTCAAGATCGTCATCGAAGACCCCCGCTCGTCAACCCCCGGCCTCGGCCTTCTCCTCTGGGTCAAGGCCGCCTACGGCGACCGCGCGGCGGAGATCTGGGAGGGTCTTTCGGACAACGTCGTCACCGTCACCCCGGGCTGGTCCGAGGCTTACGGCCTCTTCCTGAGCGGTGAGGCGGACATGGTCCTGTCCTACACCACGTCGCCTGCCTACCACCTGATCGCCGAAGGCGACGACACCAAGGCGGCGGCTCCTTTCACCGAAGGCCACTACCTCCAGGTCGAAGTCGCCGCCAAGCTCGCTTCGACCGACGAACCCGACCTCGCCGACCGTTTCCTCGCCTTCGTCGTCACCGACGCGTTCCAATCGGTGATCCCCGAGACCAACTGGATGTATCCTTCCATCATGCCGAAGGGCGGGATCAACCCCGGCTTCGACACGCTCATCACACCGGCCAAAGCGCTCCTCTATCCTGCGGGAGAGGCGGCGAAGGTTCGTGACGGGGCGCTCGCCGAATGGCAGGCAGCGCTGAGCCGCTGATGCCGAAGGGGCTCGCCATAGCTGCGGGGGCGGCGGCAACGCTCGCCGCCTTCGTGACGCTCGGCACCCTGGCCGCGGTGCTGGCGCGCGCCGGGGGCGGCGGTTGGCCCGGCCCCGCGGACGTGGCCGCGTTGCGCTTCACCGTGCTTCAGGCAACCCTCTCTGCCGCGCTCAGCGTGACGCTGGCGGTGCCGGTCGCCCGTGCGCTTGCCCGCCGCCGGTTTGCCGGGCGGAGTGTCCTCATCACGCTTCTCGGCGCGCCTTTCATCCTGCCGGTTATCGTGGCGGTCATGGGTCTTCTCGCGATCTTCGGTCGCGCCGGCGTTCTCAACACCGGCCTCGGCGCGATGGGGCTCGAACCCATCTCGATCTACGGGCTGACCGGCGTCGTCCTCGCGCATGTCTTCTTCAACCTGCCACTCGCGGTGCGTCTGATCCTGCAAGGCTGGCTCGCCATACCGGCCGAGCGTTTTCGTCTGGCGGCCTCACTTGGTTTTTCCGCGCGCGACATCGCGCGCTATCTTGAACGCCCGATGCTGCGCGAGGTGGTTCCTGGCATCGTGGTCACCATCTTCCTGATCTGCCTCACCAGCTTTGCCGTCGCGCTGACACTCGGCGGCGGACCGAGGGCCACGACCATCGAACTCGCGATCTATCAGGCCTTCCGATTCGATTTCGACCTTGGTCACGCAGCCATGCTGGCCGGGATGCAGCTTCTGATCTGCGCGGTCACGGCGGCCCTGGCGGCCCGGATGAGCCTGCCCTCAGCGTTTGGCGCGGGGCTCGACGCACCGCTGCAACGCTGGGACGCAACGTCGCGCTGCGCGCGGACCCTCGATGCGCTCGCCATCACCGCGGCCGCGCTCTTCCTCCTCGCGCCGCTCTCCGCCGTTCTGGTGGCAGGCCTGCCGCGCCTCGCGACCCTGCCCGCGCAGGTCTGGCAGGCAGCGCTCTGGTCGCTTGGCGTGTCCCTCGGCGCAACTGCGCTGTCGCTCCTGACCGCGCTTCCCATCGCGCTTGGCGTGGCGCGGCTGCGTTGGGGAAATCGCTCGAGATCGTGGGAATGCTGCCGCTGGCCACATCGGCGCTTGTCGTCGGCACCGGGCTTTTCCTCGTGCTCCGCCCCATAGCCTCACCATCGACCTTGGCGATGCCGGTCACGATGCTGGTGAACGCCATCATGGCCCTGCCCTTCTGCCTGCGCGCCCTCATCCCTGCCACGCGCACCATCGAGGCGGACTATGCCCGCCTCGCCGACAGCCTCGGCATGGGCGGCCTTGCGCGCCTTCGATACCTCACGCTGCCGCGCCTCCGCCGCCCGCTCGGCTTTGCGGCAGGACTGACCGCCGCCCTGTCGATGGGCGATCTCGGTGTCATCGCGCTTTTCGCCGATCCCGACAGGGCGACGTTGCCCCTGCAACTCTACCGCCTGATCTCCGCCTACCGGATGGCCGATGCGGCCGGGGCGGCGGTCTTGCTGATGCTGCTCAGCTTCGGCCTCTTCTGGCTTTTCGACAAAGGGGGACGCACCGATGCTGCGGCTTGACGGCGTGACCATCGTGCAGGGCGACTTTCACCTCGCCGCGGATTTCTTCATCCCGGAACAGGCGCGGGTGGCCGTCATCGGCCCCTCCGGCGCGGGCAAATCGACACTCCTGTCGGTCATCGCCGGGTTCACGCCGCAGACAACCGGCCGCGTCCTCTGGCAGGACCGCGACCTGACGGCGCTGCCGCCGGGCGCGCGGCCCCTCTCGATCCTCTTTCAGGATCAGAACCTCTTCCCGCATCTGAGCGTCGGCCAGAATGTCGGCCTCGGCCTTAGGCGCGATTTGCGCCTGTCGATCGAAGACCGCCAAAGCGTCGCCGCCGCACTCGACCGTGTCGGCCTCACTGGCGTGGCGGATCGCCGGCCCGCCACCCTCTCCGGCGGCCAGCAAAGCCGTGTCGCGCTCGCCCGCGTGCTTCTCAGGGCGCGGCCCCTGATGCTCCTTGATGAACCCTTTGCGGCGCTCGGCCCCGCCCTCAAGGCCGAAATGCTCGACCTCGTCGCGGAAATCGCCAAGGCCACCCGCGCGACCCTTCTACTGGTCAGTCATGACCCCGAGGATGCGCGGCGCATCGCCGAGCGGACCGTGCTCGTCGCCGACGGTACCGCGCATCCGCCGCAACTGACCGGGGAATTGCTTGAAAACCCGCCGCCAGCTCTCGCCGCCTATCTCGGTAAATGAAAAGGCGCGGTGAAGTAGCAGTCTGATCAGCTCAACGCCCTCGCACCAATCTGCGCGGGATTTTTCGTCCAGATGTCGGCTTTATCATTCGCATCAAGTTTTCGTATGCATCCTTGGCGCAACCCGGAAACGAAAGCGCAAATGCCTGAACCTCATTTCGAAACCATGGCGCTGGACGGTATCGAGCGGGTGATCTGCCGCCCGGCGACGCAGACGCATCCGACACCGATCCTGTTTCAGCACGGCATGTGGCATGCGGCCTGGTGCTGGCGCGATTGGCAAATGGCTCTGGCCGAAAGGGGTTGGAAAAGCCACGCGATCAGCCTGCCCGGACATGGCGGCTCTGAGCGTCGCAAATCCGTTCGTTTCAGCACTATGCAGGATTATGTGGCCGTTCTGAGGACGGAGGTCGGAAGGTTTGAGACCCCTCCCATCTTGATCGGCCACAGCATGGGCGGGGCCCTCGTGCAGTGGTATCTGAAGAAAGTGGCGGACGACCTTCCGGCGGTGGTCCTGCTTGGATCATGGACCTCGCACAGCACCTACGCCGACGGCACGCTGCCGCATCTGAAACGCGGTCCATGGGGATTTTTGAGGATGGGGGCGACCCTTTCATCCACGCCGCTGGTGAGAAGCCCGAAATGGGCCGCGTCGCTTCTGATCACCGAAGGGGCCGAGATCACTCCCGAGGAGCTTCACGCCAATCTCGTCGAAGAATCCGCGTTGGTGCTATCGCAGCACAATCCGCCACTGTGGCGACCTAAGGCCGACGTCAAGACACCAATGTTGTGGGTCGCCGGGGAAAAGGACGCAGTCCTCACGCTGAAAGGCGCGCGTCGGTCGGCGCGGTTTTATGGCGCGGAATTCCGTAGCATTCCCGAAGCGGGGCACAACCTGATGATGGAGCAGAACAACGTCCAGACACTCGAAGGGATCGAAACCTGGCTCTCTCAGAAAATGTCATGAAGCACTGAGAAGTATTTGTAGCGGTCTTTCGGACTGTCGGACATTGCCTCCGCATCGCGGTACGATCATCGACACATCTGGTAAGGGGCGTGCCCTTCGGAACGCGCCCTTAGCTTTTCTGTTCACGAGTACCTCGGGGGTCCGGGGGGGCCCAGCCCCCGGCCTTCGACGGATTCAGTGCTTTCCCTTGTGGGGCGCCCAGAGCCGCTTGTTGGTCAGGTATAGCAAGACCGACAGAAGCCCGAGGAACAGGACCGCCACAAAGCCCGCCTGCTTGCGCTCCATCATCTTCGGCTCAGCCGCCCACATCAGGAAGGCCGCAACGTCCTCGGCCATGTGATGGACGGAGGCATCATGGCCGTCCGCATATGTGACCTGTCCGTCCGACAACGGTGGCGGCATGGAGATCCAGCCCGTCGAGAAGGCGTGGTTCTCGTAATAGGTCGTGCCCGCCTCTTCCTTTTCCTCGCCGGTATAGCCAGTGAGGATCGAGACGATATGCTCCGGCCCGCCGATGCCGTTGAAAAGCTGGCTGATCCCGGTGCCGTAGGGCCCGTGGAAACCGGCGCGGGCCTTCGCCATCAGGCTCAGGTCCGGCGCGTTTTCCATCGCCGAATGCGGGAAGAAGTCGGTTTCCTTGCCAGGCCGATCCTCGCCGGTTTCCTTGTCGGTCACCGTGAACTGCGTGGCATAGGCGCGGACCTGATCGTCCGGCAGATGCGGCCCGCCGGCATCGGCAAGCGACCGGATCGGCACGAACTTCATCCCGTGGCAGGCCGAGCAGACCTCGGTATAGACCTGCAGGCCACGCTGTAGCTGGTGTTCGTCGAACTTGCCGAACGGCCCCTCGAACGAGAACGCCACATCATGCGTCTCGCCGCCTTCGGTTGCCATTGCCGCACCACCCGCAAGGGCTAGCGCGGAAGCGGCGGTGATTGCGATTTTCCTCAGCATCTCAATCTTTCCTTTCCGCTCATTCGGCCGGGTTGTTGTTGGCGCCGTAATGCGCATTGAAGTCGTCTTCGATCGTCGCCGGCTGCGGTAGCGGCTTCTCGATTATGCCCAGGAGCGGCAAGACGACGAGGAAGTAGGCGAACCAATAGGCCGCCGCGATGAGCGAGATCCACGAGGTCAGCTCCGTCGGGGTCTGCGCGCCGACCCACATCAGCACGATGAAGTCGATGACCAGAAGGTAGAACCACCAGCGGAACATCGGCCGGTACTGGCCCGAACGCACATTCGACGTATCGAGCCAGGGCGCCAGGAACATCACCGCGATCGCGCCGAACATCGCCAGCACGCCGAAGAACTTGGCATCGACGATGCCGAAGGTGACGAACTGCACGAGCTGCACGATCCAGACATCCGAGGTGAAGGCGCGCAGGATCGCGTAGAACGGCAGGAAGTACCATTCCGGCACGATATGCGCCGGCGTCGCCAAGGGGTTCGCCTCAAGATAGTTGTCCGGGTGGCCAAGGTAGTTCGGCATGAAGCCGACGATGGCGAAGAACACCACCAGGATCACGGCCAGCGCGAACAGGTCCTTGATGACGAAGTAGGGCCAGAAGGGCAGCGTGTCCTTCTCCGCCTCGGCCTTTGACGCCCGCCGCACTTCCACACCGGTCGGATTGTTGTTGCCCGTGGTGTGGAAGGCCCAGATGTGCACCGCGACAAGGGCCGCGATCACGAAGGGCAGCAGATAGTGGAGCGAGAAGAAGCGGTTCAGTGTCGGGTTGTCCACCGCCGGTCCGCCCAGAAGCCAGGTCTGGATCGGCTCGCCGATCCCCGGAATGGCGCCGAACAGGCCGGTGATGACCGTGGCACCCCAGAACGACATCTGCCCCCAGGGCAGCACATAGCCCATGAAAGCGGTCGCCATCATGGCGAGGTAGATCAGCATGCCCACGATCCAGGTCACTTCGCGCGGGGCCTTGTAGGATCCGTAGAAAAGGCCGCGGAAGATGTGGATATAGACGGCCAGGAAGAAGAGCGATGCGCCGTTGGCATGCAAGTAGCGCAAGAGATACCCGCCGCGCACGTCGCGCATGATATGCTCGACGCTCGCGAAGGCCATATCGACCTGCGGCGTGTAATGCATCGCGAGGACGATGCCCGTCGCGATCTGAAGCACCAGGCAGAAGGCAAGGACGATGCCCCAGATCCACCACCAGTTCAGGTTCTTCGGCGTCGGAATCATCAGTGTGTCGTAAGCGAGGCTCACGACGGGCAGGCGGCGGTGAAGCCACTGCTCGAACCCGGTCTTGGGCTCGTAATGGTCGTGCGGAATACCAGCCATGTTCAGCCCCCTCAGCCCAGTTTGATCGTGGTGGTGTCGGTGAAGGCCGCGACCGGCACCGGCAGGTTGCGCGGTGCGGGGCCTTTGCGGATCCGGCCCGCCGTGTCGTAGTGAGACCCGTGGCACGGGCAGAACCAGCCGTCGAATTCACCGGCATTGTTGCCCAGAGGCACGCAGCCAAGGTGTGTACAGACGCCCATCATCACCAGCCATTCACCGGCTTCATCCAGAGTGCGGTTCTGGTCCGAGGCATCGGCCTCGGCGGGCAGGTTCGCGTTCTCGGCGTTCGTATCCACCAGATCGGACATCTGGACGGCGCGACCCTCTTCAATCTCTTTGGCGGTGCGCTTGCGGATGAAGACCGGCTTGCCGCGCCATTTGACCGTCAACTGTGTGCCGACCTCAACGCCGCTCACATCGACAAAGATGGAGCTGAGCGCCTGTACGTCGGCGGAAGGGTTCATCTGATCCGCAAGGGTCCAGACGGCGGCGCCCGTTGCGACAGTGCCTGCCCCGGCCGTTGCGTAATAGAGGAAATCCCTCCGGGTGCCTGCGTGGTCTTCTGCGTGGGACACGAAACTTTCTCCCTTCTCTGACCGGCGGACCGGCCCTGCGACGGTTGGGCCACAGTTGCCCGCAGCCTTCAACGGCGGTTATTAGCGGCCAAAAACCGGCCCGTCCAGCGGACAATCGGGCGCAGCTTAAGGCTAATTCGTCATTATGTCCCAGTTACCGCAATCGGCGGCGGATGTCTCAGGAAAGTAGGCCGGTCAGAAGCTTAAGCGCGAAGGCCATGAAGAACAGGCCGACACCCGCATTCACCGCAGGGGCCGCGCGCAGATAGAACCGCGCGGCGGGGGCGGTCGAGAAGGCCAGCCCATAGGCCGCATGAATAGTAAAGGCGAGGCAGGCGGTCCCGGCCCAAAGCAGCAGAATGTCGCCCCACCCAGCCCGCGCCACCGGAAAGAGGGCCAGAACGGCCACCCATGTCGTCAACGCCTTGGGATTGAGCGCGTTCACGGACAGCGACCGCAGGAAGGACGCACCAAACGTCAGGCCCGCCCGTGCCGCCAGCCGTCCCCCGGTGCCACGCCAGCCCGCCCAGGCATTCCGGAGGTAACGCGAGGCAAACCAGAGAAGAAGGCAGATGCCAAAGGCGGTCAGCGCCACGCGCGCCTCGGGGAAGGCCCGGAACACCGCCGCCATGCCAAGCGTCATGCCCAAGCACCAGATGCCGATCCCGAGACCCACGCCCAGCGCCGAGGCGATTCCGGCGGCGCGGCCCGATCCCATCGCGGTGGTGATCGTGTTCAGCACATTCGGTCCGGGCGACAGGATATTGACCGCCAGGATCGCCCAGACGGTCAGAAACTCCCCCAGGGGCAGCATGTCAGCCCTGCGGCTCGGTGGTCTTCATGCTGTCGCGCGTGGCGAAGGCCGCATACCAGTCGGCGAGCGACGGGCGACCCGCGCGCCAGTTGCGCGCCCCGTGACGGAAGTCGAGATAGGAAAGCGCGCAGCCGATCGCGATCTGCCCCATGTCAAGCGGCCCGTTCAGATGCGCCATCCAGCGCGCCTCGATCGCGTCGAGCGCGCGGGCGATCTTGCCCCACTGCCCCTCGACCCAATCCTCAAAACGAATGGCCTCGGGCCTGAGCCGCGCCTCATAGACCATGAGGATCGCCGCCTCCAGAATGCCATCCGCCGTTGCTTCCAGCGTCAGCGTCTCCCAAAGTCGGGGCTTCGCCGGGTAGAGCTTGCCCCCGGCTCGGTCGTCGAGATAGCGGCAGATCACCCGGCTATCATAGAGCGCGGGACCATCGTCCCGCTCCAGCGCCGGGATCTTGCCCAAGGGGTTCTGCGCGACCGGCATCTTCGAGGCATCAAGCGGCGTTCCCGCAGCTTGGGCGATCTCGATATCGCCCTGCTGCCCGGTCTCAAGGATCAGCACCATGGCCTTGCGGCCGAAGGGCGTCGTCGGGGATGTGTGAAGTCGCAGCATGAAAACCCTCAGTTCTATGGACGATGAAAACAGCGCGGCGCGCGGTCGGGGCAACAGAGGTCCGATGCACTCGCCCTGTCAAGCGTCGCGCGATCACGAAAGGGCGGGTTGGCCGTCACGCGCCCGCCGACCGCATCAGGGCGGCCAGCGTCTCGACCGCCTGCCCCGGTCCCTCCGCCGTCATGGCATCCGCTGCCGCGACCCGCGCCGCATCGGGCTTGTTCTGGGCGAGCTTCCATGTGCCATCGACGGTTACGATCTCGAACCGGCAGGGCACGATCATCCGCATCATGCGGTCGAGCGCCTCACTCGACATCTTGTCGGCGCGCCACGGCGCCTTCGGCAAAAGCCGCGTCTCGAATGTCTCTGAAAGGCGGTCGAGATGGCCGCGCAGCGCATCGGCGGACAAGGCGCTGAGATGGCCGCGTAGATGGACGGCGACGTAGTTCCAGGTCGGCACCTGATCCTCCATCGCGTACCAGTCCGGGGAAATATAGGCGTCCGGCCCGGTGACGGCGATCAGGGCGGGCAGCGGCCCGGTCAATGCCCGTGCAATCGGGTTGGAGCGGACCAGATGCAGCTCCGCGCTCGTCCCGTCTTCAGACAGGCGAAACGGCACATGCGAGGCGAGCGGTCCCTCAGCGCCGTTGACGGTAAGCGTGCCAAAGCCGCGTGTACGCGCAAAGGCAAGGTTCACGTCACGCGGCGACTGGCGATAGGCGGGGTTCGGGTGCATGGGCGCTCTCCTCCCGCCCGTTCTGCATTTCCTTGGGTCACGAGTCATCCGCGTGAATGTCACGGACACAATGTTTTCGGCAGCGGCGCGGCTGAAGAACTGGTTAATTTACTACAATTTACCTATATTATTCAATATATTGGAATGCTTTTCACGCGTGAAGTCTGTGTCTTTTCGCGCTCTTGCACCCGCCCCGCCGGGCTGCCATCCTGACGTCGTTCTCAGGGCGGGGTGAAATTCCCCACCGGCGGTATGGGGGAGACCCCGAGCCCGCGAGCGCCCCCGCGAAAGCGGGGGGTCAGCAGATCCGGTGCGAGGCCGGAGCCGACGGTGACAGTCCGGATGAAAGAGAACGAACGCAGCCGCCCCACCGGGCGCGGCTGCGTCCGTGATCGCCTTGGGTGACGTGTCACTTTTGAAAGGAGATCACCGATGACACACACCCGCTATGCCTTCATCAAGGCCAACTGGCATGCCGATATCGTCGACCGCGCGCTGGAGGGGTTCCGCGAGCGGATCGACAATCAGGCCGAGGTCGAGGTTTTCGACGTGCCGGGCGCGTTCGAGATTCCGCTTCTCGCCCGCGACCTCGCCCGCACCGGCCGTTTCGACGCGGTGATCGGGGCCGCCTTCGTCGTGGACGGCGGCATCTACCGCCACGATTTCGTCGCCGCGACTGTGGTGGAGGGCCTGATGCGCGCCCAGATGGATACCGACGTCCCGGTCCTCTCGGTCGTCCTGACGCCGCACAATTATCAGGAAACCGAGGCCCACAACGCCTTCTTCCGCGACCACTTCACCCTCAAGGGACGCGAGGCCGCCTCGGCGGCTTTGGCGATCAGACACGCGCGCGCCACCCTTGCCGCTTGATGCGTTTGGCCGCGGCGGACGTTTCGCCGCGGCCGCTCGTCATTTCTGGATAGATTCCAAATACAGCGCCAAGGAAAGCACCCTGCCCCGTACCTCAAGGACCGAACCATAGGGGTTTGCGGCACTTGCGTCGCCGGCGCCAAAGACCCGCCCGAAAACCGGCATCGGACCCCCATGCGCGCGTACTCCCGTGCGTCCGTCGATGATGTGGATCACCTTGAGCATCGGGAACTGACCATCATTCTGCTGCGCAAGCAGTGTGAGGTTCGGCGCCGGTATGGTCAAAACATTGGCCATATCCCCGTCGCCCATCCCGCTTGCGCCATGACAGGCGGCACAATAGTCGCCATAAAGCGCCTTTCCGATGTCAGCGTCCTGGGCCGATGCGCCACCCACACCGATACTTCCGAGGACTAGTGAAACAGCAACTGGAACAAAGCGTGTCATGATCTCCTCCTCGCATGTCAGCGCGTTTCCACCTTGACCCTGTCACATATTCAAGATTTGCCGTTTGATTTGCATCATGACGGGTCAGTTTCCCCGCCGCGCCGTCAGGTCAGCGATCACGCGACCAGACGCCCGCCCGCCATCCCGACGATCGCGGCCTCCAGAATTGCCCCCTCGGGCTGATCTTTGCCGAATTGCACTTCGGCAAACTGCTCGGTCCGGCCCATACGGGGCCCCTCGGTCAGGATGCGGTGGACGCGACCCTTCTGTGCCGACAGATGGCCTGCAAGGGCTGCGTCGCCCATTGCACGCAACCGCGCCGCGCGGTCGCGGATCTCCGGCCCCTTGACCTGCGGCATCCGCGCCGCGGGCGTTCCCTTGCGCGGGCTGAAGGGGAAGACGTGGAGGAAGGTGAGATCGCAGTCCTGCACAAGCTTCAGCGAGTTTTCGAACATCGCCTCGGTCTCCGTCGGGAAGCCCGCGATGATATCGGCGCCAAAGATGATATCGGGGCGCAGGCGGCGGGCGTCTTCGCAGAACCGGATCGCGTCGTCGCGCAGATGGCGGCGTTTCATCCGCTTCAGGATCATGTCGTCGCCGGCCTGAAGACTGAGATGGAGATGCGGCATCAGGCGTGGTTCGGTCGCGATGGCTTTCATCAGGTTTTCATCCGCCTCGACCTGGTCGATGGAGGAGATGCGAAGCCGCGCAAGGTCGGGGACAAGCCGCAGGATGCGCATGACGAGATCGCCAAGGCGCGGCTCGCCGGGCAGGTCAGCACCCCACGAGGTCAGATCGACGCCCGTGAGGACGACTTCGAGAAAGCCCCGATCAACGAGCCGCTTGATCTGATCGACAACGACGCCCGCGGGAACCGAACGGGAATTGCCGCGACCGTAGGGGATGATGCAGAAGGTGCAGCGGTGGTCGCAGCCGTTCTGGACCTGTACATAGGCGCGGTGGCGGCCAAAGCCGTCGATAAGGTGACCGGCAGTTTCGGTCACCGACATGATGTCATCGACCATGACTTTCTCAGTCTGACCGATCAGGTCGGGGGCCTGCAGGTTGGTCCAGGTTTGGGCCTGCATCTTCTCGGTATTGCCGATGACACGGGTAACCTCGGGCATGACGGCGAAGGTCTCGGGCTCGGTCTGGGCGGCGCATCCCGTCACGATGACGGCCGCGCCCGGGTTCTCACGCGAAAGCTTGCGTATCTCCTGCTTGGCCTTGCGCACAGCTTCGGCAGTCACGGCGCAGGTATTCACTACCACCGCGCCTTCCAGCCCGGCGGCGGAGGCGAGTTCCTTCATCGCTTCCGTCTCATAGGCGTTGAGACGGCAGCCGAGCGTGGAGAAAACGGGCGGTTTCATGGATGGGCGGCGATGAAATCCGGCGTCAACCAGCCGTCGAAGACATGCGCAGTCGGGCCGGTCATCCAGACCCCGTCCTCGCGCCAGTCGATCTCAAGGGTCCCGCCATCGAGGTCGAGCTTCACCTTGCGGCCGGTGAGGCCACGCAGATGCGCCGCGACGGCGGTGGCGCAGGCCCCCGATCCGCAGGCGAGGGTGATGCCCGTCCCACGCTCCCAGACTCGCATCCTGAGCCGGTCAGGGCCCGTGAGGCTGGCATATTCAACGTTTGTGGCTTTCGGGAAGATGGGGTGATGCTCCATCTCCGCTCCCTCGCGCGGCAGGTCCACCGCTTCCGCATCGGGAACGAAGAAGATGCAATGGGGATTGCCCATGCCCACGGCGGCCGGATCGCCGGCGATAGGCAGATACAAGAGGTCGGCCGGTTCGGCGAGCGGCACCCCCTGCCAGTCAAGTATCGGGTCGCCCATGTTGACGCTGACCATGCCGTCCGCCCGGCGCTCCGCGGCAAGTGTCCCGCGCTCGGTCACGAAGACTACGCGATCCCGCCCGAGACCGGCCATCACATGATCTGCGACGCAGCGCGAGGCATTGCCGCAGGCTCCGGCCCGGGTGCCATCGGCATTCCAGAAATCGAGCGCATAGTCGGCGCCCTCGGCATCGCGAATCTCCGCAAGCTGATCGAATCCGATGCCCCGGTGCCGGTCGCCCAGAGCCGCCGCGAAGGCCGCCGTGGTCACGGCATCGCGCCCCCGTGAATCAATGATCACGAAGTGATTTCCGGCGCCATGCATCTTCATGAACGGCAGACCGCTTTGGGCGCGTGCATCCTTCATGCGTGCCATATACGCTTGGCTCATCGTTTTTGCCAGCCTCGCCCGCTTTTGCACTTGACCGCTCCGAACGGGGTTCATAAAGAGGCGCCCTGTGATGGGCCGGTAGCTCAGTTGGTAGAGCAACTGACTTTTAATCAGTAGGTCTCGGGTTCGAGCCCCGACCGGCTCACCACTTTCCATCACTCTGATAGTGTAAAGACGGGATTTCGGCCGGCGGGCCCTATCCGGCTCCCTTACCTCGCCGTCACAAATCTTCTGGTTCCGTTCCTAGCCGCGTTTATGCGACACATCGTGATGTGGAGATCGCTTCTCTCAGGGGATACCCCGGCGGGAAACAAAGAAGAAGGGGAGTGTTGGGCGCGATGGGCTTAGTAAGGGTACTTGCCGCGATTTCGGTCGTGCTCGGTTTGGCCGGCGAGACTTCAGCGCAAGACCTCGGGCCGGCTCCGGAATTCATCGCGCCCGATATGGCGCGCGTCGATCTCGGCCGGCAGCTTTTTTACGATCCGATCCTATCGGGAAATCGCAACATTTCATGCGCGACGTGCCATCACCCTCGGTTCGGCACGGCGGACGGCGTATCCCTTGCGCTTGGCGAGGGCGCGCATGGTTTGGGTCCCGCACGGGTCTCTGGGGCTGAAAACGCGCCCGACCGGCGTATCCCCCGAAACGCACCCGCGCTCTGGAACCTCGGAGCGACGGAGTTTCGGAGTTTTTTCCACGATGGGCGTCTTGAGGAAGACCCGGACCAGCCGGGCGGCTTCCGCACGCCGCTGGGGGAGGAGATGGTGGCCGGATTTGACAGCGCATTAGCGGCCCAGGCGATGTTTCCAGTGCTGTCCGCTGATGAGATGGCGGGGCATTATTCCGAGAATGACGTGAGCCGCGCAGTCAATCTGGGGCTTTTGACCTACAAAGGCGGGGCGTGGGATCTGATCGCGGCGCGGGTCGCGGCGATCCCTGACTATGCCAAGGCCTTTGCTACGGTCGAGCCCGGCAAGACGATCGATTTCCCGATGATCGCCAATGTGATCGCGGATTTCATCCGCTTCGAATGGCGCGCCGACAACAGCCCCTTCGACCGCCATATGCGTGACGGGACGCCGCTGCCGGATCGGGCCGCAAAGGGGATGGCGCTTTTCTACGGCAAGGCAGGATGCAGCGAATGCCACGCGGGCTGGTTTCAGACCGATCACGCGTTTCATGCCATAGCGATGCCGCAGATCGGGCCGGGCAAGGCTGCACGGTTCGAAAACCACGCCCATGACGAAGGCCGGGCGCGGGTATCGGGTACGCAGCCCTACGCGTTTCATACGCCGAGCCTGCGCAACGTGACCCTGACCGCACCCTATGGGCATGACGGGGCCTATGCGACCCTTAAGGCGGTGATCCGTCACCACCTCGACCCGGTCGGAAGCCTGAGGTCCTATGATCCGTCACAGGCGATCCTGCCGCCGCTTCCCGGCGCAGATGATCTGCGCGTGATGCACGAGCCGGAAGAGCTTCAGCGCATCGCGGCCGCCAATGAACTGAAACCCATGTCGCTGTCGGACGAGGAAATCGACGACATTATCGCGTTCCTTGGCACGCTCGAAGACCGCGCCGAGCGTCTTGGGGTTCCCGACACGGTGCCGAGCGGTCTGCCGGTTGATCGCTAGGGGGTGAGGGTAAGGCGCTGGTTCGCAGCGACCTTCTGCCACTTGCTTGCTGTTCCACCGGGCCAGATCACGCGGATTTCTGCGTCCTGCGACGCGCCCAAACCGAAGTGGTTTGCCCCGGCGAAGCCCCCGGCATGTCCGCCACCCACCATGATCTCGCGGGTTTGCAGCCCCATCTCGGTGCGCAACTCGATAAAGGCGCCGACGGCCTGCGTGTTGGGCGCCGGCGTGGCCAGTGTCACCAGAAGCCAATTCCCCGCCGGACCGAGGTTTTCGTAAAGCTCCATCGGCGCGCGGCGATTGACCACCGCCAGATCGAGCCGCCCGTCGAGGTTGAGGTCGGCGAGGATCGCACCACGCGACCGCGCCATCGTGGCGACCCCGGCTTCTTCCGCCGCTTCGGTAAAATTCCCGTCCACGCTCTGAATGAGGAGCGTGTTGGGATCGCGCATCGCGGCGTCCGGCATCTGTTCGACATTGCCCTTGGCCACGAAAATGTCGTCGCGACCATCGTTGTTCACGTCGCCAAAGGCCGCTTCCCAGCCCGTCGAGGGTCGCCCGTCACCGCCTGAATGCGGACGGTGCGCTGTGGTCCCGCGCGCATAGGTTACATCGCGGTAAGTGGGGCCATGGGTCGTAGGATCGAAGACCTGGAACTTCTGATCGCCCATCGAGGTCAGATAGACATCGGAATAGCCGTCGCCGGTGAGATCGCGCGACGCGATCCCCATGCCCCAGAGCGAATAGGTCATCCAGCCGTCCGCCTCGGAATAAAGGCGGGGAGTCGGCTCCATCGCCCACATCTGTTCCGATCCGCCTCGGACGAAATAGTGTCTATCGTTGCTAATTCGTAGGTCGGCATGCCCCCGGCGGCCCCAGTCGGTGAAGAGCATGGAGAGAGCGCAATACCCCGGCTCCAACCGTGCGGGCGGCGATGTAATGCCCCCCTTGCGGGCGGTAGAGGAGCGTGGCGTCGCAGGCCTCGAACGGTCCGTTCGGATCGTTGCGATTGACATAGGTGCCGAAAGCGAGCGTCGGCAGGCTGTTTCCGACTTCGAAGGTTGCGGAAAAGGCCGTGCTCCAGTGATCGTCCGACTGAAAACCGGTGCCCTCGAAGGGGGCGAAGCGGCAGTCGCCGAGTCCGCGCATCAGAACATCGGGACCGACTCGCAGGATCGCCAGATCGAGCGTTCCGTCGCCGTCGATGTCAAGCGGGTAGGCCCCTATGACGCCGGTCAGCGCCAGTGCGTCAGGCGGTCCAGTCCGATAGCTGAGACCCTGCGCATTGCTCGTGTTGATGAAAAGCTGCGCAGGGTTCACGCCCCCGGCCGCGTAAAGTTCCGGCAGGTCATCGCCGTTGCAATCGAACCCGGCCAGACCGCCGCCCACGAAATGTTCCCATCCCCCATCATAGACATGGTTCGGCATGGTGCGTGGCGCAAAGGTCGGCGCAGTCTGGGCTTGAGAGAGGAGCGGCGCGAGATTCGTCGCGAGGGCGACCATGAACAGACGAATCCTCAATCCTCATTTCCCGTCGCCTCGCCCTTGCCGAGATCACGCAAACTCAGCGCGCTGATCTGATCGATGCCGAACGCGGCAGCGCCTTTGGCCCACATCAGCGGACCCCAACCATGCACGGAAATGACGGGATTGGGAGTGTCGACCTCAACCACAAGCGCCTCGATCCCCTCGATCACCTTGCGCGTACACAAGGGATGTCTCGCCGCGTTGGGCGCCGCCAGAATGATGAGCTGCGGGTCAAAGACATTGACGATGTTGGCCAAAGTGCTGCTGAAGTGTCGCTCGGCCTGTTCCAGAAGCGGGCCCGCCACCTCATCGCCATTGTGCGCCGCGCTTACAAAGCTGTCGAGATCGGCAAAGGCGCGTCTGCCACCCTCGTTGGCGGCCGCGAGCAGTGCATATTCCGCTGCATGGGCCTCAAGACACCCGCGCTGGCCGCATTGGCACAGCGGCCCGCCGAGGCTGACTTTCGTATGGCCGATCTCACCGCTGCATCCGCGAGCGCCACGATAGAGCTGACCATTGATGACGATCCCCATGCCGATCCCGCTTTCCAGGAGGACAACGATGAAATTCTCTGCCAGCTGACCCTGACCGAAAATCTGCTCGGCCTTGGCCACGACGTTGGCGTCGTTCTCGATGAAAACCGGGCAATGTGTGCGTTCTGCCAGAAGCGCGCCCAGATGGACATCGCGCGCGCGAAGTGCGGAGGACCAGTGCACG
This sequence comes from uncultured Alphaproteobacteria bacterium, assembly GCA_963710285.1. Taxonomy (GTDB): domain Bacteria; phylum Pseudomonadota; class Alphaproteobacteria; order Rhodobacterales; family Rhodobacteraceae; genus Albidovulum. The sequence goes on along the minus strand of CAVPZT010000003.1, from coordinate 51,351 downwards.
AAACCGCGACCGCCGTCGATCTGCCCCGCAAGCCCGATACAGATGCCCGAGATTTCCTCATAACGAAGATCGCAGCTATCCGCAGCCCTGTGGACCGCAACAACGATGAGGTCGCACAACGCCTCAGGGCTGTGTTGTGTCGCGGTGAGCGGCATTTCGTAGTGGCCGATCTCGCTACCCTCAAAGTCCACGATCAGAACCGCGATGGACTGCGTCGCGACCTTCAGACCGGCAATCAGCTTGGCGCGCGGCGCGAGTTTCAGCGCCTCGCGCGGGCGACCGCGTTTCGAGGCCTCGCTGCGACTTTCAGACTGGATGCGCTCAATCAAGCCGGCGGTCAGAAGCTCGTTGGTGATCGCGGTGACCGTCGCCGGACTGATGCCAGTCGCGCGGGCGATATCGATTCGGGCAATCTCCTTTTCGCGCCGAATCGCGTCGAGTACCAGGAGCCGCCCGGCAAGACGCTGGTCACGGCCAGAGCCGGAAATTTCTGGGGATTTTGGCGTGTCCACAATAGGCGGCTGGCTTTGCATAGGTACTGTTTTGGCGGGTTCCGTTAGATCTGGAGAGTTTGAGCGTATTTATTTTGACAGTCAAAATAAATCGCGCTAGCGTTTCTGATACGCCCCGTCGAGGAGGATGGGAGATGTGTGAGCACAAGAATGTCTAGGGAGGAAGAAACATGAAACTTTTCGGCTCCATTACCGTCGCCGCGCTCTTGATGAGCACCGCCGCCTTCGCCGAAGGCCACAAGATCGGCGTCAGCTGGTCGAACTTCCAGGAAGAGCGCTGGAAAACCGACGAAGCGGCGATGAAGGCCGCGATCGAAGCGGGCGGAGGCGAGTATATCTCCTCCGACGCACAGAACTCAGCCGCCAAACAGCTGACCGATGTCGAGGCTCTGATCGCTCAGGGTGCCGAAGCGCTGGTGATTCTGTCGGTCGACAAAGATGCGATCGGCCCCGCGATCGACAAAGCGGCAGCCGAAGGGATTCCGGTCGTCGGCTATGACCGCCTGATTGAGGATGACCGCGCCTTCTATCTGACCTTCGACAACAAGGGCGTTGGCAAGATCATCGCCGAGAAGGTGAAAGAGGCGCAGCCCGAGGGCAACTACGCCATCATCAAGGGCGACAAGGGCGACCCGAACGCCGCATTCCTTCTTGAAGGGATGATGGAAGTCATTGGCGCCGATGTCGACGCCGGCAAGATCAAGATCGTCGGTGAAAGCTTCACCGACGGCTGGAAGCCGGACAACGCGCAGAAAAACATGGAGCAGATCCTGACCGCCAACAACAACGCCGTCGACGCCGTTCTGGCCGAGAACGACGGCATGGCTGGCGGCGTGATCGCTGCACTTTCGGCGCAAGGCCTGAACATCCCGGTCGGCGGCCAGGACGGCGACCTTGCCGCCCTCAACCGCGTGGCCCGCGGGACCCAGACCGTCTCGGTCTGGAAAGACGCGCGCCAGCTTGGCAAGGCGGCGGGCGAGATCGCCTCCGAACTGGCGAACGGCACCGCCATGGATGCGATCGCAGGCGCCGAGAAGTGGTCAGGCGGTGCGAAGGGCGTTGAGATGAACGCCATCTTCCTTGCGCCCACCCCGATCACGAAAGACAACCTGAACGTCGCGATCGAGGCGGGCCAGATCTCGAAAGAGCAGGCTTGCGAAGGCGCGATGGACGGCGTCGCCGGCTGCTGATCCGGTTATTGGAGCCCGGCGCGTCGTCGCCGGGCTCCGCCCCTCGCGGTTTTCTGGCCACATGACCAATATTCGACGCGGTCAGCAACGCAGTTCGCCCGTTCGGCAGGCGGCCCATCACCTGCATCCCCTCGGTATAGCTGGATGAGGACATGACCCAGACACCCACCACCTCTGTCAGCGCAAGTCCGACCGGGCCACTTGCCAGCCAAGGTCCGATCACCCGGTTCCTGCGCGCAACCGAAATCGACACGCGCCTGCTTGGCATGGTTGGCGCGCTCCTGCTGATCTGGATCGGTTTCCATTTCTACGGGTACGCAAAAAACGGCTACGGCGCGTTCCTGACCCCGCGGAACCTCTGGAACCTTTCGGTTCAGACCTCTTCGATCGGGATCATGGCGACTGGGATGGTGCTGGTCATCGTCACCCGGCATATCGACCTGTCAGTCGGCTCGATCCTCGGCTTCTGCGCGATCATCATGGGTGTCATGCAGGTCTATATCCTGCCGTCGTTCCTTGGCCTCGGCCATCCGCTGATCTGGATCCTCGCGGTGCTGACAGGCGTCACGCTCGGGGCCGCAGTCGGCGCATTCCACGGCTGGCTGATCGCCTACCGCGGGATTCCCGCCTTCATAGTGACGCTCGGTGGGCTTCTGGTCTGGCGGGGCGCTGCGTTCCTGGTGGCGCGGGGCGAGACGATCTCTCCGGTCGATTCGACGTTCGCGTTGCTCGGCGGCGGACCCTACGGCGCGATCGGCGCGACAGGCAGCTGGATCGTCGGGCTGATTGCCTGCGCTGCAATCATTGCCATGATTGTCTCGGGCAGGTCCCAGCGGCGCAGGTTCGACTTTCCACTGCGTCCCATGTGGGCCGAAGTGTTTCTGGCGGTCGTCGGCTGCGGCATCGTCATCGGCGCGGTGCTCCTGGTGAACGCCTATCCCTGGCCGAAGGGGATCGTCCGGCAGTATGCTGCGGCGAACAACATCGAGGTTCCCGAGGCGGGCCTGTTCATCAGTCATGGCTTCGCGATTCCGGTCCTGATCCTGATCGCGGTCGGAATCGTGATGACGTTTCTGATGACCCGCACGCGCTTTGGGCGCTATGTGTTTGCCATCGGCGGCAACCCCGAGGCGGCGGAGTTGGCCGGTATCAACACCCGGTGGATGACCGTCAAGATCTTTGCGATAATGGGTTTCCTTGCGGGGCTTTCATCGGTCGTAGCCTCCGCCCGTCTCAATTCGGCGACGAATGCGCTTGGCACGCTGGATGAGCTTTACGTGATCGCCTCGGCCGTCATCGGGGGCACCTCTCTCGGCGGTGGGGTCGGCACGATCTATGGCGCGATCATCGGTGCGCTCGTCATGCAGTCGCTACAGACCGGGATGGTGCTGATCGGCTTTGACGCGGCGATCCAGCAGATTGTGGTCGGCGGCGTTCTCGTGCTCGCCGTCTATCTCGACAAACTTTATCGCAGCCGCTCGAAGTGAGGAGGCACGAATGACCAACGCTTCACGCGCAACGCCCCTTGTTGAAATGAAGAACATCTCGGTTTCATTTGGCGGCATCAAGGCGGTCGATAACGTCACGGTCGATCTCTACCCCGGCGAAGTCGTTGGCCTCTTGGGACACAATGGAGCCGGCAAATCGACCCTCATAAAGGTGCTTTCGGGGGCCTACCAGCGTGACGCGGGCGAAATCCTGATCGATGGAAAGAAGGTCGACATCAACAATCCGCGGGACGCGCGCGCCAACAATATCGAGACGATCTATCAAACGCTCGCACTCGCCGACAATCTCGATGCCGCCTCGAACCTGTTTTTGGGGCGCGAGCTGGTGGGCGCTTCGGGCATTTTGAACGACGCCGCGATGGAGGCGGAGTGCCGCAAGATCATGGGAGGGCTGAACCCGAACTTTCAGAAGTTCTCGGTTCCCGTCTCCGCGCTTTCAGGCGGTCAGCGGCAATCCGTGGCGATCGCGCGCGCGGTCTATTTCAATGCGCGCATCCTGATTATGGACGAACCCACCGCCGCCCTTGGCCCGCACGAGACCCAGATGGTGGCCGCGCTGATCCAGCAGCTCAAGGCGCAGGGCATCGGCATTTTCCTGATCGACCACGATGTCCATGCGGTGATGGAGCTTTGCGACCGTGCCTGCGTGATGAAGAACGGCCAGCTTGTCGGTACGGTGAATATCGGCGAGGTCACGGATGATGATCTTTTGTCGATGATCATTCTGGGCAAGAAGCCGGGCGAACACGCGACCTGACGCGCCATACCCCCACACAGCAGGCGCCTTAAGTACCGCGCGCCCAACTCCCAAGAGGTTTTGCATGAGCACCGGCTTCTTCGATGGTATCGCACCGGTTCGGTATGAGGGCGACGGCAGCACCAATCCTCTCGCCTACCACCACTACAATCCCGATGAGGTCGTCCTCGGCAAGACTCTGCGTGACCACCTGCGCTTTGCGGTCGCCTATTGGCATAGCTTCGCCTGGGAAGGCGGCGACCCCTTCGGCGGCCAGACGTTCGAGCGCCCGTGGCATCCGCAGGACGACATGGGGCGCGCGAAGCTGAAGGCCGATGTCGCCTTCGAGATGTTCGATCTGCTGGGAGTGCCTTACTTCTGCTGGCACGACGCCGATCTGCGCCCCGAGCAGGGCAACTATCGTGACAACCTCGCGACACTGGACGAGATCACCGACTACATCGGCGAGAAGATGCAAGGGCGCGACGTCGGCGTGCTCTGGGGCACCGCAAATGCCTTTTCGCACCGGCGGTTCATGTCGGGAGCATCGACCAATCCTGACCCGGATGTCTTCGCCTTCGCTGCGGCGACCGTAAAGGGGTGTCTAGACGCCACGCATAAACTGCGCGGCGAAAACTATGTGCTCTGGGGCGGCCGCGAGGGATATGAGACGCTCCTCAACACCGACCTCGGACAGGAACTTGACCATATGGGCCGCTTTCTGTCGATGGTCGTCGATTACAAGCACAAGATCGGCTTCAAGGGCGCGATCCTGGTAGAGCCGAAGCCACAGGAGCCGACCAAGCATCAATACGACTACGACGTGGCGACCTGCATCGGCTTCCTGCGCAAATACGGACTCGAGAAGGAAGTGAAGCTCAACATCGAGCAGGGTCACGCCATCCTTGCGGGCCATAGTTTCGAGCATGAGCTTGCCGTAGCGGCGGCCGAAGGAATGCTCGGCTCGATCGACATGAACCGCAACGACTACCAGTCCGGCTGGGATACCGATCAGTTCCCGAACAACGCACCCGAGGTTGCGCTGGCCTATTATCATATCCTCAAGGCCGGCGGTCTTGGGACCGGTGGCACCAATTTCGACTCCAAGCTGCGGCGCCAGTCGCTGGACGCAAGTGACCTCATCGCCGGACATATCGGCGGCATGGATATCTGCGCCCGCGGCCTCAAGGCGGCGGCGGCGATGCTCGAAGATGGCGGGTTGGAGCGCGCATTGGCCGAGCGCTACGCGGGGTGGAAAGATCCGAGGGCACAAGCGATGCTTTCAAGCGACCTGGAGAACATCCAGGCGCGCGTCCTGCGCGATGAGATCAACCCCGCGCCACGGTCCGGACGCCAGGAGGTGCTGGAGAATTACGTTAACCGCTTCGTGTGACGTGCCAGCGCGGCGCGCTGCCCTGCGCTCGTCAGAAATCGGCGCTGGCGCCGGCCAACTCTCCGGCGAACCATTCAGTATTGCCTAAGCAGATCCGGCCGATTTGCTCAGTGATTGTAACCTGATCGATCTGGCGAGACACCGGTTTGGTTGACCATAGCTTCTCTCTGAGAGCTTCTTTCCGATCTTGGGCGTGGCGCCTTTCCACGCTACCCTCTCATCGGCCGGATGCGCGGTCTGGCTGAGTTGCGTGGTGCAATACAGGCTCTGTCTCGCAAGGATATTTCATGACTGACGTTATCGTTCTGCATCCTGACGACACCGTTGCGGTACTTGCCCGGCGAGCGGGCGCGGGTGAGGTACTTCTGCCGGGCAGCGTGCCGCTGGCTACGGCTCTTTCAGCCGGACACAAGGTTGCCCGCACCGCGATCCGAAAGGGGTCGGCGATCCTCAAATTCGGCCAGGTCATCGGCATCGCGACAGATGACATCGCCGCCGGCGCGCATGTCCATATCCAGAACTGTGCATTCAGCGATCACGACCGTGCCTACGCTGTCGGCGCAGATCTTGCGCGCGCCGAGTCTGAGGTGCGGTCATTTCCGCGCCGTACCTTCATGGGATACCAGCGCGCCGACGGGCGGGTCGGAACACGGAACTACATCGCGCTTTGCGCAACCGTGAATTGCTCCGCGACCGTCATCCGCCGGGCAGCGGCGGAGCTTGAGGCAGAAGGCGCGTTCGAAGATTACGAGAATGTCGATGGGATTGGTGCCTTCGCCCACGGTACTGGCTGCGGAATGGCGGCATCCGGGCGCGGTGCGGATTATCTTGAGCGTGTGCTCTGGGGTTACGCCACCCATCCCAATGTCGGTGCAACTGTATTCGTCGGTCTCGGCTGCGAGGTGATGCAGATCGAGCGGATGCGCGCGAAGTTCGGTGCCGCGGGCACCGATCGCTTTCAGGCGCTCACCATACAGGAGACCGGCGGCACCCGTGCGACCATTGATGCGATCAAGACACACGTTCGGGCCATCCTGCCGAAGGTCAATGAGGCGCGGCGCGAGCCCTGCCCGGTCTCCAGCCTCAGGATCGGTTTGCAATGCGGTGGGTCTGACGGTTTTTCCGGGATCACAGCGAACCCGGCGCTTGGCGCCGCCTCTGACATGATGGTGGGGCACGGTGGCGGCGTAATCCTGTCGGAGACGCCTGAGATCTACGGGGCGGAACAACTCCTCCTTCGGCGAACGACACCCGAGGTCTCGGCAAAACTCATCGCCTGCCTGGAATGGTGGGAGGGCTACGCCGCACAAGGCGGCGGCTCGATGGACAACAACCCCTCGCCCGGCAACAAACAGGGCGGCATCACCACCATCCTCGAAAAGTCCCTCGGCGCAGTTGCGAAGGGCGGAGCGACGCCGCTTCGCGCCTTCTATTCTTATGCTGAACCGGCGAGTGCGTCGGGCCTCGTCTACATGGATACGCCGGGCTACGACCCGGTCTCCGCCACCGGCCAGATCGCGGGTGGAGCGCAGATCGTCGTGTTCACCACCGGGCGCGGTTCCGCGTTCGGGTCGAAACCGGCCCCTACGATCAAAGTCGCGACCAGCGACCAGCTTTATGCTCAGATGCCGGATGACATGGACATCAACTGCGGCGATATCCTGTCGCAGCGCGTGGCGGTCGCGGACAAGGGGGCCGAAATCTTCGAGGCAATCCTGAGAGTTGCCTCCGGCGAGGCCACAAAGTCCGAGGCGCTCGGTCTTGGCGACAACGAATTCGTACCTTGGCAGGTCGGCGCGGTGATGTGAGTGCTTCAACGGGCGACAAGTGCACAGGCGGACGTGATTTAATCGACGCGCCCAAAGACGCCGGGCGCTATGACGCGCCTGCCAGACGGCACGCCTCCGCAGCGCCGCGAACCACGTCGGTGATCTGTAGAAGCTGCCGTGTCAGTGGACTTGTCTTTCGCCAGACCATTCCGATGGTGCGTGAAGGTTGCGGCGGCGGGAACCTCGATACAGTGACGGGGGCCGAGCGTGTCTCAACCGGCACCGCCATTTCCGGAATCAGCGTCAACCCTATGCCCGCCCCGACCATCTGCACCAGCGTGGCGAGCGAGCTGCCGTCCATGAGTTCCTTCGGACGCGACGAGGCCATGTCGCAGAAGGACAAGGCCTGATCGCGGAAGCAATGCCCCTCTTCCAGCAGCAGAAGCCGCATCTCGCGCAGCATGTCGCGGTTCGGAACGGGTTTGTCCGCTTCGTCCTTATGACGGACCAGAACGAAGTGTTCAGCGAAGAGCGGAAGCTCGACGAGCGAGGGTTCCGAAACCGGCAGGGCGACGATGGCGGTATCGAGCCGCCCGTCCATGAGCTCGTCCAAGAGCTTCGGTGTCGTCGTCTCGCGCAGTTGCAGGTCGAGATCGGGGTTGAGACGGGCCAGTTCGGCGATGATCTTCGGCAGGAGGTAGGGCGCGACAGTGGGAATCACCCCGATCCGTAAGCGTCCGGCAAGCTGCTCCCCGGCCGACCGAGCGAGGTCTTCGAGCTCTTCGACAGCGCGGAGGATGTCGCGCGCACGAGCGACGAAGGTTTCACCAAAGCCGGTCAGGCGGATTTGCCGGGCTCCGCGTTCGAAAAGCGACGTGCCGAGCGCGGTCTCAAGCTCCTTGATCTGCATGGACAGGGCCGGCTGCGTGATCGCACAGACATCCGCGGCCCGTCCGAAATGGCCCTGGCGGGCAAGCGCGTCGACATAGCGCAACTGTTTCAGGGTCATGTTTATCATAACTTCAACTTATCGCATCAATCAGAACTTTCAAATTAAACTAATTGAAAATCTCTGCTAAGAAGCGCGCAAGGGGACGCCGACGCAGCGCCGGAGCCAATCCACGCCGCCGGGCGGCCAAGGAATCCGAAAGCACCTGATTGGAGGACAAGATGGACGGAAACGACGTGAAAAGCGGCGGGAAATGCCCTGTCATGCACGGCGGCATGACCGCGATGGGCACATCGGTGATGTCCTGGTGGCCGAACGCGCTGAACCTCGACATCCTGCATCAGCACGACGCCAAGACCAACCCGATGGGCAAGGATTTCAGCTATCGCGACGAGGTCAGGAAGCTCGACTACCCCGCCCTGAAAAAGGACCTTCACGCGCTGATGACCGACAGCCAGGATTGGTGGCCCGCCGATTACGGCCACTATGGCGGCCTCTTCATCCGCATGGCCTGGCATGCTGCGGGCTCCTACCGCCTGGCGGATGGCCGCGGCGGCGGCGGCACCGGCAATCAGCGTTTCGCGCCACTGAACTCGTGGCCGGACAATGCCAGCCTCGACAAGGCGAGGCGGCTTCTTTGGCCGATCAAGAGGAAATACGGCAACAGGATCTCGTGGGCCGACCTGATCATTCTCGCCGGGAATGTCGCCTATGAGTCGATGGGCCTCAAGACCTTCGGCTTTGCCTTCGGCCGCGACGATATCTGGCATCCGGAGGTCGACGTTTACTGGGGCGCCGAAAAGGAATGGCTGGCGCCGTCCGACGGTCGATATGGAAGCGTCGAAGACCCGAAGACGATGGAAAACCCTCTGGCCGCTGTGCAGATGGGCCTGATCTACGTCAACCCGCAGGGCGTGAACGGCAAGCCCGACCCGATGAAGACCGCCGCGCAGGTGCGCGAGACCTTCGCGCGGATGGCGATGGACGACGAGGAGACCGCCGCGCTGACGGCGGGCGGCCATACAGTTGGGAAGGCCCACGGCAATGGCGACGCCTCCCTTCTCGGCCCGGAACCCGAGGGTGCCGATGTCGAGGGACAGGGGTTCGGCTGGGCGGACCCGAACATGGGCGGCCTTGCAAGCAAGGCCGTGACCTCAGGCCTTGAAGGCGCCTGGACGACCCATCCGACGAAATTCGACATGGGCTTCTTCGAGATGCTCTTCGGCCATGAATGGGAGCTTCGGAAATCCCCCGCAGGCGCTTGGCAGTGGGAACCGGTGAGCATCAAGGAAGAGGACAGACCGGTCGATGCCTCCGATCCCTCGAAGCGACGGAATCCGATGATGACGGATGCCGACATGGCGATGAAGGTCGATCCTGTCTACAACGCGATCTGCCGGAAGTTCATGGCCGATCCGGAATATTTCAAGGACACTTTCGCCCGCGCCTGGTTCAAGCTGACCCATCGCGACATGGGGCCGAAGGTGCGCTATATCGGGCCGGAGGTTCCGGCCGAGGACCTGATCTGGCAAGACCCTGTTCCGGCTGGTTCGACCTCTTACGACGTTCAGGCGTTGAAGGCGAAGATCGCGGGCAGCGGCCTGTCGCTTGCCGACATGGTCTCGACCGCATGGGACAGTGCGCGGACCTATCGCGGCTCGGACATGCGGGGTGGCGCCAATGGCGCACGCATCCGTCTGGCGCCGCAGAAGGACTGGGAAGGCAACGAGCCTACCCGGTTGGCGCGGGTGCTTTCGGTGCTGGAACCGATCGCGAAGGAGGCCGGCGCGTCGCTGGCCGATGTGATCGTGCTCGCCGGGAATGTCGGCCTGGAACAGGCGATCAAGGCGGCAGGGTTCAGCGTCAAGGTGCCGTTCGCGCCGGGCCGTGGCGATGCGACGGACGAAGAGACCGATGCCGCATCCTTTGATGCGTTGGAGCCCCTGGCCGACGGTTATCGCAACTGGCTGAAAGAGGACTATGTCGTCAGCCCCGAGGAGCTGATGCTGGACCGCACGCAACTTATGGGGCTGACCGCGCATGAGATGACGGCTCTGGTCGGCGGGATGCGTGTTCTCGGCACCAACCACGGCGGCACGAAGCACGGTGTCTTCACCGACCGCGAAGGCGCGCTGACGACCGACTTCTTCGTCAACCTGACCGATATGGGCAATAGCTGGGTCAAGACGGGCGACCACTACGAGATCCGCGACCGCAAGTCCAGCGCGGTCAAGTGGACCGCGACGCGGATGGACCTCGTCTTCGGCTCGAACGCGATCCTGCGGTCCTATACCGAGGTCTATGCCCAGGACGACAACAAGGAGAAGTTCGTGAAGGACTTCGTTGCGGCCTGGACCAAGGTGATGAACGCCGACCGCTTCGATCTGGCGGCCTGATCGCCGATCCGTGACAAGGACGGGCGCAGCCGAAGGGCCGCGCCCGTCTGCTTTTCCGGTCAATGGAAGTCCCGGCTGGGAAACAGCCGCTTGGCCTGCTCGCGCGGATGGCGGGCGGTGGGGGCATGTTTGCGCGGGCGGGGGGCGTCGTCGGCCTCAGGCCGGGTGATGCCCACGGCGTCGTCCAGTGGATGACCGAGATCGGTGAGCCGGTGCGACAGATCCTCGATCCGGTCGGCGATGACATGGACGACGATGCCTTCGCGCTCGATCCGCCCTGTCACGCGCAGAAGCCGCCCGCCCATGACGCTGCGGCGGAAGCGTTCATAGACCTTGGGCCAGACGACCACATTCGCCACGCCGGTTTCATCCTCGAGCGTCAGGAAGATCACGCCCGATGCCGTGCCGGGGCGCTGGCGGGTGATGACGAGGCCCGCGACCGAGAGGCGGCCGAGCGGCACATGGGGCAGCGTCGCATGGGGCGTCAGGCCGGGAATGGAGGGGCGAAGAAGCTCCATCGGGTGCGCGCGCAATGTGAGGCGCATGGCGACGTAATCCTCCACCACCTCCTCGCCCAGATGCATGGCGGGAAGCTGGACCTGGGGTTCGCGCGCGCCCTCGCCGTCGAGCGGATCGGAGAACAGGGGCAAGGGGGCGGGCGAGCGGATGGCCTTGACCTGCCAGAGCGCATCGCGGCGGGTCAGTCCCATGCCGGTGAAGGCGTCGGCCTCGGCCAGCCGCTCAAGCGCGGCAGGCGCAAGACCCGCGCGCAGCCACAGGCTTTCGGGATCGGGATAGCCGTTGCCACGCGCCGCGACGATCCAGCCGGCATCCTCCTCGCGAAAGCCCTTGATCTGGCGGAAGCCGAGGCGCAGCGCCAGCCCCCCGTCGGCGCGCCGCTCCAGCCGGTTGTCCCAGTCACTGTGGTTCACGCAGATCGGGCGGACCTCGATCCCATGGTCGCGCACGTCCCGAACGATCTGGGCGGGCGCGTAGAACCCCATCGGCTGGGAATTGAGAAGCGCGCAGGCGAAGACCGCAGGATGATGGCATTTCAGCCATGACGAGACATAGGTCAGCATGGCGAAGGCCGCTGCGTGGCTTTCGGGAAAGCCGTAATCGGCGAAACCCTTGATCTGCGAAAAGCAACGCTGGGCGACTTCGAGGCTATAGCCATTCATCAGCATTCCGTTGACGAATTTGTCCTCGAACCGGCTGATGGTTCCCATTTGCCGAAAAGACGCCAAAGACCGGCGCAGATGATCGGCTTCTTCCGCCGTAAATCCCGCACCGACGACGGCGATCTGCATCGCCTGTTCCTGAAAAAGCGGGACACCAAGGGTCTTTTCCGTCACCTTTTCAAGTTCAGGCCCGAAGGGTTCCGGTTTCTCCAGCCCCTGCCGACGCCGGATGTAAGGCTTGACCATGCCGCCCTGAATGGGGCCGGGGCGGACGATGGCGACCTCGATGACCAGATCGTAGAAGGTCGCGGGCTTCATGCGGGGCAGGAAGTTCATCTGCGCCCGGCTTTCGACCTGGAAGACACCCACCGCATCGGCCTTCTGCAGCATCCTGTAGGTCGCCGCATCTTCTTGCGGGATGGTGGCGATGCTCAGATGCTTCTTCTCGTGTTCGCGCAAAAGATCGAAGGCCTTACGGATGCAGGTCAGCATCCCGAGGCTCAGCACATCGACCTTGAGGATGTTCAGCGCGTCGATGTCGTCCTTGTCCCATTCGATGACGGTGCGGTCCTCCATCGCGGCGTTTTCGATGGGACACAGCTCATCGAGCCGCCCGCGCGTGATGACGAAGCCGCCGACATGCTGGCTGAGGTGGCGCGGAAAGCCGATGATCTCGCGGATCAGGCGAATGGTCTGCGAAAGCCGCCGGTCATTCGGATCGAGACCCAGTTCACGGATGCGTTCGGGCGCGGCGCCCTCGCCGGAAATGCCCCAGATTTGACCCGACAGCCCCGCCGTTACATCGAGCGACAGACCCATGACCTTGCCCACCTCGCGGATCGCGGCGCGCGTGCGGAAATGGATCACCGTGGCGCAAAGTCCGGCGCGGTGACGGCCATAGCGGTCGTATATCCACTGGATCACCTCCTCGCGCCGCTCATGTTCGAAATCCACGTCGATATCGGGCGGCTCGCCCCGGTATTTCGAGACGAACCGTTCAAAGATCATGCCGATCTGGTCGGGGCTGACATCGGTGATGCCAAGCGCCCAGCAGAGGATCGAATTCGCCGCCGAACCGCGCCCCTGACAGAGGATGCCTTGCCCGCGGGCGTATTGCACGATGTCGTGGACGGTAAGGAAATAGGCCGCGAAGCCGAGTTCGCTGACCAGCCGCAATTCCTTGTCGGCGAGCTTGTGGTAGCGGTCGGGAATGCCATCGGGGCAGCGCCGGGCAAGCCCCTCGCGCGCCAGCCGTTCGAGCCGGGCCTGCGGGGCTTCGCCGTCCGAAACCTCGTCGGGATACTCGTAGCTGAGTTCGGAAAGGCAAAAGCTGCACCGTGCGGCGATCTCCAGCGTGCGGCGGATCGCGGCGGGATGGTTGCGGTAAAGCCGCGCCATGTCGGCAGCGCCCTTCAGCCGCCGTTCGGCATTCGGCAGTGCCCGCGTGCCGATCCGGTCGATGGTGCAGCCTTCGCGCAGACAGGTCAGCACATCGGCCAGCTGCCGCCGCGACGCGCGATGCATCAGCACGTCGCCCACCGCCACCATCGGGGCCGAGACCTTGAGCGCGAGCCGCGCGCAGGCGTCGAGCCACGCCTGATCGGAGCCGTCATAGCGCGGTGCCGCGCCAAGGAAGACATGGTGGGGATAGCGTTGCCGGAGGCTCTGGACCGGGCGGACGGCCTTGGTCAGATCGGCGGGCGGCAGCGCGATCAGGATCATGCCCCGGCAGCCCTCCAGAAGGTCTTTCAGTTCAAGATGGCATTGCCCCTTCGCCGCCCGCCGCTTGCCCGTGGTCAGAAGCCGGCATAGCCGGTGATAGGCGGGGCGGTCTGTGGGCAGGGCGAGCCATTCGACGGGGGAGTTGGTCAGGACCAGACGGCAACCGACGATCAGCCGGGGAAGTTTCGGTGCGACGGGTCGGGCGATGTCCTTCGGCTCGCCGACCGCCTGCCGCGAAGAGCTATCGATCTGGTGTTGCGACCGGATGCGCACAGCTTCGTCCGCCTCGCGTTTCAGTTCTTTCAGGGCGGAATAGGCTCTTACAACGCCTGCCAGCGAGTTGCGGTCGGTCACGGCGATGGCCCTGAGGCCAAGCTCGGCGGCGCGAACCATCAGTTCCTCGGGATGCGAGGCCCCGGTGAGGAAGGTGAAGTTCGTCGTCACGCAAAGCTCGGCATAATTCGGGTCGTCGGGGAGTATGGCGCATGTCATGCGAATTCCCCCTGCACGAACCAACCCGACGTGAGCGGCGTATGGAAAAGCCAGAGCCGCCGCCCCTGATGCGTCTCCACATGCCAGTAATCCCGAACTCCAGTCCGCCAGCTTTCCTCCTCGAGCCACCATTCCGGGGCGATCCGTTCCGGCCCCGTGGCGCGGGTGGTGGTCATGGCCATGCGCCGCCAGCGGAAGCGGGCGGGTGGCTGCGAGCCCGTCGCGACAATGGGTTCCGGCGGGAAAAGCCGCAGCGGGCGCGGGCGGTGCACCACCCAAGCGCCTTCCGGCCGCGACCATGCGGCGGGCATGACGATGAAGCTGCGTTCGAGAATATGGCTCTCTGCCGGCAGAAAACGCCGGATATTCTCCAGCCCGACCCGCATGCCGATGCGGGTGATGAGATCGTCGATCCGGTCCGCCCGCGCGGCATTCAGGGAATTGATCTGCTGGACCGGCAGACCCTCCACCTGCACCGCTTCGAGCCGCATCTGGTCGATGCCGAAGCCCGCGTCGATTTCCCCTACGCCGCGTTCGAAAAGCGGCAGGATGCGGGCGGGATCGCGCATCGCGCTGGCGAGCCTGAGCTCGACCTGCTGGCAGCCCTGATCGACGCGTCGGAGCGTCAGGCAGAGGCTGCGCGCGCCCGCCTCTTGCGCCTTCAGCTTGGCGCAAAGCAGATCGAGAAGCCGCGCCGTGCCCGCTATGACGTCGCCGACAAGGCCAATCGGCTCGGGAAAGGTCAGCCGCACGCCGTAATGTGGCGGCTCGGCCTCGGGCGTGATCGCTTCGGGCTGTGTCCCCAAGGCCTGATCGAGCCGCATCAGAAGCGACGGGCCGAACCGGCGGGTCAGCGGTGCGCGGGGCGTTGCCGCAAGTTCGGCGATGCGCCGGAGGCCCAGCCTTTGCAGGGCGACCGTTATCTCTTCCTCAAGCCGCAGGGCGGCCACGGGCAGGTCTCCGATGGCCTTCAGCGCCGCGTTCGGGGCCGCCACACCCTCAGCGTGATGCGCGAGCGCCCAGGCCGCGCCGCGCGTATCGGCAAGGCCGAGCCGGGCCGATACGCCCGCACGGTCCAGCCGGTCGCGCATATCGGCCAGCATCGCCGTCTCACCACCCCAGAGATGGGTCGATCCGGTGACGTCGAGCGCCAGCCCGTCCTCGCCATCGAGCCCGACCCAGGGGCAATAGCGCATGGCCCAGCGGCGGAGTGCGGTCAGGAACCGCGCATCCTGCGCAGGCGAAGCGGGTGCGGTGAGAAGATCTGGGCAGAAGGCGCGGGCGTCGGCAAGGGGCATATGGCGATGCAGCCCCTCCGCTTCGGCCCGCGCGTTCAGGCAATAAAGCCGCTCGGTATTGTCCAGTTTCAGCGTCAGCGCGAAGGGCGCGTCAACCGGGCGCGCCCTCAGAACCCGGTCGCTCGCCAACCGGGGAAACCATAGTGAGACGACGCGCCGCGTGATCCCATCGAACATCCCAGGCCCCCACCGTTCCTGATTTGTTCTTGATACGAGACCACCGCATCAGAGTCGAGTCCCCGCCCTTCGGATCGTAAACCGGCGCGGCGTGCCAGCGGGTTTCGGCGGCGTTGCTGCCCATACCCTCGGGGATCAGGCAAAGCCCCGTCGATCCGCCCGCCTTGGCCGCGAGTTGCAGGCGCCGCCCCTCGGTCAGGCCGAGCGGCTGGCTGAGTTCGAGCATGACGAAAGCGACACTTCCGTCGCGCAGGGCCTCTTCGGCGGAGGCAAGGACATCGACCTGGCTCGCGGCCTCGACGGTCAGCAGCCGGTGCGGATCGAAGAAGACCGCCAGCCCGACCGGGTTGAGCCGATCCTCCCGCCAGTTCTCGCGAATCCAGATGAGGGCGCCCTCTATCACCGAACAGGCAATCGCGGCGAACCCTGCCGCCCCCGGTCCGCAGACCTCATGAACACGCCCAGCGCGCAGCGAAAAGGAGCTTCGGAAGTCGGCGATCATCGAGCGAACCTGTATTTACGGGCCACCAAAGCATATCCGTCTCGATAGAGCCGAGGGAAGCCGGCAGCACACAATTTGTATCGGCCCTTTCACTGCCACAAATCTGATTGACAGGTTTATAACGTTATAATAATTGATTTGGAACGTTCCAGTTGCAAGGAGGCCGGACATGAAATGGGTCTTGATCGGCGCGAGCACCATTGCGGCGCAGCACATGATCCGCGCCATCCGCGCCCAAGAGGGCAACGATATTGCCCGCGTTGTCAGCGGGTCTGCGGACCGCGGCGCCGACTACGCCCGCGAACACGGGATTCCCCTCTCCGGCACCAATCTTGATGAGGCGCTGGCCGATCCTTCCACCGACGCTGTCTACATCTCCACCACGAATGAAAAACATCTGCCGCAGGCCATGGCTGCTATTGCGGCGGGCAAGCATGTGCTTTGCGAAAAGCCGCTTGCCATGAGCATTGAAGACGCCAACGCGATGGTCGAGGCTGCGGAAAAGGCCCGTATCGTCTTTGCGACAAACCACCATCTGCGCTGTTCGGGCAGCCACCGTGCTGTGCGCAAACTGCTCGAAGCGGGGCGCATCGGCAGGATCCTGTCCCTGCGCATCTTTCATGCCGTCCACCTGCCGGAAGGTCTTCGGGGCTGGCGGATCACCTCGCCCGAAGCGGGCGGCGGTGTGATCCCGGACATCACCGTCCATGATGCCGATGTGGCCCGATTCCTGCTGGACGAAGACCCCAAAACGGTCGCGGCACAAATGGCCGCTTCAGGTATGGGCAAGGGCGTTGAGGATTCTGCAATGTCGGTCTGGAGCATGCCGTCGGGCGCAATGGTGATGAGTCATGAAAGCTTCACCCATCCCTTCTCCGGATCGGGGTTTGAGGTGCATGGCACCGAAGGCTCAATCTTCGCACGAGGTGTGATGACCCAGCAGCCTGTCGGAGAAATTGAACTGGTGACCAAGGCCGGGCGTGAGGCGGTCCCATTCTCGACCCATGATCTTTACGTGCAGGGTGTGCGCCAATTCGTTGATGCGGTGTCAGGCAAAGGCCAGCCCGCCGCGACGGGCCGGGACGGCGTGAAGTCTCTCGCCGTTGCGCTTGCCGTACGACAAGCAGCGCGGACTGGCCAGACGATGTCGGTCGACTATGGAGCAGCGAAATGAACAAGATCGTCAGCGCCGCCGAGGCCGTCGGGCGCATTCCCGACGATGCGGTTGTCACCGTCTCCTCCTCCTCCTCGCTCGGCTGCCCCGATCTCGTGCTGCGGGCGCTTGGCGAGCGGTTCGAGGAAGAGGGTCATCCGCGTAACCTTACAACTCTGCATCCGATCGCTGCGGGGGATATGTACGGCGTGAAGGGGATCGACCACATTGCGAAAGACGGCCTCCTGAGCCGCGTTCTCGCCGGCTCCTACCCCTCCGGCCCCTCCAGCCTGCCGATGCCCGAGATCTGGAAGATGATCGTCGAGGATCGTGTCGCAGCCTACAACGTACCCTCCGGCATCATGTTCGACATGCACCGGGAGGCCGCCGCGCGCAGGCCCGGTGTGCTCACCAAGATCGGCTTCAACACCTTCGCCGACCCGATCCGCGAAGGCTGTGCGATGAATGCAAAGGGCGCGGCACGTCCCATCGTCCGAAGAGTGGAGTTTGACGGTGACACCTGGCTGCATTTTCCGAACATCGCACCCAATGTCGCCATCCTCCGCGCCACAACGGCGGATGAGCACGGCAATCTGACCTACGAACACGAAGGCGCCTACCTCGGTGGACTTGAACAGGCGATCTGCGTGAAGAACCACGGCGGCATCGTCATCGCCCAGGTCAGCCGCGTCACTAAGCGGGGGAGTCTGCGACCGCATGACGTGCGCGTGCCGGGGCATCTCATCGACCTTGTCGTCGTCGATCCGCATCAGAAACAAACCTGCGAAACGCCCTACGACCCGGCCATCTCCGGCCAGATCATGCGTCCATGGGACAGCTTCACGCTCGCCGAGCACGGCGTCGAGAAGGTCATTGCCCGTCGCGCCGCGATGGAACTTTGCCCGGGAATGACTGCCAATCTCGGCTTCGGTATCTCGGCGATGGTGCCGCGTATTCTGCTGGAAGAGGGTCACCCTGAGGCCATCAACTGGGCCATCGAACAGGGTGCCGTGGGCGGCATGCCGCTGACCGGCTTCGCTTTTGGCTGCGCGTCGAACGCCGACGGCTTTGTTCCTTCGCCACAGCAGTTCATCTATTTCCAGGGGGCTGGCTTCGACATGGCCTTACTCTCCTTCCTCGAGGTGGACATCGAAGGTAACGTCAACGTCTCCAAGCTCGGCAAGAAACCCTATCTGACAGCGGGTTGCGGTGGGTTCGTAGACATTACCTCCCATGCCAGAAAGATAGTCTTTTCCGGCTGGTTTGAGGCCGGAGCCGAAATCGAGCTGACATCGAGGGCCCTGAGGGTCACAAAACCAGGCAAGTTCATCAAGATGGTCGACAAGGTCGAACACGTCACGTTCTCGGGCCAGCGCGCGCGCGAGCAGGGACAAGAAGTGATCTATGTCACCGAACGCTGCGTGATGCGGCTGGGCGAAACGGGGCTTATTGCGACCGAAATCATGTCGGGGATCGACGCCGAGCGTGACATCGTCTCCGCCTCTGAGGGTCGCGTTCAGATTGCGCCGGATGCGGTCACCATGCCGATTTCGCTCCTTTCGAAGGGTCCCATGGGGTGGCGGCCATGAGCAGGATTCACCTCATCCAGCAGGGCCAAATGGCTGAACTGCGGCTCGACAATCCGGCGAAGATGAATGCCTTCACGGTCGCGATGCTGACCCAACTTGGTGCCTATCTCCACCAGATCGAACGCGATACCTCAATTGGCTGCGTGATGATCACCGCCGAGGGGGACCGCGCGTTTTGCACCGGGGCGGACATCAACGGCTGGGGTGATCTCACGCCGACGGAATTCGCGCGTCACTGGGTACGCGATGGCCACCGCATCTTCGATCGTCTGGCGCGGCTTTCAAAACCGAGTATCGCGGTTCTGAACGGCCATGCCTTCGGTGGTGGGCTCGAACTTGCCGCCGCTTGCGACATCCGCGTGATGGCGCCGAAAGCGACCCTCGCCCTGCCCGAAGCCTCGGTCGGAATCGTTCCGGGCTGGTCGGGCACGCAACGCCTTGCGCGGCTTCTGCCCGAGCCTATGCTGAAGGAAATGGCGCTCTTCGGTCGCCGGATCGGCGCCGAGCGCGCCCTTGCGGCCGGCTTCGTCGCCGAGGTGTCCGAGGAACCCCGTGCTGCGGCCGAGGCGATCCTGGATCGCGCGACTTCGCTTTCGCCCCGCGCCATCGAGATCACGAAATCCATGATCCACGCCGCTCGGAACGAAGATCACGGCGCGATGGTGGAGGCGTTGGGAAGCGCCGCAATCTCCGCCAGCGCCGATCGCGACGAAGGCGTGACGGCGTTCCGCGAAAAGCGCAAACCCCAATTTCCGGGAACTTGAGAATGACTGAACTGACACTGATTTCCGCCTCGGACATGGCCGTTCCCAGCGAGCCGTTCGAAGGCCGCCACCTGATCGGCGGCACTTGGCAACCAAGTGTCTCGGGCGCGACCTTCGACCGTCACTCCCCGGCGCACGGCATTCTGGTCAGCCGGTCGGCGCTTGGGGGAGAAGAAGACGTGGAAAAGGCAATCCTGGCCGCCCGTGCAGCCTTTGACAGCGGCGTGTGGAGCCGCATTTCGGGCAAGGCCCGCGCGACGGCCCTCCTCGAGGTCGCCGACCTGATCGAGGCGAATGTCGAACGCATCGCGCTTTTGGAGACACTGGAAAGCGGCAAACCTATCACCCAAGCACGCGGCGAGGTCTCCGGTGCGGCCGACCTCTGGCGCTATGCCGCCTCGCTTGCCCGGACGATGCATGGCGACAGCCACAACACGCTCGGCGAGGATATGCTTGGTGTGGTCTTGAAGGAACCGATCGGCGTGGTCTCCATCATCACGCCTTGGAACTTTCCGTTCTGGATTCTAAGCCAGAAATTACCCTTCGCGCTGGCCGCTGGCTGCACCTGCGTCGTTAAGCCCTCGGAAATGACACCATCCTCCACAGTGATGATGGGTGAGCTGATGATCGAAGCGGGCATTCCGGCCGGGGCCGTCAACATCGTCCTTGGTTTTGGCCCTGCCGTTGGCGCGCCTATGACCAGGCATGAGGCTGTCGACATGGTCACCTTCACCGGCTCGACCGCCATCGGAAAAACCATCGCGGCCGCGGCCGCGCAAACCCTGAAAAAGGTCGCGCTGGAGCTTGGCGGCAAGAACCCGCAGGTGATCTTCCCCGATGCCGATCTCGAAAGCGCCGCCGACGCGGTGACTTTCGGCGTCTATTTCAACGCAGGCGAATGCTGCAATTCCAGCAGCCGGATCATCGTGCATGAGGACGTCGCGGAGGTGCTTGTCGAAAAGGTCGTCGCACTGTCCCGCAAAGTCGCATTCGGCGATCCGCTGGACCCGGCCACACAAGTCGGTGCGATCATCACGAAGCAGCATTTGGCCAAGATAGACACTTATGTACGCGCAGCGGTAGACGCCGGGGCAAAGGTCGCCCTCGGCGGTGCCCCCCTTTCTGTACCGGGCCTGTCGGGTGAGTTCTACCAGCCGACAGTTATCCATGGCGTGACACCCGACATGGCGATCGCACGTGACGAGGTTTTCGGGCCCGTCCTCTCGGTCCTGACGTTCCGCACGATGGAAGAGGCGATCGCGCTGACGAATAACGTGACCTATGGCCTGTCGGCGGGAATCTGGAGCGTAAACATCCATACTTGCCTTGAATTCGCGCGCCGGGCGCAGGCCGGCACGGTCTGGACCAACACCTGGATGGATGGTTTCCCAGAACTCACCTTCGGCGGCATGAAGCAATCGGGCCAAGGACGCGAGATCGGATCCTACGGACTCGACGAATTTCTTGAGGTAAAGACGCTCGTCATGCGCATCGGTCGCACCCGCGCACCTTGGGTCCGGACAAACTGATGACAAGCGCCGATGTGATCATCATCGGTTCCGGTATCGGCGGCGCCACACTGGCGGCGAGCCTCGCGCCGTCCGGGCGGCGCATCCTGATCCTTGAGCGCGGCGAACGGCTCACCGATTGCCCGGAAGCGCGCGATCCCGCAGCGATCTTCGGGCGCGGATTCTTTCGCCCCAAAGAAATGTGGCGCGATCAGAATGGCGAGGAATTCAACCCCGGCAACTATGCCTATGTCGGCGGAAACTCCAAATTCTACGGCGCCGTTATGTTACGTTACCGGGCCGAGGATTTCGAACCGCTTCGTCACATCGAGGGCACAACGCCCGGCTGGCCTATCAGCTACGAGGACCTTGAGCCTTTCTACCAAAAGGCCGAGCAGCTCTACCGCGTGCGCGGCGCGATTGGATACGACCCGACCGAGCCGCTGCACTCCGGCAGCTATGCGTTTCCACCCGTTCCGGACGAGCCTTTCGTTGCCGATCTGAAGCGTCGACTCAGGGCGCAAGGCCTGCATCCCGGCCCGCTCCCGCTCGGTGTCGATCTCGACCGCTGGTTGGCGCGGGGGAAGACCACCTGGGATGCGTTCCCTGATACGTGCAGCGGCAAGATGGATGCAGAGACGGCTGCGCTGTCGGAAGCGCTGCAACACCCGAATGTCACGCTCATGACCGGCACCAAGGTCACGCGCCTGATCGCTGACAATCGGCGCATCGGCGCAGTCGAGATCGGGCGCAAGGGGCACATAGAAAGGCTCTCCGCCGGCATAGTGTGCCTTTCCGCCGGAGCCGTCATGACTGCGGTGATCCTGCTGTCCTCAGCGGACGCGGCACACCCGACCGGCCTCGCGAACCGCTCCGATCAGGTCGGGCGGAATTTCATGAACCACAACTTGTCGGGCGTGATCGGCATCAATCCCTTCCGGCGCAACACGTCGGTCTATGAAAAGACTCTCCAGTTCAACGATTGGTATCTGACCGGCGGTCCGATGGGGGAGCCGCTTGGCAATATCCAGATGGTGGGGCGCATCACCGGACCAATCCTCGCCGCTGAGGGAGGCCTGCCCTTACCCCTCGCTCATTGGATGGCGGAGCATTCGGTTCACATGATGACGATGTCCGAGGATCTGCCGATTCCCGAAAGTCGGGTGCTGGTGAAGGATGGTCAAATCGAACTGCACTGGCAGCGCACGAACTGGGCGGCGCATGAATTGCTCACGAAGCGGCTCAAGCAGGCGCTGCGCCGTGCCGGATGGCCCGTCGTCCTATCCAAAGCCTTCGAAAAACGCACGCCAAGCCACCAATGCGGTACTGCACGGATGGGCAAGGATCCTGCGACAAGCGTGGTCGACCCGTTTGGCAAGGCGCATGATCTGGACAATCTCTGGATCGCCGATGCCTCGGTCCTTCCGACCTCTGCGGCAGTCAATCCATCCCTTACCATCGCCGCGCTCTCGATGCGGACGGCTCGGCGCATTCTGGAAATGGAGGTCATGATATGACCGCTCTCGCCCTGATTACCGGAGGCCAACAGGGGATCGGCCTTGGCATCGCGAAGGCGCTAGCCGCTGAAGGCTTTGCCATCGCCGTCGCATCGCTGCCCGAGGCAGAGAACGGAACGGTGCAGACCGCCCTGCGGGATCTCGGACCGCGCACACGATATTTCCAGCACGATCTGAAGCATACCGACCGGACAGCCGCTCTCCTGGATGCGGTCGAGGCCACTATGGGACCGGTGACCACCTTCATCTCGAACGCGGGCGTGCCCGCTGCGGTGCGCGGCGACATGCTCGATCTCACCACCGACAATTTCAACCATGTCATGGATGTGAATCTGCGCGGCGCCTTCTTCCTTGCGCAGGAGGTTGCGAAGCGCATGGCCCGGCGGACATCACCGCACTACCGCTCCATGACATTTGTGACCTCGGTTTCCGCCAAAATAGTGTCTATTGAGCGCGCCGAATACTG
This sequence comes from uncultured Alphaproteobacteria bacterium, assembly GCA_963710285.1. GTDB lineage: Bacteria > Pseudomonadota > Alphaproteobacteria > Rhodobacterales > Rhodobacteraceae > Albidovulum. The sequence continues at coordinate 28,529 of CAVPZT010000003.1, read as the reverse complement.
CATTTCAAAGGCTGGAGCTTCGATGATGACCGCGCTTTTCGCGGCCCGGCTCGCACCGCTCAACATAGGCGTCTTCGAAATCCGCCCCGGCATCATCGACACCGAGATGACGGCTGGCGTCCGCGACAAATACACCGATCGGATCGAATCCGGACTAGTTCCGGCGCGGCGTTGGGGGCATCCCTCCGATATCGGCGGGGTGATGGTGCCTTTGGCGACCGGTCGGATGGCCTTCGCGACCGGCGCCGTCATCCCCGTCGATGGCGGGCTGTCGATCCCCCGGCTCTAGAGAGGAATCTGCATGGCTGAGGGCTATGATTTCATCATCGTCGGCGGGGGTTCGGCAGGCTCGGTGCTTGCCGCAAGGCTGAGCGAGAACCCCGATGCGCGCATCCTCCTGCTGGAGGCCGGGCCGCGCGACTGGCATCCCTTCTACCACATGCCCGCCGGATTCGCGAAGATGACCAAGGGCATCGGAAGCTGGGGCTGGAGCACCATTCCACAAAAGCACATGAAGGACATGGTGATCCGCTATACGCAGGCGCGCGTCCTTGGTGGCGGATCGACAGTGAACGCCCAGATCTACACGCGCGGCAATGCGCTCGATTACGACGAGTGGCGGCAGCGTGGCTGCCCCGGCTGGTCTTATGAGGACGTCCTACCCTACTTCCGCAAATCCGAGGATAACGACACCCACGACAATCGCTATCATGGCAAGGGCGGGTCTTTGGGCGTCAGCCAACCCGCCGCGCCTCTGCCAATCTGCGAGGCCTATTTCAAAGCTGCCGAACAGATCGGCATCCCGCGCAACATGGACATGGCCGGAGAAGTGCAGGACGGCGTCGGCTACTACCAGCTTACCCAGCGCAATGTCCGCCGCTCCTCAGCCTCCATCGCTTTTCTCAATCCCGCGCGCCACCGCTCCAACCTGACCGTACGGACTGGCATGCAGGCGCTGCGTGTCGTGACCGAGAAGAACCGCGCGGTCGGCGTGGAGATTGCCGACGAAGGCGTGATCCGCGCTGAAGTCGAAGTCATCATCTCCGCGGGCGCGATCGGAACGCCGCGCCTACTCCAGCTTTCGGGCATTGGTCCCGCGGATCATCTTCAGTCGGTCGGCGTACCGGTTGTTTTCGATCAGCCCGGCGTCGGCTCCGACCTTCAAGATCACCTCGACCTCTTCGTCATCGCCGAGTGCTCCGGCCACTACACCTACGACCGCTTCGCGAAGCCGCATCTCTCGGTTCTGGCGGGTCTTCAATATCTCATCAGCCGCACCGGTCCGGTCGCTTCTTCGCTCTTTGAAACCGGCGGCTTCTGGTATGCCGATCCCGACGCGCGCTCCCCGGACATCCAGTTGCACCTCGGCCTCGGCTCGGGGATCGAAGCGGGCGTCGCGGCGATGAAGAACGGTGGTGTAACACTCAATTCCGCCTATCTGCGTCCCAGGTCGCGCGGGACGGTGCGGCTCGCGTCGGCCAACCCGCTGGCCGCGCCACTCATCGACCCGAATTACTGGGCAGATCCTCATGACCGGGAGATGGCGATCCGAGGCCTGAAGCTGGCGCAGAAGATCATGCGGCAGGATGCGCTAAAACCCTTCGTGAAGTCCGAAATCCTGCCAGGTCCCGATGTGCGGACCGACCAGGATTACTTCAACTACGCCTGCGCCAACGCCAAGACCGACCATCACCCTGCGGGCACCTGCCGGATGGGATCAGATGAAACCGCCGTGGTCGATCCGGAGTTGCGATTCCGCGGCATAAACGGGCTGCGCATCGTCGATAACTCCATCATGCCGACGCTCGTTTCGGCGAATACGAATTCGACCGCAATCATGATCGGCGAAAAGGCCGCCGACATGATCCGCGCAACATATGGGAGCTAGCGCTTGATCCGCCACATCGTTCTTATCCGCTTCCGTCCAGACGTGAAAGAAGACACTATTCAGGCCATTTTCGCCGATCTTTACGCCATCAAGGGTCGAATCCCCGGCCTCGGACCAATCCATGCCGGCCGCAGCAAAAGCCCCGAAGAGATCGAGCGTGGCTATCTTCACGGCTTCACCATCGATTTCGACGACTGGGCGGCGCTTGCCGCCTATCAGGACCATCCCGATCATCGCCGCGTCGGTGCGGCGCTGGTCGCCCACGCCGTGGGCGGGCTGGACGGCATCCTTGTTTTCGACCTGCCTCTCAGCCCCGAATGACCGAGCGAAAGCCTCATCCATGCTGAACCTGCCCACCTCAGACGCGCGTCTTGAACTCTACCGCCTGACCGGCACGCCCCTTGTCGCGCGGGCGCCGCGTGTGCCGCTGACCCGCACCGCATTCGCGGCGGCGCATGTCGATCTCGGATCCCTTGCGCGAGCGGAACCCCTGGGACACCCGCCCCGCCGTGGACTGGGACGCGACGCTCGCCTTTCGCCACTCACTTTGGGATCAGGGCCTTGGCCTTGCCGAGGCGATGGACACCGCCCAGCGCGGCATGGGCGTGGACTGGTCGACCGCGAAGGAGCTGATCCAGCGCACGATGCGCGCCGCCAAGACGCATCCCATGAGGCCGCGCGTAGCCTGTGGGGCCGGAACCGACCACGTTCCGGCGGCGCAACTGGCAAGCGCCGACGCGATACTCCGCGCCTATGAAGAACAGATGGAAGTTATCGAGGCAGCCGGAGGTCAGATTATCCTCATGGCCTCGCGCGCCTTCCCCGCCCTGGGCGCACATGCAGAGACCTATCGCACAGTCTACCGTCGCCTGATCGACAACGCGAAAGAACCGGTGATCCTCCATTGGCTCGGCGACATGTTCGACGCCGCGCTACACGGCTACTGGGGCAGCGGCGACGTTGATGCGGCGTCGGACATTGTCTTGGCGCTCATCGCGGAGAACCCTGCCAAGGTGGACGGCATCAAGATCTCCCTCCTCGATCAGGCGCATGAGGAAGCCTTCCGGGCGCGCCTTCCCAAAGGTGTCAGGCTCTACACCGGCGACGATTTCAACTATGCGCCCTTAATCGCCGGGGATGGCAGGCATCATTCCCACGCGCTCCTTGGCATCTTCGCGGCCATTGCGCCCGCCGCCTCGCAGGCGCTCGAGGCACTGGCTCTGGGCGATATGGAGACCTATGACCGGCTTTTCGCGCCCACGGTCCCACTCAGCCGGGAAATCTTCCGTGCACCAACCCGGTTCTACAAGGCGGGCATCGCCTTTCTCGCTTGGCTCAATGGCTATCAAACCCATTTCATCATGCCCGCCGGCTTTCAGGCGAGCCGAGATATCACGCATTATGCGGAGGTCTTCAGGCTGGCAGACCGAGCGAACCTTCTCCTGAAGCCGGAACTTGCCGAGGACCGCATGCGAGTTCTCCTGGCGATTCACGGAATCGCGTAGGCTACCCTGATGGATCGCCGGCCGACCATCATCAACGTGGCGCAAAAGGCCGGTGTCTCGAAATCCACCGTCAGCCTCGTGCTGCAGAACAGCCCTTCCGTTCGGGCGGAAACGCGGGAGGCGGTTCGCCAGGCGATTTCGGATCTTGGCTATGTCTATAACCGGGCGGCCGCCAACCTCCGCTCCGCCAAAGCCGGGCTGATCGGGCTGGTCATCAACGACCTGAGAAACCCGTTCTTCACCGAGTTCGCAACCTCTCTCCAGATGGCGCTTTCCGCGCGTGGATATGCCACCGTCGTTGCAAACACCGACGAAGACCCCGCCGTTCAGGCGCAGGTCGTTGGTGCGATGATCGAACATGACGTAGCGGCCCTTATCATCTCGCCTGCCTACGGCGATGACAACGCCACCTTCGCCGCGATTGCCCGCTCCGGCGTGCCCGCAATGCAGGTCCTGCGCAAGGTCGACGGGCGCATCGACCTTTTCCCGTTCGCCGCGCCGGACTACGAAAAGGGTGGCGAACTGGCGACCCAACACCTGGTCCAATCGGGCGCAACGCGTATCGCCTTTGTCGGTGGCCTAGACGGCCGCGAGGTGACCCGTGCGCGGATGCTGGGCTACAACACCTTGCTCGCCGGCTCCGGTCAACAGCCGCTCGTCCTCCCTGGTCGCGCCAGCCGCGCCTTCGGGCGGGACGCTGCGAAGCGGCTCGCGGCGGATCATCCCGATGTCGACGCAGTGATCTGCTTCAACGACCTCGTGGCTCTTGGCCTTTTGTCCGGCTGCGCCGAGATCGGTCGCCCCGTGGGGCCTGAGTTCCGGATCGTCGGTTTCGACGATATCGAGGAGTGCGCACTGACCCATCCTACGCTTTCCTCGGTGCGCTGCGATATCGCGGGCTTTGGCAAAAGTATCGCGGAAACGGTTCTGACCTGGCTGGAAGAAGGAACGATGCCGCCGTCTGTCACACGAACGCCGGTTGAGCTTGTGGTCCGCGGGTCGAGCAGGGACTGCCCATGACCGGCGACCCGCCTTTCTGCGCTAAATCTTCGACCGGGTGGGCGAGTTCGCAGATCCGTCGCGCTCGCCCGCACAGCTGCGGCAGAACGTTTCGTGGTCGTGACCCAGGCAAGGCCGGTATCCCGCATCATGGAGGCGGTGGGAGCTGCCCGGGGGTGGTGCGAGGCCCGCGAAGTCGGAGCGGCCTGAGGCACACTTGCTCGGGAAGTTGCATCGCACCCTTCGCCGGGTGAGCCACTAATCCTTCTTCCGTTCGGACGTGAACTGACCGTTGCGGTCGAAGGGGACAAGGTTATGTTGGGACGGGGGTGTGTCAAAAGGCAGATAACACTAGAATAGACCCTGAGTCAGCCTTGCTGATCCACGATTCCCACAGATTCTTTGCGGCGATTGACTATCAGGTGGTCACGGGCTTCAATCTGGCCAACGTGACGGAGTTCTGGGCAACACTGATTTCCTGTCGCGGGATATACCCTTACCTTGCCCAAGGCCCATGCTGGCCTTTCTCGCCCGTATCCATTCGCTCAAATCCATGCAGGCCGAAATAGTCGCGCTGGCCCTGGATCATGTTCGCCGTTCCGCGCGCTTTTCGGAGTGTGTCGAAATAGGCCAGGCCGGACGAAAGCGCAGGCACGGGAATACCGGCCTGCACCGCATCGGCCACGACGTGCCGCAAAGCGCCTTCGGTGTCACGGACCAGAGCTGCAAAGAAGGGAGCGAGCAGCAGGTTGCGCTGGCTGTCTTGGGACAAGGCGCTTGCCATGTCATTGAGCATCCGCGACCGAATGATGCAGCCCGCGCGCCAGACCTTCGCAACGGCGGGCAACTTTAGGTTCCAGTCGAACTCACGTGATGCGGATGAAAGCATCGCGAAGCCCTGCGCGTAGCACATGATCTTGCCCGCAATCAGAGCCTTTTCAATGAGGTCAAGCGTCAGGCCGCCGCTGGAAATCCGCCCAGCACCACGCCCGAAGATCGCCTCGGCCTCGGCCCGCTCAGCCCGCTGCGCCGAGAGGTTCCGCGCAGTGACAGCTGCTTCGATAGCGGGGACGGGACTCGCAAGATGCTGCGCTTCGATCACTGTCCAGCGGCCAGTGCCTTTTTGTCCCGCTGCATCCACGATGACATCGAGCAGTGGCTTTCCGGTCGCCTTGTCGACGCTTTTCGCGACGATCCCCGAAATCTCGATCAGATAGGACTCCAGCACCCCACGGTTCCACATCTCGAAGGCCGCGCCGATCTGACTGTCGGCAAGACCGAGCCCGTCACGCATCAGCCCATAGGCCTCGGCAATCATCTGCATATCGGCATATTCGATGCCGTTGTGGACCGTCTTGACGAAATGCCCCGCCCCTTCAGGCCCCATCCAGGCGGCGCAGGGTTCGCCTTCAAACTTCGCGCTGATCGCCTCAAGAACTGGCGCCACCCGGTTCCAGTGATCTCGCGTACCGCCGCCCATGATCGCCGGGCCATGACGCGCGCCTTCCTCGCCGCCGGAAACGCCGATACCGAGAAAAGGAGCGTCTGGGGCACGGGCGCGCCTGTTTGTATCGTTGAAATTGGCGTTCCCGGCGTCGATGATAAGATCGTCGGCGTCGAGAAGCGGGCGGAGCGCAGCGATCTGCTCATCCACGACCGGGCCCGCAGGCACCATGAGGATAATCGCGCGGGGCTTGGCGATCGCGGCGACGAGATCCTTCAGGCTTTCAGTCGGGAATATCCGCTCCGCGAGTGGCCCGGCCGAAGCATGAAACGACTTCGTGACCGAGGCCGTCCGATTGAAGACCGCGATGCCGAAGCCCTTTTCGGCGATGTTGAGCGCCAGCGCAGCCCCCATCGTCCCTAGCCCAATCAGTCCGATTTCGGCATGCGTCATGGCTCCGCCCCCACCAGTTCCCAGACTGAGGCGACTTTCGCGCGTCGGGGCCTCGATGTACAGCCAGACGGGCAGGCTTGTGCGGTCTGTGGCATCTGACTGACTGCTGTCGCCAGTACCGAATGAAGGAACGGGTCTGAGGCACCGCTTCGCAGTGCGGATCGTGCATAGCTCCGGTGCCTTGGACTGCCGATGCTGAGGCAAAACCTGTCGCGCAACCGGCGCAAGCAGTTTCTGCCCGAACAGACATACTTTTGTGAGTTGTCGGGCCTGACGAACGCCAAAACACGCGCGGGCTTTGTGAGAGTCCGCGCAGCCCGACGCATTGTATTGGTTCGAGGCGGAAAGCATGAACAAGCCCATTGATCTGATCGGTGCGAAGCCGTTCTACGTGAGGCTGCGCGGCGGGCGCATGACAAAGGCGGGGTGTCGTGATGAACATTGCGCCGCGGATCGGCGTTGCGGTCGCACTGAGCACAGGCCTTGCCCCCCAAACGCTGCTTGCACGAATGTCAGCGGCAGCGTTACGGGTGTCACTCTCGTCGTAGTGAACGATGTGTCGAGCCTAAGCTCCAGACTGTCGCGGACTTTGATCTCGGCAATTGTATCGTGGGCGTGACCGGACAGTATGGCAAGTTCAACGCCAACCTCACGCCTCCCTCGACCAGGATGCTTGTGACCAATGCTGACATGCGCGCATACTCGCCCAGCGCGGAGGCGGGCCACCGCTTCGCGCAAAGCGTCAATCTGACCGGGACGACATAACTTCAAAGACCGGCGGAAGCTCGGCAGAGGTTGGTCGGGGCGGCGGCCTGTCGCTGGGTAGTGGGGCGAGCTTGTACGCCGACGGCAGCTATCGTTCGGCTTTGGGGAGCGGAAGTTCGCGATCAGCCTATGCCGTCAGTCTCGGATATAGAAAAGCATTCTAGCCCGCTCAGAGCGTCAGGGCGCCGGGAAGCCGTTCGGCGAGGACACGGCGCGCGTTGGGAAGGTCGTTTTCCTCGGCGCGTGCCAGCGCTTCGCTCTCATCCAACCCATGCTCCCGCCAACGCCGCACAAGGCGGTCGCGCAATTCGTCCTCCGTCGCATCGAGAAACACGGCCATATCCCACAATGGCGCAAGTTCGCGCCAGGGATCTTCGTCGAACATGAGATAGTTACCCTCGACGATCAGCGTCCGCGCCTCGGCCCGGACGACGGAAGCTCCGGCGATAGCAATGTCGCGCGCGCGGTCGAAGACGGGTACGATCACCTCGCTCCCCGCCTTGAGACGCTGAATCAAAGCAATAAACCCTGCCGCATCGAAGGTTTCGGGGGCGCCTTTTCGGAGCAATAGACCCCTTTTTTCGAGAATGCGGTTATCGAGGTGAAAGCCGTCCATCGGCACGACCGATGCGGTTTCACCCGCGTCGCGAAGCTGCTGACACAATATCTCAGCCAGAGTGGACTTGCCGGTTCCCGGAGGCCCCGCCAGCGCGATCAGACGCCGCGCGCGCCCAGCTTCCGGAAGGCGCGCGAGAATCTCCGTGACGCGCTCCTCGACTGTGAAAGTCATTGGTCCCTCAAGCCGCGATAGCGTCAGACGGCGCATCCTTGGCCCCGGTCATGAAGGCGACGGCGTCGGACATGGTGTAATCGTGCGGCCGCACGACACAGAGTCGCTTGCCGAGCCGGTGGATGTGAATTCGGTCGGCCACCTCGAACACATGCGGCATGTTGTGGCTGATGAGGATGATCGGAATGCCGCGCGACCGTACGTCGCGGATCAGTTCCAGCACCCGGCGGCTTTCCTTGACACCGAGCGCCGCGGTCGGTTCATCAAGAATCACCACCTTCGACCCGAAAGCCGCCGCTCGGGCCACGGCGACGCCCTGACGCTGACCGCCCGAAAGGGTCTCAACTGCCTGGTTGATGTTCTGGATCGTCATCAGACCCAGATCATTCAGTTTTTCGCGGGCGAACTGCTCCATCCTTTGACGGTCCAGTTTGCGGAAAAGCGTGCCCATCAGGCCGGGTTTTCGCAACTCGCGTCCCATGAACATGTTGTCGGCGATGGAGAGAGCGGGGCTCATCGCGAGTGTCTGATAGACGCATTCGATCCCATGCGCGCGGGCGTCGAGCGGCGAGTCGAAGTGAACCTTCTTGCCATCGAGCCAGATTTCACCCTCCTCAGGTTGAACGGCTCCCGAAAGCGCCTTGATGAGCGATGACTTTCCCGCGCCATTGTCCCCGATGACGGCGAGAATTTCACCCGGCATCAATTCGAAGTCGCAGTGATCGAGTGCCGTGACCTTGCCATAGCGCTTGACGAGGTTGCGGGCTTTGAGAATGGGTTCGGTCATGACGACACCTTTCTGATCCACTGGTCCACGGCGACGGCGAAGATGATAAGGACGCCGATGAGGAAGAAGGTCCATTGCGGGTCTGTGCCGACAAGACGCAGACCCATCTCGAAGACGCCAACGATCATCGCCCCGAAAAACATCCCGATGATCGAACCGCGCCCACCGAAGAGCGAGATGCCCCCGATCACAACCGCGGTGATCGACTGGATATTCCCGAGCTGTCCGGTCGAGGCGGTCGGCGAGACCGAGCCGAAGCGGCCGATCATCACCCAGCCGGCGATCGCGCAGAAGAAGCCCGCCAAGGCGTAGACCTGCACGATGATGCGGCTTGTGCGAACACCTGCGAGTTCGGCCGCCTCTGCATCATCGCCCACGGCATAGACATGCCGTCCCCAAGCCGTGTGCCGTAATATGTAGGAGAGGATGGCCACAAGGGCGATCATCAGGAAAACGGCGTAGAGAACCTTGACCCCACCGGGCTGGATCGCATTGCCCCAGAATTGCAGTGCCGGGGCATTTGCCGATATGTCCTGGCTGCGAATGGTCTCGTTGGCCGAAAAGATGAAGTTCGACGCCAGATAGACCTGCCAGGTGCCCAAGGTCACGATGAAAGGCGGCAGTTTCAGTCGCGAGATGAGCATGCCGTTGATCCAGCCCATCGCCGTGCCGAGGGCAAGTCCGAGAAGGATTGCCAGCGGGGCGGGCAAACCGTAGCGGAAGGAGAGTTGACCCATCAGAACGGAGGAAAAGACGGCAATCGCACCGACGGAGAGGTCGATACCTGCGGTCAGAACCACAAGCGTCTGCGCGACACCAAGGATACCGACGATCGCGATCTGCTGGAGGATCGTCGACATCGTCGTCGCGCGGAAGAAGTTCTGCGAGAGCAGCGCAAATATGACGACCGACACAAGCAGCACGATCAGCGGCACCGCCGAGGGGGTCTGATGAAGCCAGTGCTGGAGCTTCTTTATGAAACTCGTCTCTTCATGAAACTCCGCGACCTTGTCTGAGGCACCTTTCAGCCCCTCTTCAAATCCGGAATCGGAACTGGATTCGTTCGCCATCATCGTCCTCCCCAAGTAATCGATGCAGGCCTTTTGAAAAGGGCGGCGCGCACGGCCGCCCTTCTCATAAGCATAGCATCAAATCTGGATATTCTGCGTGGAGATTAGCCCCAGCAGAGTTCTGCACCCTTCGTAGAGTCGATAGATTCGACCCCGGCAACCGGCTTGTCAGTAATAAGCGTGACACCTGTATCGAAGAAGTTCTTGCCTTCGGTCGGCGCGGGCTTCGTGCCGTCCTTGGCGAAGGCCGCGATCGCTTCGATCCCCTTCGACGCCATCAGAAGCGGGTATTGCTGCGAGGTGGCACCGATCACGCCATCTTTGACATTGGCCACACCAGGGCAACCTCCATCAACCGAGACGATCAGGGTGGAGGCTTCCTTGCCGACTGCCTTCAGCGCTTCATAGGCACCGGCCGCGGCAGGTTCGTTGATCGTGTAGACGACGTTGATGTCCGGGTCCTTGGCAAGGAGGGCTTCCATCGCCGTCAGGCCACCTTCTTCGTTGCCGGCGGTAACTTCATGGCCGACCACACGCGGATCGCTCTCATCGCCCCATTTGTTCGGGTCGCCGAGGTCGATACCAAAACCCTGAAGGAAGCCTTGGTCACGCAGAACGTCCACCGATGGTTGCGAAATGGCGAGGTCGAGCATCCCGATCTTGGCGCTCGCCGCGGCGTCGCCCATTGACGCTTTGGCCCATTGGCCGATCAACAGACCCGCCTGAAAATTGTCGGTGGCGAAAGTCGCATCGGCCGCGTCGATCGGATCAAGCGGGGTGTCGAGCGCGATCACAAGGATGCCGGCATCCCGTGCGGCTTTGACCGAATCCACGATGGCGGCTGTGTCGGAAGCAGTCAGCAGGATACCCTTGGCACCGTCGGCGATGCAGGCCTCGATGGCCGCGACTTGGCTTTCGTTGTCGCCGTCGATCTTGCCCGCGTAGGATTTCAACTCGAGCCCAAGCTCATTTGCCTTGGCCTCGGCTCCTTCCTTCATTTTCACGAAGAACGGGTTTGTGTCCGTCTTGGTGATGAGGCAGGCGCTGTCGGCCAATGCCATACCCGCAGTGCCAAGGCAAAGCGCGCCGACTGCGGCGCTGATAAGATATTTAGTCATGACGTCCTCCCTGACGTTTGCCCCGGCAAAAAGCTTCCGGGCTTCGGTGGTGAGCAGTCCGAATCTGTCTGCTTCCGAAGCGCATCTTTCTTACGTTCGAGGTGATCTGTCAATAAATAAATAAAGTTGATTTATTAATTAAATTCGGTTTAGCCTTGACCCGATCAGGGAGGAGATAGGCAACCGAGATGGAAGCCGCAGCGATCCGAGACCCCCTTGGTGGGGCGAACCAGTCGGGGATTCGCGATCACAACGAAAGACTCGTTCTTTCGCTGATCCAACGACATGGCGGTCTCCCGAGCGCAGACATCGCGCGGCGGTCCACCCTGTCGGCGCAGACCGTGTCGATCATCATCCGCGCGCTTGAAAAAGATGGCCTGTTGTTGCGTGGAGAGCCGATCCGCGGAAAGGTCGGCAAACCATCAATACCCATGACACTCAATCCGGACGGAATTCTGTCCTTTGGCCTGAACATTGGTAGAAGAAGCGCAGATCTGGTGCTTATCGACGCAACCGGGCATCTGCGCGTTCAGCGCAAACGGCATTATGCCTATCCGACGCCCAAAGCGATCATGGAATTCCTGGCCGAGAGCTATTCCGATCTTGCGGCCGGGTTAAGCAAGCGGCAGCGGAATCGTATCGCAGGCATCGGCGTCGCCGCGCCATTCGAACTCTGGAATTGGCTCGACACCGTCAACGCCCCACGTGAGGAAATGCAGCGCTGGCGGGATTTCGACATCCAAGGCGCCGTCGCCACGGCAACCGGCCTGCCTGTGACGATACAGAACGACACGACGGCGGCCTGCACCGCCGAGCATGTCTTCGGACGCGGACGTGAGTTCTCGGACTATGCTTATTTCTACATCGGCTCCTTTATCGGTGGTGGCGTTGTCCTGAATGACACCGTCTATTCCGGGCGAACCGGAAACGCGGGTGCCTTCGGATCGATCCCGGTTACCTCGGACGGTCGATCGCAGCAGCTTATCCATCATGCCTCTCTCTATCTTTTGGAGCGCTCGATGGAAAATGCCGGGATGGATCCCGCCCTGCTCTGGCAACCGGATTGCGACTGGACAGAGATCGGCGCCCCCCTTGATCACTGGATCGAGCACACGGCCCGTCACCTTGCGATAGCGATCGTCGCTGTAGCTGCGGTTATCGATTTCGAACGAATCCTGATTGACGCGAATTGCCCGTCAGATGTGCGACGGCGCATCATTGATCGTGCCAATGAAGAAATCGGACGGATTGACACGCAAGGCATCGATACGCCCGTGCTCACCGAAGCATCAGTCGGCCGCAACGCACGGGCAATCGGCGCCGCCGCGCTGCCGATCATCGATCGCTACCTCCTGTCTCAACCGCGCTTTGGCTGAATTTCAACACTCACCAAAGTTCGACGACCGGGCCATCTGCTGCATCGGCATCACCACGGTCATGAGTCACCAGCAGGGCATGGATTTCCCGCTTTCGAATATGATCGAATGTAAAGCTGCGTAGCTCAGCGCGCAGCGCGGTATCGAGCTTTGAAAACGGCTCATCAAGAAGAAGGGCTACGGGTTTCGACAAGAGCGTCCGCATCAAAGCGGCGCGCGCCTTCTGTCCGCCGGAGAGCGTCGCAGGATCCCGGTCACCGAATCCGGCGAGGCCCGCCTGCTCCAGTGCCTTTGCGACGGCCTCCTGCCGGGCGGCATGACCGTGGAGGTCGCGCGAGAGCCCGAAGGCCAGATTGTCCCCGACAGACAGATGCGGAAAAAGAAGCGCATCCTGAAACAGAATGCCAACGCGCCGCCGTTCGGCCGGAAGCGCGAGCAGATCGTGTCCGTTCAAGTGCACTCCGCCTGAAATCCGGAACCCATGCGCCAGGTGACCGCCGATCGCGTCCAGCAGAGTCGATTTGCCAATGCCCGACGGTCCCATCAACGTCGCGATCGACCCAGCGGGAACACTGAGCGTCAGTGGCGGAAAAAGCGGCGGCGCATCATGAAACCGAACCGCGAGATGATCGAGATCGAGGCTCATCCGCTCGCCTTCCCCTGAAGACCGCGCCGGTTGCGGTAAAGGACCGCCGGGACAAGAAACGCAAACGCATAGCACGCGAACGGCAGCGCCGCCTGAAGCGTGGCGTAAACCCCGGTGATCCGCCGGTCGGAGGAGGAGGAGAGCGTCACAGCCTCGGTCGTCAGCGTCGCTACCCGACCCGCGCCCAGAAAGAGCGTTGGCAGATACTGTGCGACAGAGACCGCCACCCCGATGGCGGCGGCAGTCAGAACGGGCTGAAGCAGCATCGGCAACTTGACCGAAAAGAGCCTGCGCGTGGGACCCGCGCCCAGCGCCGCAGCCGTCCGGACAAGCCGCACATCGAGCGCCCGCCAGGGGTCGGAAAGGGCGATCATCACATAGGGAAATACGAAAAGGCTCTGTGCCCAGATCACCGCGATCAGTCCCGTCATCCCGCCGATCCGCAGGAAGACGACGTGCAATCCGTAAAGAAACGCGATCTGCGGCACGAGGAGCGGCAAGTACACGACAGCCTCGGCCCAGCGGGCTCGACCAAGCTGCGCGCGGTCTTCTCCCTCCAGCCAGGCAATCGCGAGGGTCAGAGACAAGGCGGTCGTCGTTAGCGCGAGGATAAGCGTATTGCCGAACGCCGTGCCCCAGCCAGATTGCGGCGACAACCACGCCCTGAGCGACCAGCTTTGCGGGATCGTATCAGGAAATGGCCAACGCCAGGCCACCGACCAGAACAGAAGCGACGTCATCGAAAACGCACCCGCCAGCATGATAAGTACGGCCGCACCTGCCCCGATGCGCAATCCCGGTTCCGCAGACAGGCCGCGCCCGCCGCGCCACAGCCACCAGCGCCCAGCCCTTGAAAACAAGGCCTCACCCAGCCAAAGGATCGAAATTGCGGCCACGACAATCCCCCCTTGCACCACCGCGCCTGCCGAGGCGGGCAGGAACATCGCCGGGTCCGGATCGCTGTACCATCGCGCCACCGCCACGGCGAGAGTCGGCGGATTCGACGGTCCGAGGATGATCGCCATATCCACCGTCGACAACGCGTAGGCCAGAACCACGTAGACCGGCAGACGGATGAGCGGCCAAACCTGGGGCATGATGATCTTGATCCACGCGACGCCCCGCCCGTAGCCTAGTGACCGCGCTGCCGCGAGCTGCCGTCGCACATCAATCTGGCTCAGTGCTGACAGGATGACCAGCAACAGGAACGGCATTTCCTTGAGGATGAGCCCGATCATCAAGGCCACTCCGTCCCCGTCGTTGACGGTCGCGAGATCCGGCGGCCTCTCCCAACCGGCGATGGCGGCAAAGATGCGCGCAACCCATCCAGATGGCGCCAGAACGAAAGCCAGACCTATCGCCATCGCCGCGTGGGGCGCGGCGAGAAGCGGGGCGAGCCAGCGCGCACCTCTCTCAGGCGTTATCCTTGCATGAACGGCCGCGCAGAAGCTTGTCGCAAGGATCAGGGACACGATTGTCGATCCGATCCCCGTTATCAGGGTAAGGCGCAGGCTCGTCCCCGCGCCCGGCAGCGCGGCCAGCATCTCCCACGGCGCCAGCGACACCCTTTCATATCCAAGGGCGGGAAAGATACCGAACGCCGCCTGCAGGGTTTGAGTCAAGCCCGCGAGAATGGGCAGGATCAGGCCAATTCCAACGGCACCAAGAACTGCGCCACGGAGCCAGCGGCCGTTGGCATTCATTTTGTGTAGCGCTTTGCCCATTCCTCGGTCAGCCGGGTCATCCAACTCGCATGCGGTTCCAGAAGTGTCGGCCCAAGATCGGCAAGCGCAGGCAATGCCGGAACCTTTGGCAGAGCCGCGAAGGCGGCCTGGGCGCTGTCATCGAGTTTCGTCGGATCAAGGACAGAAAAAGAGCCAAGTACCTCGATATTCTGCATATGCGCCTGCGTCGCCGGGTCGAGGAGGAAGTTCGCAACCACCATGGCGCCTTCCTTATGCGCTGCGTTCACTGGAATCGCGACGAAACTCACATTTCCAATTGTGCCGCCGTCGGGGACGAAAACCCGCGCCGACTCAGGCAAAAGTCCCTCCTGAATTGCAGCAGCGGTCGAGGCGGGATCGAAAGACATGGATATGTCGACCTCGCCATCGTTCAGAAGCTGCTGCTGGATCGACTGGTTTTCCGGAAAAGTTTCGCCCCCGCGCCAGAGATTCGGTTTGAGCGCGTCGTACCAGCCCCAAAACGTCTCTGTTTCGGCTGAAAATGCCTCCTCCGTGACCGGCCTCTGTAGCGCCGCCCTGTCGGGCGCAAGTTCGATCAGTGCCTGTTTCAGAAAGCTTGCCCCCATAAAATTCGATGGGCTTGGATGGGTGAAGCGGCCCGGATGCGCAGTCGCCCAGGCGACAAAATCCTTCAAGCTGTGCGGCGGCTCCGCAACCCTTGCGCTATCGTAGTTGAACACGAATTTCGCCAGCCGCCACGGGCTTTCCATACCTTCCACCGGCACCGTGAAATCGACCGATGCCGGCGCATCGGCTGACAGGTCGACGAATTTCGAATTCGGCATATCAGCAACGAACGGCCCGAAGAGCAGTCCCTTCTCCTTCATCGCCAGGAAGTTTGGCCCGTTGATCCAGATGAGGTCCACCGAACCTTCTGCGTCGTTTCCGGCCGCCTTTTCCCCGAGCACGCGGGTAACTGCTTCCGCCGTGTCCGTCAGTTTCACCTGCTGGACCTTCACCCCGTATAGCCGTTCAGTCTCTTGCCCCGCCCAGGTGATGAACGCGTTGGTACGCTCATCGCCGCCCCAGGCGTTCCAGTAGACCGTCTGGCCTTTCGCCGCCTCTAGCGTGGCCGGCCAATCCGCCATAGCGGGGGTCGCAGCGCAAAAGGCCAAGGCAAGGGTCAGAGTTCGTTTCATCATGGGTCCTTTTCAGCTGGAATGTCTCAGGTCTACGGCTGATTGTCGCGCCCGTTCGACGTGGCGGAAAAAGCGGTCCAGCCCTGATGCCAACGGCTGAGTGTCGTCACGCAGCAGGCTGCGGCGAAGATATAGGCCAAGACCGGGAAGACGGTCGGCCACAGGCACATCAATGCGAAGACGGCGATGGTCTCGGCCCCTTCGGTGAAGCCGCCAAGGTAAAAGATGCCTTTGGTCGGGTAGGCGTCGGCGCGCTTGCCCATCTTGGCGGCGACGCTCGCGAAGGCGAGGAAAGATGACCCTGTCCCCACGAACGTAGCGATCAGCACGGCCGCCGGCAGGGCGTTTCGGGCCGGATCGAACAGCGCGAAGCCAAGGGGGAACAGCGCATAAAAGACGAAATCGAGAGCGATGTCGAGGAACGCGCCGCGCTCGGTCGGTGCCGTCATCCGCGCCACCGCACCGTCCAGACCGTCGGCAATGCGATTTGCAGCCAGAAGCGCAAGCGACAGAAGCGGCGCCCCGAAGGCCGTTGCAGGAACGGCCAGCACACCCAGCGCGAAACCAGCGAGAGTGATGGAGTCCGCAGAGACCCCCCTGGCAGCGAGAATTCGTGCTGGAACGTACAGAACGCGGCTCTGAATCGGTAGAAGCAGCGCATCGATCATCCGCGTCTCCAAGCGTGATAGCGCTCTACGATCCTCAGTAGGGTCGGGTTCACATGCGCCCGCCGCCACTCGCCAGCAGCGAATTTATTCGCCTCCGCGAGCGTCGGATAAATGTGGATGGTGCCGAGGATCTTGCTCAGCCCCAGACGGTGTTTCATCGCGAGAACGAACTCTGCCAGAAGGTCCCCGGCGTGCTCTCCAACGATCGTCACACCCAAAATTTGGTCCTTGCCCGGAACAGTCAGCACCTTGACGAAGCCATCGTCCGACCCGTCGGCAATCGCACGGTCCAGATCGTCGATGCCGTAGCGGGTGAGTTCATATGGGATATCATTTTCCCTTGCCTCAGCCTCGGAAAGACCAACACGCGCGACCTCCGGGTCGCAGAACGTCGCCCAAGGAATGACGCGGTAATCTGCCCGGAACCGCTTCAGGTCGCCGAACAGTGCGTTCACCGCAGCGAACCACGCCTGATGCGAGGCGGTATGGGTAAATTGATAGGGGCCGGCGACATCACCCGCGGCGAGGATGTTGGGAAACAGCGTCTCAAGATACTCATTCGTCTCGACCACCCGGTCGGTACGAATACCAACGTCCTCAAGCCCGAAGCCGCCAAGTCGCGGCGCACGGCCGACGGCGGCGATAAGCTCATCGAACATGATCCGGCGGCGCGCGCCTTCATGCTCGACCTCGATCCACTTCTCACCATCCGTGGCACCGCAGGAAAGCGCCTTGTGGCCGGTCAGGACGGTTACGCCATCGCGCTCAAGCGAAGCCTGCACCATGCGCGAGACCTCCTCATCCTCGCGGCCCATGATGCGCGGCGCCATTTCGAGTTGCGTAACCGAGGAGCCGAGCCGGGCAAAGGCCTGCGACAACTCCGTCCCGATTGGACCGCCACCCAGAACAACGAGCCGAGCCGGGGGGCTGGGATTGTCACGAAGCGCTTCCCAAAGGGTGTCGGATGTCAGATAGCCGACCTCCTCGATCCCGGGCAGCGGCGGCACGAAAGGTGCTGCGCCGGTTGCGATGACGATACCGCGCGTGGTCAGTCTCTTGGTGGCGCCGTCGTTGAGCGTGACTTCGACGGTCCAGGGGTCAACAACCCGCGCGTAGCCTTCCAGCACGTCGACCCCGAGGTCGGTATATCGTTCCACGCTGTCATGTGGTGCGATCTTCGCGATGACATCGTGAACGCGATCCATCACCTTTGCAAATGGGACGGCCGGCTGAACGGGGTCAAGCCCATAGCGATCCGCATGGCGCATCTGATGCGCCGCTTTCGCGCTCCGGATCAGCGCCTTCGACGGAACGCAGCCGAAGTTCAGGCAGTCCCCGCCCATCTTGCCCGCCTCCACCAGCGTCACCTTTGCCTTCGTCGCGGCGGCAATGTAGGCGCTGACCAGACCTGCCGCCCCGGCTCCAATCACGATCAGATTGCGATCGAACCGGGCGGGTCGTTTCCAGCCTTGATAGACCCTTTTTTTGGAATAGTGCCGCAAGGTGGAGCGCGCGAGCCACGGGAAGAGGCCAAGCAATGCGAAGGAGACGAGAAGCGAAGGAGAGACAAGGCCGACCAACGCTGTCGATCTGCGCAATCTGCGTGCCTGCATTCACATACACCGCCGTACCTGCGAGCATCCCAAGCTGGCTGACAAGATAGAAGGAAAGCGTTCGGATCGGAGTCAAACCCATAAGCAGATTGACCGCGAAGAAGGGCACAGCAGGGATCAGCCGCAGAGTAAAAAGATAGAACGCCCCGTCGCGCTCCAGTCCCGCATCAATTGCTCGCACCCGGTCACCAAGCTTGGCATGGACCCAGTCTCGGAGCAGATAACGCGAGACGAGGAAGGCCACAGTCGCACCTATCGAAGATGCGAAGGAAACCAGAACCAATCCGCCCCAGAAGCCAAAGAGCGCACCGGCGGCCAGCGTCATCCAGACCGCAAACGGCAAAGACAGGGCGGTGACGACGACATAGGTCGCGAAGAAGACCGCCGCGAAGACCAAGGGGCTTCGATGCCGCCACGCGTCCGCATCCGCGACGTAGCGGCTCAGCTCGGAAGGATCGAACCGGCCTCCAATCTGTGTCCAGATCAAGACGAAAGCCGCCATGAGGCAAAGCGCGATCAGCAGTCGTTTCAAAAGTATTGTCCCGGCGATGGAGGAAGATCGGGACGACTATAGGGGCAGTCGGCGGCTTCGTGCTCATTACGACAGCCATTTCACAGCTTTGTCAGGCGGGCGTGTGGGCGCGGGGCGGACCCACGGCGGGCACAACAGGCTTGAATGCCGCAGAAGGGCGCACGACACTTCCGGCATGAACCAGGATCCTTACACAGTCTCGACCGCCCCGCGTCTGCGGCTACGCATCCTGTTCGGTGAGGATGCGATGCTTGGTCCCGGAAAGGCGGAGCTGCTGGAGGGCATCCGCGAAACCGGGTCTATCGCCGCCGCGGGACGTCGGATGCGGATGAGCTACAAACGCGCCTGGATGCTGGTGGAGGAAATGAACGCTGCTTTTGCCGCACCGCTCGTTTCCAGTGCGCGGGGTGGTCAGGGCGGTGGCGGGGCGCATCTGACAGAGACAGGGGAAGAGGTGCTGCGTCTCTACCGCATCGTCGAGGCGACGGCGACCCAAGCCGCGGCGCGCGAAATCAAGGCGCTTCGCGCGCTCTTGCGACACACCGATAGCGACGATGTGTCCGTCGAGAAATAGCGCTTGCCATCCTGTCGCGTCACCGTGATATGTTTTGCTGAACATATCGACGGGAGATCTGTTTTTGCACCGCTATCCTTCATGCTTGCTGCTCGCGGCCGTCGTCGTCCTTCCGTCGATGGCTCCCCGCGCTGCCCCGGCCGATGAAGTTGTGGTCCTCGCTGCAGCCTCGCTAAAGACTGCGCTCGATGATTTTGCCTCTGTGTGGGCGCGGGAAACCAGCAATTCCGTGACCATTTCCTATGCCGGTTCCGGATTGCTTGCGAAACAGATCATCGCGGGCGCACCCGCAGACATCTTCATGTCGGCCGCCGAAGACTGGATGGACGAAGTCGGCAAGGCCGGGATGATTGCGAACGGGCAGAGACGAGACCTTTTGGGCAATAGGCTCGTCCTGATCGCGACCGGGAAAGACGCTGAACCCGTATCTATTTCGCCGGAAATGGATCTCCCTTCCCTGCTGGGTGATCGCAAGCTCGCAATGGCGCTCGTTGACTCCGTTCCCGCTGGTCAATACGGCAAGGCGGCGCTCAGCGCGCTCGGGCTTTGGGACAAAGTGGCGTCTTTGGTCGCGCAGGCCGATAATGTGCGGGCGGCGCTTGCCCTCGTCTCATCGGGCGAGGCGCCCTATGGAATTGTGTATGCCACCGATGCCGCCGCCGATGACACTGTTACTGTGGTGGGCACCTTTCCTGCGGACCTCCACCCGCCGATCCTCTACCCTGCGGCTTTGCTGATCGAAGCCAGGGACGCGGCGGACCAGGCGTTCTATGAAGACCTGTGGGGCGATACCGCGACGGAGGTATTCGCGAGGCACGGCTTCAAGGTACTGAACTGAGGCGAGATGACGGATTGGCTGACCCCGGACGAATGGCGCGCGGTGGAATTATCGCTGCGTGTGTCGCTCTGGGCGACTCTCGCCACGCTGCCGTTGGGCATCTTCGTCGCTTACGTGCTCGCGCGTTGGCGCTTCCGGGGCAAGCAGATCCTCAACGGGATCGTGCATCTACCGCTGATCCTGCCGCCGGTCGTGACAGGGTATCTTCTTTTGCTCACCTTCGGCCGACGGGGCCCGGTCGGGCAGATACTGGAGGACTGGTTCGGCCTCATCTTAGCCTTCCGTTGGACGGGTGCCGCGCTGGCGGCCGGGATCATGGCATTTCCGCTGATGGTACGGGCGATCCGGCTTTCGATAGAGGCGGTGGACCCCGGTCTTGAGGACGCCGCCGGAACGCTCGGCGCGACGAAGCCTTGGGTTTTTGTCACGGTCACATTGCCGTTGATCTTGCCCGGCGTGGTCGCAGGTGCGATCCTCGCCTTCGCCAAGGCTATGGGCGAATTCGGAGCAACGATCACCTTTGTCTCGAACATCCCCGGACAAACCCAGACCTTGCCCTCCGCGATCTACAGCTTTCTTCAGGTGCCTGGCGGTGAGTCCTCGGCGCTGAGGCTTGTCCTTGTTTCCGTCGGTATTGCCATGACGGCGCTCATCCTCGCGGAATGGGTCAGCCGACGCATCGCGCGCCGGATCGGACGAGCATGATGCTCGAGGTCGCCCTTACCCACGCCTTTCCCGGCTTCACGCTGGACGTCGCCTTTTCCGCGCCGCCGGGGGTGACGGCACTTTTTGGCCATTCGGGTTCGGGCAAGACCACGATCGTCAATGCCGTTGCGGGTCTACTGCGGCCTGATTCGGGTCGAATTCGCGCTGACGATACAATTCTATTGGATACGGAAGCGGGTGTTTTCCTGCCGTCGAGCCGCCGAAGGATCGGTTACGTCTTTCAGGACGGGCGGCTCTTTCCGCACCTCACCGTTGCGCAAAACCTCGCCTACGGGCGCTGGTTCGCACCGCGCGGGGTGGCCACCCCAGACCAGCACCATATCGTGGAGCTTCTCGGCATCGGCCCTCTCTTGAACCGCCGCCCTGCGGCGCTGTCGGGCGGAGAGAAAAGCCGCGTGGCGCTTGGCAGGGCGATCCTGTCCGCTCCCAGGCTTCTTCTGATGGACGAACCGCTCGCGGCGCTCGATGAGGCGCGGAAAGGCGAGATTCTACCGTATCTCGAACGGCTGCGGGACGAACTTGGGCTGCCGATCCTCTATGTCAGCCATTCGGCGGCGGAGGTCGCGCGGCTCGCCACCACGCTGATCCTGATCAATGATGGGCGCGTCGTCGCCGCGGGATCCGCGGAAGACATCTTGTCAGACCCGGCAACCGCGCCCGCAATCGGTCTTCGCGAAGCAGGCGCGGTCTTCTCTGCTCAGATCGAAGCGCAGGAAGACGACGGGCTTACACGGCTTTCCACTCCCGGCGGACCGATCTGGCTGCCCCATATCGATGGCAGCAGCGGAAAGACGCTTCGGCTGCGGATCATGGCACAGGATGTAATGCTGGCGATTGAGAGGCCGGTCGGAATTTCGGCCCTCAACATCCTGCCTGCGACCGTCCGAGAAGTGCGGATCGGCGACGGCCCCGGCGCATTGGTACAACTTGGCGTCGGCGGCACGCCGATCCTGGCGCGGGTCACACGCCGGTCCGTCGTGGCCCTGGATCTCAGACCCGGCCGTGCGGTTCACGCGGTTCTCAAAGCCGTTTCGGTTGCTCAGGATGCTGTTGGCCACAAGGGCGACATAGTCTCCCAACTGCGCGACTGACCTTGCCGCGCCGGACCTTGTGTCAATTCTCGGCATGGGCGAACGAGCGTCAATGGTATAGTGATTGGCTCGCGATCGATCTTCCGGCCTGCGTCGCGCAGAGGCTCTGATTGATCTGACGTTCCTTTCGTCGGCAATGTCCGGGTTGAAGATGGCGGAAAGCAACAGAAACGGTGAGACCGAGCGCCTTGTCGCGGCGATCGCGGTCGGCGACCGGGTGGCGTTCGAGGCGCTTTACACGTCACTCGAAGGACCGCTTTACCGTTTCATCCGACTAAAATTGAACGATCCACATCGCTCAGCCGACATTATGCATGATGTGTTTCTGGAAATTTGGCGTAACGCCGCCGCCTTCCGGGGACAGTCGAACGCAAGAACGTGGATATTCGCCATCGCCTGGCGAAAGGTGATGGACGCCTTCCGGCAAAGCGACAAGGTAACCTATCAGGAGACTCTGCCCGAACAGATCGACGAAACCACAGATACTGAACACTCCCTCTCGGCTGCTGAAGACTCTCGCGCCGTGCGCGACTGTCTGAAAGGGCTGAGCGCGGAACACCGGATCGCAGTCGAGCTCACTTTTTTTGAGGAGATGGGCTATTCTGAGATCGCAGCGACCATCAATGTGCCCGAGGGAACGGTCAAGTCGAGAGTGTTTCACGCCAAGCAGCTTTTGCTGAGGTGTCTGTCGGCGAAAGGTGCAGCCAGAGGTGACAAAACGTAATGGGTGATAGTGTGCAAAAAGAAATGTCAAAACTGCTGCCGTTCCACCTGAACGGCACGCTTAGTGAAAACGAACGACAATCCGTCGAACGCGCACTGGCCGCGGATCCTGGGTTGCGTGAGGAACTGGCGTTTCTGCGTCATGTCCAGACAGCGGTACGAGAGGATGATCTCGGACGGAGCCCTGGCGAAATGGGGTTGGCGCGGCTGAAGCGCGATCTTTCCAGCGCGAAGAAACCGTCCTGGACGGCGCGCGCCGCCGCCATCGCAGCAGCATTTGCGCTTGGGGCCATGCTGTCGGCCGTCGCGACGGGGAGATACTTTCAGAAACCTGAAGGATATTCGCAAGCCGGTGCGCCGGTGGCTGGCAAGCAACTCGTGGTTGCATTCCGTCAAGACGCGACGGCCGAACAGATCTCTGACCTGCTTCTTTCGCAGGATACGACCATTGCGGATGGGCCTTCGGCGATCGGTCTTTACCGCATAGCCATCGCAGACGGCATCGATGCAAAGACCGTTGCTGCGGCCCTTGCTGCGGCGACGGACGTCGTCGAAAGCGTGGAAGAGGCCCAATGAGGATCAACGGGGTCATCGCCGCCGCGTGCCTCGCGGCAATGGTTCTATGCTGTGTCTCCCGCCCTCGACCCGCCTTCTCGACCGAGGCAGCGTTTGGCGCCATCGGCGACGGCCCGTCCGCTTCCGCCGAGCCGGAACCGGAACCGGAACCAGAGCCAGAGCCCCGGCAACGCGCCACGATCAATCAGAACTCTTCTTCGCAGGGGGTCGCCCCCGCTTTTGGCCGAACAAGGTTGCTGGATGACAATCGATGGGAATATCTGCTCGCCGGCGAACCTGCGGCGGTCGCACGCGCCGAAGTGGAGATCGAGCTCGCCAAAGGCCGCATCCTGCGGGGGGATGAGCTTCCGGCGCTCGGTCTCTCACAGCGAGCTATCGACCTCGACAATCGCGTAACGCTTGCCGCGATGCGTCGGCGGCTGGCGCGTCGCGGCATCGAGGTCGTCCTCGACCGAAACACCATTTTTACACCCGCATCCGAAGGGCGCACCTATGCCTCGGATCTGCTCGGCGCACCCGAGACGGGTGGCTGCCGCCTGCCGCGCGCAATCCGCATTGGCCTGATCGACGGGCCTGTCGACACGGCGCAGGGTGACCTTGCATCGGTGCCGGTGGTCAGCCGGTCCGTGCTCGACGACGCCGATGAACCCGCTGATCCAGACCATGCTACGGGTCTGGTCTCACTGATCGCGGCGCCGGCTGGCGGGGCGGTTCTGTCCGGCCTCGCGGTGGGCGCCAATATATTCGACGCGATCGCCTTTTCGAGCGATGGCGATCGTAATGGCATGCGTCTTGACCACTTCGCGCGAGCGCTCGACTGGCTGATCGCGGAACATGTCGATATCGTGAATATGTCAATCACCGGCCCAAGGAACCGTGTTCTGGCGCTGCTTCTGACGCAGGCCGACGCGCAGGGCGCAATACTGATCGCGGCAACGGGGAATGAGGGGCGCAGTCAGGTGGCCTTCCCCGCTGCCGATCCGCATGTCATCGCAATCACGGCGATTGACGCGCGACTGAAGCTCTTCCGATCTGCCAATACCGGGAATGAGGTCGATTTCGCCGCACCGGGCGTCGATCTCCTTGTCGTCGGCGAAAGTGGCGGCGGATACAGATCCGGCACTTCTTACGCTGCGGCCATCGCCTCGGCGGTCATTGCCCACGAAATCGGAAAGGGCAACCGCCGCCGCGAGGATATCATCGCGGCTTTGCGCCAGCGGGCTCAAGACCTCGGCGCGCTAGGGCGGGACGCCAAATTCGGCTGGGGTTTGCTGCGCTTGTCTGGGTGCTGAATCTTTTTTTGAACCTTTTCGCACGCCGCTCGACTAATGGGTAATGGGTAGGGGTGAATACCAGAGGAACAGCGTCAGCCACTGAACTCACGGAACGGTGGACGCATTCCGAACAGTACGAGTTGTTGAGGTTTCGAGTAGCGCCCAGATCCAGACGTCTGTCGCTTCATATTTTTCGGGTGGGCAAGTTTAAAGAGTTGCGACGGGAGCGACTGGCGGGAGTGGCCAATGCCTTACGGTAGGGACCGTGCAGAGCATTGGCCGCTTCCGTCAATTTTTCTTTCTGACCAACTCAGAGACCCGGCCGGTGCTGCGGCGGCGCATCCTCCGCGCCCAAAAATTAGACTTTTTGGCGGAAAGACGCCGAAGATGGACCAGCCGGATCGGCAGAGAACCACTTGGCGGCCCTCAAACACATCTTTTTGCACCTGCGGCATAAGCAACCCTCTTGCGTTGTGGTTGGAACAGGCGTGAATGCGCGGCAGAGGCCCACGGTGAGTCGTGGCGGCCATCATCCTATTGCAAATGCTTAAGAATGAACCAGAAAAAAACCAATCGCCCGTCTCCGACACGACGTGTGTTTCTCATCGCTATGGGAACCACGGCGCTGACCGTTCCGGCTCTGCTCGGCGGTCATCCTCTCTTTGCACAGGAAGCGGCTGTCACCGAAGCCTTCAGCTTTGATCTGCTGACCGAAGCGGCCCGCAGCCGCGCCGCGGAAATGGCGCCGGGGTCCGAGGAGTTGGCCCCGGTCTTCAAGGACCTGACATACGACGACTACCAGATGATCCAGTTCCGGCCGAGCCGCGTGCGCTGGAAGGCGAAGGATTCCACCTGGAACCTGCTGCCGTTCCATCTTGGCTGGCTTTTCAAGGAACCCGTCCGCCTCCACGAAGTTGTAGACGGCATGGCGACCGAACTAACGTTCACCACCGACGATTTCGAATATCGGGGACATCTGAAACAGGATGTGCCCGCCGGGACGGCGCTGCCCGGTGTGGCCGGCTTCAAACTGACCCACCCGCTCAACCGTAGCGACAAGATGGACGAGATCATCTCCTTCGTCGGGGCGAGCTATTTCCGTGCGTTGGGCCTTGGCAACACCTATGGCCTGTCGGCGCGCGGGCTCGCCATCGACAGCGGTCTGACCAAGGCTGAGGAGTTCCCCCGTTTCAGTGGCTTCTGGCTTGAAAGGCCGGCACCGAGCGCCACCGCGGTGACCATCTACGCCGCACTCGACAGCGCCAGCGCCACGGGCGCGTATCGCTTTGTCGTTACGCCGGGCGTCGAGACGGTGGTCGAGGTCACGGCACGGCTCTTCTTCCGCAGCGATGTGGAACAGCTTGGCGTCGCGCCCCTGACCTCGATGTTCTTGTTCGCTGATGTGAACCGGGCCGGATTCGATGACTACCGCCCCCGCGCGTGTCCGTTTTCCATGTACTCAAGAACAACATCGATGCGGTCGCCGACCTTGACGGTCAGTTCGCCCTGTCCATCTCTGAATTGCTCCAGCGGGATGATGCCTTCAGACTTGAGGCCGGCATCCACAATGACGAAATCGTTTTCAATGCGCATCACCTCGCCGACGATGAGGCCGCCTGGCGCGATCTTGCTGGTTTTCAGACTCTGTTCAAACAGTTCGGCGAAAGATTCACTCATGATTGTTCATTGGCCCATATATTAAAGATGCAGGGGGACTGCATCTGTAGCCCGCGTCACCGACTGCGTGATGGCGTCACGGGGTTGAGGTTGCAAAAAAGAGATTCACCGGCCTGACCGCCACGCTTAGCGGGTCGTGGTCTGCGTTTCGGCAAGTCGCGCCTGCAAACGACGAGAAACAGCCTCCACCACCTCGGTAAGGCTCAAGGCGGAGCAGTCCAGTATCCAGGCATCGTCGGCGGGTTTCAGCGGAGACACCGATCTTCCTGTATCACGCGCATCGCGGTGGCGAATCTCACCCAAAATCATTTGTAGGTTAGCATTGAATCCCTTTTCCTTCAACTGTTTATAGCGTCTTTCAGCACGCACCTCGGGGCTTGCCGTCAGGAATACCTTAAGGAACGCATCCGGAAATACAGTAGTGCCCATATCACGTCCGTCTGTGATCAGGCCCGGAATCTGGCGGAAATCCCGTTGTTTTTGCAGAAGTGCGGCACGCACCGCGAGCAGGACCGCAACCCGCGAGGCCAGTTCGCCGGTGGTTTCGGTGCGCAGCTCCGTGCTCACGTCCTCACCATCCACCGTGACCTGCGCCGGCCTGCCGTCCGCCTGCGGGAGGAAGGTAATGCTGAGCGTTTCGGCCAGCCGGCAAAGAGCCGGTTCGTCATCCAGACCGACTCCACGGCGCTGGGCCATGAGGCCCAACACGCGGTACAGCGCCCCGCTGTCGAGATAATGCCAACCGAGACGCGCGGCGAGCAGCTGGCTCACCGTGCCCTTACCCGACCCGCCGGGGCCGTCGATGGTCACAACTGGAATCTTCTTGGTGGATTTCATGAAATGAAACTACTTTTGCCGCAGATGAACACAGATGAACGCAGATAGGTACAATCAAGTGATTGTTTAGAGTTGCTTTTCAATCTGCGTTCATCTGTGTTCATCTGCGGCTAAAAATCATACATGAATTACTTCAACCGCCAGGCCTGCGCGCTTCGCCAGCTCGACGAAATCCGGGAACGAGGTCGCGACATTCTTGCAGTCACGGATCGTGACCGGGCCACTGGCACGCAGTGCGCTCATGGCGAACGCCATGGCAATGCGGTGATCACCGTGACTGTCCACTTGCCCGCCGCTGAGCTTGCCGCCCTGGATGACAATGCCATCCGGGGTCTCCTTCACTTTGATGCCAAGACGTTTCAATCCCGCGGCCATGACGGCGATACGGTCAGATTCCTTGACACGCAGTTCTTGCGCGCCGGTCAGTATGGTTTCGCCCTGCGCGCAGGCAGCGGCGATAAATAGTGCCGGGAACTCGTCAATCGCCAGCGGTACCTGATCCTCGGGGATTCTGATGCCTTTAAGCTTGCCACCGCGGATGCGCAGTTCTGCCACCGGCTCGCCGCCCACTTCACGCGCATTCTCGATAGCGAGGTCCGCACCCATGAGCCTGAGAATATTGATAACGCCGATACGAGTCGGATTAATCCCGACATGTTCAAGCACCAGTTCTGAGCCTTCGCTGATGGCCGCACCGATCAGAAAGAATGTGGCCGAAGAGATATCCGCAGGCACATCAATGTCGCAGGCCGTGAGTTTCCCGCCGCCATGCACGCGCACGCACCCGCCCTCGACCTGTACGTCATAACCGAAGCCGCGCAACATGCGCTCGGTGTGATCACGCGTGGTTGCCGGTTCCGTGACGACGGTTTCACCCTGGGTATACAGACTGGCGAGCAACAATGACGACTTCACCTGCGCACTCGCCACCGGCATTTTATAGTCGATACCGTGCAATTTCTGCCGGCCATGGATGTGCAATGGCGGACGCCCGCCTTCGTTGGTGTCGATGTGTGCACCCATCTGGCCAAGTGGTTCGGACACGCGTTTCATAGGCCGCTTGCTCAACGATGCATCGCCGATCAGTATTGAATCGAACGCCTGCCCGGCGAGAATACCGGCCATGAGACGCATGGCGGTGCCGGAGTTGCCCATATCGAGCGGTTGCGCCGGTGGGCGCAGGCCGTGCAGGCCGACGCCTTGTATGGTAAGTCGGCCCCGGTCCGGCCCCTTGGCCATCACGCCCATTGCGCGAAATGCCGCGAGCGTGCACAGCACGTCTTCGCCTTCGAGCAGTCCAGTGACATGGGTAATGCCCTCGGCCAGCGAGCCGAGCATCACCACGCGATGTGAAATCGATTTGTCGCCGGCCACGCGCAACCGCCCTTTCAGTGCGCCACCAGATGCAACCTGATAATCGATACGTATTTCGGCGGAACTCACGGTCTACTCTTTTTTCTGATCATTCGTCACAAGGGTATCGCGCGCTGCCTTGGCGCGTTCGAACAAGGTTTGCAGTATCGCGCCATCTCCCGCCGCGACCGCCGTGATCAGGCCTTCCAGCTCTTTCCGGTACTTCTTCAACATGTTCACAATGGCTTCGCGATTCGCGAGACTGATATCACGCCACATCGCCGGATCGCTCGAAGCAATGCGTGTAAAATCACGAAACCCG